>CAWIYM010000006.1:0-587194 GCA_963840325.1 Candidatus Bathyarchaeota archaeon
GCTTCAAGTTTTTACATAATCTGAATTCGATATGAGTCCCAAGAATGTTTTTATGGGAAACCCTGCCATGGGTTCTAATCCCACGGGTTCCAAATTCCAGAATTGAAAAGTGCTATTTCCTTTAATTTTCTTTTTCTGTAGATTGGTTTAATTCTGGGCTATTTTGGTGGAGGCGAATAGAAGAGACCGACTTAGTCACATTTTTCTTTGATCTCTGTGTTCTTTCTTTGGGGGTTTATTTGATGAAGTTTGTGGCAATCCGAAAAACTCTTAGCTGAAAGATATGATTGACAACAATCATCTTAAGTACTTCTACGGACTTAACTTCAAACAACATCTGAGCATAGTATCAGTGTATTATTGTAGCTTGGATTTTGAAAAAAACTCAAGCGTTCTAGATCCAAAATCTGTAATAGCGAAAGTTATGACTCCGTTATGTTTTTCTTTTTTAACTAAGCCTTGCTCAACAAGAAAGCTTATATTTTTCACGAGGAAATTTTCATCTTGTTTAAGGCTTAAAAACTCATGCTTCAAAGGTTCAGCCTCGCAAGCGGCTTGAAGAATTTTTGTTGTTAACAAATCCTCAATACGAGCGAATTCTTCCCCTGCTATTATTGGATCACTTTTCATCTTCTCATGTAAATCGGCATGTAACTCAATAACACGAGACATTTCAGCCAAGTTGGGAACTACAAGAATCTTAAAACCACATTCGCATTTGACAATTGAAAAACATTTTAATTTTGAATTGCTTTTCTCCAAAATGTATCCCAACTGGTACACTTAAGTGCATATTAACTAATAAGCCTTGTTATAACCAAGCAAAATTGTTTGATTCGAACAAAAAAATGAAATGCCCTCAATCTCATTGAATACTAACAATTCGATTTAAGAACTACAATCAGATAAGCCTTAAATATCAACTCTTCAGATTGTAGTCAAGAGGGTTAAAATGGATTATCTTGGGCCGCTAAAATCAGGACTTAAATTGCGGATACTGCTCAGTCTTCTAAAGGGAGAAAAGAAACTATCAGAAATACACGCCGACGTCGAATCAAGTGAGTCAACTATTTTGCATTTAATAAAGGAGTTTGAAGGCTTGAGTCTGACAACAAAATCCGGTGGAACCTACCGATTAACTTCTTTAGGTCTCTTAGAAGCGGAAATGTGCAAAGATGCAAGTTCAACAGCAAGGGTTATTGAAAAATTCAAAGAATTTTGGCTAACCCATGATGTAACAGCTCTGCCTCCTAACTTGAGGCACAAAATAAGCGCCCTAGAGGATTCAACACTGATCCACGCAGAGATGCTAGAACTGGATAATGTCTACAATTCCTTCCTTAAACTCCTCATGACATCAACAAAAGTCAAGGGAATTTCACCAATTTTTCATAAAGATTACGTGCCAGTTATAGAAGAAATACTCAGACAAGGCAAGTCCGTCGAATTTATAGTTACGAGCGGTGTTCTTACAAAAACCTTAGCTTCAGCCAACGTAGACCAACTCCAAAAAAACTTCGGAGAAGGCACACTGAGAATATTTCTAAAAGAAGATCTAAAAGTAGCCTTAACTGTCACTGAAATGAATTTATCATTGGGGCTCTTTAAAAACAACGGGGAATATGACGATAACATGGATTTAATATCTCAAAATCGAGAAGCCCTTGAATGGGGTGAAGAACTTTATCAATACTACTTAAAAAATAGCACAAAAATTGAGCCATCAATATTTGGTTAAAAGAAATGTTAGAGATGTGCATAACTAATTCTTTATAGTTTGATAGCCAAGTTTTCCAAGAGCATATCTGGGTCGGAACATGTCTATATTAATGGGTTTGTATGTTGGAGCATAATAATCGTTCCACTATTGGGTTAAGCCCAGTACTTGCTCATGCACTTGAGACTTTTTTGGCCTAACAATAAAGCTTTGATTGCTTCCATATCGTAACCTATTAGTCCCGCCCAACCCATAGCTGTTTTCTTCACCAAACCTTTAGGCCTAATCCAGCATTGCTTGAAAACGTTTACTTTGAGATGCCCTTTAAACTGCTAAACCCACATAGTTTAGTCTTCAGAAGTCGGGTATGTTTGATCTTCTTGTGTTGAATCCCATTCGAGGATTAAAAGCAATAACGGGCTTTGCGTCGATGGTTTTGACTGCTTTGTTGTTTGTTTTCGAGTTGTAGTCAGCATAAGCTAAAACGAAATCTGCCTACAAATCACAAGGAGACCGAGAAGAAACGGCGAATTACAACGGTTACCTGGTTTAACGATTGACAACAAAGGTAATCCTATTTGGTTAACTGCTGCCTGAAGTTTGAAACCTCTGAATTTTCCACGGCTCGAGCGACCCCATCTAGCGTCCATATCGTAAAGATCCACTATCGATGTTGAGTCAACAATTAGAAGAATAGGCTGAGTCACTAGTTGAAGCTACCTGATATCTTTTAGAAGGGTTCTCCAAAGACGTAAGATAGCGTCTCCATCATCGTCCAACACTAGTTCGATAAGGCTCTGTGTCTACTCCTAGC
The DNA here is from genome assembly GCA_963840325.1 of Candidatus Bathyarchaeota archaeon. GTDB lineage: Archaea > Thermoproteota > Bathyarchaeia > Bathyarchaeales > Bathycorpusculaceae > Bathycorpusculum. Next base: position 2,532 of record CAWIYM010000006.1, read on the forward strand.
GTTTTAATTATCCTCCGATGCTTTTTCAGATGTTCAATCATGCATGTGTCGTTATCTAATCCTTTCAATCTAGCGTATACTAAGATTCTGTGTGCTTTGACTCTTCCATAACCTGGATAGCCAGGTCTCCATGGGTTCGGCTGGAACTATCGTTTTGTTGACGAAAAGTCTAACGACCAAACAGGTTTCCATAAAGACAAAACGACGCTAAATAGATTTGAAATTATGCCTATCTCTAAATTAACCATATAAATTTAATTCATAACCCCTTTAAACACCACCGAATAAGATTAGACAGAGAATAATTGTTGAACACAAAGAAATTTTTGTGCACAGGGTCCGAAAGGTAAAAAAAATGTTGCTGAGAACTGTGAAGTTTCTCGTTTCGACCTCTTTGCTCCTGTCGCTTGATGGAGCTCTCATTGTTATTTTCGGATCCTTCCTTTACGGAACCCCAGTAAATTATCAATTAACAATTGCATCGTTTCTTGCTGTATTCTCGGTTTATAATCTAAATAAAGCTACAGATAAAAGAGAAGACTCAATAAACCGGCCCGAAACAGCATCAAAATCGACTTCATACTACATTGTGCCCTCAATTGCAGCGATGATAGTAAGCCTTTTTTTAGGGGTCTTAAATGGGGTATTTGCTGTTCTAATTCTAGGCACGCCATTTATCGTTGGGCTGTTTTATAGCGTCAAAATGTCACCCAAGTTACCGCGACTTAAAGAAGTATTGGGTGCCAAAAGTTTTTTGGTTGCTTTCACTTGGAGCATGAACGGCGCTTTTCTACCGTTACCTGCACAACTCATCAGTTTGGATAAAATTACTTTAGTTTTTTTGTACATTTTCATTCAAGTAACAGTAAACACAATCTTATTCGACGCCTTAGATGCCAAAGGAGATTCGCTCATGAGAATAAATACTCTGCCAATAGTTTTAGGCCCAAAAAAAGCGAAGAGCCTCTTGCTACTATTAAACAGCACTCTGATACTTTGGTTAGTTTTCTGCGAGTTCGAAGGTTTATTCACAAGATTCACGTATGCCTTATTTTTCGGGATTATTTACAGTTACGTTTTAATAGGGATTTTTCTGGGTAAGAACAAACGTACGCTCAGAGCAGAGCTAATGATAGACGGAGAATGGATGCCCATTGTTACCTTGATGAAATTAATTATAAAATAAACCCGCATAAAAATTTAATATCCTTTGATAATATAAACAAAAGAAGTACAAAGAGGGAGTTAGCCTTAGCTGTATTAGTATTTAGGAATCTTGACTTTATTCATTTTTTCTTCACAGATATCTTCTAAGCGGTGAATAATTTTAATTAGCGTCTGTGGAGTATAGACTTCACAATTTTTTAGGTTAAAAGCAAAGTCAAATTTGGTTTCTGCGACTCTGTAAGAGAGGTTCTTCTATTTTTAGAGACATATTTTCAATCACATTTTGCAGTTCATGGGCAATTTAATTATGAAGGTTGACCCTCTGCCCTTTTCAGACTTCACACTGATAATTTTGTTGTGTGCTTGCACAAATTTTTGGCAAGTAGCAAGTCCAATTCTCATATCAGTAATCTTTATGGTATAGAATGGTTTGAATATTTGTACCTTGATTTGGTCTGAAATGCCTTTTTCTGAAACTCTTGATGTGGCAAAAAGATTAGGACTTTTTGCTGGGTCTCTAAAAATCTTAACGAAGAAATAGGTTTTGACGAGCTTTTCCAAAAGTTCAAGGTTTTTCAACGTTTTAAAGCTCTCCTTTTAATATTGCCAGTTTTAGGGGAAGCGATGTTTTAATTTCTCTTTAGACGCACACACTCACAACATGGACTAAAGTTGAAGGGACCAAAATTACTTATCTTCGTGCGAACAACAAAAAAGATTAGGATTATAAAAAATCAAGCAGATAGTTTGAGAACCCATTTTAAGGCAGATTTATCTTACGTCTTTTTCCAGGGTCTTTTAACGCCCACATTGTCCCAGTAAGCGCAAAACGGTAACATCACGATTTCTGATGAAATAAACGAAAGCTATCAAACTTATTCGATTGCTGCAATCATCGAAGTTGTCTTTGTTGTTCTGTTTGCAGTTACGTTGTATTATGGGTTAAACCATCCCCACCCGGAACATTAGCGGCAAAACAGCACCAATTGTAATTTGTTAAGACCGCATGGTAAGCGATAGCCAAAAACTTGAGTGATTTCAAAATTGCTTGTTTCCGTCCTTGGAAATGAGAGTTTTGCACATATTTGTTATTGGCATCGTTATCTTCTTTGACAATTGCAAAAATATATTAGCCCACTCAAAACTCAGCTTCGACTTATTCGCTAGAGCAGCACCTTGAAGGTAAATAACTTGAGTTTCATCAAGACCCGAAAACTTTACCCAAACAGCGTACCGGGACTCGCCAAGCTTAGGATCTTTACTGTAATGGGTCAAAAAAGCTGAGTGAATCTTTTCGAAATCAGCGTGCCGACAGCCACCACAAGACATGCTCAATTAGATAAGAACAAACTACACTAATGGCTTATTGTCGTAAACACGACAGCGCCAAAACCAAGCCAGCCCCAAATATATAAACTCCAAAGCTTTCTTGTGGTGCACTAGAGGGTACGAAGGCAAAAATGCGCCGTAACCTCAAAAAAAGGATAATGCTAAAATTTAATCTTGTGTGTGGGGATTAAAATCTAATCTTTATGGGTGTGTTCGTTTTTGCACTCTCAAACACCTGAAAACAATTTATCCTGAAGATGGAGAGTTCCACAGACATTACAATAAAAGATAACAAGAATACAATTTATCCCACAGAAAGAAGCTAACGGAGATCTTCAAGCGGAAATGAGCCAAACTAGGATAACATAGTCTCTTGATTCAGATGGTCACCCTTCTTTTCTGAGGCAGAATAAGAGCACAAATACTTTCGAACATTAAAACAGCAATTTAAAATCGAAAAAAGGAGACTTAGACATGAGACGAACCAAACTGGAAACGTGTTTGAGTATTCTTGAAACATTAGCTAACCATGGTTCTTTAAAAATTACTCACGTTATGCAAAAATCTAACCTCAACTGCAACGTGCTGAAGAATTATTTTGATTTTCTGATTAAGCAAGGAGCAATTGAAGAGAGGTGTGTTGAAAGGGACAGGATTGTATACGGAATTACTGAGCGAGGCGTTTATTTGATTAGGTATTCAGAGAACTAAACCATGTGGTTCCTACGATGAAAATTAGTCAAGTCCAACCAACCAAAGCGAAGAATGAAGCTTTATTGATTGGACCCAAAAAATGGTAAAGATGTGCCTTTCTCTTTTTTTATCAAATAAAACGTGTTGATGAATCAAAGTCCATAAATTAATTCATTACCCCTATAAATCATTATGACGATCAATGATAGCAGTGTAGGTTAGATAAGTATGAGAACTAAAGAATTTATAAATCGAAGTGTTTTTGCTTTAGACGAGAAAATCGGTACAGTCAAAGGTATAGAAGTAGATCCCGAAGAGTGGAAAATAACTCATCTTGAAATCGAATTAAGAAAGGAAATTGCTGAATCAGTGCTTGGCGCAAAGAAAGGCGGAGTACGAAACATGTTGGCCGTTTCATCTCTTGAGAAAGGGGTTGCCCGTTGGACAGACAATGGATTGCACTTGAAAGTTTCAAAAGATCAGCTTCACATGTACCTAAGACCAGTAGTTAAGGCTTAGTCAAATCGTTTGCTGCGGCTCGTGCTAACCCGTCTGTGAATAGTTTCGGTTTATCCTCTATAGAGCGTTTACCATTTCGAATTTCGAAGATTATTTAATGAGTTTAACTGAAAAAGCCAAGTTTCAAACAACCAAAAACGACTGCAAGGTACGCATTTTACATGTCGATGATGACCCACAAAATCTGGAAATTTCAAAAGCTATGCTGATGGATCTAAATTCCAACTTTGAAATTGACGGTGCTGGCAGTGTTGGCGAAGCTTTCAAAAAACTAGCAGCTGGACATTATGATGTTGTCATCTCCGATTATCAGATACCCCAAAAAGATGGCTTAAGGTTTCTTAAAGAGATACGTGACCAGAAAAACGAGATTCCTTTTATAATGTTTACAGGTAAAGGCAGAGAAGAAATCGCAATAGAAGCCCTAAATCTTGGAGCTACAAGATACTTTAACAAGCAAGGTGACCCCGCGACGGTTTATGGAGAATTAAGCTATGGAATAATCCAATCTGTACAGCATGCTAGATTGTCTTTTGGTTTAAGACAGAAATCTGCTATCATTGAGAGTGTTATTGAGAATGTTGGTGCTGGGTTAAAAATCATCGGTAAGGATTATCGAATTATTTGGGCTAATAAATATCTTAAGGGTTTGGGTGGGGAAGAAGGAAAATTTTGCTATTCGGTTTTCAACAATTTGAATACGGTTTGTCCAGATTGTGGTGTAAAGAAGATTTTTGAAGGCGGTCAAGCTCTTAATTCTCGTGAGTGTACGGGTGTTGATTCTAACGGAGAAGTGTTTTGGATAGAGTTTATTGTTTCTCCGATTAGAGATGAAAGGGGAAATGTTGTTGCTGCTTTGGAGTTGGCGCTCTCAACAACGGAGCGCAAAAAGAATGAGGCACAATTGATGAGTGCTAACTGCCGTATTCATGTTTTAGAAGAACTTAAAGCCGAAACTAACGCTTAATCAAAGTCCAAAATTAATAACAAAAAATCGAAGAAAGATAGCTTTCTTTGACACTATTAGTGCTGGTTCAACAACTAATAGTAGCAGTTTACTCTAATTGAGAACAACCCTTACGGATTCAATGTTTTGACAAAAATGTTCTTCATTTTAGTTGAGTTCTTTCTTTGTTTGCTTGTCTTCTAAAGCGTCTTCTTTTCATTTTTCTGTCGGTCTGTTGTACAGTTCTCTTCAAATTAGAAATATTGGTTTTTTAGTCGTATTTCACGTATTGAAGTGTTTTTGTGTTGGACAGTTGGGTCGCTTATGGTGTTTTGGTATGTTTGTGTTATGTACAAGGGTTTAAGGGATCGTTGCATGTACTATTACGATATAAGATATGTGTCTTAGAGGGCGCTATGCACGTCTGCACCACACATAAATGGAGAAAAAAAGAAAATGAACAATAACTACCAAAAAGAAACCCAAACAAAACTAACCAAAGGACTCTTAGACATGATTGTCCTTGAATATCTAAATGAAGAATCCATGCACGGATACCAAATGATCACCAAAATCCGCAAAGGCTTCGGCGTCTACTTAGGACCCAGCACCGTCTACCCCCTGTTAGGACTACTTGAGAAAAAAGGCTACGTAACGAGCGTTTGGAACATGTGTACTGTAAGACCACGAAAAATGTACAAGCTTACCAACGAGGGAAAAAATGTTTTAAACTTTGCCGAAAACTCACTCAAACTCATGGTCAAAAACATGGGAACCGACGACAAAATCCAAATGCAAGCGGCTCCACTGATCTATACGAGGTCAACGCTTCAAAATGAAAATCCGATTTTGGCAGTTTGCTGATTTGCCAAATATAAAAAAAGGGATTAAATCTTGATAGATAAAGCTAAAATTAAAGATGAAATGTGCATTTGTAAGCATCTTAAAAGTGAGCATTCATATTTTTTAGATAGAGTATGTATTAGACCTAAGTGTGAATGTTATAAGTTTGTTTTGAAGGATGAGCAATAGAATCCTAATTTTTTAGGACTGCACTATGACGGTTGAAAGCTTTAGCACCTCCGTATTTATTATCAAAAAAGAGTGGTCAGCTAAAGTTTGTAATTCTTGGAATCCACTCCTTTCTTTCGTTTCTCAGGCACTTCGCAAACAAGAGAACCTCTTCGCTAATCAAAGTCTTAGTTTAAAATAAATTTGTAAACCCGTATTTTTTATGTATAAAATTTAATCTTAACACCTACCTGGAGAGCAAAATCTAAATCTGCCTGAGCTCGCTCGATCTTGCGTAAGGCAGTTAACCTTGAGCGAGTAACGTTTCCGGCATCTACTCTGAGCTTTCGGGCAATCTCATAATCCGACAACTGACCTTTTTAAGCGCAAAATTTGCTTCTCACGCTCAGTTAAACCCAACCCCTAAACACAATCCTCATCAACCAACATGACCATCAATTTAGAATTCTTCTTTTTCATACCCCAAACCCTCATCAGATACATCAGTGAAAACTTCACTCTCCGACCCAATTGGCTCATCGTATGACTCAAAAGCAAACCGAGTCAGAGCCCACGCTTGCGGGAAACCCATTACTATTAACATTTGGAGTGCCCTAAACAACCGGCAAGTGAGAATAGTCGGGACAGGGCAAACGTAGAAGCTCAGTTAACTGGGGCACGTGGCAATTTCGGGTTCTCTTGGTGTTGGATCATATTCTGCGATAGTAGTCCTTCTTGAGCGTTAGCCCAATTTTTTTTTATGATTAGTGCTACTTATGCTATTTTTCCGTGCCGGTGCGCATAAATTATCCTAACCCTTACATTCTAAGAAAAACAATTTTAAAATTTTTAAAAGTCTTTTCTTGTAATTGTAAGGGTTAGATAAAAACATGCGCACTCGCTGGCAAGTACAGTAAAAGCAAAGCCACACACGAGATTAAAATTTTAAAAAGTATACAACCTTACTACAATTATACTTACTCACGCGATAATGGAATAAGAATACAAGATATATAGTAAGGTTGTAGACTCTCCATTTTTCTGTCTCCGTGTGTGTGCGCTGAAACGTGAAAAGTATGTTGAAAAAACAGCTGAAACACGCTGCGTCCTATTTATAGTCCTCGAAAGTTGATGTGAAAAGTAAAGGGTTGATTATAGAGCCTCCTTCCTGAGTTTGTGTGTGCATGCGTTGGTTTTCACCTAACCCTTTGCCACACCATTTCTATTATTATTTTTTATAATAATTTTTTTTTCCTTTGCGAGGGTTAGAAAAATTATCTCTCTCACACACAGTAACTATCGTTAAGAGCAAAGTTGAACAAAAAAGCCCGGGTGGGTTAAAGCTCAATGTTCCAGTAGACCCAATCCGCTAAGAATCTTGTTACGCGCCCGTTAGCGAATTTTTCTAGGGCGCAACTTGACATCGTTACCTGACCTACAGAAAATCCAACACTACCGTTTTAATCCACACTGCTATCCCCAAGTTTAAGGCTTTTCATGTTGTTGTAACTATTCCTTCAGTCGGGGTCTTCATAATGAGAATTAGGTTATCAAGTTTCCATGCTTGAATCTTGCACATTGATGGTGGTTCTCCTGAGGTTGGCACATGTAAAATACTTCGTTCCAGTTTGGATGCTTCTGTGTCAATGTTGGGCAGGAAGAGGTATCCTGCTTTCTTGCATTTTGGGCAAATGTAAGTAGCCTTGGGTTGAATAAACACGGGTTTTTCGGCTTTTCTTTCTTCTTTTCTTTCCTGCGCAACAGTCTTTTTTTTGTCAAATAGTTCTAGTATTTTTTTGCCTTCAGAAATATTATTAAAAACGCCTAGTTTTATGGCCAAGTCAAAACTTAGGGCTGAAACCATTTTGTCGAGTTTTTTGAGGTCTTTTTTACTCATCTCGGCTGATATTTGATTTAGTTTGTTAAGGCATTTTTTGGTAAAATTTCGTCGTCTGTAGGCGTAAATGTGTTTCTTTTTTTGCGGGTAAGTTTGGATCAAAATCTATCATTAAAGTATACAATATATGTATACTTAAAGATATTCAAGCGCTTTGCGACATATAGTTAGTAATTGTTGTAAGCGGTGTCCATTATTGAGTTCGCTCTCTTGCCCCAGCTGCAATTCAAGCCGATTGTACAGAGACGGCTTTCGGTATTTAGGCAACGGAGAGAAGGTTCAGAGAAATCTTTGCCGCGATTGTGGATACAGGTTTTCTGAGAAACCATTACAAAAAAATCCAAAACGGGAATTAAATAATCAGTTCGCCTTACAGTATAAACACCAAATATGCGTATTAGAGGCGAAAAACTTGGAATCCGCAGAAAAATAAAACTGCGGGTGTATCTCCACAAGAAACCAAAGGAAAAATCGTTGAATTCAGTTTCTGGCTACTAAAACAGGGCTACTCTCAAGCAACAATCACAGGGCGGGTAAAACTTCTAAATCGCTTAATGCGACTTGGAGCAAACTTTAGCGATGGAGAATCAATAAAAGAAATCATAGCAAAACAAACGTGGGCTGTGAGCAGAAAACTAAACGCAGTAGACGCCTACACAAGCTTTCTTCAGATGCAAGGTAAAACCTGGACTCCGCCAATCTACAAGCGTACTAGAAAGTTGCCATTTATTCCCACAGAAGCTGAGATAGATCAACTTATTGCTGGTAGCAGTCAAAGACTATCGACATACCTTCAACTGCTCAAAGAAACCGGAATGCGTTGCGGAGAAGCTTGCGAACTCCTCAAATGGACTGACATCGACTTCGAACAACGCTCTGTAAGAATTACACCAGAAAAAGGAAGCAACCCAAGAATCCTACCACTGTCGCTTAAGCTCATAAACATGCTCAATAGTTTGCCCAAAACTACCATCACAGTTTTCGGTGTTAATGCTGATTTGATGCGAAGAAACTTTGCAAAACAACGCAAACGGGTAACTTCTAAACTTAAGAACTCAAGACTGACGCAAATAACCTTCCATACGTTCCGCCACTGGAAAGCCACAATGGAATACCACAAGACCAGAGACATCCTGCATGTAAAACAAGTTCTAGGACATAAATCGCTGAACAGCACCATGCTATATACACAGCTTATCAGCTTTAGAGACGATGACTTTTCAGCTGTTGTAGCTCACTCCGAAGAGGAAGCATGCAAACTAATAGAAACAGGATTCGAGTACGTCTGTGACTTTAATGGAAACAAAATCTTCAAAAAACGCAAATAACAGCCGCTACAAAAATTTCTTTAAGAGTACCGGGGTGTTGAGCTTTCGATGTTGAAGTGGACTGGGGGGGATTTGAACCCCCGACCTCTTGAGTGCAAGTCAAGCGTTCATACCAGCTGAACTACCAGCCCGAGCACTTTCCCGAATCAGATACGTTTCCTTGATATTTAGGTTTTGCCAACTAAAAATGATTACGAATAAAAATTACGGATTCTTAAACATTATATCCTCAAAAACGGTAACAGTTAATGAGGGTTTAAAGTTGGATATTAAAACCGTGAAAATCGAACCGCCAAAAGACTGTAACACCATTCTCGGAATGGCTCATTTCATAAAAACCGCTGAAGACCTCTACGAAGCCTTGGTGAATTCTGTGCCAAACATCCAAGTTTGGATTGGGTTTCTGTGAAAGTTCAGGTCCTTGCTTGGTACGCCACGAAGGAAACGACCCCGAATTGAGACGGTTGGCAGCGGAAAAAGCCTTTGAAGTCGGTTGCGGACATAGCTTTCTAATATTCATAAAAAATGCTTATCCTCTCAACGTTTTGGACAAAATCAAGAGGGTACCCGAGGTATGCACCGTTTACGCTGCCACAGCCAATCCGCTTGAGGTAATAGTTGCTGAGACTGAGCAGGGCCGAGGCATTATCGGGGTTGTGGATGGATTAAAGAGCAATGGTATAGAAACCAACAAAGACATTGCTGAGCGGCGAGGGTTCCTGCGAAAAATAGGCTACAAACTGGGCTAAGCCGGACTCACTTTTCCCAAGATAACACTGTTTGGAACAATGAATCATCGATGTTGCCGCCAGTCAGCACCAACGCAACCGTTTTGCCCACAAATAAATCCTTATTCTCAAAAAGCAGCGCTGCAGCGGAGGCGCCTGAACCCTCCACTACCTGCTTTTCGTTTTCCCAAAGCAGATAAACTGCATGCCTAATCGATTCTTCCCTAACTAAGAACAATTCATCAACACATTGCTGAACAATCGTAAAAGTTATAGAGCCCTTCTCAACGCCTCCTGAGAGTCCTTCGGCGATGGTATTTGGTTCGTGCCTGTGAGGTTTAACGATTTCACCACTTTTCAGGGATTCAAACATAATTGGGACAGCAGCAGACTGAACTCCAAAAACTTTCACAGTGGGCTTTAGGCTCTTCACGGCGATGCTGATTCCTGAGATTAATCCTCCACCGCCCACTGGCACAACGACTACGTCAACGTTTGGAAGCGCCTCTAAAATCTCCAACCCGATGGTTCCGTGTCCTGCAACTATCAACTCGTCGTTGTAGGGTGAAATGTACAGGCGCCCCTCTAACTGTGCGAACTCTTTTGCTTTGCGTTCAGCTTCAGGGTAAGTTGCACCATACAACACCAGCTCTCCCCCGAACTGACGTATCCCATCAACCTTTACCTTCGGCGTGTTAGTTGGAACAACAATCTTCGCTCTAAAACCAAGCTCCTTCGCTCCAAAAGCTACTGCCTGACCATGATTACCCGCCGAAGCCGTTACCACACCCCTCGCTTTTTCATCCGAAGTCAAGTTTAGCAGCTTGTTCATGACGCCCCGCACCTTGAACGAATGCGTCACCTGAAGGTTCTCAAGTTTCAAGTACACGTTGGCGTTGCAAAGTTCACTTAGAAAATTCGAGCGGATTAAAGGTGTAAGTTTGGCATAGGGTGCTATGGTTTTCTGTGCATTCTGGATATTTTGGAGCGTAACCATCTTATTCGCCTAAAAACGCATTTGCTTACCTGCTAATGTATTTACCGTAACCTATTTTAGTTTACTTAAGAATCAGACCTTAACAGCACCAAGCGATGTGTTTTTATGGCTTTAGAGAGAAACATGGCTCAACTTGAAGCTTACAAGCAACAACAGTCAAATGAACAACAAAACCTTAAAGATAAAATGGGCAAAATCAAACATAAAATCGCCATCATAAGCGGTAAAGGCGGCGTTGGAAAAAGCACCGTAACTGTGAATCTTGCCGCGGCTTTTGCGATGCAGGGTAAACGTGTTGGCGTTTTAGACGCTGACATTCATGGACCCAGCGTTCCGAGACTTCTGGGGTTGGAGGGTCAACAGGTTAAGACTTCGTCCTCAGGTGTTTTTCCTGTGGATGGCCCGTTGGGTATGAAGGTTATGTCGATTGACTTCTTTTTACCCGAGCAAGCACCAACGATTTGGCGTGGACCACTCAAGATGCGTGCAATCCGCCAATTCCTCGCAGATGTTGATTGGGGTGAACTGGATTTTCTTTTCATCGATTTGCCACCTGGCACAGGGGATGAACCTTTAAGTATCGCTCAGCTCCTGCCAGACATCGATGGCGTAGTAATCGTAACCATGCCCTCAGAACTGTCAAGCTCCATTGTTAAGAAAGCAATAACATTCGCTGAGAGACTGAAAATGCCAATCATCGGAGTGGTGGAGAATATGAGCGGCTTTATTTGTCCACATTGTGGGAAAAAAACAGAGATTTTCCAGTCAGGCGGAGGCAAAAAAATGGCTCAAGAAATGGGCGTAGCATTTCTCGGAAGCATCCCCATTGACCCCAAAGTAGGTTTAGATTCTGACAAGGGAACACCCTTTGTGGTTTCAAACAAGGATTTGGCAGCAACCAAAGCCTTCATGGAAATTGTAAAAAACGTTGATGAATACGTAAAAAAGAAACAAAAGTAAAAAATTGGAGAGCTTAAAAACTCCCAGGTTTAATTTTTTTTGATTAAACTACTCTTTTGTAAGAGTAATTTCTATCGTTGAAACCATCCTGGATCTATTCTCGCCTTCGCGTGGTGGCATCTCGGCAGTACCGATTGCAATCTTTGTCACTTTGAGATCTTTTATGAATCGGCTTCTTGTGATTTCTGCAACGTCAACTGCTGTGGTGATTGCTTGTCCTCGGGCTTTTAGGGTAATTTCTTTACCTGCACCTGAAGAGAATGCGGTTATGATTGCGAGTACATAGCTCATTGGTGGTTTATTTCCGACGAATATAACGTCACTAGCTTTTTCTGTCATTTCATATCACACTCCTTTTTATGTTGTTTCTTGCCTTGCAACTACATTCAGTTGTCTTTTCAGACAAAGAACGTAAACTCATATAACTCAAAACTTCCTAATAAACAAAATTCAGCAATTCGATACGCGATTAAGCCCCAATTGCGACTTGCATGCATGTTTGTTCATAAATTTACTTTTCAACTTATGGCAAACAGGATATTTGACGGTTGTTACCAAGCAAAAAGCGCTATAGTTTTATACAGCCACTTTGAAGGGAGAGTACAAGCAGAGAGGAATTATTCCATGTCTGTGTCACCTGGTCTAAGAGAAGTTTTAGCTAGAAGAATCGCTGGAGAAATAATTCTTTCAGGCAAACCAGGCTCAACTATGCGTAAATGGCGTGAACTTTTCGCTGTTTCACAAATCAGCCTTTCCGAAGCAATGGGTTTGTCCTCCTCAGTTGTAAGTGATTACGAAAGCGGAAGAAGAAAAAGCCCAGGCGCCAAATTCATCCGAAAGTTCGTACTTTCACTTTTACAGATTGATGAGGGTAAAGGCAGCCGTTTTATTCGAGAGTTTGCTAAATTGACCAGTTCACCAAGTATGGCTGTTGTTGACTTACGCGAGTTTCCTATACCAGTCAGGGTAGAGTACTTGTGCAAAGCGATAGGAGGCGAAATCATTGCTTGCAAGGAAAAATACGTTAAAGAAGTTACTGGCTACACGGTCATTGACAGCAGAAAAGCAGTTGAAGCATATTCAGGTTCAGAATATGCGCAGCTCTTTGGTGCCTCAACGGAACGGGCTTTAATTTTCACTAATGTAGAAATCGGATGTTTACCAATGATGATTGTTCGTGTTAGCAGTCTCAAACCGAGAATCGTAGTATTTCACAAAACAATGCCTGATGAAGAAGCAATAAAGATAGCAGAGTACGAACAGATACCTCTGATTTATTCAACTTCACCCAGTCTTGAGCAGTTGGTAAAGTCGCTCCGTAAACTGTACCGTATAGCTTTGCGAGTTAAGCTTGGAAGAAGAAAGGTGCGTCCTCCACCAAAAATAAGCGTCTAAAAATAATGCATATGTTGATTTAGATTTTGAAGGGTTCTTTTTTAGCACTGTTTCTCAGCAAACTATAGCCTAACAAAGCACGCCAATTATTCCTACTCTTAGTAGTGAAACGCGCCAATTCGCGAGTTTCCGCAAATTAGATAGCAAAATGCAGTGACAATAGGATCCAAATAACGTGATGTGTTGATATCTTTTATGAACTGCGAAGAACTATCATTGTGTTAGTTTTCATAATGCCTTCAACTCGCCGGATTTTCTCAATGCACTCGTTAACTTCTGTAACATTCATTCCGCTAATAACTGATACGATGTCATACTCACCTGTGACCTCATAAACGGTTTCAACGTTAGGGATAGCTTGGATTTTTTTTGAGACTTCTTGGGTTGGGTAAGCTGGGTTGGTAGCGAGTAGTGTTATCGCTTGGGCACCTTCTGCTAGACCGATTTTAACGGTGAATTTCTTGATGACGCTTTCGTCGGTTAATATCTTAATTCTTTTACGGACTGCGCCTTCTGATAAGTTTACTTTGGCACCTATTTCGCCGTAACCTGCTCTTGCGTCGTCTTTTAGAATTTTTATGATTTGTTTGTCCTTTTCATCCATTTTTTCAGCCGATTCACTAGTCGTTTGCAAAAATTTAACGCTTTCCATCTTTAACATCGGAGATTAGAACGTATTTCGTTATGCTGGAGCGTTTATAGTCCGTTTTTTCATAACAAAAGAAACAAAAAAACTGCACCAAATAGAACATTAAGAGTCCAAGTTGTAACAAATAAGTCAAAATGTTTAAAAGAAACCCGAAATATATCTGAATGACATTTCCGAATAAAAAAAAAGTGACGAATAAAAAATGATTAAACCCGTAAACTCAAACCAATCGAACGTAAAGGCAAAATGCCCCGACTGCGACGCAGAACTTGACGTTCCAGCAGACACAGAGAAAGGCGAAATCGTAAGTTGCCCTGGCTGTGGACTTGAACTCGAAGTTAAACAGATGAAATGCGGCTGCGTTGACCTTCAAGAGTTAACAATTGAAGGGGAAGACTGGGGCGAATAAACAGTATCGAACAACCCACTTTCTAACAGAAAATCACCTTTTTAAGGCATCATTTTTTAATGGGAGCGTAAAGCGATGAGCATTGCACTTTTGTATGAGCGCTCGGAAAACGACGAAAACGGCATAAAGCTCACCGCCAAACAGCTCGATATAGATTTAACATTCATTCCATTCCGAAAAATTGCCTTGTCTATTTCCAAAGAGGGTTTCAGCGCCAAAACAAAAGGCAAAGACTACACAGGCATCCTCGAAAACACAAAGGTTGTGATTAACCGCGCTCAAAGCAAAAATCGGCGCCTCCAAGCCTCATACATCATGGAGATGCTCGGCAAAAAAACCCTCAACTCCTCCCAAATCGAATTCGTGTGTTACAGCAAACTACGTACCCTTTTAAATCTGCACAAAGAGGGCATCCCAATTCCCAAAACCATCTTTGTCCCATGCGACGCAACGGACACGATGAAGAATGGACGGGAAATCCACAACGAAAAAGATATAGCTGACCTATTCGAGGCAGAAATTCCCATAGCGGAAGGCATCGTGATCAAAGCTGACGCTGGAACCCATGGCAAAATGATTATGCTCTCCCAAAACCGCGAGGAACTGGAAGCCAGCATTAAAGAAACCAAACCTTCAATAATCAACCCCATCGGAGTGGTCGCTCAGGAACTTGTCCAGAAATGGTTCTACGATCTACGCATCATAGTTTCAAAAGAGAAAGGAAAACAACCCGTTTGCTACCACACCTCAATGGCGCGTGCAGGCTTCAAAGATTTCCGGACCAACACTTTCCTTGGCAACCTTGTTTTCCACGCTAAACTTCCACTGAGCATTCAGGAGTTAGCGGTTAAATGCGGCAAAACCCTGGGAAAAGGTAGTGAAGCTTGGATTTTCGCTTTAGATGCTATGGTGAACGTTGGCGACAACAAGAACGCTAACGACGCTTATCTGAAAAGCCAGCTGGATTCAGCTGCACATGCCTTTGTTTCTGTCCAAAATGTTAAGGCAGATGAGACGCGTCTAACAGATTTCGAGTCTTGGACCAGCAAGTTAGAGAAAGCCTTCAGTTCCTACAAGAATAGTGCTGCTTACGAAAACATTAAGAATATAATTGAAGAAAATGTAGAAAAAAATAAGAGCGCCTTGGTGTTTCACGAGTCAAATTCTTGCCCAGAATTCTGGGAGAACACGCGGCTCGCAACGGGACTCAACGTGGCTATCCCCCTACTAAAGGGCGCTCAAAGCCTAATCGACCATTAATCAAAACATAGAGGAAAAAGAAATGCGAATTGGAATAATCGGCGGTTCAGGATACGTTGGCAGTGAACTACTAAGACTGCTGCTTTTGCACCCAGAAGTAGAGGTAACTATGGTTACTTCACGCCAAAGTGCAGGAGAATACGTCTTCAACGTGCACCCAAACCTAAGAGGCTTAACTCAACTAAAATTCGTGCCCCAAGACACGGCTGAACTCCAGAAGAACTGCGACTTAATATTCACAGCCACCCCACACGGCGGCTCAGTGAACCTTGTCCCCAAACTCCTTGAAACAGGCCTAAAAGTAATCGACATGAGCGCTGATTTTCGCCTCAAAAACCCAGCTGACTACGACTCTTACTATGGCTGGAAACATGCTCATCCAGAAATGCTCAAAGAAGCAGCCTACGGCTTACCTGAACTTCATCGGGAAGAAATCAAAAAAGCCAAACTCGTTGCCTGCCCTGGCTGCATGGCAACATCTGCAATCCTCGGCTTAGCACCAATCGTGAAAGCTGGCTTAGTTGATAACAGCAAAATCATAGTTGACCTCAAAGTGGGCTCTTCGGGCGGCGGCAGCAAACCAAACCTCGCCTCACATCATCCTGAACGTTTCAGCGGCGTCCGCCCCTACCAAGTCACTGGGCACCGGCACACTGCCGAAGTAGAACAGGAACTAACAGTATTAGCCAATGAACCAGTAAAAATCGGCTTCACCCCGCACGCAGTTAACATGGTACGAGGCATCCTTGCAACCATCTACGCCTTCCCCAAGCAACCCATAACCAGCAAAGATCTCTGGAAAGCACTCCGAGGAATGTATGGCACCGAACCCTTCGTTCGTTTAGTGAAGTACCAGAAAGGACCCTACCAGTTACCAGACCCCAAAATTGTCATGGGTACAAACTTCTGCGACGTCGGCTTCGAAATCGACGAACACGCAAACCGACTCATCTTATTCTCAGCTATAGACAACATGACTAAGGGTGCCGCAGGACAAGGCGTTCAATGCCTCAACCTACTCATGGGAATAGACGAGACCACAGGCCTTAAGAGCACTGGGTTCCATCCAGCGTGATTTGTCATGTTGCTTGTTATTAAGATGGGTGGAAGCATCCTAAAAGAAGGCGCCTCCACAGATCTAATCGCCGACCTCAAAGAAGTTGCCAAACAAAACAAAATTATCCTTGTCCACGGCGGAGGAGTAGAAGTCACCGAAATCGCCTCAAAACTGGGCAAAGAACAAAAATTCATAATCTCACCCGAAGGTTTCCGCAGCCGCTACACCGACAAAGAAACAATCGAAATCTACACCATGGTTATGGCTGGAAAAATCAACAAGCAAATCGTGTTAGCCCTGCAAAGCCAAGGAATCCCTGCTGTCGGTTTGAGTGGACTTGACGCTGGAATATTGAAGGCTGAACGAAAAACCAAACTGATCGCAGTGGATGAACGTGGCAGAAAGAAAGTAATGGATGGCGGCTACACGGGCAAAATTACTCAAGTCAACACTCAACTACTGAATTTGTTACTTGCGAACGGTTACATGCCAATCGTGACCCCTATAGCGTTAAGCCAAGACTTTGAGCCGCTAAACGTGGATGGTGACCGAACCGCAGCCATAATTGCAGGCGCACTCAAAGCAGACAAACTAATTCTACTCACTGACGTTGAAGGCTTAATGCTCAAGGGCGAACGGGTTCCTAAAATCGCCGCAACCGAAGTCAAAGAAGTGCTTTCCAAAATCGGCGGCGGCATGAGCACCAAAGTCCACGCTGGCTTGGAAGCGTTAAACCAAGGCGTAAAAGAAGTCCTAGTTACTTCCGGAAAAGTTAAGCAGCCTATTACTTCAGCTCTCAATCATCAGGTTGGTACAGTGATAACTAGTGAATGAAAAAACCATAATGGAAACTGAAAACCGCTACTTAGCCAACGTCTTCTCCAAAAAACCAGTCGTGATCACACGCGGAAAAGGCGCGCTTCTATGGGACATTAATGGACAGGAATATGTTGATTGTGCAAGCAGCTACGGAGTGGCAGCTCTGGGTCATTGTCACCCAAAAGTTGTAGCGGCAATAAAAGCTCAAGCCGAACAGCTCATCACCTGCCATAGCTGCTACTACAACGATAAACGAGCCGAATTCATAGAAAAACTAGTCAAGATAACACCTAAAGGTTTGGACAAAGCGTTCCTCTCCAACAGTGGAGCAGAATCCGTTGAATGCGCCATTAAGCTCGCCCGAAAATTCACAGGCAAACCTGAAATCATCGCGCTAATGGGTGCGTTCCATGGCAAAACCATGGGTGCGCTTTCAGCGACGTGGGATAAAAAGTACCGCGAACCATTCATGCCACTTATCCCAGAGTTCAAGCATGTTGCTCCCGACAATGCAGACAAAATTCGTGAAGCCATAACGGACAAAACAGCTGCTGTCCTCATGGAACCGATTCGAGGAGAAGGTGGAGTCCGAGTTCCACAGGACGGTTACTTGCAGGCAGTGCGGGAAATCTGCGACGAAAAAGGTGCTCTACTAATTTTCGATGAAGTCCAAACAAGCTTTGGGCGCACAGGTAAGCTGTTCGGCTGCCAAAACTGGAACGTTACTCCAGATGTTTTGTGTTTAGCGAAACCTTTTGCAGGTGGGTTGCCCATCGGCATAACTGTTGCAAAAGAAAACATTATGTCCTCACTTAAAGTCGGCGAACACTCAACTACTTTCAGCGGAAGCCCCCTGGTTTGCGCCGCAGGATGCGCTGCAATCGATGCTCTATTGGAAGAGAAGCTTGCGGACAAAGCAGAAGTCAATGGCAAATACTTCAAGTCACAGCTTGAAGGGCTGCAGGCGAAACATAAAATCATTAAGGAAGTCCGCGGATTAGGGTTAATGTTGGGCATGGAATTGCGGTATGATGTACATAACGTAATTTTGAAGACACAAGCAAAGGGCGTTTTAGTGCTGGATGCAGGTAGAACCGTCGTTCGTTTACTTCCGCCACTTGTTATAGAGAAAGCACAAATCGACAAAGCAATCGCGGTTTTAGACGCAGTTTTGGGAGAAGAAGAGAATGAACGAGCAAGCAGTACGGTTCCTAACTAACCTCTTAGGCATCTATAGCCCCTCAGGAAAAGAAGAGGACGCAGCCAACTTCTTAGACCTTGAAATGAACAAGATGGGTTTTGAGGTAGGCAAAGACGCCATAGGAAACGTAATCGGCGTCGTCGGCGAAGGCGACCCAGTCATACTATTGTGCGGTCATATGGATACTGTGGCTGGTCATCTGCCGCTTCGGATAGAAGAAGGCAAAATTTTCGCCCGTGGCGCCGTAGATGCGAAGGGTCCGCTAGCAGCGATGATTATGGCTGCCGTTGCCGCTGCTAAGGAGCATGGATTTAAAGGAAAAATCCTTGTTGCAGCAGTCGTTGAAGAAGAAGCTACCAGCCGAGGCGTCAAACACCTAATCACTCAAGGGATAACAGCTGACTACGCCGTTTTCGGTGAACCTAGCGGAGTTGAGAACGTGACTATTGGCTACAAAGGACAAATTCAACTTAAAATCGTCCTCAAAACCGAGACTGGACATGCCTCTACACCCTGGCTCTACGACAACTCTTTGGAGAAAGCATATGAACTTTGGGAACAAATCAAAAATGCTTCGTCCTATCCTTCACTGGATCCTTCAGCAAGCCCATATAACGCGGTCACAGCCTGCTTGGTTAAACTTGTGGGCGGCAGAGCCACGTCGGTAGTTCCCTTTGAAGCTGAAATGAACCTTGACATCCGAGTGCCCATCCAGTTCTCGACAGCTCAAGTTTATGAGCAGATCACAAAGATAATTACAAAATACCAAACTGCCAACCCAAAGACGTCTTTGAAAGCAACAGTTCTTGACACGGTCGAACCGTTCGAAGTTAACAAGTCTTCACCACTAGTCCATGTGCTCTCGTCATCTGTCCGTAAAGTGCTAAATAAACCAGCAAAACTGCTGCACAAAACAGGAACTGGCGACATGAACATTCTAGGCAAAGCCATGAACCTGCCAATCGTAACTTACGGTCCAGGAGACTCGCATCTCGACCACACGTTGGATGAGCATATTGTTATAAGCGAATACTTGGACGCAATTACAGTTTACAAAGAGACGCTCATTAAACTATCAGAGTTGCATAACAACAAAAATAGCGGCGGTAATCACCCAGCATAATAGGTTTTAGAAATTAAACGCCATATAGAATTGTGAAGCGTAAAGATGAACAAAGACGTTTTTGTCTCATCCGTAAAAGAAAGCGAAATCAAAGAGGGTCAAATGAGAGCTGTGCGAGTTAAGGGCAAGCCGATTTTGCTTGTTCGGAAGGGCGGCAAAGTTTTTGGTGTTTCAAACTACTGTCCCCACATGGGCTGCACATTTGAAAGGGGAATTTTGAGAGATTACATGGTTATGTGTCCTTGCCACGGATGGAAATTTGACGTACGAACAGGAGAATACATTGAAAACAAGGGGGCCACCTTGCAAACTTATCGATGCAAAGTTGAAGACGGGAAAATATACGTCGAAATCGAGAGACAAAAATAACCGAATTTTAATGGTGTGTGAGCTTAATTTTTAGGGCAATTTCAAGATAAAACATTTTTTCCATTTATCCACTTAACGCCTGTAACTTCAGAGAGTTCTTTTTTTAGAGCAACTATGTCTTCCACCCCCAGCTTCTTGATATCATCTTTTCCAATAATTCTCAATAGATTCGCAACTTCCAAATTTGAAACATTAATGAAATTTGTCAGCCTACGAACCCCCTCCTCGACATCTAGTCGTTGAACTAAGACAGGGTCATTTGTAGTCACTCCAGTCGGGCAACGTCCTGTATGGCAGACACGGTATTGCTGACAGTTTATGGCTATCAAAGCAGAAGTCCCGATGTAAATTGCGTCTGCACCAAGGGCTAAGCACTTTGCGAAATCCGCCGAGGTTCTCAATCCACCGCCAGCTATCAAGCTTATTTTACTCCTTAGACCAATCTTTTTCAAATGCCTGTCTGCTCTTGGTAGAGCCACAACAATGGGAATTCCAACGTTCTCTCTGACAAAAAATTCAGTAGCTCCCGTTCCCCCGCCAAATCCATCAAGAGAAATGAAGTCTACACCGCTGTTTGCTAGAATTTCAATGTCATTCTCGACATTTCCACAACCGATCTTAGCGCCTATAGGACTTCCACCGGTTGACTCTCTCAACCATCTTATTTTTTCTTTAAGCTCAACTTCATTTCTTATGTCAGAGTGATGTGCAGGAGTGTGCATAGCTTCTCCTTCTTTTAGCGCCATCAACTTTGCTACTTCCGGCGGCACTTTTTCTGCAGGCAATAGACTCTCCCAACCGGGATATGCTCCTTGGCCAAACCTGATTTCAACCGATGCAATCTTTTTAAGAATCTCATCACTTACTCTCAATTTCCCTGTAGAGTACTGTACAATCAAATTTTTCGATGCAATATCCAGCTCTTCTGGCAGAACAATATCTTCCCCCGAGTTTAACCCAAGATCCAGTTTCGAAGCAACTTTCGCTAGAACCAACCTCACATTTCGAGATACAGCTCCATAGCTCATTCCACTGAACATAATTGGAGAAGAAACTTTCAGAGGCTTTTTTGCTCCGGGTCCAATAACAGCCTCTATGCTCACCTCTTCGTCTGTATTGAGTGGAATTTTGGAAACTTGCGCAG
Organism: Candidatus Bathyarchaeota archaeon; assembly: GCA_963840325.1. Taxonomy (GTDB): domain Archaea; phylum Thermoproteota; class Bathyarchaeia; order Bathyarchaeales; family Bathycorpusculaceae; genus Bathycorpusculum. Next base: position 23,533 of record CAWIYM010000006.1, read on the forward strand.
GCACAAAATGAAGGTCATCAAGAGAAAACGGCATTTTTTTAAGAGATCCCATAGAACATAGCATGCTGGTTCTTTTGTCGGCCAAGTATCTTATTTCATTTGTTTTAGAATAAATTTCTTCTCTCTCATCTAAACCCTTGTTAATCATGAGATTTAGCCTTCACAGACTTATTTATTTAGCTAACTATATTGAAGGTTAGCTGCCTAACTGTAAAATGTTCGCGTTCTTGGTTGAACTCAAAACATTTATTCCGAATGATATCAAACAAAAAACATTCAGCAATGAATCACCGTGACTTTGATTTCCAATCTATATTTATACCGCTTTAGTTTATAGGAAAAGCTGGTGCTTGACTTGAAAACCTTTGAATTAACAATCCCCAAACAGTACTTAGACCTCATCAACAAAGAAATTAAAAAACCAAAACGACCCAACACTGAACTCTTAGAACTCTGGCTAGAACGAGAATTAAGCGTCGAAAACAAAGGCACCTACGGGAACCTCCCAATAGACGAAAGTCACGTAACAGTGCAGCTTCTACCAAACGGAAATTACAAAATAACAATTTCAGATGTAGTCTTTGGCATGATAAAATCCCACGTGCAACCCGAACCACACAGCCACAAAATCCACAACGAAGACACATTCCACTGCTGGCTTGACCTAAAAACAGACAAAGTCCACGCAGAAGAACACATAAAAGTCAAAGAAACAGCCTAAACCTTTAGTTACCAAATTTAGTTTAAGTTTCTATTTTCTATAAAACTCCACCACACGTTTTATCTGAAGCCTTTAGGGTAAACATTGGGTAAAAAGTCGACAAAATCTGTTTTTTGCACATTTTCGTGTTTAGGCAATCGAGAAAAAATCAAACTCCACCTGCAGAAAATGCTGTCGCACAGTTGACATTGCCTATAAGCGGGTTGTTCTCTATTTGTGGCTTCCCGAGATTGAGAAAATATGTTCGCACAAATAGTAATGGATTGCCAAACCAAAAAAGAAACAGTGAGCTGTGAATACTGTATTGTAAAAGAAACTTGTCATCTCCGTTTAGAATTAGGCGATATAGAAAAGAAAGAGCCGCCAAGATTTTTGGTTCCTCTTTTACTTATAGCCTAAGTTTTGGGTAATATCTTTAAGCATTAATCAACGGTACATACAATAATCTATGGTTAATTTAGATTAAGAATGTTTAATTGAAGAGAGATGGGCAATCGGTTGAGCGACGACTCAAATTTAGAGCATTCACACAAAAAGAAGCGAAAAGATTCCTTAACTGCTTCAGGAATAGCAGAGTATATCCGCTTTAACTGTTGCCCCCGCTTCTTTAAGCTGAGACTCCAAGACGATGATGAAGCAGAAAGCCGCAAATGGCCTACATTTAAACCCATCAGCCCTCTGCTCTACGGCGTGGGGAAAGCGCTTGAGGAAAAAAAAATATCCGAACTCAAAATCAAAGCAGCCGAATACCACGATTTTAACCAATATGTTGAAAACGAGAGGGCTTCCTTCGATAATCTGCGGGAAGTCATAGAGCACCAGATTTCTACCGAAGAAAGGGCTGACGGTAAGCCTGTTCTGCTCTATCAGGTTCCAATGTTGGGAAAGATTGGAGTGTGGAAAGTTAAAGGCATCGCCGACTTGATTGCTCTTTGGCGTTGTAAAGACGGAAAAGTGAAGGTAAGAATTTTTGAACTCAAATCTTCTTGGCTGGAGCAGACTGCTCACCGAATACAAGTAGCCATCTATGTACTGCTACTATCAAAAGAATTAGAGAACCTATTGCCCAAAATCGACATTGAAGGCGGAGTAATCAATAGGGAAACGAATTTGGAAAATCTCTATCCAGAAACTCTCCCCAAATTCAAACTCAGTCCATTAATTCAGGATGTTGAACGCCTACTATCTGAAAATGGCGAGCTAAATCGGATTCACAAAACGCCTCTGCCAGAGGTTGAGTATCAGCTTTGCTCAAGATGCGACAACTGCGGGTTCAACGAATATTGCATTGTTTACTCTGTAGAAAATGAAAGTATTGCGTTGCTTAATTTGAGTAGGGGCGAACAGAGAGCCCTGGGGAAATACGGAGTTAAACGACTTGAAGATCTGGCAAGATTAAAGGTAATGTTGGAATTCAGCGATTTGCGACCCTACGATTTCAAAGGCATCCCAGCAAGAGAACCGGAAAAGGTACGTGAAATCGCCACTGACCGTGTTATAGGGGCAAAGTTGGATTGGTTGGTTCAACGTGCCCAGTACATGCTGGGTGGAATTCGACCCAGCAGCGCCTACGCAAGCAAAAGCAAATGGATGCCTTGGCTAACAGGAACCGGCTACGGTGGACTTCCCGAGGATAGCCCTTCAAACGGCATGGATTCAGCGCTTCTCTTTAGTCCAGACGGCATGATACGCGTTTACCTCTTCGTTGAACGCGACTATATGTTAGATGTTATTTCGATAATTAGCGCTAGAGTGGATTGCACACGCTATAAGGGCGAACCTTTGGCAATATCAAATGTCATCGCCAGTCTCCCAGATGACCGAAAAGAATGTTTAGACGAAGAAAAGAAACTGCTGGAAGCATTCTTCCAAGACCTCACACAAGCCATTACAAAAATAGCAATCGAAGTAGGCAGCCCCCATGAAGCCCCGATCCATCTTTACTTCTTCAGTCGAAGTGAACGCGACATACTGATGGAAGCAGTACGCCGCCAGCCAACCCTGCTAAGTGCAATGGCTATCAGAGACCTTTTAGGCTTAAGACAAGCCATCGATCAACCGATGTTTTCAGTTCTCCAAGATGAAGTAGTGCATAGAAAAGCTCTAAAGTTTCACAGTACTGGGCTTTTACCAATTCTTGAGCAATCAAGTTTTTTTGAAAATAAGGCGTGGTCGGCAACCCGCAAAGACGGCTCAACGGTTGACTTACGTTTAGTTTTTCGTGATGGACTGTTTAATTATTCACTTCCCTACAAAAGAAATCCTGATGGATCAATCAATTTTCTTGAAGATGGATATGGACACAAAGATGGATATTACCCCGCTCGCGCTCGATTCGGCAACCAAATACCCATTGAATACCTGTGGGCTGCCAAAGGACGTTTAGATAATTATACGACTAAAGTTTTGCTCGAGAAGCATAAATGGTGCGATTATGTACAAAAGACAAGGCGAATTACTGACGAAGAACTAAACCTCATGGGCCTAAAGCTCTGCATGGCTCTTGAACATATTGAACGATCATTAACGATTCGTAACAGGCGGTTGGGCAAGAAACCGATTCCTGTCCCCACAATTGCAACATTTTCATTGGGCACTTCAACACTTGAGCGTGGTTGTAGAGAATTCTTAGATTTAGAGTATTTTTCTAAGCGACAAGAAATGTATCAACACTACGCTTTGCTTCCCTACCAGCGCGTGGCTTCCGGCAGGTCTCTGATTTTTGAATGCACATGCATCACTGAATCTGAGAAAGATTTTGTAGTTCGCGGAAAACTTGTCTATGAAGGTATTGGACTGCCCAAGGCTGATTGTGTAGCTAACGCTTGCAGAGTTAAGGGCGGGGATGGGTCAAGTTCGGGCGATTGGATGGTTGTCACCGAACTTAGACGCAATGAGCAGGGGCAGTTTGAGGAATCTCAGAAACGCTCTCCGTCCGAAGTAGAAAAATCTGCCCGAGCTATAGTCGAAAATGTTGACGTTCGAAAAGGTGAGTTAGTCATTAATGTGGTTAGTTGGCCCAGCGGCAAAGGCAGAAAATACAGTGCCTGGCATAATCTCCCAACTACTGACCCTGAGAAGACAAAAAACAAGTACATGCAGATCTTCGAAGTTGGAAGGATATACATATTAGATGAGTTGGCAGATGACATTATTTCCGATAGAGCTGCTAAGTGCCTTGATTATGCCGGCAACAATGTGCTTTACGGTTTGTTGGCAGGCTTTTTAGCTGGCAAATCGGAGGCTTCTTTACACAAAGCTTTGGATAGGGATACAGCTTTGCCGTTTTTCCGTTGGGTTGAAGGCAGAAGGTTTTCGCCTAAAGCTGAGCAGCAACGATTCATTGAACGGGTTTTTGGGAAAGAACAGATTGTTATGTTGCAGGGTCCGCCTGGAACCGGAAAGACTGAGACCTTGCAACTGGCGGTTTTAGCTCATGTCGCTGCACACAGAGCCAATGGCAGGTGCCGAGTTTTGATGGTTGCACCAACCCACAAAGCAATCCAAGAGTTCGTTAGCAAACTCGCACGCTGCTGGCAAGAATACTGCAAAGAAGGCGGCAAAGACCTAAAAGACCTACATATTTACAGGGTTTTGAGCAGCTCCACTTCTTCCGCCAAGCCCATCGACGGCGTGACCTACGTTAACTACAACGAGGACGAAGCAACCGTTCAGGAACTCACGGATAGCTTAATGAACCAAGCAACATTAACTCCCGCAGCTTCGGGTTCAGATCCTTTGATTTTATGCGTCACTCCTCCAGGCTTGTACGGGTTAATGAAGAAAATCGGCGATTCAGAACCTCCTTGGGGGGAAGGCTTCTTTGACTTACTCGTAGTAGATGAGGCTAGCACGATGCGTCTCCCCGAACTCATTCTTTCAGGCTCATTCCTAACTAAAGGCTCACAGATTCTCGTGGCGGGAGATCATCGCCAGTTGCCACCAATTCAAGCACACAACTGGGAAAAAGAAGACCGCCGAACACTCGAAGAAATGGCATCCTTCCTCTCAGCTATGGATTTCCTTCGCCTATTGCGCCAAGAAGACCTCGGAATTGAACGAATAAGCTGCAAACATCCCGCAGATATACCGGCAGAGCGATTGTGCGAAAGCCACAGGTGCCACTCGGTTGTAGCTGAGTTTTTGCGGGAATGGGTGTATGAAAAAGACAAGATTGATTTTCGATCAGACCAGAAACACAAGTTAGCAACATTGAAACCTAAGACTGATGGTTTAGGAGTTGTTTTGGAGCCAGAAAACGTCTTTGTGCTGATTGTGCATGATGAAGCGGAGAGTTTCCAGTCAAACCTTGTTGAGGCGTCTATTGTTGAGGCGTTGGTTCGTAACGTGAAATCTGAGGGTATAGGTGTTATAACTCCGCATAATGCCCAGAAAGGCTTGCTGAAGAACATGTTGTCGGAGGGCTGCGAAAACGCCCGAATTGACACCGTTGAACGCTACCAAGGCGGCGAAGCAGACTTGATCATAATTTCCACTACAGTGAGCGACCCCGACTATGTTCGTAGCGAAAGCGACTTTCTGCTTAACTTGAACCGAATTAACGTTGCCATTTCGCGAATGAAGAAAAAAATAGTTATCGTTGCGAGCAGATCGATTTTTGAGTTCATGCCACAAGACGCCAAAGACTACGATAAAGCACTGCTATGGCGAGGCATTTCACAGACCGTTGGTTTTACGGCTGACTCAAAAGCACAGTGGACCGGGGCTTTATCAGAGTTACTTGGACATGCGGCTTCTCCAATAAAAGTTGAAGTCTACGTTAAGTCTGAGAAGCCTAAAGGTTAGTAAATTAAACTACTTCTTTTAGAAGTGGAGCGTCTGGATATTTTTACTATTGTCCATGACACTATGTTGCGGTTTATTGGTTGTCGTTGTGACTAACAGTTTGGTTTGAATAAGAGGCACCAGTGGTTGGTTTATTTTTTTCTTCTGGAACAACAACTGGAAGAATAATTGACTCGCTATTAATTGAATCTGTCGAACTAAAATCTTAAACTGAGGAAAATTGCTTTGTACGATACTTAGCTTTCCTGTTCTTTTATAACTAACCTGTCGCGCACCGTAGCAATGAGCTCTTCAGCTTTGACTGGTTTAACCAAAAAGTCGTCTGCTCCATAATCGGCGGCTTTTTTGCCAACTTCATCAGTGGAGAAACCTGTGATGATAATTTTAATTGTCCGAGAATCATTTGTCATATTCAGAAGAAGATCAGTTCCATCCATGTCGGGAAGCCTTACATCAACTAGACAAACATCAAATTTTTCGTTATTAATTTTTTCCAAGGCATCTTTGCCAGTTTCCGCTGTCTCGACTAAGTATCCTTCTTTCTCTAAAATATTTTTAAAAACCCTCAGGATACTTACGTCGTCATCTATTACAAGAATTCGCTTTTTGTCTTCATTCATCTAAATCCCTCTTATCATGAATTCCAAGATACCACAAGAGTTTTTTCTCGAAACCTAATGAAAGCACGGTAACATGGGAAGTACAACTTGAAGTTTAAAAGGAAGCTGGTTTAACTCCAACTTCTAAGAGGAGCAATTGGAATTGTCCTCATAGCTACCACGCCTTCGATAGGCCTCACAATGTCACCAACGAAATGCAGTGCATTCTCGTTTGTATCTGCCTCAAACAGAACAGCAAAGTCCCATTTGCCAAACACCTGATACGCTTCCTCAAGCTTAATGCCGCCAATCGGTTTTTCTTTCCACTTCATTATTTCAGCATACAACTTTCCTGACCCAGCAGAACCCAACTTTATGAAAGAAAGGTACTTCTGTTTAGACTTCTCCAATTAGAACACCAATAAAGAAAACTATCCTAGTTACCGCTTTAAGGGTATGTGGATGGCTTAACACAACAACAAACTGTGATCATTAAAACTTTGTTAAATCGATTCCCAATCGTTGGAAAGTTGGGTAATTCGTTTAAGATGTAGATTGACGCAAGATCTCTTCTATTTCTCCATCTTTTTTCCGCAACTATTTTAAGGGCAGGAAGGCTCCTCGAGGATTTTTCAGGTACTTTATCGTTGAATAGTGCATTGAAGATTTTAGCGCTGAAATTTAAAATTCGCAGTAATCAAAAAGGAAACATTCCAAATTGCAAAAGAAAAATTTGATGAGATATTTAAGGTGCATTCATGCAATGAGGAGAAGTTGCTGCTGCTGTTGCTGCTGCAACTGTACAATGCACTATAGTTGCAACAATCACACCAAAATCTGCTTTTCTTTTATTAGATAACCAATTGCTTCCGCTAACATCGTACAATAGAATTGATCTACAACACATGTTTTTTAAAGATTTTCGCTATTGCTGACTTTATGAAAGACCTTGCCTAAACTTGTACTGGCTGGTTAACCCAAGAAAAACGTGGTCTTGATCACAACGTGCCAGAAAGTAACGGTTCACTAAGAGGTTGTGGCTACAATTCAACAAATACAACCAACAAAGTCTCCAAACCAACCCAACTCAAAAATCCAACCCAAAAAACAACCCCACAAAAAAATTCCGTAGAAAAACCCACAACAACAATCAATTCAAGACTCTAAAATCAACAAAATTATTATGGAAAAACGATTTTCTTCTTCTAAAGAAAGATTAATTCACTATCTTTGTAAAGATTGAAGGTTTATTCACAAATCTTAAAAGCGCGAATTCAAATAAACACGTTATCAATGCAAGGTGTTACTGATGGGGTTTCTAAAAAAATTCACAAACAAATTAACTGCTCCTGACGCCATTGTCCAATTAAGAGTTAACAACTACTCGGTTGCGTTAGGAGATAATCTTCAAGGAAGCCTCAACATTAATTCCAAAGAGGATTTTGAAACCACAGAAATTCGATGCGAAATTACTTGTGTTGAACAAGCTAAGGTCATTAAACTGGTCTATGATGCCGCCCTCAAAAGATCGATTCCTCGAGTCGTGGATGAGTCGATCGTTATTTACAGCGCAAAACCAGCACTTAGTGGACCAACACACTTCACCAACGGCGAAAATCGAAGCGTACCAATCAGCATTAACATTCCAGCAGGTGTAAGACCAACGTATGCGGGTGTGGATCGACGAGTGACATGGACCATAAAAGGTGTCCTATCCGTAGATGGCAGACCCGACAGGACAACGGAAACGTATGAAATCCAAGTTATAACGCCAACAGTGCAAGCTCAAGTGGCGACAGTACAAAAAGAGGTAATTCGCACTGTAGTTATGATTCCTTGTAAGTACTGCCAAGGACTCATGGACCAAACCTTAACTATCTGCCCTAACTGTGGTGCAAAAAGAACAATTTAGACTGAAGAAAAAAGAAGTTTATAGTTCGATGTTGACAGGACTACACAGATAGCTTTCTTCTTGAGAGTACCTATTCTTCTTCGTCTTCGCAATCGTCGCAATCGCAGTCGCAATCTTCATCTTCTTCTTCGAAACCAAAAACAATTTTTTGCATTTCTTAAAACCAAACAAGTTTAGGTAAAAGAAACTAAATAAACCCTCTTGTTCAATTCTAAATATAGCCAATATGTTTCTTTGAGCTAATTATTCTGAAAAAACAATTAAAGCAATAATCAACCAACCACTTAACCATGGTTTACAATTACAACAGAGTCGGCGAACGTATCGATCCTGGAGTCTTCTCAGCGCTAGAACTCGACGTCTGTGACTTTCTGTACCATAAACAGGTAATTTTCAATTATGAGTTCATGGAATTTTGCCTTTAAAAAGAAAATCCAATGTTACCTATAAACCAGATTTTCTTCTGCCTCAAATGACAAACAATAGGCGGAAAATAATGCTTGAACCCCACGGCATCAGAAACAACCTTATAGATTTCCTGGCTAAATTGGCGGTTTTCTGCAAACACTACTGCGATTACTTCTGTTTAATTCTTATAGTACACGACCATTACATCGAAGTAATCGAACGATTCGATAGAAAGCAAACCTCTGACGATTTTTTGTGGAAACAAAGCAACTAGAAAACGCAATTTGAAAACTTCCACAGTTCTTAGATATCTGCATCAAAAAAAAAGTTTTAAGTCCCAATTTTTAGCTCATCTTATTAAACTGATTGATTTAGCTTTTAATACACAAACAATAAATTGCCTTCTTCACCATTTTATATTATCTCTGAATAAGAATTTGGGAGAATGGTCATGAAGATCATTGCTAAGTCTGATTTTGACGATTTCGTAAATAACTTGATCAAAGATGATTCTTTGAATGTTATTGGAGTGAAATCCAAAGGCAACAAGTTTGCTTTTGCACCACTGGAAACAGCTGATGAACTACGACTGGAATACGATGTCACTTTGTTGCCTCCAAAAAAATATTTTTTCCCCCAGCGAGAAACATTATTCACCTACGCCTTATCGGGTGGATTTTCCGCTAAAAAACCAGACGAAACAAAACCTATGGTGATAATAGGTGTCCACCCATACGACATCGTTGCATTGCTTCATATGGACGAAATCTTTAGGGAAACAAAATCAGACCCCTACTACTTCAAGAAACGTGAGTCATCAATAATTATTGGTGTTAACATCCAAAAACTGTCAAAATGGAATTTCTCTTCATTCATGGGCGCTTCTTCCGTTGACTACGGCTACGATCTTATGCTAACCGACTTAGGCAACAGATACGTAATAAACGTCGGATCCCAAAAAGGAGAAGAATTACTCTCCAAATACGCAAAAAACGTAACCACAGCATTGGCACGCGACACACAAGTTGCAGGACAGAAAAAAAGGGAAATCATGAACCTCTCACAACAAAACCTCGATTTTTCCCCTGAACTAATTCCTGAACTTCTCAAAGATAGCTATGTAAAAAGCGGATTTTGGGAAAAACACTCTGAAAAATGTCTCGCTTGCGGCTCATGCGTTCTTGTCTGTCCTACTTGCTACTGTTTTGACGTTAAAGATAATCCAGACTTAACTTTAGAGGCAGGCGAAAGAATCCGCACTTGGGATGGCTGTTTACTCGAAGACTTCGCAAAGATTGCTTCAGGAGAAAACTTCCGTGCCACAAGACCAACTAGGTACCGCCATCGTTATTTCAAAAAAGGCAAATACCTTTTTGACCGCTTCGGCTTCGTCTCCTGTGTCGGCTGCGGCCGGTGCTCGTCTAACTGTCTCCCCAACATAGCCAACCCTGTCGATTTATTCAACGATATGTACCATGAAATGCAAAACAGCGGGGGCCAAATTACAGCCAGTGCTGCACCAGACATAAACATCCAAACGGAAGAAAACATTAACTTCGTACCCAAACTTGCATCTATAGTCAAAAAGACTCCGATGACTGCCCTTGAAACTCTATTTGAAATCAAATTAGACGACGGCTCAGATCTCAATCATAAACCAGGCCAGTTTGTCGAAGTCTCAGCGTTCGGCATAGGAGAAGCGCCAATTTCGTTGTCTTCTTCACCAACAAAGAAGGGCACGTTTGAAATCTGCGTCCGCAAGCTTGGAAACGTCACTAATAGACTACACAAACTCAATGAAGGCGACAAAGTAGGAATCCGAGGACCATTTGGTAACGGCTTTGATGTTGATTCCTTGAAGAGTAAAGATCTCATGTTCATCGCAGGCGGTTTAGGAATTGCCCCGCTAAGATCGCTTTTCAATTATGTGCTTGATAACCGAAAGGACTACGGAAAAGTCTATCTGTTGTATGGATGCAAGGAACCAAAGGAGCTGCTTTTTAGCGAAGAAATGATTGCTTTAGCTTCCCGAGATGACGTCGAGTTTAGGTCAACCGTTAATTGGTGCCCTGAAAATGAGATTTGGACAGGCAATATTGGCGTGATAACAACCCTTATTCCTCAAATATCCTTCGACCCTGAACAAACCCTTGCCATACTCTGTGGGCCCCCTGTCATGTATAAATTCGTAATCGCCGACCTCAAGAAAAAAATGGTCCCCGATGACCACATTATAATGTCGCTTGAACGCCGAATGAAATGTGGAGTCGGAAAATGCGGACACTGCCAAATCAACCAAATATACGTCTGCAAAGACGGACCTGTATTTAATTATGCAAAAATAAAAGGCGTGCCGGAGGCGCTATAATATGAAACCTAAAGTAGCATTTTTCGATTTTGCTGGCTGTGAAGGAGACCAACTACAAATCGCAAACCTTGAAGAGGACCTATTGGCTCTTCTGGGTCAAGTTGAAGTCGTAACATTCAGGGAAGTAATGAAAGAACAAAGTGACAAATATGATATCGCGTTTGTTGAAGGCTCGTGCACCAGACTACAAGACGAGGATAGGCTTAAGCAAATAAGGAAAAACGCCAAAATCGTTGTCGCAATTGGCTCCTGCGCTGCAATCGGCGGTATCAATTCTCTAAGAAACTATAAGGATTTAGACGCAGTTAAACAAATGGTGTACGGTGAAAACGCGAGACTCTTTGACTCCTATGCAGCAAGACCCATCGACGCTGTAATCCCTGTAGATGCATATGTTTATGGGTGTCCAATTGACCGAGAAGATTTCTTGCAAGTGGTCAAATCGCTCCTGTTGGGAAAGAAGCCTGAAACAGCCACCTATCCTGTTTGCGTTGAATGCAAGAAAAACGAGAATGTCTGCGCTTTTGAACGTGGCCAATACTGCGTTGGAACAGTAACTAGAGCTGGCTGCAACTCGTGCTGCGTTAACGAAGGAACAATCTGTTGGGGTTGCCGTGGGTTAGTGGATAATCCAAACGAGAATTCCCAAAAGGAAGTTCTGATAAAGTACGGTCAAACAGTTGATGATGCAATAGCTAAGTTTAGGTTATATTTTGGTTGGCAGGAGGCAAAAAGATGACTGAATCTAAAAATGTCGATGTAAATGTCCATCACATAACAAGGGTTGAGGGGCACGGAAACATCAATGTATCCATTAGGAATGGTGCAATAGAAAAATGTGAGTGGAGCATCCCTGAGGCACCACGATTCTTCGAAGCCATGGTTGTGGGAAGATCCTGGAACGAACTGCACCATATCACATCACGCATATGCGGTATCTGCTCAATAGGCCACACTCTTGCTTCATTGAAAGCCACCGAAGCAGCCTTAGGTATACCATTAAGTGAACAGGACCTAAAACTGCGAAAGTTAGCGCTACATGCGGAAAACATGCAAAGCCACATCCTGCACTTGGGCTTTCTGGTTCTACCCGACTTAATGGGAGTAGGCTCAGTTATCCCCCTTGCCTCGACAAATCTGGCTGAAGTCAAAATTGTCCTCCAACTCCACCGAACCGCAAACGAAATGTCAAACCTTCTTTGCGGCAGAACCACCCATCCTCAAAGACTGATTCCAGGCGGTTTCTCAAAAATCCCCTCAATGAGGGAATTAGCGGTTATGAGACGGAACCTTCAGGACTCTGTTCCGAACCTTCAAGCAGTTGCAGGTTTGTTTAAAAGTTTAGCAGGTAATTTTCCAAGTTTCGAGAGAGAAACAGAATTCATAGCGTTAACAAATCCTAATGAATATGCGCTCTACGATGGCGAAATAGATTCAACTGACACTGGCGCAGCACCAGCCAAAGAATATCTCACATACACGAACGAATACGTTGTTCCCCAATCAACCGCTAAATGGGCAAAACACGCCCGCGACTCCTATATGGTGGGTGCCTTAGCTAGGCTAAACATCAATTACAACAAATTATCACCCTTGGCTCAAAAAGTTGCAGAAATGTTTGATCTCAAACCAATATGTTACAACCCATTCATGAATAGTATTGCCCAGTTAGTTGAAACGGTTCATAGCGTTGAAGACTCGATACGCCTCATAAATGAACTTGAAGCGGCGGGACTTAAAACACAGCCAGACTATAATAATCCAAACATAAAAGTGAAGGCAGGTAGCGGCGTTGGAGCAATCGAAGTGCCCAGAGGAATACTGTTCCATGATTACAGCTACAACGATAAAGGCGTATGCATCAAAGGTAATTGTGTAATCCCAACCAACCAAAACCACGGCAACATTTCACTGGACATGAAAGCGCTGCTACCACAGATTGTAAATAAACCACAAAAAGAAATCGAGCTTGCACTGGAAATGCTCGTGCGCGCTTATGACCCATGCATCTCATGCTCAACCCACGTAGTGAAAGTAGATTTGACCTAACCTATTTCCCAAAATTTCCAACTAACTATTGGGATCAATGCGTTATGGGAAATCTTAAAGCGTTTTTCTGCCCCCAAGCCATCGCTGTTATTGGGGCTAGCGAAAGAGTTGATTCTATAGGAAACAGAATTCTGCGCAACCTTATCGGAGATTATCAGGGAAAGATTTTTGCTGTCAACCCTTTTAGGCAAACCGTTCAGGGACTCACCGCGTATCCAAGCATAGACCGCGTGCCCTCCAAAGTAGACCTTGCAATCATAGCAACCCCTGCCCACACGGTTCCCCAGATTTTGGAAGAATGCGGAATGACAGGCGTTTTAAACGCAGTCATTGTTTCAGCTGGGTTTAATGAATGTGACAAAATCGGCCAAGACCTCTCAAAGAGAATCCTTGACTGCAAAAAAACCTATAGCATGCGGATCATAGGACCAAACAGTTTTGGCATTATAAGACCAAATTCAAATCTATACGCAACCTTTGCAGAAAAGAAAGCAATGCCTGGAAAAATAGCCTTCATATCGCAAAGTGGAGCATTCTGCGGATCTGCCCTCGATTGGTCGCTGGAAACACAGGTGGGACTTAGCGCAATTGTCTCAATGGGCCAGACAATTGATGTTAACATCGGCGATCTGATCGAATACTTTGGAAATGACCCCCAAACACGCATTATAATGCTCTATGTTGAATCCATAAAAAACGCACGAAACTTCATGAGTGCCGCTAGAGGTTTCGCAAAAACAAAACCCATCATCATAGTTAAGCCCAACAGGACTAATGAAAACCAAAATCTTTCAAATTCAGATACCAGCCAACTCAAAGAAGCTATTTTTGACGCAGCCTTTAGAAGAAGTGGCGTAGTTCGGGTTGAAACCATTAACGGACTTTTTGATTGCGCTAAAACTCTTTCAATGCAGCCAAGCCCAACGGTCCCAGACTTAACCATAATAACAAACGCTGGGGGACCAGCTTTAATGGCTCTGGACCAAATAAACAGGCGGAGCGGAAAACTAGCAGAAATAACCGAATCTAATGTTCAAGCTCTGAAAACCATTTTACCTTACTATTGTGCCATAACGAACCCTATTGATCTTCTCGAAGAAGCAACCCCTGAAAGATATAGAAAAGTAATACAAACTTGCATTAACGACGAAGCAAACAGCAGCCTTCTTGTGATTTATGCATCCACAGGCTTAACAGACCCGCATACTTTAGCCAATTTAATTGTAGATTCAGCTAAACAAACAAGAAAAAATATCTTCGTTTGCTTAATGGGCGAAGACCCCCAATGCCAAGAAGCAAGAAGAACATTACATAGAAACGGTGTCCCAGCGTTCCGAAGCCCCCAAGAAGCTGTAAGAACATTCATGAACATCTATACACGTACACAAAACTTAGATCTGCTCTATCAAACACCTGAAGATATCCCCTTAGACCAAGCTAAACCAACACAACTTAGAGCAATATTGCGTCGTGCATTTTGTGAAGGCAGAAAAAGCCTAAATTTATCTGAATCTTTTCAGTTTTTAGAAGCCTACAAGATACCTACCGTAAAAACGCTTATCGCTAAAACCGCCGAAGAAACAACAACTTTTGCGTCGCAACTCGGTTACCCAGTAGTAATAAAAACCCTAAATCCACAGAATAGCAATAAAGGCGAAAACCAAAACGTTGCTTTTGACGCTTTTTCTTCTGACCAGCTATGCTTTCAGTTCAACCAGATGGTTAAAGACACCGATATACTCACTAAAACAACTGAATTTATAGGAGTAGCAATACAACCAAAAATTCACAATTCCCCTTGCCAACTGTTTTTAGGATCAAGAAAAGACCCCCAGTTTGGTCCAATAATATGCCTGGGAACAGGAGGAATTTTAATAGAAAAAGACAGAGAGCTAAGTGTTGGTTTTCCACCCCTAAATCAAGTTCTTGCAAGACAAATTATGCAAAACACCAAAGCACTTCAATATTGCAAAGACGCATGTGCTAACATTGAAACTGGGTCAATTGAAGAAATCATAATTAGATTTTCTCAGCTTATAAGTGATTTTCCAGAGATAAAAAAAATTGACATAAACCCCGTAGTTATCAAGGACAGCAAAGCCTGTGCGGTTGATGCCCAAATAGTGTTGGATTTGACGAGGTTTTTACGCCAAGGGGCTGAACATCCCGAAAATCTTGTCATTGCACCCTACCCAATAAAATACGTTACAAAACGAACCCTGAAAAATGGAGTGAAAGTGACTCTTCGACCGATAAAGCCTGAGGATGAAAACCGCTTCAATGCCCTCTTCAAATCCTTATCCGTTCAGAGCGTTCGGTTCAGGTTTTTTGAGACTATCAAGGAAATGTCCCATGATACGTTGTCTAGGTACTGCAATCTTGATTATGACAGGGAAATTGCTATAGTAGCCCAACTTGAGGATAGCAGTCTTATCGGTGTTGTGAGGTTGATTTTTGATGCTGATAGAAATAATGGGGAATTCGCAGTTATGGTGAGCGATTCGTGGCATGGTTTAGGGTTAGGTTCAAAGCTTGTGGACTACATCATCGACATTGGTAAGGACTTAAAATTAGAAACCATTTATAGTGATGTAAGTCCCGAAAATTCAAAGATGCTTAATCTGTGCGGTAACAAAGGATTTACGGTTAAATCATCCGATGAATATTCAGTAAACATGATTTTGACTTTGCCGCCTTAGATGTTCAGATCGTTCAGAAACTTCCAAAACTCCTCGATAGACCCGACGATTCTTAACTCCAAATAATTAGCTTCAAAATTGCCTTCTTTATCCACTGAGTCCCTAAAAAAACCAACTGTGTGAGGGTACCCATTTTCAAACATTGGGCTGTCTACAACATCTGCTAAAATGGCTTGTAGTTTAATCTGTCTATTTCTTCTATCAAAAAATTGCACGGTGTAGAAAAGGTATTTTCTTCCTTCATTTCCAGTGTTGGGAAAGCTGATTATCCAATCAATCTCTTGGAAATAAAATTTTTTGGATTTTGTTTCCATAGAACCCCTGTTCTCTGGTTAGTTTGTTAATTCGTAACAGTTAATTAATCTTAACAAAAAAATGGAAACGATTTGAGATACAGATTTAATTTTTGTCTAAATTGAAGGCTTCGTGTATCGCTCTGACTACGGCTACTCCATCTTTCTCTTTGACTACGAATGAAATGTTTAGTTCTGAGCTGCCTTGTGCGATCATACGGATGTTTATGCCTTTCTTGGCTACGACTGAGAAGATCTTCGATGCAACGCCCAGAGTTCCTTTCATGTTTGCGCCCATAACCGCGATAACTGCAACATCGTCTTCTGCCGAAACTTCGTTGACTATACCGCCTCGCTCCAATAAAGCGATTTTCTAGGTTGCTGATTGCTCTGCCTAACAAACCACGTTTAATTATCATAGAGATGTTTGCTTCTGAAGCTGCGGTTGATATCATCATGACGTTGATGTTGTTTTTTCCAAGGACGTCGAAGACTTTTGCGTAGCTACCTGGTGCACCTACCATGCCTGCACCGTTAACGTTTAGCATGGCCACGTCTTTAATCATTGCAACTGCCTTTACTGCTTCTGTAACTTCGGCGTTAGGTTCTTTAGTTATTAGTGTACCAGGATTTTCAGGGTGGAAGATACTGCGTATTCTCACGGGAATATTTTCTCTGATGGCTGGTCCTAATGCGCGGGGATGCATTGCTTTTGCCCCGAAAATGGCCATTTCCGCGGCTTCTTGATAACTGAGTTGCGGGAGCATCTTTGCAGAGGAAACGATTTTGGGATCGGTAGTCATTATTCCGTCGACGTCTGTCCATATCCAGACCTCATCAACTTTCAACGCCATACCTAATATGGCTGCAGTATAATCAGAGCCCCCTCGACCAACAGTTGTGACAATACCATCCTGGTTTGCAGCAATAAAACCTGTAACAACAGGAATAACTTTCTTCTCAAGCAATGGTTCCAATCGTTCGCGAACTAAATGGGTGGTGAAGTTCATGAGCGGGTCTGCTTCACCAAAATTTGAATCCGTTACAATTCCAGCTTCCTTGCCTGTGAAGCATTGAGACTCGGCTTTATGGTCTTTTATAGCTCCCCAAATGATAGGTGCAGATAACCGCTCCCCAAAGGAAACAACAAAGTCTTTGGATTTTGGCGTCAACTCGCCAACGTAGCATATGCCTGTTAAGACTTTTTCAAGTTCCCCGATAGTTTTTTCGGTTATTTGTATAACGTCTTTTTGGATTTGCTTGCTAGTTATGGCTGTTGAAATAGCGTCTATATGTTTTTTAAGCAGTTCTTTGGTAAAGTCTTGGATGGCTTTTTCGTTGCTCTTTTTGGCTTGACAAGCAACTTCAATAAGGTTGTTTGTTACGCCTGCCAAAGCGGAAACAACAACCACTACGCTGCAATCCTTCTTGGCGTACTTGGTAACTAAACCTGCAACATGGCGTATGTTTTCGCCTGTGCCAACGCTGGTGCCCCCGAACTTCATTACTAACTTCATTTTTATGACTCCGAGTTATTATTTAGCATTCTGTTTGCTAACTTATGTCTTATGTCTAAGAGGTCTCTTAAAACTGCACTTGCAGTTTCAATACCCCCTGCACCTCTGCCGACGAGTGTTTGTTCACCTGCAAATTCGGTTGAGAAGGTTATAGCGTTTAGGACTCCGCTGACACATAAAGGATTGTTTTTCGGTATTTCCGTTGGCTTCACTGTTGCTTTGTCGCCGTCTATGGAGCCGATGAGCTTTATTGTGTTGCCTCTCTTTGAAGCTTCATCAAGCGCCTCCAAAGATACTTCTCGAATACCATTTCTATCTACATCTTTTAGGGTTATTTTCTTGTTCAATATCCAATTTCCTAGGATAACTACTTTGCATGCTGTATCAAATCCGTCAATGTCCATAGATGGCTCTCTTTCGGCATAACCAAGCTTCTGGGCATTCATAAGGGCATCTTGGAAGGTAACGCGGTTTTGAGCCATTTCAGTTAAGATATAGTTAGTTGTGCCGTTTAGTATTCCTCGAATGGCAAGGATTTTGTCTCCTGCGAGGCATCGTTTGGCGAACTCTAACATGGGTGTTCCACCACCGACTGTGCCGCTAAAACGCAGGTAAACATTGTTGTACTCAGCGAGTTCTGTAAGTGCTGGCATGGCTAAGGCTAATGGTCCCTTGTTGGTTGTTACAACGTGTTTACCTGTTTTGAACGCTTTAGTAATGTGGGATATTGCTGGCTCAGCGTTTTTTATGTTAACCGGCGTGACTTCAACGACCACTTCTGCTTCAACCGACTCGATAACATCCAACGCTGGTATTCCTGGGCGCCCAAAATCTGGGTCTGCAGATATCGGGTAACCCCGTTGCTTAATCACTTCGAGTTTTTCAGGGCTTAGACCTCTTGGGTTAATGACTGCGCCGTCTATGTCGGCGATGGCAACAATTTTTGGGTTAAATCCATAATCTTTAACTTTTTCGACATATCTGCGAGCAAGTATAGTAGTTACGCCCTTTCCGACTACGCCATAACCAACTAAAATAATCCTCATATCAGATCACCGTGCAAGAATTACTTGTTTTTTTAAGCCCAAAGCATCTTCGATTGATGAGATATCTGCGTCAACTTCAATTGGTTTCTCACTCATCTTAACCGCAGTATCAGGGTCCTTGAGTCCATGCCCAGTGGTAACGCAGACAACCCGCTCATCCTTGCAGATAACCCCGTTTTTAACTAGTTTCTTTAAGCCAGCGATGGATGAGGCACTTGCTGGCTCGACAAAGATCCCTTCGATTCGCGCGAGGATTTTTTGAGCATCCAAGATTTCCTCGTCGGTAACAGTTTCTGCTGTACCCTGAGATTCATGGATGGCGTTGACAGCTTTCTTCCAGCTTACTGGTGCACCAATTCTAATAGCAGTTGCTACTGTTTCTGGGTTTGCGACTGGGATGATTTTGTCGCTGTTGGTTTTAATCGCTTGAACAATGGGGGCAGAGCCCGCTGCTTGAATACCCGTCATTTTGGGCAGCGTTTTTATGTAGCCGAGTTGGTAGAATTCAGTTAAACCTTTCCAGATAGCGCTTATGTTTCCAGCGTTACCAACTGGGACGATTATACGATCTGGAGCATCATTGTTTAGTTGCTCACAAATTTCATAGCCTAATGACTTTTGCCCTTCAATACGGAAAGGATTAATTGAGTTTAACAGGTAGATGCTTTTGTGTTTCTCGGCAAGCTTCAAAACAAACTCTAAGGCTTCATCAAAGTTACCTCTGACTTGGAGGACTTTGGCGCCATGAATCATTGCTTGTGAGAGTTTGCCATACGCAATTTTTCCGGAGGGAATCAAAACTGTGCATTTTATGCCTGCTCTTGCAGCGTAGGCGGCTAAGCTGGCTGAGGTGTTGCCTGTTGAAGCACAAATGACGTGCCTTGCCCCAAGCTCAACGGCTTTTGTTACGCCAACCGTCATACCTCTGTCTTTGAAGCTGCCTGTGGGGTTTTCACCCTCATTTTTAACATAGAGATTTTTAAGTCCAAGTTCTGCACCCAAGCGTTCCGAGCGATGCAACCCTGTACCGCCTTCGTTTAGAGTGACAACTTTTGTGGTTTCGTGAATAGGCATGAAATCTCGGTAACGCCACACTGAGAGCGGTTTGCTCATCCAGCCGCTTTCTTTGAGTTTTTCGGTTAACTCTTTGAAATCAAACTTTATCTCTAAAATATCTCCGCATTTTTTGCAGAAGTAAACTATCTCATCAATATCGTACGTTGTTTTGCAGTTTATGCATTCTTGATGTGACATGTCTTTTTGCGTCTCCACTTGCAA
This sequence comes from Candidatus Bathyarchaeota archaeon, assembly GCA_963840325.1. Lineage (GTDB taxonomy): Archaea > Thermoproteota > Bathyarchaeia > Bathyarchaeales > Bathycorpusculaceae > Bathycorpusculum. The sequence continues at coordinate 43,229 of CAWIYM010000006.1, forward strand.
GTGCCTTTCCAGATTACACGAAATACTGACTATAACATTATTAATTTTACTGCGTCTAAACTTCCTCTTAACCCACCAAGTTCGACAGAACCTCGTATGTTTTGAGGCTATCTTTTTTCTCGACCACCATGATGGTTTCTGTCCAACAGGAAATGAATTCGATAATGTTTACGTTTTGCTCAGCTAACAGGGTTGCTAGGAACGCGACAACTCCAGGAGTAGCTTCCAATTCCTCAGGTGAGTGAACAACAATCATAGTGCAATTGTCATGTTTGACTAGTGTTGATATGCGTTCCGGCAAGTCGCTCCGGTCAAGCAAGTAAACAAATTTGCCCATTAAGTCAACCTTCATGCCTGTTTGTGAGGGCAATTCTTTGCTTGTTATAATGACAGATTTTCGGTCGTAAACAGCTATGTTACTGCGTTTGAGGAGTTGGAGAACTTTTTCCTCCCTTTTCTGCTTATGCTTTTGCAGTTCTTCTGAGTATCGACGCAGAGCAGCTTTTATGGCGCTGGTATCGCTGGTTTTTAGTTCCTTCTGGATTTGCCTCGATAGCTCGCTTAGATTAACAATGCCCTTTTCCAGGGCTTCGAGTAGGTAGGGTTTATTTCGCAGGTGACTTCTGACGTTTTGAGCTACAGTCATGGCGTTCTGTGAATGTATCAAATGGGACATTTAAAGCTTGTTAAGTAACAAAAAAGTCACAAGGTTTAAAAATACAGCGCTCAAGGTAAGGGAAACAATTTATAATAAAAAATGGGGGAGCAAACAAATAAACGATAAATTTGTATTAGCGTACTCAGGCGGATTAGACACATCCGTGTTAATCAAATACCTCCAAGAAAAATGTAACGCACAAGTAATAACAGTAACCGTTGACGTTGGCCAACAAGAAGATATCCAAGCGGCTGAGGAAAAAGCCAAAAAACTCGGCGTCATCAAACATTTCTCAATCGACGCCAAAGACGAGTTCGCTAAAGAATACATTTTCCCAGCAATCAAAGCCAACGCACTCTACGAAGGCAAATACCCTATCAGTACAAGCCTATCCAGACCATTAATCGCCAAAAAGATGGTTGAAATCGCCGAAAAAGAAGGCGCAACAAGCTTAGTTCATGGTTGCACGGGAAGAGGAAACGACCAAGTCCGCTTCGACATTACACTCGGTGCATTAGCTCCAGATATGAAAATTATCGCTCCCGTACGTGAGTGGGGCTTGACTCGCGACGAGGAAATCGCCTATGCAAAAACCAAAGGCATCCCCGTTTCCAATGCAGCTAAAAAATATAGCATAGACGCAAGCGTTTGGGGACGAGCTATCGAATGTGGCTTACTTGAAGATGCTAGTCAAGCGCCTCCAGACGATGCTTACGAATGGACCATTGCTCCTGAAAAAGCCCCAGACAAGGCAGAGATAGTCACAATTCAGTTTGAAACTGGAGTTCCCGTTGCTGTAAATGGCAAAAAAATGGCTCCGCTCGCATTAATTGAAGAAGTCAATAAAATTGCAGGAAGAAATGGCGTTGGCCGTATAGACCACATCGAAGACCGTATAGTTGGTTTGAAATCTCGTGAAGTTTACGAGTGCCCCGCGGCAACAGTGATTTTGGAAGCGCACAAAGACCTTGAAAAAATGGTCATGACGCGACATGAGGTTCTCTTCAAGCAGCAAATCGATGCAGAATGGGTATTTTTAGCCTACGCTGGATTGTGGGTTGACCCCTTAAAAGATGACTTAGATGCCTTCATCAATAAATCCCAAGAAAACGTCACAGGCGAAGTCAAACTAAAACTATACAAAGGCGGCCTCCAAGTCATCGGACGCAGCTCACCAAACTCACTCTACGACAAAAACCTAGCCAACTACAACATTAAAACCAGCTTTAACCAATCCTATAGCAAAGGCTTCATCGAACTGTGGGGTTTACAAACAAGAATGTACAACTCGCTCAAGAAGGCGAGCAAGAAACCCAAGGCAAAGAAAGAATAATTTTCCCTAAATAGAGATAAATGGATGGAGGACGAAAGAAACGTCAAAGATGCTGCATGGAGGAAGATTGGGCAATGTCAGAGAAGACATTGCAAAGTTTACCTCCTCACGCAAAGATGATGCACGCTTAGCTGACGCTGTTTTAGCCATAAACAAAGCCCATGTCGTAATGCTCATGGAGCAGAAAATTATTCAGTGGCAAGATGGCACAAAAATTCTCTCGGCCCTCCAAAAACAAGACAGCCAAAAACTCGACCCCAACGCCGAAGACGTACACATGGCGGTTGAGGAAGCGGTTTTGGCTGAAACAGGTCCTGATGTAGGCGGAAACCTGCATATTGCTAAAAGCAGAAACGACCAAGTCACGACCGCTATTCGTATGGCACTGCGCAAAGAACTGCTCAATATGATACAGCAAGTAATAGACATGCAGGAAAGTCTTCTATCAACCGCAAACAAACACACCAAAACCGTCATCTTAGCCTACACTCACTTGCAACCAGCCCAACCAGTCACCTTTGCACACTATTTGCTCTCACACGTCAACGGGTTAGGACGCGACTTGCAAAGATTGCGGAATGTTTACGAACATGTTAATCTTTGCCCTCTTGGCGCTGGAGCATTGGCAACTACAAGTTTTCCCATAAACCGGAAAACAACCGCTGAACTCTTAGGCTTCGACGCAGTATTAGAGAATTCGATTGATGCAGTTGGCAGTCGAGACTTCATCCTTGAAACCCAATCCGCATTAACTTTGCTTGCAGTTAATTTGAGCCGTTTAGCTGAAGATCTAATAATCTGGAGTTCGCCAGAGTTTGGCACAGTTGAGTTGCCCGATGAATTCACCTCAACAAGTAGCATCATGCCTCAAAAGAAAAATCCTGAAGTTCTCGAAGTTATCCGTGCAAGAGCAAGCTATGCTTTAGGAGATTTTGTAGCTTCAGCCGCCGCCCTCAAGAGCTTGCCATCAACCTATAACCTTGATTTCCAAGAGATAACGCCAAAGCTTTGGGCATCAATCGACAACCTTGCTGCTTCTTTAACCATATTCATGAAACTCATTCCTAACCTGAAAGTTTCCTCAAACGTTGAAGGCAAAGCTGCAGCAGGATTCGTTGGGGCAACTGAACTAGCTAACATGCTCGTGCGCAAGTATAATGTTGCTTTCCGAACATCCCACAAGATAGTAGGGGCTTTAGTCAAGGCGCTAATTGATTCAAAACAGACTCTACTCAATGCCACACCTGAATTGCTTAACAAAATAGGTCAGGAAGCGGCAGGAATCAAATTAACGGTCAAAAAAGCAGACATAGTTGAATGCACAAATCCAGGCAAACTAATCGAAACCTATAAAGTACAAGGCGGTCCATCACCCGCAGAGGTCGAAAGAGCAATCACATCAACAAACAAAACTCTGACACAGACAAAAACAAACATAACCCAGCTCAAAGCAAACCTTGCTAACGCAGAAAATACCCTTAACTCGACCGTGGAATCACACTCTCAATCAGAATCTTCCAGAAAAGGAAAACTTAAAAATTCAAAGTCATAGGTTGAATAGGGCTTTGGTCCCACAATATAGCACATCAAACAAAAATAAAAAAGCAATACTGCTTCTTGAAGACGGAACGTCATTTATTGGTAAAGGTTTTGGTGCAACAGGAAAAATCTCTGGGGAAGTGGTTTTTTCAACCCAGATGGTTGGTTACCCCGAAGCGCTGACCGACCCATCGTATAAAGGGCAAGTTTTAACTTTCACTTATCCAATGGTAGGAAACTATGGAGTTCCATCCAACGAATTAAACCTTGGACTTCCACTTTACTTCGAATCCGACCATATCCAGGTCCAAGGGCTTGTCATCCATGAACTCTGTGATGAACCATTCCATTGGGCATCAACAAGAACCCTCGACAAATGGCTAGAAGACGAAGGCGTGCCAGGCATCTACGGCATAGACACAAGACGCCTAACAAAGAAACTCCGAACCCACGGAGTCATGTTGGGTATCATCCAGGTTTTTGAAGCAGGTGAAGAACCCGATTTAGATGCAATTTTAAGAAACGGGAAAAACATCGCTGATCCTAACCAGACGGACCTAGTTAAGGAAGTCTCAGTCAAAAAGCCGTGTAAATACACCGTTGAAGATGCGAAAAAGAGCGTGGTCTTAATCGACTGCGGCGTTAAATACAGCATCATCCGCAACCTCCTCAAACGGGGCATCAACGTAACCCGAGTGCCCTATGACACTTCAGCCAGCGAAATTCTCTCTTACAACCCAGATGGGGTATTTCTGAGCAATGGTCCAGGCGACCCAAAGAAATGCACCAAAACAATCGAGGCAATCCGCGAGTTGTCAGAGAAAGTTCCTTTAATGGGTATCTGCCTTGGCGCACAAATCCTGGCATTATCAATGGGCGGAGATACATACAAACTAAAGTTTGGTCACCGCGCCCAAAACCAACCAGCCCTTGACCTAAACAATAACCGCTGTTACATCACCACCCAAAACCACGGCTACGCCATAAACTTAGACTCACTAAAGAAAACACCCCTCGAACCCTGGTTTATCAATCCCAACGATAAAACCACTGAAGGCATCAAACACAAATGCAAACCTGTATTCGCCGTGCAGTGGCATCCTGAAGCTTCACCAGGACCATACGACACCGAACTGCTATTTGATAAATTTGCCAAAACTTTGGAGGCTCCTTAAGTATGCCAAAGTTTGATTGGATAAAGAAAGTTCTGGTTCTCGGTAGTGGTGCAATTAAAATCGGTGAAGCGGCAGAATTTGACTACAGCGGCAGCCAATGCCTCAAAGCTCTTCGTGAAGAAGGCATAGAAACCGTTCTGATTAACCCTAACATTGCCACCATCCAAACTGACCCCCGCCTCTCAGGCAAAGTGTACCTTCTCCCAGTCACCCCAGAATTTGTGGAGAAAGTCATCGCGAAGGAACGCCCAGACGGTATCCTGCTGGGCTTTGGTGGACAAACCGCTCTTAACTGTGGCTTAGAACTTGAAAAGACAGGTATTCTGCAAAAGTATAATGTTAAAGTTTTAGGCACACCCGTCCAAGCCATTGAAGATACAGGCGACCGAGAAAGGTTCCGTCAAGCTATGGAAAAAGCAGGTGTACCATTCCTAAAAAGCCAAGCCGCTACCAGCGTAAAACAGGCGATGGAGATTGCTAACGATATCGGCTACCCCGTAATGGTTCGTGTAGCTTACACTTTGGGCGGTAAAGGTGCAGGCGTTGCTCACAACATCAAAGAACTCAAAGAAATTGTAACCATTGGTATTGCGCAGAGCAGAATCAACCAGGTCCTTGTAGAAGAGTACGTTGGGCACTGGAAAGAAGTTGAGTATGAAGTTATGCGTGACTACGCAGATAACTGCTTAACTGTGTGCAACATGGAAAACTTTGACCCCATGGGTATCCACACAGGCGATAGTATAGTTGTCGCACCTTCTCAAACCATGACTAACCGCGAATACCACCAGATTCGCTCAATCTCCATAAACGCAATACGCAGCCTCGGCATCGTGGGCGAATGCAATATTCAATGGGCGCTTCACCCCAAATCTGAGGAGTGCCGCGTCATCGAAGTAAATTCCCGTATGTCACGTAGCTCTGCGCTCGCTAGCAAAGTCACAGGTTACCCACTTGCTTACATAGCTACAAAACTTACTTTGGGCTATACTCTTCCTGAATTAATCAATAAAGTCACCGAAGTCACAACCGCCTGCTTTGAACCAGCACTCGACTACATTACCGTTAAAATCCCCCGTTGGGATTTGCAGAAATTTAAGAATGCCGATCGACATGTAGGTCCGCAAATGCGTTCCGTTGGCGAGGTCATGGCTATTGGCCGCTGCTTCGAGGAAGCGCTCCAAAAAGCTGTTCGCATGCTTGATATCGGCAAGATAGGACTCGTCTGCAACCCCGAAGATTCAGAACCCGAGTCTGAAGAGCGCCTCAGAGATGAGATGGCACACCCCACTGACGAACGCCTCTACAAGATTGCCAAAGCCCTCAAAATCGGCATCCCAATAATGGAGATTTACCGCTTAAGCGGTGTCGATCCCTTCTTCCTCTACAAGATCCAAAACATCGTTGACATGGAAACAAAGCTTCGCAGCCTAAACCTTGCAGAGGAATCGGCTGTAGAAACCATACGCGAAGCAAAACGTTTAGGCTTCTCTGATGAGCAAATTGCTGAATGCCAAAAAACAGATGAATTTACTATTAGAGCATTTAGAAAGAAGGCTAACATTATCCCAGCAATCAAACAAATCGACACTTTGGCAGCCGAGTGGCCAGCTAAAACCAACTACCTCTACCTCACATACGGTGGAGACGAAGACGACATAGAACTTTCAACAACCGAAAGCAAAGTAATCGTGCTGGGCGCCGGAGTCTTTCGAATCGGTTCAAGCGTAGAGTTCGACTGGTGCGGCGTTAACACCATCTGGGCACTCAAGAAGAACGGTATAAAAGAAGCCATAATGGTCAACTACAATCCCGAAACCGTCTCAACTGACTATGACGTCTCCGACAAACTCTACTTTGAAGAATTAACAATCGAACGTATTTTAGACATCTACGAAAAAGAAAACCCCTTAGGCATAATCACAAGCGTGGGCGGACAAATCCCAAACAACCTATCCATGACGCTCTCAAAAGTAGGCGTTAAAATTTTGGGCACATCAGCGGAGAACGTGGATTTGGCGGAAGACCGCTCAAAATTCAGTGCACTCCTCGACCAGCTGGAAATATGCCAGCCGAGCTGGAGCAAACTCCTCTCAATTGACGATGCGAAACGGTTTGCACAAAAAATCGGTTATCCAGTTTTAGTGCGACCCAGCTATGTCCTGTCGGGGTCAGCGATGCGTGTCGCCTACAACGAAACGTCACTGGAAAACTTCCTTAACTTAGCCGCAAAAGTCTCACGAGACCATCCAGTAGTAATTAGCAAATTCATAACTCAAGCCAAAGAAGTCGAAGTTGATGGTGTTTCCGATGGAGAAAACGTTTTTATCGGCGCCATAATGGAGCATGTTGAGAACGCGGGTGTCCACAGCGGCGACGCAACAATGACTATTCCACCTCAGGCACTCAAAATTGAGGTTCAAAAGAAAATAGAGGAATGCACACAGAGCATTGTGAAGGCCCTGCAAATTCACGGACCTTACAACATCCAGTATCTCGTAAAAGACGACGTAGTCAACGTCATCGAATGCAACCTAAGAGCCTCCCGTTCCATGCCCTTCGTTAGCAAGACTCGGGGCATAAACATGATTGAATTAGCAACTTTGGCGATGCTGGGAAAAAAAATTGACAGCATCAAACTTTCTCCCATGACTGTTGCGCCTCACGTTGGAGTGAAGGTCCCGCAGTTTAGCTTCATGCGCCTTAGTGGTGCCGATCCAGTTCTGGGAGTAGAAATGCTCAGCACAGGTGAGGTAGCATGTTTAGGTGAAAACTTTTCCGATGCTTTCTCCAAGGCTTTGCAGTCTGCGGAATTCACTATTCCACCTAAAGATGGCAAAGTGTTCATCAGTGTCGGAGGCGATGAGGCGCGCAAGACTAGAGTTGTGCCGATTGCCAAAGCGCTAGCTGAAATGGGCTTCAAAATCTATGCAACCCAACACACCGCTGACGTGCTCAATGCTCATAGCGTCACTGCTATAGTTCTCTATAAGGTCAAAGACGCTCAAGTTAGCCCTAACATAATGGATTACTTGCAGGAACGCAAAATCGATTTAGTCATCAACGTACCCATTGCCAATAGACGATCAAGCTTCTCTGACATCCTAACCGACGGCTATATCATAAGGCGCCAGGCAGTAGAATTCAACATACCAGTCATTACCAACCTACAACTTGCGGCTGCACTCGTCGAAGTTCTAAAGCAGAAAGGACAAAACGGCAACTCGGTTCGAAGCCTAAACGAATACATGGACGACTTACCCTGGAAACAGTGGTAAATCCAATAGTTCTTTGCATCTCCCAATTATAAATAATGAGTTTTTACGCAAAAAATATATTCTTGCCCCACCTTCTCGATTGAGCATCAGGGTAACCTACTTTGTCTAACCAAGCTAAGACTCGGACAGTAGAAGAAATTAACCAGAAAATCCGCAAAGGCGACGCTCAAGTTTTAACCGCGGAAGAAATGAAAAAACTAGTCGAGAGCAGCGGTGTCGAAGTTGCATTCAAAGAAGTTGATGTTGTTACCACTGGCACTTTTGGAGCCATGTGCTCATCTGGCGCCGTAGTAAACCTTGGGCACTCAGACCCGCCTATAAAGATTGAGAAGGCATGGATAAACGACGTAGACGTCTGCCACCCAGGTGCAGCCGTGGACTTGTTCATTGGAGCTACAAACATGTCTGAGAAACTGCCCTTCGAATACGGAGGAGGACATGTTATCCAAGACCTTGTAGCTGGGCAAGAGGTTGAACTTCGAGCAACCTCATACGGAACCGATTGCTACCCAAGAACCTCGTTAAAGACAACTTTGACAAAAGACGATTTAAACCAGTTTTACCTGCTTAACTTCCGTAACTGTTACCAGCGTTACAACTGTGCTGTGAACAGCAGTGACAAAACTATATACACTTACATGAGTAAACTTTTGCCCAGATTTCGAAATGCTACTTATTCGGGTGCAGGCGAACTGAATCCCCTCATGAATGACCCAGACTACGAAACAATGGGAATGGGAACCCGTATCTTCCTCGGCGGAGGTCAAGGCTACATTATTGGCGAGGGCACGCAGCATAGCCCCAAAAATCTTAATGGAACACTGATGGTTAAAGGTGATGCAAAAAAGATGTCGCCTGAATTCCTGCAAGGCGCCGCCTTCACTGGCTATGGCACTTCACTTTACGTAGGTTTAGGTATCCCGATTCCGATTCTAAATGAAGGTTTAGCTAAAAAAACTGCCATTCAAGACAAGGATATTTTAACAGACATCGTCGACTACAGCGTCCCACGCCGCGACCGACCAAAATTTGGGCAAGCCAGCTACAAGGAACTAAAATCAGGCTCTATAACCGTTAATGGCAAAAAAATCCGTGTAAGCTCCCTCTCAAGCCTAAAGATGGCAAAGAAAGTTTCTCAAACCCTAAAGTCATGGATTAACGAAGGCACATTTTTCTTAACCTCGCCCATCGAACGGTTGCCCACTAACACTGTCTTCAAGCCAATGAGGCAAACCGAGGAAATACCCTTCGTAGTCAGCGTCATGCATCAAGCTATCACATGCACCGAGGACGAAGAGATACAAGCGATTGCAAAACGCATAGTCACCAAATCAGTTAACCACATAGTCGTTGTGGATGAAGCGGGCAAATTACTTGGAATCGTAACCTCGTGGGACGTCACTCGGGCTATGGCTGAAGGCAAAACAGCATTAGCAGACATTGAATCCCACAATGTAGTCACCGCCAAACCCGACGAGCCACTGGAGATTGCTTCTAGACGCATGGCACAAAACAACATCTCAGCATTGCCTGTTATTGATATTGAACGAAAAGTGCTCGGCATTATTACAGCCGAAGACGTATCTAAACTGTTAGGACGGTAAAAGGATGGCAAGAATTCTCATAAGGTTCGACGAAGACCAAGTTTCAGAACCAATAGCATCCCAAATAATCATAGAATACAAAGTTCCCATGGCGATTTTATCAGCGCATATTAACTCGAAAGGGGGAGAAATTCTCGCCGAAGTTCCCGACAATATACTTGAGAAAGTCGTTAACGCTTTCCGCCAAAGAGGCGTCTCAGTAAGTGTGCCCAAACTAATTGAGGTTGACAGCGAAAAATGCTTCAGTTGCGGCAGCTGTATTGCGCTTTGCCCTGTAGAAGCCATCAGCTTAGCTAATGACTCCACCGTGCAGTTTGACAAGGAGAGATGCGTTGGTAGCACCTGCAGCGTTTGCGTTGACGCTTGCCCAGCTCGAGCCATAAAATCAATCAAACAAAACAGCCTTGAGAATCCAGCTAATAGGAAAAAGAAAAGTTGACGGGAGAACTTTTCAAAAAACATTTTACGCATAAAGATTCGCAATGCATAATAATTTCTGATAGCCAAAAAGCCATAAAATCTGGCATAGAATCTATTAAACACAACTACCAAGAACTTGAACTCTTTGTACGGGTTAATCCCAAGTTTTTGTATACGCTAACGCCGATTCCTGTACCAGAAAAGCCTATTGTAGCTAAATTAATGGCATTGGCTGCGCAAAAAGCGGATGTGGGTCCAATGGCGGCGGTTGCAGGAGCCATAGCTGACTTAGCTGTAGAAGATATGAAGCACGAAGGCTGCGAAGTCGCGGTTGTAGAGGATGGCGGCGAAATCTCGGCAGCCTCAAATAGACCCGTTGATGTGGCGGTTGCCGCTGGAGAAGAACCTCTTTCAAAACACTTCGGCTTCCGTCTCACAGAATTTCCAATCGGCGTCGCCACCAGCTCTGGACGCTTCAGCCACGCACTTAGTTTTGGGGATGCCGAAGCCGCAATTGTTTTCTGCAAAGATGCCACCTTAGCAGATGCGGCAGCTACAGCTGTTGGCAACGTGGTTAGAGGCCAAGATACACAGACCGGGCTTCAAGCAGGAATAACCAAAGGAATGTCAATTAAAGGGGTTGAGGGTGTACTCATAATCTACAAAGGACAGGTAGGTACGGCTGGAAAGATACCGCAGATAATAAAAATAAAACCAGACAGATAATGGTGGCTTAAAAATTTTGGTTTTATCCTTGCATCTTAAACCTTAGAATCGCCGCGATGCCGCCGAAAGCGTTCTTTAGCATCTGTCCTTCTTCGGTTTCGCCCGAAATAACTTCGACATCGGTATTTGCGAGCTCAGAAAGCTCAGCTAAATCGTCCACAACATCTTTCTTGTCCACTACTGTGAATGATGGCGCTTGACATTTTGCACAAGGTTTCCCAACCAAGCCTTTCTCGAAATCAGCCATTTCCTTGCCTTTAACAGTGTGCTGTTCTTCGTAGCCGCAAGCACTGCATTTGACAGTGACCCGGACCAAATCTATATCTTCCGACATCAACACTGTTCGAACAGCTCCATTCTGCAGCAGACGCCGCACTTCGGCTTCACCATAGGTTATCAATCCTGTGTCGTGGCCAACTTCGTATAGGAACTTTTGCATAACTTCTTTTTCTTCGATGTAGCGGACTTTGCGCATTATTTCGGGCGCTTTATCTACTATTTCCTTAACACCTTGCTCCTCTACGTAGGCAGTGTCGATTACGTCGAGAATTTTGTTCTTCAATTGGTAGTTAAGGTAGTCGCCTTTCTCAAAATCGTATTTTGTGGGACCCGGCCCTCCCAGGATAAGTCCTTTTAAATTTTCAATTGGCAAAAAAGTATCGTTGGCATGCGCGCCCACACGGGTAAAGTATTCATTGAGTTGCATATCCCTTAAGCGTTCATATCGCCTAGCTGATTGCCCACCTGCCTTAGTTTTGCCTGAAACACCAGAATGCATCTGCCTCACAATTTGTAGACGCTTTCCTTGCAAGGTCGCAATCGTAGCATTGTTCGCATCTACGAGCAAGATGCCGTAGCTTTCTTTCTCCCGAAGCATGTCCTGCAAATACTCAGTGTGAAAACGTGAGTCGCATCGGTAGAGGAAAATTTTGATGGGGTCAGGCGGAACGATAACATAGGCTTCCATGCGTTCGGTTCCCGGCGCGTCCCCTTCCCCCAGTAGGGCACCGGTAAAAATCACTATACCCTTTTCTCCAGGGTCTTTGAAGAGTTTAAGTTTCTGCTGAGCTTTAGTGATGGCGTCGAGGACATTTTTGCGTGTGACGTTTGATTTGATGTTACTTGCGGTTCCGTATTCATTGCGCAGTAGGTTAAGGGCGTCGCTGATTTGTTTGCCTGGTGGAACGTAGACTGTGATGAGTTCAGTGTGGCTGCCCTCTTTGTTGGCTAGGGCGTTTAGTGTTTTTCTTAGCCTGAATAGTTCAAGGGAGCTCTTTTTTGCGGTACTCAAACAACTTCACGATTTCTTTAACTTTATAACTAACGTTAAAAGGAATCAAATAAAAGTTCCGACTTAAAAAAAGGAAGTTTAGGCTTTTTGTTTAGATGGCGGGGCAGGCTCTGGAGGTGCACCTATGGCGTCTCTAAGATAGGCCTTGTAGGGACCGAGTTTTCCTCCGTAGTTGCCTGAAGAAATCTTTACAACTCCTGGAACATCAACTGCTGCTGTCACACCTAACTTGAGGGCGTTTTTAACAGCGTCAAGAGTTAAACCGTTCACAACAATCTCGTAAACGCAGGTTACACCTTCTGGAACAACCGAGTCTGGTACAAGCGTGCGTAAAGTTGGGCAGTACGGGTGGTTAGTTGACGCTTTTAATTTGTATTTGAGAGAGCCTGCTTTACTTCCGGCACGGCAAACGCCTCCAGGGAAAATCATTATCACATCAGGAGCGCCTGTTCGGATTGCTTCGGCTGCTAATTCACTAGTCTTTAAGCCCTGCTTCTTGAGTTGCTGCAAAAATCATAAAGTTACCGCCTGCAATTGCTTCCATGGCGCCAAACCCGTCTTCAACTATAAAGTTGCCTTCCATAACTGGTATTTTCCAGCATTTTCTTCCGCCAACCATGGCTTTTTTCTGGAAGCCGTCACCGAAGTATCGAAGGCTACTGCCAACGTTGAGGGTGCGTTTGCCGGTTAGTCCGTTGAAGGCTGCGGTTGTTGGGCAAGTTAGGGTGCATTGACCTATTCGTTCCATAAGTTGGTGTTTTAGTTCAAAACGGTCTCTATTGTAAATTTGAATAAGCACGCCTGGTCGTTTGTCGGGAGTTTGATCTGCTGGAACAGAACGTTCAATTGATGCCTCTGCAGAAGCGGCAATTACGCTTGTGGCAAAACCTGTGGTTAAACTTGCAGCGATTTGCGCCCATTTCTCGTTTTGAGCGGTAATTAGAACTCTTCCTGCCCAAAGCCCGAACATTTCAGCAAACGTGTCCTGAACCTTCACGACGTTGCCGGATGACGACTTAACAATGAACATTTTTGTGCTTTCATCATAGCTTTGAATTTCAAGCTTGCTATTATTTGATGACATTGAAGGACCTGCCTGTTCTGTTGGGATTTGTATAATTTAAGAGTTTTCATGTTTTTTCTAGGTTCAACTTGGCTACTTTTTGGTTATTTTGAACGATTTAAGTTCGGTTAAAATAGTCAATGCGCAAACAGGAATGTAACTATTTTGCTGGCTTGTATTTAATTTTCAGTTAAGCCTTTTTAACGACAAGATTTTTCGCAAAAAAATTAAGTTCAGGGGAACCTTTGGGGCTGTTGTAGTCTCCGAACAATCACTTATACTTAATTCTTACTTGAGGGTTGAATATCTTGTGAGTTCAAATGGCCGTTAGTGAGAGAATAGGTATTGTTCGTTTCTGCGAAAAACCAAAAGACAAGAGCAGAATTATGAACAAGTTAGGCTTGAATGATGTGCAAGCGGAATCCTACTTGACAATTCTCACAAGGCAAAGCATGCTAAGTCAAAACAAAGGCAAATATATTGTCACAACAAAAGGGCAGAGCTACATTTCTTCTTCTGAGAGAATTCGAAAAATCAAATCCTAAACATTATTAGCAATAGTGATATTGTAGATGTTAGACAGGATTCAGTAAGATCTGCCAAATTCATATTTTAAAGACCAATCTCAAAAGACAGAATATGCTTTAGTTTTTTTCAAGGATCGGTTAACTTCACTTGATGGATTTGCAAAATTAAATTTTTTCTTTGTAATGGTTTAACAGATAGGATTGCGTTGGGGTAATTGCTGCTATAAGAGGAAAACTGGAAATAAAAGTTTAGATTAAAAGAGGGGGAGGACTTGCAATGCTACTCATCCAAACGTGTATTTCTAAATAGTCTGCAAAAGAAGAAGAAGACGCGCAGTGGAATTTTAGGTAAGCTTATTTTGGGTTGAATTAGCCGTTTGGGGCTTGGATCATTTACAGAATGTGGGTCTAAAAGGGTTGAAATGGGTTGGGAAGGGCAATTTTTCTTCTTCTTAAATGAACCCGAAGGAAAATCTTCATGAAAAACTGCACTGGGCTTCAGACTAAGATTAGAGAAATTGTTTTTTTAGTTGAGAAAATCTCGGCAAGCCCACAAGTCAGTAAATAAGGAAAATGCAAGAAGAATTGGCAAAATGCTGGCTGATTCAATCTGTATTTCCTAAATATTGTGCAAAAGAAGAAGAAGACTCGCAAATGCATTTTTGATTGAGCTTGTTTTGGGTTGCTTTTTCAATTTAGGGCTTGTGGCGTTTGCAGGTTGAGTCGGCAGAAGTCGTAAAGTGTCGCAAAAAGTCCCATCTTCTTCTTCCACCCGGCTATGACAAAGCGAATTAACTTAAAAAATGGAAATACCGAGAAATCGACAGCGGCGGTTCAAAATGATTGTTCAGGTTTGTTTTCGTTAGTCTTTATCAACTTGTCGCACAATATAGAAATGAAGGTTAAGCGATGGAAACTCAAGTTGAATGGCAACGAATTCTATGCGAATGCAAAGGCAATGTACAACTAGCCATCAAACCATGCCTCAAAAGCCTGAAGGGAACTCAACCAACCTTAGGCATGGGAGCAGGCGGAGACATGATGAAGCCAGTGGATTTAGCTGCAGAAACAGCAATCGTGCAAACCCTTCAAAAATACGGCGTTTCTTTTACTCTTATCAGCGAAGAATCAGGCATCAAAGAATACGGCTCCTCACCCCAAGAGTGCTATTTGTGTGTTGACCCAATCGATGGCACCACCAATTTAACACATGGCTTGCCTTTCTACGCTTCATCAATTGCGGTTTCAAATAAACCCGAACTCTCCGATGTCTACGCTGGCATGGTTGTTGACCTCGTGCATGATGAAACATTCATTGCGTTAAAAGGCGAGGGTGCATACCGCAACGGCAAGCGAATACACACGTCAGAAACTAAGTCGCTATATGAAGCAGTCGTAGGTTTGGACTTGAACGCTTTCAAAGGAAAATTGAACATGAAAATTGCAGCCGCGTTAATCGAAAACATCAGGCACACACGTCACTTTGGCGCCAACGCCCTTGAAATCTGCCATGTTGCAGCTGGATTAACAGATGCCTTCATAGATCTGCGAAACAAGATTCGCACAACTGACGTCGCCGCAGGATTCCTCATAGTTAAAGAAGCAGGCGGAATCGTAACCAATCAAGAAAATGAGCCGATAAACGTAAAATTGGATCCTAAACAAACATTGAGTTTTGTTGCTTCAGCCAATGTGAAGATTCATCAAGAAATTTTGAACCTGGTTAACCATTAATGTTAAATTTGCTCTTGCCCCACCCGGCGGCACTTGTAAAAACCTCAAAAACCAAAACGCTTCTTATCTCCGACCCTCATCTTGGCTGGGAAATGCAACTACAAGAAAAAGGTATCCACATACCTAGTCAAACCATAAAGATTCTTAACAAATTAACCGCAATCATTACGGAGTATAAACCCAATCGGCTGATTATCCTTGGAGACGTGAAATACACAGTTGTTTCGCATCAATTTGGTGAGTGGCAGGACATCCCAGATTTTTTCAAAAGGCTCGAAAGTTTGATTGGAAGCATAGCTGTTGTTCGTGGTAACCATGATGCTAACTTGGAGCCATTGTTGCCGGAGAAAGTTGAATTTTTGCCGGCAACAGGAGCTGTAGTTAGTGATGTGGGGGTGTTTCATGGGCATAAGTGGCCCTCACCCGCGCTGCTGGGGTGTAAGACATTGGTGATGGGACATCTGCATCCTGTCGTAGTTTTTCGTGACCCAACGGGATGTAAAATTACAAGGCAAATTTGGATGAAAGCTAAATGCGACACCGAAGTCTTAGCGAAAATTCTCTTGCAAAAAAGTAAAGTGAGAATTGAGGGCTCGGTAACTGAAACATTAAAAAAACATTACAATATAAAACTAAAAACTGAAGAAATTTTTATAATGCCAAGCTTTAACGATTTTTTAGGAGGCAGACCAGTAAACGAAACTCGACCACGGAAAGAAATCGGTAGCGAAGCGTTGATTGGCCCTGTTTTGCGTTCAGTAGCGGTAGATGTCGATGAGGCTGAGCTATTTCTTTTGGATGGAACGTATTTGGGAACTTTGAATCAGCTTAGGCAGTTATGATCAGACAGAGTTTGATACGCTAACTCTTATATTTGCCACATGTTATATGCATGATATAGTTTGAGGAGGATAAAACAAAATGAAACTTGTAACAGTCTTACTTCCTGAAGCGTATTTGGAAGGTCTAGATGAATTAGTTCGAGCCAACATGTACCCAAGCCGAAGCAGCGTAATCCGCTCCTCGGTACGTGACTTGCTCAAAAAAGAACTTTGGGAAAACAAACGCAGATAAAACTGCGGCTAAACCCCTCTTATCGAAGCACAGAGCATATTTGCAGCTTTCGCTGGATCATCCGAGTTGGTTATTTCTCTTCCAACGATTAAGTAATTTGCACCTGCTCTAATCGCTGTTTCCGCAGCCCCGCCCTGAGCACCAACCCCAGGCGAGTAAATAGCAACATTTTGGCCTAGAATCTGCTTAATTTCTGCTATTTTTTGAGGAACGGTTGCTCCAACCACGACACCATCTGCGCCCCATTTCAACGCTTTTTTAGCAAATGAAGAATATTGGGGGGTCTGAAGACCCGTTTCAGGGTCAATTATTGTCTGCCCATAACCTTCGCTTGCACCTTTATGGCTCATGTAAGTGAGCAGTATAACGCCTCGAGTAAGTCGTTTTGAAACTTCAAAGAGTGGTTTTAAGCCTTCTTCCCAGCCAACGAACGGGTTAGCAATAATTGCGTCAAAACCTGCTGAAAAATAGTATTCTGCTATTATTTGGTTGGTGTTACCGATGTCGTTAACTTTTGCATCCATGATTGCGAGAATGCCTTGCATGTGGATTTGCTCGAACTAGCTGCTGCACACCATCGAAGGTTCCGAGTGGAAGTGTTAAATGATGATTAATCTTGACCGCGCAAATATGGGGATTAACGGCTTTCAGAATTTTTTGTGCTTTCATCAAAATTTTATGGCGGTTCTCAGCAACTTCGAAAGGGAAATCCAGTGCTAAAATAAGGCGTGAATCTTTGTTTTTTGCTGCTTCTTGCATTTTTAGTTTAAACGTCAATCGCTTTGCCTCTTGCTATAGGTGTTAGTGCTTGACTATTTCATTTTTTCCGTTAAAACAATGTTTTATCCTTCAAGTCAAATAGAGACTTTAGATTTCTCCGCATCCAATTTGGCACATAATTACCGGCAAATATGTTTTGACTAAATAAAGGTTGAGAGAGTTAAAGAAAAAGTATAGATTTTATTTTACTACCCAAACTGATGAGGAAGCAAGATTCCATGTGATGGTTTGTTTCATTGCTGGGTTGTTGTATTCTTGATAATTAGTAAGAGTTTCAAGCATGCCGGTAGATTTATCGAAAATGACGCCCGTATAGTCATATCTTTGCGTGCTTTGAGTGGGGTCATTTACGTTGAAGAACTGGTTATCTATGAACCAGAAGTTCTCCCACCGTGTACTATCAGCAAATACTCTTGTTTCTGTTCGGTTAACCGTTAATCCATCAAATCCTTTTGGACGAAGCAAATCACCTACATTGAGATCTGCTGGGTAAAGAGCCCAAAATCCGTTATCATCTACCTTTTTACCGTTTGCAATGTCAAGTAGTTGTGTCCCAATTACCTCTGTTCCATTTTTGAAGCGCCATAAGGTATTCATTGACACATTTGTTCCAGTGATATCTGTTATTGTAATCTTGTAGTATTCTGTTTGATTGTATTGGAAAAAGCCAGGTGGTTCCACTGCATCCAAACCAATTAAAGTTGATGTGCTAGTAATGTTATATGTGAAGTTGTCTCCAATGTGGACTCCTACCGTAACCACTTTTGGCGGAGGGTTTGCAACAACATAAATTATTGCTCCTGCCGAAACTATTAGTATAACTAAGAGAATTACTGCCGCGTAAATTGTTTTAGATGACCTTTTCCTTTTAAATGCCATAGCTCTAACATTGCCATAGTCAAGTATTTAGTTGTTTTCCCAAAACCCGCTTAAAATTGGGCGTCAATCAACAAAGCTGAAATTGCCATTTCTATTCTAAAATTAATTTTCTGGAGTTAATTATGAAAATTTTATGTTGCTTTGACTTCTGTTTTTAGATTCGGTTGTTTCTGAGGGTGAACCTGGCTTTTCTTCAGATTGTTTTTTGTTCAAACTAATCGTTAGTTTGTGGTTTTTCTTGATAAGAACCACATCACTCTCTAGAACACCTTCGACAAGAACTTCTCCATTGTATTTCATCCGACTATCATAGCCTAACTCTTTTAGTTCTTTCATTAAGAGTTCACGCGAAGCCCTCAACAACTCGCTAGAGGTATTTGGTCCTCGGTTAAAACAAAAAGTAAGTATTTTGGACTTTGAATCAAAGCTCGCTTTTGTCCCTTTACCGATGTTTTCCACTTGACCCCATTCTAATTTTTCAGTGGATTCACGCATTTTCTCACTCTTATTTTTCCCTTTTAAAAGATCCATGACCGCCCGCTTTAGTAACGTTATCGACTACGTTTTCACTAACCTTATCAAGCACTTCTTCTGCCCGTTTCCAATTATCTGCTGAAACTTCAACACTGTACTTTGGAGCAGCAATTACTCCAAATTCGATTTTGGCATCTTTGGCTTGTTGCGATTTTTTTGCGTCGCTGAATGCTTCTTGAATACATCTAACACCGTTAGGTTTCATACAGCGAACTTCAATAACTCCCTTAACTTGAACAGTTTTTATTTTTATGCGCTCTTCTGCAACTTGGGCAATTACTTTGGCTAGGTCTTCGGGGATTTGGAGTTTGGTTAAGATGTCTATGCCTTCCTTGACTACTTTTTCGAAGCCATCGTATAAGCCATATTTTTCTTCAAGAATAACTCCTGCTTTCTGATAGACTTCGTGAATTGGCAAACCTGTTTTTTCTGCAACAGCATGAAGTAATGCGTCGCCTTTGCGGTCTTTTTTCCAAGATTTGATTTTTTCTATTCTTTCACGTTTCGTAACTCGGCGTAGCGAGAGATCAATATGTCCTTTTTCAATGTCAACTCGGAGGACTTTTAGGACCATTTTTTGGTTTTCACGAACAAAGTCTCGAACGTTTCTTATACGTGCGCTTGAGATTTCGGAGATATGAAGAAAACCACGTCTACTGTACTCGTCTAGGTTAGCGTATGCTCCGTAATCCATCACGCTTTCTATCGTAGCGATGACGAGGTCGCCCGATTCAGGCCATTCAGGTTTATGTTCAGACATTATGTACATCCTGCTCAAGAAGACTTGTTTTTACTCGATTGATTGCGTAAAGGCAAATCTTCCTCATGATTATTAAAAACTCCTGAAATAAATCTTGTCGGGTTTAAGATAAGGTTTTCTACCAAAAGAAGCATCATTTTAAACTGAACCAAGCAGATTTGTTATAGTGAGTTAGAATTGTTTTTTTCGGGTTTCTTTCTGTCATTATTTATTAGAATTTTGGAATTTTGCAAACAATCACTTTCAATTCGGGTTTTTCAAAAACGAAAAGAAGCAACATCAAGGTCGTCTAACGTTGCATAATTGTATTTAGATCATTGAGAGTCTGGAAGAATTAAATCATACTTTTAGAGATGCCAATCCATGAGTAAAACAATATCTGCACAGCCTTCAGAAAATTGGTCTTTAACGATTTTTGCGCAAACATTAAATCCCAATGCGAATAGGGGAAGTTAGGGAAGTTAGGGTCAAAATGAAACTCTCTTTCTCAAGCCAATTGTCTAACGAAGCAAAAGGTAAAATCAAATTAGCAACTTTAGTTGTTGTTGTCACTTTAATTGTCGCTGTTTTCATGTATTACTTTACCTTCACTTCTGTCGGCTATGGAAACTGGATGTTCGTCGCAATAAATATCGTGCTGTTCAGCGTTTTCTTTTTGCTATCCTCTTTCCGAAAAAGACTCAACCGTCTCCCAAACAGCGTTTACGTAGCTTTCATCGTAGCTTTGTTCGCCGAAATGTATGGAATACCCTTAACAATGTATTTCTTTATGGGCGCCTTTGGCTACATTAAAATCTTTAGCCTTGAATTTCTCCTCACACAAGTAATGGGGCAAAACGCGTTTTATGTGATATACCACTACTACGTTTTCCCTGCATCAAAATTTATAATCGGATTCGGCATACTTTTAGTGATCTTTGGCTGGTATCAAATCTTTCAGGCAAAAGGCAAACTCGTTAAAACAGGACTCTACAAGTACACTCGCAATCCCCAATACATAGGTTTTCTGTTGATAACCGGCGGCTTAAACGTTCAATGGCTAACACTCATTACGACTGCGATTTGGCCAGTCTTAGCGCTCCTGTATTGGAGACTTTCAAAAATTGAGGAAAAAGAATCTGAATCGAGATATGGCGAAGAATTTCTCGAATACAAGCGGTCAACACCGAGATTTATTCCTCGCCTAAAAAGGAAAATGGATTAAAACATTTTTCTTTCTATCAGTTCTTGAAACGGAATTCGCTTTCTCCTCAAATCTCATTTATGTCATTTTGTTTTTTAAATAGTTTAATTTTATTAACATCAAATTATGTTTTATATTGAGGTTGATGAGGGGACCTTGCCAGATAATTTGAGAAAGGAGCCATCGCTAGCGTTTGGTGGACAAGCACTAATTGAAGGTGTAATGATACGCTCTCGCAGACATATGGTATCATGCGTGAGAAATCCCAGAAAAGAAATCGTAGTAGATATAAAGCCGATAAATCCTTATTCTGAAAAACACAGAATTTTGGGCTGGCCTTTTTTCCGAGGCATAGTGAACATGGTTGAAAACTTTTACCTCGGTATGAAAGCCATATTGTCTTCTGCAACTACGGCTTTTGAAATTGAAGGATCCGAAGGTAGAGAGCCAGAAAAGTTAGAGTTTGGTTATGCAGAAATCGGTTTGCTTGCAGCTGCCGTTGTGGGCATTATGGCTGTTTTCTTTTTGGTGCCATTCCTTTTGTCCACTTGGCTAAACCTGAAGGGCTTTGTTTTCATCTTAGTCGAGGCTTTCATTCGGCTAACTATGTTTGTGGCTTATCTATCAGTGATTTCCCTTTGGGGTCAATACAAACGGGTGCTGATGTATCACGGTGCGGAACATAAAGCCATAAACGCCAATGAAGCAGGAGTTCCGATGGATGTTGAACATGTAAAACATTATTCGCGTCTACATCCTCGATGCGGAACTAGTTTTCTTTTTATTGTACTAATAATCAGCATTGTCCTGTTCACAATAATGCCGAACTTGGGTTTCGCAATCAACTTTGCCTACCGCCTGCTGTTTATTCCCGTCATCGCAGGAATCTCCTATGAACTTCTGCGATTAAGTGGCAAATACAAAGACTCTCCCATAACAAAAGTCCTAATCTCTCCGGGATTAGCATTTCAACGACTAACCACTAAAGAACCCACCGACGATATGCTGGAAGTCTCAATTAAAGCAGTTACCGAAGTTAACAAACTTATTTGCTCTACTCTACAAGACAACAAATGATGTTTTTGGTGCAGGGGGTGGGATTCGAACCCTCTGTAAATGGAGAAATCACCCGCATCACCCCATTTTTGATTGTGCAGTTCAGCGTTTTCAGCATAGTGTTAGATTCCTTTTTGACCGTACAAGTTATGATGAGCAAAGTCCTCGATGTCTCTCCTGACACGTAAGCTTTTTGCTGGCATTTGTGGGTATCCCAGGCGGATTGTGTAAGCAATTTTTAGCGGTTCAGGGATATCAAGAAGCTGCTTTAGTTCTTTCTCCACAGATACTGTTGCGGATAAACTTAGAATCTGCATGCTAATTCCAAGAGTCTGTGCAGTCAACCAGATGTTCTCCATAAGGCAGCCTAGACTTATGAAACCATAAACATCTACGGCAAGAGCAGGGGCTTTCTTTTCTGGATCGTACAAAACAATTAGAAGAGTTGGGCTGCCTCGAATGGAATTTTTTAACGGGACTGGAGGGGATTCATGTACGATTTGGCTGAATTTGGCTGGGTTAACCCAATCAGGCGGAAAACCAGTTGACAAAATCCCCGTCTTCTTCTGCTTGAGTTCCTCCTCTGAGAAAGATAGCTGCTCATAGTTGTCGCGCAGAAATTCCTCTAAGACTCTTGATTTAGTGTTGCCGATTTTTTCAAGCATCGCCTTGTCGTCAATGACTATGATTTCGTAATTTTGCATGTTATGCCCTGTAGGTGCCCATCGTGAAGATTCTAGTATCTCCCTGAGATTCTCTTTGGAAATTGGTCTGTCGGGGTCATATGGTACACGGGAAGATTGTCGTTCTTTGATAACCTTCAAGACTTCATTCATAAAAACACCTTACCAGAAACTTGGCATTTGCTTGAAATAAACGCTTTGGAGCTATTCCAATTAGATGTTTACACTATGTATCAGCGCGTGCTATGTCACTCCTATCTTGGATTTGATGCTTTCTGCAGGATATAGAAGCTACACCCCCCTGGCATTTTGAGCAGCCGTTGCATCGAACCCTCTGTAAATGGAGATATCACCCGCAATCTACTTTTTTCTTGATTATTCAAATTCTAAATTATGATTTGAAGTGCTTATGTTGAATGATTTTTATGGAATTGTAACACCTCAAATTGATCAAATAGAATAGAAAAAAATAGGCGAAAAGAATGTTGCAGTGGTGTTAAACCAAGTAAAACAGTAAGTCGAAAGTTAGGAAAACCTGACCCGTCCCAGCCGCAATCTTTTTTCCCTCCCCAAGTAATTCAAAGAATTTTATTGTATGGAAGTTCGAATCGCGTCAGCATCTTCAACCACAAGCATTGTGGGGGATTTAAGTGCAGCAATTTGTTCAGAACAGTCAAAATTTTTCCAGAGCAACTCGCCCATTTTCTTTACAAGAATTGGCCAATCTTCGAGTCTGGGAACTATCTCTCTGTAAAGTTGGTAATTAGGCATCAGCTTCATCTTTCTGTGATGAAGACACATCTGGTTAAACCCTACTCCAAAACCTTACTTAAAACAATTAGAATCTGCCGCCGTACTGTACAATCTTGGTACTCTTGCATAATCGCCTAAGATGCTTTACGACGTCTGGAGCATCCTCGAAAAATACGTCAATATCATTATCATTAAGAGCCTTAGCTTTTCTCTCAGCCTGAATTAAACTCCATTCCTTATTGCTGTCATTAACATAATTCTTTGTCATCAAATCGCTGTCTGAACTTGGAAGTATTGTTCGTGTTGCTATGACAGTTGCCATTGGGAAGTACTTCTTTGCCCATTTCTTTGTTAAATCTTCGACCAAAACTGACCGACCAGTAACAAAAAATAACTCGTCATCATCTGCGAGAAAATCGACAGGGTTTAGCTGAATGCTCCTGTGTGAATAGTAGCACCTCATTAATTCTGATCTTTCTTGTTCATTTTTACAAGAGTCAATTGCTTTTAGACTATACATTTCTTGATGCAAAACCACGCCATCAAGATCAAACGCTATTTTCATTGTTAATTGATCCGTTCCTATTTACTTTCGTAGTTGGCTGATTTTAACAGTTTCTTCGTTTGAGAATATAAGGTTTCATGAACCATTGATTTCCAGTTGAACTCACCACGATAAAAAGATACAAGTAATCGTTCTCTTGGACAATTATCGTTTTCATAGCTCACTGAGAAATTTTAACGCTTGGGAAAATGTATCCTTCGACCTATTATCTGCCTATCCAACATAGTAGGCTTTTTATACTTTTCTTGTGAATTAGAGGCATGGAAAAATTTCTATTAGTAAGTCCAAATTGTCTTGATCTCGCGGAGCCAAATATTGAGATAAAGAAATTCCATGACTGCGAGAATTATATTTACATTCCTGAGATAGCAAAATTAAAGGATAAACATGTTGTGATTCTACATAGATGCTATCCAGACCAAGATTCGCGCGTTTTGCAGTTTTTTCAAATTCTAAGCGCAGTAAGACCAATTGCAACAAAGGTAACTGCAATTATTCCATATCTTCCCTACTCAAGGCAGGATGAGATTTTTAGACCAGGAGAAACTGATTCTGCGACTATGATCGTCAAATTACTGTCTTGTGCTGGGCTTGATGAGCTTATTACATTTAATTGTCATTTTTTAGAACCTGGCGATAGTAAAAAGAATATCTTCGGCTTAAATATCGAGAGTCGATCGATTGTTCCCGATTTGTTAGATTATGTTAGACCACGAGTATCAAATCCTGTTTTTATTGCACCAGATCAAGGTGCCGCTCACTTTGTTGAAAAATTGGGCGGGGTTAGTATGGAAAAAACCCTTGGTGAATATATCTATGGACCGCTTGCGTTTAGGCAAATTACTTCCGAAAAACTCGATGCAGATATTGCTGGTCGAGACGTTATTTTAATTGATGATATGATTATTAGCGGAGAAACAATGGTTAAGGCTGTCCAAGTGTGTAAAAAGGGGGGAGCCAAACGAATTATTTGCGCTTCAGTTCATGGATTACTTGTGGGTTGCTCGTTTGATAGGATTAGAGCTGCAGGGGCAAAAGAAGTCGTTGTCAGTGATAGTGTGCCAAGTCCTGCTGGAGTAGTAAGCATAAAAAAGCGGCTAAAAGACTTCTTACAATAGAGAAGAATAGCGATTTAATTTCGGCGGGTGGTACAACCCCTTAAAAGGCAATAAAAAAATTTTAGTCACTAATTCTTTCTATTCGTTTATCTTGGGATGCGTTGTTATCAATTCGCTTATAATTTAATTTTTTAGGTAACACCTCAAGAATCGTGCGGTTAATCAATTAACCATTCTGTGTTTGTTAATACCTCAATTGAAATATTACGGCATACTAACAAACAATATCAAACCTACTTCGCTAAAGTGACCGTTTAACGTAATTCTAAAGGGCAAATAATTCAACTTCTTAAATAAAGTATTGTTTATACAATATTTTTCGGTTCACAAAATGAAAGGAAGAAAAGACGAAAAAGATCTAGAACCTTAGCGAGCCCAAAGCATTCAAAACAACAATAACCATGGATAAAATTTGGTGGCTTCATTAATGAAGGCTTAATAGCTAGTGGCATACATTTTGTAACACGCGTGATCAAAAAATTAGCGAGCCCTATTGGCAAACAGTAAGAAAAAATCAGGTTTAACAGTTGATCCAGATGGACGTAGAAGTAATACCAGCAATCTTAGTAAAAAGCCGAGAAGAATTGATAGCTCAGATTGAAAAAGTTAAGCCAAGCGTTACAACTGTTCATATAGACATCATGGACAATATTTTTGTCCCAAATAATACCATCGGACTTGAAAGTCTAACAAATCTTCCCTCAGGAATCTCTTACGAATTCCACTGGATGGTTAAGGATCCTGAAAATTGGATTTCAAAAGTTCCGGGAAAACATAGGCACATAATTCATGTTGAGACTATTTTAGATTGGAGTAAAATTGAAAAAACACGCGCTTCCGGTGGAAAGATAAGTCTCGCCATCAACCCGCCGACACCAATCGAAAAACTTTATCCATATATCAATGATAAAGGCATCAAACAAGTTCTAATTATGACCGTTAACCCTGGTTATAGCGGTCAAAAGTACATTGCTGAAGTCGAATCCAAAATTCAGGCTCTTCGAGCGAAATTCCCCGATCTCGAAATTGAAGTTGATGGGGGAATAAATCCCGAAACTTCCGAGAGTGCTAGTGGAGCAGGAGCAAATATTCTTGCGGCATCGAGTGCAATTTTTATGGCAAAAAGTATTCCAGATGCAGTTCAGAATATCTACGAGTCGGGAATACGAGGTCGAAATAAATGTCAAATTTGTTCCGAGAAAACAACCACGGAAATTGGAGCACCAAAACTTATTACCGAACCTCCAAAACAAACGCTTCTTGCGGCAAGTCCATCGGTTGGAGTTGGAGCAACAAAAATTACCGACATAAAGAAACTCTATTTACTATCAAACAATATTAGGCAAAGTATTGTTAAAATGCTTCACGCGGCAAAATCAGGTCACCCAGCAGGGGCAATGGGTTTAGCGGACGTTTTTGCGGCACTTTACTTTAATGTTTTAAACCAGGACCCAAAAAATCCGAGTTGGGAAGGTCGGGATCGACTTGTATTATCAAACGGACACGTTTGTCCGGGATTATATGCTGCAATGTCTGAGGCAGGATATTTCCCAAAAGAAGAGTTAATGACACTTAGAAAAATGGGATCAAGGCTACAAGGGCATCCTCATAGAGAATCATTACCCGGAATTGAGAATTGTTCAGGTCCTCTTGGCCAGGGACTGTCGATCGCGGTCGGAATGGCACTTGTTGCAAAGAGAGAAAAAAAGGGTTGGCGGGTTTACTGTGTCTGTTCAGATGGTGAGCATAACGAGGGACAAATGTGGGAAGCGGCACTTTTAGCCTCTAAATTTAAACTCGGAAATTTAGTTGCAATTATGGATCGAAATAATATTCAAATCGATGGATTTACTGAAGATGTTCTTCCACTTGAACCACTTGAAGAAAAATATAGAGCATTCGGATGGAATGTAATTAGTATCGATGGTCATAATATTCAACAGATTATTTCAGCATGTAACGAAGCGAAAACAATAATCGATAAACCGACGATGATAATTGCACATACCGTACCTGGAAAAGATATCTCTTTTATGGAATTTATTACCGAGTGGCACGGAAAATCGCCGGGCGACAAAGAAGCAATAACCGCCTTAGAAGATCTTGAAAAGGAAAGAAAGTTCTACGGAAATGCAAAGAGGGATTAGACAAGCACAAAAGTAAATTTAAATTTTTTATGGTGTTTAAATGGTAAATTCATCAAAAATAAATAAGCAAATGGGTCTGATCGAAAATATTGATGCTCCTCAGAATAAGAAACCAAGTCGGGATGGATTTGGGAAAGCATTAGTTGAGATTGGAGCTGAAAACCCAAATTTTTGGGTATTGACTGCCGATGTTTCTGAAAGTTCGAGAACACATTGGTTTGCAGAAAAGTATCCAGATCGATTTGTTCAAGTTGGAGTATCTGAGCAGAATTTAGCAGGAGTTGCTGCAGGAATTGCTTCTTCGGGGAAAACAGCTTTTATCTCTGCGTATGCCGTTTTCTCGCCTGGAAGAAATTGGGATCAGATTCGTGTTTCACTTTGTTATAATAATGTGCCAGTAAAATTACACGGTTCACATACAGGAGTTACAGTTGGACCCGATGGAGCATCTCACCAAGCATTAGAAGACATCGCAATTACTAGAGTTCTTCCCAATATGACAGTCATTGTTCCCGCAGATGTTGAAGAGGCAAGAAAAGCAACGATTGAAGCAAGCAAAACAAAAAATCCAGTTTACATTAGGTCATGTCGAGAGAAAATGCCTGCATTTACAACACATTTAACGCCATTCACAATTGGAAAGGCAAATATTTACAGGGACGGAGAAGATGTGGCAATTTTTGCATGCGGACCACAAGTATATGAATCAATAATTGCAGCAGAGAAACTCGAATCCGAAGGAATCTCATGTGCAGTAATTGATTGCCATACAATTAAGCCAATTGATGAAGACGCGATCAAATTTTGGGCAAAAAAAACCGGCCTGATAATTAGCGTTGAAGACCATCAAATAACAGGTGGACTCGGAGGAGCAATTGCAGAAATCGTAAGCGAATTGGGAAAGTCGACCCCATGCACATTAAAGCGGCATGGGATAAAAAATATATTCTGCGAATCAGGAGAACCCCTTGAACTTATGAAAAAATATGGGCTTGACTCAGAGGGAATTGCTAAATTTGTTCGAGAGAACTATAAAAGCGAATTGCAGGCTATTAGAGGGAAAGAGTTTTAATTGCTTAATTACGATATCGATTTGGAGTGAAAAAGTATGGAATTCTATTTAGATACTGCAAATATTGAACAGATCAAAAAAGCAGCCGCACTTGGAGTTGTCGATGGAGTTACAACGAATCCCACACTTATTGCAAGAGAAGGTGGAAAAAGTCAACAAGAGATAATTGCCGAGATTGCGCAAGTAATAACGGGACCTATTTCGGTTGAAGGCAATGCATGTACGTGTAATGAGATTGTTCGCGAGGCAGAAGCATATTCAAAATGGGCAAAAAATATTGTAATAAAAATTGCGTTTTCTCAGGAAGGAATTATGGCTGCAAGAATACTAGAAGAGAGGGGAATTAAAGTAAACGTAACATTAGTTTTTAGTGCAAGTCAAGCGTTAATTGCAGCAAAGGCAGGCGCAAGTTTCGTGTCGCCTTTTATCGGAAGACTGGATGATATATCTGAAGATGGAATGAATTTAGTTCGAGATATAATGCAAATTTACAAGAATTATGGATTTAAGACTAAAGTTATTGTTGCAAGCATTAGGCATCCGATTCATGTTTTAGAAGCAGCAAAGGCTGGAGCACATATTGCAACAATACCAGCCGATGTCTTAGCAAAGATGTGGAATCATCCGCTAACTGAAATTGGAATTAAGAAATTCAAAGAAGATTTCGCCAAATGCGAAGTGAAGAAATAGATATTAAACTCCAAAAATTAGCAGGGATCAGAATTTATCAAAAGTCAACTTTGTGTTCTGATTTGCCAAATTTTCCTTCCCATTGATACAAGTTGCTCTATTGGGGCATAAAAATGTCTTTTTAAGCATTTTTTAAATCATTTACATCGGCTTGAAAAAACGCTTTTAATAGACGAAATCGACTATGTCTCAAAACTACTAAAACAAGAGCGGAAGCGTGCGTGTGATAGAAGGAGGGTTTTCAGTTTATCGCGACTTTAACAGATACAAGGTCCTCCACAAGAGGAGATTCTAAGTTCAAAAAAACCCTTTGGTGAACTCTCTGATTATTTTACCATAGTTGGTGCAGGGGGTGGGATTCGAACCCACGAACGCCTACGCGATAGGGTCCTAAGCCCTACTCCGTTGACCTGGCTTGGAGACCCCTGCAAATCAAGCCGTGTAGTATAGATAATTTTACCTTAATATCTGTTAAGGATTTTTTTTATCTAAGCAAAACACTGCATTGATAAAATCGACCAACGCTTTGGCTACTGGAACTAACCACAACTTGACTGACAAAAGATAGTTCGCACAATAGTTCATTTTTTATTTCTTTTTTTAGTGTATGTTTGAGCAATAATAAGTAAGGTTGTTGTACCTACAATAATGAGAGCTATTGTTGTTGGTAACTCTGGAACGCTTGGGTTTACGCTAGGTGAGGGAGCGCTAAATGGTGTAGGGGTTGGTGTTGCTGTTAGCGTCGAGGTGGCTACGGTTGTTGGGGAAACAGTTGGTTCTTGTTTTGAAACGAACCAAGTCCAGGAAGCTCTGTTGAATTTAGTGTTGTTATCAATGCTTGGGGTTGCGTAATTATTTTGGAGCATTGCTTGGTTAATGTTTTCGTAGTAGGTGGCATTATAATTTATGTAAACTACGCAGAGTAGTCTTCCTTGGTCGGTTCTCGTTATGGTGTCAATATCTAGATAAACAGTTGTTCCGGGTGGTAATAGACCTGAGAGGTAAGTTTTTGATTCGCTATACCCTGTTTCTCCTGCTGCTGGGGTATCAATTAAAGCCAGCTTCACAGTCTCTCCAGAGGTAAGCATAAATGAACTGCCATCTAGTACTGACGAAACGGTACCGGTTTTGTTTATTTCAATGGTTGCCGCTAACGCGTCAGGAATCATAACAGAGAAAGTTATAAAATAAATCACAATTATTATTGAAAGTGATCGGTAGTGCATTATTAGTCATTGATAAGTACAGGGTGTTTCCTTTTATGGCTTGTTAGAGAACACAGAGTTTATTTTCTTTTAATTATCGGCAAATCATTTTGTTTATTGTTATTTGAGGTTTGTTAACCGTAAGCGTTTTATTGACAGTCGCAATTCTTTCACGGGAACAGTGTATGCCTTCGTAGCCTAGCCCGGTGGGGCGTTACCTTGGTAAGGTAATGGTCGCGGGTCCAAATCCCGCCGAAGGCTCCACATAATTATTTTCTTGCAAGTTCAAGAAATTCTTCCTTTGTTAATCCTGCCTGTTGGATGATGGAAAGAAGCGTGCCTTTCTTGATTGGATCATGCCTTGGAACAGTGAGTTTGTGTTTTCCATCGGTTAAAAATATGTGGCTGCCTTTCTGACTTACGACTTTGAATCCTGCTTGGGTGAGAGCCTTAATGACTTTTTTCCAAGAAGTCGAAGGCAGTTTTTCAGACAGTTATTTCCACCAGCTCTTTCTTTCGTTTAAGCTGGTCAACTTCCTCCGGGAAGGCTTCCAAGTAACCTTCTATGGCTTCTTTAATGTTGGCGAGGGTTTCCTTACGGTTTTCTCCTTGGCTGATTGCTCCAGGAAGCTCTACACATTGGGCAGAGTATCCACCTTCTGGTTCTTCCCTAAGAATTACTGTAAACTTTCTTCCCTTGATTTCTACCATAAATTCCCCTCATGCCATTAAAGAGATTGCATAAACGATATAAACTTTGATTCCAAAAAAATCAATTCTTGAAAAATTTTGAAATCGAAAAAATGTTGGATGTTGCCTTGATAATGTAATGGTCGCGGGTCCAAATCCCGCCGAAGGCTCCAATCTAACATCTTGACTTATTTCTGCTTTATTATGCCCAATGGAAGTATTATCAAAACCTTGACTTATGATCATGAATTAATAATTTGGCTTAAGTTTTTAAGTGGAAAAATGCAATAGTTAAGACGGTAATAAGAATGAGAAAAGCAGATAAAAATGCGATAACCATTTCTAAAACCACCCTAAAAGTACCCCCTACAAACGTAAAGATTCTACCTTTTGATGATGGAAGTAAGAAAAAAATAACAAGTAAGGAAGAATAATTCATTAACTTCTCAGGTACCTAATTTTCAGTTTTAGCTTAAACTTTTAAGTTCTAAAATTGCAGATAAACTACTCTCTCATTATGCAAAAACTTAAAACGTTATAACAGATAGCATATTGAGCAATGGAATTAAACAAAATGATAAAGCAGATAGTCACTATAGGGTATATTGTTCTTGCTATTCTTTTAGCTGCAATCGCATTTAGAAGCTTCATGAATGATCTTCTTGTTGCATCAGCAATAGGTGTTATTGTTTTCATAGTCGTTATTGTTTCTGGTTATTACTTAACTGAAAAATTATTAGATATAAATTAAGACATCCCTTAAAGTTCCTAATATTTTTCAATTTTTCCATTTTTGTGGTACCAGTATTGTAGCTCCTTTAGCTTTTGCTAAAATATCGCCGAAGGCTTCAATCACCCTTTTTGTTCGGTACACTTGCGCTGGGTTCTTTATTTTCTCGTTATCTTTTTTCAGGTGTTTATTTCCTCCAGAGAATTATAATATTTTGATGTTACTTTTTCTCTTGGAGATTAGTTGTAAAACATTACAACGCTTACGCTTAATGTATATTAATACACAATATACTTAAACCTGCTTTTACTAAGCCTAAATTAACCCAGCAAGGGAAAACGAAAATTAATCAAGCGTAAAGGCGAGAAATATTGCAAAAAAGAATTGTACAAGCAACACTAATCCTAATTCTTCTGGCAACCACATTCATAATATTTAATCAAAACACTTCGCTTGCAGCCACAACTGACCCTGCAAAACTCAAAATATTCATAGGCCCAACAAGCGTCCTTGCCGATAACAACACCTACAACTGTATTTTTGTACAATTACAAGATTCCAGTAATAAACCTGCGAGGGCATTGCAGGATACAACCATAAGCCTATCGTCCTCTCTCACGAACATAGGGACAGTAGATCCGTCAATAACTATAGTTAAGGACGAAACGTATGCCTCGGCAAATTTCTCATCTACATTTTCTCCAGGAACAACCGCTATTACCGCTTCTGCAACAGGTTACGCAACTGTACAATCCTCAATAATCACCATAGGACCAATTCCGTACGCGGTAGCGGTTTATGGCTTTCCATCTACACTGCCATCCGACGGAGGCTCGTATAATGCCATAATGGTTCAATTGCAAGACTCAAGCGGAACTCCTGCTAAAGCGCCAAAAGGAGGCGTATTGGTAAGCCTTTCTTGCTCAAACACAACAATCGGCACCGTTAGCCCGAACGTTACAATTCCTGAAGGCAAAACATATGCTGTAGCCGACTTCAACACTACCACCGTTTCGCAACAAGAAGGAAAGCTAAAGTCAGTGATAGTGACGACTGTTGCCCAAGGGTATATTTCTAAACAAGTAACAATGACAATATCTCCAATAGATACAAATCCAAATCAGCTTAAAATTTTTTCAGGTCCAACTCAAATTCCAGCTGATCAAAGCTCGTATCAGCAGATTGCCATCGAACTGCAGAATTCAGCGACAGGATTTGTCGGAGTCGTCACTTCAGATGTAGTGGTCTCGCTAGGATCAAATGATCCAAACATAGGTAAAATAGATTCACAACTAATCATTCCCCAAAATCAATCTTATGCATTAGCAACGTTAAATTCAACTTACAAAGCGGGAACTACAACCATAACAGCAGTAGCAACAGATTTACTGAGAAGCCAACAAGCAATTACAACGACCGGTTTTACTCCAACCAAACTAACAGTTTACTGCGCTCCGTCAACTATCCCATCTGACAAAGGTGAATATCAGTCAATTCAAGTACAACTACAAGATTCGCAAGGAAGACCCGCAAAAGACCCACAAGCAGACGTAAATCTAAGCTTATTTTCCTCTCAACCAACCGTGGGTACTGTCAATTCAGCACTGACAATTCCTTTTGGTCAAACACAAGCTACCGGAACCATAACTGTATCAAATACGGCTGGGGCAACAACAATTACAGCTCAGGCTTCAAGCTACACAACTGGACAAGGTACAGTAACAACCTACACCATCGATTTCTTACCTATCCAAATCTCAGCGACAGCCAACTCAACAAACATCAACAACGGACAAAAAACAGATGTAGTAGTTTACATAACGGCTGATCAAACACCGGTAGCAGGCGCCACAATTCAATTTACATCAGATAACCACGGAACATTTACAGCTACATCAGACCAAGGAAACGGATATTACAAAACAACTTTTACAGCCCCAAGCTTCACACAAGCCACGACTTGTACAATTACAGCAACCGCCGTAAAAATTGGGTACGTAACTTCCCAAGCCACCTCACAAGTAACCGTCCAGCCGCCACCAGCAACTCCAACTTCAACACCTAGACCCACGGCAACAGCTACTCCAAGACCCACACCCACCGCAACCCCAGGAGCGAACAACCCCTCCAATAGCGACAGCACAGGGACCATCCAAATTCGAATCGAAGACTATGATGGTAATCCATTAAGCAATGCAACTATCCTTTCAACAACCCAGCCTGCAGGTGCTCAAACTCTCACCGGTTTTACGAATTCAACGGGTTATATTACATTCACAAATGTGACCTCTGGAAAATACTCTTTCAATATATCAAGAGATGGTTATGAGCAAATGAGCACGCCAATCAACTTTAAAGGGCAATCAATAAAAACGGCATTGGCTCTTTCAACCGAAAGTGTAGCTTCCACCAATAACGACCCGTCAACACTGATAATAGTCGCAGTTATAGTCATAGTGGTTGTTTTAGTTATCGTTGTACTACTGGTAAAGCGTCGACGCTCCAATTCGAATAAACTCAAACCCTTCAGCTCAGCTAATTTCAAATTATCAAATTCAAGCAATTTTTAGAAACGGTTTGGACTTACTTTGATTAATAATTGACTTATACAAAAAGTCCCAAAGGATTGCCACATCTTCAGTTTTTAAACCAAATATTTTCAAAATATCAATGACTTCTGAAAAACCAATAATATTTATCCCATAAAGTCTGGAGGATATTTTTGGAAAAAGCTTCTTATTTGATGACAACAAATATCTCCCCAGAGGGGGAACACTGGTTAAAATCTCCTTTGATAAGCGCGAGACAATTATTTTAGCCGTGGTGCTTGCTGTTTCCTTGGCAGTTAGGATTCTCCTGTTTCCCATTCAAGGCTACGAAAACGACACTAACGACTTACTTGTCGTGGTTTAACACAGCCGCCCAAAACGGTGTGCGACCCTTCTACAGTGTGGTAAGCTGGTGTGATTATCCACCCTTTAACATCTACCTTTTCTGGTCATCGGGTCAATCATCAACGCTCTATCACTCGCGGCCAAGTGGCCGTAAACGTCTTAAAAATGGTGCCTACCGTCTTTGACTTAGCCACCACCGCCCTCATCTACCTCTTCCTACGAAAACAATTAAGCTTCAAACAAACCCTCCATGGCACGGCACTCTACGCTTTCAACCCTGCAGTGATCTTTAACGTCGCAGTCTGGGGACAATTTGACGTAATCTACACCTTCTTTCTTGTCCTCTCGCTTATTCTGGCGCTTAAAAACAAGCCTGAAGTTTCAGCAGTTGTCTTTGCAGCAGGGTTGTTAACTAAGCCGCAGGGAATTGCGTTATTGCCGTTGGTTGCCTTACTTATTTACAGGAAGAGCGGTGTTAGACGGCTGCTTCTTTCGATGGTTGCGTTTGTCGTTACCATATTTCTGGTTATTTTACCGTTTGAATGGAGCAATCCCATCACGTTCCTAAGCAACATATACTTTGGCGCTTATAGCACCTATGCGTACACTTCAATCAACGCATTCAACCTCTGGGGCATGTTCGGATTATGGATCCCTGATGGTAATCTCTACGTTTTAGGTTGGACGCTATTTGGAGCGTTTGCCGCCTTCACTTTATACGTGCTGCATAAACGCTTCAAGGTTTCCGGTGAATGGCTGGCATTTTTCGCTGCTTTCATGTTGTTCTTTGCCTTCTTTATGTTACCAACTAGAATTCATGAGCGGTACTTATTCCCAGTCATCAGCATCTTAGCTTTAATGTTCCCCTTGGTAAAGAAAGCCCGCATCTTCTATGTACGTTAACCGCCACTTTGCTTGCAAACCAAGCATACGTCCTATACTACCTAAATCTTGATGCCTTCATTCCTAGTGGGGATTTGGTGGTTCTAGCGGTAAGCGTTATTAATTTAGTAATGTTCCTTTATGGCTCAGTGCTACTGTGGGATGAACTTAAGGGTCGATCATTGCTCAAAACAGAACCGCTGTATCGACCCAACCTCAACAGACAGGTGAACCCAAATAAATCTTGGATTTAATATAACCAAAAAAGACATCATAACTATCGTTCTATTATCGATTGTCTTCTTTGGGGTAGCAGTTTGGAATGTGGGTTTAATTCAGTATCCCACCTCAAGTTGGCAAAGTACCAAGCAAGATAGTTTCTACATCAACCTGGGCTCACAACAACAAGTTCAAACTGTTTATTTTTGGGTTCACAGCGGCAATGCCACTGTCTCTGTGTATTCGGGCAATCCTGGAAACTGGACCTATCAAACCCAATTTACAAATGGGCTGCAACCCAGAGGAACCGATTACTCTGTGTTCCAAAGCCTAACTTTAAATGTTAACACGCAGTATTTAGAGTTCAATGTTACAGCGGTAAATTATGATTCTCAACCTATGTTCTCTAACTGGGGAATAACCAACCCTTCTGATAAACCAGCGTCACCGTTCATTCAAGTTTCCGAAATCGGCGTTCAAAGCCAAAGCAACTTTCAAATCCCCATAACTGGAATTACGGGGGAAAACACAACTGATACAACCCTTATTAAAATGGTTGATGAACAAAACAAGCTTGAAATTCCACCGACTTACATGTCAAAGATGTACTTTGACGAAGTATATTTTGCAAGGTCAGCAGAGAATTACGTTAACCACCAGATACCTAACGAGAGAACCCATCCGCCTCTTGGAAAATTGGTTCAAGCTACAGGAGTAGCTGTTTTTGGCGAAACGCCATTTGGTTGGCGTATAATGGGTATAGTATTCGCGACATTGATGATACCTCTAATGTACTTGTTGGGGAAAAAGTTGTTTGGGTCTTGGATTGGCGGGTTTTCGGCAGCTTTCTTGCTATCATTCGACTTTATGCACTTCACAATGGCACGAATCGGCACCGTAGATACATACGTCGTGTTTTTCTCGTTGGTTTCACAACTGTTCTTTTTAATTTACTTCACGAATGTTGTCAAAGATGGGTTCAAGAAAACTTCTGTGTTGCCGCTGTTTTTGACTGTGATTTTCTTTGCGTTGGGATTCTCAACTAAATGGTTTACACTCTACGGCGCAGCTGGGCTACTTGCGCTGCTGGTTGCCGTCAGAATTAAAGATTTGTCAAGACTCAACAAGAGCTTAAGCGAAAAGTACATTGCTTTTTTTGACCGCCCAGCGTTGCTGCTTTTGGGTTTCATAGGCGTAGCCGTCGTAATCTACTTTGCTTCATACATACCAGACATGATAGCGGGCGACTCGTTCCCGACTATTCTCAATCTACAGAACGCCATGCTATCTTTCCATTCAGGAAACGTGGTTGACTCATCTTCAGCTCCATGGTGGAGTTGGCCCTTCATGTTCAGGTTGGATGGCATTAACGTTCCAAGATGGTTTGACGTATCTTACCTCCCGAACAACGTAGTTTCGACAATCACGGTTTTTGGCAACCCAATAGTCTGGTGGATTGGCTTTGGCTTGATGCTAGTACTTACTGAGAGGGCTATTCATGGGCGTCAATTGGCGGCGAAGCTTCGGAGTCGAATATCTAATTCATCTATACAAAAAGCCATCAGTATACGTGCCCAGGGTTGGGACATACCGGCGATATTCATAACCGTTGTATTCTTCTTCTCTTGGCTACCCTACGTTTTCATAGGCAGAGCAACCTACATATACCATTTCTACCTCAGCGTGCCTCTACTTTGTTTAGCTATAACTTATTTCATCAACAAGTACTGGCACACCCGGGAAGGAAAGATTGCTGCCATAGCCATATTTGCAGGTGCAGTCGCTCTATTCGTCCTCTTTTATCCAGCGATTTCAGGAGCACCCGTTTCGACTTCGTTTATTCATACTTATCTTAAGTGGTTCCCAAGCTGGGGGGACTTCGCTTAACCGCAATCCCGAACACTTTAAACAATACAGTTGAAGTATCGGTTGTTCTTCCTGCTTACAACGAAGTCGAGTACCTACAAGCCGCAGTGGAGAAAACCATTCAAACCCTAAATCAATTCACAAAATCCTACGAGGTCATAATTGCTGAAGACGGCAGCACCGACGGTACCGCCGAACGCGCAGAAGAACTTGCAAAAAAAATAGTCGGGGTTAGACATATTCACCGTGAAAAACGGCTGGGACGAGGAACCGCACTCAATAACGCGTTTAAGCAGAGCAGCGGTGAAGTTGTGGTTTACATGGATTTGGATTTGGCCACCGACCTCAAGTACCTAAAGCCCCTTGTTGAAGCCATAACGGTTGAAGGATACGATTTTTCAACTGGATCTCGGATGATGGCTGAAAGCAAGGCAGAGCGTACTATGAGCAGAAGTATAAGCTCTAAAACCTACAATTTTCTTGTTAGGCACATGCTTGGATCTAAGCTTCGCGACCATCAATGCGGGTTTAAAGCTTTCAAAAGAGAGCCCCTGATGAGCTTACTTGACAAAGTTGGAGCGACACACTGGTTTTGGGACACAGAAATAATGGTAAGAGCCTATAGGCAAGGTTATCGAGTTAAAGAGATTCCTGTTGAATGGAAAAGTGGAAAAGGCACCAAAGTTAGCCTTTTCAAAGACTCCTGGAACATGTTTTGGCAAATAATGGGTCTTTGGTGGAAATTAAAAATAAAGAAAAAATAGGTTACCGTTTAGCCAACAGAACAACCGCTCGAGATAGCAATGCTAACCCGAAGATGAGTATTATTCCAGCCCAAAAAACAAACCATTCAGTGACTAAAGTCATCTTTTCCAGGTAGGTTACTGTTAGGAAGCTGGTTCCAAGCCAAAACACAATGTTTTCAATAGTTTCAGCTTTACGTGACAAAGGAGAATGTAAACCTACTCTTAGTGCTAAGATGATTATTTCTAAGATACCTAAACTTAAACTGAACTGAAATGCGGCAACGTAAAGGCTCATGTGGTCAGTAGGGTTTAAAGGCGCTGGCAAAGAAATTCCGGTAGTTGGAAGGGGCGCAAGAGTGAGGGTGGAGAAAAAGTTTACCAAGCCATCCCAAAGGTTATCCGACAGATGGACATAGTACACTAAAGCTAGGATGATGAAGACCGAGCCAATCCAGAGAGCTGTAAAGAGGCTTTCTTTTTTCTTCTCTGTTAGTGTGTTCAAGTTCAGGATATTCATTCTGGTGCTTTTCTCCATTCGAGAATACTGTATTGAACAAATATATCTTTCCATTAAACGTTGTAAGTGCATGTTTTAAATACTCAGACCTGATAAAATGTAGATTGGATGAATTTGCATGTCGTATTGTCCTAAATGTGGCAATAAAGTCGATGAAACAATGGTTTTTTGCCCACGTTGCGGGGCATCACTAAAAGGCACTCCTGCAGGTCAGCCAGTTCCCGTTCAACCTTATCGCAGAAATGAGAAAACAGAAAAAAATGAGAAACAGGAAAAGCAGACAAACCGCGACCAACCCGAAAAAGGCGAAAAACAAGAGAAAGGAGAAACTGGATTTATTGGATTTTTAATCGGGGGATTAATCCTCATTACGTTTGGTCTTTTCTCCGTACTTCAGTTAAGCGGGTACTTCGTTACAGATTCAGGACAAAGTTGGGCGATTATGCTGTTGATAATAGGAGTAATCATAATCATCGGTGCCATCTACATTGCGTTGATTGCACGAAAGCGTTCTCCTCAGCCAGTTTAGACAACCCAACCTAAAAACGCACGGTATAGCTTATGCTCCAGCAGGGTTAAGGCTTTGTTTCTTCCAAATACGCGGTAATGATTTTTTCCAGCCGCTTCAATCAAGTCTCCAATGTCGTAGCGTGGGAACATACACGAGGAAACAATAAGTCTACCCCATTCCCCCCGATTGAGTTCATGCAGCATCTTGATACTTTTTCCTGTGGCAACTTCGAAGAAGTATGTATCGTAGTTGGGGGTTATGTATGGTAAATCATCTAATTGTTGACCAAAGACACCTTCTGTGGCTGTGTACATTTCTATGATCGGCACATCCCCGAAATAATTCTTAAGGATTGGTCCGTACTTGAAGTGGATTTTGGGTACGCTGGTGAGGAATATTGCTTGGGTTTTCCATATGTCGACGGGCTT
Source organism: Candidatus Bathyarchaeota archaeon (assembly GCA_963840325.1). Lineage (GTDB taxonomy): Archaea > Thermoproteota > Bathyarchaeia > Bathyarchaeales > Bathycorpusculaceae > Bathycorpusculum. The sequence continues at coordinate 82,559 of CAWIYM010000006.1, forward strand.
TTTTCCATACTTACGTTTAATGTACCTTGCGAAAGAGAGAATTACGGGAGTTACGCCCATAGAGGCAGTAACATTTTGGTTGACCGCCATCTGGTAGGCGAGTTCAAAACGTTTTTCCCAATCCTTCCTGCCAACGCCGCTGCCCAATTCATCGATTTCCTCTTGTCTAGGCAAAAGGCTTACTCTATCGAACATTGGATTAAGCCGAGCATAGGTCCCTGAACTATAACCGTAAGTAACCTGTTTGCCATCAACATCCATCGTGTGAACGTTTGAGGGAAAATTCAAGTTTAGAATGACGCCCAGAAAGACCGCGTAATTCTTTTTTCGCACTGCGTAGTTTATGAGTCCTCTTGCGCCGCAGCTGTAGATTTGTTTTAGGTGGGTTTGGGTTGCGGGTAAGACTTTGGATTTACCTGTTGAGCCTCGGGTCATAACCCAGGTTTCGGGTGGTTCAGACAAAAACGCCTTATAGCTTTGTTCTTTTACCTGTTTGAGGTATGGAATAAGTCCTGAATAGTTAACTATTGGAAAATTAGCCCGATAATCATCAATGCCATTGACCTGGGAAGCGTTATGACTAGCGCCATATTCCGTGCCTCCGTATTTCTGTAGTAGTTCAGCCAGCAATTGCCCTTGCGCCTTCTGCGGGTTCTCGATGGAATCGTACCATGGCTGAATGTATGGTCGCAGGATACTGTTGATGCTATCTTCTTCAGGCAACATAAAGTTCACTAAACTGTTGATACGAATTCGCTTATATGCTTCTCCACAAATAATTAAAAACGAAGCTTAGGTTGAAGAATTATGGCAGAAACAATCCGCGTAACAGCAGAAAAAATCAAGATTCTCGAAGTTCAGGGAGCAAGAAACGTCGCAATTGCCGCCATCAAAGCTATCCAAACCCAAGCTCAACAGACCAAGACCAAAACAAAAGCTCAATTCTTAAATGAACTCAAGGAAGCCCAAACCACATTCTATGCATCCAGGGAAACTGAACCATTGATGCGAAACGCAATCCATTACCTGATCGCTCAAGCCCAAAACGCTAAAACCCAAAAAGTGACCGAACTCAGCCAAAACGTAACCGCAACAGCCACTCAATTCCTCAAAGACCTGGACGCTTCCAGAGAACAAACTGCTGAAATAGGCGCCAAACGCATCAAAGAAGGCTCAGTTGTATTCACTCATTGCCACTCTTCAACTGTAACTCGCTTACTTGCCAAAGCCAAAGCGGTCGGAAAAAATTTTGACGTAATCTGCACCGAAACCCGCCCAGCCTTCCAAGGACGAATAACCGCAAAAGAACTCGTCAACTTAGGAATTGAAACCACCTTTATCGTTGATTCGGCAGCAAGAACATTCATGGGAAATGTCGACTTAGTGGTTGTCGGAGCAGATGCTATTACATCTGAGGGCAATGTTGTTAACAAAATTGGTTCAAGCGGCATCGCCTTATTAGCCCACGAGGCATCCAAGCCATTCTATGTGGTTTCTGAACTGCTCAAATTTGACCCAGCAACCCTCAGTGGCGAATGCGAAAAAATAGAGCAGCGTGTCCCTGCTGAAGTCTGGGACGAAGCTCCAGCAAAACTTATCGTGCGAAACCCAGCTTTTGATGTCACCCCAAACAGGTACATCCATGGCTTAATCTGCGAAGAGGGCATAATCGCTCCGCCATCCATAGTTGAAGTTATTCGACGAAGGTACCCATGGGTTTTCTAAATAAATTATGCAGAAACCTTAGAGGTAGGTTCTATTGGGAGATTTTTCAAGCAATTGATACGTTGAAAAAATAGATAAGCGATGCTAAAAAGAAATGTATCAAAATAAAATGGATTTAGGTTTTCCATTGTTTTAGGGCAACGGCGAGTTCATGGTGGTTGTTTGAGTATTCTTCCAGCGTTTTTCTGTAAAGAGTTGCATCGACTGCTTGGCGCATTGCTTTGGCGCCCGCTATTGTGCCTTCTCGGTGTCCGTGGATGCCTCCGCCTGCTTGGATAACGAAGTCGTTGCCGAATGTCTCCATTAAAGCTGGAACCAGCCGTGGGTGTAAGCCGCCTGAAGCAACTGGCAAAACGGGTTTCAAATAGCCTAATTCAGATTTGCAGGCTTCGATGTTTTCTTCAACTTCCGCTTTGGTTTCAGACATTTTTCCGACCACCGTTCCAACATGGAGTTGGTCAACGCCTATTACTCTTGCAACTGTGGCTATGGGTTTCATTGCTATGCCATGCAGGGGGTTTTTGGTAAAAGCTGCATGTCCAGCCCTGTGGGCGTGAATAACAAGTTTGAATTCTTGGTCCCTTAGGGTTTGCAGTGCTGACCAACCGCAGGTCAGGATATCAACCATGACGTATTCTCCACCTTGATCAACGACGGATTGAGCACGTTTAACCATGCTGTTAGTTTCGGCGGTGATGTTTATCATGTAGACTTTGCGTTCATTTGTTTCCTCTTGAGATCTATCTCTACTTTCCAGCGTTTGCGCCAATCGCTCTTCAAAGGGGTTAAAACTTTGACTGCTCAGGTTCTCATCGTCTTTCACTACGTCGCAGCCACCAAACCATGCCTCATATGCTACTTTAGCGTGGTCCTTAGTTTCTAACCCAAGTTTCGGCTTAATTATAGTTCCAACCAGTGGGCGTTTTGGGACTTTGAGGAGTTTGCGGATTCCAGATATCCCAAAAGCTGGTCCTTTGAAGCTGTTTAGAAGTTGTTTGGGAAATTCAATATCTAGTAAACGCAGGTTTTTTAGTGCTTTTAGCCCAAACACGTTCCCAGCTACACTACTGAGGATGTTTGGCATGTTGGCTGGTTCAAAGAGTTCCTTTGGGTAAGCGATTTTGACTACGCTGCCTTCTACGCTGAAGACATGTGCCGCCAACCGCTTAACGTACGGTTGCTCAGTCGTCAATTCAGTCCAGGTACCCACAGAACTTTCCGCTGCTACCCCACCCGCAGCTTCTTTTAGGCTTATGCCTTCAGGCTCAACAAAGAAAGTGCAGATTAAATCGGTTTCGTTGGGCTTGTAAGCTAAATCTACAAAGTCAAGATACTTCAAGAGCTATCCTCGCCTGCTAGACTCATTGGGTTTGCCTTAAAATCTTTAACTATCCCCCACCCAAATGTTATTGCAGTGTTCGAGATGGATTTGACTGTTGAAGTCTTAATGATTACCACGGGCGGCAGCAGAATCGCCCTTCTAAGCGAACATAGCGCCAACCTCCTGGGCGTTCACAGTTCTGACAGAATAAAAATCAATTGCAAAAACCAAGAAATGATTGCCATCGCCAACATCGCTGATTATTTTCCCCCAAACCGCATTGGACTCTACAGGGAAACCGTTGCAGCGCTCGGGGTAAAGGAGGGTGAAACGGTTAAGGTGGAGTTAGCTCCCCTTCCTGAATCTCTCTTTAATATTAGGGCTAAACTGCATGGGGAACGTTTACGCGAGCAGGATATTGTGGCTATCGTTAAGGATGTTGTGGAGAGGCATTTGAGCACGGTTGAAATTGCTGCCTTCCTAACAGCCCTGAGCATCCATGGCTTAAGTACAGCCGAAACCGAAGCCCTGTCGCGGGCTATGATTTCTACGGGTAAAACAATCGATTTTGGTCCTGGACCAATCCTTGATAAACACAGCGTTGGCGGGATCCCAGGCGACAAGACTAGCGATGCTGGTGGTCCCTATTGTAGCAGCTGCAGGTTTTACCATCCCCAAAACCTCTTCACGCGCCATCACCTCTCCCGCTGGAACCGCAGACCGCGTAGAAACCCTATGCCCAGTCAATCTATCCATAAAAGAAATCAAAGAAGTCGTCAAAAAAACCAACGGATGTTTAGTTTGGGGTGGCTCACTCGAACTCGCTCCTGCCGACGATCTATTCATCCAAGTCGAATATCCCTTGGGAATTGATCCGATGCTTTTGCCTTCGATTCTGAGTAAGAAAAAAGCGATCGGAGCCACCCACGTCGCCATTGACATCCCGACGGGTATGGGTGCAAAAATCAAAACCCGAACAGAAGCCTACACTTTAGCTTCAGACTTCGTGGATTTGGGGAAACGTTTAGGGTTAAACATTCAGTGTGCTTTGACTTTTGGTGACCAACCTTTGGGGTGTGGTATCGGACCAGCCTTGGAAGCACGAGAAGCTTTGACGACTCTTATGGGTGGTGGTCCACCTGACTTGCGTGAAAAAGCCGTCAGTCTTGCAGGTATACTCTTTGAAATGGTTGGCGTTGAAAACCCGCGCGGTATGGCTGAGGAAATGATTGATTCGGGCAAAGCCATGAAGAAGATGCGGGAAATTATTGGGGCTCAAGGTGGTAACCCTGAGGTTAAGGCGGAAGATTTGCCTGTTGGACCTGAGTCAGCCGTAGTGCGTTCAAATTCTGCAGGCAAGGTCTTATGGCTTAGCACTGACGATATAGTGCGGATTGCCCGTGAAGCTGGAGCACCCAAAGAGAAAGGTGCAGGTGTTGTTTTACATGCAAAGCTCGGCGGCGCCGTACATAAAAATGGTGTCTTGTTTGAAATCTACGCGGAGAGAAGCAGCAAGTTGTCTTCTGCCCTGGAGTTGGCGGGTCAACTGGCGCCAATCGTTTTAAGCAAAAAGCCAGAGGAAAAAATGATTCTAGACCGCATTCCAGAGCAGGCAACACATGAGAAAACCTTCATGCTTGATAGATAAACAGGTCTTACCTTGTTATTGCGCCGCCAATTAAGCCGCCGATTGCAGATAATACAGAGACAAGAACGCCCAAGATAAGAACGATTATGCCAAGGGCTAATCCTGCTAAGCCACCAAACAGTACTCCAAGAACGCCATGTGTGATGCCGCCTACAACAATAAAGCCCAGAAACGACAGAACCGCCAATGCTATTGTGCTAAATACTCCTGAGAGAAAACCAGCAAATCGAACCGCCTAATACTCCTCTAGTGATGAGTCCAGCGATTATTCCGCCTAAGAAACCTCCGAGGATGTAGCCGATTCCTGGGTAGATTACGCTTAGAATTAAAGTAATAATGAAGCCGACAAATATGCCAAGACCTATGCTATTCATAGTTTCGTCCCAAGTTCAAATGCTAAAGAAAAAGGAAAAAAATAAAAGTTGTGCTTACCTTGCAGTCGAACGCACTTTAGGTTCAAGCAGAGTCCAGAGCCACTGGGTGAATTCTTGCAGGTTCTTTGTTTGGATGTGTACTTCTCCTGGTCCTGTGATTTGGGTGACTAAGCCTTCGCCGCTAAGGAAAGTTTCTTTTAGCCCGCCAAGCCTCGTGACTTTGTAACTGCAGCTTTCGCTAAAGCCGACAAGATGAAAGTTGTCAACAATTAAGGTTTGTCCAGGCTGCAAAGTGTGAGTGTCTATTGCGCCAAAAGTGTTTATGAACATCTGTCCACTACCGTTGGCTTTAAGCATAAACAATCCTTGACCAAAGAGACCTTTAGTGAAGCCTTCCCATTTCACATCCAAATCGATACCTGAGGTAGATGCTATGTAGGCGGATTTCTGAATAACGTAACCGCTTCCCGGGGCAATATCCAGTTGCTTGATGTCACCTACTGGTGCAGCAACGAAAGCTACTTCTCCAGACCCGTTGGTGGCAGTGTAATCGTTAACCCAAAATGATTGCCCACCTATGAGGGTTAAGCCCAACGATCCAAGGAGGCTTTTTTCACGTTTGCGTGTGTGTACTTCAATGTTTGGGGTCATGTAGGTTAATGCGCCTGATTCCGCCGTGATGTTTTCGCCTTGGTCCATGGTAGCAACCAGCATGGCGTACGATGGTTTGTATTTAATTTCAAACTTCATGGTTTTTTCTCCTAATATGCGGTATCTATAAAAGATGGTTAAGCAGACTTTGCTAATAAATTTAAGGTTAAAGGGCATATAGGGCACGGCATAAAAATGGCTGGTTCCGTCGGAGTAATCTTAAAGAAAATATATAGTGTAGCGTTGATCTTCAATGCGCTCATAACTGTAGCCTGCGTCGCCGGCATTTTGTCTGGGTTCTACATAGCTTATCCCTATTGGCGCCCGTATGCACCTTTTCTCATTGATGGTAACCTGTTTTGGATAGCTATCGCTGCTGGAGTAATCAACATCTTCCCAAGCGCGTCCATCGGACGAGCCCTCCATACGGGGCGTTTCCTGTTTCACCATTACGTCTATGGGTTCTTTGTTTTGGTGTCAAGTTCAGCCTTTGTTACGGCTTTCACGTCTATTCCGCTGCCGAGCCTGTTCCTTGTACAGTCAAGCAGCATAGGGGTTAACGCTGGACGCGTATGCTTTCTTGCAGGATTAGCACTTTTTTTGGATGATTTACCCGACGTTTCCAAAAGAGTAGAATCTGGCTTAAACCGAATCAAGGCTAAAGCTTACCAAATAAGAAAAAGCCTGCATATCCTCCAATTCATAACCGGAGCCTTTGCACTCTACTGCTGCATTTCAATTATTCTTTCAACAATCGTAAACAGCAACCAAGCCATACCGAACTCTTTTGTTATTGGCAGCTTAACAGTAACTAGCATAACTTCGTTTGCTTGCGTGAAGAGAAAAGCGTGGCTTAAAATAACGCCGCCTGAACCCAAACCGCTTAATGTTTGTGCTTAACGATTTCTTTTCCGATTGCTTCTAATTGTTCTGGAGAAAAGTTTCGAGTTTCTGGGGGTAGTCAAGTAGCTGGGTAGTTGTGGAAGTTTTAGGATTGTTACGGTTGGTTTGTTTACATTTAGTGTTGCGTGGTTGTTTGTGAGGACCACTATGCCTTCAACCCAGAAGCCCAACGCTCTTAGATGGGGGTTTCCATCGATTATCTGTTGGATTTTAGCCGCGTTTCGCTTAACCTGCCTACTTGGGCTTCCTGAAAAATTGCGTTTTCCCGGTCGATGCCATTCGTCACCGTTGCACGAAATGTTTCCGTTCCAGTTCTTGGTTTCTAAAACAAAAACTCCATTGGGTCCCAGAACGATGTGGTCGATGTCTCCTCCGCCGTCTCGCAGGTACAGGTCGTTTAAGAGAAAATAATCGTTGCTCAATGTGTGAGTCAGGAGGTGTACGACTTGTTTTTCTCCTTGCCAACCGCCTCTGTAGATGTGGTACTTGCGAAGATAAAAGTAGAAAGCTGTCATGGGTGCAAGCAAAAAAACTAAACTCGCCATCTCTAATATGCCAAATTAAAAGTTTGAAATGATCATGTATACCAAAAGGGCGAAGGAAGCTGCAAAAATAATTGCGCTTAACATAGCTTTGGCAAAGTTTTTTCTGACTTGATTTCTCAGGTAATTGCTGGAGCCTTTTATTTTTCGCATCAATGCAGATTGTTTTTGAAGCTATATTACCATATAGCAATTTTCGTCAATTTTCAATCGTTATTTTTTATTGATTAAGTATTCGTGCATTGCTTTGGCTGCGCGTTTGCCTGCTCCCATTGCGCTGATAACTGTTGCTGCTCCTGTTGCGACGTCTCCGCCTGCGTACACTCCGTCTAAGCTGGTTTTGCCGACTTCGTTTACGCATATGGTTCCGCGTTTGGGGTCGCTTTGTAAGCCGCCGGTGGTGCTTTGGATGATCGGGTTGGGGGTTTGTCCGATGGCAATTATTACTGTATCAACGTCCATTGTGAATTCGCTGCCCGGAACTTCTTTCACGCCTCTTCTGCCTTTCGCGTCAGGTTCAGTTAGTTCCATCGCAATGACTTTCATGGCTTTAACCCAGCCTTTTTCGTCACCGTAGAACTCAACTGGCGCTGCAAGGAACTTGCAGACTAAGCCTTCTTCTTCAGCGTTTTCGATTTCTTCATGTCTTGCGGGTAACTCATTTCGTGAACGTCTATAGAGTAAGCATACTTCACTGCCAAGTCGCATACTGCTTCTTGCGCAGTCCATCGCAACGTTTCCACCGCCAATAACAACTACGTGCTTGCCGAGGCGTATTGGCGTATCATATTCGGGGAACAAGTACGCTTTCATAAGGTTAACTCTGATAAGGAACTCGTTGGCTGAGTAGATTCCGCCAAGGTTTTCTCCCTTGCAACCTGTGAACTGTGGCAACCCTGCTCCGCTTCCAATAAAAACTGCATCATAACCGTTCTTCATAAGCTCTGGAATTGTGTGGATTCTACCGACCAAATTGCCAAGGCGCAAGTCAACTCCGAGATTCTTGACGTAGTTTACTTCGTTTTGCACAATGGCTTTGGGTAAACGGAACTCTGGAATACCATACATGAGCACTCCACCGCCAACATGCAGCGCTTCGAACATAGTGATTGCGTGACCAAGCTTCACTAAGTCAGCTGCAACTGTTAATCCTGCTGGACCTGCACCGACGACAGCTATTTTTTTGCCTGTAGCTGGAGCTTTCGGAGGCAGCTGCGAACCGTTGTCGCGTTCCCAATCGGCCAAGAACCGTTCTAAACGTCCGATGCTTACCGGTTCGCCCATCTTGCCGATGACACATTTCTTTTGGCATTGCTCTTCTTGAGGGCAGACTCGTCCACAAACAGCCGGAAGAGCATTTTTTGTTTTTATGGTAGCTATTCCTTCAGCATACTTTTTCTCTCGGATACATTTGATAAATGCTGAAATGGGAACTTCCACAGGACACCCTGTCACACATTGAGGCTTTGGGCATTGTAAGCAACGACTTGCTTCTTCTAGAGCTTCTGCTTCAGTGTAACCTAAAGCTACTTCACTGAAGTTTTTGGCGCGAACTTTAGGCTCTTGTTTTGCCATCTCTACAGCTTTCTTGTTTAACTTTGGTTTAGGCTTAACTTCTGCCACATTTACAACCTCCACTCATTTCGGACAATACTGAACTCAAACGTTCTTCAGGAAGCATTGTTCGTTGACGCAAAATTAACTCGTCGAAATTTGTTTTGTGACCGTCAAACTCTGGACCATCCACGCAACCGAACATCATTTTGCCGTCAACTGTAACTCGGCATACACCACACATGCCCATTCCATCAACCATAATCGGAGTTAAGGTTACGATTGTGGGAATGTTGTAAGGCTTCGTGATTTCGCTAACATCTTTCATTAGGATGACTGGACCCATGACAACGCATCGGTCAAACTTTTCAGTTTTCAGCAGTTCTTTAAGGAAATCTAATCCTTTGTAGCCCACCGAGCCATCGTCCGTTGCAACGTAGACTTTGTCGCTGAGCACTTTTGCTTCATTTTCCATCATGATGAATTCTTTTGTTCTTGCGCCAAGGACTGTAGTGACTTTGTTACCTGCTTCCTTCATAGCTTTTGCTTGCAACAGAAGCGGTGCAATCATGACGCTTCCACCGACACAGAGGACTTTGCCGTAATTTTTAATTTCTGATGGATTGCCAAGTGGACCAGTAACGTTATCGATGCATTCGCCCTGATTTAGCAAACCTATTCCTTTGGTGGTTTTGCCTACTTCATGGAAAGCAAAAGAAATTGTTCCTTTTGATCGGTCATAACCGCTAATGGTTAGCGGTATTCGTTCGCCTGTTTTGCCGTGTATTACGATTAGGAATTGGCCTGCTTGCGATTGAGCCGCAACGTCAGGGGCTTCTACTTCAAACAGTTTAATTTTTGGAACAAGTTCTTTTTTGCTTACTATTTTGTACGTTTTGCAGTCGCCTCCACAGTTACTTCACGTTTAGGTAAAGCACAAATTTTCTTGTAGAATTCATCGAGTTTCTGTTCAAATTCGCCTGCACATCTGGGTGATTCCTCGTAGAGTTCAAATCGGTCGAGCAAGCCCAGTTTTTTAAGTGAAACTTGCAGTGCAGCAACGTTACGTTCTGCTGCATTCCTTCCTTCTTGAAGCTTGCAGTCTTTAGCTGAGCAGACAACTCCCATGACTCCGTCGAATCCGCAATTTAATGCGTTGATGATGTGTACGGGGTCGAGTGACTTGAAACATGGAACTTCAAGCGTCAAGACGTTTTTGCCTTCGAATGCTTTGTTTGGGTTGTCCAGATTGGAGAACTCAGACCATTGGCAAACGAATGCAAGCACTGCTGGTCCTTTGTTTTTAGCTGTAAGCTGTGCAAGAGATTTGCCGTAGCGATCAACTACATCTTCAAACTCGAAGCCTTTGACCTGGATAGCGTGATGTGGACAAACCAGTTGGCATGCGCCACAACCAGTGCATTTTTCTTCATTTACCTTGGGAGTGCCGAAAGATTCGAACCCGAGTGCGCCGTATGGGCAGATGAAGATACATTTGTCGCATCCAACGCATGCTTGTACGTCGTAAACCGCTTTGCGAGAGAACTTTACAATCCTTACCGCATCTTCGTCGAAACCTAACTGTTTAAGAACGCTCTTTGCTAAAACGAGTCTTCGCGTGTTAATTTTTGTGCCTTCTTTGTAGCGACAGAAGGGGTCTTCACATTGGATCGAAACAATGTTTTTGACTCCAGAGTTTAAAGCTTCAAAGATAAAGTCTGTTGGAACCCGACCCGCACATGGCAAACGCAACGCCATGTATTTTTCAACTTTCAATCCTTGTTCTTTTAGGATGTCTCGTACTTCCCCCGTGGAAGGCGAGTTTCCTCGGCACATCAAGACAAGAGCGTCAACGTTTTTGGCTTTAACCTGTGCCTTTTCAAGGAATTCTGACAGATTATCGTAAGTGTAATACTGCATTTTTATGGCTGCAGATGGACAAGCACTGTAGCATATGCCGCAAACTTGGCAATCTTGACTGTTAATTTCAACTTTGCCTGTTGAATCTGCTTTTATAGCTTCGTACGGGCAGATTGATTTGCAGACATAACATCGACTGCATAAGTCTTGATCGATTTCGACTACAGCGAGACATTTTTCACTCATTTTGAAACCTCTTTTTTACGCGTTTCCGCTGTTACTCTAATGCTTTGACTTGATAGCTCAAGCTTATTGGAAGCGAAAAGTGTTAAGAATATTATAATCCTTTCTCTTTATTTTTTGTAATACGGTCGTCTAATATAACTGTAAGCTTCCAACGCTGCAGTGATGCCTTGGCCCACAGCTGTTCCCACTTGCTTGATTGGGTGGTTAGTTACGTCGCCAGCAGCAAAAACGCCCGGCAGATTTGTGTGTTGATCGATGTCTATTTTGATATAGCCGTGCTCATCGGTTTCGACGCCGCTGGCTTTGGCGATTTGGCTGTTGGGTGCTTCGCCAACTTGCACAAAAACTGCGTCTACTGCTAATTCGCTTGTTTGCTTGGTTATGTTATCGATTATAGTTACAGTTTTTACTTGTTTATCGCCTTTAATTTCTTGAATCTCAGAGTTCCAAAGTGTAGTCACATTGCCCTTTGCCGCTATATCAGTCACCAAGGATGCTTCTGCCCTGAAAGCTTCCCGTCTATGAATCACAGTGACTTGCCCAGCAAGACCTGAAAGATAAAGCGCAGTTATGCAAGCCGAGTTTCCGCCGCCGACTATAAGCACTTTTTTTCCCTTAAAGAATGGCCCATCACATACGCCGCAGTAGCTCACGCCTCTTCCGCGGAACTCTTTTTCTCCTTTAACCCCAACTTCCTTGTAATGTGAACCCATCGAAAAAATTACCGCGTTAGCTTCATAGGAAGCATTTGAAGTTTTCACAATTTTCTTTTCGCCAGTAAGCTCCAATTCCGTAACGGACTCTAACTCATGGATAACTGCGCCGACTTTTTTGCAATGATTGGTCATTTTTTCCGCAAGCTCTCCACCGCTTATCTCCGCGAACCCAGGGTAATTAACTACAATTGAGGCATCTGAGATTGTGCCGCCTGGCAATTTTTCATCTAGAATTAATGTTTTTAGTCCGCTGCGGACAGTGTATATTCCAGCTGAAAGGCCAGCGGAGCCTGCGCCAATAATTATGACATCCCAATTCTCCATAAATATGTCATCTCTTTATGCTGAATAGTTAGTGAAGAAGTTTATGAATTGTTCGTCTACTTTAGTCGTTTAATTCAAAACGGTTGAGACGTTTTCCAATAGGCTCCTTATTAGATGTCACAACTGATCGTTTCTGACGACTCTTAAAAAACTTGGAAAGAACTCCTTTTAAAAAAACAGCTCAAATCATCAAAATAAAAGAGTTGTTGCTGCTGATGCTGCTGCTGCAACACGATTTTGCACAACAATTGTTGCATCAATCACACTAACAAAAAAATTGAACTTTAAGATACACCTTAATTCCAATAAGCTGATAAGCCCGAAATCAATTAAATTTCTAACAAGTATTTTTGAAGGGTTCCTTATGGCGAAATATAGGTGTACTGTTTGCAATTGGGTTTATGATGATGCTAAAGAAAAAGTAAAGTTTACTGATTTGCCTAAAGAGTGGGTTTGCCCAGTTTGTGGAGCACCAAAATCAGCTTTTGTGCTATTAGCGGAGGGGAATACAGAAGAGAAAAAAGCAAATCATACAGTTTCCGACGTGCTAATTGACCAGATTGCTGAGTGGGGGGTACAATACGTTTTCGGCATTCCTGGAACCTCAACATTGGGTGTTGTAGATGCAATTCGCAAGAGTACGGGAAAAGTTAAGTATTTGCAGGTTCGCCATGAGGAGACAGCGGCTTTTATGGCGTCGGCTTACGGTAAGTTAACTGGGCATGTGGCGGCTTGCCTCGGTATTTCGGGTCCAGGCGCAACTAACCTTGTGACTGGCTTGTATGATGCGCAGCTGGATCATTCACCAGTTTTAGCTTTGACAGGCATGGTTCCCCGCAAACTGATGGGTCAAGGTGCAATCCAGGAAATTGATCAGCAAGCATTCTTTGAACCCTTGACTGTTTACAACAAGACTTTGATGACGGAAGACCAAACCACCTCGCTGGCGACGCTGGCGATTAAGCATGCGCTACTAAATCAGGGTGTTGCACACATTGGGATTCCCAACGACGTACAAAAACTACCATACGAGACAGAGATTTTACCTTTTGAAGGCAGGATGCCTAACATGGCTTATGGACAGGAAGACGGGGTGATTGAGAAGGCAGCAAAAGTTGTTGATTCCGCCAGCAGACCCGTGATACTGGCTGGTTTTGGAGCCAGAGGACAAGGAACCAAGCTTTTGAAGTTGGCATCGAAGATTGGTGCGCCGATTATCGCGACTTTCCGCGCAAAAGGAGTCGTGGACGAAAATGAACCGCTTTATGTTGGATGTCACGGTGGGGTTGGTTCAACGGCTGCAGGAGCCCTTATGGAGAAGGCAGATTTGCTAATAGCTATTGGCTCTTCATTTTCGGATTTATCGCAGATTCCCAAGAAACGCACTGTACAGATTGACATTAACCCACTTATGATTGCACGCCGGTACCCAGTTGAAGTGAGTTTGCTCGGCAACAGTGCAGTTTTGATTCCAAAGTTGACCCAGAAGGTTGCAGAGAAACAGAATGCGGGTTATTTTGTTGAAATAGCAAGACTAAAACAGGATTGGCTAACTCAACTTGAAAAAGAAGCAGACGCAACAATGAAACCAATCAGACCACAGTACATCATTAAAGTCTTAAACGAGAAAATCTCAGATAACGCCGTGATTTCGTTGGACGTTGGTGAGAACTGCTGGTGGTTTGGCAGAAACTTTAGGATGAAGAAATCTCAAAAACTGGTGATGAGCGGCCAGTTGGCTACGATGGGTTTTGGTTTACCGGGAGCATTAGCAGCGGCTCTAGCTTATCCTGATAGGCAAATTGTCTGTTTAACTGGTGATGGCGGCTTAACGATGGTTCTGGGAGATTTCTTGACGGCCCTCAAGTACAATTTGCAAGTTAAAGTGTTTGTTATAAACAATAAGCGACTGGGCATGATTATGCAGGAGCAAAAAGTCGAGGGATACGAGAGTTCTCAAACTGACCTTTTCGATTACAACTTCGCCGACTTTGCAGAGCATTCAGGCGGCGTGGGCATAAAGGTTACTGAGCCAAGCCAGCTGGAAGCAGCAGTTGACACTGCACTCAAAGCCACCAAACCTACAATCGTTGACATAGACACTGACCCAAGAAGATTCTTCTGAACCTGTTACTTTGTTATCGACATAGCCCAAGTGTTATAAGCATAAAAGATGAAGTGCTTGCTCAAGCGAGCGTTCCTTCCCCTATAAAGACTAAAGAAAGCTACTTTATAGTTTTGAGTGTTCTTTCAGCTGTGGATGCACTAAAGAGTAAGTCGTCGATGGTGGCGGTGAAGGTGGCAAGTTTGCCTTCACACTCAATTTGTGTGATTACTTTGTTGCCATCCCTTTCTGTTTTAACATGCAGACCGATGGGGGTTGTGAAGTTGTCTGGCGAAACCGCTTGTTCAATGGCTTTTGCAGTTTTTTCGTCTTTGTACTCAAGCGTTACTGTGGCTTGCAAGCTTCTCACCCTTAAGTTGGCGACCGACTAATTCATCTGCCGTTTTAATGAAAGATTCAAGCTTATCTAAAGGCACTTGAGCCCCTGCAGCAATGTTGTGTCCTCCCCCTTTGCCCCCGTTTGCTTCTGAAGCTAACCGCATAACATCGCCTAGGTTAACACCTTTGCGCAGAGCCGCTTCAGTGGTTCGCCCTGAGAACTTGGCGGCTTTTTCTGCTTCAATGTTGGCGAATGCTAAAAGCGGTTTTTCATTGTTGGCGAGGCTCGCAACGATTATGGATGAAACTGTACCTATGATTTTTTCGTTGATAAAGTTCTCGCCGTAGATGACGTAGATGTTTTGGAGCTCGCGCATGCGTTCAGGTTTTTCGCTTACCCAGCCTAGGTATTTGCTGATGTTTTTGCGATAGTCTTCAAGGATTTTGTTGGATTCTTCTAGAGCTGCTTTGCGATCGCCCATGCAAATGGCGATTCCAAGGCTTGGCCGGTCCATGCGTCCCGCTGAATTCAAAACCACCGCGAATTCCCGACCATCCCGAAGCGCCGTGTTTGGCTCCTCTTTAGTTAAAACGTAAACACAGCCGATTATGTCCTCGACTGCTAAATGTAGCCCCTTAGACATCAAGTAATCGGCTAAACCGGAGCAAAGTCTCGTTTTCTCTTCAGGGGTGAGGTCGCCGAGACTTCGAGGTTTGTCACCCTGTTTGGTTGGAATTTTTAATGTATCCTCTAGAAAGTTAATGGTTTGAGTTTCTTGACCGCTTAACCCAGGAATAAACGGGTTAGTTGTGGTCACAATCATCTTGTAGAGTGGTCTTGTTTCTCGACCAAAGAACATCAAGTCCTTTTCAACCTTAAGCAAGCCGGAAGCTACAGCATCTTTTACGATTATTTCGTTTAGGCTTCGCATGCTTCGTTGTTCATATTTGTCTTGCATGTCTCCCAATGCGCCGACCAAAGCTATAGGAGCTAAATCCACGTTTCCAGCGTTCACAGCTTTAGCTGCAAAATACGCCACACCTGAACCGCTAACATCGGTTGCCCCATCAATGCCAAACAAATGCGGATTAACTTGGGTAAAATTTGGGTTGACAACTTTACTGTTTAATTGGTGATGGTCGAGGATTACAAGTTTAAAGTTTGGAATTTTCTGGTTTAACAGGTCCAGATAGCCACTTCCGAAATCGGTAAGAATCACAAGTTGAGGTTTGTCCGCGATGACTTCTCCGATGATTTTCTCATCCACCCACTGCATGACCCTTATCCGGAAACGGGCGTCGAGTCGACTGAGCATTTTCCCCATCACACCTGCAGCAGCAACTCCATCCGCATCCAAATGGGAAAAAACAAGGATAAAACCGTCTTTTTTAACGGTTTCCAAAATGACCTTTGCAGCTTCATTCGACGCTGCCAAGAAGCCAGCAATGTTTTGTTGTTGCAATGCAGCCATGCGTATTCACTTCTCGGGCATAAAGGCGATAATTGGATTTAAAGCTGGCGCATAAAAAAAAGAATAAAAATTAAATTTGATGAAAAACAGGAAGTTAGGTTACGGAAGCGATTTTTGGCACATACTTCCAGTTCTTTGCAATTACGCCTTCGCGTTTATAGTAGCGGCTGAGCTTATGGATGTGGGCTTCGATGATTTGCATGTTACGTTTATTGTGAAGGTCTTTTTTGTTTTTGTCTATGTGAACTGCGAGGTTTTGTGCTTTTTTCATCAGGTTAGAAAGGTCTTCAGGCATGGTTGGAGCTAGGTTTGCGGCTTTTAATGTGTCGCTTATGCTCTTGCCTGTTATGGGCTTTACGAGTGGAATGGCGTATTGGTCTCTCAGGATTGTGCCTATGCTGCTGAGTGAGTGACCTTCTTTAGCCAGTTTAATTATGAATGATTCAACTTCTTCAGGCTGATATTTGCACCAGCTTGGAGGACGCCTGCTGACAGGACGCATCGAATGGGATTTCCCTTTTTCTTGCTTTGGCATTGTTACACCTTAAACTGCACCCTTATCCACACCCAACGAATATTTAAAAGTAATCCCTTTGATAAGAAAAACAGAAAAAAGATGATTCTTTATTCATACAATTCTTTCATTGCCTTTTTGCTAAATACACGAAGAACCGCCCAATTAACGATAGGCCAATGATCACGATTAATGAGGACCAGAACTGGAACCAACCGTTATGTGTCCCCAATAATAGGAAAACATTTGCTACGATAGCAGCGCCCAGCCAGAAAATCAAGTCTCCAACGCTTTGAGCTATCCTCCTAATCCGCGAATGAACAACCAATCTTAGAGCTAAGATTACGATTTGCAAGACCCCCACGCCAATAAGGAAATTCATAACGGCAGTGTAGAAGTCTTGGTGTTCTGCTGGATGTGCCGGCCCGAGCAGACTAACGGTTGAACCTGGACTTCCAAACGGAAAAGACACGGTAGTTAGGTCTGAAAAGAACGCATTTGAATTATTCACAATGCCGGGTGTAAAGGCAAACACTGAGCCAAATATAATGAAGAATCCGCCTATAGCTAAGGCTGTGATTAGACCTTCATGTGGAGACTTGTTCCTTATGGCATCTCGATTCATACAATTCCCCTTTCTGCCAATTGTGCTTATGCAGCAGTAGCAATATAAAATTTTGTTTTACAGTAACAGCGTTAGCTTACTTTTTTATGTACCATTCGGCGAATTTGCGAATCGCCATTGCCCTGTGCGAGTAACCGTTCTTTTCCTCGATGGTCATTTCCGCAAACGTTTTGGTGCTGCCTTCTGGCTGGAAGATTGGGTCAAACCCGAAGCCTGACTTCCCCTGTTCTTCTCGCACAGATGTGGTTATTTCGCCTTTGACTTCGCCGATGAAGAATTCGGGTTGACAGGGGGATTGCTGGTCGCAATAAGCTATTACAGATTGGAACCTCGCATGTCTATCTGCATTGTTTCCTAAGAGTTTTAAGATACCGCTGTTGTGGATAGTGTGGTAAACGTAGGCGGCGTATGGACCAGGAAAACCGTCAAGTGCACCGATGAATAAGCCTGCGTCTTCCACAAAAATTGGGAGCTGGCACCGTGCATAGGCGTTTTTGACACTTTTTCCCGCGATTTCTCTTATGCTCTCGCTCTGTATCTCGTCTCCCTTTAAGCGAAGCATGCCCACTGCAAAACCGAGTTGGCCGAGGATGCTTCGTACTTCATTGAACTTGTGGATGTTGCCCGTTGCAAAGAAGACGACTTTACGCTTTGGAATTTCACATTGGTTATTGTTTTCGTTCTTCGACATAGCGTCCACGCTTCTCTATTTCCCTGATTTTCTCATAAACCTTTTCCGCAACCTCGTCCCCTAAAATTGAGGTATAACCGCATAGAACACTCTTGAGACATTCTTCCCAGAACTGATAATGGGTACTTTGAAGTGCTCGTTTCAGTAAATGCAAATCTACCCCTTGCGCTTCAAGTTCGCTGTTTTTTTCGCCCAAGCCAAAGTCGATGAAGAAGATTTTGCCGTTGGGATTTAGTATCATGTTCGAGGTTGTTAGGTCGCCGTGGACTAAGCCGTGGCTGTGCAGTTGAGCGATATATTCGCCGATTTTGATGCACAAATCTTCGCGTTCTGGCTTTGGAACTTTGTTTAAAACCTGTTTTAATTGCTGGCCTTCAATGTATTCCATAATAATCGTGGACTCTGGCACTTTGACCATGTAAATCAAGGGTGTTGCCACTCCAGCTGTTTTGGCTTCATGCATCAGCTGTGGTTCATGTACCGTGCGGTAACTCCTAATTTGTAAGTCCAAGGCTGGATGACGGTATTTTTTTGGAATTCTTAATTTAATGATTACTTTTCGTTCATGCCAATCAGTTAGGAAAAGGCTAGCTTCTGCCCCTTTCTTGAATAGCTTTGTGCTGTCAATTTTATCTATTGTATCCATGGCACATCTACCTTGTCTACTCGCCAACGCAACTTTACGTGACTCTTTTCGATGGGTATAACTAATCCATGCCGATAAGCCAGGGTTCCTGTCCAAGCAATCATGGCTCCGTTATCAGTTGCAAACTCAAGGGGAACCACATTGAATTTTGCGTCGTGCTCTTCTGCAATGATGGCAAGCATGGATTGCAGTCGCTTGTTCGCGGCTACACCACCAGTCAACAAAACCTCCTTCTTCTCGGTATGCGCTAGTGCCCGCTCAGT
This sequence comes from Candidatus Bathyarchaeota archaeon, assembly GCA_963840325.1. GTDB lineage: Archaea > Thermoproteota > Bathyarchaeia > Bathyarchaeales > Bathycorpusculaceae > Bathycorpusculum. The sequence continues at coordinate 101,077 of CAWIYM010000006.1, forward strand.
AACTTCAGTAACCATAGAGAAAGCATGTTCTTGTAAACTATAACAAACATCCTCAAGCGTGCAATCACCCTTCTTTAATGCAGCCGTGGTCGCTGTTAACAAACCACTAAGCGACAAATCCATACCCTTTACCACATACGGTAAAGAAACCAGTTTTCCACCATTAGCCGCTAACAACTCCACGGCAGCGCCAAGCGGCAAACCCTTCTTGTGCTTAAGTCCCGCTTCACGCGCAAAAACGTCAAGGCAGTTTCCAAGCGCAATATCCAAAGTTTCACCAAAAACCCTGTACCGTCCCGATTCAAAAGCTGTGACCATCGTATTGCCTCCTGAAACGTAAAGTGTCATGGGGTCGTGGGCACCCGTTTTTAATTTTCCGATTTCTATATGTGCAACCGAATGATTTACGCCAACGAGCGGAACCTCAAGGTAGGAAGCCAAAGCTCGAGCAACGGTTGCTCCTGTACGCAAGCTAGGTCCTAAACCTGGACCCTGAGAAAAAGCAATAACCGACAATTCACCAGGCTTAATGCCAGCTTTTGATAGGGCGTCTTTTAGCACTTTGTGGGCAACTTCAGCATGGTGACGCGCTGCTTCTCGGGGATGAATGCCTCCTTCCAAGGGAATGTAGCTATCAGATTTGTTAGCTAAGATTTCTCCTTTAAACGAGGCGATTCCTACTCCGAAGTCGTCCGCTGAAGATTCAATCCCTAAACAGTATTTGTCTGAATCATCTTTCTTGGTTTTCCTCATGCCATTCCACATTTAAGTAGAGATACATATTTTTATGTGAATCCAACGCATATATTACTGTATTATTTCGGAATTGATTTAGATGCCTAAGCGTAATGACCTTGAACAGAAAGCACTCCACTACGTCGTCGGTACAGGCTATCAGGGTGTGCTTCAATCAGATTTATGGCGTGAACTCGGCGCAAGCAGCCGCGAAGGCTCACGCGTCTCAATTAAACTGGAAGAGAAAGGGCTTATTCGTAGAGAAAAAGAACTACAAGAAGGCAGATGGACCTATAGGCTCTACCCCAAAAGGTTGCCTGCTTCCATAGAAACCATCGTGGATTGTCCATGCCTTCTGTGCCCAGACAACGCACGATGCGACCCAACAACCGCTCTTTCCCCGAAAAGCTGCCCCAAACTAACCGATTGGATTCTTAACCTAGGAAAACCGCCAGCACCAGCTGCAATTACTCCTGAAGGTCCAAGCGCACCATCATCAGAGCCGAACATAGCAGAGGATGATTCCATTGACGAAAGCTTGGATACGTGAAAGAAAAAACGAATATTATTATAAAAAAGCTAAAGAAGAAAACTATCGCAGTCGTTCCACGTACAAACTTATTCAAGCCAACGAAAAATACGGTTTTATTAAACTACGCGATGTAGTTGTTGATTTAGGTGCTGCTCCAGGCGGCTGGATTCAAGCTGCAAGAAAAGTCGCTTGCAAGAACGGCTTCGTTCTGGGAGTAGATTTGAAACCAATTGAACCATTCACTCAAGTCTATATTCGTACAATCATTGCTGACTTCAATGAACCGGGTATAGTTGACCAAATCATGTCTTTTCTGCCACGCAAAGCAGACGTAGTTCTCTGCGACGCCGCCCCAAACATCACAGGCGTTTGGGAAGTTGACCATGCGAGACAAATCGACTTGGCAGAAAAAGCCCTAGAAATAGCCCAGTGCATACTTAGACCCAACGGAAACTTCTTTGTCAAAGTCTTTGAAGGAGACTTACTAAACGACTTTATCGAGTCCGTGAAGCCTCTTTTTGAAACGGTTAAAATGGTTAAACCTCAGGCAAGCCGACAAAAAAGCTCCGAAATGTACCTATTAGCTTTGTGTTTAAAGACTGCACGTGAATGTGCTGAGGAAAACTAATTTTCCCTTTTTAATTAATCGTAGTTTAGGTGAAAGACTTGAAAATCATCTCAGCTGATTCTGCAGCAGCAATCCTCGACGAGCAATTTGAGCCCGTTTTGCATGTTGCTTCGGTTTCAGTGTTGGTTGAACCTCCTTATAGGGAGCCGTCTTTTCGTTTAGCTGAACCGATTTTCAGGGAAGTTGAAACGGGGTTTGATGTGATTGTGCATGAAGCTGAGCTCTGCCGAAGTTTGCTGGATAAAATGAAGGCTGATGTAGTCCATTTGGACCTGTCTTTGGGTGGAATTTCCGTTGAGGAGTTATCGCCAGTTGAACTCACAAATCTGAGGGCTTCACCGAAAGGAAGGCAGAACATTCTTAAGATTTTGCCAAGACTTAGGAAAATAGCAGCTGAAATTAAACGTCTTCATGGAATAGATATGTTGGCTATTGGCAAAGAGAGTGTTCCTGTTAGGATTGCCGAGTTGACGGCTGGTGCAGAAGCTATTTTGTTTGCTGCTCAAAGAGCAGTTGATGAGAAAGAGCGCGTTATGTTGGGTTTACCATTAAATTGTCAGCCCAGAATGTTGGGTAACCAAGTTTATCTTCATTCGCTGATACCTAACGAGCATGATGTCAGGGGTTTTAGCGTTGATACTGTGGGTGTTTTGACAAAGGTTAAATTGTTAGAAACGTTAAACCCTGTTGCAAGAGGATTCCGAGCTCTAGAGATTACGCCGTTATGTTAGAAAGAGGTTTGTTGTTTGAAACTGGATTTTTCTTTTTGGACAAATGCTTCGCAAAAGCGGAAACGTATCTATTCGATAATTGCAATCTTTGTAATTGCATTCTTAGTTACAGTCATTGGCAGTTATTTGCCTCTTAGCTCTTCAGATGCCCAAACGATTAGCCAGAACTTGAACAGTACATTGAACCAGAATAGAGCAAATAACACACTAACCCAATACATTTTCCTAAACAACTTTGGAATATGCTTGGCAATGTTTATTCCTTTATTCGGTGCAGCCTTAGGAATGTTTATTCTTTTTGAAACCGGCATTGCACTTGGCGCTATAACAACCACCCAAGGCTACCCTGTTTGGCTAGGTCTTGCAAGTTTAGTGATTACACCGGTGTTCTGGATAGAATTCGTAGCCTATTCAATTGCCATGGCTGGTAGCATATGGCTATTTAGAAGGATAGTAAAAGCGATTGCTTCAAAAGAACCGGGGCAGGGGCGGCTAATTCTTTGGAGTGAACTAAAATGGACAGCAATTTTCATCGGAACTTGCGCAGGTTTGCTAGCCATTGGCGCCGTAGTAGAAGCGTGGCTTATAACCGTGTTGGGATAGACGCCAATTTTCGGTTAAAGATGTTGATTGATAAGCTTTGCAAGGTCTATAACAGTTAAATCACAGTTGCATTTGGGGCAGGTCTTTTGCGGTTCATGTTTTGAACCAATCTTCAACTGTTCTCCACAGTGGCAACAGTAATATGTTAATGATTGTCCTCTTTCATTCAACTGTTTAACAAGCTCATTAACATCACATGAGGGGGGCGGAAGATTTTTTGCTTTTTTCCGTGTTTCCTCTGCTTTTTGTGTCATGCCAAGTTTTTCGTATTCTTTTGCCGCATTCTCAAAACGCCCGGTCATTTCATGTTTTTTAATCCTTGCTTTTGCAACCACTTCTGGGTCCGTGCTGGTTGTAAAGTAGTCGCAGCTAGCGCTCTTAATGTAGGGTTCCTCTAATTCATAGCTAAAAAGTTCACAAGTACCTTCATTGAAAAAAACACATGCTAAACAACTGTTGTTCCTGTAGACTTCGTCGAGTTTCTTGTAGCAGTTTGGGCAGGCTTCAACTTGTTTTCCATCGTTAACAGTGTATAACGGAATACCTCTAAAGGTTACGCCGCAAACTTGGCATAAAGACTTTGTCATTTGAATCAGAAAAGATTGACATATGCAGTCATATTTGTGTTTGCCAAAAAATTTCTGTTTTTCAGGTTAAAAATTTTGGTTTTGAAGCTAAGGTCGTGTTATTTCTAAACTTATGTCTAATGCTTTTACGCTGTGAGTTAATTCTCCCATGCTGATGATGTCCACTTGCGCCTCAGCATACTCTAAGAAGTTTTCGACTGTTATGGCACCACTTACTTCAAGCAACACCTTGCTAAACCCAGCTTCCCTGAGAGCGTTACCAGCCGCCTTGGCTTGTTTGGGAGAAAAATTATCCAGCATAATTATGTCTGCGCCCACTTTTGCCGCTTTCAAAGCATCCTCGACATCTGTTACCTCGACCTCGATTTTTTTGGTAAAAGACACATTAGCTTTAGCTTTCTTAATGGCTTCCTCGACGCTTCCAACAATCGCCAGATGGTTATCTTTAATCAACACCATGTCGTCCAGGTGTAGCCTGTGCGGGTCACCGCTCCCAATAACCACGGCTTTCTTGTCAAAATAGAGCAGCCCAGGCGCGGATTTGCGTGTTGCAGCTATTTTGGCTTTTACATTTGCCTTCTCAAGTTTCTCGGTCAGCATTCGTGTTTTGGTGGCGATTCCGCTCATTCGAGAAAGAAGATTGAGCATGGTTCGTTCAAATGATAAGATGGTTTGGGCGTCTCCAGAGATTTGGATTAGGACTTGTTTGTTTTTGATTTTTTCGCCGTCAACAACCATGGCTTTAACGGTGAGCCCTAAGTATTCAGCAAGAAATGCGGCTTCTTCGATTCCAGCCGCTACACCTTGTTCTTTGGCTATAACCTCTGCTTTGACAGTTAAATTCGCAGGAATAACCGCTGCAGTCGTAACATCCCCTTGCCCGATATCGTCGGTTAGGATTTGCCTGAGCTTTTCCTCCACAATTCTCCTTGGAACAAACATACCTTCTATTGTTGGTGCTCTGAGCTTAAATTGCTTGCTTTTTCTGCTTTTAAGAGATAGTTCAAATATAATCTTGCACTAATCTGTAAGCTATATGCGACTGCTGCTTAGCTGCTCCGAGCTCGGATTAGGTCACGTTTCAAGGATTATTCCGTTAGGGAAGCGTCTGGAGAAGAACGGTCATGAACTGCATTTTTTTTCAGGCGGCAAAGCCTATGAGATGTTAAAAAAAGAGTTCCGTCACGTTTACAGGTGCCAGCCGATTTCGTGGTATGAAAACTCCCATGGCATAATCACCTCCGCTTCACTAATCAACCTGCTATTTCCGCTTCCGCTCTTCAACATGGAGAGGAACAAGTTCGAAATGAAAAAATCTAACGCTATGGAAACCATCTACCGATACTACGATTTAAGGGAAAAACTGCACGATATTGCACCCGACATACTCATCGCCGACGGAGACATCAACGCCCTTCGGCTGGCGCAAAGATGGAAGGTTCCCTCAGTCTACATCGCCAACATGATAAGGCCAAGCTATGGCTTCTCGGCTTTTCTAAGTCCTGGAGAACGCGTTGTAGAGCGATATGTGAAGAAGTGCTCAAAAACCATAATTCCCGACAACCCACCGCCATATACTATATCCGAATACAACATTGGCAACTTGGATAACGTGGGCTTAAATGGAAAAGTCGAGTATGTAGGCAGCTTCGTAGACACCTCACCTGTCAGGGGTTCCCAAGACCACATTTTTGCTCCAATAAGCGGACCAGTTGGAACCAGAGCAAAACTAACAAAAACCCTCATCCCCGTCCTTGAAAAACTAAAAACCAAATGCATCATAAGCTTAGGCACACCAGGAAAGAAAACGTCAACTAAAATTGGCAACTGCGAACTCCACACTTGGCTATCCACGGAAGAGCGAGCAGAAGCAATGAAAAACGCCAAATTCGTAATCTTCAGCGGCGGCCACGCAACATGTTTCGAAACCATCAAGTACGGTAAACCAAGCATCTGCGTACCCACACAACCTGAACAGTGGGCTAACGCAGTTAAACTGCAAGACTTAAACTGCTCTATCACTGTCAAAAATAGGAAAGGCCTCGAAAAAGCCGTAGTTAAAATCGAAAAGGAAAAAGAAACCTATAACGAAAACGTTGCTGCGCTAAACGAATTTTCTAACAGGTTTAAGGGTTTGGATAGGGCTGTTTCAATTGTGGAGTCGTTGTTGGATTAGTTTATTTTGTTAGGTTTAGGCGTTTTATTTCGCCGTTTGGTGTTTGTTCGTCGAAAATGATGGCTTTGAACTTGTAGATTTTTGCATCTTTAGTTAACCAGGTATCTGGCGGCAAGCCCGCTTTCATGCAGCATTGACAAAGGAATTCTTCTTCGCACCAGCCCCATTCCACGGGGACTTGTGGCAGAAGCAGTCCTTTGTACGGTCCTCGCTCAACGATTAAACCATCTTCGCCAACCTTAATTTTGCTCAAGTATTCTTTGGGGTTCTTGACTCCGACAGGTTCGGGGGGTGTTAACACGCTGACCTCAAAAACAACTTTATCCAATTCCTCAAGGGTTAAAGGTTCAAAGCGTGGGTCCTCTGTTGCAGCATTGATGGCATTGTCAATCACGGCTTCAACCAGTGGACTTGTCGGGTATGGGTAGCCGATGCAGCCGCGAAGTTCCTTCTCGCCCTTTACAATGCTGTTTATGGTGACAAATACGCCGCATTGCTCAAAGAGCTTTTGGGGTGTTTCCTTGGGCGGTTTAGCGGCTTTGCCAATTTCCAAGTATTGTTCTACTGTGCTTCTTGCGAGTTTAATTAAGAATTTTCCTTCTTCATCAGTTAGTTCAAACGGCATAAAGTTCCTTCCTAGCGCTGCTCAACAACTCAAATAAACTAAAAAATATTAAAAATAAAGTTGGTTAAAACTTTATTGATTCTTCAGTGACGCCTTCCTTAGTTATAATAAGGAAGTCAATCCCGTCGCCACTCATAGAGTCTCTGCTAATTGCAGATTTTATCGATCTTGTGACGAGTTCTTTTGCTTCTTCGGCACTCATTGTTTCTTTGTAGCCTTCTTCGAGAACGCCCATGGCGATTTCTGTTCCTGAACCAACAACCGCGTATTTGTCAGGAATTAATGACCCTAAAACATCAAGCACGTAAAGTGATGCGCCTTCATCATCTAAACCGCCGACAATAGTCTGTGTGAACAATGGTGAATATCGACGATTGAAGAGTACATTCGCTAAGAGTTTTGATGCTGAACGAACGCTGATTTTTCTTCCGACATCCATGCTGTAGAGGTTGGCTTGCGCCTGCATTTCTTTGGCGAGGATTTGCATGTCTCCTACGAGTCCGGCGCATGCGACGCCGATTTGGTCTGTTACTTTGAAAACTTTTTTGCCGCCTTTACTCATGATAAAGTTGCCGTAAGTTACTCTTTTTTCTGATGCCAAAATTACGCCGTCTTTAAAGACCGCGCCAATGGTGGTTGCGCCTGGCATCCATGCAGCGCCTTGTTGGGCTTGGTTGCCTTGAGCTTGCTGCTGTTCCTGCGGCATTAGCTGGATTTGTGGAATATTGGGTAAAGTTGGTAATTGTGGTCCATAACCTTCCATAATTTTCGCCTTTTCTTGATATACACAAGACAAATTATTAAGGTTGCTTATAACCATTATAGACTAAGCAAACTGGCTTGCATGAGTGAGTCCCAACCGTTGAGGTTCAAAAAATGCGGCAAACCGATTGGTTACGTGTCGATTGAACCCAAAAGCTTCTTAACATTAAACCTTCAGTTGACAATGTAAAGTTGATTGCTACATGCCTAGATTGCTAGAATGGAAACAGCTTTTACCGCAGAAACTTTTAACATACACTTATCAATCAAAAGAGAAGGACAACCGAATGATTGAAGTTTACACCCAAAACCTCGACAACACATGGTTTGCAATCGCCATCAACCAGCATCAAATCACAACATCATCTTTCGGTCCTGATCAAAAAACCGCGCTAAATAACATTTTAGGAAACTTGCCTTTTAACGTGCCTTTCCAGATTTTCCATGAACCTGTAACGTACGCAAAAAACGCCCTTTCAACATTAAAATGTATCTATGAAGGACAAGAAGTTAAGGCAATCCTACCTTTGGCAACATCGCATTTGCCAGCTTACACGAAAAAAGTCCTCAAAGCAACTTTGGCAATTCCACTTGGATATGTAACTTCCTACAGTTCAATAGCTAAAGCCGTCGGAGGTGGACCCCGAGCTGTGGGGAACATTATGGCATCCAACCCCTTTGCACCAATTGTTCCCTGCCACCGTGTAGTTAAAGCTGATTTTAAGCTGGGCGGTTATGTGTTTGGCTTAAAAGTTAAAGCTCAACTTTTGATTAGGGAAAAACGAGGATTTTCAGATCCTAAAGAAATTGATGTTAACGGTGGATTGCTCACTGTTTTTCCAGTTGAGAATGTTCTTGGAAATATTGCTTAATGGTGTTTACGCAAATCATAAATGCGTGCGAGCCCCACTCAAAGCAAGTGAGCATCATGGTTAATCGAGGCCTCTATGTTGGAAGATTTCAGCCTTTTCATTTAGGGCATCTAGATGCGATTAAGTACGCATTAAAAGAGGTTGATGAACTCGTCATTGTAATCGGCAGTGCTCAGTACAGCCACAACGTCAACAACCCATTTACTGCGGGTGAGAGATTGGTCATGGTTCGTCAAACATTGTTGGAAGCTGGGGTGGATGATTCTACATTTTGGATTGTGCCAGTACCCGATGTCCATTTGCATATGCTCTGGGTAAGCGCCGTGGAAGGATATACACCCAAATTCAAAGTAGTATACTCAAATGAGCCGTTGACCAAACGACTTTTCATGGAAGCCGGCTACAAGGTAAAAACCCTTCCTCTATTTGAAAGAAGGGTCTACATGTCAACTGTCGTGCGTGAAAAAATGGTTAAAGATGACAGCTGGACTGAACTTGTGCCTAAAAGCATCGCTGACTTCATTTTGGAGATTGATGGCGTTAACAGGCTTAGAGACTTGGCGAGAACGGATAAGGTTTGTTAAACTACCATTTTTTCCTTTGATGCCCTATGATAATAGCGCCAAGCTAACAGGTAAACAACGATTAAAACAAGCAGTTCAGCAGATACACTTAGGATGTCTCCAGTTAAAGCAAAAAAGTTGTTGCCTATGTGAAGTGATACGGCAATCAAGTAGTAAGGCAAAGGGTTTTTCTTTGCGACACCATAAGCAGTAATTGATGCGCTGGAAGCATGAAAAATGATTCCTGGAATTCGGGCAACGAAGGGTACTCCTAAAAAGAAAACGTACAGGACAAATTCTGAAATGCCAAATCCTAACCCAATCAAAACGCCCAAAACTACATAGGACCGTTCGGTTTCCCCATGTCTGTAGAATAGTGGAAAGACTTTGGCAATTTCCTCGATAAAGGGCGCCAAAATAATAACTGTTAATGCGGAAGGAAGAAAAGTGTAGAATTGAGAGAAGAACAGAGCAAAAGGAATACTAACTAAAATGCCTGAAGAGAAAAAGAACACTAACTCTCTGAGGCTTGGTTTATGAACGGGAATAACGCATTGACGTTGTGGTTGATCTTCCATTAAAATAAGCGTCCTAACAAAATAATGACCAATCACTCCCTTATCAGCGTTTTTGCTAACTTAACTAAAATCCAGCAGCTATGAGATCAGAAGGCTTCATTATTTCTCTCAAAGCAACCGTCGCATAGGAGCCTTTAAGCAGCATAAAACTCACTTTCGCTTGGCTTTCAACGTCTTCTGCGTTCGTTGAAATATTTTGCAGCTTAAAATCTCGAATTGGAGTAACTGCGGCGCGTAAACCTCCTTTTCCACCAGCTCGAGATAACTCGTTGAAGTGCAAGTTCTTCATTGGGATTCCTTCTTTTTCTAGGACGTCTTTTTCGATTTGCTCCATGATGCCTTGGGAAAGCTTCTGTTTTACTCCGAAAATGGGCAGGGCAACACGCAACCTTCCAGCTTTGATTTGTGCTTTAACTTCGCCCAGGTTTTCAGTGGTTACAATTTTAGCAATGGAAGTTAATGGTAATCCTGAACGCTCAATACCAACAACATAATCGCCGCTCAAAGGCTCGTTCAGATACAAACCATGCTTTAGACGCGCGCTCAGGAAACGGTTAAACAGGTAGGATTGGTGAGCTTGAACAAAAAGTGCTTGAAGTTTAAGGGGTAGCCTTTGAAAAGCCCCAACAAAATCTCTGGGATTATCTGCCAGATAATTGAGCATTATTCGTTCGAAACGGAGCTGCTTTGGAAAATTCTGGTGTGCCGCTTTAAAATCTCCTGTGTCCTGAAGGTCTTGGCGTGCTTGCCTTGAAGCGGGATGTTCATGAACGCTGGGTTTAGCCAGAAAAAGCATTGCGGCTTTCTCAAAGTCTCCGTTGACAATGGCTTTTCCAACAAAATGTGTAATGGGTCGAGTTGTGCCGAAACGTTGGTGCCCAAAAAAATTTGGAATTCCACCGATTGCATCGAGTTCTTTTATGGTTTGGGCGATGTTTTTTTCTAAAGATTTTTCTGAATCCTTGATGGATTTTATCGTTATAGTGAAATTGTTTCCTAAAAGGTAAAACAACGATAGCATTTCTCGCACATAACCGACGGGGTGAACCTGAGCGTCTTTAATTTCAACTTTCATGGCTTCTTCTTTCGAAATGTTTTCTATTGTGATGTATTGGGCGGTGAAAGCTTTGGCGTCTTTGATGCCTGCAAACTGAACCCTCTCTTGATCTATGTTCAACAATTTTGCTATGTTTTTAACGGCAATGAAGGTGTCCCAATTGCGCTTAACTAAAACGCAGAGTAAAAAACGTTGTTTCTGAAGAGTTGAGCCCAGAACACGCTCAGGAGTCTCTCCGCCAATGGAGGCTTTGGAACCATCGACAAGAACTTCTTCAACCATAAAATCTTCGACAGATTCCCGAATAACACCTCCTATGCCTGAAGTCTTAGTTACGTAGACTTCGATCCCGAGTATTTTATCACTTTCAGGAACAAGCAAAAAATCGCCTAAAGCAACTTGAGTTTTCCTGTTATACGGTCAATCATTGCTGAAGGTGCAGGACCAATTCCCAAACAGGTCACTGTGCCTTCGGGAACCTCAGTTAAACCTCTATCAATAATAAGTGCATGGGGTAAACCTAACTGGTCTGCAGCCTCCTCAAGTTCGCCAAGCTCTTTCTCATCAGCAACTTTGACTGCGACTTTTTTTTGCCCTTCATACATCCATGCCTCCCACCACTTCTTATGGTGAGTATAGGCATCTTGGGCTGAAGAAACCGCTGCGTGACCGGCTTGTGCAGCTATCTTACCTTTGCTCATCTGCAGGTCGGTTCGGAAAACGAGGACTTGCTTGTATTCAAACTGTACCATTTATTTTTATCCCGCCTCTAGGTTAGCATTGGAGATTTTAAGGGTTTGCAGACAAGTACAGCAGCCCAAAATATGTTAGAGCAGCTAGTATAGCAGGTTTCCTCACGGCTGTTAGTAGCATTTTGCCTTGAAAATCAATCTCATCAACATCACTCAAGGCGTTGTCAACGCCCAGTTTTGCGCAGACCCGCAACATCTCATCCAATCGTTCATCAGATAGAGAATCCAAAAAACGCCGAAGCCTCAACATGACAGTGAAATCAAAACTTAGCAAGCCATTGCACCGCTTCTGGTATATTTGTAGGAATTTAGAGGAAACATCACCTTGCGCTATAGCTTGATTTGCTACTTGGGCTGCTTCTTTGGCAGCTGTTAATCCAAAGATTACACCTCCACCAGTGGTGGGTTTCACCTGTGAAGCACAGTCTCCGACCGCGAGAAAACCATCCGCGTAAGACTTGTTGATTGGTCCACCCAAGGTAATGGCGTGGTAGCCAACCTGTGTTATCTTTGCTTTGTTGAGCTGTTTTGAAGCTATTGGATGCTTAGTCATGAGCCGCCTTAAGTACTCGCGTGGGTCTCCATGGTTTGTCGCTAAACCCACTTTGGCTGATCCGTCGGGTCTTGGAATTAGCCATCCATAGAAGCCAGGTGCATAAGCTTTGCCAAAATAAACTTCAACCGCATCAAGCTCAACGTTTCGCACATCATCAGCTTCAGTTTCAACCGCATAAACCAAACCGCTGGGCTTAAGAGTCTTTAACCTCGCTTGCCTTAGAAGCCTAGAAGATACGCCTTCAGCATCCAAAACGATTTTAGAATAGATTTTCTTTTCGCTGCCGTCTGCGCTCTTGATGTCAACTCCGCTAACGAAGCCATCGGCTATCAGCAAAGATTGAACGCGAGAGCCTAAAACAAAGCTTGCTCCCGCCATCTGAGCTTTTTGAGCTAAAAATTGGTCAAAGTGGGCTCTATTCAAAACGGTTGTGACTGGACAAGACAACTTAAGCGAGAACGTGGTTCCAGCGGGCGAGTGAAAGTTAGCAGCACAAAAAGTATTCTCGACAATTCCTTCAGGAAGAGGATATAGCCCCATACTTCTTAAGCTTCTAATGCTAATGTGTCCAGCGCAATGTGACGGAAACCCAATCGAGGAGTGCTCCTCAAAAACCGTCGTTTTAACGCCAAGTTTAGCCAAGTTTAAAGCCGCATACGATCCGACAGGTCCGCCACCCACAACTACAACGTCTGGCTTACTGTCCATGGATTGCAACTTAAACGGCATCATAAATATGCTATGAGGCTAAATCGTATATAAGGAAAAGGAAGGTTCTCAAAGAGGTTGAAGGTTTGGTTCAGCCCTGAATTGCCCTCTGGATTTGCATTGATGGGTTGAAACATGTTGGATTCTGATAGAAACTCATTGCAGAGATTATAAAGGAGATTAGTCTTGCCTGATTTTCAAGCCTTTAGAAATGTTGGAAAACAAGCATATTGAATCTTTTATTCTAAATTACATAGGTTCCTTGTATGGTTACTAAGCCGTTGTCGCCCAAAATCAACTTCAAGTTGGGCACCAGAGGCTCAAGCTTTGTCTGCTCATCGACAACCTCGATAATCAGGGCATGTTTACCTGCACGCCTTCAAGGTGCATGGTTGATTTTCCCCATTTACTAAACCCGTTAACGCTAGTCCAAACCGTAGCGCCTTCAATGTGCGCTTTCATGAGGAAATCCTTGATGAGCGTCTGAAGCCCTTTGCCTCCAACTTCATCATCCTTCTTAATTCTGACGGTGAAGTTCCACATTTTTGTCTCAACGCACAAGTCTCTCCAAGATTACATCGCCAAGGATTCTGCCGCCAAATATAGCGCTCAAAGACAAGCCTACGTTGGCAATGATATTTAGTGCCAGCAGGCCAAAACGGTTTGCGTCTGCGAGGGTGCTGTTTTCAAATGCGAAAGATGACATGGTGGTAAAGGAGCCACAGAACCCGACAGCAACAAGCAAGGTGTATTGGGGTTCCAGGTTTAACCCGATGGATAAAATGGAAAATAACCCCAGAATGAAACTTCCCAACACGTTCACGACCAACACATTAATGGGCAACCCATAAACTGCGACTGGCGACTCAACGAGCCTGTAACGTAAAAAAGCCCCAATTACCGCGCCAACTGCCAAAAGGACAATCTCAATCCATTTCATATGCTTACCTTCCAACTTTTTGTAGGTAGGCATTATCAGCACCATCTTGCTTGCGGTTTTGGCTTATGCCAGGGCTAATGCCATAGCCAGACTTTCTGAGCGGGTAAGTTATTAAAACTTTTTCGCGAAAAAACCCAAATTGTATCTTCCGATAGTTTGTTTGTTTTATGGTATGAGCTAATGCTATATACTTCATTTTTGATATTCAAATTGGATAGAAAAATGGCTGCTCAAAACTCTGACATAGCAGTAGTGGGACACTTATCAATAGACACCATCCACCTCCCAAGCCGAACCGCTCCATTTGTCATTTTAGGGGGCGCAGCAACCTACACTTCCCTTGCAGCAAGAAGTCTAGACGCAACAGCGTCAATTATCTCCAAGGTTGGGGAAAACTTTCCTGAAGCTTACTTGTGGTGGCTGGGGCAAGAAGGCATCGACATCTCAGGCGTTACAAAGCTTACAGGTGAATCCACAACTTGTTTTGCGCTTACCTACAGCAAAGACCTTTCAGAACGCACATTGAAGCTAAAAAGCAAAGGACCAACGTTGAGGCCCGAGGATGTGCCCAAAGATTTTCGTACCAAAGCAGTGCATATTGCGCCAATAGCAAACGAAATCCCATACGAAGTAGTAGAGCATCTCAAGGGATGCGCAGATATTTTGTCGCTTGACCCGCAGGGTTTACTTCGAAGCTTCGACGAAACAGGAAACGTTTCCGACAATGCCATCGTTGACTCTCGAATTTTTAGTTTAATCAACATCTACAAGTCCTCTCAAAATGAAATCTATGCCCTTACTGGCGAGCCAGAGCTTAAGCCTGCAATAAAGGCGATTCATGATGTGGGAGTTGAAACTGTCATCGTCACCTTGGGGGCTAAAGGCTCTGTGCTCTCGGTTGAAGGAGCTCTATACAACATTGAGGCGTGTCCTTCAGAGGTGCTTGTTGATCCCACAGGCGCAGGAGACGTTTTCATCGGCGGCTTTTTAACTGAATATATCCGCCAAAAAGATTCCTTGTGGTGTGCTAGTGTTGGCTCCGCTGCAGCTTCCTGTGTCGTGGAGGGGATTGGTCCAACTTATTTTGGTAAAAAAGAAGAGATTTATCGAAGAGCCAATTTACTGTATGAAAAGAAACTTAAGCAATAGCGCGTATATGTACGTGTTAAACTTGAGAGGCGTGGATTATGGGACGTATAGATAAAGGAGAAAAATGCAGTGTCTGCGGCAAGGTCGCAGAGCGTTCGTTGTCAGCTGATAAAGTTAAAGCTGCTGGATTAAACGTTGGAAGCGCCGATAAACGTGCTTACCTTTGTAAAGACCACTACAAAGAATACAAAAAGAAAACCAAGAAAGACAAAACCCTCGACAAGTGGCGCTACGGTTAAAAAGAGGCAATTGCCATGCGAATTTTGCAGTTACACTCTAACTTTATAGTTTTCAAACCCGTCGAAAAAGAAATTAACATAGCTGAAGAAGCAGAGAAAGTTGAGAATCGCGTTGAAGAAGTCGTGGTTTTATTTACTGCGATTGAGGAAGGCGACAATTCCGCGATGGCTCAAAAAGCCATCAATGATGTTCGCGCATTTTTGGGGAAACTCAAAGTAAACCGCATCCTCATCTACCCATTCGCTCACTTAAGCAGTAACCTCTCCCAGCCTTCAGAAGCACTAAAAATAATTAAGGACATGGAAACCTACGCCAAGGAGAAAGGCATCGAAACTTACCGTGCCCCATTCGGCTGGAACAAACAATTCACGATCTCGATTAAAGGGCATCCATTAGCCGAACAAGCGCGTAGTTACGCTCCAGCACAGGCTACAGTTGCCGCAGAAGGAACAGCTCCATGCGAAGCAAAAAAAGAGGAACAACCAGTCTCCGCAGCCCTAAAAGCCGAAGATACCATGAAATCATACTGGCACATTCTCCAAATCGATGGCTCGCTGGTTCCTATCGAAGAATTCAAGTTCAAGGGACACGTTAACCTGCAAAAGTTCTCTCAGTATGAAATTAAGAAAACTCGTGCAGTAACAGTGATGCCTCCCCATGTTCCGTTGATGAAGCGCTTGGAAATCGCTGACTACGAGCCGGGAAGCGATCCAGGTAACATCCGCTGGTACCCCAAGGGTCGCATGATAAAATCCCTCCTTGAACAGTACGTCACCTCCAAGGTCGCAACTTACGGCGGCATGGAAGTTGAAACCCCCCTTGATGTACGACTTCAACCATCCAAGTCTCAAAAGCTACCTTAACCGTTTCCCAGCACGCCAATACGTCCTCAAATCCGAAGACAAAGAACTCTTTCTAAGGTTTGCTGCCTGCTTTGGCCAATTCCTCATGGCCCATGATGCCCAATTCAGCTACAAGCAGATGCCTATAAAACTCTACGAATTAACCCGCTACAGTTTCCGCCGAGAAAAAAGCGGAGAAGTCGTCGGCTTAAAACGTCTGCGAGCCTTCACTATGCCCGATTGCCATGCATTCTGCACTGATCTTGAACAAGCCAAAAAAGAGTTCATGATCCGTTTTAACCTATGCATCGACGTCTTAAGCAACATTGGCTTGATAAAAGACGATTACGAAATTGCTATGCGTTTCACCAAAGATTTCTATGCGGAACACAAAGACTTCATAACCGAGTTGGCAACGGCTTTCGGTAAACCTATTTTAGCGGAGGTTTGGAATGAACGATTCTTCTATTTCGCGCTTAAATGGGACCTCAACTTCATCGACAACCAGGACAAAGCTGCAGCACTCAGCACCGACCAAATCGACGTCGAAAATGCCAAACGCTACGAAATTACCTTCGTGGACGAGAAGGGCGAAAAACAGTATCCTCTGATTCTTCATTGCAGTCCAAGCGGCGCCATCGAACGAGACATCTATGCGCTACTTGAGAAGGCTTACCGCGAACAGATGGCTGGGCAAAGCACCCATGCTGCCAATATGGCTCTCACCAACCCAAGTAAGACTAATCCCAATATCTGACAAATTCCTCGACAAGATGGACCAGCTTGCAGCCCAAATCAGCTCCCACTGCATTCGAGTAGACATCGACGATTCCGCCTCGACGTTGCAGAAGAAAATCCGTGAAGCTGAGCAGGAATGGGTACCGTACATCATCGTTGTCGGCGATAAAGAGATTGAATCAGGATTGCTCTCGGTACGTGAACGTGAACTTAAGGGGCAACAGCAAAACATGACTACTGAACAATTAATAGCCAAGGTATCCGAGAAAATCGCTGGCAAACCCTACAAGCCCCTTCCATTACCGATGTATCTGTCGAAGCGTCCGCAGTTCCACGGCTAATAAAGCCGCTGTAAATGAATCATACGTATCATTGACGCAAACTATATCAAACAATTGGACAATATGAAACTGTCATCCAAGAAGTGGAAAACAAATGAACAATGAATTACAAGTCTACATCGACGGCGAATTCTACCCTAAATCACAGGCTAAAATCTCAGTCTACGACCATGGATTCCTCTACGGCGACGGCGTCTTCGAAGGCATCCGCGAGTACAACGGCGTAGTCTTCAAACTAAAAGAACACGTGGACCGCCTCTACCGTTCAGCCCATGCTATCATGCTCCAAATACCTTTGACCAAAGGAGAAATGGTAAAAGCGGTAGTTGAAACCCTCCTCAAAAACAAGATGAAAGATGCCTACATTCGCTTAATCGTATCAAGAGGCGTAGGCGATCTGGGACTTGACCCGCGCAAATGTCCAAAGTCAACAATCATAATTATAACTGACACAATCAACATCAAAGCAGGTAACGCTAAAGAAGTCGGTATAACAACCATGTTCAGTTGGGTTCGCAGAAACCCTGTGGATGCAACAACGCACGAGATAAAATCGCTCAACTACCTAAACAGCGTACTGGCAAAAATTGAAGCCAATGCAAACGGCGTCGACGAAGCCATTTGTCTGGAAGCGAGCGGCTGCATAGCGGAAGGCGTTGGCGAAAACATATTCATCGTTAAAGATGGTGAAATATTTACACCGCCTACGTCATCTGGCGCTCTTGCAGGCATCACAGCAGACGTCGTTGCTGAACTATGTGGAAAACTTGGCATAGATCTCATCATAACTAACTTGACCCCCTTCATGCTCTTCACTGCGGACGAAGCATTCTTTACAGGTACAGCCATGGAAATGGTGCCTATCCGAGAAGTTAACAAACGCACAATCGGAGATAGCAAACCTGGACCAATCACAAAGAAGTTAATGGCTGAGTTCCAAAAAATAATCGAAGACCCAAAAAGCGGCACAAAAATCTAAATTTTTTTAGCCGTAGCCGACATGGCCGCGGCTTTCTTTCTTCTGCGTTTTTTTCATGAATTGGTCTAAGCAGTTGAATGCGTCTTCGAGTTCTTCGCATGGCGGCAGGAATACGATTCTCGCGTGGTCTTTGCCATAGTCGAGGTCGAAGCCTGAACCGTTCACAATTAGGACGCCTGTTTGTTTGAGTAGGTCAACTACGAATTCCATGTCGTTTTTCCATCGTTTACCGATGTCTTGAATTTTTGGGAATATGTAGAAGGCGCCTTCAGGTTTGGTGGTAGTTATGCCTTCAATTTCATTTAGGCGTTTAAACGCGTAATCACGTCTCTCTCGCAGTCGATCCACGATGCCTTTTACGAAGTCTTGGGGTCCGTTGAGTGCTGCGGCTCCCGCGATTTGAACGGGTGTATTGGCGCATAAGCGGATTCGGCATTGCTTCTCCACCCCTAAACGAAGGGCATCGAGCTGTGTACCTTCCCCTTTGAAGTACATGTAGCCAAGACGCCAACCAGTCATTTGATAAACTTTTGAGAACCCGTTTAAACCCACGACTGGCACGTCTTTGGACAAGTGGGCGGTGCTTACAAATGGTTTCTCGTAGGTTAACTGGTCATAGATTTCATCTGAGAGCACTGGTAAATTGTGTTCGCCGGCTATATCGAGCATTTCCTTAATGCACTTTGAACTGTAAACTGAACCCGTGGGGTTGTTTGGGTTAGTTATCACAATGGCACGAGTTTTCGCGGAGATTTTGCTCCGTAAATCATCGATGTTTGGTACCCAGCCGTCATCTTCGATTGTTTCGTAACTGACTGGTGTACCTTCAAAGAATTTAGTGTAGGAAATATAGGGTGGGTAAGTGGGGCCTGGAAAGAGGATTTCGTCGCCCTTCTCAACCAAGGCTGCCAAGATCATTTGAATTCCTTCTGAGATGCCTTCGGTAATTATCACGTTGTTAGAGGTGATGTCAACGTTGTTAACTCTTTTTTCTTTGCGAACGATAGCTTCCCGAAGTTCAGGTCGCCCTTCGGAAACTGAATAATAATTATTATCTTCCTCAATTGCTTTGCACAGGGCATCTTTGACGTATTGTGGTGTTTTAAAGTCGAATGCGGCTGGATCACCGATGTTTAGATAATAGATTTTTTTGCCGTTTTTTATTAGTTCTTGCGTGTGGACTATGACGTCTCGTATGGCGTATTCGATGTTGCTTGCACGTTTCGTTACTTTAATGTGTGCCAAAGTATGTTACCTGTAACCAGAACACTTGAAACCCAAAAAATAAATCTTCCTAGCACTTCCTCGCTTTAACATGCCTTTTAAACAAAACTCAGCCTCTGTTAAAGACATTATTTACTAATAAAGAAAGCATTCAGTAGGATTATTTTAAGAAAAAATTGTAATTAAACTTCTATTTTAAAAATGAAAAATTAAAAGAGAAAATGTGAAAACAACTAATGTTGGTGAACAAGTTCGATTCGGCGTTTGCCACGGGACATTGAGGAACTGCGGATTTTGCCGCTTACTTCTAGTTTTAGCAGTAATTCGTTGAAGTCTTTGAAGCCTAAATCTTCGTATTCGTCTTTTAGCTGGTCGAAGAGGTCATCGTCAGTGAGGTCGCCTTTCTTGGTTAGAACCTCTAATAGATAGAAGTAGGCTGGGCGTGTTTTCCAAGTTTTTATTTGCGGCATAAATGTTCCTTCTTATGCAACTGGTGTTTGTGGCTTTTGTACTTGTCGGATTGCCTGCATGAAGCTCTTGTACCATTTTTCCATGTCGGGTGTAATCGATGGACCCATCTCTTTGAGTGCGTCCTGGAAATCTTTCATCGTGACTTCTGTTGAATTCATGTTCTTTCGCAATGCGTGCATCGCTGCTTCCCGGCAGAGAGATTCTATGTCAGCACCAGAATAGTACTTAGTCGCAGTGGTCAATTGGGCTAAGTCGACGTCCTTGTTGATTGGCATACCTTTAGTGTAGATTTTGAAGATTTGTAAACGGCTCTTCTCATCAGGTTCAGGCACGTAGATTAATCTGTCAAAGCGTCCAGGACGAAGAACTGCAGAGTCAACCATGTCAGGGCGGTTAGTGGCAGCGATAACCACGATGTCTTGCAAAGTTGTTATGCCATCCATCTCGGTTAGCAGTTGGCTAATGACGCGTTCGGAAACGCCGCTGTCCGACATTCCCATTCCACGTTTTGGTGTGAGAGAGTCGATTTCGTCTAGGAATACTACTGCAGGCGCGGCCATGCGGGCTTTGCGGAATACTTCGCGGATGGCTTTCTCAGATTCGCCGACCCATTTGCTGAATACTTCGGGTCCTTTGATTGATATGAAGTTGGCTTCGCTCTCTGTTGCAACGGCGCGTGCTAGCAGGGTTTTGCCGCATCCTGGTGGACCGTAAAGTAAGATTCCTTTTGGTGGTCTGATTCCGAGTTTGGTGAATATTTCAGGGGTCTTTATCGGCCACTCTACGGCTTCGATTAAATGTTGTTTTACGTCGTCTAATCCGCCTGCATCGTCCCAGTGGACTGTTGTGACTTCAATGTAGACTTCGCGCATAGCTGTTGGTGTGACTTCTTTGTAGGCGCCAAGGAAATCATCCATTTTAACCTCCATTTTCTCCAGTACTGCTGGGGGGATGCGTTCTTCTTCAAGGTTAATCTGAGGCAGGTATCTGCGGAGCGCTTTCATAGCGGTTTCTCTCCCTAAGGCAGATAGGTCAGCGCCTGTGTAACCATGAGTCATAGCTGACAGCTTTGGAAGGTCAACATCTTCAGCTAAGGGCATGCCCCGTGTGTGGATTTGGAGGACTTCGTAGCGTCCTTTCTTGTCTGGAACTCCGATTTCTATTTCGCGGTCAAAGCGTCCTGGTCTGCGCAATGCTGGGTCGAGTGCACCCGGTCGATTGGTTGCGCCAATAACTATGACGTTACCTCTTCCAGATAAGCCGTCCATTAAAGCAAGAAGCTGAGCGACAACGCGTCTTTCCACTTCACCTGTGACTTCTTCTCGTTTAGGTGCAATGGCATCGAGTTCGTCGACGAAGATTATGCTTGGAGCGTTCTGTTGGGCTTGCTGGAAAATCTCTCGTAACCGCGCTTCGGATTCTCCGTAGAATTTACTCATGATTTCGGGTCCGTTGATGGAGTAGAAGTTTGCTTCTGACTCATTAGCAACTGCTCGTGCGAGGAGGGTTTTGCCGCATCCTGGTGGACCATGAAGCAGAACACCTTTTGGCGGTTCAATGCCTAATCGTTGGAAGAGCTCGGGGTGACGTAAAGGCAACTCGACCATTTCTCTGACGCGTTGAATTTCTGTTTGAAGTCCTCCGATGTCTTCGTAGTTTGTTCTTGGTAAACCTTTGCCTTCGGGAGCAGGTTCATTTAGAATTGTAAGCCGCGTTTCGGCTGTTACTTTGATGATACCGTGCGGTCGGGTTTTTGATACAGTGAAGGGGATAGCGTGTCCTAGCATCATAACTAGGGTTGTGTCGCCTTCAACTAGTGTACGTTCCATGAGTCGGTTCTTAACAAAGTTAGTAAAGTCCTCGTCTACGTTGAGACGCATATCCACCGGTGCGAGTGTTATCGCAAGGGCAGTTTTGACTTTGGCAGGGCGTATGACCACGTATTCGTTTATGGCGACTCCGCTGTTTTTGCGTGTAAACCCGTCGATTCGAATGATATCTCGGTTTTGGTCTTCGCTGTAGGCTGGCCAAGCAATGGCACTGGTTGTACGTTTGTTTACAATCTCAATTACGTCTCCAGCGCTTATACCTAGCTTCTGCATAGTTCGCTGGTCAATGCGGGCGATTCCTCTGCCGACATCTCTTTGCCGTGCGTCTCCAACGCGTAGTTGTACTTCGCTCATGTAAAATCTCTCCTAGATAATTCTGACTTGCTGTTTAGGGATGTGTGTTTGAAAAAGCGGTTATTACTATATAAACTTTAAAGTGTAAGCGCCAAGACGTTCAGGCGTAAATAAAGAGATGAATTATAGGCTTTTTGGGGTATGGCTGCTTAATCACGGCTTGTTCTGCGTATCTGGAAGGTCTGAGCTTGGCTAACGCCTTGAATTTTTGAGAGTTTCTCTTCGAATTCATCGACCAGTCCGGTTTTATCCTCGGGGTATTTAATTTGGACAAGGAGTGCTACGAGACCGAAAGCGACAGGTTCTTCGCCCCACCCTTCGATTGCTGCGAATTCGGGCAGGATAGCTTTAATTTTGGCTTTAAGGTCATCGAAACTCGGCAGGATGTCTTCTGGAAAAACCTTGTATGTTACAAGTACGCTGCCCATTTTGGTTCGCCTTTTATGGTCCGCTGAAACCGCATTTGGGGCATTTGTAGAGGCGTCCGAATTTGCGGCATTTTCCGTCGCGTTTGATCTGGATTTCTCCGCATTGTGGGCATAAGAACTTTGTAGATTCGCTGCCTGGAGGGATTGGTTTTCCGCAACTTGTGCAGGTTACTAAAGCCAATTTTTCTGACATAACTGTGACACTTCTTTGCCGTTCATATTGTAAGGGTTCCTTATATTTGCTATGCTCAAAATTGGGAGTTTTTAAATTTAGTCCCTTCGTAAATTTATTAAGCTTGTTTCTTGCCTATTCTTTATTTGTGGAATAGTTTTGGGCGTAAACTTCAAAGACCTCATACCAAAAACCCCAGTGAAACTTGAGGATTTAGGTGGCAAAATCATAGCCATAGACGCCTACAACGCCATCTACCAGTTCCTCAGCATAATCCGGCAACCTGACGGCACACCGCTCAAAGACAGCTCGGGAAAAATCACAAGCCACCTAAGCGGACTCTTTTACCGCACAAGCAACCTAATTGAGATGGGAATTAAACCAGTTTACGTTTTTGACGGGGAATCCCCAGCATTAAAAGCGTCGAAATCGAACGACGCCGACAAGTAAAAGTTGTAGCGGTAGCCAGCTACGAGAAAGCAGCTGCAAAAGGCGACATAGAAAAAATGCGCATGTACGCTCAGGCATCGACCAGCATGAAAGATTACATGTTAAACGACAGCCAAAAACTCCTGGAACTAATGGGTTTACCGTGGGTGCAAGCACCAAGCGAAGGTGAAGCTCAAGCAGCACACATGAACAAAAAAGGCGACGCAGACTACTGCGCAAGCCAAGACTACGATAGCCTCCTTTTCGGTGCATGTAAGCTGCTTAGAAACGTTACCATTTCTGGAAGAAGGAAAAGAGGAAAAGTCATAATTGAAGTGGTGCCTGAAGTTGTTGAGCTACCTAAAACGCTTCGTGAATGTGGCTTAACACGCGAGCAACTCATTGACGTTGGCATCTTGATTGGCACTGACTTTAACCCTGACGGCGTAAAAGGAATAGGACCAAAAACCGCACTCAAACTCATAAAACAATATGGCACTTTGAAGAATGCTCTACCTCATATAGAAAACGTAGGTTTCGCTGACAAAATAGAAGAAATACAGCAGATCTTCATGCACCCAAAAGTCACCGACAACTATAAGATAGAATGGAAAGAACCCAATGAGAGCGGTTTAATCGATTTTATGTGCCGCGAAAAAGAGTTCGGTGAGGAACGCATCAAAAAATCCTTCGAACGTATGACTGCTGGCACAAAGAAGCGGAAGGGAAAGGTTTCCCTGGAAAAATGGTTCGGATAAAAAGAAGACATGTTACTTTACAGTAACCGATTTTGCCAAGTTTCTCGGCATGTCCGGGTTGTAGCCCTTTTCAAGCGCAGTGTAGTATGCTAAGAGTTGTAGTGGTACTGCAAACGGGATGGGCGAGAGTATACTAGGTATGCCTTTGGGCACTTCGATGTATTCGTCGGCTAAGGATTTGATTTCTTCATCGTCTTCTTCGATGATAGCGATTATGTGGGCGCCGCGGGCTTTCATCTCCATGATGTTTCCGATGACGGTTTTGTGGGTGTCATCTCTTGGGCATATAAATACAACTGGGAATCCTTCTTCAATTAGGCTGATGGGGCCATGTTTGCTTTCTCCTGCGGGGAATGCGATGGCGGGAATGTAGGCGATTTCCATGAGTTTGAGCCTGCCTTCAAAAGCGGTGGCTGTGCTTATGCCTCTGCCTAAGAAGAAAAACACTTTAGAATCAACGTATTTCTTTGCGATTTTCTTAATTTTTTCTTCCTGTGTCCGAACAATCGTTTCGACGTCTTCAGGCATCTTTTTGAGGTTTTCTTCGAGGAGGTCGATTTCATCTTGAGAGATTTTGCCGCGTTTCTTTGAGAGTTTAAGTGCAAGTTGAGCTAAAACTGAAAGTTGGGAAGTAAACGTTTTTGTGGCTGCAACCCCGATTTCTGGACCTGCTTGGGTGCCAATGTAGACTCGGCTAATCCGCGTCATTGTGGAACCGATGACATTGGTTAGGCTTAGCACTGTTGCTGCACGTTGCTGTGCACAACTTACTGCGGCTATTGTGTCGGCGGTTTCGCCTGATTGACTAACAGCTAAGATGGTGCTGTCTATGTTGACGGATTTGCCGCATTGCTCAAGAAATTCCGAGGCATATACTGGATAAGTGGGCAGAAACGCCAGTTTTGAGAACATGTATGAAGCTGCTAGGCAAGCATGGTAGCTTGTTCCGCAGGCAACTAGAAACACTTCGTTGGCGCGGTCAAGAAAAGTAGCCAGTAAATCCAAGTAATGGTCCTGAATACGTAGGGTGTTGCGCAGGGTTTCGGGTTGTTCATGGATTTCTTTAATCATAAAGTGCGGATACCCCTGCTTTACCGCCATCTCTGCAGTCCACTCTACGGTTATGGGATCACGTGTAACAGGACTGTTATCGGAGATTCTTCGGATTTCGTAGCCGCCAGCGGTGAGAATGACTAGTTCACAGTTGTTTATCATGACGGCTTTGTTGGTGACTTCCAAAAATGCTGGAATATCGCTGGCGCAGAAGATGCCTTTGCTGTTGATTCCTAAAACCAAAGGGCTTTCGTTTCGAGCGCAGATTATCTTGTCGGGCTCGCGTGAGGAGATTATTGCGAATGCATAGGAGCCTTCAATTCGCTTGAGGCTTTCCGTTACTGCCTGTTGAAGGCTAAGTTTGGGGTTTTGTTTGAGGGTTTCCTCAATTAGATGAGGCATGACTTCGGTATCTGTTTTTGAAACAAACTTGTGGCCGAGGTTTTCTAGTTCATTCTTGAGCTCCATAAAGTTTTCAATGATTCCGTTGTGGACAACGGCTATTTCACCTTTGCAGTCCATATGTGGGTGAGAGTTAACCTTCAGGGGTGCTCCGTGTGTTGCCCAGCGTGTATGTCCGATGCCTATGGTGCCGGGCATGTCGTCGAGGTTGACGATTTTGTCTACTTCATCGATTTTGCCTGCGTCTTTTTTTATGAAGATTTTTCCCTCAGAGATTGTTGCAATGCCAACTGAGTCGTAGCCTCTATATTCTAGATGTTTTAGGGAGGAATGGATGAGGGGTGCAGCGTTTCCTTCTTTTAGAACACAGCCGAATATTCCACACATTTTTTTGATGCCTTCGAGTTATATTGTTTTGATGTCTTATGGAGGCTGAGTTTTGCTATTAAGCTTTCTTAATATAAGAGTTTGACTACTAAAAAAAATTTTTTAATAGTTAGCGTCCAATTTGCATATAAAATTAAGCTTGCAAACAATTTTTCACCGAACTTTTTGAACCATTACAAATAAATTTTTTATAGTACCCACAGCTTAATCCTAGCGAACAACATGCAAAGAAAACTTCTCCTCCAAGACCACGACAACAAACAAGAAGCAAAAGAAATCAGCATCCTATCCGACTCCCAAAAACTAAAAATGATGCTAGGCAGCCTAAGCTGGAAAATCCTTACCATACTCTCAAAAAAAGAAATGTACCCTATAGAAATTGCCAAACAACTCGACATGCACGAACAAAAAATTTATTACCACATAAGAAAACTCGCCAAAGCAGGAGCCATCGTTGTCGCGCGTGAAGAAAAAAAGAAGGGAGCAACAGCAAAATATTACAAAATTGTTTCCCAAGCTTTCGGAATCGAGTTCCCTCAAGGTTACAAGCCAATCCAGAATATGTGCACCCTAACCCTCGATGAGCCGCTACAGATGTTCTTCAAAGAATTCATCAACAACGGCACCTTCGATGGAAAAATCGTCGTCGGCAGCCCACAACCGCATGGACCCTTCAAAACCAGCGCAAGAGACGGTCACTACGCAGCCCATTTAGCGCTTTTTCTGGGGCAATTCGCTAAAATGCCGACAGAATTTGCGGTGAAGTTGGACGTAGATGTGAAGGTGGAGAAGGAAGAAAAAAACAACCTGATCCTCGTCGGCGGACCTGGAACAAACCTTTTGACTCAGGAAGTTAACGATTATTTACCGATCAAATTCATAATGCAATCTTCAGGGCAGGGTTTCTTGCTGGGCGGTTTATCATCTAAGAAGACCATGCAAGTTTACACTTCAGACGTTTCGGGCGTTGTAGCTAAAATCGTGAATCCATGGGATAACACTAAACGTATCGTGGTTTTAGCTGGCAACAAAGCTGTGGGAACTAAAGCGTGTGTGTTGGCTTTGACTAATTTTTGGAAAAAAACTCTGGAGAAATATAAGGGTGAAGACACTTTTGCTGTTGCGATTCATGGGTTTGATTTGGATGGAGATGGAAAAGTGGATTCAATAGAGGTTAATGAGTAATTGAGCTCCAAACAAACAACAGAAACATTCTGGGCGCAAGGACATGCAAATATTCACGCCGTCCACCCCACAACTTTGATGTTTACAAAGGATATTCATGTTTCAAAGAACGGCGATTGCATAGCTGCGATGACAGCGGACAAATCGGTTGCAGATTTAAGCGCCCAATTCAAGGAGGAACTGCGGAAACCAAACGCAAAATTGACCGTCACCATCGAAGCAGGCGACCTCAGAGAAGAAATCAAAGCACTTGGCTCGCCTAAACTTTGTTTATGTCACCCAACTGACATTGTAATTAGGAAAAGCGATTATATCTGCAGCAGAACCTTGGCAATTTGTTCTAATAAATCCTCAAATGATTTGCCAAGAGAACTTGTAGAAAAACTCCAAGACCCTAAACAAAAAGTCAAAATAACACTAAGAGTCGAAACCTAAACGATTTTTGCGTCTAACACAACCTGAGACTCAAAGGGTGCAGTCTCCCGAATACTTTTCGAATATAGAAAAGCCTCAACTTTCCGCCCATTCTTCTCCACTAATTCAGAGAAATGTTGCTTTAAATTTTCTATAGTGTCAGGTGAACGGACAAAACCGTAGAAATGCACAACTCCTCCCTGTGGTTTTATTGCGTTGCAGGCTGCATCGACAAAGTCGATGGCAGTTTCAGGCAGATTCATGATTACACGTTCGCCTTTGCCCTTGAGTTTGGTTGCAGCAATTTCTCGCGCATCTGCCAACATAGGGAAAACGTGGTTTTCAACTTTATTAACTCTCACGTTCAACTTAAGCAATTCAACTGCATCGGGGTTAAGGTCCACAGAATAAACTTTCGCTGTCGGATTTCGTTTACCAATTAACACTGAGAACGGCCCGACACCAGCAAACAAATCCACAACTGTTTCGCCATCTTGCACCAGTGCAGCCACCCGTTCATGTTCATGTGACAGCCGAGGCGAAAAGTATGCTTTGGCTATGTCAACGTGGTATTGGCAACCGAACTCTTTGTGGATGGCTTGGGTTTTGTGTTCCCCAGCGATGTAGTCATAATCGCGGACCCGAAAGATGCCGCTAATATCGCCTGCTTTTGCGAGGACGGTTGTGACGTTTTTTTGTGTTAGCAGAATTGCCTCGCCGATTGTGTTTTGATAGGATTTAAGTTGTGGTGGGATGTCGATTACGACTATGTCGCCTATGATGTCGAAGGCTTGAGGGATTTTGGCAAGTAAATCTGGGGGCAGTTTATCTTGGAGGACTTGGGTTAGGGTTTCTATGGGAAGTTGTTTTTCGCTGAAAACAGCGGTGTAGATCTTAAAGCTTGGAATTTGACTTTTCAGCGTTGCTAACTCGATGCCTTTGGGTTCCCTGACCAAGGGAATGTAGAGATTTTCTTCTTCTCTTTGAATAACCAGAGATTTGTCCGCAAGTCCAAATTTTGTTGCTAAAGTGATTGCTCTTTCGCCTTGACTTTTCGGAACTTTAATGCAAACAGACGGTCTGGGCATGGGCGATCAGCTTTTTTCTATCCTATAGAGGTTGTTTACTTTTTCGATGGTGAATTTAACGTTTAACATTTTTTCCATAAGCCAAATGTTAGATTCTATATGCTCGGAGACTGTTCGAGCCAGAAAAACTGATTTCCCATCTGTTAGAGCCATGTAGGGAATAAGCATGTCTGCAAGGTAAATGTCCACCGTCGGCTTGACTGAGAGTTCGGCGTTTAGCCTTTGTGCTGCTTCTTTTCCCACTGCTTCACTCATTTTTCGGAGTTCTCCAATTGAGTCGGCACCAATGATAACACCTGTGTCGGTTTCGGTCCACAATACAATCGAGCTGCCCTTCTGAATGGGGTTCGACTGGTCGTTCACTACGTGAATATCAGCTCTAAACCAGTTCTGCGCAAGATAATCTGTGGCTGCTTTTGCTTGTCGCTCTGCAACCTGCCTATCAGCCAGAAAAGTACAGACAGAAACGCCCTTAATGTCCTTCAAATTTCCAAAACTCTTCAATACAACGGGTTTTAATCGGCGATTTGGCTTGACCGTTATTGTTGCCTCACCCATGCCTTTTGGATAGTACCCGTATTTTTGAACTGTTATTTCAGCCTCAACCCCCATTTGTTTTAGGGTTGGAAGAAAGACAAAACGCAAATAGTTGATAGTTGGAGCATGAGTGGTATCTGTTCCACCCTTTGCCACATGCAAGTGTACAGGTTTCTCAGCGAACAAACAAATCGGCAAAGTTGCCAGCAACAGCATGGGTATGCTTCCTGCCGTTTCGATTAAGGCTTCAAAGTTTCCACCTTTAATCTCTTGGGGTGTAAACCAGAGTTCCCTTGAGCCAAGCTTTGCTCCATGGATTTTGGCGTTGCAGAGTTTTCCTGCGGTTAACACAGCTTCTAAATGCTGAGGTTTTAAACCTGGTTGGGGGCGGTTTTGCCTGATGTTGGTAATGTGGAGGGGTTGCTTAGTGATGGCTGCTAAAGCTACTGATAAACGTAAGATTGTGCCGCTTCCGCTTTTTTGACTTCCATCAATCTCCATCATACAAGTTTTTCACTGTGGCTAGTTTGCAAACAATTAATAAGTGTCTGGGATTATTTAGGAGTTTAAGAGGATGCGTTTCGTGAGCACTGATAAGGAAAAACTGAATCAGTTGTTGGTAAAAGTTGATGAAATTGCGGTTTCCATAAATAAAATTTCTGAGGAACTGCGTACAGTTTCTGCGTCTTTAAAGTCTCTTGCGGTTGGTCAAATAACTCAACCCCCAGCTCACACGCCATCGCCTTTGATTTCCGCGCCCCCCACAGCCTCACGCGAAACATCAAAGCTTAGGTCACTTGATGACATCCGGATGTCCTTCCCAGAAGAACTCGAAGCTCGACTTAGCTTCGACGAAAAAGGTGACTATATCATAATTAAGCCCAAACAGTTTTTGGGTTCAGAAAACTTTGCCAAAATCGCTTCAGCAGTGCGTGGTATGGGCGGTGAATACATCAGCGCTGGAAAAGATTCGCATTTTAGGGTGCCCAAGAAAAAAGCTTAGTAATTAAAGCGTGGTAAAATTTGAAAATTCGCCCTTAAAGGGTCCATAACTGACGTACAGATAATCCACTCTTGCAGCAGAAGGACCCTGACGGCAATAGTTAACAAGCGTTTTCACCTCGTGTTCTTCGCCTTCAAAAACCGCTTCGACCCGCCCATCCATCAGATTTCGCACCCAACCGTTAACTCCTAAACTTTGCGCCTCAATCATGGTGCTCTGTCTAAAGTAAACGCCTTGAACTCTCCCAGAAACCAATAAGTGCGCTCTAACTTTCATATACATTCTTCGAAGTAAAAGAGAAGTTGAGGTTTAAAAATATAATTTTAACAAAAAAGAAAATGGCGTAGTTTACCACGGCTCGATTTTTTCGCCCACGGTGTACAAGAAAAGGCTTGCTGAAGGTGGACCCAACCACTTGAATGTGTTAACTAATTCTTTGGTTGCGTTTGCGTAATTATTTGATTTTTCGAGGCTGTCGAGGTATTTTTGGAATGAGCCGTAGCGTTTTTCGATTGCACAAAGTTTTGTGCATTTTGTATGATCGCTTTGATTTTGCCTTTGTTTCTAACTATGCCTGAGTCATTCATGAGGCGTTAAACATCTGATGCTGTAAAGCAAGCTACCTCTTTGATGTCGAAATTTGCAAAAGCTGTCTTTATGGTTTGCCATTTACCATCGATTACTTTCCAGTTTAAGCCTGCTTGAAAAATCACTCGGCACATGTTTTCAAAGTAAACGCTGTCAGTTGCTGGTCTTTCGTTTCGGCACCACCAATCAGGCATATGCCATGTTTCGTGTTCTTGCATAAAAATTCAGACCTAAACTACTTCCATTCCCAGATTGTAATGTTCATTTCCATCCACATTGGGTCAGCTGATTCAAAAGTAACTAGAGCAATGGTGTCGTTTAGCCAGGCTAGTTTTTCGGACATCGTCATGAAACTCCATAAACCTACGCTTGTTGGTTTTGCGCCGGGCACCATCTTCATTAAATCATAGCCCTTTATTGTGCCCATATCGCCGGTCATGGTCATCATCAGTCCCTGATCCGTTGATGTAGCTATTCCTTTTGGAGGAGTCGTGCTTACGCCTGTCACGTTTAGGTTGCAGTCTACGCCTTTAGCCTTGCCCATGCCTTTCATTTGAGCTGTCCAAGTATACTTCGAAACTACTCCGTTCATATCGATTGATTTTATGAAACTTGCGCCACTCTTACCTTTGCCTTCCCAAAGTTTTTCGCCAATCGCCATTTTATTTTCACCTCTATAACAGAAATGGGCTTTTGTTAGAGATTTAAGCCGTTGTGATTGGGTTACCACAGTAACATCCTTGAGTGCATGGATTCACTTTCACTGAGCCCTCTGCTGATAAAAAACGTCGTTTCAAAGCTTGTTTTAAAAGAGATTTTTGATGATAGGAGCTTGATGATTAGCATGTTTAAAGAAAACTGTGGAAAACTGATGGTTTACGCTTCAACCGGTGTTCCAAGAGGGAAACGGTTAGAATCAGTCAGGACAGCTGCAAAAGAAACTGCTAAACGTTTGAATTTAGATTTTGAGATGGTTCGGCTCGACAGGGTATCTTCACCGATCTACGTTTATTATGAAGAGAATGATGGAGATGAACCTATACCGCTCTATTGTGATGAAGGCAAATTGTCTGGTTTGGAAGAAATTTGTGGAAAAATTAGAAGTATGATGTTTGTTTTGTCTTTTCATCCGAAACATTCAGTTCTGAAAGAAATGAGAAGTGAACTTCTCAAACTTTCCTAAAACGGATGGCTTGGTTCTCGAGGGCAACCTCGTAAACCTGGTTTACGTCGAAGGTTATGCCTAAGTGGTCGTTTTCTTGTTCAGTTAAAAACAGAATTATTTTTGGCGTTGCCATCTGTGTGCGCTGTGGCAGAAAGGGCATCTGTGTTTGAAGTGCTTGCATGATGTCCTGTGCCATTTTGGCTTCGTCAGATTGGGGTCTTACTATGTAGGGGTTAACTTCTCGTTCTTCGAGGAGTTCGATTCTTTTTCCAAGGTTGCCGTCTACGTCGCGGTTGGATTCAATTTTGTTAACTCTAACGCGGAACAAGTTATTTTCACTCTCTCCTAATAGCTTAGGCAGTCACAGATTTAATTCTTTACACCAACCGCCAAATCGCTATTTTCTATTGAGTGCTTTCCAACCTGGAAAATTTATTGAACTGGGGTTTTCGAAGCAGAATCGGGTTTATTTTCTTTTTTAAGTTCCCCAATTCTTTTATCCAGCAGCTTTAGTCGTTCCTGCATTGCTTTTGCAGTTTCGCGAATATGTTTTCTTTCATGTTCTAATTGTTTGAGGCTTCGGTTAGCGCCAACTTCCTCCTCAAGGAAAGGTGAAAAAGGAGAAGGTATTGTAGGCATTGAACTGTCTGTGGCTTCAACGTTTAGGACATCGCGGGAAAATTCGCGGAAAAGTATGCCAATGTTGTTGAAGATTTCTGTTTGTTTAACGATGGCGTGTCTGAGGATGGTTTCTCCTGATTGGGTGATTTTGTATACTTTTAGTCTCCGGTTTTTCTGGGTTTCCCAGTGGCCCTTGATGTATCCTGATTTTTCTAAGTCACGCAAGATGGGGTAGACGCCGCCTGCGGTTGGTTGCCAAAAACCTTTGGTGCGACAGTTGATTTCTTTCATGATTTCGTAGCCGTGGGAGGGTTTTTTGTTGAGAAGTATGAGGACACCCATTCGTATGTAGCCTTTCTGGGCTTCTTTCATCCAGTTTGTTGTTGTCTTGTCTTCGGTTTCTGATGCCATCTTGTTTCGGAAATATATTGTAGTTGGGTAATACTTATATTTTACCGCTATATATTGCACTGAATAATATAGCTGGTTAACGGAGAACCCAAAATGGCAAACGAATCCATCATCGAAGTAAATCATCTAACAAAGATGTTCAAAAAGTTTACAGCGGTAGATGACATATCCTTCGATGTTAAAAAAGGCGAAATTTTCGGGTTGCTGGGACCAAACGGAGCAGGCAAAAGCACCACTCTGCGTATGCTCTCTACTCTGTCAAGGCCTACAAAGGGAACTGCCACCATCGGCGGATACGACACAGTAAAAAACGACATGGAAGTACGCAAGCTAATCGGCATAGTCTCAGAAAAAATGATTATTTACGATCGCTTAACCGCGAAAGAAAATCTCTGGTTCTTTGGCAACCTCTTTAACATCCCCAAAGACACCTTAAACAAACGAATAGACGATTTACTTGAATTAGTCCAATTAACAAAATGGAAGAACGCTCAAGTCGGCACGTTTTCAACGGGCATGCGTCAAAGAATGAATGTAGTTCGCGCTCTACTTAACATGCCTCAAGTTCTGTTCCTTGACGAACCCACGTTAGGTTTAGATCCTCAGTCATCGGTTGAAATCAGAGATTTCATAAAAAAACTCAATCAGGAACAAGGAACCACAGTTATCATAACTACTCACATGATGGTTGACGCAGATTTGTTATGCGACCGCATAGCCATAGTGGACCATGGAAAAATCATTGCGTTAGACACTTCAACTAACCTTAAAAAGATAATTTCTGGAGGAGACACTATGATTATAAAACTTGAAATCGCAAACCTTACACCCGACATGTTAGCTGCTGTTAAAACACTCAAATGCGCCGACGCGGTAACTCAAGAAAACTCCACGACATTGCACCTCATCGTTCATGGTGAAGAAGCGTTTGACAATATCGTTGATGCAGTGAGAGAGAAAAATGGAAAAATCACTTCTATGCAAAATTTGCAGCCTTCACTTGAAGACGTATTCTTGCACATTACTGGTCATGAAGTTAGGGATAGCGCAGACCAGAAAATCAAGCAGGAACATGGTCCAAGGTTTGGTGCAGCTCCAAGGAGAGTAAGGTGATAAGTATGACCGCAATAACAATTCTCCAACATAGCTATAGAATTGCCAAAAAAGATTTAACTGAACTGTTCCGTAACAGGCTCGGGTTAGTGCTTTTAATCGTTATGCCATTGTTCATGATGGTTATGGTTGGCTTTATCTATCCGTCTAACGGCACTGTAACTGATCTGAAAATCGGGTTGGTCAACGAGGATTCAGGTTTTGCAAGTCAAAGCTTCCTCACGGGTCTGCAACAGATTAACAGCCAAACCCATATGCTCATCATCACTAATGCATCAAGCCCAGCTGATATTCGCGATTTGGTCCAAAAGGGACAGCTTGAAGGGGGCATTATTATACCCAGCAACTTCTCCCAAAGCCTCATGAGTGGGCAACAAGGCACACTTATCATCGTCAGTGACGAGTCGAATCCGCAGATATCAGCGACTATTCAAGGCGCTTTAAGAGGTGTGTTCGATGGAATGGGAACCGCCTTAGCACAACAAAACCTTAACACCACAAACATAGCTGTCATTAAACCTTTTAACGTACAAGCCCAGGGCGTTGTCTCAGGTCACCCAAGCTACTTCGACTTCATTGCTCCTGGCATAATGGCTATGACAGTAATGATGAGTGTCATGACAGGCTTACCAGTGGCGATTTCACAGGAGAAAGAAATCGGCACAATGGACGGCATGATGGTTGCACCGATAAATCGCCTCTCAATTCTGTTGGGCAAAACTATGGCTCAAACGGGCAGAGGCTTAATCCAAGGAGTCATAATCTTGGCGTTAGCCATCGGCATATTCGGAGTCGCTATACAAGGCAGCATCCTACTCGTCTTTGCGCTGCTATTGCTAGGCGTATTTAGCTTCGTTGGCTTAGGCATAGTCATAACATCCTTCACTAAAGACCAAGAAACCGCACAGATGCTCATGATGACACTGATGTTCCCAATGATGTTTCTGTCGGGAGTATTCTTCCCCATACAGCAGATGCCATGGTATATGCAAACCATCTCACAGTTCCTGCCACTAACCTATGCAAGCGGTGCATTACGAAAAGTCATGGTGCTCGGCGCAGGCGTATCACAAATATCAACAGAACTCATAATACTCATCGCGTTCGGCATAGTAATGATAGCAATTGCATTGCCAGTTTTCCGCAGAATGATGACAAGGTAGGACACGAACTTGAGCACACTCTGTTCCAAATGTCCTTTCTTCCAACTCGCGCCGCTTTTGAGGCGCAAGAACGCACGCAAACGCTGCCGCATCGAACCCCAAAGACAACTGCGAATTTACGAATGCAAAGATTACCCTGAAAAAAAGGGACTTTTCAGAAAATAGTTTTTTTTCTAATAGGTCAATTAAGCAACTATCCTTTAGTTAGTGGCTCTTGCTTGACTATCCCCCTTCTTTGAGGGAGCTAAGAGTCAATTCGAAAAGATGCAATTTTAGGTTGACCGTCCCGTTACGGTTTTATATGCAGATGTAGGCATAAGGATGCAAGAAGAGAATCCCCATGTCCGATACTGGAATAACAGTAAAGAAAAATCAAGACTTCTCCGAATGGTATGTACAAGTTGTTCTAAGAGCCGAACTTGCAGATTATGCACCTGTTAAAGGCTGCATGATAATCCGCCCAGACGCCTATTCAGTTTGGGAGAAAATTCAAGAAATCGTTAACCAAAAAATCAAGGCCACAGGACATAGCAACGTTTACTTCCCCATGTTTATTCCTGAAAGCTTCCTCAAAAAAGAAGCTGAACATTTTGCGGGTTTCACTCCAGAAGTCGCATGGATCACACAGGGTGGAGACACAACGTTAGAGGAGAAGCTAGCAGTTCGCCCAACCAGCGAAACCATAATGTACGCCATGTTTAGCAAGTGGATACGCAGCTGGCGAGATTTGCCATTGAAAATTAACCAGTGGTGCAACATCGTAAGATGGGAAACTAAGGCGACAAAGCTGTTTTTGCGGACCCGCGAGTTTCTCTGGCAAGAAGGACACACTGCACACGCAACCGCAGAAGAAGCCGAAGCCGAAGTATTGTACGCACTTGGCGAATACAAAGACATAATGGAAAATTACTTAGCTATTCCAGTAGTCGTCGGCACAAAGAGTGACAGCGAAAAGTTTGCAGGCGCCCTCTACACCACAGCGCTCGAATCCATCATGCCTGATGGGAAAGCCTTGCAGATGGGAACCAGCCACAACCTCGGACAGCACTTTGCTAAGGTGTTCGATGTTAAATTTATTGGTGAAGATAAGCAAGACCACTATGTTTGGCAAACCAGTTGGGGCATCACCACGCGGCTCATCGGCGCTATGATTATGGTTCACGGCGACGATAAAGGCTTGATTATGCCACCCAAAGTTGCACCAACCCAAGTTGTTATCGTTCCGATTCCATTCAAAGGCATAGAAGCTGAGGCAATCGCAGCAAAAACCAAGCAAATCTCAGAGACCCTCAAAGCCAAAGGCGTCAGCGTAATTTTGGATGACCGTAACGAGTACACTCCAGGCTGGAAGTTCCACCAGTGGGAACTCAAAGGCATCCCAATCCGTATAGAACTCGGTCCAAGAGACCTAAAACAAGAACAAGTAGTAATGGTACGGCGCGACACAGGCCAGAAAACCCCCGTTAAAGAAGCCGAGATCCCAGCAACTGTGGAGAAGCTGCTGCAGGAAATCCAAGATAACATGCTCGCTAAAGCCAAAGCAATCCTGCAAGAGAAAACCAGTTCAGTGCAAAGCTATGAGGAATTCAAGAGAGTTCTGGAAGAAAAGGGCGGTTTCATTAAGGCAGCATGGTGCGGTAGTCCAGACTGCGAAGCAAAAGTAAAGGATGAAACAGGCGCAACCATCCGCATTCGACCATTCCAAGTAGAGGAGCCAACCACTAACTGCATAGTCTGTGGAGAAAAAGGTAAGGAAACAGCGTACTTTGCAAGATCTTACTAACCTACCGTGGCTTAGCTCAAGGTAAGCATGGCTTGCAACGTCAGCTAACCCCAACTTTTCCAGAGTTTCTTTTGTTGGAACACCGTTGTTGTTCCAGCCACGCTTCTGATAGTAAATATCGAGCATGCCGTTGTATTTTTCTAAGTCAAGCACTGCGCCCTTCAGCGGTCCATCGGTTAGGGGTTCTTTGAACCAGCGCATAGGCGGAACATCCAAATCCCTACTCCACTTATCCCCATATTCTCGGACCCAGAAAGCGCGAATTAAATTGAGTATTCGGTCGCCAATCTGGTTTAGCTGCTCCATAGAGAAACTTTTTCC
Organism: Candidatus Bathyarchaeota archaeon; assembly: GCA_963840325.1. Lineage (GTDB taxonomy): Archaea > Thermoproteota > Bathyarchaeia > Bathyarchaeales > Bathycorpusculaceae > Bathycorpusculum. The sequence continues at coordinate 137,670 of CAWIYM010000006.1, forward strand.
AGTTGATGCCCTCAAGTATTTGTGGTACCATTCAAGCTCAAAACCCAGCGAGCCATGGGGAAAGCGGCAAACGGTCAAAGCCTCGAAGGCTCCGCCGCGTAAGAGCTGTGTTTTTATTAGGTGATCGACTTTTGCTTCGTCATATCTTTCGCGTCCTGCTTTTTGTTCCCAAGTGATTATCCAGGCGTCTTTGTGGTGAGCGCCAATCGAGCTGGTGCCGTATGCAAGAGCCATGCCGGGTGCAATGTGACAATCGTATGCAGAGACTTCTAAGCCTTTAACATGCATCGCCCAATCGCCAGAGCCTTTGCCGATAGTTGAGGCTGCAGAACGAACGCCTTCAGCCAAAACAGCTCCCAAACCCCGTTTGTAGGCAATATCGTTAATCAATGCTTTAATTGCTTCAAAGTCGCCCCACCCAATCTTCTCAGGGATTAGCCCTTTCTCTGAGGCTTCCATGGCAAAACCTATAACGCTCCCAAGAGAAATTGCGTCAAAACCGAATTCGTCTGCCAAACGGTTAAGGGTAGCTACTTGCGCAAGATTTCCCAAGCCAATGTTTGATCCAAGCATAACCACGTTCTCATAATCCAGCTCTGAATCTTCTCCTTCGCTGTCTTTAACAACGTTCCCACAGGTCATGTTACATTGTGGACAGCCTCTGTTGGAAACCTTCATCTTTTCCATTGTAAAACCGCTTATGCCTTCCGCTTTATCAAAAACACCTTGTCTATAGTTGTAGGTGGGAAGGCAACTGTTTTCTTGACACCACTCAACCGTTGACATTGTGCCTTGTCTTTTCCAGAAACTGTAGAGAGGTTTAGTTAAAAGTTCCTTGTAGCCATCCACTGCCAACCGTTTCATTTCATCGGGATAAGCAAGCGGGATTGGCTGAGTACCTTCGACCACGATGGCTTTTAGGTTTTTGGAGCCCATGACAGCGCCCATTCCCGGTCGACCGCCAGCACGCCCTTTTTGAGAAACAACTGTGGCAAACTTGATTAGGTTCTCTCCTGCGGGACCGATAGAGAGGATGCCTGCTAACTTGGAGTATTTTTTTCTCAGCTGGTCTTCAACTTCAAAAGAGCTTTTACCCCACAAATCCCCGGCATCCAAAAACTCCCACGTTCTATCTTTTACGTGGAGAATGACTGGTGTAGAAGCTTTGCCTTCGATAACTATGGCGTCATAGCCGGCTTTGCGTATTTCCACAGCTGCCCAACTGCCAGAATTGCCATCCCCGTAGCCGCCGGTCAAAGGGCTTTTTGATGCAATCACAAGTTTGCCGCTGTTAGGCAAACCGATTCCCGTTAAGGGGCCAGTCGCAAAAATAAGCTTGTTTTCAGGTGAAAGAGGGTCTGTTCCCTGTTTGAGGGTGTCCCAGAGAATTTTTATTGCAAAGCCTCTGCCGCCCAAAAAATGCAAGGCCATATCTTCGCTGTAAGGTTCGGCAGCAGCTGTGCTTTTGGTTAAGTTAACTTTTAGGAAAAAACCTGTCCATCCCTGCATTATTGTTCACCAAAATCGATTTGTAATTTAGGTAATTCGGGAATAAAAACGTGATGAGAAGGGATTTAGCGGCAAAAACCCGTTAACGATCCAATTGTGTGTATTGCACCGAGTTTCTAAAACTCTAAAAGTCTGTTAAGAAAAAATTAATTTAAAAATAGTTGGGGTTAAGATTGAAGCAGCAGGATGGCTTTTGCTAAGTCGCCGCCGCATTCTTGGAGGGCTTCTTTTGCCTTCTCTAGGCTTTTGCCTGTTTGGTCGGCTACCAACTGTACGTCTTCTTCGGAAAACAATGGTGCCGCAGCCGCTGCCGCTCCTCGTTGTGATGGTGCTTGTTCGCTGACTTGGCCCCCGATTACCTGATACATCTTCTGTCCTTGAACTTGCAGAATAGCAACTTCGGGTTCATCGATAACTATGTCCTTGTCAGCTGTTCGAATTATAACTTGTTGGACGTCTGCAACAGAGTCCATGTTCATACCCATACGCTGCATCATTCGTTTTTGCTCTCGAGGATTCATGCGTCTATTCAATGATTACACTTCCAAGAAGTACTGCATTATTACGTGATATAAACTTAACTTCAAGAATATCAGCTCATCGTTGGCAGAGATTTTTACGAGGTACTTAGAGCTTGAATACTTGCCACTTGCCCTGAGTCTGCCCAAACTCCCACGGCTATTTGGCTAACTCCGCCAGGATATGTTTTATCAAGGTACAAAGTCACGTACCAGTACGGGTACAATGTGAAAATGTCTGAGTCTCCAGGTTTTGGATAGAATTGTGCTGAAACTGGGTTGTCTAAAATTTGAAAACTGGTTACCTTTGTTCCATCCACGGTCCACGAGTAAGTTTTTGCGGCGTTCTTCGCTATAAGCACGGCTTGATCTTTAGAGACATCTATTTGGGTGCTTCCGACCTTGAACAACAACCAATCATCACTGAATTCAGTTAGAACCTTGTTCTGGTAAGATAGGTGGAGACTTTTTGCTTGGAAGTCAGCTCCATTGTTAGAATACATCAGTAGAACATCAGCGTAATCATCGTAGGATGAAAACTGAAGCTTCACGTCACCAAAAGTCTGGCCGCTTCCATTAGCTTCAGCTGAAGCCATAAGAGAACTTACTTGATCCATGTAAGAATCGTTAAAAGCAATTTTGTATCTGTCAAGTAATCCTTGACAAGCTTGAATGACTTCTGTTGGCTGTGGTTGAGTGTAGACCAAAGGAAAGTTTGGTGAACCCTCAAGCTGATTTATCTGAAGCAGAGAAAAGTGGCCGTTCCTAAATCGCACAGTTAAATCAAATCGGCTTGCGTTGTTTACAAGCGAATACTGCAAGATTTCTTCGATGACGCCTCCCAAATCTGCTCTATGCTGCACGGTGTCACCTTTAAGGGTCAATTGGTACTTTGAAGAATCAATTTGCAAGACATTGTTGATTAAAATTCTTGCTTGGTCAGCGTCATTTGAAGTGTTGGATAACAGTAATTGCCGGTTTTGGTCCACAACATCGACATAGTTCTTTTGGAGATCACTAAAGTCACTTGACAACTTGTTGAATGAAGAAAACTGAATAAAAGACACGCTTGCCAAGATCACAATGGCTATGATAAACAAAGCGTAGAGGCTCTTCCATCTTATAGGCAAAGCAGAAAAACGTTTGGTACGTGTATCTGGAACTTCTTCTGCTCCCCGCATCATTGTAACTGCTGCTTTACCAAAGCTGGAAAGCTCATAGCGTCCACTTTCATCCTTTAGTACGAGGTCGCCCAAGTTTTCTAGATGATATGTTAAATGAGAACTTGTGATTCCGAGTTCTTCAAGCATCTTAGAGTAAGTTACTTTTCTTTCGGAGAGCATACGGAGGATTTTGCGGCGAGCTGAATGCCTAAGAGAACTGAACATTACTGAGTAGATCTCTTCTTCTGAATCAGACACTCCCATGCCCCTGCTCAATAAAATATAACTTATACATTATAAGTCATCTGGAAAAATCCTCAAAAAATTCCATTGGAGATGTAAAGCAGAAAAAAAGTTTTTTTTAGACAAGATTTCTTGTGACAAGAAATCTTTACAAGAACGATTTTATGGGTTTAGGTGCTTTAGTTGTGATTGTCTGAGGCTTCCAAATGAATACCGCTGCATCTGAGACCAAGCTGAAATGCGTCACAGTTATGGTTTTCGAGGAGAATGGAAAAACAGTTCTCCAGCCTATAATCAGGGGACAAGATGCACAGCACATTCATGATTTATTTCAGAAGAGTACTTTGGAAGTTTGGCTTCCAAATGGCCGACCAGACTTTGAACAATTTGACGTTGGCATACTCAAATACAAGCAGGTAGTTCAACCGTCAAAACGATGCATTAAAAATAAAAAGACGGAATGCTTGAAAAACCATTTTGAAACAATCGTTTCTTGTGAACAATGTTCCCTCTCCACCATAGAACCCCAGACTAAAAATAACACCGAAACAGCCCAGCTTCCCAACTTATCTTTCCGGTTGCGGAGGCTGGGCAGGTGTTCAACGTAGTTGAACATTAGTTGAAGTAATGCTTGCACCTGCATTCAAAAGCACTGTATTGGAAATTAGGTTAATTCCGATAACCGGTAGCTTAATTTGATTTCCATGAAAGCAGGGCTGGCAAACAAAACAGGAGAACATGAAAATGGGAACTGTACAAATATCAAGCCGAAAAGGAGAAAACAACCAGACTCTAACTGGAATTTTAGAATCCCTCGACGCTAAATGTAAAAATTGTGCTCCCACAACACCTCTTGAATGTATAAGTCGATGCCAGGTTTACAAATTAAAAAACGAGTTAAGAAACCTGCGAGAAACCATGGATAACCCAAACTACTTAAAAGAACTCTTCAATGTTCTAAAAAATGAAACCCGATTTAATATTCTCCAAGCAATTGTAAATGGTGGATGCTCAATTGGTCAACTACGCCAAATGCTGAAAAAAACGGGGGATGGTAGCAGCCAACAAAACCTCGTCGAAGAGCATCTTATTCCTTTGATACGAGCTGGTTTAGTTACTGAAAAACGGGACGAATATTGTACTACCATGTTTGGCGGCCGATTAACCGAGTTGCTAAAGAATTTCTCGGAATATGTCCAGATGCTTCCAGCTCATTCTGAATGCTATGAAGAAACCGTTTTGCAGACTTTGCTTTCGGGTCCCAAAAAATTTGAGGAAATTGAAGCTCGAATTCCGCCAAAAAGCACTTCACGAACCCTTCAGCGCTTACGCTCGACTGGTTAATAGAAACCCCAACCGAAAGGGATTACGTATTCTTCTTCAAAACCATCCGCGACCCAAACAAAGAAACCATCAGTCCTTCCGAAAGAAAGGTTTACGATGCTCTTGTCGCGAAAGGATCCTCAGTAGGAAAACTAGCTAAGGACACAGGGCTTTCTCCGAGAAGAACCTACAAGTGTGTGAAAGTTTTGAAGGGCAAGAAACTGATTTTCCTAAGAAAAACACCTAAGGTCTATGCTTTAACTTGTAAAGGTGAAATGTTAGCTTGGTTACTGCAGGAAATTCAGCATGTAGTCGAAGATACATGGATGTCTTCAAAACAGGTCGTACAGACTGCTCGCTTAAACTAAGTTAACTTTTCTTGCTGCCGTGGCGCACTTTGACGGCTACGCCCGTCTTGAAAGCTTTCATCTCTTCGCTTGAAAGAATGGTGCGTCCCACAGCTAAAACCTGTCCATCCTCATCTAAGGCTATTACTTCGTCTTTTGCGCCCACTTCCGTATCAACCTTGACAACGTGAACAGCAAAGACGTCTCCTCCCTCGGCAATAAACTTGGAAACATCATTTTTCACCGTGACAAAGCATTTTGCAAAGGGAGTGTTTTGAGCCATGAAAACGGCAGCTTTGATGCTTAAGGAAAGTACCCCATCTGTCGGGCGCAAAGTAGCTAGCCGCTCGCTATTTAGGTTAATGAAGCGTATTCTTCCAGTTCTCGGTGAATATTGAATTTCGACGTTGTTGGGGAAAAGCAGTATACCTACGCCTTTTCCGAATTGGTAGTCAGCTATGGATCTTACTTTTGCAAGTGAATTCTCCATTGGGTATCACGTTAAAGTTGTTTCGACAAGTATAAACATAACAAGATTATAAAGACAGTTAAAAGGTGAACGTTTCTTGAGATGTGAAGTTTGCGGACGCAAAATACATGATGAACCCGTTAGAGCAGTTATAGAAGGAGCCAAACTAACAGTCTGTTTAGAATGCTCTAAACATGGGAAAGTAATTTTACATGAACAATCAGACCTACCCTTTGCTCCTCAGAAAACCCCCTCCGTACATTCATCTTCATCCTCAACTAAGTCATACATGCACTTACCAGTTATTCTGAAAAAACCCCCCGTTGCCCAAGTGAAATTAACCACAGAACTAACTGATGGGTACGCAGGCAAAATTCGAGTGGCAAGAGAAAAACTTGCTTTAAGCCATGAGGACTTGGGTAAAAAAATTAATGAAAAAGCCTCATTACTCAGACATATAGAAACTGGAAAAGTGGCACCAAACAACCAGCTAGCTAGCAAACTTGAGCATGCCTTAAGAATCCAGTTGATGGTTCCTATCGCGGACGAAAAAACTCCAACTAACGTTCACAGGGCTGCAAATGAAGAGATGACTTTAGGGGACCTCGTCGAGTTTGATCCAAAAAGCGGGGAGGAACCCACGAAACGAAAGCCATTATAGCTCAGCGAAGGTTGAATCGAGAAGAATCAACTTTAGATGAACTTAAAGCTTTAGCGCAAGCTGCCGGCTACACCGTTGTCGGTACAATGGAGCAAACAAGACCGCCTGACTCACGTTACCAAATTGGTGCTGGCAAAGTTGAGGAACTCGCCCGAATGGTCGAAGAAACAGGCGCCACAAAAGTAATTTTCGATAACCAACTCCGAACAACACAAGTCTACAACCTAGCCAAAGCAACCAAAGTAGAAGTCATCGATCGCTTCCAACTTATTTTAGAAATTTTCACCCGAAGAGCCACAACAACTGAAGCTCAACTACAAATCCAACTGGCAATGGTACGACATGAGCTAAAACATGCAAGAGAAAAAGTGAGGCTGTCCAAAGGCAGCGAGCAGCCGGGCTTTATGGGTCTTGGCGCTTACGAAGCAGACGTTTACCGAGACGCCATCAAAAGGCAAGTTCAAACTATTCTCAAAAAGTTAGAACATGTTCGGGAAAAAAGAATCATTCAGCGGGAAAGAAGAACGGAGCTGGGTTTTCTTACTATTTCGTTTGCAGGTTACACTAACGCTGGAAAAAGCTCGCTCTTCAACGCGTTAACAGAAGATACCGTCAAGGTGGACAACGCATTATTCACGACTCTTTCCACGACAACGCGTATGGTGGAGTTTTCAAACCGAAAATTCCTAATTACCGACACCGTAGGCTTCATCGACCGATTGCCCTTAGCTCTTATTGAAGCGTTCCATTCAACACTCGAAGAAACTATCTTCTCGGATCTGATAATTGTGTTAATTGACTTAAACGAACCCATAGAAACAATCGAGAAGAAAAACAACGTCTGCTTAGACACAATCGAACGCCTCGGAGCCAGCGGCATACCAACCATAACTGCCCTAAACAAAATCGACAAACTAACCGCCGAAGAGCAGCAAAATAAACTTGAAGCCCTAAAAGACAAAGTCAAAAACCCAATCCTACTCTCGGCCAAATGTCAAACTAACCTCGACGAATTAAGAAAACAAATCTTGCGAATCCTAGAAAACTACCAGCAAGCCCAGTTTTCTGTCCCTTTAACAGGCAAGGCTATGCCGTTTATCTCATGGGTCCACCAGAAAACCCACATCGAAAAAGAAACCTTCACCAACGAGACCGTTGAAGTGATTTTTGAATCTACTCCATCTTTGGTTGAGCAAGTAAGAAGAAAAGTGGAAGAGTTAAATGGAAAATTCCAAATCATCCCAGCCAAATAAAGCCCTCCAGATTTTTGTGCTGCGATGGGGCCACAGACCACAGCGTGATGTACGATTAACCACGCATGTCGCTTTAACTGCAAGGGCTTTGTGCGCTTCAGGCTTCATACTCTCAGACACTCTCGACAAACACATCGAAGAAACTGTAACTAAAATCAGCAAAGCCTGGGGTGGAAACTTCCAATTTGAAATGGGAACCCCATGGAAAAGAGCGGTCCGCGATTGGAAAGCCAACGACGGCATCGTAGTTCATTTGACCGCTTACGGCGAGAACATCCAAACAAGCGATGTAATGAACAGAATTAAGGCAATCAACAAAGATGTGATGCTTTTAGTTGGGAGCCAGAAGGTTCCAGGCGAGTTCTACTCGAGCGAAGTCTCAGACTTTAATGTGGCTGTTGGGAATCAACCGCATTCGGAGTGTTCTTCGCTTGCCATTTTTTTGGACCGCTACTTTGAAGGCAAAGAATTGGGTAAACCTTTCGCGAAAGCCAAAATTGAAATTGTTCCCAAAGAGAGAGGAAAAGAAATCAGAAGTCAAGTGAACAACGTGGATTTTCCTTAATGTTTTGGGAAGGGTTTTATTACCTCAAGTTTCAATATTAGGGGTAATAAAAAGGGCATTAGAGTATGTTATCGACAATTGATGATTCAACTTTAACTAAAGTAGCGTTGGCGTTAGGCGGAGAAGAAGCAATACAACTTATTGCTCACCTCAAAGGCGTAGAAGAGATAACTGACGATGAAATCGCAAATAAAACTGGAATTCGCCTTAATTCAGTGCGTAAAATTCTATACAAACTCTACGACCACTCTCTTGTAAGCCTCAGAAGGACAAGGGACCCAAAAACTGGATGGTTTATCTTTCACTGGAAACTTCAGCCTGACCAACTAGAAGGCTTCATTTTAAGCCAAAAAAGACGTGTTTTAGAAAAACTCAACGTCCGATTAGAATACGAAAAAAACCATGACTTCTATTACTGTGACAGCCCCGAATGCAAACGGGTTCCTTTCGAAGACGCCGTTGAACTTGTTTTTCATTGTTCATCATGCGGCAAAAACTTGGTTCATTTTGGGAACGAACGGATGATAAGTAAACTTTCAGAGAAAGTTGAGATCTTAAGGAAGGAACTGGGTGAGTAGCGAGCTTCCGAGTAGGGAGCAAGCTATTGAACTTCTCCGCAAAACTGAGTGCGAACCTCAAGTAATAAGGCACTGTATAGCCGTTGCAGATTTAGCGGTGGAGACGGCAAATAAACTTGAGGGTGGGGGATTAAAAATTAATGTTGAATTAGTTGAGGCAGGTGCGCTTTTGCATGACCTCGGCCGATCAAAAAACCACACCGTTGACCACGCCCTCATCGGAGCCCAAATAGCTCAGTCCTTAGACTTACCCGAATCAATAATTAGAATAATTAAGCGGCATGTTGGCGCTGGAATCACTGCTGAAGAAGCGCAGAGGCTTGGTTGGCCAAAAGATATCTACAGCCCACAAACGCTGGAAGAGAAAGTTGTCTGCTACGCCGACAAACTAATTAACCATGGCAAAAGAGTGCCCATCGAAAAAGAGATTGAAAAGCTGCAAAAAGAAAATAGGATTGAAGCAGCAGAAAGAGTTAGAAGACTAAACGTTGAAATAACAAACTTACTAGGCAATAAACCATGACTACCTTGACTTTATTGGTTAAAGCTTCAAACCTTGGGCAGGTTAAACAAATAGATGAACTCCTAAAAACCCAGTTTGAAGAATTAGACGTCGAAGTAAAAGTATTAACAACCTCGGCCAACAAGTGGGTTCAGGTCTCACTTTCAGGCGAAGATGAAGGCATAGCTGCAAGCTACATCAACAAAGAAATAGGCACATGCCCCACAAACCTCGAAAGTGCAAAAAACCTGCCTTTTCTAAAAGGGTATGTTTCAAAACTTGACTTCGATAGGCAAGAGTTAATTGTGGATGTGGGGATTTTTGAACCTAAAGTAGTTTTATCAATAGTACCTTTGGCTTCTTTGCAGGCCCAACTTGTGAATGGTCAAGCGTTGGATTTAAAGAAAATCGCAGAGATTTATAGTCTTGTTGAACGTTTACCCTTGAGCATAAAACCAATTTCTTCTGTGACTGAGGAAGCTGAAGGTCTGCAGGCGGAGTTGGCGGTAGAGCAGGTTGAGAAGCTGCATGATTGGCAACAGTCTTTGCTTGATAGGCTCATCATTTTGGGCGCTTCTAAAGAAAAAATAGAAGAGGTGCTCGAACGGACGCGGTTGAATCGGGACGTGATTGATATCGAAACTATGGGTATGTTTGAGCATGCTTTGACCTGTAAGCTTGGAACTAATGCAGCGGGTTTGGTTTCGGTGGTGGGTAGATACTTGAGGAATTCGGTGTTTGTGGTTTTTAACGCTAAAAAGAGTTTTGACATATTGGGTGAATAAGAATTAACCTTATAATAGTGTACACATATAATTAAACTCTAGTTTGAGAGGGGGAGGGGCAATGAGTCAAAACGAAGAAAAAAGAAAATACAGAATCGACATAGGTGCTTATGGCAGCATCGGAATTGAAGCTCCAACCAAGGAAGAATGCTTGGAACTATTCAAAGAAGTCACGAGAACAAAACGCGACCAAAGAATAGACGAAGCAATTCGATGACTGGTATTTTCAGTTCCATAATGTTCCATTATATTTCAAGCAAATTCTAGCTTATCATTTATAGAACATCATGTTCTTCTTTGCAGTGTGTATCGTAATCCTTGCGGTTATCATAAACCTCTTGGTCGATGGGGCACTTAAATTTTTTCTCCTTAGTCATTTCAGGGTTAGGAATGGTTACGCGTGGTGCGGTCCTTTTTAGGTCAGATTCTTCGTTCTTTTTAGGCAAATATTTCACCTCCGACTTAAAATCGGCAGAGTTTAAACAAGTATCTTAGCGGTTGGATAGTTATTAAAAATATGTGACTGCTTCCACCCAACAACCAACTAATTTTATCTGCTAATTTTTTTGCTCAAAAAAAAGGAAGTGAGATAAAGTATGGTTTGGTTTTAGTTGTGTTTCGTCTTTTGAGGTAGAAAAAAAGCTCATCACCTTACCTACAGCAATTGCCAAAACCATCGAAAAAGCAAAGTTTCTTCAGGGCACTTGTTTGTGCGTTGTAAGAGTTGATTGCCTTGACCAGGTAATTGGGTATCGTCCGTGGCTGTGAGTTGTCATATCGAATTAAAATATACGCTTAATTAGCGAAATCTTTGTCTATAGGTTCGAGCAAATATTTGCCAAAGAAAGCAGGTAGCATATTTTCTTAAGTATTTCAAGGGCAGTTTATTCTTGATGATTGATTCGTATTCAACTAAAGTGAATTTACAGTTTGTCTCTTTGTAAAGGCAACCGTACAGTAAAAGTTGTTCCTTTACCTTCTTGGCTCTCAAAAGTGACTGTGCCGCCTTGGGCTTCAGTCATGCGCTTAATTACTGCTAAGCCGAAGCCTTGCCCTTTTGATTTAGTGGTGAACATTGGGGTAAACAATTTTCCTTTCACGCTGTCAGGAATACCAACGCCCGTATCATTGACTGTTATTAGGGAATAGTTTGTTTCTTTGTAGGCCTGAATAGTTAGTTTGCCACCGCTTGGCATTGCTTGAACTGCATTTGTAATTAAATTATACATGATGCGCTTTAGGTAATTGCAGTCAGCAACAAACTTTACTGCTTCAGGTGAGATTTTAACAGTAACATCAACATTCTCAGGCAAATTGTTCTTTGCAAGCAACTCGTCAAATATTATTTTCAGGTTAGCTTCTTCCATACAAGGTTTTAGGGGGCGAGCGAAATCTTGCAAGTCAGCCACAATCTTGTTGATGTAGTCGATGTTCTTCTGAATTTCTTGGAGGCTTTCCAATGTATTCTTTTTCTCCTCGCTTTCAGGAAAGGATGATAGTTCTGTTTTCGCCAAAAAAACATCGCCCGTTATTGCTTGTAGAGGGTTGCGAATGTCGTGCCCAACCATCCCTGCAGTTGCACCGATAGCAGCTAACCTTTCTGAATCCTTCAACTTGTGGTTTGCAGTATTTAGGTTGGCTGTCATCTGGTTGAAAGCGTGGGATAATTCGCCGATCTCATCTTTTTTATTATCTTTAAGTTTAAAATCCAAATTTCCTAAACCAATAATATCAGTTCCAGCCCGCAGTTCATTTATCGATTTAAGTGTGCGCCTAAAAGTCTGAAAATAAATAACTCCAAGAAACACACTAAATGTTCCGATTATCGCAAAAATAAGCAGTATATTTACCATATTTAGTTGATCTACTTGAGCGCTAAGTAACCCTGACAATTTTGAAGCATCATCTATCATTGTTTGACTTTGAATTGACATTCGACTCCATGAAACTTGAAGTGACGATAAAGTTTGGTTTGAGTCAATATTGGAGACTATGCTATCAAATACTATCTTCATTTGTTGCTGGTTTGCTTCTATGCTTTGAACAAGTACCTGCTGCTCAGGCTTGTCTACGCTTAGACTTTCCACGTCGCTAGAAAAAGATGCATACCTTGCGTTCCATTGATCAAGTTGCTGGCTTCCTCGGTAAAACACGTAGTCATTTGAGAGGTAAGTTAGATCACTAGAAGCATGCACTATTCGATTTGCAAGATTTTCCTGGGTTCGAGTTTTAGCTACTTGTTGAGAAGTAAGTACAATCGATGATCCAACAACAATCAGGATCAAGCTAAAGATTATGAGTGTAATTGTGAATTGGGTTCTAATTCTCATTTCATTTGCCTACTTGATAACGGTTACTGAGTCGGGTTTTACTAATTTAAGACCATCTGTATAGATGTATTCTAAAAAGTTAGGAACCTTCGTCTGATTAGTAAATTTATTATTAATCATCCATTGTGCCTCGTCTTTCAAAGCAGTGACAAGCGATTGGTCAATCGAGAGTTGGTAGTGATGCTTAGACCAAACCGCTGTAATATACGACTGGTTATAATTCAAATCGTTTTCCACGATATCTTTTGCAATGTCTGGATGAAGAAAGGCATAGTCTTCTGCTTCTTTGAGGGCTTTAAGAAAATGCTCAACCATACCCGAATGTTGAGTTAGCCATTGGTTGTTGCAGACTAGAACTCCATATGCTTCTTGCCCGTTTTGCACTTGCCAAGTAACAATTCCGTCTACTTCGTCTTGTATCTGATTAATATAAGGTTGCCAAGCTACTAAAGCATCAACTGTTCCATTAACAACTACCTTTACAAAGTCTTTTGGAACAACGTTGACGATGTTTACATCCTCCAAACTCATATCGTTCAGATAAAGAAAACGACCAAGATAAAATTCAGCTATAGTACCTTTGGCTACACCTATTGTTTTACCTTTTAAGTCAGGAACGGTTTCGATTCCAGGACTTTTTAAGCCAACGATATAGTCATTTTCAAATTTATCGTTAATAGTAATTACAGAAATCGAATTGTTATTGCAGATGGCATTAACGAATGGAAATTCAGCACCTTCTGCAATGACAGCTTCTCCACTTAATAGCGCATTGATTGCCGTTACTCCAGAGTCATAGTCTTTTATCGTAACATTTAAGCCATTATCGCTAAAGAATCCCTGATCAGCCGCAATATACAATAATGCATTTTGTTCAAGCTGCGGAATCGCTATAGTTAGGGATTCAGTTTCTCCTATTTGAATTCCTTTGTTAAAATAAATAAAGGCTGCCGAAATCGATGAAACAGCAAATATAGCCAGAAACGCTATGGCAATGGCTTTTTTATTTATTTTTAGAACCAATTTTTCACCTCAATGAATTATGGTTACTGAGTCAGGTTTGACAGCAATTAAACCATCTAAGTAAATGTAGTCTAGAAAGTTAGGTATGACTGTTGCATTGGTAAGTTTGTTGTTTATCATCCATCTTGCTTCATCATCCATTGTTATTATCAGACTTTGGTCGAGTGAGAGTGAAATCTGCTGGCTGGGCCAAACTTTTGCCATGTAACCATCAGTGTAGTTCAATCCTCTTTGGATCATAACTTCAGTTGAAGAGGGGTTATTGATGTAGTAAGCCTCTGCCTGCGCCAAAGATTTAATGAAACGAGCGACGATGTCTGGGTTCTCTTTAATCCAGTCATTGTTAGCGACTTCAACTATGTAAAGTGCTTGGCTGCTTTGCGGCGACCAAACAACTGAATTGCTGCTTAACTGATTTTCTATGGCGTATGCATAAGGTTGCCAAATAATGACAGCATCAACTGTTCCGTTTATAATCGCATCCAAAGCGCCCGTTGGAGTCACGTTAACAACTGTTACGTCTTGAAAACTTAAATCATTGAGTTCAAGGAACCTACCTAAGTAGAATTGAGAAATTGTTCCAAAAGGTACACCTATCGTTTTTCCCACTAAGTCAGAGATGTTTTCTATTCCTCGGTCTTTTCTGGCGATAAGGTCTTGAAGCTGGAACTTACCGATGCCTGCCAAAGCGCTAATGTTTTTTCCCATTAATGCGTTAGTAACTAATGGAAACTCGGCTGTGGCAGCAATAGCTAATTTCCCATTCAATACGTCGTTAACTGCAGCCATACCTGAAGTGTAATTCCTGATTGTCACGTTAAGACCGTTTTGTACAAAGTAGTTTTGTTCTTGAGCTATGTATACAAGGGTGTCACATTCAAAAGACTGGGCATTACCAATAATGAGGGAGTCTACTTTTTTGGGAGAGGGAACTTGAGAGCTGAAGTAGACAAATGAGCTTAAAATGATGGCTAAAACCAATAAGAATACTGTTATAACTGTGAGGGCTCGCTTTTTTTGCAGGGTCATACATTTTTGCTCTCAGAATGTAAACTTACTACCAATGACTTGTATGTTCGTATTTATAATTATGGAAAATAAAATCAGACACGTCTTTCTTAAACTTTGATGACCATGTAAGGTATACAAATGCTTCTCTGTTAGCAAAAAAAATGTCTCAGTATTATTGTTTTGAGCTAGCACTACCACTTATGACTTAAAATAGATTATTAGGAAGCGTTGGAACTGACTTACTAAAAAATGTTATGGGAAGGTTGTTAGATTTGGAGATTGTATTTTGAGGCAACAATCTCTTTGAGAGTGCTTTGCAATGTTTTTGTGATGTCTTCCATGAAGATAGATCTGCTCTGAATGCCCTTTTGGATAGCTCCAGCTGCAAGGAAACAGGCACCGATCGTTGGGGTCACAGGCGTAGGTTCAGGTATCATAATGAATGCCATTCCAATCTGTATTAACCTAGACTTGTTGCCTTGACGCCAAAGCTTCTTGGTTGCAGTAGCTTCCCGTGAGCTACTCTTTAAATCATGGTATAGTTCTTTGTAGCTTTCAGTTAGTTCTGTTAAAGCCTTGGTTATTTGTTTTGCCTTTTCTATCTTCGTTTTAATTCCAGCTTTCTTAATGATATTGTTGCAGTAAGAAAAAAGCTTTAGCTATCAAAAGAAGCCCTATTCTAGACTTTTTTCACTTCTGTAAGCATGTTTTAGTATTAAAAAACAACTTCTTGCTCTAACAGCTCTTGACGTTTTTCTATAAAACAGTCAACTTTGTGTTAGACTCTAGAATAATCCTGAAATAATCCTCTGATAAAATGAGCAAAAGAGAATATTTAGATAAGAAAAAGTAATGATTTAGTCGAGATATTAACCTATTATGGATTCAGTAATTTGGATAAACTAAATAATTGCAGATTGGATATAAGACTAAAAGCTATTGCCTTATTGCTCATAAAAAAGAAAAAAGATTGATGGGATCTTTTACGGTCGCTTTCTTACCATTAGGACGCCTAGTACAACAAAGCCGATGATTATCGTTGCAATGATACCTGCGATAGCGGGGATGAAGTACATGTCAGCGATTGATAGGGTGCAGGTTCTTGAGGGCTTGTGGTTGCGCTTGTTATCGTAAACTAGATCACTATTTTTTAGGTATTGTTTCTCGGCAACTGTGCTTAAGAATTATTCTCAACGACTTTTCTGGGATTCTAGCACCAATTTACCAGTAAAAGACACAGAGTTAAATGAGATCGGACTTACCCCATATTTGGAGTAGATTTGATGGTGGGCCGAGCCGGACTCGGACCGGCGACCTTTGGCTCGTAAAGCCAACGTCCTAACCAGGCTAGACGACCGGCCCACACAGGTGTTTGATAAAAGGACTACATTGGTTAATATTAGAATTTTGTTTCTTGAATGTCTATTTCTTGAATTTTGCTGCAAAAACGGGAGTGTGAGAAGGTGCAACTGATGCTGATGCAACAGCATTTTGCATAACTGCTGCATCTATCAGAAGTAAACTTTAGCCGCCAAGAAGACAACAATGCCATTCCGAGATGTTGTTGTCGCAATTGTTGTTGCAACTGCACGCTGCACACGGGTTGCAACTTCTACAGAATTAAATCCGAATTAGACAGATTACCCAAAACAGAAAAACAGTTTTTTAGTCAGAGAGAAATTTTGTGAACAGGTAGATGATGATTGCTGCGTTGATTGTTACTCTGAGGGCATTTATCCAAAACTTGTCAGTAAATGAGGATGCCCACGCTGGGGCTTAGGGTGTAGATTAAGGTGAATATTGCGAAGGCGGTTCCCCACTTTTTCCGGGAATGATGATTGCCATCAGAGCGCGATTTTAATCCAGTTGTTTAAATTTTGCCAATTACCGTTTGCCTCTACCTCTTCAGAAGAGCTAATATAATTTATCCGCTTATGATTAATTGCTGCTATATTCTTCTGAGGTGTACGCGTTCACAAAAAGCCCCACGCACAAAAAAAGTCACAGAATCATTCGTGAAATTCCCTTGTTGCGTACTTTGAATCTTGTGCAAACAACGTTTCTTGGTGTGGGCACAGCAATTGGGGGAGTAATGTTTACTATTATGGGTAGAGCCGCAAGCGAGGCTGGACCTAGCATTGTGGTCACTTTCTTGATTGGAGCTTTCTTTGCTCTTCTTATGGGACTTTCTTATGCTGAGCTTGGATCATCCGTTCCAAGCGGCGCGGGCGGAGCAATAGCTTTTGTAGGACGCGCATTTGGCAAAAAAACGCCAACGTTCATAGCCGGATGGTTTAGTTGGATGGGCAGCATTACTGATTGCGCTATCGGTTCACTGGTTTTTGCTCTCTCAGTCAATTATTTTCTTAAGTGGGTTGAGCCCTTCACGTTGGCCATTCTAACTTTGATTGTATTTGCTTTAATCAACTTCAGAGGAACTAAAAGCATGAGCATCGTCCAATTAGTCCTCACCGGCGTCTTAATTTTTACACTTTGCTTTTTTATGGCTGGCGCCTCTCTGAGTTTTGAGGCAATTAGATTTGAACCATTCTTTCCAAGAGGAATATTGCCAATGTTCTTAATGGTGAGTTTTATTTTTCCTACATACGCAGGGTATGAGTCAATTACTCAGATGTCTGAAGAAGTCAAAACTGCTGGGAAAAATATCCCAAGAGCCCTTTTTTTAACTTTGGCGGTTATTACGCTGCTGTTTGTAGGCGCTTCGGTAGCTATGGTAGGCGGTGCTCCTCCAGAAATCTACGCTACTTCTGCTACTCCCCTGCAAGATGCCGCCACCTACTTTGTGGGTCCGGTAGGGGGCGCAATAGTGTCTGTTTCTGCCATGGTTGCAACATTAACTACGATTAATGGAGCTATGGCAGGTGGAACACGAATAGCTTTTGCTTTGAGTAGGAATGATTTCTTGCCGTCCATCTTCAAAAAAGTTCATCCAAAATACAGGACTCCGTTTGTGGCTCTAGCATTAACTGTTTTAATAGCTGTCTTTTTTGTTTTGACAAGATCTATTAGTTTCATTGTTTACGCAATTTCCCTTGGTTACTGTGTTACAGCAATCATGGTGGCATTAGCATTAATTCGTTTAAGAAAGACTGAACCCAACCTTTACCGCCCCTTCAAGGTTCCACTTTATCCCTATGTGCCGATTATAGCCATTGCAGCGTTATCATTTATGATAATAACAATGAGTTTGGAAGCATTAGTTTTAGGAATCACTTTTGGGAGCATAGGGTTGCTTCTCTTGTATGTGAGCAAAAGAATCAGAAAAACACAAAAAAAGGAAGAAAACGGGCGAATAGACCAATGAAAGAGGGTTTGTTCACAATGCTTTTAACTGATAAAGTTAACTAAGAAATGGTAACATATTTGCGAATAATGATAGTCGGTGCAGGTGACATTGGTTTACCAGTTATTCATTACCTTTCTGAAAGAGGGCACCTCCTCACTGTCATAGAAAAAGACGAAGCAAAATGCAAGCATATCGTTGACCATGCGGACGCAGCTATCTTCAAAGGAAACGGCGACGAAAAGGAAATTTGGAAAAACTTGGAAGCTGATAAAATGGACGCTTTAATGGTCTTAACAAACAATGATGAAACCAATATTGCTGTCTGCGAGATCGCTAAAAAAGACTTTGGAATACCGTTTGTAATAGCAAGAGCTCATCAACCTGAGAGCATAGATTTAATGAAGGCGGCTGGCGCCGACATTGCTATTTGTCCATCAGTGGAAACTCGCCGCTTGTTCTTGAATGCTATCGAAAGCCGAACAGTAGAAACCCTCTATGAGAAAGCAAACGTAGGTTTCAAAATTGTCTCAGTTATTATTCCTCAAAACGGTGTAGTAATCGGTAAAAATAGGGAAAGACTTGACGAACCCGAAAAACTTAGGATCGCAAGCATATTTCGCAATGGCGCTTTCGTTTTTCCGTCGGAATCTTTCGTCTTCAAAGGAGGAGATCGGGTGCTTCTTTTGGGTGAATCAGAAACAGTTGAAAAAGCTGCCGAAAAACTCAGAGAAGCTGAAGTCACATAAAAAATTCAGATTAGAGTCTAAACCATGTTAAGAATTTCAAGAATAGTTTACCAAATTGCTGTGCCAATTTCTACGGAGCTTTTGCTAAAAATAGCTATTGTGAGCTTGATTCTTCTTGCTACTTGGATAATTTCCATAATCCTGAGAAATCTTGTCTTAAAAGCAAAGGGTAAACTTAGCCCAAGTATGTCTCGACAAATAAGACGACTTGTGAGTTGGATAACTTGGTTCGTAGGAATTTTGATAGCGTTAAGTCAGGTTGGTTTAGACTTGACAATATTGCTGATTTCCGTTGCCTTAGGTGCAATAGTTTTGGCAATCGCCCTTAGACAGGTATTATCGAATTTGGTTTCTTACGAAGTCATAAAATCATATGAACCGTTTAAGCTTGGAGATTGGGTTCAAGTTGGCAAGTTTTTTGGAAGAGTTGTAGATATCACCTGGGTAGATACAGTTCTGATGACTCCGGACAATGAAACTGTATACGTACCTAACTCGAAAATTACTCAAAATATAATAATCAACAAAACAACTCCCGGAGGAACTCGTATTGCAATTTCAATACTGATAAGCAGAGCCCTAGATCTATCAGAGGTCGAGACGGCGTTATTAGACATTGGTTCAGAACTCAAAGAAGAGCTTATCCCCGAATTTGTACCAGAAGTTCGGGTGACCAATTTAAGTTCTCAATCGGTTAGACTGGCACTTCTCCTGAGAATTAATAATCCCGCAAAGGGTAAACTAATTGCCTCCAGGGTCCGCAAAAGAGCTAAGGAACGACTAGATGAAATTCAACAAAAAGCAAAGCTATGATTTAAAATCATACAAAACCCTAAAAGCGTCTCCCCAAACACTAAGCAATGATTCAGCAGCTTCAAATAAACAGGAACATCAACGCCGCCAAAACCGATAACAGATGAAGGACCAACAACAAGAACCAGAGAAGATGTTGCTGCCAACAGCATTTTGCACAACTGTTACATCTTTCACAGATTTCAAACCCGAATTAAACAACTCACCCTTCACTAAAACCCTTAGCTTTTGGAAAAAACTCTTCTAAACAGATAGATAACTATTGCCGCGTTGATTATCACTCGAAGAGCGTTTATCCAGACTTGATAGTAGATTAAGATACCCATCCTTGTGCTTAACGTATAGATTAAGGTGAATAAGGCAAAGGCAACACCCCACTTTTTCATCGACAACAAAGCAGGAATTGAGATCGCCCAGAGCACGATTTCAATCCAGTTGTTCAAATCTTGCCAGTCGCCGCTTGCTATGAGAGTTATCATCAAAAAAACGTTTATAGCCATCCAAAAGCCATAGCAAACATTACTGCTGATCTTTTGGATACAGTTTGGGTCATTGGTTCTTCAATGGTGAATTAATTTTGGGATGATATATTTGTTGTTGAATTTGAACACAAATTTATTGTAAGAAAAATGGTTTACATTCATTTTTCCGTCGAGTGGCAAGTTTTAAAATCTTGAGCATCAAGTATGCTATTGCTGGGAACCTTTGCTTGGAATGGAAAAGTTTTAGCACCCTCCTAAAAGAGCATTATCAACTATTGGGAGTCTTAATTGGCGCTTTCCTCGTCGCCATCTCAACAGGCACCTACACCAATTGGGATGCCCAACTTGAGTTTGAAGCCGCTTCCAGTGTAGTAACCCACGGTTTCCCTTTTGTCACAACTGGACTTATGATTAATCAGCCGCCATTGGGTTTCTACATGGATGCACCAGTTTTCCATGCATTCGGCTTATCCTATGCAAACGGGGTTGCCGTGGCTACTGCTTTTGGGCTAGGCTGCGTGGTTCTGCTCTATGCTTTGGGCACTCTACTGTATGGAAAGAGAACGGGGTTAGTGGCTGCAGCACTCTTCGGAATCGTTCCTTGGCACGTTTACATGACAAAAATCTTCCTCATCGACAATCAAAACCTATTTTTCAGCTTACTCTTTATTACAACTGCGGTTTTGGCAGTCCGCAAGAATTCCCAGAAGCTACTTGCCGTTACCGGAGTCTTTTTTGCCATAGCGCTCATGACCAAACTTTTCGCTGTGTTTATGCTGATTCCTCTTTTGTTGATGATTTTTCTCCAAAGAAAAGAACTCAAGTTTAAACTCACTATGCGAAACGTGTTGATTTTTCTAGTGCCTTCATTTGTTTTGCAGGCGATTTGGTTTGGCGGGTTTGCTAACCAAAACTTCTTTGGGGTCTACTTCACCAGCGACATCACCCACCCCGAGTTGGTAGCTAATCCTTCGCCACTATTTTTGCCCATAATTCTGGTTAAGAGCGCTGGGTGGTTTCTGTTTGCTGCGGGATTTTTCTCTTTGGCACTTTCAGGTTTCTACAAGAAAATTTTTGCGAAAACTTTGTGGTTAGATGCGGTTTGTGTTGGAACTATAGCGGTTGTTGCAGGTTTGAATATGTTCTTAGTGTTCGGTCTCCATTTAACAGTGCCCTATATCAGCGTTTTCAAATACAATTATTTGGCTTTGCCGTTTTACTGTTTGCTTGCAGCTTCTTTGGCGGCAAAAAGTAAATTGTTGATTAAGTCCGTGGATTGGAAAAATAAAATTCATTTTGTCAAGCCACTGCTCGTTGGAGTAGGAGTTGTCTTACTCGTGGCTTCCTTGCTTGAAAGCACTGCTTTTCTTGTTAAGTGGGTTGGGTTTGTGGCTTTCGGGGTTGACTCCGTTATTTATTATCCGTTTGATGTCTTCTCTGGAGCGACGAACGGGTTTTCTCCATCATTACCTTACGTTGCTGTCGTTTTGATGGTGCTTAGCTTAGCAGATCCTTTCTTAATGGGCACTTTGAAGGGAGTGGTTGGCTGGCTTTCAAAAGTTCTATCAAGCTAATTTTTTTGTTCATGCCTCTTTGAAAGCAAGAAAACTGCGATCGAGACAATCAGCAGCACGCTAAGCGATAGAAACATGCCTGTGTAGCGTAGGTTAGTTGCGAAGATTAGACCGCTGATTATGGGTCCAAGCGTTTGTCCGATGTCCATGGTGGTTGATAGGAATCCCATTGAGGCGCCAACCAAAGCGGTTGGGACTAAATCGCAAGCCATGGGCGAGGTTGAAGAGAGAACAGCGGCAAATGAGATTCCGTAGGCAACCGCTAACAAGAGCAGCAAGGGAAACTGGGTTGTGAACGGTATTGCTCCGATTAAAAAGCAGCTGGCTATGATGCCCACAATGATTGGTTTAGTTCTTCCTATTTTATCTGAGATTCTTCCGATTAATGGTCGGGCAACTACCAATGCAATAATCTCGCTGCCAGTGATGATGCCAACTGAAAAGAGATCCATCTTCACCACATCGGTTAGGTAACCAACTAAGAAGAATTCGACCGACGCGAAAACAAAGTATTGGATGGCCTGAACAAAGCTTACGCCTAAAATGCTGCTGTTTTTGATTATGGTTAGCCATCCGCTGAACACTCTTCGAGGTGCCTCTTCCGCAGTTGCTGACACCTCAGTCGTGAGGTTTCTTTTCTCAGCTAAAAACAGCAGCGCAATGACAAAAGCAGTAACACCCGCTATGCCGACTGCGGCATAAAGAGTAAAGAAGCTTTCGTTGGTTGCGAACAGTATGTAACCGCCTAAGAACGGCGCTAAAGCTCTGCCAACAGCGGTGGCGGAATTAAAAAGGGAAATCCGTTCTCCCCGCTTGAACGGAAATAGTGTGGCGATTGAAGCTTCAGCTACTGGCATGAAAATTGCAGTTGCGAATCCATGATAAAACCGAACGAGTGCCAGCATCCACCAAGAACTCACCCCTAAATACAAGAAAGGAGAAGAAGCAAAAACAAAAGCGGCAAACAACAGAACTTTGCGTCTGCCAAAAACGTCAGAAAGTGAGGCTGCTGGAAGACTGATGAGTATTCCCGGTATGGTTGATGCGGAAGCCACTAAGCCCAACAAGTCATTGGGGGTTCCAAGGCTTGTTGCAAACGGTTTTAACACAGGGGTCTTGGACATGGTTGAGCTTAGGATAGCAAATAACCCCATTACACAAATTACCAAAAAGAAGATTTTTTGTGCCCATTTAGCCCTAAACATTCTCAACAAAAAGAAAGTTTTAGAAAGAACTATTTCTTGTTTCCTATCCAACGAAAAGAATGCTGTTTATTAATGGTGTTTTCATTTTCATTAAAGTCAATTGTGAAGGCAAGATTGTGAGCGTTTTTACAAGAATTCGGCGAAACGAATATGTCAAATCAGCATTCTTAATAGGGATAATCATTGCAGTCGTTTTGACGTTTTTCTTTGGCTTACAGCTCGCACTTGGCACGTCGGTTCCAGTTCGGGTTGTGGAAAGCGGCAGCATGTGCGTGCCCTTCGACGGCGCCTGTGACGGCTGGACCCATCCCTTCGACCAAACCTTACATGTAGGCGACATTATAGTTATTCAAAAAGTAAACCCAGCCGACTTAAATGGAAATTACCCAAACAGCGACATAATAGTTTATCAAAACCCCACAGACCCAACTTCAACACCTATCGTTCATCGGATAGTTCAGATACAAAACATCAGCGACATCCTTTACTTTCAAACAAAAGGAGACGGCAACAGTGGTACTAAGTGGCCAAAAATACCGGTTGTTGGCGAGTACGATTCTAATACGCTTTGGAGCACTGGACAAGGGGTTCCACAAGACCTTGTGATAGGCAGAGTTATTTTGCGAATTCCATATTTTGGTTGGATTACATTATTTTTAAGGAGCAATTCATGGGGGTTGCCAGTAATTATAGGTCTTATTCTGTTGCTGGTGGTTCTTGAATTCATCGTTCCCATAATTAGGGCTAAGAAAAGTGAACCGCAACAGGAAACAAAAAATGAGAATCCTCCAGTAGAAGATTTTACCCTTTTAAACCGTTGATGGTGGGCTTTGAATCGGATATTTATGATCTCTGAAATGACCCCTCGAAACTGTGCTTAGTTATTAAACAGGTTGTTTAAGGCTTAGTGCAAACTCTTCAGCTAGTTTTAGGTCCTCTTCGTTTGGATGACCTTTTTGTATTCCACCTGCAATTTTCAGAAGCCCATAAGTATCAAATCCAGTACAATTGAACTCACTAACAATGCTAAAACCCTTGGATTCCAGTTTTTCTCGCAACTTCCTGTGGAATTTAGGTCCGTTTCCACCTTGACCGCTAGTAGAGAATATGAAGGCTTTTTTGTTAATTACCGCGGGCATTTTTTCTGCGAGGTCGAGCAGAGCTTTGTAGTGATGCCCAAAGGAAATTCCTGACCCAAACCCAACCAAGTCATAATCAGACAGCCCTTCGAGGTCAACTTCCAATGGTTTTTTAATTTGTGCCTCAAGAGTTTTGGCGAACACTGAAGCAATTTTTTCAGTATTTTTATGATGATAAGAAAAACATACGATTAGTGTTTTCATTGTTCCCACATACATTGAATTTTGGCAGACTTACGCTATTATGCATTTTGGCTGAATTCTGCGGCTCAGAAATCAATTTATACACTGACACAATTAGTTTTATTAGGGATTATTTTGGCTTCTCAAAAACTTTTAGATTTTCTAAATAATGGAATAGCCCGTGAACTCCAAGTCAGTATACAATACATGTGGCAGCACATTCAAGTTACCGGCACAGACGGCGTCATCGTTGAGGATATTTTCCGCAAAACAGCCATCGCCGAAATGAAACACGCAGAACGCTTAGCTGAACGCCTCGATTACCTTAACGGCGTAGCCACAACCAAACCTGACCCGATTTTTGTACGCGGCAGCCTCATCGAAATGCTCAAACAAAACGAACAAGATGAGGAAAAAGCCATAAGACTCTACAAACAAGCAATTCAGGTCGCTGCCGAAGAAGGTGACTACACCACAAGGCGTTTGCTCGAGGAAATTCTAGCTGAAGAAGAAACCCACATCAACATATTCGGCAAACTTCTTGTCGGCATGACTGAGCCGTTTACTCAGCCAGGAACCTCACAAGTAGAATAACAAAAGTCCAGCTAACAATCCAAAAGACTATTGCCTCCTCCTTATCAATACCTATATCAAGCGCGGAACAGCCGTCTCTGTCAGAGATGTATAGTTTGAGTACCCCTGGTCCTTTAAGATGCCCAGTTTGCGGAATACAAATAGATGTAGAGAACCCGCAAACAAGAATTGAAGTGGCATGCGATAGTTTTGGCGGCAAGAAATACTGTTTCTGCAGCGAAAACTGCCGACGACATTTTCAAGAGGACCCCCGAATTGCCTATTTCTCAATGGAAATAGGAATCACACCTAAAATGCCAACTTACAGCGGCGGCTTAGGTATATTGGCAGGCGACATACTCAAATCCAGTGCAGACTTGCGTCTTCAGATGATTGCCATTACCCTCGCCAGCAGAAAAGGTTACTTCCAACAAAAAATAACCGAGCAGGGCGATCAACTGGAATTTCCCGATGAATGGGACCCCGCTAAAACCTTAACCCTCATGCCCAACAAAGTCACTATTAACATTGAAGGGCGCCCAGTCAAAGTGCAAGCTTGGTTATATGAGCTCCAAAGCATGACTGGCGGCATGGTACCTATTCTTTTTCTAGATACCGACACCGATGAAAACGCTCCTGAAGACCGAAGAATCACCGATTCACTCTACGGCGGCGACAAACGATACCGGTTAAAACAAGAAATCGTTCTGGGCATCGCCGGAACAAGAATGTTAAAGAATCTTCCCTTCAAAATTAGAAAGTACCACATGAACGAAGGCCACTCCAGCCTCTTAACCCTTGAACTGCTCCGAGCGAACAACATGGATGAGGAGAAAGTTCGAAACCTCTGCGTTTTCACCACTCATAGTCCCGTGGAAGCTGCGTTTGACCAATTTACCTATGAACTGATTGATCAAGTGCTGGGAAAAGAATACTTGCTCAGCGATATGAAGCAGTATGCTGGCGACGAGAACTTAAACATGGCTTATCTTGCCTTGAATTTGAGCAAATATGTCAATGGTGTTTCCTTAGCACATGTGGATTTTTCCAGAAAGCTCTTTCCGGGCCGTTACATTCGTGCAGTCACTAACGGCGTCCACTCGGTTACATGGACAAACCTATACTTTAGGCAACTCTTTGATAAGTACATCCCAGGCTGGACTAACGAACCCATACTATTAGCAAAAGCCAGTGAAATCCCCAACCGAGAAGTCTGGGATGCCCACACTAAAGCAAAAAATGACCTACTTTCTTTTGTCGAGAAAAATAACGGCGTAACACTTGACCCGCAAGCTTTAACGTTAGGTTTTGCTCGAAGAGCAACGGGATATAAACGTGCGACCTTGATTTTCTCAGATTTGCACAGATTAAACGATGTAGATCGCAGAGAAAAAATCCAGATGATATTTGCTGGAAAAGCCCACCCGAAAGATACGGAAGGCAAAAAACTGATAAGAGAAATCCACGATTTCGCACGTATCTTGAAAGACCAAATTAGCATAGTTTACTTAGAAAATTACAACATGGAGATTGCCGCTAAATTGACTTCAGGCGTTGATGTGTGGCTTAACACACCATTACCGCCTATGGAAGCATCTGGAACCAGCGGTATGAAAGCTGCCCACAACGGCGTCGTAAACTTTAGCGTCCTCGACGGTTGGTGGATGGAGGGCTGCATCGAAGGAGTAACCGGCTGGGCAATAGGTCCACACCCACGGGAACTATTAACCGAAAACGAAAGAAGAGAAGCCGAACTGCAAGACCTATACAGCAAACTCGAATATCTGATAATCCCAACATTCTACAACCAAAAAGATGCATGGATAACCCTTATGAAAAACTCCATCGCGAAAATTGCATACTATTTCCAAACACAGTGGGTAGTGCGTAGGTACATAACAGAAGCTTACCTAATCTAAGCAAAAAGCCGCTTAGTAGCATTTTTCATGAAAGTGACACCATCTTATCCATTAGCCATAATCAACTATTCTCCATATGTATTTACTCCGCGAACGTTCAATGCACGCCTAAGAAGTATCTCTATTGTATTAGTGCTCTCGCTCACTGGAAAACAAAACCGTATTTACCCGAAATATAACTAATAATGTGGCATGCGGAGTGACTATATTTGAAACGCACAAGCAAACCCGACAAAAATTTGCAAAAGCCCAACAGTGTCAAAAATAACTACACGGTATCTTATCCACACTTTAAACGCAATAATTACTTATACGGAAAACTTCTGACTACAGCAGATTTTCAGGCAGAGCAAAATTATTTCATCAACAAACAGAGACTGATAAACCGAACGCTCTTCGGTACAGGTGTGGTGAGCGGACTTGAAGTCACAGCTGACAAATCTGCAGGCATCATACGCTTAAGCGAAGGCTTTGCATTAGACGGCTATGGACGAGAAATAGTGTTGCCAAAACAAATGATGTTTAATTTAAACCAGAAATACACCCCAAAAGAAGTTGGCAAGACCAGAGACCTTTTCGTCTGGATAAAATATGATGAAAACATGACTGACCCAATCCCTGCACTCGAAGATGCTGGAACAGCCTTCAACATGATTACCGAGGGTTCAAAAATAGAGTTTGACTGGGCACCGCCCGAATCCTCTTCAATCGACAAAATAGTTCTGGCAAAAATAACTGTTGAAACAGACGGAAACAAAATTTACGTCGACAAAATCTACAATTCAGCCATAGTGGGCCGTGTTCCCTTCAGGAAACAATAGCCAGCACCAAAAACTTCGCGAATTACAGAAACCATCATAAAACTGACGAAATCGGAGCATGTGGCATTGCTGTTACTACTTTATTTTCTGCCTTGTTAATGCTGTACCATGCTACAAATTCGGGCTCTAACTGCTATTTGTAAATTGACTTAAACTCAAAGGACGGAGAATCTTCGACCATATCGTTGCAGTTTCTTTAGAAAAAGTTATAGCGTAGACGCACATTAGCCTAAACTAAATCAATTCATTGGATGGTTAATGTTTCATGCCTGAAATTCGGGTAGCACTCATAGGCGTTGGCAACAGCGCATCAGCTCTGATTCAAGGAACCCAGTATTATAAGGATGCAAAAGAAGGCACAACGGTTCCTGGCTTGATGCACGTGAATTACGGCGGCTACCACATAAGCGACATAAAATTTGTTGCAGCATTTGAAGTTAACAAAGACAAAATCGGCAAAGACCTCTCCGAAGCAATCTGGGTTAAGCCTAATTGCTGTGAAAAATTCGCTGATGTCCCCAAACTAAGTGTAAAAGTTTCTCCGGCACCCATCCTTGATGGCGCTGCACCTCACATGCGCGAAGCCTTCAACGTCTATGACGATAGCAAAACCCCCAAAGACAGCATCGTCAAAATCCTAAAAGAAACCAAAACTCAGGTTCTCGTTAACTATTTACCGGTCGGCAGCCACGACGCAGTCCGATTCTACGCCCAATGCGCAATTGATGCAGGATGCGCGTTTGTGAACTGTATGCCTGAATTCATCGGCTCTGACTCAACCAAAGAGTGGCCAGCAAAGTTTGAGAAAGCGGGTCTACCAGTTTTAGGCGATGACATAAAAAGTCAAGTCGGCGCAACCATTCTTCACCGCACACTTGTCATGCTTTGCCTTGACCGCGGCGCCATTGTTGATGAAACTTATCAGTTGAACCTTGGCGGCGACACAGACTTCCAAAACATGACCGTTGAAAACCGCCTCACCAGCAAGCGCATCAGCAAAACTGAAGCAGTCACAAGCCTTGTCCCCTACGCTCTGCCAACAAGAATCGGACCATCAGATTTCGTGCCTTTCCTAAAGAACAAGAAAATATGTTACTTATCAATCAAAACCCGCGCGTTCGGCGACCGACCAATAACCATCAGTGCAAAACTCGAAGTCGAAGACTCACCCAACAGCGCAGGAGTAGTAATTGACCTTATCCGTGCAGCAAAAATCGCTTTAGACCGTAAAATCGCAGGTGCACTCCTCAGTATGCCCTCGTACGCGTTCAAGCATCCTCCTGTTCAGGTGCCAGATTCACAAGCAAGGCAATGGACGGAAGATTGGATAGCAGGCAAACGGGAACGCTAAAACCTTTTTTTCTCTTCATCAAACCTTTTATCTCGGATGCCAATTTGGTAACTTAATAACACTTAGAAGGTTCATGTCATGGTAAAAGTTGAAGCATACGAAGTACCAGAAGGGCTCTATTTCTCTAAAGATTTTGAATGGGTAAAAATTGAAGGCGACAAAATCCGAGTGGGCATCACTGACTACGCCCAGAAATCGCTCCGCGAAATCGTTTACGCCGAATTGCCCAGCGTTGGAACCGAAGTAAAGCAGAATGAGCCTTTCGGAACACTCGAATCTGTCAAAGCCGTCTCCGATCTCGTCTCTGCCATTAGTGGAACCATCGAAGAAGTCAATGATGAAGTCCAATCTAAACCCGAAACTCTAAACGAAGACCCCTATGGAAAAGGCTGGTTACTCGTAGTTAAACCCTCAAATCTGCAAGCTGAACTTGCCAACATTATGGACTTTGAAAAAGCCGTTGAATGGCATAAAGCTCAAGCACAATCCAAGTAGACAGGCGAAGTTTGATGGCACGACGCGTAATCGTCATCGGCGCTAACGCCGCAGGCGTAGAAGCTGCCTCAGCTGCACGAAAAAAAGACCGAACAGCCGAAATCACACTGATAACCAATGAGAAAAACGCTGGTTACTCTCGATGTGGCTTGCCATTTGTTATAGGCGGGCAAATTGCGAATTTTAGGGACCTGATTGTTTACCCACCTGCCTACTTCCAAATGCTCAAGCTCAACTTGCGCAACGAAACCAAAGCCACGGCAATTAATACTAAGGAAAAGACCCTAACCATCGCAACTAAAGAAGGCGCCACAGAAGTTTTAGCCTACGACAGTCTCGTTATCGCCACGGGTGCAGATTCTTTCATGCCGCCGATTAAGGGCAAAGAAAAACCTGGAATTCTCAGCCTTCGCGGCATAGAGGATGGCGAAAAAATCGATGCAGCTGTTAAAGCAGGAGCCAAATCAGCAGTGATTATGGGTGCAGGTTTGATTGGTTTAGAAGTTGGCGTCGGGTTAATGGAACGGGGCTTAAAAGTTACGATCGTAGAAATGCTGCCCCAGATACTGCCTCAACTTCTTGATTCAGATATGGCGAAACTGGTTCAAGATCATCTACAAGAGAAAGGGATGACGATTCTCACCAGCAAAGGAGTTGAAGAATTCCTCGGCGAAGACAAAGTCTCCGCGGTTATGGCTGGCGGAGAAAAAATTGAAGCAGACTTATTCATCAGCGCCTTCGGCGTGAGAGCCAACACGAAACTTGCGGTCGATGCAGGCATACCATTGGGTGAAACGCGGGCGATTAAAACTAATGGCAGAATGGAAACCGAAGTGAAAGATGTCTATGCCGTTGGCGACTGCGCTGAAGCTCCAAATATGATCACACACAAACCCATGTGCGCCCAGCTTGGCACCATTGCAGTCAGGCAGGGGAAAGTGGCTGGAGCAAACGCTGGAGGCGATTACTCGCAGTTCAGCGGCGTTTTAGCTTCCGCAGTGACCATGCTCTTTGAGATTCAAGCGGGCAACACAGGCTTAACCGAAACCGCAGCAGCACGCAACCGACTCGAAGTTGTCACAGGAGCCATAAGCAGCAAAACCAAAGCCGATTACTTCCCAGGAGCCAAACCAATCAAAGTCAAACTCGTCGTCGAAAAAGAATCTCAACGAATCATAGGCGGACAAGTCATCGGTGGAGAAGAAGTCACCCAACGAATAAACTGCCTCAGCTTCGCAATCCAAAAAGGTATGACCGTACGCGAACTCGCCAAAGCTGACACCGCATATGCGCCACCACTTTGCGAAACATGGGAACCCATGGTCTTAGCCGCTGAAATGGTCCTCATGAAACTGCGCTAAGCAGTTCCCATATTTCTTCTTTTCAACCTAAAAGTACCAAGTATTGGTCAGCCATGAACTGCGCTGGCATGCGAATGAAGCGTAAATCGTCTTAAAAGAAACAATATTTCAGTCGCAGCGAATATTAAGTAACCATGGCAAAATTATAAAGGGAACGGGCGACACAATTACTTAGCTATTGGTGAAATGTTATGAGCGTTACTGTTACTTATGAACCATTTCAAGAAATTGTAATTATGGAGAAAACCCGTTTCAATAGCCCTGAGGAGATTGCGCGGTTTACTTCAGTTATTGCTGGGGGTAAGTTGGCTGGGTTGTATTGGGTTGATGGTGTGGTTTTTCTGTATTTTCCGCTTACAGCTTCAACGGCTATTGTTGCGAAGGAACTTTTGGAGAAGCGCAAGGTCTACTGGACTTTTGTGGGCTACGCAATGATGCCCAAGTACATGCAGATCATTGAGACCAAAGAAAAGATGATCGTGCCCGTCGTTGAGATAACGTCGGACCCGATTCTCAAGTCGGTTGCTAATTGGTTAAAAGAACTAAAAGAATAAGCCCAACTTGAGGGCTATTTTTTGCCTCAGATACTTTTTGAGGGCACAGTTTTTTCAGGCAAAGGCAGAGGAAAAAAATTTGTAGAGTTGCCGTGGTTTAAGCGGCAAGTTGAAGAGAAGCTAGGTTTTTCGCCGTATCCTGGAACCTTAAACTTGTTATTAACGGGAAAAAATGTTGAGAATCGAAGATTGCTTGAGATTTCGGATGGTTTAACGGTTGAGCCGCAAACAGGCTACTACTCAGGAATCATGTTTAAGGCAAAAATAGATGCTTTGGAGTGTGCAGTTGTGATTCCCATAATGCCCAACTACCCAAAAGACGTTTTAGAAGTTATTGCATCTGTTTGTCTACGGGAGCAACTAAAGTTAGTTGATAGTATCACGGTAACTGTGTCCGTTAATGTTTAGGACCTATTGTTTTTTTGAATAATCCCATGTATTCGTCTGCGCAACCGGATTTTTTGAGGTAGGCGCCGTAAGCTACGAGGGCTTTCATGGCGCGTGCTGCGTCTTCAGGGGAGGAGAATGAGGGGACACCGAGTTTATCGAAGCGTGCTCGAGTATAGAGAGCCATTTCTGTTTCGCCGATGTCGCACATGACTATGGGTTTGCTGTAGTTTTCGGCGACTTTTACTATGCCATCGATGTAGACTTCTCGAAGCCCCGGCATATGATGGAGCCCAAGGAGGATTATGCCATGAACATTGGGATCCTGGAACATCAAATCGGCAGCCATAACAAACATATCATCAGTCACTGAACCCGTAAGGTCCACAGGGTTTGAGGTCGCAGCAATCTTTAGGATGATGTTTTGGTCTTTTAGCTCTTGGAATTTCTGCAGAGTCTCCTCAGAGAAACGGTCCACCGTTAAACCTAAGGCTTCGCATTCATCCACGGTCATGACTCCAGGTCCACCTGCGTCGGTTAAGATACCAATGTTTTTGCCCATGGCTGGGGGCTGCATGGCTAAGGCTTTGCCTATGTCAAAGAATTCTTCCATATCTCTTGCCCTGATTATTCCCCCTTGCTCGAAGGCTGCGGCGTAGATTTTGTCTGAACCCGCAATGGCGCCTGTGTGTGAAGCCGCTGCCCTTGCGCCAGCCACGCTTCTGCCTGACTTGATGATGACGATGGGTTTTTTGCATGAAACCTTCTTTGCTATTTTGAGGAATTCTCGTCCTCCCTTAACGTCCTCCAGATAGACCAAGATGACTTTGGTTTCTTTGTCGTGTAGCAGGTAGTGGAGTATGTCGGATTCGGTGACATCGCATTTGTTGCCGAAACTCACGAATTTGCTAACGCCCATCTGGCGACCAGTCAAATAGTCTAGTGCGGCAACTCCGAAAGCTCCACTTTGTGTAATCATAGCGATGTTGCCCGGCATAGGTCTAGGTGTAGCGATGACTTCTTCGCCTGTAGTTAGAACCTTGGTTTCAGGTAAAAACAGCGTGTCGATACCTGTTTTTGAGTAGTAAACTCCTAAACAGTTGGGACCTAAAACGCGGATTCCGCCTTTAGCTGCTGCGGCGACAACTTGGTCTTCGAGTTCCTGGTTGCCCACTTCCTTAAAACCTGAACTGATGATAATGGCAGTTTTCACTTTTTTAATCGCCGCCTCCTCCATGATAGAGGGCACAACTTTGGCTGGGACAATAACTACGATTAATTCGATTTTGCCTGGAATTTGAGTTATGGAGTGGTAGCATTTGAAGCCTAAGATGGAGTCTTCGTTTGGGTTAACGGGGTAGAGTTCACCTTTGAAAACGCCGCGTTCTTTGTTCATGGCTAAGTTTTTGAAAATAACGTGTCCTGCTTTGTCGACTTTTTTTGTTGCGCCGACGACTGCAACCGAATGCGGGTTGAAGAATGCATCCATCTTCTGTAGTGTTTCTTCCATCATATCCCAACGTATCGCTTAAGGCTTACAAACTAAGTTTTTATGTATTGCTACCCAGGAAAGCGGTTTTTGTTTAATTGCTTATTTATGTTCTCTGCTATTAACTTTGTTTAACGGTTTTTCGTACGATTACTATGGGTTTGTGCCTGATTGCCTCAAGCATCTCCCAAGTTACATCGTTAACTTCGACACCGAACCTTGCCGCCATGTCCCAAACTGTGGCGCCTGAACCGGGACCTCGAGCTTTGTCAGCGATGTTGGTAATTTTTAATGCTTCACCCGCCGAAACGCTGCAGCCAGCCGCCGATAGTGGTGTGGAGCTTTTTTTGAGCTTAAGGATCCTACCCACAACAAAGGTGGTGGATGCTCCCAAGGAATGTATGCCTTTGAGGGGTTTGGGTCTTGGCGTAAAGTAAAAGTTGCGGAACTTGTAGGTTTTGTCGGTGTCAGCGATGATTACACACACGTTTTTCTGTAATTTGAGGTGGATTTGGTTTTGGATTTTTTGAGCCAATTCGCTGGGGTTTTTTAGGGGTAGGCTCACATATGAATAAGGCAAATTTGAGCCATCGATGCCGCCTTCCGAACCAAACATAAGGGCCTGCCAAAACCCAGCGTACTGCAGAGCAACCTGCTTGTGCCGGCTCCCAGACTCCAGAGGGTAATTTCGCAGTCGCTTCAGCAACCGCAACCCAAAACCGCACAGTATGCCCAGAGGGTAACCCCAGACAACACGCATCCAAAAACCCGCCAAAACCCTCGCACTCCAGTTTGGCTTGACGGTTCTTTCATCAACCATGCAACCCAGCGAAGTGGAAACTGCCTTTTCCGATACAACAACAAAATCGCCGGCTTCAACCTTGTTTTCTATGGCATTGATTATTTTCTCGCTGTAGTTGCTGTGGGGTTTCCAGTAATTGGTTGTTACTGCCAAAGCTGTGTACTTGATCATTGACTGGCACTTACATCTGCAAAGTTTGGGGTTTGTCTTAATAAAGGCTTAAGCCTCAGCATTTACGAACTGTGGGAAAGGGCTATAGGCTAAAACAACGCGTAGGGGAAGCCTTGGTTGTTCTGGTATAGTTTTCCTTTTATAGGAATTTGCTGTCCACACACTGGGCATTTCATATCGCTAGTTAGGTTCCAGTTGGTGACGTCGAAGCTGTTGCGTTTGATGACAGGTGTGCTGCAGTTTGGGCAATAAGTGTTCTCTCCTGGATGACCGGGTACGTTGCCCATGTAAACATAGTTTAAACCCTGATTTTTAGCTGTGAGATAGGCACGTTCCATGTCCTGTACACTTGTCGCTGGAGTGGTGGTTAATTTGTATTCGGGGTGGAAACGCAAGAGGTGGAAGGGAATATCTGGTCCCAAATAATTTTTTATCCATTTAGCCATTTCTCGGATTCTATCCATGGAATCTCCCATCTTGGGAACCACCAAATTGGTGATTTCTATATGCACTCCCTGCAGTTTGAGTTCTTTTAGGGTTTCATAGATCGGTTCAACGCTGGGCACTGCCATAACGGATTTGTAAAAGTCAGGGTCAGCGCCGCCTTTGAAGTCAATTGTTGCAGCATCTAGGTACGGCGCGATGGTTTTTACCGCTTCAGGAGTCATGTACCCGTTGGTGACAAAGGTGTTAAACAAGCCTGCTTCATGAGCCAACTTTGAGCTGTCGTAGGCGTATTCCATGAAGATGGTGGGTTCTGTGTAGGTATAGCTGATTCCTTGGCACCCAGCGTTCTTAGCTGACTTGACGACTTCTTCTGGCGGAAAAGGGTTGCCGGCAACTTCGTGGTCTTGGCTTATCATCCAGTTGTCACAGAATTGGCAACGGAAATTGCAGCCAGCCGCCGCCACAGACAAAACCAGAGCACCTGGGTTAAAATGTGTAAGAGGCTTTTTCCCAATCGGATCCACACCAGCCGACACAGCCTTACCATAATTGAGTGTGTAGAGGGTGCCACCCTGGTTTTTCCTAACTAAGCAGAAACCTGTTGCGTCGTCACTGATTAGGCAGCGCCTTGCACATAGGGCACATTTTACTTTGCCTTCAGGCTGCCTCTCATACAGCATCGCTTCATGTAAAGACATAACAATCCACAAAGAGAATAGAGAGTTTTTGTTTAAAAGCATTAACCACAAACTCTTGCCCCGAAATATTTTGATAGACAAAGCATCTCTTTCTCATAACATACCATGGTAGGGTTCAAAACCGCTAAAAAACCATGTTGGACCTTCCTTTTAAAAAATCCACTCAACCACTTTCTAACAAAACATAG
This sequence comes from Candidatus Bathyarchaeota archaeon, assembly GCA_963840325.1. Taxonomy (GTDB): domain Archaea; phylum Thermoproteota; class Bathyarchaeia; order Bathyarchaeales; family Bathycorpusculaceae; genus Bathycorpusculum. The sequence continues at coordinate 172,655 of CAWIYM010000006.1, forward strand.
ATTCAAGAAGAAGAAGATTTACCCTTTCCAGCCCTTTTCAAACCTTTTAGACCCATGACCTGCAAACAATCCAAACCCTAAACGGCAAAAGCAGCCCAAAACAAACCCACCCAAAATGCAATTTCAACTCTTCTTCTTCTTTTGAAGAGACTTTTAAAAAAGTCCATAAGCTCAGAAAATTTAGGCTCAGGAACTTGGCTTATCTCCAAGAAAACTTGAAAGCAAAGCGTAAATTAAGAAAAGAATTCAAAAATTTTGCTCACAGTTTGAAAAAATCATGGTTTTTTAGTCTGCATAAGCATGTTGTAGAAGCAGCTGTATTCTCCTGTGTGGCATGCGGGGCCTGTCTGTTCAACCACGTAGAGCAGTGAGTCATAGTCGCAGTCGGTTGAGACTGACACGATTTTTTGTGTGTGGCCGGAGGTTTCGCCTTTAACCCAGAGTTCGTTTCTGCTGCGGCTCCAATATGTGCCCTTGCCTGTTTTGAGGGTGTGTTCGATGGCTTCACGGTTTGCGTAGGCTTGCATTAGCACTTCTTTGGTTTTTGCATCTTGCACTATGACGGGTATTAGTCCGTTGCCTTTTTTGAAATCAAGTTTTCTAGCAATTCGTTGTTTGTCATGTTCGTATTGTCACCCCCATCTTTCGCAGGTAATCTTTCACAACTGGAACAGGATAGTTGTTGTAGTGGAAGATGGAAGCTGCCAGCGCTGCATCCGCTTTGCCTTCGGTGAGGACGTCGAGGAGATGTTTTGGGATTCCTGCGCCGCCGCTGGCAATTATAGGCACATTAACGCGTTCGGAGATGGCGCGGGTTAATTCTATGTCGTAGCCGTCTTTTGTGCCGTCCTTATCCATCGATGTAACAAGGAACTCGCCTGCACCCAGCTTCTCCGCTTGCTTTGCCCAAGCTAAAGCATCGATACCTGTGGGTTTTCTTCCTCCGTAAGTGACCACTTCAAACCAAACCTTACCCTCACCAGTATCAATCATAATCTTACCATCGCTATGCACTCTATTGCGTCTGGCATCAATTGCTGTAACGACGCATTGTCTTCCAAAAACGTCAGCTAACTCCGTTATAACTTTGGGATTTTCCACAGCCGCCGTGTTAACCGACACTTTATCAGCGCCACTACACAAAACCAACCGTGCATCCGACACATTGCGAACTCCGCCTCCGACAGTAAAAGGAATACTGATTGCTTTAGCAACACCTTCAACGACACCCCGCAAGATATCCCGTTTCTCAGAAGACGCCGTTATATCCAAAAAAACCAGTTCATCTGCGCCGTCGTCGGAGTAGCGTTTAGCCATCTCAACCGGATCACCAGCATGCTTTGGATTGAGAAAATTTATACACTTAACAACTTTCCCATGATCAACATCTAAGCATGGAATAATACGTTTTGCAAGCGGCATTTTTAGACTCCTATTTTTTGATTGGCTTCCTTTAACGTGAAGCGTTCTTCATAAAGGGCTTTTCCGATGACTGCCCCTTCCACGCCGATTTCTTTGAGAGCTACCAAATCGCCTATACTGCCGATTCCGCCTGCCGCAACGATTTTGGCATTAGGAAATAGGGCGGCTTGGCTGAGCGTTTGCAGGTCTGGACCATTGAGCATTCCATCTTGGGCGATGGAAGTTATTAGGAAACGGCGAACACCAAGTCCAGTGTATTTTTCAAGGGCGTCGTCCACGGTCATTGCGGTTGAGGTTTTCCAGCCTTCAACCATGATAAGTCCCTCTTTGTTGTCTAAGGCAACTATCACGGATTCTGCACCGAATTTTTTCTGGATTTTACCAATTGCTGATGGATCGCTAAAAGCTAAGGCACCAAGGATAACCTGGGTGATGCCTGTTTGGAAGAGTTTCTCAGCCGTTTCATAACTTCGTATTCCACCGCCAACTTGAATGGGTAATTTAACATTTTTCCCAATCTCAGCGATGACTGAGTGGTTATTGCCAAGCGCGAAAGCTGCATCCAAATCAATAATGTGCAACTTACTAGCGCCCTCGTCTCGCCAACGCTGCGCAGCTTCAACTGGGGTGCCGAATTGGCCTTCATAAAATTTGGCGGTTTTAGCTTCACCGCGGGTTAAACGGACGATTTTGCCTTCCATTAAATCTATTGCGGGAATCAACTGCATATTAATCACTTAACAACGGTTTTAACAAAGTTTTTGAGAATTTTAATTCCGACATCGCCGGATTTTTCTGGATGAAATTGGGTACCGTAGATGTTTTTGCTAGCTATTGCGGAGGTGAAGTTTGTTCCGTACTCGGTTGTAGTGCAAACTATGCTCTTGTCTTCAGGTACGGGGTAGAGCGAGTGAACGAAGTAAACGTAGGTGCCTTCTGAGATGCCTTCGAAGAGATCGTTTGGTTTTACGATGTTTAGCGTATTCCAACCCATATGCGGCACCTTCACAGTGTTGGGTAACTGCATGTTTTTGCCCTTGAACATCGCTAAACCTGTCCCAGGTCCTTCTTCACTTGTCTCAAAGAAAAGCTGCAACCCCAAACAAATGCCAAGAAGTGGGGTGCCTTCTTTAATTTTGGTTTGGAGCGTTTCCTTCACAGAGTCAAGTTTACTTGACGCCGCGGTAAAGCTTCCGACACCTGGCAATGCGATAGCGTCAGCTTTCTCTAAATCTTTCGCAGTGGTGCCAATTGACGCGGTTAAGCCCGCTTTTTCCAACGCCGTTTTTAGACTAAGCAGATTTCCAACACCGTAGTCAAAGATGACTGCTTGAGGCATTAGATGACTCCTTTGGAGCTGGGCACGCCTTTGCGTCTGGGATCCATTGCTATTGCTTGGCGGAGTGATAGCGCGAGGGCTTTGGTTGCGGCTTCAGCTTTGTGGTGGTCATTGCTGCCATACTCAACGAACATGTGCACGTTCGCTTGGAGTGCGGTGGCGAGGGATTCGAAGAAGTGGTTGATGTCTTCGGTGGGCATTTCTTCTACTTTTTTGCCGCGAAGTTTGAGGTCAATTTTGAAGTATGGGCGCTTGACTAAGTCAACGGCGGCGAATGCGAGGGAGCAGTCCATGGGTGCGGCTGCGTTGCCAAAGCGTGTGATGCCTTCGCGTGTGCCTAAGGCTTTGTTGAGGGCTTCGCCTAAACCTATGGCTAAGTCTTCGACGCAGTGGTGCACCAAGTCGCCCTTTACTGACGCGGTTATGTCGATTAAGCTGTGTGTGGCAAGCGAGGTAAGCATGTGGTCAAGAAATGGCACAGCCGTGTTTACAGCTGCTTTTCCTTCGCCGTCAAGGTTCAAGGAAACTTTAACTTCGGTTTCCTTGGTTTTACGGTATACGACATTTTTCCTCATTCGTCTTCCCCTTCAATTTCCTTTAGTGCTTCAACTAGTTTAGCGTTCATTTCTGGCAAGCCAACTGTGACGCGGAAGCAGTTTTCATACTTTAGAATTTTGCCCAATTTCTTAACCATGATTCCCTTCCAAAGCAGCTTCTGGTTGACAATGTCGCAGGGCTTTTGTGTGTTCATTAGCACGAAGTTTGCTTGCGAATCGAAGGCTTGTACGCCCTCTATTTCGTTAAGTGCATTTATCAGCTTTGTCCGTTCACTCTTGAGCTGCTTTACTGATTCCATCATTAAATCAACGTTATCCAGCATTTTGGCGCCCATTCTAAGTGTGAAACTGCTAACTGGATATGGCAAAGGTGCTTTTTCAGTTAAAATCTGGGCTAATTCGGGGTTTGCCACAGCGTAGCCGAGTCGAAGAGCTGCTAAACCGAAGGCTTTGGAGAAGGTTCGCAGGATAATCATGTTTTCAAACTCTTCTATTCTTGGCGCGAATGAGTAGTCAGCGAATTCCCCGTATGCCTCGTCTAAGATGACTATGCCTGGGAACGATTTGGCTAAGGTTTCGATGTCTTTTGCTTTGTATTGTGTGCCGGTGGGGCTGTTGGGGGAGCAGAGGTAGAGCAGCCTTGTTTTGTCAGAGAACTTGAAGAGCATTCCTTTTACGTCGAGTTGCAGGTTTTTTTGGATCGACACTGCGATGTATTCACCTTCTTGACGCTTAACACAAAGCCGTGGAATACTGAATGTTGGTGCGAACGAAACTGCGATATCGCCTTTCTCAACGAAGAGCCTTATTGTTCGGTCGATTAACTCGTCACTTGCATTGCCTACCACAAGGAAATCTTTTGGAACTTTCATGTAGCCCGCGATCTTTTCACGAAGCTTAATCTCTTCATCCTCAGGGTACATACGCAAATCGATTTCCTCAGCCAACTCCTTAACCAGTTTAACCTGCTTTACTCTTGGCATGAACAAGTTCTCATTAAAATCCAGCTTGATTATCTGTTTTGTAGCGACGCCTAACTGCTTCGCTACTGTTTCGGGTGTGGCTCCAGCGGAGTAGCAGTCTATTGCTTGGAGTTTTTCAAGTTTTTGTTTTATCCATTTCTTGTAAGATTCACTCATTTTTCTAACCTTGCCTGTATTGCTTTATAGTGATTGGGAAGGTTTTCAACTTCCGTCATAACTTTGATACTGTCCTTCACTCGTTCGAGGCCCACTCTTGTGCTTTCGACTATGCTTACACGCCGCAAAAAGTCCAAAGCGGATAAGCCTGAGAATGATTTGGCGAAGCCGCCTGTGGGCAGCACGTGGTTGGTTCCGCTGCCATAATCACTTAATGCAACGGGGCTGTAGGGACCTAACAGTATGAGTCCAGCGGTGAGTTTCTCTGCAACCTCCTTTGGGTTAGCAGTCATAACTTCTAAGTGTTCCGCAGCAAACTGATTCACCAAACCGATTGCCTCTTCCATGCTGCTGCAAATTATAATAAAACCATATTCAACTAATGAAGCGATAATTTTTTCGCTTCTTTCAGCTGAAACAGCAATCTTCGCAAGATTTTTCTGAACTTGCAAAGCCACTTTTTCAGAGGTTGTTATAAGTCCGGCAACGCTGTCTCCTCCATGCTCAGCCTGAGAAACCATATCAAACGCAATAAGACGTGCATCAGCGAACTCATCCGCCAAAACAAGCACCTCGCTTGGGCCAGCAGGCATATCAATCGCTACATGTGTAGAAACCAGAACTTTCGCTGCCGTCACATATTTGCTGCCTGGACCAACTATTTTGCGGACGGGCGCTATGGTTCTTGTTCCGTAAGCTAACGCAGCTATAGATTGGGCACCGCCCACCTTGTAGACTTCGTCGACTCCGCAGATGTCGGAGGCCACAAGAACCAAAGGGTTCACTTTGCCATTGGCGTCTGAGGGAGAACACACAACTATCCGAGGAACCCCTGCAACTTTGGCTGGAACAGCAGTCATAACAAGTGTGCTTGGGTATACAGCCTGCCCTCCTGGAACATAGCATCCTACACTTTCTATAGGACGCATAACGGTCTGCACTGATATTCCGTCACTTGCCGTCTTTATGTCGGTTTGGGTAAGTAGTTGCTTCTGGAATTTGCTGACTTTTTCTTGCACGAATTTTAAAGCGGAGATTTGCTGTGGACTGGTTTTTGTGTAAGCTTCCTTGATTTCCCCAGGTTTGACTCTGAGCGCTCTTGAGGAAAGTTCGGCTTTGTCAAACTTCAGCGCAAACTCCACAAGCGCCAAGTCCCCGTCTGTTTTTACCTGGTTTATTATGGCTTTAACGTTGTTTTCGAGTTCCTCTGTGGCTTTCTGGTCTGCCTGCTGCCTTCTAAACCAGTCGGCAGGTAACTCTTTTGAATCCCAGACTTTTACGGTGAATCCTTTTTGCATTGACCTTCATTTCTCCTTGCAATCTCATCGAGCGCTAACACTTGCCTTGGTTCATAAACTACTAAGCCTTGGGCGATTTTGCGTATTTTCGGAAGTAATTCAATTAGGCAGTCTTTTTCGATAACTGTATTAACGCTAACCCAAGTGTCATCCGCCAGCGGCGCAATTGTAGGGTTTTTCAACGCCGGCAACTCCGTAAGCAGTCGCTGAAGGTTCGCTTTCTTGACATTAACAAATATGTGGATTCTCTTTGAACCATCCACTACACCTTTCAGCAACGCAACTATGTCGAAGATTTTTTCCCGTTTCTCCGGATCTTCGAGCGATTTTTTATTGGCGATTAGGACAGCCGAAGACTTCAGAACTGTTTCTATGATTCGCAGGTTATTTGCTTCGATGGTGGTACCTGTTTCGGTTACGTCCATTATACAGTCAGAGTCTTCTGGCGGCTTAGCTTCAGTAGCACCAAAAGATAAGAAAATTTTTGCGCGTGAGTTGTCGCCTTTTTTCCACCAGGGCGTCACAATCATGGGGTCAGCGTTGCCAAACCGTTTTTTGTACTGAGGAGTATTCTTGAGGTATTCGGAGGCGATGTTTAGGTACTCTGTGCTGATTCGGAAGTTTTTGCCCTGACTCCATATCGACTCCATAAACTCGCCCACAGTGGTCTTTTCAGGCACGCTTTTGGGTACGGCTATGACGAGTTTGATTTTTCCGTATTCGAGGTTCTGTAGAATCTCAACGTCGGCTTTATTCTCTTTAACCCAATCTTCCCCCGTAATGCCAAGATCCTGTAAACCTTCATTAACGAAGACGGGGATTTCTTGGGGTCTGAGCACTTTCATTTCTATTTGGGGGTCGTTTATGCTGGGTCGGTAAGTACGTTCTGTTCCGCCAATTTTGAAGCCTGATTTAGAGAAGAATTCTGCAGTTGCTTTTTCTAGGGAGCCTTTTGGGATTGCAAATTTTATTTTATCCATAATTTTTCACCTAAATTTTTAGAAAAACCACTGGGGGTTTCTTGTTTTATTAAAACGATTTTTTGACGGGGTGCGCCTAATTTCAAATAATTAATCGTTCTTACATTTTCAATGAAGGCAATCGCCTTGTGTGAACGCAATCCCTCATCATATACCACTGAAAGACACCTGAACGCCTGTCTTCCTAATAAATCTGTTTCCTAATATTATTTGCTGTCGGATTCTAAACTGAACCCGATTTGGGCTTTTTAATTTCAAAAACCAAGGGCGCCACTGAATTACGCGTTTCCAACTCAACACTAAGCAACCCTTCCAACAAGCCCTTCCAAATCTCACAATCATGAATAAAGGGAGTCTTTAGCAGCAAATACTTGTCTTTGAGGTAGAAATCACCAAAACCCTGCACCTTGAGTCTATTGAAGATAGCTTCCCAATTCTCTTGCTTGCTGGCATCTGCACCTAGCGTTGATTGTATTGAAACTTTTAGGGCATTACCCATCTTTTCGCCGACTGCAGGCCATTTTTCCTTTGGAATCTGCTGAGTAAGTATGTTGAGTAATTCGACGTTTACAAACGCGGTTCGACTAATTCCACAGTAATATTCGCCCGGAAAATGCCAATCATAAATCATCATGTTTTTGTAGATGTCGAGCATTTTGGAGATAAGCGGTTTTATGCCCGGTTCTTTACCCTCTTTTATTAACGATTCGATGAATTCTCGCTCATTTTTTTCTAAAATGATTGTTGTTCTTTTTGCCTCTACATTTTTCTCTAATGGGGCATCGATACTGTTTCGTCTTTCAGGCATAGTACCTATTCATTTATCAATATTTAATATGCCTTATGTATTCAGCAAGCATATTTAGAATTAATGTTTTCCAAAACCCAAAGAATCTTAATAAAACAGGTTCTTCCTCTAAGGTGCCGCCGATGAAGAACCTAATTAGCTGATTTGATGATGCACCCTAGGGTATCTGAGGCAAAATTACTCAATCACTTTCTTTCTAATAAGGAATATTAACAATACCAATCCGACGATGAATAGGACACCACCGACAACCACTGAAGCCACATAATCTATCTTAAGAACATCCGCCATCAAGTACGGACCGTAAGTTGGACCAACAAAGATCAAGAACACAGCAACTATCGTCATCGCTACTTTCATAAATTTAGAGTCTAATCCGCTAACTTGTAAATTTTCATTATTTTCTGTCATGCAACGCCCATCCGCTTACTCTTCAGGTGCATTTGTTTCTACCATTCCTTCTTTTATCTCTTTTCCTAATGCCTTCATCAAAAACTTAAAAACCAAGAACCCAGCCTCCTTATCAGCCTTAAAACCCATAGTAGTTCCAAGCAAACCGATTCCATCAATCTTTCTTTCCTTCGCCAAAGCCAACGTGAGACCAGTTCCACCAACGATTCGGCCTTTACTATAGATCACGGCACCTTTCTCCATAAACTCTGTCGCCAACCTCGCTGAAGTAGCAGCGATGTAAACCTGAGTTTTATCTTCAGTTATAGGTACGCCTCCCATGGTTACAATAAATTTGCAGCCTAATGTCTCTACAAAATCAAGGACCGTATCACAAACAGTATAGTGCGCAACTACATCGTCAAAGGATGGCTGAATCTCACCAGTCATAATCACAAGATTGTTTTTCTCCATTGGAGCATAATAAAAATCATAGCGTGGTAAATGAGCAATGCCCTTACTTGTTATAGCAACATAATCTGGAAAGGAAGGAGAATACAACTCCGCAAACGGTTTGGCATCAAAAAACTTGATGAGTAGATGCGCTGCAATCCTGCCAACATTTCCAAAACCCGGTAGCCCTTGAACAAAAATTGGGTTTTCAAGAGTTGGAGTCGTAAGTGTACGCAAATAGGGCTTATCCAAACTAAACCATCCGTTCATACAAAGAATGTTCGACACTAAAATCCTTTTGCCGACAATGAAAAAGAAACTATTAATATTTGACATATCAACTAATAGTTGCGTACCCAAAATAATATTGCAAAAAATTCAGCGGGGTGGGGTAGCCAGGATTAACCCGCTGGGCTCATAACCCAGAGATCAGTAGTTCAAATCTACTCCCCGCTACCATCAAACAAATTTTTGCTTCCCGACTTGGCTGTTGATCCCCTTTTTTCAATAGATGAAGAACTTGAACTCTTTAAATCACTAAAACGAATCTAAAACACTTGGCAAAACATTAGAAGTAGTCGTCCAGCAAATTCCGAAGACGACTACTTTCAAGTAAAAACCATTAAACCTTTTTTTCTTCACACATTCAGAGATTCGCCAAAAAAGCAACAAACTCATTGAGCCTTTTTTTGCTGCTCCAAGTTTTACAGAGAGTCTTCATTTCTTAAGCCCTAAATACAGCGCTTTTTACTGTAAAAGTAAATAAACAGGTTGACCCAACATTAAAGAAACTTTATGTTTGGTGAATTTAGTGAAACGAACTAAAGCAGACCTCTTCATTATCGGTTTCTTTTTACTCGTTATCCTGCCAGTTGCTTTGCCGTCTAGCACTGTTTCTGCCCAAACCAGCGGCTACACCATCGATAAGGTGGACCATCAAGTGCAAATCATGTATTCTGGCCACGTGGTTATCCTAGACACAATCTATGTTTCCGGTCAAGTGAGTGATGGATTCATGATTGGGTTACCCTACCAATATGGTCTTGAAGTTCTTAAGGGCTCAGCATACGACGACACTCATGTTTACCAAATGAATTTAGGTGTCCAATTGGGCGACCGCAGCGGATTCTACGGCGCAACAATTAACTTTAACGGAAATACACCCAACGTCTTCACAGTTGCTTTTGTTTTATCTAATAGCCTCGTTACTGAGCAAGGCACCGGTGTTTATGGCATTAATTTTCCAGCTTACCCCAGTTTAACTCAGAGTGTTGGTACCTGCAGCGGTACGATTACTTTTCCGAGCACACCTACAAGTGTAACAATTTCTAAGGATGATGGAAACATCGATGCAGCGACTTACTCTAAAACTAACTTGGCAGCTTACACATACGCTCCAGCTTACGCTGTTGTCCAAGTGTCGACTGGAACTATACAGTTAACCAAGATAACCAATCTAAATCGGCAAATAAATATCGCTTCAACAGGCAAAGTTACTGCTTCAGATAGTTATCGATTGGTCAGCAACTCTACATTACTCATGAGTTCATTCGTAATTACTCTTCCCAAAGTTGCAACAAACGTTCACATCAGGGATCAATTCGGAACTTTATCTGCCAACTTAGGAATTAGCGGCAATTCGATAGTAACTAATGCAACTTTTGTGACATACTTATCTAGTGGCCAATCAACGGTGTTGACTGCAGAATACGATTTGCCGAGTGCAACACTTCAAGGTTCCAGCTACAACTTGGAAAATTTCAACCTCTTTCCAGACATCAACTACTTTGTTAATCAGGCAACAACAACATTTACACCTCCTGAAGGGGCAACAATCGTAACTCCACAAGTATCAGAACTTGACTCATCTTCGACATTAACCAGACAAGCATACCAAGATAGCCTCGCAGTAACAAAGAACAGCTTAAGCTACGTAGATAACCTTGCACCACAACAGAACACACTCCAACTATCGTTCAATTATAACCCAGTTTGGGCGTCTTTCAGACCTACATTTTGGGCTTCATTACTCGCAATAGTTGCATGTATAGCAGTATTTTTCGTTAGAAGACACAGACCAGCGGAAGAAACTTACGCAGAAAAAACTGAGCGATTAGCAACCCTTGAACCAACGACAACATCTTCGCCGCAAACTAAGGAAGCTGAGCTAAAGCCAAGCCAACGTGTTTCAGCGGATACTATCAGGGAATTCATAGACTCCTACGAAGACAAAAAACAGTTAAATGCAGAACTAAAATCGATGGATGCCAAGGCGCAAAAAGGAAAAATCCCAAGACGCCAATATAAAGTTCAAAGAAACGCCATAGAGGTTCGTTTAGAAGGCATTAATAGAAACATAGAAAGGACCAAGAAAACCTTCACGGGCGCAACCGGCGGCTACGCGGATTTAGTCAAGCAACTTGATTTAGCGGAAGTGGACTTGGTGGAAGCGGAAGAAAACATCAAAAACTTGGAGACACGGCAAAGTAAAGGAGAAATTTCGCTTGAAGTCTACAAGAAAAGCATCGGAGACTACCAGAAACAAAGAGACAAAGCTGAATCCGCAATAAACGGAATCTTGCTGAGATTACGTGAAAAAATCCGTTAAAACACCTAAATCCTTTTATTTTACTCATCAACTTTTGAGATAAAATATCCCAGAGGTTAGACAAAAATGGTAAAAATTGTTGTCGATCCTAAATGCACTGGATGCGAAACTTGTGTCAACACTTGCCCAGTCGGCGTATACGAAATTAAAGCCGGCAAATCAGTCCCAAGCAAATCAAGCGAATGCTTGGTCTGTAGAGCATGTGAAGCACAATGTCCCGAAGGTGCAATTCAGGTAATCGAGTAAACTAAAGTTCTCCTTAATCTCAAGTTGAGGTTGAGAGAGTTTCCCTTTTATTAGTCAAATTTTTATCAGTATTTTCTGTTTTAGAATAAGCACTGTTTTAAGAGGTTTTTAGTCTTCGAGATTTAGAAGAAATTCAACTATTCTGGCAAGCTGTTTTGCTGTTGGAATGTCTATGCTTTGGTCTTCATCTATGTTTATGATTGCGTTCTCGGTTTGCATAGCTTTCTTATTGGCGACTTTTGCTATAACAGTATCTCTGACGTGTACTTCGAAGTTCGAAGTGGATGGAAATTACAATTTAACGTTTTGACATTTTCATGTAAATTCAGCGCGATAAGTACCGTAGAGTAAGCATTAAAGATTTAGTCAAATCCGAACAATCAAACTTTTTCCATGAAAAAAGGGTTTGATTAACCAAGCAAAAGTTATATTCTAAAAACCCCTTAAACCTTGGTATGCCAGACAAAGTACACTGTTGCCACATACTGATTAAGACAGAAACAGAAGCAAAAGCAGCAAAAGCTCGCCTAGACAAAGGCGAAAAATTCGGCGCTTTAGCCCAACAAGTTTCCCTCTGCCCGTCAAGCAAGAAAGGCGGAGACTTGGGTACTTTTACAAGGGGCAAGATGGTTAAAGAATTTGAGAAAGCTGCCTTCGAACTCGAGAAGGGCGAAACGTCTGCTCCAGTTAAAACCAAGTTTGGATATCACATCATAAAACGAATCGAATAAAACGGACGATGAAAACAGGGCCAATTTAACCTTGAAGCATTTTTATTCTAACTAATAAATCAATTAGCAGGAACCCAGTTGATTAATAAAAAAATTTTCCTCTCAAAGGCAGAACGAACCTTATTCGCAGCTTGCTTGGCGTTTCTTTTAGGTTTTCTGTTTGTCACCTTATTTAGAACCAGCTTTCATTCAGTCGATTCCGCCGTTAACTTGTGGATTCCATCAATCCAATCGGTCACTTTAACGTTTATTGCTGAAGGAATAGCGCTAATCTTTGACACAACAAGTCTTGTTGTAATTTCCCTGTTCATTTCGGGCGTTCTATTCTTGAAGAATTATAAAGCACAGGGTCTTCTGTTGCTTGGAGCGATGGGTGGCGACGCGTTGATTGTTTCAGCTCTAAAAGCTTTAGAACATGTTGCTAGACCAACGAATAATATTTTGTTTGATAATGGTTTTTCGTATCCGAGCGGTCATAGTGCTGGCTGCGTCGTTTTTGGTGGAGTGCTTGTTTATTTTGCGTGGCGTCACTGGCAAAGCAAGCGTTCGAGGGCTTTAATCATAGTGGGCATGAGCGCAGTAGTTGGTGTGGTGGGTTTTGATAGGCTTTATTTGAATGTTCATTGGTTGAGTGATGTTTTTGGGGGTTGGTTATTTGGGGCGTTTTGGCTGTCGTTTGTTGTTTTGGTATTTCGCCAATTGCGGATGGGTGGAATGGTTGAATCAGAAAGGTTTAGTGTGGTTGCTAATTGGCTTTATGTGGTGGCGGTTGTGGTTGCGGTTTTTGTTGTTTTGTTTTAGTATGTTTGGTGATTTCATTTGTTTTTGATGTTAAAGATATATCTTTTTCAGACACATTTATATCGTTAAATAACCAATCATAAATCTAACAGAGATGAGAAAATGACAACAGTTAGAGATCCAGTTTGCGGGATGGACGTAGACACAGAGACAGCCCTTTCCGCCAAAATAGGCGACCGAACCTACTACTTCTGCAGCCAACAATGCCTAGACGTCTACACCGCACCCGAACGCGAACTCAAATCCATGCAAAGAAGAGTGAGCTTCACCTTAGCAGGCGCAGTAGCTGCACTTACCCTGAAAGTGCTAACATTGTTTGGTCTCATTACCGCAATAATGTATCTAGACGTTGTAGGGGGACTAAGAATCTACGACATAGCCATATTCATCGTGTCAACCCCAATTGTTTGGGTTGCCGGCTACAGAATATACAAAGGAGCATTCCAGTCCCTTAGAAACCGAAACATAAACATGGATGTTCTAGTAACCGTGGGCGTTCTCGCAGGCTGGATATACGGAGTCATAAGCATCTTCTTACTGCCCACTACCACCCAACCAGGCACAGGCTACATGGAAGTCGCCATCGGCATCCTAGCCTTCGTGCTACTAGGAAGATACATCGAGGAACTAATCCGCCGCAAATCCGCCGCTTCAATACGCAAACTACTTGAACTTCAACCAACCATGGCACGGGTCATCAGAGACGGAAAAGAAACCGACTTACCTATCGAAGAAGTCAAAGTAGATGACACTGTTGTCGTTAAGCCAGGCGAAAAAATCCCAATTGATGGAACCGTAACCGCAGGTTACTCGTCAGTCGATGAGAAACTACTAACGGGCGAGAGTATCCCAGTCGAGAAAACTGTCGGAAGCGAAGTCATCGGCGCTACAATCAACAAAACAGGACTCCTAACAATCAAAGCAACAAAAGTCAGCAGCGAAACTGCTCTCTCACAAATAGTTCACCTTGTGGAAGAAGCACAAGCTTCAAGTGCCCCAGTTCAGAAATTCGCCGACCGCATCGTCAAATGGTTTGTTCCAATCATTCTGACAGTTGCAACGATTTCATTTGTCTATTGGTTCGTAGTTAGCGGCGATTTTGCAACAGCTTTCTTAGTGTTGCTGGCCGTAGTGCTTATTTCTTGTCCATGTGCTTTAGGAATTGCAACTCCAACAGCTATTCTTGCAGGTGTCGGAAAAGGAGCAGAATACGGCGTATTGCTGCGAAGCGGAGAATTCGTTGAGAAAGCAAGAAAACTCACCACCGTTGTATTTGACAAAACTGGCACCCTAACAAAGGGAGAACCAAGCGTAACCGACATCAAAACCTTCAACTCATTTACCCGACAGGATGTCCTCAAGTTTGCAGGAGCCGCTGAGAAGGGTTCAGAGCATCCACTGGCAGAAGCAATACTAAAGAAAGCCCAAGAAGAAAGCATCTCGCTCACTACCGCTGACAAGTTTGAGGCGCTACCAGGAAGAGGAATCCAATCCACAATCGAAGGCAAGAATATACTTTTTGGAAACCGCAGACTAATGCAAGAACAACACGTATCGACAACTGAGATGGAAAGAGAATTTGCATCATTGGAACTTGAAGGAAAAACGGTTATGATACTTGCGGTTGACGGCAAAGTAGCCGGTGCAGTAGCCGCTATGGATACCGTAAAAGAAAGCGCAGCTCCAGCAATAGAGTTGCTCAAAAACATGAACTTAGAGGTTGCTATGTTAACAGGAGACAACGAAATCACAGCACAGGCAATTGCCAAACAGCTCGGCATAACTCAAGTAATCGCAAACGTTCTGCCTTGGCAAAAAGAAGAAACGATCAAAAAACTGCAGAGCCAAGGAAAAGTCGTAGCCATGGTCGGAGACGGAATAAACGACGCACCCGCGTTAGCACAAGCCGACATCGGCATAGCCATTGGTAGCGGAACCGACATCGCAAAGGAAACAGGCGGCATAGTGCTAATTCGAGATGACTTACGCGACGTAGCGTTGGGCGTGGAACTTAGCAAGAAAACTATGCGGAAGATAGATACAAACCTGTTCTGGGCGTTTGCCTACAACGTAGTTATGATTCCAATTGCTGCAGCAGGTTTGCTCAATCCGATGTATGCAGCTGGAGCCATGGCAATAAGCAGTCTAACCGTCGTCGGCAACTCCGCATTGTTGAAACTGGCTAAGTTTAAATCAACCAAAATAAAACAGTAAACAGTCAACGTGAGGTGAAAAGAATATGGCTAAAGATCCAATATGCGGCATGATGGTAGATGAGAAAAAAGCAAAATTCAAATCCGACTTCAACGGCAAAACATTCTATTTCTGCGCAGCCTCCTGCAAAGCAACCTTTGACAAATCTCCGGCAAAATACGCTGGCAACACAGGTACAACCGGGCACAGTTGCAATTGCGGCCACGACCACTGCTAAACCATTAGGTTTAGTCCCTAACGTTCTTTTCTTTATTTCTTTCAATCATAATTATTATTTTTATCTCATTAGGGTATGTTGACCTTATCGTTCACAGCCAACTTTTCTGCGAACGCCCCCAACAAAACATGTTCAGCGAAGAGATCCTCGTTGAATGCCCCCGTAAACTCCACGGTTTCGTTAATGATTATTTTTGGCACTCCAATTACATTGTATTTCATGGCTAAATCTGGGAATTCGCTGCTTTCTATGACGTCTGCTTTGACCATGTCACTTTCTATAGCTAATTTGTGAGCGACCGCGGCTGCAGCGGGGCAGTGGGGGCAGGTCAGGGTGACGAATACTTGGATGTGAACGGGCAATTTAACATCCGACAGTATCTGCTTAGTTTTGTCGGAAAGGTCAGTTTTCCCCTTGGATACGTTTATGATAGCTTCAATCAACGTCTGCAACTCATAGCCGTATGGTATTCCATAAATTCTCACCCCATAATCCTTCTTGCCAATTATCGCCAACGCAGGAATCTTGTCTATTCCATATTCCTTGGCTTTAGCGCCGTCAGCTACAAAATCGTAAACTTCAGTTGTTATCTTGCCGTTTAACGCTGATAGTTCTTGAGCGAGTTTTCTTGTGTCCGAGCAATATCGGCACTCAAACTCCTGAGTAAACATTACAATTTTTACTGGATCAACCAGCTTTTCCTCAAAATCTTTCTTAAGTAACTCTTTTTTATCATCGGGTAATAGACTCATGCTTCTGTCTCCGTAAAAATGTTTGCCAATCTGGCGTCTATAGTAGACTTTGTTGTTCCCCAAATATAACTGTAGGGTTTTCAAGCGGTTTGGGAACGAAAGTGATATAAGAGTTTTCACGAGTTTTTATTTATTAAAAGAAATTTTGGAGAAGATAAATCATGGTTAAAGTTACCCTAAAGGATAGAGTTTACTGGGTCGGCGTCATTGATTGGAACATAAGAGATTTCCACGGATACATTACTAACAGAGGAAGCACCTACAACGCTTACCTAATCCAAGATGAAAAAACAGCTTTAATCGACACTGTAAAACACCAATTCTCCGAAGAACTCGTCCGAAAAATCAAGGAAGTTACCTCGTTTGAAAAAATCGATTACATAATCGTTAACCACGTTGAGATGGATCATTCAAGCAGCCTCCCAGAAATCGCAAAACTAGCAGTCAACGCCAAAATACTCTCATCTGTTAGAGGCAAAGAAGAATTAATCGAGCATTACGGTAAAGAGTTTGAGCGTGTAGAAACCGTCAAGTCAGGAGACGAAATCAAACTTGGCGCTAAAACCCTGCGTTTTGTTGAGGCACCGATGCTTCACTGGCCTGACAGCATGTTCACATACATTGTGGAAGACAAAATATTGATGCCTAACGACGCTTTCGGGCAGCACCTCGCATCCTCCGAGCGGTTCGACGATGAAGTAGACCAGCATATCCTGATGGAAGAAGCTGCAATGTACTACGCTAATATCCTCATGCCGCTCTCACCTCTAATTACGCGGAAGATTCAGGAGGTTGTTGCTATGCAGATTCCCATAGAAATGATTGCGCCCAGCCATGGCATTATCTGGCGAAAAGACCCAATGAAGATAGTCAATGCGTATCTCAACTGGAGCCAGGGCACAAGCAAAAACAAAGTTGTAATTGTCTTTGACACTATGTGGAACAGCACCGACAAGATGGCACGAGCCATAGGCGACGGCGCCGCCTACGCGGGCGTTGATGTTAAACTGCTTAAACTGCGTTCGTATGCGATATCCGAAGCGATGACTGAAATCCTTGACGCCAAAGCAGTCTTGGTAGGTTCACCAACATTAAATAATCAAATGTTCCCAACTCTGAGCTCGTTCTTAACTTATGCCACTGGCCTGAAGCCTAAAGGCAAATTGTGGGGTTTCTTTGGCTCTTTTGGCTGGGGAGGCGGCGCTGTCAAAAGCATGGTTAAAGTGGTTAAGGAAGCAGGCTTTGATGTTATAGAGCAAGGACTTGAAATAAAATTTGTTCCTGATGAGGAAGATTTGAAAAAATGCTTTGAGTTTGGGCAGCAAATAGCCCAAAAAATCAAAGTCTAATTTTTTTAGTTTATTTTCATAAATTTGTCTTTAGCCGTAGCGCAGATTGGGCACGCATCAGGAGTTGTGCCTTCGAAGGTGTTTCCGCATGTGGGGCAAACATACATGTCTGCTTTTGGCAGTTCTTTCTTGTTTTTGAGGGCGTCTAGGGCTTTTTGGTAGAGATTGGCGTGGATTTGCTCAACTTGGTTTGCATAATTAAAGCTTATTTCGGCTTTTTTGTTGCCTTCTTTTTTGGCTTCAGCTATGAAGTCTGGGTACATTTTCTTGAACTCATATGTCTCACCCGAGATTGCAGTGCCGAGGTTGTCAGCGGTTGATTTTACCTGCCCCAAAACGCGCAAGTGATTTAGAGCGTGGACGGTTTCAGCTTCCGCCGCTGCTCTAAAGAGTTTAGCGGTTTGTGTTAAGCCTTCTTCATCTGCCTTCTTAGCGAAAGCCAAGTACATTCGGTTAGCTTGGGATTCTCCTGCGAAGGCAGCTTTTAGGTTTTCATCAGTTTTAGCCATAAAATTCACTGGAAAATAGTAAAGTGACAAGCAAGTAATAAGCTATACCATACCCCAAAAAAACGTCGAGGTAAAGTATATTAGTTGTTTTCTGCTTTGGAAAAGAGTGATTTTGGTGAAATTTTATGGAACAAATAAAATCTTTTACCCTTCCCAAACTACCCTATGATTACAATGCTCTTGCACCATACATCTCAGAAGAACAACTAAAACTCCACCATGACAAGCACCATCAAGCTTACGTCAATGGCGCCAACGCCATCTTTGAAAAAATAGATAAGGCGCACCAAGAAAATTTAACCCTTGACATTAAAGCATTCGCAAAGGAGTTATCTTTCCACATCGGTGGTCATATGTTGCATACGACTTTCTGGGAGAACATGGCGCCAGCAGGCAAAGGCGGCGGAGGCCAACCGGGTGGAGCAGTTGCTGACATGATTAACATGGGTTTTGGGAGCTTTGAGTATTTTAAGAAACAATTTACTATTGCGGCTACAAGCACAGAGGGTTCAGGATGGGCAGTATTAGCGGTGCATCCATGCATTGGAAGACCACTTATCATGCAAATCGAAAAACACAATGTAAACGTGTTTCCTAACTTCCAAATCTTGATGGCTCTGGATGTTTGGGAACATGCTTACTATATTGACTACAAAAACGACCGCGCAAAATTCGTAGAAGTCTTCTGGAACATAGTCAACTGGGACAAAGTCAACAAGAACCTAAGCCGGGTAAAGTAGCAATTTGTTAACTGCCTATTTTTTTAGCTTTAACTAATTCTTTTTTTTTCCTTGCGATTACGCTCACTTTTCTGCAAGTTATAACCCAACTGAGATTACGAACAAGAGGGACTTTACACGCGGGTATCATTGGAGAATGTTAGGTTCCAATTTCCAATTTTTTAAGCACAGCACTCTGCCGCTTAGTATATCTCGTCGTAACGCCTTTTGCAAGATAGATGGATACTGCCGCTATGCTTTTTGTTGGATCATTACGCATAATTATCGAGTACAAATGGAACAGTTTGATGCCAACTTGTTCTTTGGAGATTTGTCCACTGGTTAATTTTAGGGCAAGCACAATGGCGTCGTTGATTGAGCCGCCGGCTGCAACGATTTTGACTTTATCAAATTTTGCCAATCGCAACAGGCTAATGGTGAGTAACCGCTCAAATGTAGCTGCTCTACTGACGCTGACGGTTTGCTCCGCATCGGGCATGCCTTTGTCTTCCAGTTCAGCCGACGCACAATACTCTCCCGCTTGCTTTTGGGACAAATAGGCTGAGATCGCTGATACTTCGCCATGCCCTGGGATTTTAATGGAGGCTATGTCTATGTCGGCAACGTAGACTTTTGCAATCTCTGTTGCCATGTTAATGGCTGAACAAGCTAAAAATAGTGAATCGTTTAAGCCGACAACGTTTACTTCGCCAAACTCCATTATCTCAGCGATTATGCCTTCAACCACGGTCGTTGTTTTTGCGGAGGCATCTGCTGGTTGAAGCAGTATGATTTTGCCTGTGAATTCTTGACTCATAGTGGTGCCTAAAACTAATCCATCGTCTTCTAATATAACATTTGCCGATGCTGCACTTTTAGGGTGGGGGAGTTATTTTTATCGCTGCCGCTGGACACTGCATTTCACAAGCCAAACATTGTATGCAATCTTTTTCGCGTGCAGGATCAGATTTGCGTTCAGAGAGCGGGTGTCCAGGGGAATCAGCCCAATCATACAGTGAGACAGGGCAAACATCGATGCATACACCGTCTCCCACGCAGCTATCCCAGTCTACTGCGCTGGTTGTTCCATGAATTCCAAGTTTTTTGGGAGCTTCAACTGGTCCCCAGACTTTGTGGCCATTATGTTCACTTACAACTTGTCGTTTAGTTTGAAAATCAGGGTCTATTGGCAAAAAATTCACCGTATTAACGTGAGGAAACCGATAATATTAGGGTTTCTGCCTGAAGTTTTTAGTAAAACATTTTGGGAAGCAAGCGTAACATGAGGTGGTTTGAATGAGTCAATATTATTTTCCCGTTGGTATGAAATATGCTACTTTGATGGAAAGAAAACAATTCTACACCCAAGAATTCAGCCCTAAGAAAGTATCTGAATGGTTCAAAGGTGGGATAGGTAACACAAAGTTTGCAGTCATTATAGGCCGCCACACCAAGATTTTCCCCGAGAAATACAAGGAAGATGCTTCAACTACAATAATAATCGATGAGTTCAAAGACTTGGAAGATTTGCGAGGCCAAATCTTAGAGTTTTTACCCGAGGCCGTATACTACGACCGAAACGTGTACGACGCAAACAGAAAAAAAGTTGGACAAGAACTTGCGTTTGATCTTGACCCTGAAAACATAACCTGCCCAATCCATGGTAGTTTGGAAGATAAGATGAAGCGTCATCAGGGATTGAGCTTTTGCGAAATTGAATTTGACATGGTTAAAAAGGAAGCAATTGGACTTTACGATTTTTTGGAGACCTGTTTCTCTGACATAGAAATTGTTTACTCTGGCCGAGGCTTTCACCTGCACGTTTTAGACCCAAACGCTTACAAGCTGAACACTAAAAAACGACTTAGCCTTGCGCGAGAAGCAAAACAGGCAGGTTTTCACATAGACGAATGGGTAACCTCAGGCGAATACCGCTTAATCCGACTGCCCTACAGCTTAAACGGTTTAGTTTCAAGAATCACGTTACCACTAAGAAAAGATGAAATTGAAAGCTTCGACGCCGTTCATGACGAGCGGTGCCTACCCAAGTTTTTGGGTAAATAAACTACTTTTTGACTTCTTTAGCTTTCTTTTCTTTCTTGCTATAATAGGCTTGTTTTTTCTTTTCGTCTTCTGCTTTGGTTGGTTTTTTCGCCATAAAAATTCCTTAAAAATACTATCTTAGAAGCGTATTAAAAGATTTATCTAAATTGAAGATGTGTTGAAAGGTTTATTTGCCTTTTAATTCTTCTTTTTGGCTTGTTGAGGCTTGTTTATGGAGCAGTTTGACGTCTTGGTTATAGGTTCAGGTTCTGGGATGCTCATTGCATCTGCAGCAGTCGAGCAAGGTTTCAAGGTAGCATTAGTCGAGCAAGGAAAGATGGGTGGCACATGCATAAACGTTGGCTGCGTGCCCTCCAAAATGCTGATTTACCCCGCAGATGTCCTTGCCACCATCGGAGACGCCAAGAAACTAGGCATCAATTCAACTGTTAGCTCCATAGATTTCGACAAAATCATGGGCAGGATGCATGAACTCGTCAACCATGATTCTAATCATCAAGCAGCAGCCGTCGAAGCAACACCCAACTTAAAATGGTTTAAGGAAACAGGTGAATTCACCTCAGATTACACAATGCAAGTCGGCACAAATACCATTACTGCCAAAGTAATTTTCATCGTTTCAGGCGCACACACCGCCACGCCCCAGATTAAAGGCATAGAAAACGTCGGTTACTTAACGAGCGACACTGTACTTGAGTTACAAACACAACCCAAAAGCATTGTTATCGTCGGCGGAGGTTACATCGGCACTGAATACGGGCACTTCTTCTCAGCAATTGGAACCAAAACCACTATAATACAGCGCCCCTACCGGGTGGTACCTGACGAAGAGCCAGAAATCTCTGACTCTCTGAAAGCTGAGTTGGAAAAGCGAATAGAAATCTATACAGGCTATGAAGCCATTGAAGCCAAACAAGAAGGCACCCAAAAAATAATAGTTGCCAAGAACCGACAAGATGGCTCTATAAAAGAACTCTCGGCAGAAGCCATTATGATCGCGATGGGCAGAGTATCCAACGCCTCCACTCTCAAATCCGAAAAAACAGGCGTAAAACTCGACGAGCACGGCTTTATAAAAGTCAACGAATACCTCGAAACCACCAAAAAAAACATTTTTGCCTTAGGCGATGCTATCGGCAAACAAATGTTCAAGCACGTAGCCAACCACGAGGCAGGAATAGCTTGGCATAACAGCATCCATGATCACAAAGTAAAGATGGATTTTTCAGCCGCGCCCCACGCAATCTTTACGCATCCACAGGTTGCCTCGGTGGGTTTGAAGGAAGAGGAAGCAAGGCGGGGATACAAGGTTTTGGTTGGAACAGCATTCTATAAGGATACGGCTATGGGTGCTGCCTTGGCGTTTCCTGAGGGCTTCGTGAAAGTCATTGTTGAAGCGGGAACAAGCAAAATCTTGGGGGCACATATCATCGGCCCCGAAGCGTCGGTTCTCATTCAGGAAATTGTTAATGCAATGGTTTCGGAAAAAGGTGATTTTGGACCTATTGCAAGAGGCATGCATATTCACCCTGCTTTAAATGAAGTGGTGCAGAATGCCTTTGGTAACCTACATGACCATGAACACGAACATTAATTCAGGAAGCTAAACAGTTATATTCGGCTTAAACCAAATTTTATTGGTGAGATTTTTAATATGCAATTCTCCAAGGTTTCTGGTAAAAAAAATATTCATAAAGTTACCATCTACGCTTTAAGCACTTGTGTTTGGTGCAAAATGACAAAACAGTACCTAAACGATAGTGGTGTTGAATACGAATTTGTAGATGTCGACTTACTTGATGACAACGACAAAACCAAGGTTCATACGACAATCATCAGCAAGGGTGGAGCATTAAGTTACCCCACAATAATCGTAGATGACAAAACCGTAATTACAGGTTTCCGCAAAGACCTGCTTAAAGAGGCATTAGGTCTTTGACCTCGCTTGAGCAAGTTCGCAAAAGAGCTGAAGCTGACGCAAAAACATACGGTTACTACCTTACGCCTCAAAGCGACCTTCTGCAGATGTTCATCGAAGGATTGAAGACAAACGAAGACCGCTATGGCTACCCTTCCTGCCCATGCAGACTAGCAACGGGTAACTTAGAAATTGACCGCGACATCATCTGCCCCTGCGACTACCGCGACCCAGACGTAGCTCAATACGGCGCATGCTACTGCCGACTCTATGTCAACAAAGCAGTGTTCGAGAACCAATATCTGCCCGAAGTTCCCGAACGTCGTCCAATTGAAAAACAGGGAAGAGCTTATGTAATTCCAGGACTTTCTCAACAGATTCCTGCAAAGGAAACTCAGGAAAAAGAGGCTGCACAACCGCAAAAAGCAGAGGTAAAAAAGAAGCTATGGTATTGCAAACAATGCGGCTACGTCGTTTACCGAGAGGATCCACCATACGTTTGCCCAATATGTAAAGCTAAACGCGAAATGTTTGCAGAAATAGAAACCAAAGTAGAATTCAAAGGCTAATTATTTCTGGATTTCTATCTCAATTTTCTTCCAATCTTCCTTTATTCCCTTAAGGGAACTAACCCCACCCGTTATTGTCCCACTCAACATTCTTCCAACAAACTCATTTAGAGGAATCTCTTTTCCGTCAACTTTTAATTTCAGGCTCAAATTTGTTGCACCTAAGTATGCTGTTGAAGAGGGAAAGTAAAAAGTCTTTGCGAAACAACGTTGCTGCTCTTTCGCAGAATTGAGTAGAATTTTACTAATTTACCAAAAGGCTGTTTTAATAATTGGGAATTATTTGTGTATCTATTAAGGGCGGTATTTTTAGTTTAGTTTTTGGCATTCACACCTTCCCCCCTTAGCAGGGTATAATTGGCGAAAGCTAAAGATAGGGACGTTAAACCGAAGACTTCGATGACTAGAATGTTGTTTATATCATATTGGTTTCCTCAATTTTCCTTAAAGCAGTTGGTTAGCCTTTGGAAATTTATTCTTCCAAATGTTTTTCACTCATTTTTACCACATTTCTCACATTGTTGTGTAGTATATTCAATAAAATATAAATGCAGTTAAAATTTTTTCATAAGATTTATGAAACATTAATGGAATGAAAGGGTTGTTGTATAGCTTCCCAAAAAATAGTAAGTTAAATTTTGGAACTAGCCGATTTTACAGTTACTCTCAACTTTGTCAAGTTCTCTCTAATCTCAGCTTTAACACCCATCGCCGCAAAATATTCCTCAAGGAAAATCCTAATAAAATCCTTAGAAGCCTCAGAAACGAGAATCAAAGTAAAATCATTTGGAGCGTTCTTGGTCAATCGGAAAAAATTACAGGCTTCAAGTCGAGATAGCATTTCTTCGGGTGAATGCACTTTGGTTTTGAGTTGTTCCCAATGGGCACGAGCTACTTCCTTGTGCTCTTTCCAGAACGTTTCTTTCTCAGGTGAGGAGGCTATTAATCGCAGGAACATAAGCCAGTGGTCAACATCTAGGATTATGTGTTCGCCATTTAGTAACATGTCGAGGTACGCGCGGATTTTTTTCTTGGTTGTGGGGTCTTCGAGGGCTTTGTTTTCGTTGTAGAATTTTAGGGCTCGGCGCATTATTTCGCTCTGAGAGAGCTGGTCCTCGGTGCTTATTTTTTCTAGGAGGTCAGCTGTCGATTTGTCGAATGCAACAGTTATTCTTGTTGGATTAACCAAACTCTCAACCACATTTACACATTTTCAATTTATCTAAAATTATATAAACATTGCTTGTTAATTTTTTATGTTTCAATAGGCATATTTACACTTCAGCAGCGCGTACATAAACAATTGTTCAGTATACAAAAGCATCTCCCAATACATTCAAAACCTTTTAAGCCAACGCTAATCAACATAAATCATCATGCTTCTTGGAGAACAATAAATTGAAAACACCCGAAATTTACCTCGAACCAAAACAACGAACACTAAAAGTAATTGAACTGCTGGAAAAACAATATCCAAACGCTAAAACCGCCCTAAATTACACCAACCCCCTGGAAATTCTTATAGCCACAATACTTTCAGCCCAAACAACCGACGTAACAGTAAACATAGTAACCCAACAACTATTCAAAAAATACCACACTGCCAAAGACTACGCAACTGCAGACACTAAAGAACTTGAGGAATACATCCATTCAACAGGATTCTATCACAACAAAGCAAAAAACCTAAAGAATTGCTGCCAACTCCTAGTAGAAAAATTCCATGGCCAAGTTCCCAAGACTATGGAGGAGTTGCTTGAGCTTCCAGGAGTCGCACGCAAAACTGCTAACATTGTCCTCTATAACGCGTATGGTACAACCGCTGGCATTGCTGTAGATACTCATGTAACAAGGCTGTCGCAACGGCTCGGGTTAACAGAACAAAAAGACCAAAATAAGATAGAAAAAGACCTAATGCAGATTACACCTAAAGAGAAATGGATGCCTTTCACTGACTTGCTGATTTTTCACGGCAGACAAGTCTGCATAGCAAGAAAACCAAAATGCGAAGTATGCGTTCTAAACAAGATTTGCCCCTCAGCGTTCACTTTCGGCTAGGTATTAGCCATTTATAAAAGCGTTAACTTTTCTTTTTGTAGAAAAGAACTGATTTTAATGGTGAACCAAATTAAGTTGGAAACAAAGACACCAGATTTCATTTTGACTGACATGAATATGAAACCCTGAAGTCTTCATGATTTTTTGGGGAAAAAATTGTTTTAGCTTTCTATGTTGGCGCTTTTACCTAAACATGCACTAAGAAAGTGTTTGAATTCAGCGATTCCATGTCAAGAATAGTCGATTTGAATAATCAAGTTATCGGAGTAAGCGTTAACGACCCCTTTTTGAACAGAGTCTTCGCAGAAAAAACAGGCTATCTTCCCCGTATTAAGCGATTATAATAGGGAAGTTATCAAAACATATGGAGTGGAATTGTTTGACTTTGCTGGGTTAAAAGGTTATGGAGTTGCTAAACGATCAATCTTCATCCTTGACGAAAAAGGGATCGTTGAATTCATTTGGATTCCGAGGGTCCATCGATAGAACTGAACTATGTTGAAATACAGAAACCTCTAGAAAGAATCCCATAGTCAAGAAACTTTTTCTTCATCAGCTTTGTTCAAGAAGCTGGTGACTTAATCGCCTTTACCTCAACGTTAATTCCGTATCTAACTTATCTGAAAATGTTCACTGAATAAATTGATTATCTGTTGTTTTGTGTGCTTTAACTCACATCTGTTCTTTCTATTTCAAGAGAAAAAGGCTAGATAATTCTTAAATCATTAAACCGCATTCACAAACAAGGTAAGGTGTAAAAATTGGCACAACAACCAAGTTATAAAACAGTTTTTGTTTTCCTAGATACAGACAAATATTGCAGTCCATTTGACATGCTGGTAGCTATCGATGCATTTCCAGACTCAATGATATTCAAATACGAAAACGTCACGGGCGAAGACGCACCAAAAATCGTCTACGATCTTCTTTTCCCTCGCGGGCCCGAAGGAGCAAAACACACCAAGGTCTTCATTAATGGAAGTAATTTTGAAATGGTTGAACAAGTAGTCGCCGCAACACAGAAAGCTATGAAATCAGCCCCATGGGGGAACAGCATCATCGTTGACCCAAGAGGCGGATACTCAACAGCAGCAGCTGCAGTAGCGAAAACTTTCGGAGCATCAATGGAGAAAGGCTTAGGTTCACTTGAAGGCAAAAAAGTCACTGTCTTAGCTGGCACAGGACCAGTCGGACAAACAGCCGCAAGAATCTATGCCGCCGAAAAAGCTGACATAACCATCACCAGTCGTACACTCGCCAAAGGCCAAGTTATCGCAGACAAAATTAACCAAGAATGCGGAGCAACACGCGTAAAAGTCGTCGAAGTCTCAAAACCTGAGCAAACAGCCGCCGCTGTTAAAGATGCCGAAATCATCCTGGCCGCAGGCGCAGGCGGAATCCAGTTGCTCTCAGCCTCAGACCTTGCTAAAGCACCAAAATGCAAAATTGTCGGAGACATCAATGCAATCAAACCACTCGGCGTTGAAGGCTTAGGACCAAACGATGACAAAGAAATGAAACCAGGCGTTTGGGGTATAGGTGCATTAGTTATTGGCAAACTAAAGATTAAGACTGAAATGGAAATGATAAAACGCGCAACCGCTGAATCATCAGGACTCTTCGACTACGCAATCGCCTACACTATCGCTAAAGACCAAATTCTAAAGAAACTCGCAAAAGCAGCTGCCAAATAAGCAGCTGAAATCTTATCCTTCTTTAACTTTTTTTAAGTCGCCTGAGAATTCATACTTCTATTCACGTTTGTCAACCCAGAAAATGGAGAAATCTTCTTTATTCGAAGGCAGCAGCGATTCGCTCGCAGGCTTCGATTATGCGTTCTTTGGGCTGGGTGAATGTTATTCTTGCGTAGCCTTCGCCGTAATTTCCGAAGCCGATTCCAGGCGTTACAGCAACACCAGCTTCAAGCAGTTTAGCTGTGAACTGCATCGAGTCGCCTTTGCAGTTGACCCAGACGTAGAAAGTTGCTTTGGGCTTGTCACATTTGTAGCCGATTTTGCATAACGTATCAACGAGTAGGTCGCGGCGTTCTTGGAGAATTTTGTTGTTGTTCTTTAAGAACTCTGGCACTTCATAACTCTTATAGACGCTTAATGCTTTGACGGCTACTTTTTGGGTATAAACTGGTGGTCCCGAGTCAATTTGGGATTTAACTTTAGTTAAGCCTGTGATGAGTTGTTTGTTTCCGACGGCAAAGCCTATGCGGTCGCCTGTCATGTTGAAGGTTTTTGAGAGCGAGTGAAATTCAATGGCAACCTCCATTGCACCGTCGATTTCAAGGATGCTGGGGGCGCAATAGCCGTCGTAGGTTATTTCTGAGTAAGCATTATCATAGCATAGGATAATGTTGTTGTCTTTAGCAAATTCAACGGCTTCTTTGAGACATTTCTTGTCTACGGTTGCAGCGGTGGGGTTATTTGGGTAATTGATGAACATCATCTTTACACGCCGGGCATCGACTGCTTCAAAGTCCGGTCTAAAACCATTCGTCTCCAATAGTGGCAGGGGTACTGCTGTACCATCGCAGAGAATTGTGCTACCGTTAGCGTAGACAGGGTAGGCTGGGTCAGGCACCAATACGCGGTCACCAGGGTTCACGAATGCGCGCGCTATGTTTGCTATGCCCTCTTTGGATCCCAAAAGTGCGACAACTTGGTCTTGTTGGAGGTCTACGTTGAAGCGTTTCTTGTACCAGCCCGACACTGCCTGTCGAAAATCTGGTTCACCTTGACTAAAAGAGTAGTTATGGTTCTTTAGGTCAGCAGATTCCTCTTTAAGTGCTTCAATGACAAATGGCGGTGGCGGTAGGTCAGGGTCGCCAATACTAAGAGAGATAAGATCAATACCCTGAGCTTTTTTCTCTTTAATTATCTTCTCGATTTCCGCAAACAGGTAAGATGGTAACCGCATAATTCGGTCTGCATACTCAAACGTCATTGTTAAAGCTCCTTGAATAGTGTTCCTTCGTAAACTTTCTCGGCTGCTCCACTTAGAAACAGGGTTTTGCCTACATCTACTTGCAGATCTCCTCCGAGAACATGAACTGTTACTTTGTTACCAACTTTTCCAAGCTTGTTTGCAGCCGCAACCGCAGCGCATGTTCCTGTACCGCAGGCTAGGGTTTCTCCGCAACCTCTTTCCCAAACCCGAACCTTCAGCTCGTTTTTGTTTAAGACTTGCACGAAGCCCACATTGGTTCTTTTGGGGAAAGTCTTATCATTTTCAACGATTGGACCAACATAATCTATTGGAAACTCGTCGACATTTTCCACGAATATGATACAGTGAGGGTTGCCCATAGAAAGACAGGTGATTTTGTAGAGTTCGCCATCTATTTCTAAGTTACAGTTTATGCATGTGTCCTCTCCTAACATCGGAAGGGATGCTCGCTGCCAATTGGGTTCCTCCATGTCAACCTTAACTGTTGTAACTTCGTTTCCCTTGAGGGTTAACCATACATGCTTTATGCCCGAGAGAGTTTCAACCGTAAAATCCGTTTTCTGTGCAATGTCATTTTCGTAGCAATACTTGGCAAAACAACGTATACCATTTCCGCACATTTCCGCTTCACTACCATCGGCGTTCAAAATTCTCATCTTTACAGCGGCAACTCTTGAACTACTGACAAGAAGGAGCCCATCAGCACCAATTGAAAAGCGTCGTTCGCATATCTTTTTCGCCAACTTTGTAGCATCAATGATTTTATGATCTCGGTTATCAATCACGATGTAGTCGTTGCCTAAACCATGCATCTTCCAAAATTTCATTAAGACCCACTCTGTATTCGTTGACTAGCCATCAAGTCGCTTAGTTCCTCGCGCTTGCGAACCAAAACGTCTTTGCCCTGCCTTATCATGACCTCTGCAGCTCTGGGTCGTGAGTTGTACTGTGAACTCATGCTGAAGCCATAAGCGCCAGCATTTAGGACTGCTAACAAATCACCTTCCTCAACCTGTGGAAGCTGCCGATCCTTGGCTAGGATATCGCCTGACTCGCAAATTGGACCCACCACATCATAGAATTCCTTGTCAGCTTTTGATAGCTTGTTTGCAACTAAGATAGGATGGTAAGACCCGTACATTGTTGGACGCACCAAGGTGTTAAAACCTGCGTCTACTCCAACGAATTTTTTGGTCGGAGTCTTCTTTACTGTGTTAACGCTTGTTAGCAGTATACTTGCGTCACAAACCAAGTATCTGCCAGGCTCAACGCATAGAAACGGTTTACCTAAACCATACTCCTTAAGTTTGGCTTTGAAGGGAACGACGATTTTGTTGGAAAATTCAGTGAGGTCAAGGTCCTTGTCTTCGGGGTTATATGGAATTCCCAGCCCTCCTCCAATATCGATGAACTCGAATTCTATACCCACTTCGTCGTGGACTCGCTTGGCTATGCTCAAAAGCTTCTCGATCGCTAGAGAATAAGGGTCAATATCCAATATGCCTGAGCCAATATGCATGTGAATACCGAAACGCTCAACTCTTGCCCGCTTGGCAATAGCGTAAGCTTGAATAGTCTCTTCTTCCCAAAGCCCAAACTTTGATTCAGAACCTGCAGTTATACAATGACTGTGATGACCTGCACCGATCTCGGGGTTAACCCGCACTGAAACGACTGGGGGAACGGCAATTTTTAACAATCTATCCAGCTCTGACTGTGAGTCCACATTTACAGTTATGTTTGCATCAGCTAGAAACTTTAGTTCATCATCTCTGACGCTGGTTCCAGTGAACAGTATGCGATCAGGGGTAAATCCACTGCTTAAGCCCATGAAGACTTCACCCGGACTAACCGTGTCTAAGTAGGCGCCTTCAGACTGCAAAATCTTAAAGACTGTTAAGTTACTGTTGGCCTTAGCGGCATAGTAGATGCGCAGATGCTTGTAGTTACTGATTAAGGCGTTATTTAGGCGGTTGTAGTTATCTCTGATGCGCTTCTCGCTCAGCACGTACAGTGGCGTGTCGTATTTTTCAGCTAATTCCTTAACTGAGAATCCGTCAAAAAAGAGGCTGCCTTTTCGATCTTCTAAAGGTTCGCGAAGCTTTCTCTTAACCATCCTGCATACACCAAGCTAATATCTAATTATGTAGAAGAGTGTTTAAGCTAAACCATTAGCTACATACAACTCTGCACTCAAGATGCCTCCGCCTGCAGCACCCCGAACTGTGTTGTGTCCAAGGCACATGTACTTGAAAGTCATGATTGGGTCTTTCCGGATTCTGCCGACCACTACACTCATGCCACATCCCGTGTCGCGGTCATAGCGTGGTTGAGGTCTGTTCTTTTCATAGCGAACAACAATTGGGTTCTCTGGAGCAGAAGGCAACTTAAGCAGTTGCGGAGCACCCTTAAAATCTTCGAATGCCGCCACTATTTCCTCAATCGAAGGGTCTTCTTCTAGCTTTACGAATATCGATTCTAAATGCCCGTCTTTGACGTTGACCCGGTTGCAACTTGAGCTAAGCTTGAAATCAGCATTCTGGATAACTCCCCGGTTTAAGGTTCCAAGTATCTTTAGAGCTTCGGTCTCCATCTTGTCCTCTTCACCCGAGATGAAAGGAACGACATTGTCGATGATGTCAAGTGAAGCTACCCCGGGGTAACCTGCACCGCTGAGGGCTTGCATGGTAGTAACCACAACCTGCCTTAGACCGAACTGCATTAATGGCTTTAACGTAATTGCCATTTGGATGGTGCTACAGTTTGGATCAGTAGAGATAAAACCTTTCCAACCTCGAAGGCGCTGTTGAATCTTGATTAGCTCAATATGGTCTGGGTTGATTTCTGGAATAATAAGTGGAACGTCATTTTCCATTCTGTGAGCACTTGCCTTACTAAACACTGGGTAAAAAGCTGCAAATTCAGCTTCAACAGGTCCCGCCAAATCACCCGGCATTGACGAGAAAACCAAGTCCACGTCACCTGCCTTTTCTACAGATGCCACATCAGCGTTGACTATGGGCATTTCAGCGATTTCTTTAGGTAAATTCGACTCCATTAGCCAGTTGCATGCGTCTTTGTATTTTTTTCCTGCTGACCGCTCGGAAGCGGCAAGCACCTCAATTTTGAACCATGGGTGACCTTGCAAGAGTTGAATGTACCGTTGTCCAACGGCTCCAGTTGCACCTAAGATGGCGACTTTACGTTTATTAGTCATGGGTTGTTTCTTCCTTTGCTCTTTTCACTTTGTATGTTCTTGATAAAAAAGTTAATGGTTTTAGCTTGTTAAGTTAAACCTAAAACATCAGCCATACTGAACACTTTAGGCTCATTTTGCTTACTTAACCAATTAGCCGCATAAACAGCGCCCTGTGCGAACACGTTCCGCGAGAAAGCTATGTGCTCTATGCGCAACATTTCGTGGGGACCTGCAACAATTATGTCGTGGATTCCTGGGACACCACCTGCACGGATTGCTACTGATTCAAGCTCTGCTGGTTGCCGAGGGCTTATTCCTTCCCTGCCGTAAACCGTTTTCGAGTAACTACGGGCTTGGGAGACAATTTGCTCAAGCTTTTTTGCTGTTCCAGAGGGTGCATCCTTCTTTCCAGTGTGATGAATTTCACTTAAGCTGAAATCGTAGCCCTGTGGAAACGCTTTGAGTGATTCAGCTATCTTGAATAGTATGTTAACGCCTACACTGTAGTTAGGCGAGAAAACTGCTGGAACTTGACCCAACATTGCAGCTACGACTTGTCGATTCTGCTCTGGAGTAAAGCCTGTAGTGCCGAGGATTATACGTTTGCCTTGTTTTACTACGATTGGGATGTTGATTACTTCGGCAGCTGGCATTGTGAAGCTTATGTAAACGTCGGCATCTGTTAGGGCTTCGTTAAGTTTGTCGGAACTCAAAA
Source organism: Candidatus Bathyarchaeota archaeon (assembly GCA_963840325.1). Lineage (GTDB taxonomy): Archaea > Thermoproteota > Bathyarchaeia > Bathyarchaeales > Bathycorpusculaceae > Bathycorpusculum. The sequence continues at coordinate 204,668 of CAWIYM010000006.1, forward strand.
TTCTGATGTCGGAGTTTGCGACATTTAGTTCTTTTAAGCTTTTGCTTATGCTTGGATTGTCAGGTGCGTCTACGACGCCTACGATTTGGTGACCTTTTAGAATAGCTTCGGCAATGATGGCGTTACCCATTCTTCCTGCGGCGCCTGCCACACAGAGCTTAACCATAGTAAAGCCCCTCTAAGTACTTCTCATTATACAGTCGGTCTTTGAGGTCTACTCCAAAGTAGTCGGCGACAGGCTTTAGGATCTGCGGGTTGCTTTCATAAATTTTACGCGCATTAGTTAAAACTACTTCTAACCCATTGCGAGTCATCTTCCCGAGGGGTTGCCTGCAGGGTCCAGACGGCATGCCTAACACGTTCATAAGTGTCTTATAGGCAAGAGGGTTGCGGGCTTTGCATGATACGGGTCCGTATGGCGTTTGTTCCTGTGTTTTCACGGTAACAATGTTGAAGAGCGGTTGGAGTGCTTGGGAAATTACGCTTGCGGCTTCTTCGTTTCCGTCTAAGCAGTAGTGTACCATGTCTACGACTGCGTTTGGTGCAATATTTGAGACCACGGATATGACTCCACTTGCGGCTATGTCTGGTGAAATCATCATCGTGTAAGTTTTGTCGTCATCTCCTGAGAGAATATCGAAGTCTTCTCCGCAAACTTGCCGTGTTAACTCCATGTTCTTAAGGTCGCCCGTGGCTTCCTTCACGCAGCGAACGTTAGGATACTGTTCATGCAAAACTGCGAGGTCTTGGGGATATAGTTGCGTTCCTGTCCTTCCTGGAATAATGTAGGGGATAACTTGGACTTCGGGGAACTGACAGGCAACGGGTTCAACGTATTCTTTGCGAATTTCCAGTGAACTTGGCCCGTTGTAATATGGATCCACTAATAAAACGCAGTTTACGCCGAAGTCATGTGCATGTAGTGTTCCGTCTATGGCTTCTTGGGTTGAGTTGCTTCCTGTGCCTGCTATAGTTAGGCACTTGTTGCCAGAGTATTCGTATACTTTTTCTATTACTTTTGTGTGTTCGTTCCAGTCTAAGGTTGGGCTTTCGCCAGTCGTACCCACGGCCAGTAAGCCGTTGACGCCGTTTTTTATTTGGAAATCTACTAGTTGTTGTAGTCCTTCGTAATCGACTTGGCGATTACGATTCATGGGAGTTATTAGTGCTGTGTAACAACCACTAAATGTGACCAAAGTTTATTCCTCGTTTAGGTACGGAAGATTGGTTGACAGATTATTTAAGTGTTACGTTTTTCATATATTTTTTACTAAAAACGCAAGTATTAACTGCCAAGTGTTGAAATTCCCTCCGTAATCAACCTTTTTCGGAACAAACTAAGGGTTCAACATAATAAGCAGTAAAAACTCCATCACAAACCCCATAGATTCTCCTCAAATAACGAACCACATCCTCAGGCTCCAAAGCGGAAGGAATGACCGCCTTAAAATTATCCAAACGCAAAATTTCTGAAATCAACCCAACTTCTTTCTTAACAATCTTCAAGCGCCATAAATTAGGGCCCGATTGGAAAACAGCGATGTCACCGGACTTAAGGCTGCCTTTCCTGACCTCGATAGTTTTTTGGCCACTCATTAACCAGTGGAATACCTCTTTCTTTGCAAGAAACCAAGGCAAATTCAAAACCCAAAGCATTCATTCATACTGCTAGAAGATAAGTTTTCGGTCAAAAAACGAATAAAGAATTAAAACAAAATAGGAAAAAATGGGTTGAAATGTAGAAGACTGTTGCTAATTTACCCTTTACCTTTCTCTTCTTTCCCAAAGTATTTAGTCCACTTTAGTTTGCGTGCATCGCGTTTGAATGCTAAGCTGCTTTTCTTGCATTTGCTGGAATCGAACCATAGGATTGAGCCGTCATTTTTAACGAACATCATGCCTGTGCCAGCTGGGAAATCAGCACCACAGAACGAACATTTTCTCGGTTTTGGCATGACAAATTCTCCAAGTTATTTATCTGGTAATTTTCTTCGCTTCTCTTTCTGTTTCTCGCAGCATCAGAATGTCTTGTGCTCTTACTGGCCCTTTAACGTTGCGTGTGATGATTCTACCTTTATCTTTGCCTTCCATGATGCGGACGCGGACTTGTGTGATTTCGCCAGTTACCCCTGTGCGACCTATTACTTGTATAACTTCCGACGGAATAAGTTCTTCAGCTGCTTCTTTACTCATTACTGAGTTCCTCGTTTAACCTGGTCAATCCGAGTAACGATTTCTTTGAGTAATCCTGCTGCTTCTCCTTCTCTTATGATGCAGGCTGCTGCGCATGGAACGTCGATGCCGATGGATTTGCCGAGTTGTTCTTTGCTTGGTACAAACACGTATGGAATTTTTCTTTCGTCGCAGAGTAGTGGTAGATGTGCTATAACTTCTGGTGGGTCAACATCTTCAGCTATTACAACGAGTTTTGCTTGTGATCGTTCAACAGCTTTTGTTGCCTCGTTTGTTCCTTTCCTAACTGATCCTGATTTTGAAGCAATCGTTAGGGCTTCATAGGCTGCATCTACGATTTCTTTTGGGACTTCATATTTTACATAGAATGGTTTAGACATATTAGCCTCACCCTTTTAAGGCACAGTCTTATCCGCACTTCTTATTTAAGAAGCTTTCTGCCTAAGAATTCCATCTTGTACTTTCAGTTTATAAACAACTTAGAAAACTTTATATAAACTGTTACGGTTTCCTACTTGTTTTTCGAGAGGGGAATTGCGTTTGCAAAGATTGGGCAAGGTTTCAAATGTAACTCCGTCGCGAAACATGGTGGTAAAAACAGAAAATCCCCCCAAAATGGGTTTTGAAGTTGTCGACGAGAATTTAAATGTTGTTGGTAGCGTTTTTGATATTATAGGACCTGTCTCTGCTCCTTATGCAGTAATTAAATCAAGCATCAGGGAACCTGAGAAACTAGTGAATAAACCGGTGTACTTGCTTCTCTCGAAAACAAAACGGAGCAAAAGATGATGAGTAGAGCCAGCAAGTTACATGAACCAATAGATCAAAATCAAGCTGCACCCAAGGCAGAACCAGCTAAGGTTCAATCGTGCCCTGAATGCGGCAGTACCCGACTAATGCGCGATTATGAATGTGCCGAAATAGTTTGCATGGACTGCGGTTTTGTCGTTGCAGCCAAAATAGCTGACCGCGGACCAGAATGGAGAGCCTTTGATGACGAACAAAGATCAAAGAGAACCCGAGTCGGCGCGCCTTTAACCTACACCATTCATGATAAAGGGTTATCAACAACAATTGACTGGCATGACCGAGACATCTACGGCAAAAGCCTCTCACCAGGACAAAAAGCACAAGTTTATCGATTACGGAAATGGCAACGCCGCATAAGAGTTTCAGATGCAACCGAACGCAACTTGGCGTTTGCACTCTCCGAAATCACAAAGATTTCCAACAACCTGAACCTTCCAAAAAACATTCTTGAAACAGCCTCAGTGATTTACCGTAAAGCGGTAAAAGAGAAACTTATCCGAGGACGATCAATTCAAGGTGTCACCTCAGCAGCCCTATATTTAGCATGCAGACAATGTGGCCTGCCACGAACTCTAGATGAAATTGCTCAATCCTCAGGAGTCAATAAAAAAGAAGTCGGGCGAAGCTACCGATTCTTAATCAGAGAACTAAACTACTCCATCCCGCCACTGCGACCAAGCCAATACATAACAAAGTTTTCTAACCAACTCACGATGCAAGGAAAAGTTGAGGAAATAGCCCACAAAATCTTAGCCGCAGCAAAAGAACTCAAACTCACCTCAGGCAGAGGACCAACAGGAATCGCCGCCGCAGCAAGCTACGTTGCATCAGTCTTAACGGGTGAACGTAAAACCCAACGAGAAATAGCTGAAATTGCACAGGTAACAGAGGTTACTATTCGAAACCGATACAAAGAACTCGTTGAACGCTTAATGTTCCAGATAAGCATCTAAATCCAATTTTACTTAATTTTTTTAAGGATCTTTCCATGGTATATTTCGATTCTAAACCTTCGGAGAAACTATCAATAGAAGATCAGATTACTAAACTAAAAGAAATCCAATCAGGACTTAGACAGAACCTTAGCCATCTGCGATGTGAAATAGAAAGACTCGAATCAAAACCTGAATTACAAAGCAGCATAGAAAATTTACGGAAAGACAGCGAAACCAGGGCTCGTGCCCTTGAAACTGAAGTTAAAAGGTTGCGCGAAGACTTAAGATCAATTCAAGCGGTTTTAGGTTTGAATCTGGAAAGGAATAATTCAAGTAAATCTTAACTAATAATAAGTAATTTTTTTAAGCACCTTAGTTCCTATGCTAACTCATGCCCTATAAATTCACCTTCGACCTCTCAAAGGTTCCTCGTTTCTTCTTCACTGAAATCGCAATGGTTAGCTACCAAAAGGGCATGCACAGAAGTTTCCTAACAACACTTAACGATTTGATTCTTAAATTTAAAATTCAAGAAGCAACAGGACTAAACCTTTCAGACGCAGTTGCTGTGCTTCAGGATTTAATTGATCTACAAGCAATTAACAGCATTGAAAGGGGCAGGTTTTTACAGACCAAGAAAAGAGCGATTTTTCTTCCCCACTGTTCCCGAAAATATATGGATAGCCGTTGTAAAGCATCATTCAACCCAGATACCCCAAGTTATACGTGTTCACACTGCTCTGAGGATTGCATGGTAAACAAGGCAGACAGTTATGCTCGAAAGAAAGGCTATGATGTTTACCTGTTGCCTGGCGGTTCATGTATTCCCAAGATTCTTAAAAATAGCCATTATGAAGGTATAGTTGGGGTTGCGTGCGGGGAAGAAATGAAAATAATGGGTCCATTGCTTAGTGGCATGAATGTAACGGGGCAAGGCATACCGTTGATAAAAAATGGTTGTGCAAGCACCGTTTTCAATATGGAAACTCTCAAAAAAGTCCTCTAACTGCTAGTCAATTGCTTAATTGTCAGGTTAAAAGTTAGCAAAGCTTATAGTATCAAAGCATATAAAAAGAGTGTTTGTCTGATATCCATGCCAGAGAAAAAAGCCGCAATCAAAAAGTCGAGCAAAAAATTCTATAGAACCGGCGAAAAATGCCCAGAATCAGGATTGTATGAGCATTTCTGCAAATCTAAAGGTGAAAAATCACGAATCCCGCTATCGAAGACTGAGACCTTTCCACCATGTAGAACTTGTGGTTCTGTTAATGGATATTAGTAATGGCCGCATAGGCGTTTCTTAAAAGTAATTTATTTTATTATTAATTTCTCGAATAATTGTTTGTCCGACATAAATAAAAAGCAAAGGCTAAGTGCTCAATCTAATAAAATAAAGTAAATGCATGTAAAGTGTTACTTTACTATTTCACGTTTCTTCCAGCGCAGGTTCTTGCCCTTGCACTTTCTACATTTCAGCGCCGTTGCTGCGTTACGGGAGCCACAGTCTCTGCAGATTTTCATGTACAAGCGATGTTCTTGCGCTATGGCTTTTTTTACTGGATCTAATATTGGCATTTTATTGTAAACCTTCCGTTTTGGTTAACTCTTTGATGTTTAAGTATCAAATATACCTTTTGTCTGAACTTGGAGATATTATCCCGAACATGAAAACATACCTATTTGATAACTTCAATCGTAACATAAGATCGAGTATCCTCAATGCCGTCGATGCTGTATAGTTTTTTTAATATTTCATCGAGGTTTTCGCGTTCTACGATAATTAATGCGTCAACCTCACCGGCGATGCGGAAGGCTCTTGAAACGGCTAATTCATGGATTTGCTCATAGACTTGGATACGTTTGATTGGTGAAACTTTCAGGAGTATGAAGGCAGGCGTTGTGGAAACCCCAAGAGCACTTAAGCCTTTTTCAGTAACGTCGATAAAACCTCTCCCAGTACGGATGTACCCACGATTTTTCAGTTTGCGAAGGTGTACGTTTAAGGCTTGTCTACTTACGCCAATCTGGCTGGATAATTCATCTTGTTTAACTCTTAGGGTATATGTGTTTGTAGATTTTCCTTTCTCGTAAAGAGTTTTTAAGAGCTGGATTGAACGTTTAGTTAATGGCTCCAAATTAGTCACTTTTGTGTTGTTTTGTTAACTTAAACCTTTACAAATAGTTGCAAGCTTCCTTAAGAATCTGACTCTCAAAAACATTAACTCGATTCCCACCTTAACGCAAAATCAGAAAAAAATTTCGCTCTCTTATCCATTCCAAAGGATGTTTGTTTTAAGACAGATATGGCGCTGTATTTCCTTTTCAGGCAGTCAATAATATGTTGAAAATTGGCGATTACTTTTACTGAAACTTAAGATTTTCCCTTAAGCAATAACACAAAGTAATCACCACAACGTATTTATTTTGAAAAAAAGCTTAAGTCAAGCCACTTAAAAGTAAACTAGGAGTGAAGCGGATCGTGACAGAAAACGCCAGCGCAGTCTTAATAGGCAAAAAACCAATAATGAATTATGTCCTCGCATGCATTACATTCTTCCACGGTGGAGCAAAAGAAGTCAGCATAAAAGCACGGGGCAGATCCATCAGCCGAGCAATTGACGTCGCCGAAGTTGTAAGACACAGATTCCTGCCAGACGCCAAAATAAAAAACATCAGCATTGGAACAGACAGATTCCTACCACAAGATCAGGAAGATGGCGGTAACACAGCAACTAACGTCAGCACAATTGAGATAACGCTGATAAGATAAATCACGCTTAAGCTAAACTCCTTCTTTGCAGGAAAAAAGACACACAAATGAAAACAGAACTATGCAGTTTCTGCTTAAAAAGTGGCATTCTTTGCCAAAAATGTTCAGCCAAAGTTAAAGCTGGCGAAATCAGCGATATAGACCTGAAAATCGCCCGTATACTGCTCTCTCTAGAAGAGAAGTATCCATCCCTGCAAAACGTCTGCTTCTACAAGGCTGTTGAGGTTGAAAAAACCTTAGCTGTCCTCGTTGGACACGGAGATGTCCCTAAACTTTTGGGTTACGGCGGCAAAATCGTCAAAACCCTCGGTGACGAAACAGGCAAAAACGTACGCGTACTAGAACAGGGTGTTGATGACCGAAAATTCCTCGAAGACCTCTTTGTGCCCTTCAGCATCTTAACAATCAACACTATATGGCTTCCAGATGGAACGACTGAAACACGAGTAATTCTCAAAAGGAAACGAGGCGCACAGCTACCCTTTGACCTTAAAGCACTAAAGGAAATTGCCAGTAAAGTACGTAAAATATCCTTACGCGTTGAAATCGCAGATTAAGGTTGGCAAGCAGCATGAACTTGGACTCGATAGGCGACTGGACTAGAACTCACTATACTAGTCAGGTTACACCCGAAAACGATGGCCAAGAAGTCACTCTTTTTGGGTGGGTTCAAGACATCCGTGACTTAGGTGGAATTCGCTTCATCATTCTGCTAGATCGGGATGGAACAATCCAGTTAACAATCCCAAAGAAGAGGATTGCACCAGAAGTTTTAGCTAAATCTGATCTTTTACAGAAAAGGTTCAGCCTAGGAGTTAAGGGCAACGTTAAAAAAACGAATATGACTCCAAGAGGCATCGAGGTCATCCCCTCCGCAATAAAAATTTTTAACATAGCCACCGAACAACTCCCCATAGATATCACAGGAAAAACACCGTCGTTAATTGAATCCCGTTTGGACGCAAGACCTCTCGATTTGACCCAAGAACACAGCTTAGCCACATTCAAAGTACAACACGTTGCGCTCGAGGCAATACGCAGCTTCCTTTTCGAGAAGAATTTTTCTGAGGTTCACACTCCGAGGATAATCGCCTCAGCAACTGAAGGCGGCGCAGAACTCTTCAGCGTTGACTATTTCGGTCAAAAAGCGTACTTAGCGCAGAGTCCACAACTCTACAAAGAAGAGTTAATCTTAAGTTTCGAGAAGGTGTTTGAGGTTGGTCCGTTCTTCCGCGCTGAAGAATCACACACAAGAAGACACCTGAGTGAATTCACTTCAGTGGATATTGAAGCTGCTTTTACAAACGCCACTGACGTTATGGCTCTTCTTGAACAAGTAATCCATCACACATGCAGGGTTGTAAAAGAGAAATGTGCCAAAGAATTGTCTTTGCTCAAGTACAATTTTGATGCTCCCGCCATCCCTTTTAAACGTTTAACTTATGACCAAGTCCTTGGAGACCTCAAAGGGCAAGGCGTGACGATTCAATGGGGTGAAGACATCCCAACGGAGGCTTTTCGGTTACTGGGCAAACTTTACCCATTCTTCTACTTCATAACTGAGTGGCCAACACATGCAAAAGCCTTCTACATTAAGCCGCGAGAAGACAAGCCTGAAGTTTGCGAGGGCTTTGATTTGATGTGGCGGTATATAGAGTTAGTTTCAGGTGGAGAACGAATCGCTCAAAAAGACCAACTAATTAAGCGGCTTCAAGAGAAGGGTTTGAATCCTGAATCGTTCAAGTGCCACTTGCAAGCCTACGATTATGGCATGCCACCACACGCAGGATGGGGACTGGGACTTGAGCGGTTAACGATGATTTTAACTGGAAACAAAAACATCAGGGAGGTAACCCTGTACCCACGCGACAGGGTTAGATTAACACCCTAAGAAACATCCTTGTGCTACCACATTAACAATATCAAAACTTATTCAAATAAAGCGAAGGATCAATACGTTGGTAATTTCTGAATAGTGCAAAAGAAGAAGAAGACTCGTAATTGAATTCTAGGTAAGCTTGTTTTGGGTTGCATTCGCCGTTTAGGGCTTGGATTGTTTGCAGGTTAAGGGTCTAAAAGCGTTGAAAAGGGCTGGAAAGGGTAAATCTTCTTCTTCCAATATCAAACTATGGAATATTGGGAATAGTTAAGTAAGGTTTTAAAAGACAGGTTCAGCATGGATTTTTTTGCGGTTTTTTGGTTTTTTTGGAACGATTGTTTTGTTGACAATGAGCCAGAAAAGTCACAAACGTCCACGAAGACAAGTTGCACTAGATTTAAAATTATGCACACCTCTCGAATCCAAAATAGGTTTGTGAAATTTGGCGGCCACTTTTGAACCGCAACCGTTTAATAACCAAGCCATTAGAATTCTAATTATAAAATTAAGAGGCAGTCTTGTTGTCTATTAATGAGAACTTAGAAAAACTTTCCAACGCCTGTGGAGTAACAGGCAGAGAAAATGAAGTCAAAGACCTCATGATCGAACTCCTCAAACCCTATGCTGACGAAATTCAAGTGGATAAGATGGAAAACGTGATAGCCATCAAAAAAGGCAACGCCAAAGCACCCAAAATAATGTTGGCGGCCCATATGGATGAAGTTGGCTTAATGGTTAAAACCATAACAAAAGACGGGTTTCTGCAGTTCTCAAAGATGGGCGGCATAGACGACCGCATTCTTCCAGCACAAAAAGTTGCTGTCTACACAAAAAAAGGCATTTACCCAGGAATAATAGGTTCTAAACCTCCACATATTCAAAAAGAGGAGGAACGCAAAAAAATCATAACCTACGATGACCTTTTCATAGATGTTGGCGCAGAAAACAAAGAAGACGCAACCAGTTTAGGCATATCAATTGGAGATCCTGTAGCCTTCGACATAAAATACGTTAAATTAGGCAAAGACGCCGTAATCGGCAAAGCCTTCGACAACCGAGCAGGATGTATAACGATGATTGAAACCCTCAAACGCCTCAAACAAACCGAATGCACTGTCTGCGCCGTTGGCACCGTACAGGAAGAAGTCGGGTTACGGGGAGCAGCAACCGCCGCATTTGGTGTTGACCCAGACCTCGCCATAGCATTAGATGTCACAATAGCAGGTGATGTTCCGGGCGTGAGAGAATTCGATACTAGTGTAAAGATAGGCAAAGGACCAGCCTTAACAATTTCTGACTCAGGCTTAATTACGCACCCCAAAGTTTTGCGTTGGCTAATAGAAACGGCTGAAAAAGAAAAGATACCCTTCCAAATTGAATCAGGTTTATTGGGTAGCACGGACGCAGCCAGAATTTCAATCACTCGCCAAGGGATCCCCAGTGGAAACGTCTCCATCGCCACGCGCTATATCCACAGCCCAGTCGGCATGCTCAGCCTAAAAGACATCGAAAACGCCGCGAAATTAACAGCTGCAGCCATTCAAAATGCCACAAAATACTTTTAGCTGTAAATGCCGTGCAATTGTTTTTTATTCTCCCTCTCCTTTTATCTCTATCGTTGGTCTGTCATGAATAAACTTGACAAATTCGTTGGAAAATTCGAGTTCTTAGAACATACCGCAGACGTTTACGTTCGAGCCCACGGCAAAACCATGGAGGAAGCCTACGAAAACGCCGCGATATCGATGTTTGAAACCATTACAGACACAGAGAAAGTTGCGCCCACCCAAGAAGATTCGGTTGAAGTTGAGGCAGAAGACCAATACGCTCTTCTGTACAGTTGGCTCGAAGCGTTGCTGGTAAAATCAGAAACTTTGGATATGCTTTATTCAAAATTTCAAATAACCAGCTGGATAGAAACCCCTGAAAGCTTCAAAATTAAAGCGAAAATATGGGGAGAAAAATTCAACCCACAGAAGCACCCGCAGAAGGTCGCTGTTAAAGCAGTAACCTACCACCGCATGGTGATCATTCGGGAAACGGACAGGGTGATTTTGGAGTTTATCCTCGACATCTAAACAAGCTTTAGATTTTTTAGTTCAGAAAACAGTTTTTCAACCATGGATTCAGGCGGTTGGTCAAGGGTTTTTGTTTCAAGCTCAATGAAGGGAACATTCTTTTCTTTATAGAACGTTATTAGTGGGCTTGTTTGTTTTTGGTAGACTTTTAGTCGATTTTTTATGGTTTCTGGGTTGTCGTCTGACCGTTGATAGAGGGGGCCTCCGCATTTGTCGCAGACGCCTTCAACTTTGGGTTTTAGGAATTTTACGTTGTAGACTGTTCCGCAGTTCTTGCAGATTCTACGTGTAGATAAGCGTTCGATGATTATCCAATCGGGAACATTCAACTGCATTATAACGTCGATTGGTGTTATGGTGTCAAGTTTTTTTGCTTGGTCGAGTGTACGTGGGTAACCGTCGAGGATGAAGCCTTTTCCTTTAGAAATTTTAGCCAAATGAGCCTTTAAGACTTCTACAACAACATCGTCAGGAACCAAGGCTCCTTTTTCCATGTAACTTTTAACTTTTCTGGCAAGGTCTGAGTTTTCCTTGATTAATTCACGGAAAATATCGCCCATTGAAATAACGTCAACGCCAAGTTTGGCTTGAAGCCTAGAGGCATACGTACCTTTTCCTGCGCCTGGCGCTCCAAAGATAATCGCTTTCAACAATAGATGTCACCTGTGTCTCTTTTCATACAATGCCAATCTATAATTAAATTTTATGGATGTTCAATTTCAAGGAAATATTTATGCTACAAGCTTTAACAAATTGTATAGGTGTACTATTTGCATACGAAAGAAATAGGGAAAAACCTGTTCATGATAGAGTTGGCAACTGGAGGTTTCAAAAATCTTATCTGCAGTTATGTGATAAAAGGGAAAAAGCCCTTTCTTGTGGAATCTGGTCCTACTAGTTCTATCCCAACCTTGCTCGCTGGCTTAAATGAGCTTGACGTGAAGCTTGAGGAGGTAGAGTTTGTTGCTGTTACCCATGTTCATCTTGACCATGGAGGTGGCGCTGGCACCTTGTTAAAGTCGTTACCAAACGCCAGAGTCATAGTTCATCCCCGAGGCATGCCGCACCTCATCGACCCCGGACGACTTTGGTCTTCATCTCAAAAGGTTTTGGGGTTTGTCAGCGACATCTTCGGCAAACCAGAACCCGTCCCTAAAGACCGAGTAATCCCTATTACAGAGGGCATGTTCGATTTAGGATATGGCGCCAAATTGACTGTTACTGAAACGGTAGGTCACGCTTCCCACAACCTAAGTTTCCAAGAATCATTTAACCGTGGTGTTTTCCCTGGTGACGCTGCTGGAACCTACCTTCCAGAGTTCGATGTTGTAGTTCCAACCACGCCGCCCCCGTTCTACTTGGATTCAGCATTAGCTTCATTAGATAAACTAATCAGCCTAAAACCGACAGTTTTATTCTTTAGTCATTTTGGAAAAGCAACCAACGGCGTTCAAAGACTAATAGACTACAAACTGCAACTTCAGCTATGGTCTGAGATTGCAGAAGAAGGCGTGAAAAAGAATTGGAGCCTTGCGCAAGTTCGTGACCGAATAATCGCCGATGATAAAGTCATGGTTATAATCGCAGATTTCGTAAAGTCCCATAGTATCTATTCAAAAACCGTTTTAGAAAACTGCGTAAGAGGCTTTATCGAATACGCCAAACAAAAACAAAGCTCATAAACGTTTTATAGTCTCTTCCAGCTTTTGTTGTGAATGGTGAAGATTTTTGGGCGAAAGTGAAAGAAGAGCCACTCCTGAGAGAGTTCCTTTGGAAAAAGTTAACGATTACATGTGGCAGATTCCCAAGTACAAGCCTGAGATGCGTGTTCCAGGTATGATTTTTGCTAATCAAGCGCTACTTGAAAAAATGCAGACTGACCGAACGCTTTGGCAATGTTCAAACGTGGCTCAGTTGCCCGGCATCTATAAGCATGCAATTACACTTCCGGATGGACATGAAGGATATGGTTTTCCAATTGGCGGCGTTGCAGCTACTGACTACGAAAACGGCGTTATCAGCCCAGGCGGTGTAGGTTATGATATTAACTGTGGAGTTCGCTTGCTATCAACAACGCTTACAGAAAAGGATGTTCGACCCAAACTTGCGCCGTTGGCGGAGAGTATTTTCCGAAATGTCCCCTCTGGGTTAGGAAGCCGCAGAAAAGACCTCACCATCTCCAGTCGCGACCTTGAGAATTTAACAGTTGAGGGCGTACAATGGCTAATTGACCGCGGATTGGGTTGGGCTGAAGACGCGAAACACTGCGAAGAAAATGGACGCATGGCTAACGCTAATCCCGACAAGGTTTCAAACACCGCTAAAAACAGAGGATTAACACAAATCGGTACATTAGGTTCAGGAAACCATTTCCTCGAGATCCAGAAAGTTGACAAAATCTTCAATGTGAAAACCGCTAAAGCTTTCGGGATAACGAATGAGGGTCAAGTAACCGTTATGATTCACTGTGGTTCAAGAGGATATGGCCACCAAGTCTGTTCAGATTATCTTCGAGTTATGGAACACGCAGTGCAAAAATACAAAATCTCTCTACCGGATCGAGAATTAGCATGTGCCCCAGGAAACAGCAGCGAAGCCGAAGATTACATTGAAGCGATGGCTTGCGCCGTTAACTATGCATTCTGTAATCGTCAAGCAATTATGCATTGGGTCCGCCAGAGCTTCCAGCAGGTCTACGGTCAAGACCCTGAAAAATTCGGTTTAAACCTTGTCTACGACGTTGCTCATAATATAGCCAAAGTCGAAACCCACAACATCGACGGTGAGCAGAAGAAAGTATGGGTTCACCGCAAAGGAGCAACCCGCGCTTTCCCCGCAGGTCACCCAGATGTTCCAGACGATTACCGCATCGAAGGGCAACCAGTGCTTATTCCAGGTAGCATGGGTACGAGCTCATGGGTTCTTGTGGGATCTCAGAAAGCTATGGATTTAACTTTCGGTTCCACAGCGCATGGGGCAGGCAGGATGATGAGCCGTTCGGCTGCTAAGCGGCAGTATTGGGGCGGTGACATAAAGACGGGTTTAGAGAAGCGGGGCATTGTGGTCCGTGCAGCGAGTGTTTCGGTGTTGGCCGAGGAAGCCGACCCAGCATACAAGAACGTGGATATGGTTGCTGATGTAAGCGACAAAGTTGGAATAGCAACTAAGGTTGCTAGGCTGGTTCCAATAGCAGTTGTAAAAGGCTGAGTATGCTTTCGGAAAATGTATAGCTTCTTCATTTTTTTCCTATTTTTTGTAGCGATTCCTCAAGCAGTTGATTTCAAAAAATGATGAATTTGAGAATAAAAACAATAGTTTAGAGACTGAAAATTAATATCTCAAAAAATAAGAATATTTCATCAGCGATTTTCCTATTCGCCATAAGTGTGAAAAAATGAAAGATGAATGTGGGATCTGTGGCAGAGTTATGCGCACAACGTACATGCGACAGTGCCAACGTTGTAAAAAACTGTTTTGCCGAGACTGTATGACCCCTGACGTTGCTACTGGCGACCCAATGGCAATGCTGTGTCTTCACTGTGCAAGACGGGTGGTTTCGCCTCGAACAGTTTCAAAGTTCACTGGGCTTGAAGGACACTTAAAGTTTAGAGCTGCCTTCACAGACAATGTTAAGTTGAAGTTTGCAAGGATTGATGGGTTAATCGGCAGTAACCTTCCAATGGCTGCTTACCGCGATCCTTCCTGGTGGAGTAATGCGTCCTCAAGTGCGCATGCGAAAGCTTGGCTGAATGCAGGTTGGGAAGTGCAAGAAGTCAATTTTAAAGAAGGCTACGCGGTTTTCAAGAAAGTTCGGAATGTAGTTTTAAAGAGGTCCAAGAAAAAACTCGAGATTACCCAACCCTTTACTCCTGTACCTGTGCATAAGCCCAGGTCAAAGATTCCCTCGAACACAAAGGTTTCAAAACTCTATGCAAGAATTAAGAATCTCGAAAGGCAACGAGCCATGCCACGCCAACCCATCAGGGGCATTAAGTTCAAGTCGTCGCAATATCAGAAGCGGCTTTATAAAAACGATGAAAAACCAAAATAGCGACTGGTTGCATAAGGGTTCGTGGTGTCCCTTTGTTTAAGCGAACGGTTAACTTAAAAATCGAAGAAGTATATCCTAAATTGAGAGCAGCTTTAATCGCCAAGGATTACAAAGTTATTTTTGAAGAGACACCGAATCAAATTTGTTTTAAACAGGGTTCACTGTGGGGAATATCTCCAAAAACAGCCAAAAAAAAAATTGATGTTAACCTCGAGACAGTTAGCGAAGGAACTATTGTAAGTTGTGCTTCAACACTATCTTCTGACTGGAAAAACATCACCCTAATCGGCTGTGGATTAGCAGCTATTTTGATTGGTTTATGCGCATGGATGGCTACAGATCTAAGTAGGCTTATAGTTACGCATGTGCCCGGGTTTTGGGGTTGGCTAGTAACGGGTGGGAACTACGTTGATTACGGGGCAGCCCAAGCATTCGTTCGTTTGATGTTAGGGTTGGCGGGTTTTTTATCTTTAATAATAGTTTTGGAAGTTTTCATAGTGGTTAATGTTCGTTCCAAAATTGACATATTCACTGAAGAAAATTTGACTAAAATTTGATAGGTTGTTATCCTACTTGTTTGCCGCATTTCTCGCAATACAAGGCGTAGGCTTTGTTGCTTGAACCACAATAGATGCAGAACTTGGTGCCTTCAGCAACGTCAATAGTCTCTTGTGGAATACTCGCTTCAGAAGGCGCTGATTCCGCAAGCTGCAGCGTCTTTGGTTTTTTCACTGACCAAGCAGCGAGACCTACTGAAGCCACAACGGCAAATATAATAATTACGAAAAACAATGGATTTTCTGAAATTAAGTTAAACGATAAAGGCAATACTGGCTGAACACTTGGTTGAGCGATAGTTGGAGATGTAGAGGCGGTTGGGTTTGGCTGTATAGATGGCGTCGGTTGGGTTGTTATACTTTGGGCGTCAGTCGGCAGTGGTGTCGGTTCAATAGGCGGTGTTGTCTCTACGTAAGAAACATATTGTTTGTTTTCGTCTATTTGATAAATGTAGGCGCTTTTACCTTGGAATTCATCGGGTAACTGTCCAATCTTGAATCCATCTCCAGTTGTTTCGCTGTAATAGTATGTTTTGTTTGAGCCTGTTGGGTAAGTCCAGTAGGTTCCTTTTAGGTTGTTGCCTAAAATGCCGACGGCATAGTGGTCAGGGGGATTAATGTAAACGGTGCCATAACCCATGAGGAGCGTTAATGTTGCAAAAAGAATCGACGTATCTTCGCAGTCTCCTCCATCGTCAACCAAAGTCTCAATGGGGAATCTTGGATATTCATCATGTCCTGTGGTAACTGAATCGGAAGTGTACGGAAGACTCTGAACAAAAGCTAAAACAAAACTAACTTCATCAAATGAATTGTATCCAAGTTGGTTTGAGGTATCATTCAATTTCTGTGCTAATATTTGCACATAAGAATCTTGTGTTGTAGTGCAAAAACCGTATCCGGCTGGTCCATCGCGTGTTCGTGTTGAAATTGGAACTGACTTATAATCTTCATATAAGCTTTGGGGAATGCTTAGGTTCCAAGTCCAATGTTTTCCATTATAATCCCAAGCGAACGATTTGTTGAAGTATCCGTCTGTTTGCGCGGCATACTTTGTAGGGAAGAATTATAGGTACAGAAATAATTAGAGCTAAAGTTAGGATAATCAATAACTTGGTTCGTTTCTGTTTTTCCGATGGCTTTCCCATTTTTAACATATCAACGACGTTAACAATTTGCGTTCTAATGTTTAAAACTTCTCCCAAATCATCATCTGGGGGAACTGTCGAACGCTTATACCAAGTTGATGCTGTAAATCGCATTCGAGCAAAGTTAGTTTTTTTCAGTCAAGACTTAGCTCTCCAAGCACACACTAAAGATAATTTGGCATAGGTAGCTCATTTGAAAGATTTATAATTGGAAAAGTTATTTTTGTTTGATAATACCGTAACTTTGTTTTTTCCATGCGTCCCTAAACTTGTTATAATAATCTACGGGTTGGAAAACAGGCGCGTAAGTCAACTCCCACTCGAGCCCACATTTACAAACTGCGTACACCTGCTTATTTTTGGTATCTGCGCAGATCTGTAATAATTCTTTTCGGCATTTCGGGCAATAATAAGGTCCATTTACCATTTGTTTAGCATCTTTTGTTAGGATTTTCATGCGACTGCCGGGAATTTTATGCCTATCCTTTCCTGAACTCATCATTTTCAACCTAACTAATCATTAAACATGAACCATCAGCAAGATATAGTATTCCATTGAAAAAAAATTAATCGCGGATAAATTACCTCATCTTTAAACCAGATAAACTTAAATTACGCTTGAGAATATGGCTTATCTTGCGCGGTTGTCGTCTAGTCTGGTTTAGGACTTTAGCCTCTAAGACTATGATCCCGGGTTCAAATCCCGGCGACCGCACCATTAACACTTAAGAAAACTTACTTTGTGTAAAGTATTTAATTCATGCTTATTTGTCAACCCTCAATGTACAACTCTCTTTAAATTGCTTTGATTTTTTTTGCCATAACATTCCTTGTGAAGCAGAAAAACCCTATCTAAGAAGATCCGAATAGCTTAGGGCATGCCAAGCGGCAAATGGATTATAGGATAGTAATGTGCGTGAATTGTTTTTTCTTCAAAAGAAGAAGACTCGCAATTGCATTTTTGGTTGGGGTTGTTTTGGGTTGCTTTTGCCGTTTAGAGCTTGGATTGTTTGCAGGTTGAGTCGACAGAAGTCGCAGAAAGTCGGGAAAAGTCGAATCTTCTTGCAATAGTGCAAAGGCGATAGTTAATTTCAGGTTTCAAAATGGGTATAGCCGCCTATTCGCAGATCATCACCAGTAAGCATTTTCAAGAATTTGATCAATTAAGAAGTGCATAGTCATCTTTGGAATGGTAAATGTTATAAAACCAGCTTTGTGCTTTAGTGTCGTAGGTGACTTGCGTGGCTAGATCAATTCCCAGAAAAGTAGTCTACCTTGTTCCAGCCTGGGTTTTGATGGTAAGTTATCAAATTTTTACTCAATCAGCTCTATCTACAGTGGCATCTTCTTTTGGAGGTTCCGTCCCGGCTTTAACTTCATGGATAAATTCAGAGGCAAACGTAACCGTCTTTATTTGTTCATTTGCTTGGATGTTCGTCCTGTCAGCCCTTATCTCAATCATAATGTTTGGAAAAGAAAGAAGACTTACCATTCAATTCATAGTAAGCTTAGCCTTAACCTTTACAGGGTCAGCTTTGTTGGGCTTGTTGCATTTGGTTGGATTAGACTTATCAAATCCGAATGTTCTTTCGCAACCGTTCACTCTGTTGTTTGGTAACATCTTTTTTGCGTTTTTCTATCTTGCGCTTCCATTCATATTTATGGTTGCAGTGGATTTGGGGTTAATGAAAATAAAAAAATAACAAGAGCTAAACTGTCGGGCGTTAAGAGAGCGAAAAGGTGAAAAGCAAGGCATACTGAATTAGAAGTAACGTTAGGTGAACTTTGAAAATGAGCGATGTAAATATGGCAACCATTCAGCTATGTAACGATAAACAGAATTTTATCCTTGACAAAAAAGATTTCAAAACAGGGAGCAAAGGATATTATGGAACTGGTAAGATGGTAGCTGGTGGAAAAAGGTACCAAATAGGCATTCAAGTAGTGGAAATCGGTTCTAAGCCTAAAGAGAAAGAAGAAAAGAAAAAAGAATAAACCATTTTTTTAGTCTTTTTTTAAGGTACGATTGATGCAGTGATAATTGTTACGTTTGTCCGTGGTTTATCGCATGATGCGGTGGGTACTTTGGCAATTTTGTCAACGACATCCATTCCTGCAATGACTTTTCCAAACGCAGGATGCTTACTGTCCAAGAAATTGTTGTTTACTTGATTTATGAAGAATTGGCTGCTTCCCGTGTTTGGACCCGCATTAGCCATAGCTATTGTGCCTCGGTCGTTGCGGTTGGTCCTTGTGAATTCGTCTTTAATTTCGGGAATTGATGGATCTCCGTAACCTGTTCCTGTTGGGTCTCCGCCTTGAATCATAAAACCTGGTATGACTCGGTGAAAGATTGTTCCGTTGTAGGTTCCTTGTTGAACCAGTTTTTTGAAGTTGCCAGACGTGATTGGCATGTCATTTCGCAGAGCGATAGTTATGTCGCCCATGCTTGTATGAAGTAGAACTTTAGTTTCAGATTGATTAGATGGTTGTGCTGACATAATATTTGCCTCGGTATCAAGTAGAATTATTGATTATTATGCCTATTGCAACTTTGTTTAATTGTTTACAAGAAAAGAAAGAAAAAGAATAATTAATATTCTTTAGTTTTTGTTTTGTCTGTTTACGGCAGGATTGTTGCTTTAATTATAGTGACTGGGTTTATCGGGGTGCTGTTTGCTTCATAGGCACTGCTTGTTACTGGAGCGTTTGCAATTGCGTCAACAACACTTTTTCCTAATGTTACTTCTCCGAAGACCGTGTAGACTGCATCGAATTTGGTGCCTGCTTGATCGATTGGGTTGTTTCCGTTGTCTGCGACGTTTATGAAGAATTGGCTTGTTGCAGAGTTAGGTTGGCTAGTTTTAGCCATAGCGATTGTGTACGCAACATTACGGTTATTGTTCCCTATTTCGTCATTTATGGTTGAAGTGGAACCACTTATCATTCCGCCTTGAATCATAAAGCCAGCGATAACGCGGTGGAATGTCGAGCCATCATACTTTCCTTCTCGAACTAGGCTTTCAAAGTTGGCAGTAGTAATTGGTTTATCTGATCGCATCTCAAGGGTTATGTTTCCAACGCTAGTTTGAAGTAGAACTTTTGTTGGGTTTAGAGGGTCAGATGTTGTTGGGGGGGTTGTAGCCGGGGTAGTCGGAGTAGGAGTTGGAGAAAAAGTGGTCGGGGCTGGTGAGGGTGTTGGAGTGGGCGATACATTTAACGAATTATTTGATTGACCTAACACAATGTATACGCCGACACTGATGAGGATTATAGCGATTACGCCTATTGCAAGGAATAAAGTCTTGTTGGATTTGCTTTTTGATTTGTTATTTTTATTGGGAGCCATGTCCTTGTAGTCAACGGCTTTTCATATAAGATTTTTCCCAATTTCACAAGAAAAGGTGTTTTTGCTGGCTTGAGCAGTTCTTTGAATTTAATTTTTGCCTTTTCGATTCAGAATAGTTTTGTTAACGTAAATTAGAAATAACTGTATTGTCTGATATGTTTTAGTTTAGAGGTTAATGTGTCATGACGGATGTTGTGTTTGTCTTTGAAGTTCACCAGCCGCACAGGCTGAGACGTAACCTGTTTTGGGAAGGCAAAGTTTTCAGGCGCTTATCAAAAGACGAGTTGTTCGACTATTACTTTGACACTGAGGTTGACAGAGAAATCTTCAAACGCGCTGCCCGCAAATGCTATTTTCCATCAAACCAGATAATCCTCGACGTCATAGACAGACACAAACACGACCGGAAACAAGCCAAATTCTCCTTCAGCATATCAGGCGTTTTTCTTGAGCAGTGCGAAATGTTTGACAAAGATCTGATTGAAAGTTTTAGGCAACTCTCAGCCTCAGGAAACGTGGAGTTTCTAAACCAAACCTACTACCACTCAATAGCCAGTTTATACCCAGAAAAAGAAGAATTCATCGAACAAGCCCAAATGCACAAGCAAACCGTAAAAGACTTGTTGGATTATACACCGCGGGTTTTTGAGAACACCGAGCTGCTCTACAACAACACCATCGCCAAAACTGTTGAGGACATGGGTTACAAGGGAATTTATACCGAAGGAGTAGAGAAGATTCTGGGCGAAAAATCCCCCAATTTCATCTACACACCCAAAGGCGCAAAAAAAATCAGAGTCTTACTCCGAAACTACAAGTTAACCGATGACATAGGTTTTAGGTTTTCAGCCCGATGGTGGCCTGAATGGCCCTTAACTGCAGACAAGTATGCAAAGTGGTTATCTGAAACTAAAGGCGAATGCATCAACATTTTCCCTGACTACGAAACCTTTGGCGAACACCACTGGCCAGAAACAGGCATCCACAGCTTCCTGCAACATATGCCAGACGAGATTCTGAAGTATGACCATTTGAAGATGGTTACGCCCTCTGAAGTGGTTGATAAGAATGCTTCGGCTGGAGAAGTTGACGTCCCCGAAGCTGAGGGCACAGTTTCTTGGGCAGACATCAAGAGAGATCAATCCGGGTGGCTTGGCAACGTGATGCAATGGGCATACTATACCACCCTGCGCAGGTTGGAACCGTTCATTAAAGAAGCCGACGACCCAGAGCTTCTGAAGCTGTGGCGTGACTTCCAAATAAGCGACCACCTTTACTACATGTTCACAGCAGGAGGCGGACCAGGAGAAGTCCACTCATACTTTAGCCCATACGAATCACCAATGGATGCTTTTGTGGCTGCACAAACGCTGCTTAACGATTTTGAAGCCAGACTAAGAATGGTTATCTTAACAGCCAACGAACCCTTCTTATTCTATACGGGGATCGGAAAAGAGTTTTACACTGGCGCAATGGCGTGGGGGCTCAAAGGTTTTGTAAAATCTCTCCAAGAAGTAAATGTCAAAGCCATAGAGTTCCATATTGGAAACGGAGACTTTGAAAGCTGGGCAAAAAGCTCGCTAAAAGACAAGAAATTAGCATCCAAACTAAAAGAGCTGACTGATTCCAAATTATGCGGTGAAAAATTAAGACAAGCAATAGTTGACGCCGCAAAAAAAAGGTATATTGCTCAAAGCAAGGAGTTGCAGGATGCAACCCAGCTTTTCTAAGAAAAACTGTTTCGCATGCGTTTATAAGATAAGTCGCTGTACATTTCCATAGCAGGGTGCACTTTAAAATGAGAGAAGAGCTTCCGTTTCCAGATAAAGTCTTGCAGACACTGCATAACCTGTGCGCTACCGCCGCCGATTTAGCGAGACGAGGCGAGGAAGTAGCACGACTTTTGCAGAAAGACCCAAGCGAAATTGAAAGCATTCTAGACCGATACAAGTCTGAGGGCTTCGCTGAAAGCTTCTACGATAATGAAGGCAAGAAACGGTACTATTTAAATGGACGAGGAATAATTAAGGTCTGTTCGCTCTTCACGTAGTGGAAACATGCGTGCCATCATCTTTTCTTGGGAGTATCCGCCTAGAGTAGTAGGTCAACTCTCTGGATACGTCAGCGCCTTATCAACCCAACTTGCCAACAACAAAGTGGACATTAACGTTGTAACTTACGATGACTCCGCAACGGGCCGAACGCAGGAACCAAGTGGAGTAAAAGCGTTCAGAGTAGCCAACCCCGTTCGGAACCACATAGGCGTTTTAACTTGGGTATTAACACTCAACCAGGAAGTCGAGCGGGTTGCGGCAGACATTATCTATGAATCAAACAAAAAAGTGGATCTAATTGACGTCCACGATTGGCATTTCGTTCCAGCAGCTGTAACCCTCAAAAACGGTCTTGGCATACCCTTCGTTTACTCGGTTGAAAGTCTCGAAGACCATCGCTCCCCAAACGCAAACGCCTCCTATAACATGGCAATCAAAAGTATTGAGTGGTTGGGTTTCTTTGAAGCAGCTGCAGTATGCGTTAAATCCGAGTGGATGAAAGAGGAAGTTATGCGAATTTACAATGTTCCCAAAGATAAAATAACTGTTATTTCACCAGATCCAACTTTATTTGCTAAAGAAGTCCTAATGGTGTACAGAAAAGTGGCGGAGACAAAAGAATGAAGCATAAACTAACTGTCATGATGCTGAGCTGGGAGTATCCGCCAAGAGTCATCGGAGGCATATCCCCCCACATTTACTTCTTATCCAAACATTTAGTTAAACAAGACGTTAAAGTGTATGTTGTAACCTGCGATTTTCCAGGCGCACCCGCGCACGAAGTAATTGACGGTGTAGAAGTCTACCGAATCGACTCATACAAAAACCCCTCACCCGACTTTGCCACATGGGTTTATTTGATGAACATGAACATGCAGAAAGAAACAGCTGCCCTAACAAGAAAAATCGCTGACAAAATCGATGTTTTCCATGCTCATGATTGGCTTGTGGCAAACGCAGGTATCGGCTTAAAGCATGTTTTCAGAAAACCCCTTTTAGTAACTATGCACTCCACAGAACTGGGCAGAAGAGACGGATTACATAGCACTGCCGAAAAAATGATCCATGAAACTGAAGCATGGCTCACATACGAAGCGTGGAAAGTAATTTGTTGCAGCGACTATATGATTTCCCATGTTAAATACACGTTTGGTTTACCCAACGACAAATTAGTCATGGTTCCTAATGGCGTAAACATCCACAACTATGACGGTAACGATGACTTGAAGGACTTCCGTGGCAAGTTTGCTCTGCCTGAAGAAAAAATCGTTCTCTTCGTCGGACGCTTAGTTTACGAGAAAGGTATCCATGTTTTGATCAATGCTGTCCCGAAAGTTCTCAGCAAAGTAAATTCAAAATTCATAATCGTGGGCAGCGGCTACATGAAAGAGCAGCTTCTAAACATCGTACGTAGCATGGGCTTGGAACATAAAGTGCTCTTTGAAGGCTTCATAGATGAACCAACTTTGCTTAAACTGCAACGGGTTGCTGACGTTTCGGTTGTACCTTCGCTCTTTGAACCCTTCGGCATTGTAGCGTTGGAAGCTATGGCTGCAAGAAGCCCCGTGGTTGCATCTGACACCGGCGGTCTTTCAGAAATCGTCGAACATGACGAAACAGGCGTTAAGGTTTTCCCCAACAACCCTGACTCCTTAGCGTGGGGTATATCAAAAGTTCTACTTGACCCAAACTACGCCAACTATGTCCGAGACAACGCATACAAGCGGGTTCAGGAAAAGTATGATTGGGAAAAAATCGCCCTGCAAACCAAACATATCTATGAGGGCGTTTTGGGCGAATACTCAAAGAGCTTCTGGGCAAATAGCTTAAAACCTTAAGTTATTGCCCAATAACCCTAACATTTTCAACTTGAATCCAAGGAGAAATCAACTGCCCCATTTGCCGCTCATTACCACCAACTACACTGATGTTTTTGAGCAGTTCAAAGACGTTGCCAGCCAGCATGACGCCTCGGGAGCAATGGGTGATTTTTCCGTCCTTGATTTTCCAAGCGGGTGTTGCCACGACGGAGAATTCGCCGCTGACTGGGTTGCTGCTGTGAGCGCCTTGCAGATAATAGACAATTAAGCCGTCTTCTACTTCCCTTAGCATTTCCTCAGATGTTTTGTTTCCTGGCAAGATATGGAAGTTTGTGGTGTCAATGCCGGGTGTTGAGAGGTATCCTGCTCTTGAAGCATTACCGGTGCTTTCTTTGCCATCCTTCTTAGCTGAGTAGTTATCATAAAGGAAATTGCGCAAGATACCTTTCTCTATCACTGACGTCTTCTGATGTGGCATACCCTCGCCATCAAAACTACCTGTACGCAATCCTCCTGCAAACAATCCGTCATCGTAAATTGAGAGGTTTTCTGAAGCTACTTTTTCGCCAAGTTTGCCCTTAAACGGTGACTGACCCCTCTGAACACTATCCGCTCGGATAGCGTTGATTAACGTATAAGATAAAAGGTCTTGCAAAGCGAATTGTGTAAGGATTACTTTTCCTGATTTAGTTTCCACAGATTTGGTTTTAAGGGCTGAAAGCGCCATTTTGGCTGCTTCTTTTCCAACCCAGAAAGGGTCAAGTTTGTAGTCTCTTGCAGCGTTAAACTCAAAGCAGACTGGCGTAACTGAGTTGCCTTCTTTTGCCAACGTTGCCACACTGCACTCAATAACTGTTCCCTTATCGAATCCTGCTATACCGTTTGAGTTGGCAATGGCGTTAGCAATGTAGCCGGCGCCTACGCCACCTTCGATTGGGAAAACGCGTTTGTCTACCTGCCCAGCGGCATCCAGCATGGACGCTGCGATTTGGACTAGGTCTTCTGAGGTGAGGTTAACGATTTTTTTGTCAAAAGTCTTCTCAGTAACAGAATAAGGTTTCTTTTGTGGGAGCCCGTTCCAGTCGGGGTCAGGTTTACTTGCCCTAGCTGCACTCAAGGCGCTAACAACAACGCTCTCAACGGCTTTTGGGTCCTCAACGATGTTTGTGTAGGCAAACCCGATTGCTTTGTTAACAGCTACTCTTATACCCAAGCCTCGGTCGATAATGCGGTTGGTTTTGCTGATTTGCCCCAGTTCTATACCGATGTTTGAGGCTTGACCCTCGTAAACGTATGCTTCTGCCTCAGCCACGCCCTTGCCCAGAGCTGCCTTAACAACGTTCTCAGCTAAACTTATCATAACGTTTTTCTCAAGCACTGCCACCGACAACCACCTCACTTAACCTAATGTGCGGTCCACCATCACTAATAAAAGCTGTCTGACCCTTACCGCATCGACCAGGATCTAACATGAAATCTTTTCCCACCCCGTTAACGTGGTGGAGGGTTTCAAGGGTGTTACCACTTATGGATGCGTTTCGGACTGCGGCGCCTAATTTCCCATTCACAATTTCATAGCCTTCCTGGATCCCCACTTGGAAGGTGCCGTCAAGATTTGCTTGTCCCCCCCTAAAACTCTTAAAATAATAACCCGACTTAACATCCTCGATTAATTCTTCGACCGTTTGGTCTCTGGGTGCCATGTAGGTGCACCTCATACGAATGATGGGTTCCACTCGAAAGTCTTCCGCCCTTGCGTTCCCAGTGGGTTTAGTTTTGAATTTTTGTGCGGTTTCACGGTTATGCATTAAGCCCGTTACGACACCGTCTTTTATCAGCAAAGTCTTTTGGCTTGCAACGCCTTCATCGTCGTACTTGAATGTGCCAAACGCACTGGGTATGGTGCCGTCGTCATAAAAAGTTACTAAGTTTGACCCAATCTTTTTCCCCAAATTACTTGCTAACACGCCGCCTGAGAGAGCCAAATCTGCCTCCGCCAAATGCCCAAACGCCTCATGCACAAACACACCAACCACATTGGATCCCAATACTACTGGGAACTTCCCGCCCTTTGGAGATTTCGCAGTTAACTGTTCAATCGCAAGTTTCGCAACTTTCTTGCCCAAAGCCTCTGGCACTTGAGCATCGAAGATTTCGTAGCCTGCTGTTGAGCCGATTTCTTCGCGGCTAAATGTGAAAACACCTTCATCTTGGGCTGACGCCGTAATTCTTGCCCAAACATACAGCTTATCTTGTTCAATACTAGTGCCCTCGCTGTTCACAAAAAAACTTGAACCCGTTAAATCAAAATAGTCTACTGAGCAGCTTTTTATTTTCTTGTTGAAGCCTAAACTTGCTCTGTTTATTGCCAGCGCAGTTTTTATTTTGTCCTCCATCAGTATGTCGGCTGGGTTCTTTTTCGGCTTCGATACCACATGATCTTCTGTTACTTTAGTGTCGGCAAGTTTAATTGGCGTTTTCAGTCGTTCACTGGCTAATTTAGCCATTTTGCTTGCATCTGAAACCGCACCATCTAAAATAGCGCTTTCAAACGAGCCTACAGACGCAAACCCCCAAGCACCATTAATCAATACTCGGATGGCTACGCCGTTTTCGATGCCATGTTTGGCGGCTTCGACGCGTTCCTCTTTTAGGGTGAGGCTGGTTTTGTAGAGTTTTTGGGCTCTGGCTTCGGCGTATTGGGCTCCAAACTTTTGGGTGGCGATGTCGTTAATTTTTGTTAGAAGGTCTTTCAAGAGTAAACTGTCCTTTTCAAAACTAGATTTGTTTGTGGGAATTAAACGATTTGTTTTGGATTTGGTTGGGTTTACCAGAAATCGATCATGCTCTTCTGTTTGACGATTGGCTGGATTAGTTTGGGCTTAAGTTTAACCTGTGGCGGCACATCGACGCCTAAAACAAGTTGACCATAAACGCCGTCGTATCCAGGCGTAACTTTGGCGGTTCCGTTCCTGACCTTAGCGATGGCTTGAGCCATGGGGGCATCTACCACCTGAGCTAACGCGTCTAAGGGTGTATCAATCAGCACAGTGTATTCGTCGCCAAACTTTTCAGTTAGCAGATTATAGTTTTTCCAAACTGCCTGCGTTGAAGGCGAATCTGTCCCAAGCACTGCGGCGATAATTTCTGAGAGGGGAAGCAACCGCAAAAACCCAGGCGCGCCTGCACGCTTGAAATCTGTTGGTCTATCCGCAAGTTCTTCTACTCTTTGTTCAACGCCTTTGGTTAGTGGTCTGTGGCAAACTGTACAGAAGTTGCCGAATTTTATGGCTTCGGCCGGAGAGAGGGATACTTTGCAGTTGCGGTGTCCCGTCCAATGATACTTACCATATGCTGGGTCAGTTTCAATTGTGAACTTAAAGCGCGAGGAATCATTAGCAATTATCGAGTTGATGACTTCTTTGTAGCTGAATTTTTCCAGCTCAAAAACGTTTGCTTCCCTGCCGATGCGCCATGGCCAAAAACTGTGGCAGTCACTATTAGAAACCAAGGCGTATTTGTCAAGTTTGCTCAGACGCCAATTCATTGCTGGATCAGACGACAAGCCAGTTTCCAGAACGTGGATGTGTTTGGTCATATCTTGGTAGCAATCTTCCACAGTATCAAAGCCGCTGAAGGCACCAAAAATACTGAACCAGGGCGTCCAGGCGTGAGCTGGAAAAACAATGTTGTCGCTACAAACCTCCATCACTTGCTCGACTAGTTG
Source organism: Candidatus Bathyarchaeota archaeon (assembly GCA_963840325.1). Taxonomy (GTDB): domain Archaea; phylum Thermoproteota; class Bathyarchaeia; order Bathyarchaeales; family Bathycorpusculaceae; genus Bathycorpusculum. The sequence goes on from CAWIYM010000006.1 coordinate 232,039, forward strand.
GGATGCTGATGCCGTTAAGATGGGTCTGCCGTCTGAGCTTAAACTGCCAAAGCTCTGGAGACGTTCATTGATTTGTTCGGCGGTTTCAAGCCACGGAGTAAGTATGACATGGTGAACTTTTTTTGATTCACCCTTAAAGTTGAAGATTGTGCAAACTTCCGTTTGCAACATAAACCGCACAGAAGAATCTTTGTTTATTAACTTGAAGAGCCCCGATTCATCTTCAAGAATTAGTGTTTCGTTAATTTCTTTTAGCCACTTTGGATGGGTAAAATCGCCAGTGCCGACGAGGTTTAAGCCTTTAATTTTTGCGTACTTTGCGATTTCAGGAATATTCATCTGCTCGCTTGTGGCTCGGCTGTATTTACCGTGAATGTGAAGGTCAGCTATAACTCTCACTTTAAGTGCCCAAACTCTAACGTGACACCAGACAATTTTAAGGCTTTGCAGTGTCTACGCTGCAAGAGTGAAGCAATTTTACTGTGATTGCCCTCTCAGTCTAATGGTCCATTCAGCCAATGCCTCAATAAGTTGGCGGATGAGTTGTCGTGTTTGCTCGTTAGTTAACTGTCCATCTGAGTCTACGTTGTGTGATGCATCTGAGAGCATGACTTCTGGGTGGTTAACAGGATGCAACCACCAAGACAAGTTAAGTTGAATTAAGCGAGCAAATTTAAACTTGCTTACTTTAGTTAACTTGGCTGGTTTTTTTTGTTGTAAAAATCGCCAATACGACCCACCTCTTGTGTAATAAATAGAGTTTCTATTAGACTTCAATTATGCAGTGTTTTGCTGCAATATTCTTTTATTGTTGCGTAAAGCCTGTTATTCTATGCATGAATGGGCATTGGCTGAAGCCATCCTTAAATCTGCAGAGCAAGTTGCCCAGCAGGAAAAGTTGAAGGAAATTACAGAAGTCACCATAAAAGTCGGGGATCTCCAGCAGGTTGAGCCTCCGATTTTGCGGTTTGCCCTAAACCAAATGAAGCCGGACAACTTCAAGAAAGCTAAATTCCGCATTCTAAAGGCTAAATCCACTCTCAAATGCAGGGTCTGCGATACCGTTTGGCAATTTAATTTTAGAAAACTCGACAAAGCAACCGCAGAAGCTATCCATTTTGTGCCTGAGGTCGCTCACACTTATGTTAAGTGTCCAAAATGTGGCAGTCCTGACTTTGAAATAGTCAGTGGACGGGGAGTCTGGCTTGAGGACATAAAAGGAGTAAAAACAGCTTGACTGACCCGCGCACAAGCATTATTAATGAGCGTTTGGCGAAAATAGAACGAATTGTGGCTGTTTCAAGCGGCAAAGGCGGCGTCGGAAAAAGCATGGTTGCCACCGCTTTAGCGCTCTCCCTCGCCAAGAAGGGTTGCAAGGTAGGCTTGTTTGATATAGATTTCACGGGTCCATCAACCCACATAATCCTTGGCACCCCATCAAATCTACAGCCAAAAGAAGACAAAGGCATCGTTCCCCCCACCTTCGAGGACTTAGCTTATATGTCTCTTGTCTACTTTGTCGGCGACAACCCATCGCCGCTTCGAGGAGCAGACGTATCAAACGCACTCATCGAGTTGCTTTCGGTTACGCAGTGGGGTGAGCTGGATTTTTTGGTAATCGACATGCCTCCGGGAATCGGGGATGCTGTTTTGGATTTGGTGCGGCTTGTAACACGAATAGAATTTTTAATTATCACTACGCCGTCGCTTCTGGCTTTTGAAGTCGTCAAAAAGCAGGTATCGCTTCTCTGCGAGCTCAAGATGCCCATAATCGGTGTCGTCGAGAACATGAAGATGGATAAGGGTAACAGCGTTGAGCTGGAAACACGGAAACTGGGTCTCAAGTACCTTGGCGCAATCCCCTATGACCCACAAGTGGAAATTGCAATCGGCAACCCGACAAAATTGCTCGATACAGCGGTTGGCAAAGCGATGACGCAAATCAAAAAATCAGCGAAAACAAAAAAGTGAACCAGATGTCTTGTAGAACTGTAATCTTCGATTACATCGGAACCTTGGTTAATTGCAAAAACTATACCATGGAGGCCTCAAAACAGAAACTCCACAAATCAATGGTAACGGAGGGATTTGACGTTGATAAAGACAGGTTTTTGTGTGCCTACGATTTGGCGCATGAAAAATACCGAAAAGTACGCTACGAGCAACTTCGGGAAGTAACGAACGCGGTTTGGGTTGCCGAGGCGCTGTGTAATTTAGGTTTTAAGGTAACGGCAGATGACGCCCGGGTAAAGGCTGCTTTGAACGTTTTTTTCCAAGACTTCATAGATACCCTCGAGCTAAGAGAAGGCGCAAAAAAACTGGTTAAACAATCCAAAAAGCACTGCAAAGTGGCGTTGATCTCGAATTTTACCCATGCACCAGTCATCTACAAGAGCCTAAGAAAAATGGGCATAGCCGAGTTCTTCAACGTGGTTGTGGTTTCCGAAGAAGTTGGCTGGCGAAAACCCAGCACCAAGATATTCCAAGACGCCTTACAAAGACTCCAAATCAAAGCATGTGAAGCCGTCTATATTGGCGACAGCCCAATCGAAGACATCAAAGGCGCCAAAGAGGCTGGGCTAAAAACCGTTTTTGTCCCCTCGCAGTTCAATAAGCTAAGGGACCTAAAAGAGAGCAAGCAAGAACCAGACCACATCGCCAAAGACCTAACCGACATCTGCAAGAGTCTAACTCAAATTCTTCCCCTCTGAAGCATTTTTCTGCTTTTTAAGGTTTCAGAAAAAATTAAGCCCAAGTTTCTTTTCTAATCGTCCAAGTGCTCGCAAATTTTTTATACACCCTCAACTTAAAGAAAGGTTCCATCATTGGGACAAGAGAAAAAATGTATCAAAATCAACCAACAGCAGCATACTGGCTATCAATGATCGGCGGCGTACTAGGACTTCTTGGCGGTTTATTCTTAATCGTTGCGGGAGCAGTTGTGGGAGCATTCACCTTTGGTTTCGGTTTTGAAGTGATTGGCAGCGTAGGTATCTGGATTACGATATGTTCTGCGGTCGTTATTTATGCAGCTTCAAAACTGAAATCTGATCCAATAGAGCATTCAAAGTGGGGCGCCATAATCCTGATATTCTCAATAATTGGCGGTTGGTCTGTGCTGGATTTCATCGGCGGCATACTAGCATTAGTCTATAAACCCATACTTGTTGGCGCACAACCACAATACGCCCCGCTCCAACAACAATATGGCCCACCACCGCAACAGGTAGCGGACACCCAGCCTCAAGCGCAACCGATGACAAGAGTCTGCCCACAATGTGGAAGAATCGTCCAAGCAAACGAACGCTTCTGCCCCAACTGCGGAAAACAACTATACTAAACCAAAAACCTAAATGATTTTTTGGGAACTAACTTTGTTTACTTTTAACAAATCCAAAAAAAGATAAACAAAAAATGAAAAGAAACTAGATTTTCTTTTTCTGAACCGCATTTTCTAAAGCCACAACGCCCGGAAGCTTCTTGCCCATCAAAAACTCGATGAGGGCTCCTCCAGCGGTACTGATGTAGCCGATTTTTTTGCTCAACCTATACTCGTTGATGGCTGCAATAGTATTTCCTCCGCCTGCAAGACTGAAGGCTTTGCTGTCTGCGATGGCTTCGAAGACTTTTTTGGTGCCGTAATTGAATTCTTTGTTTTCGTAAACACCCATTGGTCCGCTGACAACGATGGATTTCGCAGATGCGATGATTTTAGAGTATGCCTCAACGGTTTTTGCTCCTATATCCTTTATCGAGTTCTCAGTAGGCAGTTTTGTGGCCGGGATTTCTTTGCGTTTCCCGTTCACTTCTAGTGCTATGTCAATTGGAACCATTACTTTGTCGCCGAACTGTTCTTGTAACGCTTTGATGCCTGGAATCAAGCCTATTAGTTCCTTCTTTGCCAGATACGCCATGTTGCTCTTGCCTAAATCAACGCCTTTAGCCGCCAAGAACAATTGTCCAGTTACTCCGCCTGTGAGCACGTAGTCAGCGATGCCTTTTCCCAAAACGTACTTGCTTATTTCCAAGCTGTCGTCGGCTTTTGCTCCTCCCATAACGTAAACGGACGGTTTCTCAGGCTTCTCGAGTGCTTTGCTGAGGGATTTGAGTTCACGTTCCATAATGCGTCCAGCTGCAGACGGCAACATAGCGGTAAAACCAACCATGCTAACGTGCCCACGGTGTGCTGCGGCGAAGGCGTCGTTAACGAAAAAATCTGCAAGGGGCGCAAGGTTTTGCACAAGCTCAGTTTTGCTTGCGTCTTCGGGGCTCATGCTCTTGGTTTCTTTGTCCCAGCTTCGTACGTTCTCTAAAACCAGGATTTCCCCGCCTTTAAGGTCCCTAATGGCGGCTTTAGCTCTGTCGCCAAAAACATCATCGACGTATTTTACTGGGCATTGGAGGATTTTCCCAAGAATTTCAGCGTGCTGTTTTAGAGGCGTGTAGTCTGGGTCTCCTTTTCTGCCTTGATGTGCAAGCACCACGGTTTTGGCGCCTTTCTGTGCGAGCTCTTTTAGGGTTGATTCAGCGTGAGCTCGAATCCGCACGTCACTATTGACCTTCAATGTGGCTGGGTCGATTTCTGAGTTAAAGTCAACTCTGACTAAGACAACTTTGTCTTTAACGTTAAAATCGTCTAGTGTTCTGTACTTTGCCATGTTTATTCACTTCTAGTGTTAAAAAAGGAAAAGAAAGATGGATTTAAGCTTGTTTACGCTTCGTTTAGAGGTTAGCTTTTTTGCCTATCATTTCGATGAAGTCAACCATGCGGTTGCTAAAGCCCCATTCGTTATCGTACCATGCGAAGACCTTCACGAAGTTGCTTTTCTCGCCAAGTACCATAGTTAAGTCTGCATCAAACACGCTACTGTAAGTGCTATGGAGAACGTCTGTGCTAACGATTGGGTCTTCAGTATACTGCAATATGCCTTTAAGTTCGCCTTCAGCTGCTTTCTTCATAGCTGCGTTTATTTCAGCTTTCGTTGTTTCTTTACCGAGCACTGCAACTAAGTCAATTATTGATACGTCGGGGGTTGGGACACGCAGGGAATAGCCATTCATTTTTCCAGCGCAACTTGGCAAAACTAAGCCAATTGCTTTTGCTGCCCCAGTGCTTGTTGGGATGATGTTGATTGCTGCAGCTCTGGCGCGTCTTGGGTCTTTGTGAACTATGTCTTGGATTTTCTGGTCGTTTGTGTAGCTGTGGCAAGTGGTCATGAATGCTTTCTCTAAGCCAAAATTGTCAGCTAAGACTTTGCTGATGGGCGCGAGTCCGTTGGTTGTGCAGCTTGCATTTGAAACGATATTGTGTTTTTCATGGTCGTATATTTTGTCATTTATGCCTAAAACAAAGGTTGCATCGGGGTTTTCTGCTGGCGCTGAAATGAGGACTTTTTTTGCTCCTGCAGTTAAGTGTTTGGTTGCGCCTTCACGATTAGTGAATAATCCTGTGGATTCGACTGCTAAGTAAACTCCCAGGTCTTTCCAAGGGAGTTGTGCGGGGTCTTTTACACTTAAGCACTTCAGGTCTTTTCCGTTGACAACTAGGTCGTTTCCTTTCACTTCAACAGTGCCTGGGAAGTGTCCGTGAACGGAGTCGTATTTGAGCAAGTGAGCGTTAGTTTTTGCGTCTGCCAAGTCGTTTATGGCTACAAAATCGATTTTTGCATTCTTTTCAATGGCTGCTCTATAGAGAAGTCTTCCTATTCTTCCAAAACCGTTAATTCCTACTTTAATGTTCGCCATTAATATTCACCTATGTTTACTTGTTTGTACAATTAACTATGGACTTATTAATTTTCCGACCAAAAAACCAGGCCTATACCAAGCGCAAACTCTACTGCTCAAAAAGCTCTTGCTCTATCCAACCTCCCTGTCCTACAGGTTAAGCACTAAATTTTAATAGGCTAATGGCGCGAGAAATCGCCGATACTGACGTAACTTACTTGGTTTTATGAAATTGCATTTCTATCAGAATCCAAATATAACCTGATTAAGAAGCCGTGGCTTGGTTAGTCGTTTCTTTTGTTAGTAGAAGCGGAAAGGTTTAGAATGATCTAGTAGATGCCGCCTTCTCTAAAGTAATAGTATTCTTCTTTTTTGGGTCCAAAACTTCTCACGCCGTCGCGTTTGAGCTGGCATCGCATCTGTTCGGCGTTCTCTTCTATTATTTCGCCCTTCTTCTGTAAGTAAGTGATGATTTCCTCCGCCTGCGCTACCGTGTCACATCGGCGAATAAAATCTACGGCTGAAGGGTTAAAATGACGCAGTTTGTCGGGCGTTTCAGTGCAGGAAGTAAACTCTTCTTCAGTGCAGTCTTCACATTCCCCGCCTATAGCAGCTTCTTCAGCTTCCAGCGGATTTTTACGCACAGCGTTAATTGGAACCTTAACTTCTCCCGCTTCGAGTTCCTTGTAGAGGTGGGGAAATATTTTCTTGATGGATTTTTTATCGATTGCCATCTTGCATCAGTTGTTTAAAAATAATATTTGAAGCGGTCATTTATTTTCTTTTTTGATGAGAAACCAGTTTTCAACGGAAATTATGAGGGAATAAACTGTTGAGTGGGGTTAGTTCTGAGTGTTTTTTCGAGTTCCTTGATGTTTAAGCCTTTCAATTCGTCGCCAAACGTTTCGCATTTACGTTTTTTTCCTGCTTCCTCACGACTCCGTGCAACAATTTCAAGTCCATGTTTATCAGTGGTTTCGGCGTAGATGTGAAATGACTCCAGAGTTGCTCCCCGTTTATTCACTGTTGTCCAAGCAGTTTTTAAAACCTTCACACCTCCAGCTTTGAGGACACTAACGATCTCCTCTGGCGCATCGGCGTAAACGGCGATGTCTATATCGCTTCCCTGCTTAATCGTGCCACGCCAAACACTCCCAATTAAAACAGGACAAAACCCCTCTAAAAGAAACAAAACCTCCAATGCTTCTATGCGCATTTGAATTAAGCGCTCCTTCCTCTTTGGGCCTTCATTCTCCTCAGCAACGTTGTCAAGTTCCAGTGCCACTTCAAGGTTAGAAGGCAAAAAATGAACTCCGAAAGTTTTTGCTGCTTTCTCCTTAGCTTGCTTGTACTCTTTTTCAGCTCCAAAATAAAGAAGGGTCGCTGCTTCCCTTGCGACTCGACGCTTTAATTCAAAGTCGTCATGCAAAGCAGTTACCGTTTAACAATTGATTCGTAGAGCTCCACGGTTTTTTGTGCAATCTTGCTCCAAGTGAACTCTGCCAAGACACGTTTCCTGCCGTTTTTGCCTAACATTTTCCTTTTTTCAGGGCTTTCTAATGCGCTAATGACTCCCCATGCTATGTCGGATGGGTTATTTGGGTCTATGTGGTAGCCGCATTGTTCCTCTCCGCAGCAAATTACAATTTCCCGCATGCCGCTAACTCCAGCGGCTCCGACCACGACGGGTTTTTCCATAGCCATTGCTTCAAGGGCAACTATTCCAAAGGGTTCGTAGTGGCTTGGGAAAACTGCGATGTCGCAAGCTGCGTAGTGTTGGATACGTTCTTCTTCGGGGATGAAGTCGAAACAGAACTTAATGTACTCATCCAGTTTTGTCATTTTGGTTAGGTTAGATAGGTATTCTTGTAAGTCGCCAACGCCAACAACGACCAATTTAACTTTAGGAATCTTGGAGATAATATGCGGCATAGCCATGATCAACTTATCAACACCCTTAACCATGACGAGTCGTCCGAGGAAAAGAATCATTAACTCATCATCTCTTATGCCATATTTTGCTCTGATTTTTTGGATATTTTCCTTGGACACGTTTTCAGGATTGTACTTTTGCGGGTCAACCCCGTTGTAGCTGACTTGAACCTTTTCTCTGGGAAAACCTAATTGGACCAACTCATCTTTCATGGCATAGGAGACTGTAACAACTAAGTCAGCCATGTTGCCTGCACGCAACTCTATGTTGCTAACCACGCTTGAACCTGTTCCTAAGGTTCTGCCTTTCTCAGTTGAATGTACATGGAAAGCCAAAGGTAAGCCAGTTTCTCGTTTAACCGTGATGCCTCCCATGGCAGAAAGCCAATCGTGAGCCACAACGATGTCATACTTCATGCCTTCTTTTTTGATTAATTCGTTAACCAGTTTTGCTGCTGACAAGTAATTATATACCATCAGTTTACCAAATAGGTGAATTCCTCGACCCCATTTTCGTATGTCTTCTGCAATTACATCTGGCAAAGAATCGGACACGTCAATATGGAGAGGACGGTGGATTTCTATTCCCCGCCAAATCTCCCTTGTCGGCAATGATCCGGCATCATCGTTCATTGTAAAAACTGTAACATCATGATCATTTAAGACAAACTTGCGAGTAATCTCAGCAGCATAAGTGCCCAATCCACCCACAATCTTTGGGGGATACTCGTAAACAAAAACAGCAATCTTCATGTCGTATAATCACCATTAATCAGTTAGAATTAGGAACCTTTGTACTAAAGCTTTACTTTTTATGGTCCTACAGCTTGAAATCCAACAAACCGTTGTTTTAAGAGCAAAGTTTAAGGAAAACTTTGATTAGACCGTTATACATACCACTAACACAGGTGCCTAAAATGAGTTTATCGCCTATTAAACAAGAAATACTGGAATCCATGCTCCTAAACGGGAAACCACTCAAAGCCATGGATATTGCCAAAGAAGCAAAAAGAGAGTATCAGCCAGTAAACATGCACCTCTTAGGTCTCGTCAAAATGGGTTACGTGAATTTACCCGAGAAGGGACTGTACGCTTTAACAGAGAAGGGAAAAAGAGCACTTGGCATACCCGAAATTACCAAAGAAAAAGCTGCAACGATAATTGCGTATGCACCCCATGATAAAGCATTCAACTTCTATGTTACAGTTGGAAAACCCTTAAGCATCCATGCTCATAGTTTGAAAGATTTCGCAAACAAGCTTGATCGGACTGATATAGTATCCGTCGAGTTTCATATGCAGCGCGGCGACTTTGAAAATTGGTTCAGAGGTCTGGGCGATGAGGAATTGGCTAAAAAAACAGCGTTGCTAAAGAAGAAAAATGTTGGAGGAGAATACTTGCGCAATCAAATACATGAAATGGCTGAGCAAAGATATCTTGAATTGGCAAAATTATCAGGTCAACCTATTACAACTGAAGAACACGAACATACCCACACCCACACTTAACATGCATTGTTGTTTTTTTTAAAAAAGTAAAACAAAAAGAATTTTGCCCAAAAGGGCTCTTAAGTTATTTGTTTATAGATTGGGTGATCTCCGAACTTTAGATTAGTCGTTGACCATTCAAGAGTGCCGCTGGGAAGCCTTGTACATATAGATTGGACGATTGCACCTCCAGCAGTGAACCTAACGCCATCAAGCATTTCGCCTTTTGTTACTCCTGAAGCAGCAAAAATCATTTCATTGCCCTTAGCTAACTCGTTTTCAGTATAGGTCTTGTTGATGTCGACGCCTGCAGCTTTTAACCGGTCCATCCGTTTGGCATCGTCTTTCTTATCCTTCCAAACTTTAACCAACATTGTTCCGCCTAAACATTTCACTGCTACTGCAGCGATTGTTGCTTCAGCACCTGCACCTGCACCTATCAATAAGTCAACGCCTGAATCTGGTAGGCATGTAACGATTGAGCCTCCGATGTCGCCATCGGCTATTAGGATGATTCTTACACCCATCTTTCTTAGTTTTGTAAGCAATTCGTTGTGTCTGTCGCGTTCAAGCATAATGACGGTGAAGTTTGCCAAAGGTCGATTCTTGAGTTTAGCTATTGTTTGCACAATCTCTTCAATAGACATATCGAGATTGATTTTTCCTTTTGCTTTGCCGTCAGTTGCAACTTTGAAGTAATAGCCGTCGTCTGGCAAAACTTTCAAGCAGCCCGCAGGAGCACAACACAAAGCTGAGATAGCGTCTTTCTTTCCTTTGGAAGTTGCGGTTGTGCCGTCTACTTGGTCGATTATGAATTCTACTTTGGGTCCCTTACCTGTGCCGACTTTTTCCAAGAAACTAAAGGCGGGGGCGTTGTCTTTGGGGCCTTCGCAACAGATTACTTCTCCATCCACTTCGGTTTGGTTTAGAACTGCCCTTGAAAAGTCTAAGGCGGTTTGGTCTACTTTGTCTGGGTCTCCTTTTCCAATGTGTAATGCTGCACCAACTGCACCGGCGGTGGTAATTCTAGTTAGGGATGGCGATAGTGATCTTAACGACGTCATTTCTTTATCTCCTTTTTGCTTTTACATTCCCTTAGCCAGAGCTCGGTGAACTCTTGGTAATTCTGGGCAACTTTTTCCACAGCTACTTTTCTAGTAGTTTTTCCTGCTTTGTGGTCTGCGAGCGGTTCCCAAAAGATGGTTCTGCCAACTGCAAACCCTATAATGCCAGGGATTTTTGCACCGACCTTAAGCCATTCCTGAACTTTTTCTTTGGATTCGCCGCGTCCCAGAGTGATGACTCCTACTTTTCTTCCGCCGCTTTGGGCTTGCTTAACTACTGCCTTAGCAGATTCCGGTTTATCAACACCTTCAAGCTTCCAGATTACTGGTTCGACGCCGGCTGCCTGAATTTCTTTGATGCTTTCCACCATGAGATTAGGGCGTAGTTCTTGGTCATATTTTTCTTTTGATCCGCCTAACTTGGCTAGTTGTGCTGCGGTTGAGGGGACTATTAGTTCAAAGAGAAACGTTCGCTTTTTCTGGATCAAATAATCGCTGAGTTTCTTAAGTCGTTGCAGCTGCTTCTTGTTCATTTCTACAGCGCCTTCAGGATTGTATCGAACCAAAACCTTGACGAAGGTTGGGTCGAACTCTTCGATGTGTTTAGCGAAGTCGTCTCCGTAGTCAAAGTCGAATTCGTCTTGACCTGACTTCTCCACGGGCATTGCAAACATTAACCCATCTTTCTTTGCTTCACGCAGAACACCTGCGCCAAACTCTTCATCCACCAGCAAACCAGCAATCTCTTTGGGAACGCTTTTCTTTGTAGCCAGCTGAAAGCCTTCAAAAACCATTTTTTTGTAGTCTTCGATTTGCTTCTTTTCCTCAGGGGTTGGTTGACGACCTTTTATTCCAAACATTTTTTCTAAGAAAGATGCTCGATGGTCAAATGCCAAAATAAGTAACTCTTTTTGCGACCAATCAATCACATAAGTCACCGTGCGTGTATTTTGTGTGTGTGCCTAATAAAACATTTTGGGTTTTGTTGGAACCAAAAATTGATTCACCCAAGAGTTTTCTATTTCAGTCAAGTTACAATGCTTTCTTGGCATTTACTGCGACTATTGAGAAACCATGAAATAATAAAAGAGCCATATGATCTTGGAGAGGTCCTGCGATGAGTGAAACCCGAATAGTTACAGTAAAACTCCTTGAAGAAGTCTACCAAGAAATGGCGCTACGCATTCCTGAAGGTGACAGAAGCAATTTTATCAGGGAGGCTATTAGCGAAAAGTTGCAGAAAACACCCAAAGCAGATAAACTTTTAGCTCTGCAGGAACGGATGAGCAAAATCGAGCAGGAATTTGGGCAAATCAGAAAATACCTTGCCGACCTCGAAATTCTAACTTTCCAACATGGAAAAATTGACCCCCAAACTTACTGCATTGATGAGGTGGACCATAAAATAATGGAGTACCTAATGCACTACAAATCCGCTACCACGCCTGAATTGGCGGATTATGTCAAAACAAATCGTTGGCTTATTCTAAACCGATTGCGGAAAATTCAGAAAAACTCCAGAAAACAAGCTGGAAAATCGATTGTCGAATACTATGCGGGTGAGAGGTCTGGCAAAAAGAAGGCTTGGTGGATAGACCAAGAACTAATCCAAGAATAAGTTAGCTTTAAATCAGCAAGCCATGTTTGTTTGGCATTGTGGGCTCGTAGTCTAGCACGGATTAAGGCATCGGCCTCCGGAGCCGAGAATCCTGGGTTCAAATCCCAGCGGGCCCGCCATTGTTTTTGCACTTAGACCTTGATTTGCGGTTGGACTGTAGTTACTAATAGTGTCGCTAACATGCTTACATACTCACACCCACACTATTCAACGTAGGTTCCATGTTGAACTGTGTGGAGCAATCCGTCTTTTCACACTCAAAAATACAACAGGAAGACAACCTAAACTAAGAAAACAAACAATCCAAAGCCACAAGTGTGATGTGCAAATATTAAGGCACCACACTCACACAAAAAGAAAAAACAAAATAATAGCTGTAAAGAATAAACGCGCCAATGGCGTTAAATAGGAGCCTAAGAATAAACCGGTGGCCCGCTACTCTTGTTAAAACAGGTTTTTAATGTATTTTAGAATAAGTTGCGGCTGTTTAAAGGCTGTTTTAAGTGCTTTTCCAGGATGCTTGATATGGCCTAACAGAGATAATTTCTTGTACTCGGCAAGTGCTTTGGCTGCTATTTCTTTGACTTCGGCAGGTGTAAACTCGTTGGTTGTTATCAGGGGCATGCCTTTGGCTTGTCGTGCCTGGGCAAAGCTGTTCCACGATAGATCTGCTGGCAAGTAACCTTTAGCTTTACATTCTTCAAACAAGTGCGTACCATAAGACGGCGTTGCAGCGAACAAGTGCATGCCCACATCGTACTTGCGCTTGAGTTCCAGAGCAAAATCGATGGTTCGCTGCATATTCGCTTTGGTTTCACCTGGGAACCCGATGATATAGAAGGCACCTGTTTTTAACCCGATTTTTTGGGCGTTCTTAGCGAATTCGACAACGCGGTTAAGGTCGAGACTTTTGCAGATAACGTTGTCGAGGATTTGTTGATCGCCAGATTCGACGCCAACGAAGATGCTGTTGGCTCCTGATTGCTTCATTTTCTTAAGCAATTCCAAATTTAAGCAGTCTGCCCGCACTCCATTTGGTGTTTCCCAACCAATCTTTATCTTCCGTTCAATTATTCCGTCGCATATTTCTTCGAAACGTTTAACGTCCAATGTTAAGTTGTCGTCTTCAAAAAAGATGTTTTTAACTTTAAACTTGTCAACGACATATTGAATGTGATCTAGCGACATATTCTGCGGAATGCGCCCTGAACTTCTGACCCATGTGTAGATGAACGGCGCAGAAACAGCAGTTAAATGGGCAACCGCGGCTTGTAATCATGGATATAGCTCTGTCCTGGAAACTGCGGTAACCAATCTGGGGGTTAAGGTACTTCTCCATATCTACCAAGTCGTAGGCGGGGTATGGTAACTCATCTAAATCTTTCATAAATGGTCTAGAACGGTTTACAACAACTACGCCGTTTTGACGGTAAGAAATTCCCAAGATTTCTTTAAGCAGTTTTTTGCCCTCAAACGCTTGGACAACCTCAAGCATGCCATATTCGCCCTCGCCTATGACAGCTATGTCCACGTTTTTTGTTTCTTCTAAAAACTCTTTAGGCACCAAGGTAACGTGTGGACCACCAATTACGGTTAAGATTTTCGAGTCAACTTCTTTGGTTAGGTTGCTTATTTTTATGGAGTTTTCTATTTGGCAGGTAAATGGCCCCGCTATGCCCACGATTTGTGGCTTGCGACTTTGAATTTCCTTTTTTATTTCTTCGAAGGGCATACCAACTGTTACGATTTCCCCGTTCTTCTGAAAAGTAGCTGCCATGAAAGCATCTAAAATCTCAACTTGGTAACCAGCTTTCTTTAGAACGGCAGCTACATACATTAAACCAATGGGTAGGTTGCCTGCAGGAGGTTCTGAACCTGGATAAAACGTCTGCGGCGGATTTATGAGAAGTATTTTCATTCAGTGTACCCAGTGATTATTTAGTTGACATGCCGGGCATATTTAAATTAATTAGGGGTGTGCAGAATTTAAGCTGCTTCCCAGTTATATTTCAATATGGAAGCCTGTGAAGTTGTCAGGCTATTCGTCAACAAAGCAATCGTTTCTGCAGAGCCAAAAAGACGCGGAAATCCAGGATACGGACGACTCAGAGCCTTAAGAGTTCTCGTTTACGCTAGATTGAAGGGATTAGAGAACGACACACGCGTCGTTGAACACCTCAAGAAGCATGCAGACGCTGCCAAAACAATTGGTCTATACAGAATACCTGATAGAACCACTGTTGGAAGATGGTGGAGACGCTACCTCAATGTTCTTGAAACGACCTTTGAAAAAGTATCTGGCATACTTCAGCTTGTTTCTCCAACTACTCTACTAATCGTTGACTCAACGCCACTAGTGGACCTATACGATATGGAAGCTAGATGGGGTCACACAAGTAGGGGAAAATTCAGGGGCTTCAAGCTCCATACAGCCGTAAACCAGCTGGGACTCCCCTTAAGAGCAGTTGTTACACCGGGTAACCGTTATGATTCACCGTTTCTTCCCAAGCTCATTGAGGATTTGGAGGCAGATTACGTTTTGGCAGATGCAGGCTATGACTCAAAAACAAACAACAAAGCCGTCGAAGCAATCGATGCAGAACCTGTCATCGCTTCCAACCCAAGAAGGGGCAAACGCAAGAAAATCAAGCATAAACTTCTTTTGAAGACTAAACGCTACGTTGTTGAGCAATTTAACGGGCATCTTAAAGAGAATGTGCTTAGGCAATGTTGGGTTTGGCCAAGGGGTTTGGTAAAGAAGGCGGCGATGGTTATGGCTGGCTTGATAAGTTATGATGCTGAAGCAATAAGGTCGATCATTGTCGGCGAAGAAAGCTTGAAAACAATAAGCAAGTACTGGACTTGACCCAATAACAAAAGGTTATGGAGCCTGTGAGACACCCAACCAATGGTATTTACGGGTTCCAGTCCAGACCTGCTCAATCAACAATTAGTTGACAAAGTATAAAAATTAAATTGTGCACACACTTCTAAATTAATTTATAATGCAGATTTCCCCTTAGCAAGCGTGCTGTTAGCTGATTTTCGCCCAAATTATCCATCATACCCATTTTTATTTGACGCTTAGTTGGCTGTTACTGCTATGCAACTACAACATAAGTTTATGAGCGGTCATTCGGCATTATTTCATGTTAACTTTCCGTTGTTAAAATAGGAGGTGAATTTTTTGAGTACTCGAATTGAAGAACGAAAAGGCAAGATGACCGTTGCCGAAGCTGGCAGAAAAGGAGGCGAAAAAACCGCTTCAACCCATGGACGAGAATTTTACGAAGAAATCGGACGTAAAGGCGGGGAAAAAGTCTCGATGGAACGTGGGCCGGAATTTTACAGTGAAATTGGCAGCAAAGGAGGGTCTGAACGCGCTAAACAACACGAAGGTTCAGCTGAAGCAGTGGGTAAAACAAGTTTAGAAGAAGCGGGTCACCGAGGCGGTCAAAGAGTCCGACGATTAATCCAAGCGGGAAAGGAGCATGAGGAAGAATAAGCGAGATACTGTAAAGCAGATTCTGTTGGTTAAGCTTATTTTTTCCATTCTTTAAACTTAGTTATTTTTTGGTGGAGGTGATTTTTTGGAGGAAAAGAAAGGTAAAATGACCGTTGCAGAAGCAGGTAGAAGAGGCGGTCTCCGAACTTCTGAGACTCATGGAGGAGAATTCTACAGTGAAATTGGCCGAAAGGGGGGACAAAGAGTCCGAAGTATTATTCAAGAAGAAAAGATACATGAAGTAGAATAATTTCTTTAAAAGGATTTTGCCCATCTTCTTTAATTCGCAGTTTGTTTATTATTGATTATAAATTCCTATCCCCTTTTTAAAATCCTTATTGTTGATAAGCCAACCTTTAGTTTTGCTGTTCATAAACCATAGGGAGGTGTTCTTCTCTTATTATTTTTCAAAAATAACAAATGTGTGTTTTGGGTTTAATTTTGGAGGTGAATTGTTATGGTGATAAAACCGGAGAATTTGGGAAAATGTCTAGCCAGGAAGCTGGTAGAAAAGGCGGCGTTAAAGTGGCGAGAGAAAGAGGTTCAGAATTCTTAAAAGAAATTGGCAAGAAAGGTAGCAAAAGTAGAGGAAACAAAAGTGGATGTCTTAACCAAAATTTTACTTAGAAGAGCAAAAGTAACTTTGAGATCAATGCTATAAAGAGCAATAAAAACCCTAATTCTAATTCTTCAACTTGCATTGACAAAGGCAAAATGTTGAAATAACTTACTGTTCAATTTTTGCCTATGAAAAAAATACTTGTTCTTTATTATAGTCGAACTGGAAATACCGAAAAAATGGCATATGCCGTTTCTGAAGGGACCCAAAATATCGGAAATGTTGAAGTAGAATTAAATTTTCATATTGACACTCAAAGTCTAAGTAGTTATGATGCTATCCTTGTCGGTGTACCAACCTACCATCACGATATACCTGTAGATTTCAAGAATCTCTTTGAGGAAGCTGCTCTGCAGGGCCTAAATTTAAAGGGCAAATTAGGTTCAGCTTTCGGTTCCTATGGCTGGACTGGTGAAGCTTCAAAGCTTATCTTGGAAATTATGAAGTACAAGTTTGAGATGCAAGTGATTGAACCGCCTCTACTTGCCAAATACAGTCCCGACCAAAATATCCTCAATGCATGCAAAGACCTTGGAAGGAAGGTTTCCGAAAGCTTGATGAATCAGGCTTAACACTAAAACCGTTGGAGAAAATGTTATGGAAAAAAAGAAAGATCTCCTTGATTTTTTGAAGAACCAGATTGTTGTTGAAAATGAAATAGTGGCTTCTCTAGAGAAAGCGCTTGTCGGTATGAAAAACCCAGCTGTTAAAGGTGTTTTGAAGGGCGTATCTTTGGATTCTGTGAAACATGCAGAACTCTATTCATCCGCCATTACCCTGTTGACTGATGCTTCCACTGCTTTAACCCAGGATAATCTTGACGAGCAAAGAACATTGGTTAAAAAGCATATTGAAATTGAAGCAAAATTAATTCAGAAACTCCAGATCATTATCCCTTCCATCGAGAATGAGAAAGTTGTTTTCCTGTTGAAAGCCATCTTGAATGACGAGGTTAGACACCATGCAATGTTAAAGATGGTTTTGGAAATAATCGTTCATGGCGAGACCATAACCGAGGCTGATTGGTGGAAGATGCTCTGGGAAAATGTTCCATTCCATGGGGCTCCCGGCGGCGGATGAAAAAGAAAAGTAGACTGCTAAGCGTTCTCGTTGCTATTGATGACTTGCTGTGAAAAGCTCCAAGTCTCATCGACTATTTGCTGCAACTCCGTCAGGACTGAGGCTAAAATTTCGCCTTTTCCAGTTAATCCGTAGGCTTTGGGGGTTCTTCGTATAAAGACGAGTTTTTTGCCTTTTAAGCCTCTCAGGTATTTGTAGATTCTCCTCATGGATAATCCAGTTTCTTTGACAAGTTTTCCAGCTGAACTCCCATCGGCTGAGATTGATTCGTATACTTTCCGTTCGGTATCTGTGAAGGTTTCTTTACATGGGTCTCGTTTAGATTTGAAGAAGAAAATGTAATCTCTGTCTTCGGGTGTTTCTATTAAACCAACCGAGCGTAAACGTTTGAGTATTCGAGACGCTATCTTCGATGAGATTAAAGTTTCTATTTGCTCGAAGGTTTTTGGCCCCATCAGTAGCGCACGCAGAACTGTTTCCTCGTAGCATTCGGAATGGGCAGGCAACATCTCTGCAAAATCAGGGAAACTACCAAGTGTATTTGTCAAGCGTCCACCGAACGTGGTTGCATAGTACTCATCTCGGGACTCAGTTGCTAAGCCAACTGCCATTAAAGGTTGAAGGTATTCTTCGTTTATGGTATCTTGGCTGTGTGAGTGTCCTGTTTTTTTTAGTTCTTGTTGAAGCTGGCTGACCGAATACCTGCCGTTAACTATTGCTTTTAGAATATGAAGCCTTGTTTGATTTTTTAAGACGTTAAATAATTCTTTTATGTAGTTTGGATTGTCCATTGTTTCTCGAAGTTTTCTAAGTTCATTTTTTAGTTTGTAAACCTGACAGCGAGTTATGCATTCTAGAGGGGATGTGGGTGCGCAGTTCCTGCATTCTGCGTCAAGTGTTTTGAGCATTCCGGATAAGTCTTTGTTGCGCTCGCTATTCTTGATTGATGATAATACATTACCCATTTTTTTTCTCTCTCCTTATTGGCATGTCAAGTTGAGTGGTGATTTGGGCGTTTAGTGTTATTTTATTTTAGCTGCCACCCGTCTTGACACGCGTCATAAGTTATGACAGCCGGCATATTTAAATAAGTTTCCCCGAAAAATAACAGTAATTGGTGCAAAAATTGATACTCCCATGCGAAGTAGCAGTAAAAACAGTTCTACCAGCAGTAAAAGCAATAATGGCAAGATCCATAGTCGAAAAACATGACTTAAACGAAAGACAAACCGCAGACCTCCTAGGACTATCACAGTCCGCAGTCAGCAGGTACATCGGACGAGAAAGAGGCAACCTCTTAAACATAGAAACCACCCCCGAAATATTAGCCCTAATAGACCAAATGGTAACACACCTCATAAAACAACCAGACAACAAAACAGAATTCCTCAAACTCTTCTGCCAAACCTGCCAAGCCGTAAGAGAAAAAGGCCTAATGTGCCCCAACTGCCAAAAAGAAATGACCCAAGCATGGGCAGAAAAATGCCTATTCTGCCGAGAATAACAAAAAATAATATCTATTAAAAAACCTTTTAGCTGGCTTTGAGTAACCCCTTGTCCTATTAGACATCATCGAAAAGTCGACCCCGTAAGCTTTTTTGGAAGGAATAAATTATTTGAGTAAGAACCAAATAAAAGATATTCTTGAAAAAACCAGAACTATTGCAGTCGTCGGATTATCCAAGAACCCTGAAAAAATCAGCTATAAAGTCAGCGTTTACATGCAGCAACAAGGTTACCGCATAGTACCCGTGAATCCGTTTGTTGATTATGTTTTAGGTGAAAAATGCTACAAAAGCCTCCTCAACATTCCCGTTGAAATCCAGAGAACCATTGATATAGTTAACATTTTCAGGAAAGCGGAGGATGTGCCGCCGATCGTTGAACAAGCAATCCAGCTAAAATCCATTGTTGGCAGACCTTTTGTGGTTTGGATGCAGTTGGGAATAATTAATGAGCAGGCGGCTGTAGCGGCAGGAAAAGCGGGTTTAATCGTGGTTATGGATAAGTGCTTGATGATTGAGCACCACAATTAACTTAAGTATTTATGCTCCGCCTAATAGCAAAGAAGCCACAGTTGCAATTATCACAATCGCCAAGGTTTCCGCTAAAGTTATTTTCCAGTTGACTCGTGTTTTCTTTGAGCGGTAGCGAACCAAGAAGATACCTACTATAGCGCTAACTAGAATTAATGATATAACAACGTTGTAGTAGGGCGGAAGAAGTATGTAGGCTGCTATTGGTATAATGCCTGCAATAAATGTCGTGGTGCCGCAGATTATTGCTGCGTAGAGATTCGATCTATGGATTTGTTTGCCCAATAAAGTGAACAGTTTTTGCACCAGCAACAGGGATTTATCACGTTCTTTTTTGTCTGGTATGTCGCTTAAACTGTAGTTCATCAGGTTTTGCAACGTCATGATGTCGGCCAGGTCTTCGGTGATTCCGCCGAGTAGGAAGCTGGAGAAGTTGGTTATGGCGACGGCGCTCAGCGTTAGGAATGCGGCGAAAACTACAGTTTTTGGGTTGCTAAGAAAAGTCGTGTTTGAGGTTAAGGTAGCTATAAAGGCTGAGAGAATGACGACTAGGCTAGTTATGGAGCCGTCAACTAGGCCAGCGACAATCTCCATGATGGGTTCTTTTTTTAACAGGAGGTTTTCCCATTCTTTGCCAAGTTTTTGGCCCTGCGGCGTTAACTGCACCAAATCGTCTTTTTCGACAATGAGCCCTTCAATTGACATTTCTTTTAATGCTTTGTCGAGCTCGTTCATTTCGATGCAGGCATAATTAACGCAGACGCGATCAATTCGCTTTTTTAGGGTTGACTTTTTTATTTTGATGCCTTTGCTGAGGTTCAATAGGACAATAACTCTGATAACGTCAGGTAACTCTTGAATTTCAAAGGCCACTTAAATTAAGCCACCGCCAATAATCAAAAGTCTGAACTCTAATAACTTTTTTGCACCCATCTAAAACCCCATAACATCAATGATGGCTTTTAGGGGACTTTTTTGGATCGTTGGAAGAGTTCAGTTATGTATTCGTTGACTGTTTTCTCATGGTTTTTCGATATTCTTTTTATTGCATTGTTTGTTCCAGTTGAGTACTGGACTGCTTTCTTTGGTTTATCCACTATCTTGGCAGGCAACCCAGCGTTCAAGGCAGCCTTCCTCAGCACAAGCTTACGTAGTGTGTCGACTTTGCGCTCTATTTTCAATTCCACAGGCAAACTAATTGCAAACTCAGCTAAATCAAAGGAACCAAACGGCACACGCAACTCAACATCGTGAAAACTCGTAATCTTCATGTCCCGTTCAAGGTTACTTTCATGAATCCTAACGACATCGTTAAACATGGTTTTTCGTGCAGTCTCCCCGCCTTCTTTGCAGCATTCGTTCACGTAACGTTGGTAGCCTCCGAAGAGTTCATCCGCACCTTGCCCAGCAAGCAGGACTTTGAAGCCTGCCTCAACAGTTTTTTCAGCAACCCAAAAGAAGGGCACCCCAATGCCTGCTTTAATGGGATCAGGTTCCTCAATTAGCTCCACCACTTTAGGCAATGTTTTTTCTACATCGGAGTCTTTGAACAAATCCACCTGTAAGGGCAAATTCAACGCTTCCGCGGCTTCAATGGCTTCTTCGGTTTCATCTTGGTTCTCTAAACTTACATGAAGCAAGTTAACTTTGACGCCACATTTACTCGCCAAAAAAGCCACCAAACTACTATCCAACCCTCCCGAAAACGCAACAGCAACCTCTTTTAAGCCTTGTACTCGCCGCTGGATTGATTGTTCAAGAAGAACCTGAAGATGCTTTGCAGCATCATCCATCGTTGTTTGTGCAGGTTCTTGGTAAGTTAAGGTTTTGATGGGTTTGAATTTGAAACCTTCCTTATTGACAAATGCGAGATTTCCAGGTGGAAATGATAGGGGATTTTCAATTCCGAGTTTCCAGAGGGCAGTGCGGTTTGTGGCTAAGGCTGTTATGTCTCTGTTTTCGCCATAGTAGAGTGGTTGAACACCTATGGGGTCTCTTCCAGCCGCAATCCAACCTTCCTTGAGCATTAGGAATGAGTAGTCACCATCGGTTTGCTGGATTATTGTTTGGAGAGCGGCTTCGCAATGTTGCGGTTCTTTAGCAGACTGTTCTGTGACAGCGGTTTTTGGAACGGGCGAGTATACTCTGCCCTCGAAGAGTAAAGCAGAAGCATCCAACTGCAAATGCTCATAATCGCTCATTGACTTGGGTTTGGAAGTAACATAACCTGTCACAGTTGAAGACTTTAAGCCCTGTTTTTTGATGATTTCAACGTTTTTTTCCAATAACCCTTTCTTAGGAGTAATTAATCCGAGATGTGAAGGCACCCACAAGTCAAACGAATCTAAAACGTCAAGAACCCTTGTAACGGCGCTGTCGCCGTTTTTGTCTAACACTGCCATTGTTACTTTCATGTTCTCAATACACCAAATCTACATGCAATGAGCTAGTGTATTGGTAAAACATTAATGTTTAATCTGCATAACCATAGCTTTGAGGTAACAGTAACTTGCCTATCTTGCCAATCGATACTGGTCGTTACGGAACGCCAGAAATGCTCAAAATCTTCGATGAAGAAACAAGGGTTCAGAAACTGCTGGATGTTGAAGTTGCTTTGGCTTTTGCGCATGCTGAAGTAGGTAACATTCCTAAGAAGGATGCTGAAAAAATCGCTGAGATGGCTTCTACCAAATACGTTAAGGTTGAACGCGTGAAGGCTATTGAGAAAGAGATTAAACATGACATCGCTTCATTAGTGCGCGCTTTATCTGAAGTTTGTGATTCAAGCGGCGCCTATGTCCATCTTGGAGCAACAAGCTACGACATTGTAGACACAGCCAACGCCCTACAATTAAAAGACGCATTAGACGTTGTCAAGAAAAAGCTTACAGATTTCAAAGCTATCCTGAAGAAACAAGCGTTGGCGCATAAAGGTACTGTTATGATTGGCAGAACCCACGGCCAACACGCCTTACCCATTACTTTGGGCTTCAAGTTTGCGGTTTGGGGATATGAAATTAACAGGCACATAGAGCGGTTAGAAGAATGCAAGAAGCGTGTTCTGGTCGGAAAAGTAAGTGGCGCCGTAGGTACACAGGCGGGTTTAGGAGAGTATGCTGAACAGATTCAAGATCTTGTGATGAAACGGCTAGGTCTGCATGCGGCTGAGATTTCTACCCAAATCGTACAAAGAGACCGTTATGCGGAACTCGTTTGCATTTACGCAGCGGTGGCTTCTTCGCTTGAGAATTTTGCAACCGAAATTCGCGAATTGCAAAGACCCGAAATCGGTGAACTCTTTGAGTCTTTTGAGGCAAAGAAACAGGTTGGCAGTTCAACTATGCCCCACAAACAGAATCCTGAAACGTGCGAGCGCGTCTGCGGCTTAGCAAGAATCGTCCGAAGCCTATCTATTCCCGCTTTAGAGGACATGGTGACTTGGCATGAACGAGACTTAACCCAATCATCAGCTGAACGTTTCATTCTCCCAGAATCAAATATCTTGCTAGACTACATCCTTAACCTAACATGCAACATCGTCGCTAACTTGCGAGTTGATAGCGAGCGGATGCTGCAGAACCTCTCGTTGACGCAGGGACGTGCAATGTCGGAGGCAGTGATGATGGCGTTGACAAGAAAGGGCGTGAATAGGCAGGAAGCACACGAAATGCTGCGGAAACTAACTATCCAAAGCGCCCTTGAAAAGAAAGCGTTCAAGCTGGTACTCCTCGAAGACAAACTCGTAAGCAACAAACTCAGCGAAAAAGAAATTGACCAAGCCCTAAACCCCAAAAACTACTTGGGCACCGCAATCAAACAGGCAGAGCGGTTCGCTAAGGGCGTTTAGAAATCAAACAAGCCTTTTTGCTCAGCTTCCTCGGCATTATCCAGGTTTTCCCACTCATCCTTCTTGACAAATCCTCCGACTTGCTCCTTAATTTTCTTTGCAAGCCTTGGACCCACCGAAGGCATGTTGGTTAGTTCTTCTATAGTGGCACGTTTGAGGTCTGGGATTGTTTGGTATCCTGCGTTGAAAATTATGCGTCCGCGGACTCTGCCGACACCTTCCAACTGGACAATGGGCAAGAGTTCTCTCTTTATGCCCTTCGAAACCCGCTCGACAAGCTCATGGCTTAGTGTTGAAACCTCCTTGTTCTTAGCGACAACAGTCGATAGCTCGTCTATGGCATGCAGAAGCCACTTGGCAGTTTCTATTGTGCGGTATAAGTCGCCTGGTTGAACACTGAAGCGCTCAATAATTTTTTCTTCAGGCAACTCTTCAATCCAATTATTCATGACCATGGCAGTTTTTACTTCTCCCAAGAACTCAGCGTAACCGATGTGGTCGCTCCATTGGTCTGGGGGTTCTATGAATAATTCTTGTTTGTGGTCTTCCGTTTGGATAGCTAATTTGTCCATTTCGCGTTGGTAGGGTCGCATAATTGGACCCATATCTGGCGTATGAGAGATTAGGTGAAGTAAGCTGAACTCAGTTAAAATCGGGGGTTTACTCTGTAAGGCATCTCTTATGATAACGCCTGAAAGAGGGTCGATGTAGAGTTCGCTTATGCGTTTACCAAATTTGGTGGCTAAAATACTGTCGCCTGCAACAACAATCATTTCTTCATCGTGGAGGAAACGAAGGATTTTGTTGATGACAGTTTTTATGGCTTTTACATCGTATTGGTATGCGTAGAAGGTTTTGCCGAAAAACTCGTAAATCCCATTCTCAGTATGAGCAAAATCAGATGCAATTGTTGAAAGGACATGCGCACGCATGATTTTTTCAACAGCAAGCCTGGACCAAATCCGCTCGGGTTTAGCTAAAACATAGTTTTCCATGAGGTAGTCTTCTTCATCTGCAGTTTTGGCGATGAGGACTGATTCTCCAAATTTGTCGTATTTTGGTCTTCCAGCTCTGCCAGCCATCTGCTTGTAATCCAACACGCTTATGGGGTAGTTGCCAAGTCCAGCTTCAAAGCGCCTATAATCTTGGA
This sequence comes from Candidatus Bathyarchaeota archaeon, assembly GCA_963840325.1. Taxonomy (GTDB): domain Archaea; phylum Thermoproteota; class Bathyarchaeia; order Bathyarchaeales; family Bathycorpusculaceae; genus Bathycorpusculum. The sequence goes on from CAWIYM010000006.1 coordinate 256,104, forward strand.
TGATGACTGTTCGCGCGGGCAAGTTAACTCCCCAAGCTAACGTAGGTGTAGCGGTTAAGACTTTGATTTTTCTTTCTTTAAAATCGTCCTCGATGATTTTGCGATGAGCCCCAGACAACCCCGCATGATGATAGGCGGTGGCGCAACGGACTAAATCTGCAAGTTCCTCGCTAAGCTGGGTTCTCTCTCCCGCTTCCAATATTTTTTTGGCTTCTTTTTCCAAGACCTTCTTGGCTTCTTCCTCTAAAGACCGTTTAACCAACTTTGAACCTGATTTAGGAGTCAACGCTTTATCCATATGGCCCGCAACGGTTTTCGCGGCTGAAACAGCATTCTTTCTCGTCGAAGCAAAAATCAACGCTTGCCCTCCATTTTTCAACGTGTTTAGAACCAAATTTATGAAGGGAAGGTTGGTTTCCTGCTCTATTTTTCTTGATTCGCCGTCTTTGTATTGGATTTCATCTTTTAGTATGATGCCTTCTTTGAGGTTGATTGGGCGCCATTCCGTCACGATGTACTTGGCGTTTAACCATCCTGCGATTTCGTCTACGTTGTTGATGGTTGCGCTTAGGGCTAGAATTTGGATGTTGGGGTTGACTTGCAAGAGTCTTGCAAGCACAATTTCGAGGGTGGGTCCGCGTCCAGCTTCGTTTAAGAGGTGAATTTCGTCGGCGATTACTAAGGAGATGCTGTCCATCCATTTGGCGCGGTGCCGTAACAGTGAATCGGCTTTTTCGTTGGTGGTTACGATGACGTCGTAGCGTTCAAGCCAGTTGTCGGCGCTGTCAAAATCACCCGTACTTATGCCCACAGAAATTTTTCTGCCGTCCCCTTTTTTGATTGACGTGTACTTGTGAAAGTCCTCGAATTTTTCGCTTGCTAGCGCGCGAAGTGGCGAGAGGTAGATGACTTTGCCGCCTTTTTCTAAGATATGTTTGAGAGCACAAAGTTCGGCGACTAGGGTTTTACCTGACGCTGTGGGGCTGGCGAGGACGATATTTCTGCCTTCGAGAACTCCTGCCCGTATGGTTTCTTCTTGAGGTGGAAACAACGCCATAATTCCCAAACCATGGAGGATGTCTTTGACTGGTTGGGATACGGGTAACTCTGCAATCTTTAACATGAATTCGCCATAAATTCTATTTATGGATACTATGGGTTTGGGTGGGTTATTAGAGTTTTTTTGTAACTTTATAGCTTTTTCGTCTGTTTATTGGCGTCAAATTATAAAAAAACAGTTAACAATTACCAAAAATTTGTTCTTCAAAAAAAGAAAATAGTTAGTTTAGATTGTTTGATCGTTGATAGTGGCAAAAATTGCGTTACTCATAATGCCATCGATACCGTTTTTGCAGCCCTGTTTTGTCTCGTACACTTCGCTTACTGCAACTATTTCGCCGTTTATTGCTTTGAATCTCCAGTAAAATTTACCATTTACAGTATTTCTTATTTCAAACATTGCAGCCATAGGAATACCTGATGCCGCTTTATTTTAGGAAGAGCTATTTAAATTTAGGTTAATTCAGGATCTTTTTTCGTTATTTTATAATATTTGTAATGTAAGACTTTAAAATCATAACATAAAATTCTCAACGGCCAGAACAGCTATCCGCGGCGTTTTATGTTGGCTTGCTTAGCTTTTTCCTAAGACTTAAAAAGGATAGCCTTGAGTAAAAACAAGCGGTAACCATGAACAAAAACACAAAAATAGTAACTATCGCAGCAACAATCGTCGTCATCCTCCTCACAGCCAGCCTAATCAGTGTAATAGCCAATTACACCTCAAATTTAGATGCAAAAACCGATGCCATAGCAAGCAAGGACTCAACAATCGCCCAGTTGAACTCACAGCTCACAATGCAAAATAATCAATTAGAAGAAACCAACAACACAATCAACACTTTAACTAGTCAACTAACAAGTCAGGCACTCCAAACAGCAAACCTCACAAGCCAAGTGAGTTCCCTATCGTCTCAGATGACAACGCTTCAAAGTCAATCATCAACAGATAAATCAACAATCACCAATCTCCAAGCACAAGTCACAAGTGCAACCACCCAAATCAACACCTTAAACTCTGACATAAGTCTACTACAAAACCAAGTAAACGACCTCATAGACATAATTAACATTGATAAATCACAGTTACCAACTTTGGTTTTTCACGTTTGCGAAAAAGGAGAAAACGACAGTTGGGGTCACCTGCCAAACGCAACTGACACTTATAGCCAAATACTCGCCCTTGACAATAACACCTACGAAGTTTTACTTCTCCCAGAATATCAAGGGAATGTTAACTGGACACAAGAACTCGCTTGGCTTAGCTCCAACTTTGGCGGACCTCAAGGAATCCCTATTATGCTTGATGTTTTTGGAGGTGGAGACGGTGCTTCACCAATTCCGATGTTGTCGGTCAATGATATTTCGGCAGCTATGACCGTTTGTAATATTCAGTACCTGCGAATCGCCGAGGTCGTCAGTTGGCATATAGAACACCAACAACCGCTACCAACAACTTACATAACCGACCTACTTGCCTTCGCACAAACACACAACCTCAAAGTATTTTGGACAGAATGGAAGGCAGAAACATTCAGTAAAGTCCAAACATACATTATTGGCTATGAGAACATAACGACTGTCTCCTTCTCAACAAACTCTCAAGACTTGCAACCGACAGTTGGCTATCAATATCTTAAGGGTATGTTTACTCTTTGGGGGGCTTCAGTGCAAGCTTGGTACTGGGAAACACACTACAACTCCAGTTTAATGGATATGCCTGCCACGTTGCTGTTGGAGCATGCGCTTGCAGCAAAAGCAACGGGTGCAGAAGTTATACAGTTTGAGCCATATTGGTACTTCTTCAATAACGGGGAAGCAACGGATAATCTGAAGCTTTTAGAAAACAACCTAATTTAGATACACTTATGCTGGGACTTCTTTGGGTACCTCCATGATTAGCCCTCAATTCGTCTGTCTCCAATGCTTTTTTGTAAAGGCGAAGTTTAGAATTATGTTTGCGGCTAGGTTTTTTTACTTGAACTAATACTAGCAAGGGTGACGAGTTATCTGTCCCAAAATATCAGGTAGGATACTGTATGGTTGAAAACGTTAAAGAACTTCTCAAACTGCATGAAGGCATTACGCATGAGGTTTACTTAGACAACGAAAATTCCTGCATCGTTCCCCAGCAAGTTGTGGATGCGATGCTTCCTTACTTCAACAAAACCGCTTACGGCAACCCCACACTAACTCACAAACCCGGCTGGGAAGCATTCGAAGTCATAATGAACAGCTTCCAAAAAGTCAGCAAATATATGGGCGCAAAAATGCTTGAAGAAATAACTTTTACCCCAAGCGAGACAGAAGCCAATAACCTAGCCATAATGGGCTCCTGCTTTGCACAGAAAAGCAAGGGCAAAAAAATCGTAATCTCAGAAATCGAACCAATCAACGTACTTCAAGTTGCAGAGATGATGGGGAAATATGGTTTCTCAACCACCAAAATCCCAGTAGATCACGAAGGATTCATCAACCTCGAAAAACTAAAAGAAGCAGTAGACAAAGAAACCATCTTAGTCAGCATTTCAGCAGTTAACAACGAACTCGGAACAATCCAACCCATCAAAGAAGCAGTAGACATCGTTAAAGCCCAAAACCCCCAAGCACTCTTCCACACAGATGCATCAGACGCATACGGCAGAATCCCATTTAACGTGCAAAACCTAAAAGTTGACTTAGCCACCGCAAGCAGCTACAAGATTCAAGGACCAAGAGGCATGGGCGCTCTGTACCTGCGAGACGGCGTAAACATGGAACGCATCCTCGAAGGACAAATTGGAACCCAAAAACTTTGGCCAGGCATCGAGAACACACCATTAATCGTTGGTTTCACCAAAGCATCAGAGTTGGCGTTTGAGAATTTTGAAAAAAACACCACAAAAATGCGAACCCTCCGCGACAAGCTGGTTGACGGCATATTCAATGAACTGGGTGACTTGCGTTTTAATGGGCCAAAAGGCGACAAACGTTCTCCCGACAACGCTAACATAAGCATCCTTCGAGCAGAGGGTGAAGCATTAACAATTGAACTTAGCCTCAAAGGCATTTATGTTTCAAGCGGGAGCGCCTGCAGCAGAAGACTATTACAACCCAGCCATGTTCTTATCGCCATAGGACGCATATTTGAAGAAGCACACGGCAGCATTCTTATGAAAGTTACCCGTAGCCACACAGAAGAGGATATAGCTTACGTTCTTAGTGTTTTACCTACAGCTGTCAATCGTATTAGAGGGATAGTTGGCTCAACAGGAGTACATTAGTATGTCACGTATACCTTTACCTTACAACCCTAAAGTTATGGATTTATTCCAGCACCCAAAGAACCTTGGCAAAATGGAAGATGCCACAGTCGTAGCAGTTGCGGGAAATCCTGCCTGCGGAGACATGATAACATTCTACCTAAAAATCGATGAAGCAAAACAAATAATTGAGAAAGCACAGTTCGAAAGTTATGGTTGCGCCGCTAACATCGCCACGTCTAGTATAGTAACTGAAATGGTTAAATGCCTAACACTTGAAGATGCGTGGAACAACATAACTTGGAAAAAAGTCACAGAAGAAATAGGTGGCTTACCAGCCGTCAAATTCCACTGCGGAGTCCTCGCCGTCGGCGCCTTAAAAAGAGCAATAAGACAATATTTCACACAAAAAAATGTTGAAGCACCCAGCTGGTTACCCAATGAACATACCTTCGAAGAAAAACAAGCATTAGAAGAAGAAGAACTAGCGAAAACGCTCTCTAAGAGGCTAAAACCTGAGGCAGAAAAAAAATAATAGATACCCAAGCCCTGAGACAAGACTTCCCCATTTTAAACAAAAAAATAAACGGCAACCCCCTAATTTACTTTGACAACGCCGCAACCACCCAAAAACCCCGACAAGTTATCGACGCAATAACAGATTTCTACGAAAACCACAACGCCAACGTACACCGCGCCGTCCATACCTTGTCTTTAGAAGCAACCGACCTCTACGAGAGGTCCCGTGAAGAAATCGCTAAATTCATCAACGCTAAGCAACCCAACGAAACCATCTTTGTGCGGGGCACAACTGAAGCCATCAATTTAGTGGCGTATTCCTGGGGACTGAAGAACCTTTGCAAAGGCGACGAGGTATTAGTTACCTTGATGGAGCATCACAGCAATATCGTTCCATGGGAAATCACTGCGAAACTAAGGGGTTTCACAATCAAATACGCCAAAGTCAACCCTGACGGCACATTGGATTACGATGATTTTGAAAGCAAAATTTGCAGCAAAACAAAAATTGTCTGCCTAAGCCAGGTCTCAAACGTCACAGGCGTAATCAACGATGTTAAACGTATCGGCAAAATTGTTCACGACTACGGTGCTTTGATGCTGGTTGATGGCGCCCAATCGGTTCCCCACATGAAGGTGGATGTTCAAGACTTGAACATTGATTTCCTTGCGTTTTCAGGTCACAAAATGCTTGGTCCAACCGGCATCGGAGTGCTATATGGTAAAAGGGAAGTTTTGGAAAATATGCCTCCGTTTATGGGGGGCGGCGAAATGATAAAGGAAGTTTCGATTAACGAAAGTAAAGAGCAATGCAGTGTTTCTTGGAATGAGTTACCTTGGAAGTTCGAGGCCGGCACCCCTAACATCGCTGGAGCAATCGGTTTAGGAGAAGCAGTAAAGTACCTTGAAGGTTTAGGAATGGACAATGTGTTAAGCCATGAGAAGGACTTAACAAAATATGCAGTTGAGCTAATGAATGAATGCAGCAAAGTGACGATTTATGGCCCAAGTAATCTTTCCGAAAAATTAGGGATAATACCTTTTGCTGTCGAGGGCTTGTCTTCGCATGACGTGGCACTGTTCTTTGATAATTACGGCATAATGATGCGAAGCGGTTTCCACTGTGCACAACCACTGCATGAATTCTTCAAACTGCAATCTTCAACGCGGGCAAGTTTCTATATCTACAACACGCAACAAGAAGTGGACCGCTTCATCGAAATTTTAAAGGAGATTGAGCAACTCTAATGGCTACCGTCGACGACTATGTTGCTCGAATCGAGGGAACCTGCGGAGCAGAAAGTGACGTAATAGTAGTTTTCAAGTATGAAAAAAAAGATGAAGCCATCGCAAACATTTTAAAAAAAGCAACCCTCAAAAACACGATTGCCGGAATAATTTTTGAGCTTACCTTCGAAAATGCTTCTTTTCGCCTCTACTCCAATGGCAAAGCAATCTTTCGAGGCATCAAAGACAAACAAGAACTAAACCGACTCTTGGCAAGTCTTCTACTTTAGTTTTCTTAGAAGAAACTTAAGTTGAACTTTCGTTCTGCTGACCCAGTTTGTGGCTGAAATAATCGGGTTTTTTAAGAAATTTTCAGAGTTTACCAGAGAATCTTTCAGTTCCTTATGCAAACCCAAGTGTACAACCAGTTTCCCCTTTTTTGAGAGGGGTATGTAGTACCGTGTGATTTTTAATTTAATAAACCCGTTATTGTTTTTGAACCTGTCCAGCGAGGGATGGTTTCCTATTCTACCGTACATTAGCCAACGTTGTCCTTTTAATGCGCAAACTTCAATGGTTTTGGCAAGCAAGGCGTTGTTTACCGATTTATCCCAATGCACCTGCAAAGATAGAATGTTAGAAACTATGGCTATTTGGTCGCCGTAGACTATTTGGACAAAGCCTACAAGCTCCTCGCCCAAATAAGCACCGATGAAGGTGTTGTTTTTATCTGCGTACATGTTCGTTGTGACTGTTTGAATTGACTCGCCATAGTGCGTGAAGGCACGTGCTTGGCGAATGGGGGTTTCATTGTAGATTTTCCAGATGCCTTCAGCTAACTTATCGCTGGGCTCAACCTTGCTGACTTTTATTCCGCTTTTCTCAGCTTTGCGTACCATGTTTCGGGTTTTTTTGCCGATTGCCTGCCACCATTCGTCATAGCCTTTTATTTCCAGTAGCGCGATATTTTCTTCGCTTTTTGCCCAATTTTTCTGGGGGGTAATTATGGGGCAGCACCATGCACGGTCAAGAAAAGTGTAAACGTCTACTTTTTGCTCCACTAGTTTTTTGATGAATGTGGAATTTGGGTTGATATTTTCTTGATATTCGTAGGTGTCATGTCCTATTTTGAAAAACAATCTTTTTCTTATGCTTAAACTATCAAACTCTGGATCCACCTTTAGAATTGTCTTGAGCACATCGTAAAATGGGCCCCTTTGGTTCTTCTTGTTCTGCTCTAATAGCCATTCAGGATGAAAAGACAACACAACATCGTGCTCAATCCATTCTTCAGCCGATGGCACAGACTTTTCAAAGCCAAGCCGGTAACGTTCTCTATCCAAGCTCATCGTTGTAAGGTTATGGAAAGAAGTTAACGGAAAATCAGCAGGTATACTTGCTTGGGATTGACCTAGTTTGCGACCCCAAAGCAGCCTAGCGAATACTCTTTTTGTTCCGTGTACAGTATAATAGGTTATTTTGCGGTTAGTTTTTTCCTCTAAAACCTTCCATTCTTCAACGGGGTTGTTTGCAACGTGAAGTGAGATTTCATGTCTTTCGGGATTCAATAAGTCGAGCAGTTCCTTATTTGGCATGGTGTAGGGAGTAAAAAACCAGTAGCCCCTAACTTCTCTGGGCGACTCATTAATCATTCTAGCAATGATAAAGGCGTTCTTCAGGTAATCTTTGCTTTTTCGGTTTTTTATTCTCAAAGCTACATACAGAAAACTTTTTGCCCTCGAAGGGTAAGGGTAATCGACGTCGATTCTAAGCTTTATCATTGCTTACTCAATTGCCAACTAAGGGACTCTTTTTTAGTTATAAACCCTCTGTAAACAGAAGCCCCTCAACTTGTCAAAAAAGTGAACTACTCGCCCCTTCCGGGGCGAGCATCCACACTTAAACTCGGTTGATGTATTCTTCTATTTTCCAGCTTGGCACAGCACCAGCAGTTCTCACAGCATAGCCCTCTGACCACAAATGACCACCCCAAAGCCGCAACTTAAGCTCAGCGAACTCCTCAAACAACAACTTGGCTGAAACACACTTGAAAACACTCACCATCATAGAAATAGACGTCTTCGGCGAAGCAGAAACAAACAAATGCACATGATCTGCATCATGAACTCTAGCAGCAAGCAGTTGAAAACCATGATTCTCAGCAATCATTTTAAGTACTTCCACCAGCCTAACCTCAACTGAGCCGAATAGTACCTTTCGCCGGTATTTAATGGCCCAGATGAGGTGGTAATTGGCTTGGAAAGCACACGTCCTCGCTTTCTCCAGGTCTTTCACCTCCTCGTCTATTGGTGACAGACCTATCGGATCGTAGAAAAGATAGATTTTGTGGACGCATTCATCCTGCCGCTACCGCGGCAGGTATTCTGCTAGGTTTTTTATAAAAATTTTTATTTTAAATTGAAGGGTTTACCTTCAGAAACTATTTGCTGGGGCGCTTTTTCCTTCCATTTTTTTAGAAACGGTAAGTCATCGTCCGCTTTGCGTAGTTCGTCGGGTAGCATTTCGGGGATTTCATCACGGATTGGGTACCAACGTAGGCATTTGGGGCAGACGATTAAGCCTTCTACTATTTCGTCTTTTTCTTCAAAGACATGAAGTTCCAGAGGATGATACTTGTCGATTGGACAGGCAAGGATCTCCATTAGTTTACGTTTCATCGAATTCCACGAATTAGAATAGGTGAGGTTTGAGCTATTAAAACTTGCTTGGCAACGCATCTACCCGTATGTCTAATACGGTTTGGTACCAGTTTGGACCGGTTGGACGTATCACCCGCGAATTAAGAAACACGTAACTTACACATAAATTGTCGAGTCTTTCGGCGACCACCAACTTTGTCTTCTCGATAGGATTTTCTTTTCCAGGAGCATGCTGAAAATCATAGTAGTGAATCATTCCGCCTGAGGGTTTTAGCGCCGAAAGCGCATATGGCAGATATTCGAGGGCTTTTTCAGGGAGGGGCATCAAAACGCGGTCAGCGAGGCCTTCTAATTGGGCTGAAATTATGTCTTTTGAGTCGCCTAATATTGGAAAAACACTATTCTGAACTTTATTGATTTTAACATTTTTCTCCATGCATTCTACAGCGGTTGGGTTAACATCGATTGAATAAACTTTGACAGGGCTTACGGTTTTTGCTATGATTATGCTAAAGCTGCCTACACCCGCAAACATGTTGACAACAGTTTCTCGGCTCTTAACAAAGCCGGCTATGCGTTGATGTTCATACGAAAGTCTGGGTGAAAAATAGGTTTTTTCTACATCTACCATAAAAATACAACCCGCTTCCTTATGGATTGTGTTTGTTTTGCTTTCACCCGCCAACAAACTTAATTCTCTAACTCTAAAATCTCCATTGATGCGGGTTAAGGGTGTGAGGACAGTTTTTATATTTCGATGAACAGCCATTATCTGTTTTGCAACCTTCTCAGCGTTAGCAATGTTGCTGGGAGGTATTTTGATAATCGCAATGTCACCTATTATGTCAAAAGAATTGTAAATCTTACTTAACGTTTCTGCGGGAAAAGTCTCTGAAAGCTTGTCTCGAAGCCGTTTCCTCAACTATTCATCCTCATTATCAGCAAGTATTGGAAATGTTTAAAAGTAAAATGCTTTTCTTTGTAGACAGGCGTTCTCTATGGAAAAATCAGGAATTGTTTATGAATGCATGAGATGTGGTTCAAGAGTACCTTCAGAAGAGCTAGAGCTACGTGGCGGAGAAACCAAATGCATCATTTGTGGCTATAGGATTCTGAAAAAGGTTAAACCACCAGTAGTAAAACGGGTTAAATCAAAGTAGAAAATGGAAACTCGTGTCTTTACACGAGCAAATTTTATTTTAATTTTCGTTTTAAAAGAAATCTTGGTCTCCAAGTTTGCGCAACGCTTTTCCTTTAAGTTTCACGGAATCATCGAAGAATTCGTCGACATCTTTCTCAACGGTCTTGCGTTTGATGGTTTCACCGCAAATTCCTTCAGGCAACATGCGTCTTTTCATACACATTGAATAGGTACATTTTGCGACGTTGCATTGTTCTTCGGTTTCCCTGCACCAAACAGAATCCCGTCTGTAGAAAACTGAGTTTTTTGCGCATTTAAAAGATTGACATGCTGGAGAACAAGCTTTTGATTGAGCCAACAAATACACCTCAAATGTCAAATCAAAATATTGTGTTTTGTACTAACCCTTTTGTTTTTCATTAGTGATTTGGAAGCCATATAAACTTTCTTCTACAAAAGGGAGAGATTTAGGTTGCAGATGCATGTTTAACTCTTCTTCGTCTGTAGACCTCGATAATGGCAAACAGGATTATAATTATCAGAATTACGAGAATTGTGAAGAGTGCGCTTGTCTGTATGAGCATCGACCCTATGGCCACGTACTTGTCGATTTTTATTTGAACGGTGGTGGGTTGGTTAATTGTTACTGTTATTGCTTGGGAAGCGCCCTGCGTTCCCGAAACTTGAGCGAGTATTTGCATGTTGCCTCCGATCACATTGTTAAAAATAGCTTTTCCGTTGCTTTGAGTAACGGATGAGGCATGTATTGGTCCGTTTAACGTTACATCAGAATTAGAAATTGGTGCCCCAAAGAAATCAACAACATCCACTGAAATTTGAATACCATACAACGTACAGTGAATTTGCTGATTGCTATTGCTAAAGAGATTCACGTTTGTTTCGTTGATAAGGGTTGTATCCTTGTAAACTCTTGCACGGTACATTCCAAAGGTAGCTTGAATTGTCGTAGCACCATTACTGTCGGTTGAAGCAGAATAAAACAGACCATTTGATAACTCCACTAGTTCCATACGTGCATTGGGAATCGGTTCTTGGTTAGAACCCAGAATACTAATGGACAGGGTTTCGCTTGGGCAAATTATGAATACCTGGGCAGTTGCTTGAGTTGGCAGGTTGCTAACGGTGTTGTTGCCTGAGTTAAAAATCTGATTGTAAATTGAGGCATCTATGGTGTAAGTTGCTCCAGTAAAACCTGAGGTTAATGTATAGCTTCCTGAAGAATCTGTTTGGCCTGTGGCGCTCCCAGTCTTTGTTCCTGTGCTGCTTTGGTAATGATAAGCTATGTTTAGGTTAACAAAGGGCATGGCGATTCCGTTAGTGTTTTTTACTGTTATCTTTATGTTCGTTAGTTGGCAGCTTAAGGTAAAGGTTGCATCTCCGCTGACGGTGATGCTTTCTTCTCCAATGTTAACTGCGTTCCAGAAAGCTGTAAGGACGGTTGTGCCTGATTCAAGTTTAAAGGTTGCAATCCCGTTCGAATCGCTGGTAGCATTGTATGCAGTTTTGGTGGATGCATCTATAGCTGAAATTGCAATTCCCCCGATGACTTGACCAGCCAAATTGTTGGTTTGAACCTTAATGGAGTACCCAGGAACCGTGAAGGTTTGCGTATCGGGTATTGATTTTTGGGTGTTTTGAGGTGCTATTTTGATGGTGTAGTCGCCGACGTCGGCGTTGGCTGAAACTACCCAGTTTGTGCTGATTACTCCGTCTGCTGTGGCAGATACAGGAGTGGTGTAGATAGCAGTCCCTGATTTAATGTTCGTTACAGTTAGGGTTGCAGGCTCGTTAGCTTGGTAAGCTGTTGCTCGAACATTTACTGTTTGACCTCTGTGAGGGGTTGTTGAATCGATAAAGTTTACTGCAAACGTATTCTGAGCTAAGGTCTGCGATTGGTTAAAGTAGACTGTGTAGGTTCCTGCGTAATCGGTGAGTGAACCGCTGGGTAAGAAATTGCTGTTAGGAAAAGTAATCTGTGCACTCACGGTTCCCACTTCGTTGGGGTTTCCTAAAGTAACCGACTTTGTGTAAACTATGCTAAGGGGACTTGGAAGAGCAATACCGACATTTGCGTTGTATGAAGTTCCTAATTTACCTCCTGATACAGTGACATTCAACACTACACTACCACCTTCCTGCACTGATGAAGGAATCGAATTTATCGCATAATTTGTTGTAACAGTGAACTGTTTAGTTGAGTTAATGTTTATGGCAACATCTCGAAGAATTAGTGCGTAAGGTCCACTTAGAAGTTGAGGAACAATAAAGTTCGTTTCAACGTAGAAACCTTGAGATTTTCCACTTGCAACAAGTGTTCTGCCCACAAAAAGCTGATAGGACCCATTAGACGTATAAAGAGTTCCTATAACGTTAACGCTGGACCCAACCGGACCGGTTGCTTCACTGGGTGTAATTTGAAGTAGGTTTACGCCAAGGTTTGTGTTCTGTGCGTAAACTTCAATGGGTATGCCGACTGCAGCAAACGCCATGATGAATATGATGGTAACTGTGATAATTTTCTTGTTCAAACCAATCGCTCTCCTAAATAGGTAGCCAACTTTGCTTGATGCTCATGATTTAACTTATGGATTATTTTAAACTTTACCTTTCAGCACAAAACACAAAAATTAACCAGAAAAAAACAGCTTGAACATGGACTCCATGCTGGAACCGCTTGTGGACATAGGGATTTTTAAAAGACGCTTTTTCTAATGTTACAGAAACTCGGTGAAACCTTTGGAGAATAAGTCTGCCTCGCCACTTTTGGATGCTCTCAAGAAACAAAAGTACCATTTAATCGCAAGTCACTCGGCGGTTAAAAGGTGCAAGTGGCTATACGAATCCTTAATCAACGGCAGAGCATGTTACAAGCAGAAGTTTTACGGTATCCAATCTCACCGATGCATCCAGATGACGCCATCTCTCTACTCTTGCACGCAACAGTGTTTGTTTTGTTGGAGAGCGCAAAGCGGGGATTTGGAGATTACTTGGGATGAAATGAAAAATCCCAGCAAGGATACACCTGAAGAAATTGTTGAAGGCTGTTTTAGGGCGCAGGAAAAGATTTTGACTGGGTATAAAGGCAACGAAAAAGCGGATTGGCGCAAACTACAAGAGGCGCAAAGACCCAAACAAGTTGCCATAAGCTTAACGGGTGAACCAACCCTCTACGAACCACTAGGCGAGCTCATACGCACATTTTACCAGAAAGGGTTAACCACTTTTCTTGTCTCAAACGGCACCTTGCCCTCGAAGCTTTCGAAGCTAAGTCAAGAACCCACCCAACTCTACATTTCCTTATGTGCGCCCAACGAAAAAGTCTACAAGCGAGTATGTCGACCACTATTCCCTGGCGCATGGGTAAAAGTGAACGAAACGCTAGGTTTATTGCAGAGTTTCAGTTGCCCCACCGTGATTCGAATGACGATGGTGAAACAACACAACATGACTGCCGCAGATGAATACGCTAAACTAATTGAGAAAGCAAATCCTACCTACGTTGAAGTCAAAGCGTACATGCATATTGGCTTTTCCAATCTGCGTTTAGGCTTTGACCGCATGCCAATGCATGAAGAAGTCAAGGCTTTTGCTGCTCAATTGGGTGAGAGAACAGGGTACAAAGTTATTAATGAAGCTCCGGAGAGCCGTGTGGTTTTACTGAGTCGGTTGAAGAAGGCGCTTCAGGTTTCAGCTAACTAAGGGAGTCTTCTAGCCAGTTTTGAGTTGGATAAACTTAAATACTTAATTTTTTCCCTTATGATTTAACTGTTCAATCAAGCGGTTGTATGCTATGGTAAGCGAAGGAAAAGGAAGGTTATTTCGGCGAAAAGACGGCAAATACCTAGTCTACCTGCCCAAAGACTTGGCAGAGGACAGCATGTTCCCGTTTAAGGGTGGAGACACGATTTTTGTCAAGGTAAGCTTCGCTTTAGGTGACAGTAGGTTAATGGTTGAGAAATGGGCAGATGCCAAATAACCCGAACTTCATTTTAAGAAATTGAAATAAACAACCAGACCAATCACTCCTAGCGGTGCAGCTTTGTCCTCCCTAGAAACAGTTGTTCAAACCATAAAAAATGAGCTTATGCAGAAAAACCAGATTCGCGAGGAAACGCATGAGAGCATGCGCAAAGCCACAAGCCTCTCCAAACAGGCGATACTCCTTATTCACCAAAAAAGGTTCGCCGAAGCAACAGAAATGGTTTCGAGTGCAAAAGAAAAAATCGCAAGTCTTCAAGAACAAGCTAAACAGTACCCAGAGATAATCTATGGCGGCATGCTCAGTGCAGCATTTCAAGAGTACTCGGAAGCAAACATTTTCTTAGTTCTAGTTAAAGAAGACCGTTTCGTGACTCCGGCCGACATTAAGGTTCCATCAGTCGATTATGTGCTCGGCTTAGCCGATGTCATAGGAGAATACAGGCGTTTGGCACTGGACAATTTGCGTGAAGGTGAAGTTAAGAAAGGTGAAAGATGCCTCGAAATCATGGATGACATCTTCATTCAGCTATTAGCACTCGATGAAGCATACATGCTCGTTCCAGGACTCAGGCACAAATCAGACATAGCCAGAAGAATAATCGAATCCACACGCGGCGACATCACACTCGAAGTCCGGAGAAAATCATTAGAGGACCAGCTAAAACGATTCCACCCAGTAAAAAGTACAGCCAAACTTAAGCCCCGAAAGGTCAAACCCTAAAAATGCCAAAACGCACCAAAAATTTTTCAGAAAGCAAAATAAATAACTAAACGCGGCGTAACTTACCTGAGTGTGAATTGCATGGCTGAAGAAATAACATTCGCTGAGTTCCAAAAATTAGATCTTCGTGTTGGAAAAATCGTTGAAGCAACTCAAGTCCCAGAATCGAAGAAATTAATTAAAATCCTGGTTGATTTTGGTTCAGAAAAGCGTCAGGCGGTTGCTGGCTTACTCAAGTACTATAAGCCTGAAGATTTGGTGGGCAAAAAATGCGTTTTCCTCCTAAACATCCAAAGACGCATGTTGGCCGGCATAGAATCACAGTGCATGGTTTTAGCCGCTGAAGACGAAGTGGGCAACGTTGTGGTTTTGCAGCCTGAAAAGGACATTATTGAAGGAAGCAAAATAGGTTAATCTCTCTCCCAGATTCCCTTTTTGTTGCTAGGGAAAGATAAAATAGTAATTAGAACAACTATTCTATAATTTGTTTGGAAGGTTAACTTATGGCAGTTAATGAAGAAGCACTTATGTGGGTTGAGAAGTACCGCCCCAAAACCCTCGACGACGTCGTGGCCTTAAAAGACATCGTTGAGAGCCTAAAAGCATTCATGAAAAAACCAAAGACGATGCCTCACTTGATGCTGGCAGGTATCCCAGGCACTGGAAAAACAACCATAGCCCTTGCCATAGCTCATGAATTGTATGGGGCAAACTGGAGAAACTTTACACTTGAACTCAACGCCTCGGACGAGAGAGGCATCGACACCGTACGCGACCGAATCAAAGATTTCTCACGCTACAGCCGCTCGGGCTTTGGAGACATACCATTTGCGCTTATTATCCTTGATGAATGCGACCAGATGACAGGTCCCGCCCAAACAGCCCTTAGACGCATAATGGAAACCAGTTCTCGCACATCCAGATTCATCCTAATCTGTAACCAATCCAGCAAAATCATCGAGCCAATCCAAAGCCGTTGCGCCATATTCCGCTTCTCACGACTAGACAAACAAGCCATGAAAGAACACCTACAATTCATCGCCAAAAAAGAAAATGTTACTCTCCAGCCTGAAGCAGCAGACCGAATAGTGGATTACTCGGAAGGCGACCTACGACACGCCATAAACGCATTACAAACTGCTTCAGCCTACAAAGAAGGGTGCGTAGACGAAAAAACCGTTTCATTAGTTATCGGCGAAGCTAGCCCAAGCCAAGTCCAAAAAATGATAAGGAAAGCGCTCTACGGCGATTTTATTGAATCTAGAAAAACAATGTATGAAATAATGGGGTCGTTTGGGTTTTCAGGTTCAGAAATAATCCGCCAGATTCAACGTGAAATCTTTAAAATGTCAGATTTAACGCCCGAACAAAAAGCTGACATATCAAACATCATCGGTGACTATGATTACCGCTTAACGCAAGGCGCAAACAGCGACATTCAACTCAGCGCGCTTCTGGCGCAGTTTGGAAAGTTTGGGAAGAATGTAGAGGAAACTTATGCTACAAAATGACCTTCTATGGGTTGAAAAGTACCGCCCAAAAAAGATAGAAGATATCATCGGCAACGAAGAAGCAAAAGCTACCTTTGTTGAATGGCTCAAGACTAAGCGCCGAGGCAAGAAGGCAGTTTTGCTATATGGTCCACCGGGCGTGGGGAAAACGGCGCTGGTTAACGCCGCCTCAAGAGAGTTTGGCTTCACAATTATCGAGATGAACGCCAGTGATACACGCTCAGAAAAAGCAATTAATTCGGTTGCTAAACCAGCCACCTCCTATGTCGCCTTAGACAACTTTACATCAAGTCAAACCCAAGGCAAAGGGAACCTCCTTTTCCTCGACGAAGTCGATGGCATCGCAGGAAACGAAGACCGAGGCGGAGTAGGTGCAATTATTAAGATCGTTGAAGAAGCACGTACACCAGTAATAATGGCGGCCAACGACCCCGATGTAGAAAAACTGCGACCTCTAAAAAAAGTTTGCCTGCTTGTGCGTTTTCAGCAAATCCGAATCCCCAAGGTAATTGCGTTGTTACAAAAAATTTGCCTGCTTGAACAAGTTAAGGCAGAATTTGAGGCGCTTGAGAGAATCGCCCAGAACAGTAGAGGCGACGTTCGCTCAGCTATAAACGACCTGCAGAGCCTCAGTGAAGAAAACCATACGCTAACCCTTCAAGACACTGTGATGTTAAGTTCAAGAAACAAAGATATTAGCATGGACGATACCCTGAGAGGGTTTTTTACTGCTAAATCAATCGCCGAAGTATCCTCTTTGCTGAGTTACTCAAACGTTGACTATGACGATTTTCTTCTCTCAGTAAGCGACAACCTGCCAAGACGCTACACAGACCACGCCGAGCTTGCCGCCGCATACAACTTCGTTTCCCAAGCGGACATGTTTAGAGGCAGGATTGGAACCGAGCACTGGCATCTGCTCAAGTATTTTTTTAATTCCTTATCAAAGGCAGCCGCAGTAAACCCTCAATCCTACAAACCCTTTGAGTACATTTTGCCTCCGATTCGCATCATAACTTTGTTCTGGACCAAGGGCAAAAGAACAATGCTTGACGGCATATGCGGCAAAATCGGCGCCCAATGTCACGTTTCCCACAGCAAAGCTAAGCACGATTTTGTTCCTTTTGTGAAAATGATTTTGCAGAAACAAAAAGCCAGCCCCCTGATTGCTTGGTTCAAGTTTACTTCTGAAGAAGTTGATTTCCTTATCAAAATGAACAGGTTCTAAGGAATATGGTGGTTTTGAATAAAAAAGCCTTCAAGCTTCCACGGGTTGAAAAAGACAAGTTCGTCCTTTTGATACATTTGGGCTGTGATTATAACCGTGAGCAAGGCGTCTTTTCGATTAAGAGTTACAACAACATTGAGAAACTCTTGGACACAATCAACGGCATCCTTGACACTGAAGTAGTTTTTCTTCAAAGCTGTACTCGTTGCGGCAAGGATTTTGCTTGTGGCGATTGCAAATATGATGAGTTGTGCACAACTAAGAACTTGCCGTTTGACTGCGTTTGTCCTCAGTGTTTGAGGGATAGGAAGCATTTTGAGCAGTATCTTGAAGAGTTTTGATAAGCTAAATTTTAGGTGTATTAAGCATTTTAACGCAAAGTTCTTTGATTTATATTTAATTCAATTTCTCAACTTAATTTTGTTATAAGCAAAGCGCACCACAAACTTAGACAGCCGTATACAAAAGCATCACCCAAACCCCCAAAAAAAGGCAAGGGTAAGTCTTATCTAATCATTTCGGTTTAACAAACATAGCAGAAGGCTTAGTTATGGCTGAAGAACACACACCCTTAAGCGTTGCACTTTCTCAACTTAATTTAGCATCGAAAAAGTTGGGGCTCGATAGTGGAATGCACAAGATGCTTAGCCAACCTAAACGTTCAATCGGTGTGAGCATCGACATCCGCATGGATAACGGGGCTGTTAACGTTTTCAACGGTATGCGAGTTCAGCATTGGGATGCGCGAGGCCCATTCAAAGGAGGAATCCGCTACTATCCAAACATTACACTTGATGAAGTCACTGCTCTTGCGATGCTCATGACTTGGAAATGCGCCATAGCTAACATACCCTTCGGGGGAGCCAAAGGCGGAATTTGCGTTAACACCAAAAAACTCAGCCAGAACGAACTGGAACGGTTAACCCGAAGGTACGTCAGCTTAATCTCCGAGTACCTCGGACCACACATGGATATTCCAGCACCAGACATGTACACGGATTCGCAGACAATGGCGTGGATAATGGATACTTACAGTCAACTTAAAGGATACCGTATACCCGAAAGCGCCACGGGCAAACCCGTCGAAATCGGAGGTTCTTGGGGCAGGACCGAAGCCACAGGAAGAGGCGTAATTCACTGTGTAAAGCAGGCTTCAGAAAACAACGGGTTAAAAGTCAAAGGCGCCCAAGTAGTTATTCAGGGCTTTGGCAACGTCGGCTATCACGCCGCTGTGACAGCACAAGAAATCGGCTGCAAAGTTATAGCAGTAAGCGACTCTACAGGCGGAATCCTTTGCCCAAACGGCTTAAACCCCCCAGACGTTTTAGCGCACAAAGAAAGAACAGGCTCCGTCCAAAACTACAAGGGATGCAAGAACATATCTAATCAAGAACTCCTCGAGCTCAAATGCGACGTGCTCATTCCCGCAGCACTCGAAAACCAAATCACACGCAAAAACGCCGACAAAATCAAAGCAAAGATGGTTGCCGAAGCGGCAAACGGACCAACAACCCCTGAAGCCGATAAGATATTTTATGAAAAAGAAATCTGCTTAATCCCCGACATCCTCGCTAACGCCGGCGGCGTAACCGTCAGCTACTTCGAATGGGTGCAAAACCTAACCCGCGAGCAGTGGCCGCTGGAAGTGGTCAATCGAAAGCTTGAAGAGAAGATGACAAAAGCCTTCAACGATGTGGAGACTATTGTGGCTAAAGAAGAGAGTGACATGCGCACTGGAGCACTAATGTTAGGCGTAGGGCGAGTGGCGAATGCAATCAAAGTTCTGGGGCTATGGCCATAACTTTGCACAACATGCTTGGTCAACAACTACAACCAGAAAACACCCAGATCAAACCCAGATAACAAAAAGCAATAAGCGATGCAACCTGTTGAAATCTGTTTTTTAGGAATCTTCAACAAAGACTACCAAAACAAACAAGCACTTAAAGGCGAAAAAACGCCGAAAACTACATTTCTAAACATTTCAGCAACTCAAAATTTCTAGTGCAAACGCTTAAAGGCAATCTACGCATATCTTTTGAATCCCGCAAAGAGCAAATTGAGTTGAGAGGGAATAGGGATTGACAGCGAAAATATGCACTTTGGACTTTTGCTATGAGAACTCGCTAGTTAAAATCGTGGCGAACCGCAATTGCCCGGAAATAAAGCTTTCAGGCTTGACTGTTGGTCCCTTTGACGAAGGAAACGAATATGAAGTTTATTTCTGGGTAGCAAAAGAACTTGCAGCTGCGGGTATGGTGCATTTTAGGGAAGATGACATCTTAGACGCAACTAAACTCTTCAAGGTTCAATGGAAAGAAGGCGTGCAGATTCCGGGCCAAATATCTGAGTTGCCGGGCGATTTCTACCCTAAACTACGCAGGTTCATCGCTGACCTAAAAGACCAAGCCCAAAAACAATCCGAAAAATACCAAGAATACGACCGCGCAAGACAACTAGCACGTGACATCGTAAACTCACGACTAAAAAAAATAGTCGCCATATCAGCCGCTCCAGCCCAAAGCGACCAGGTACTAAAGAAATTCACAAGCGAAGAAAGACTTGTCTACGATCAACTTGTCAAAATAATTTCCGAGTGGAAAACCAAAATCTTAGAAAACGCTGGAGAAAAGTAAGATGGCTAAACTTGAAACCATAGATCCGCAGCAGCGTTTTCAAGAATTCTTCAAGAAAGAAAAGTACCGCCAACGAATCGCCCAGTTAGCCATCTCGGGTAAAGGCTCATTAACAATCGATTTTGAGGAGCTTTATGGTTTTGACCAGGCACTCTCGGAACTACTGCTCAATAAGCCTGAAGAGTACCTGCAGCATGCTGGTAAAGGAGCATATGAACAACTCCGTATTGAAGACGCAGAATATGCTGAAAAAATAGAGAAAGTCATTGTTAGAATCATAAAGCTTCTGGGCAAAGAGGTTCTTCGAAAGCTCGGCTCACGACAAATGAGCAAACTGGTCATGATTGAAGGTATCGTGGTGCGAGCCACGCCAGTGAGACCGATGGTTCAGCTTGGAGCTTTCAAATGTAAACGCTGTGGAACTATAAACCAAGTTGAACAAACAGGGCAGTTTTTGAAGGCGCCATCTGTCTGTGTTGCTCCAGATTGTGGTCGAGATGGACCTTTTGAGTTTAGTCAAGAAGAATCAACCTTTATAGATTCACAGGACCTAAGGTTACAAGAAAAACCCGAAGATCTTCCCCCAGGACAACTTCCACGCGTATTGGCTGTGAAACTTGTTGGGGACGAAATAGTTGATGTAGCAAGACCAGGAGACCACGTTTCCATCGTCGGCACGGTGCGTGCTTTTGCACCTTCACTGATGGGGATGGGAAAACTGCGCACGTTCATACTTCAACTTGACGCTAACTCGATAGAGGTTTTGGGCAAAGAACCAGAAACTTCACCGCCCACCCCTGAAGAAGAAGCCAAAATGATAGAATTATCCAAGGATCCGTTGGTACACCGCAAAATCATGACTTCCATCGCACCCTCAATCTTCGGCTTAGAACACATCAAAGAAGCCATAATGTACCTGCTCTTTGGCGGAGTCTCCAAAAGCCTGCCAGATGTGAACGTAAGGGGCGAAATGAACGCGCTTCTAATCGGTGATCCGGGAACCGCCAAATCACAATTGCTCCAATACGTCGCAAGAATAGCTCCCCGTGGGCTATACACTTCAGGCAGAGGCACAACCGCCGCAGGTCTAACCGCAGCCGTTGTCCGCGAGAAAGGCGGAAGTATGAGTCTTGAAGCAGGAGCACTGGTCCTCGCCGACAAAGGAATAGCCTGCATCGACGAAATGGACAAAATGCGCCCCGAAGACCGCGTTGCAATCCACGAAGCCATGGAACAACATACAGTTTCCGTTGCAAAAGGCGGCATCGTCGCCACATTAAACGCTCGAACCGCGGTCCTTGCCGCCGCTAACCCATCGTTGGGCAGATATGAACCCAACCGAACCGTTGCAGAAAACATTTCCCTGCCAGTAACTATCCTTTCTCGTTTTGACTTAATCTTCGTTCTCAGAGATGTACCAAACAAAGAATCGGATAGCAAAATGTCGCGGCACATTTTGGAGATTCACAGAAGGGGAATAAGTCCAGTTGAAGCCCAAGTTGACGCTGAACTTTTACGGAAGTATGTCAGTTTCGCAAAGAGCATAAAGCCGGAACTCAGTATGGATGCATTGAATCGCCTAAGCGACTTTTACCTAGCCATGCGTTCAGCAAGCGAAACCGAAGGCTCGCCTGTAGCTATAACAGCTCGTCAACTGGAATCGCTTGTTCGCATTTCAGAAGCCAGAGCACGTGTCGCCTTACGCAAGGAAGTTACTGGTTCAGATGCAGATGCTGCTATAGCAATTATGAAACGGTCCCTGGAAGAAGTCGGAATCGACCTGTCATCGTACAAAGTTGACATTGATTTGATTATGACTGGTAGATCTAAGAGCATCCGAGACAGATTATCTGTGGTGTTGTCAACTCTTATGGATATGGAGAAAGTAACAGGCATTGTGGAAAAAGACGCATTAGTTAATGAGTTGGAAACCAAACACAAGATTCCAAGAGGCGAAATCGAACGAATGTTAGGGCAACTACTCCGGGAAGGAACAATTTATGAACCGCGGGAAGGATGCCTAAAGAAGACATAGGCGGAAATTGAAGTTATGAAACCTGTAGTCGTTGTTGCAGGAACGAGGCCTGAAATAATCAAGATGGCTCCTGTAATTCGAGCGCTAGACAAAGCAAAACTGCCCTCGGTATTTGTTCACTGTGGTCAACATTACGACTATAATATGTCCCAGCAGTTCATCGAAAACCTCGAATTGGCAGCTCCCGATTATTTCTTGAAAATCAAGTCTTCGTCACCCGGAGGGCAGACTTCCGAGATAATGATGAAAATAGACCAGGTGCTCGGGAAGATTGAACCATCTATCGTGTTAGTTGAAGGCGATACCAACACAGTTTTGTCAGCGGCGTTGGCGGCAAACAAACGGGCAGTTCCCATCGGCCACGTGGAAGCTGGCCTTAGAAGCTTTGACCTACGTATGCCCGAAGAACACAACCGTCGTTTAACCGACCACATATCTGATTACTTGTTTTCGCCAACGGAGAGAGCAAGCGCTAACCTCATAAAAGAGAATGTTTGGGGGAAAATCTACCTCACAGGAAACACAGCTATCGACGCCGTTATCCAGCATCTGCAACTCGCCGAAAAGAAATCAAAGATAATGGAAAAGATTCCGTTCAAAACATTCATTTTAGCAACGGCGCATCGAGCCGAAAACGTCGATGACGCCGCGTTTCTTGAGTCGTTCATTGATGTTTTCTCACAATCGCCTCTGCCCATTGTTTACCCGATGCATCCACGAACACGGAAGCGGCTGCAAGAAAACAATATGCTTTCGCATATGGAAAAAATGAAGAACTTGCTGATTCTTGAGCCGCTGGGGTATTTGGATTTTCTTGTTTTAATGAAACAATGCAGTTTAATAATCACTGATTCAGGTGGAATCCAAGAGGAAGCTACCGCGCCAGGCATAAGAAAACGTGTGCTTGTGATTCGCTTGTCTACTGAGAGGCAGGAAGCAGTTGAAACTGGCTTTGCAAAAATAGTCGGAACTGACAAGAACAACATTTTAGCCGCCATGCATAGAGCACTTACAAGTGAAGAAAAATTGCCGTCTGTGTCACCTTTTGGGGATGGCACAGCAGCCGAAAAGACAGTTAATGTAATAAAGAGGGAGTTGTTTTAAGAAATATACGTTGTTTTCTTGTCGTCTTGTTTTTTTGACTCTTCAGCTTGCATAGCGCGTTTTTCTTCAATCTGCTGTAGGCGTGTAACCATCGTTTCTGCTTTTGCAATCTCCTCGTTTAATCCAGTGAGGTCAAGGTCAAAGTTGAAAGTTGACCTTAGCACTTCTAGAACGCTTTTGGCTGCTAGTGGATCAGGTAGATAACCGCGTGTCTCGCCCAGCAGGCAAAGCGCGTCTATTTTCTTGAATTTCGCCAACCCGAGTATTAACCCGGCTGTGCCAACGATTGGGCTTCCCGAGGTGCTTAATGTCGCGCCTGATTCCAGTGCCTTATTCAGGATTTCGTGTGATGTGGCGGCAATGAAGACTTTGGGTTTTTCTTTGGGTTCCATGCGGTAGCCGCCTATGGTTGCGATTGTTTTTACGCCATGTTTTTCGGAGTAATCAAGCATTCGGTCGGCGATTTCGTATTGACCTTCAATAGTCTGTGATTGGCTATCGCCAGTGAAGAGGATTATGTCGTTTCCCTTTGGGTTTTGGTAATAGTAGAATGAGCCTCTTAAGAGCCTCACATTGCCCTTTTTGTTAACGAGAACGAAGTATGGGAAATGAGGGGAATACAGGTAGGCGACTTTTTTTGCTTTCAGTTGTTTAATGAGGTATCGGAGCGCGATTTTGCCAACTAATCCTAAGCCTGGAAGGCCTTCGATTAGGATTGGGTTGTTTGGGTGAATTTCACTGAATTCTTTGATGTATGTTTCTTTCATTCTGTTGTGGCGCTCCTTTTCATAGCCATTCGGTACTTTAGGTATTTATCGTCTGGGGAGAATTTAGGGGGATGCGGAATTCTAACTGCGCCACCACAGTAAGGGCAGCTAATTTTGTTTAGGGTGTATTTTTCGCATTTTACGCATTTGCGCAGTTGCCAAACCAATTAGTGGTCCCTTCTAGAAAAGCTAAGCTGCCAGCAATTTAGCTTACGCCCAGCCATGTTGGTGCTCATCTCTTACTCGAGAACTGCTTGGACGTCACCGTTGATTTTTGCTCTTCCACCAGAGGGTTCAGCCAACAATTCTCCGCAGACATTGCAGGTTATTTTGTTGACCGCGTTGCTGTAGAGGAGTTGTTCGTTACCGCATTTTTGACATTTAACCCTTAGGAAGACGCTTCTCGGCTTCGGAATAAGTTTGTTCCATTCAGACATAATTTTTCTACTCCGTTAATTCTATTGTATAACTAATTTTCGCAGTCGAATGCCGTCTTTATGACGCATATAATTGCAAACTTTACATTTTAAGCGCAAAGTTTGTTTTTTGGTTGTTTTAGCGAATTCTCTTTGAAGTGGATATTTTTGTCCACCGTAGCCCTCCTTTTCACGTGCGTGGTGGCGTTCGCCTCTTGCTAAGGCTCTGCGCTTTCCAGGTTTGTAGAGAGTTACACTGTGAATCTGATGAACTTTACATTTTGGACAGTAAGTCTTTACTTCTTTAGGAACGTTCACGGTATCGACCAGCTTTGCATAAAAGAAACATACACATTCTTATACTTTTTCACTTATCAAGCAAAAACCAAAGGCTACCAGCAATATCGTTTAGAAAAATGTAGCTTCTTTTCTAAAGCAACTAACAAACGGTTTCGAACCTTCAAACGCAGTTTTTGGGTTTGGGTAGAACAAATTTATTAACTAAAAGCGTAATCAATAGCTATATAAATTTACAATACATGATTAAGCAAGGAAGAGGGTAACATGTTCAAGCTTAAAGTGTCTGACGCTAAACTCTTAAGGGATATGGCAACTGCCATCTCTATTCTAGTTGATGAAGCAACCTTTAAAATTGACGCTGAAGGCTTAAAACTTCGCGCCATGGATCCATCACGCGTAGCCATGATTGATTTTGAATGGCCCAAATCACTTTTCCAAGAGTTCGTATGCACTGAGCCAACGAAAATCTGCCTAAACATAAGCGAACTGCTAAAACTTCTCAAACGTGCCGGAAAAGAAGAAGCAGTTGAACTATCATTGGATGATAAAACTGGTCGGTTACTTGTTACGATAACTGGGAAGTACAGCAGAAACTTTACGATGCCTACACTTGAAGCCTCAGAAGAAGAAGTCCCAACACCAAAAATCAGCTTCAATGTAAAAGCCAAAACTACAACTCAAGGTTTAAGCCAAGCCATCGAAGACGCCCAACTCGTCAGCGATCATGTAAAAATTGAAGCCGAACCAGAAAAGTTGACATTAAGCGCCTCAGGCGACTTAATGGGAGCAACAATCACCCTTCAAAAAGGCAACGATGCACTCCTCGACTTGGAAGTTAAAGAAAACGCCAAAGCAACGTTCAGCCTAAGCTACCTTTCAGAAATCATAAAAGCAGCCTCTGCAACCTCGGAAATTGCAACTCTTGAATTCTCAAGCGACATGCCCGTGCGAATTGATTTCCAGCAGGCAAAAGAGGGAAAGTTAACCTTCTTCTTGGCGCCAAGAATCGAAACTGAGTAAGACAAAGTTGCAAATGGAAACGGCACTATCTTCTGAAGATTTTGCCAAATATCCATTTTTAAAACAAGCCTCAAAACAGATTGAAGAACTCCAGTTTACAATCGGAACCTTATCATCGGAAAAACCTATTTTTGATCGTGCCCAAAACCGCATAGAAAAAGCAATCTTGGAAGTAAATATTGGAACCTCATTAAAGGATAAGAGGGCAGAAATTTCCTCTTTTGCAGCGGCACTTATTTTAGTTATAGCAACCAAAAATTCATGGATAAAAAAAAGGTATGCGTTGGCTGTTGCAAAAACAGCTCAAGCGCAATTGCTTGGTGAGAGTAAAGAAAAAATTTTTGCTATTGCTCAGGACTTTGATTGGAATATTGCTGAAGGGCTCTTTGGCAAGGATTTTCGTATAGGGTTTAATTTCTTCCTAAAAAATGCGGCGCATGTGCATGGGTCTGAGTGGAAACTCGTTAACCAAATCATGGATAAGGGCATGGTTTACTTAAATAAAGATAAAGTCGTTCGCCTGCTCCAAGAAGAAGTCAAGCGTCGGGTAGAGAAAAGAATGGATGTTTCTGAAATTAAGAACCTTCCCGCAGAGATAACCGCCATCGCTGGAGACTTAATGAAGTTGGCGCAGGAAATAATGGGGCAGGAAATTGAGGAAATGCCTAAAGTTGTCATCCAAGCCGCATTTCCACCTTGCATAAACGCCCTCTATGCTGACGCAGCCCAAGCTCATCACCTCAGCCACATAGGACGTTTTACGCTCACATCTTTTCTCGTTAACATCGGCATGACACCTGAGGGACTCAATGACATGTTCAAAACCTTCTCAGACTACAACGAACGCTTAACCCGTTACCAAATTGAACACATCGCTGGAGAACGCGGGTCAGGAACAAAATATACCTGCCCCCAATGCTCAGTTCTGCAAACTCACGGCGTGTGCAAAAAC
Organism: Candidatus Bathyarchaeota archaeon; assembly: GCA_963840325.1. Lineage (GTDB taxonomy): Archaea > Thermoproteota > Bathyarchaeia > Bathyarchaeales > Bathycorpusculaceae > Bathycorpusculum. Next base: position 282,644 of record CAWIYM010000006.1, read on the forward strand.
CGTGACGAATTTTGCCGCCGCATCTACCATCCACTTGGCTACTATAAGAGAAAGCAGCGTTCAATGACAACGGGTTGATGGATATGTTAAGATTTATTAGTTTATCTATCTGCTTTAGAAGTGAGCCAAAAATTTTATGGGCTGCGAATTAATCTGTAACTCAATAATGAATTCTGAGGTCGGTTTCATACTTCCGACCTATGGAGAAGCGGATAACATATCAAAATTAATCGAAGACATCGAAAACCTAAGGCTGGATGCGTCTATATTGGTTATTGATGATTCGAGCCCAGATGGAACCGCCGAAATCGTGAGGGAAAAGCAAGCTAAGTACGCTAACGTCGTGCTCTTTGTTAGACCTAAAAAAACAGGGCTGGGGACGGCAATAACTGATGGTTTCAAAATATTTTTGTCAGCTCAAAATCCTCCAAAATACGTTTTCACAATGGATGCTGACTTCTCTCATAATCCCCAAGACATCCCCAAACTCTTAGCCGCTATGAGGGAGTGCGACTGCGGAATAGTCATAGGCAGCAGATACGTCAGAGGAGGTAAAATAGCTGGGTGGCCGTTCACGCGAAAAGTAATCAGCAAAACAGCCAACTTCATCGCCCGAGCGTCCTTAGGTTTAAGGTTGCGTGACTGCACCAGCGGATTTCGTTGTTACTCTACTAAATTCCTCAAAGAAACCGTTGGCGACTTGCATAGCCACACCTACGAAATTCAAATAGAAACGGTGAGACAAGCAGTTTTAAGAAAATTCAACATTAAAGAGTCACCTATAGTGTTTGTGAACCGCAAGCGTGGGAAATCTAAGCTTTCGTTGACTGAAGTTAAAAGTTACTTGTCATATACTTTCAAGGCAGTTTGGCGTTCGTAAAGCACATGCAGCGTTTTAACCTGACTGTAAGAGGTGTGCAAAATTTAATCTATTGCGCCTTTGGTCTTCATGGAAACCTGTCCCTATTAAGGCTTAAGGTCAACAAAACAAATGTTCCAAAGAACCAAAAGAAGCGGAAAACCATTTTAAAGAATAACATTACCCCTCTGGTCTTGTTGTTCTTTTAGAAAAGTCTTAAGATATCAAAATGCTCATAAACCGATTCAGAAATGTTCAGAATTTCAGGTCTTTAGGCTAAAGTGCTTCTGAATAAATTTGCCAATTGCAGTCGATTATACCTCTTAAAATTTGTCTTAAACAATGCCTGCCCAGTTAAAAGCAATTGGAAGAAGAAGATTTACCCTTTCCGAGCCCCTACCAGCCGTTCCCAACCGCAACACACCCGAACAGCGACGTACACAACCGCATCCTGCAAACAACCCAAACCCCAAACAACGAAAGCAACCAAAAACAAGCTTATTCAAAAATGCATTTGCGAGTCTTCTTCTTCTTTTGCACAGTCTTTAAAAATACAATTTGAATCAGCCAGTATTTTGCCAATTGCTCTTGAAATTTCCTTATTTATCAATATTTTGTTTTTTGGCAAGTACGCTGTCAAACTTGCAAGAGGGACACTATTTGAAATGAGAAAATATCAAAGAGATAAACGCAGGTTCATGTAGAAGAAGAAAAATTGCCCTTCCCGACCCATTTAAACCCATATAGACCCACAACCTACAAACAACCCAAACCCCAAAAGGCAAATGCAACCTAAAACAAGCTTACCTAAAATGCAATTTCAACTCTTCTTTTTCTTTTGAAGACAACTCAGAAAAACAATTTCCAAAAGCCCAACAAAAATCTAGACTTAGCAAGTCCTCCATTATCTTTTGCCTTAATTCTTTGTTTTCAGCTTTTCCTCATACTGCATAACTACTCAGAAGCAATCATCATTTACACCATAATAAAGAAAAATTTAATTGTGCACAATTCGCCTAACTGTAAATAAATATGCCAACCCATCAAACCTTAAGGTAGAATCACCTTGAAAAATAATATAGAATCCGCTTACACAGAACTTTTATCGAAAACTAAAGATTTGGTGGTGCTTTCTACGGCTGAAGGCATCATTCACTGGGATATGGAAATCTTTATGCCTCCGAAAGCTGTGGAGCAACGTAGCCAACAACTGGCACTTTTAAGCCGCATCCGCCATAAAATGGGAACAGATCCCCAAATAGGAAAACTCCTAAGCAAAATCCAAGCAAGCCCAGAGTATCAAGCGTTGGGACATGTAGAAAAACGCAACCTATACCTAATCAACAAAAGCTATCAGGAACAAACCGCTCTGCCTGAAAAACTCGTAGCGGACCTAGCTATGCAAGAGGCGTTGACTGTTAACACTTGGAAAAAAGCCAAGGCAAAAAAAGACTTTAATTTCTACAAGGCCGACTTGCAAAAACTGCTGGATCTCAATAAGCAAGTTGCAGAAATTCTGATGAAAGTTAAACATACTAAGTCGCCTTATGAAGCGTTACTTGATAATTTTGAGCCCCAAATGCCTGCTGAGACTATCACAGCCATCTTCAGCCAGTTATTATCAGGTTTAATGCCTTTGATTGCAAAGATTGAATCTTGCCAAACCAAACCGAACACCCAAATCCTCAGTCAGCCCGTACCAGTTGAGGACCAACGCAAAATCACACAACTCATAACCCAAACGCTCGGCTTTGACACCGCATCATCGACGGGCGGAGGAAGAGTGGATGAGACAGAACACCCTTTTACTACAGGTTACTACGATGATGTGCGGATAACGACGCATTATTACCCTAACAATTTCGCAAGCTCCATTTTCTCCGTGCTCCACGAGAGTGGGCACGCACTCTACGAGCAAAACCTCAACCCAAAATGGCAATACCAACCCGTCGGCTCAACATGCTCGTACGGCATTCACGAATCGCAATCCCGATTCTACGAAAATATCATTGGGCGATCCAATGAGTTCTGGACAGGTTTTCTGCCAAAAATCAAACAAGCAGCATTGAGCATTAGCAATCTCCAGTTAGACCCATTCGTTCATGCCATAAACAATGTAGAACGCTCAAAAATCAGAGTAGAAGCTGACGAAGTAACCTATAGCTTGCACATAATCATCCGATTTGAGCTTGAAAGAGACCTTTTTGCCGACAAAATCACAATTGATGAGTTACCAGAAGTATGGAACCAGAAATACAGTGACTATCTTGGCATGAAAATCGAGAATGACTCTGAGGGCGTGATGCAGGATACGCATTGGGCAAGCGGACTCTTTGGTTACTTCCCAAGTTATGCGTTAGGAAACATTTACAGCGGTCAAATAACTGCTTCAATTAGCCAAGACCTGCCTAAATGGCGAGAGGATCTTGCTGAAGGAAAACTCGAAGAAGTTAACAATTGGCTAAAAAATAATGTTCAAAGCAAAAGTGACCTATTTGACCCTGAAGAACTTATCAAGTTGGCAACTGGAACAACCTTAAATTCGCAACCATACCTGCAATACCTAAACAAGAAATACGGAAAACTCTACGGATTTTGACTTTTAGGTTTCTTGGTTAATTCCTTGTATATGTAGATGACAAAGTAAGCCCCGATTGAACCGATAAAAAGGTAGACGCCACCGTAACCGACAATTGAATTATACGTGTTGGCGCCATACATGAACAATAAAAAACCGAGTATGAATAAAGCCAGTAATGTCCAGTCAGTCCAAGACATCGATTTTCCTCGCCAATTTAGAAATTCAATACAAGCCAGTGGATATAAAGATTTACCGGAAAGAAAACTTAATGCTACACAGTCAAGAGACATCGAACGCTCAGTGTGAGACTTCATTGAATTGACACCAAGTATGCATGAAAACGTAGACTTATACAGAGTCCACGCAGAATAACCCATAAAACTCCGAGCGAAAGCTCACAAACTTTTTCTTTTTTATTACTTTTTAATTGCAAAAATCTTTAGAATCAAAAATGCTAGGAAAAAGAGACCGCCTGCAATTAGAAAAGTAGGTAGAAAATTTTGGGTTACGCCCATATTTAAGAAAAGGTTGCATAGGAATGGCCCAACGAAAGAGCCAACGGCTGCGCCTAAACCTACGAGTCCGTCGAAGAATCCTGATTTTCCCTGAGGAATGAGTTCCATTGAAAGGGAAATCATCATGATGTAGTACATGGCGTAAGAGAATCCTAGAAAAACAAGAAGGACCCCCGTTAGGATTGTTGGTGAGAGCGCAAACTGGATAACTCCAACAAACGTGAAGATGAGAAGACAACGGATGAGCACGAATCGCGGCATTTGTTTTCTTAAATCCATTGATCTTGCGCGGTTACGAATCAAGAAGTAGCCTGCTGTTGCTCCAATCGAATTTAAAATGTAAGAAACATAAACCATGCTTGATTGTCCGTTAAAAATCTGTTTTAGGTATATTGGCAGAGGTGTAAAGAAGACGCTTGTTGCCAACGAAAACATGACTATGGCAAAAGCGAATCCAAGGAAACTTTCCTGTTTAACCGAACCCTGCAGTCGCATTCCATCCATAAGTCTAGATGAATTTTCTAGACCGCGTGAAGTGAACTCTATTTTTCTCTCTATGTTTACTAAGCGTCGCTCAAAAATCATCAACGGGTCAGCAATCAAAAATATAGACAATACGAACGCAACTAAGCTTAAGATGCTGCACAGAAATAAAGTATAAGTTGCTAAAACAGCAGAGCTTAGGTCAGCTGTAAACGCAAATAATCCAACGCTCAGTACCAATCCAATCACTAAACCAATAATGAAGCCAATTTCTGTAAGTGCTTCGTAGAAGCCGTAGGATTTTTCCCAGTCTTGGCGACTGTAGTTTTCAGCGATTAGAACGTTTTTGGGCGCTTCATGTGATACATGGAGAACCTGCATTACAACGTATAAGATTATGAAGGGGACTATGGTTTGGGCAAAAGGCATTGCCATCAAGAATAGAATTATGGCTGAGGAAAGAAAGGAAAGAAGAATAAATGCTTTGAAGTGGCGGGTGGCATCGCACAAGTATCCCCACAAAAATGAGGCAGGAATAGAACAGAAAATAGCGATAGAGGTCATGACGCCCAACGCAACAAGCGGACCCCCCAGAATGCTGGTATCGCTGAAGACAACTAGGTAGAGCGGTATGAAAACGCTTAACAATCCGAAAGCTATTTCGTGAAAGAAGAACCCTAGCCGCCACATAGCCACAAACGACTTCAATGTCAAATTAAAACTTTTACCCTAACAATTCGAACTTACTTTAAAGTAAGCGTTGAGGGAAAATTTTCATAAATCCTTAATAGAGAGAGGACCCAATTTCATACTCCGCTGGAGAGATAATCATGGCGAAGTTTAAGGTAATAGTTTCCGATCCCCAAGCCGGAACATCGAAAGTAGTTGAGCTCGAAGAAGCACGCGCAAGTCCATTCATTGGAAGAAGACTGGGAGAAACATTAGACGGCTCGGCAGTAGATCTACCAGCACACACAGTTCAAATCCTAGGCGGTTCCGACAAAGATGGTGTCCCAATGATAGGAAATGTCCATGGTGGTGTGCGACGAAAAGTAGTTTTAAGCAACGGAACTGGCTTTAGCGCCAAGAAGAAGGGTGAAAGAAGACGAAAAACCGTTCGCGGTAATATCATTACAGACGAAATAGTTCAAATTAACCTGAAAATTGTTGAAAGACCTGCAAAGCCTGCGGAAGCCAAGCCAGAACAAGCTGCGAAATAATCGCAGTTTCCCTTTAGGGCATGCTTAAACCTTATAAACTTCTATAATTAATTCATCCTTTATTCGTCAGTATTATTGGAAAGAAGAAGAATCGTATGAGTGACACTAGTAAAGCCTTGCCTAAGCAGCCAGAAGTCAACATTGGCACAATTGGACATGTAGACCATGGAAAAACCACTTTGGTTCAATCGTTAACTGGAACTTGGGCATCACGTCATAGTGAAGAACTCAAACGAGGCATCACTATAAAACTCGGCTACGCTGATATGCCAATCTATAAATGCCCCAAATGTGAACCTCCAAAAAACTTCACTATCAAGCCTTACTGTGAAAACTGTAATTCAGAAGCAGAATTTGTCCGCGCTATAAGTTTTGTCGATGCACCAGGTCACGAAGCTTTGATGGCTACAATGCTTTCCGGTGCCGCAATCATGGATGGCGCTATATTAGTCATCGCAGCGGATGAACCGTGTCCTCAACCACAGACTCGAGAACATCTTGCAGCCGCAGAAGTTAGCGGTATAAAGAACCTAATCGTTGTTCAGAACAAAATCGACATCGTGGATGAGAAAAGAGCGATCGAAAGCTACAAAGAAATCAAAGCTTTCATCAAAGGCACAGTAGCAGAAAACGCCCCGATCATTCCAATCTCCGCGCAACGGGGAATAAACATCGACGTATTACTAACAGCAATACAAACCATCATTCCCACACCTAAAAGAGATGAAAACAAGCCACCCATGATGTTCATCATACGCTCCTTCGACATCAACAAGCCAGGAACAACCATCGAAGGGTTAGAAGGCGGCATCATCGGAGGAACAATAGCACAGGGTAAGTTTGCGGTCGGCGAAGAAATAGAAATCCGTCCAGGCATTATGGCTGAGCGAGAAGGAAAAACAGTCTACGATCCCTTAATCACCGAAATAGTCAGCCTTCAAGCAGGCAATGAAAACGTTAAGGAAGCCACATGCGGCGGCTTAGTGGGTGTAGGAACATGCCTTGACCCATCATACTCTAAAGCAGACGGCTTAACAGGAAGCATCGCAGGAAAAACAGGTCAACTTCCGCCAACCCTAACTGAACTCACCCTGGAAACTCACGTTTTGGAACGTGCTGTAGGAACTAAAGAGCTTTTGAAGGTTGAAAAAATCAACCCAGACGAAGCTTTGCTACTCCATGTTGGTTCCGCTGTGAACGTAGGCAAAGTCATTTCAATCAAGCAGAATGTAATCAAAGTAAAGTTGACAAGACCAATTTGTGCGTTGCCAGGATCAAGAGTTGCTATTAGCAGAAAGATCACCGCCCGGTGGAGACTCATCGGATACGGGCTCGTAAAATAAACTCAATCTTTTACTATTTTTTGTTTCTTTAAGAAATCATGTGCTTTCTGAAGTACGTCTTTAGCGTTTTTGAAGGTTAATTTTTCCATGGCACGCTTATAATCTAACCAAATGTAGCCTATATGCTCGAATGACAACTCGACCTTTTCTGTGTGTGATTCCATCACAAAAAACACGACTTCCTTATGAACAGTTAAACCTTGTCTTCGATAAAAGTAAGCAATAGTTTCCTTGAAGCCATCCATGAATTGGGCGTCTGTTATGGCTGTTTCTTCCTTGAGTTCGCGCACAACGGTTTCTTTTTCGTTTTCGTTGGGTTCAACGTTGCCCTTGACGAAATCCCAGTGACCACCTGCATAGTTAAGGAGAAGATACTTTGTTTGTTCTTCCCCGTTTAGAAATATGACAGCGCCGCATGATTTCTCGCGAATCACTACATTCACCTGACTTGTTCAAATCATTTATTCAATTATTTAAAGTAATAGCAACTTTTCACCAGAGCCATAAAACAAAATTTTTTAAGCCAGCAAAATTAACTTACCAAAACAAGGAGCATGCCAAGTGTCTGCTTCAACGCCTAAAAAAAACCAACCCATAAAAATAATTTTTGACTCCAACGCCCTTTTCGTTCCACTTGAATTTAAGATCGACATTTTTGAAGAGTTAAAGCGTTTGTTGAATAGGAACATAGAGTTTGTTTTGCTCTCAACCGTTAAACGTGAGCTTGAATTTCTTGCAACCAAGGATTCGCCTAAGATTAGGCGTGAAGCTTTTTTCGCGTTGAAGCTTGCTGAAAAATGCAAGTATGTGCCCGTTGAAAACGATGAAAAGTTAGCTACTGATGACGCCATCGTTAGGGTGGCTAAAAACTGGAATACACCTGTGTTTACGAACGATAGACAACTAAAAAAGAAGCTAAGAGATATAAGTGTCCCAGTGATTTATGTGAGACAAAAATCGCGTCTGGACATTGACGGGATGATATCTTAGATGTTTAAACTGATTACTCTTCAAGATACTATTCGCATTCCGCCCGAAACCTTCGGCAAGCCACTTGAAAAAGTTGGCCGTGAACAAGTTAAGCAAAAGTACGAGGGAATCGTGGATGAAGAATTAGGATACGTTATTGCAGTTACAGGCATAGAAGTTAGCCCAATTGGAAAAATTATACCTGGAGATGGGGCAACTTTCCATAAAGTAACCTTTTCCCTGTTAGCATTCTACCCGATCATTCAGGAAATCGTTGAAGGAGATGTTGTTGAAATCGCTGATTTCGGCGCTTTCGTCCGAATCGGACCCGTCGACGCGTTGCTTCATGTTTCCCAACTCATGGATGACTACATCTCTTATGATGAGAAGCAAGGCGTCCTTTTGGGAAAAGAAAGCAAACGTAAACTAACCACAGGCGACCAAGTACGCGTCAGGATTACAGCTGTGTCTTTGGGCAGAATTGGAAGTTCAGGCAAAATCGGTGTCACCGCAAGACAACCATTCCTTGGCAAGTTAGATTGGTTAAAGTTGGATCAAGCCAAAGGACCCGAGAAGAAGCCCGCTGAGAGCCCAGAGAAAGCAGCATAAAGAGGATTGAGATAAATGAGCGAAAAAGCATGCACAAACTGTCATTACATAACTAAAGATAATGTTTGCTCAAGATGCAAATCAACCAACTTTAGTGAAGATTTCAGTGGTTTAGTGGTTATGTTTGACCCCGAGACCTCGGCCATCGCAAAAGCAATGAATATCAAAGAGAAAGGCCGATACGCACTAAAAGTACGCTAATCTTTTTTCAATCGCGGTAGCTTCATAACCTACCAAGCATTTTCTATTTTGAAGGTTCAAGAGATGACTTTAGCTTACATTCTAACGCCTGAGCTACGCAAAAAACTCAAAGACCCCTTTGGCAATCTAATTCAAGGGGCACCTGACCAAACGATGACCAAGATGAAAGAACTGGTAGAATCAGAAAAGCCGTCTATGATAATTTCGGTGGGAGATGTTGTCTCGAACAACCTTCATTTATTCAATCTTCATCCACAAGTCACAATCATCGATAATATTTCTCAAAGAGATCAACCAATGCCCCAAGAAGAAGAGGCGGAAAAAACGGTTTACGTAGACAATCCGCAGGGCACAATAACAAAAGAAGCAATCACCGTCATCAAAGAGGCCTTAGAAAGTGATGAGCACACTCACATAGTTGTGAGGGGCGAGGAAGATTTGTTAACCCTCATAGCAGTTTTGTATGCTCCAGAAGCAGCTTTTGTTGTATATGGGCAACCACATTCAGGGATTGTGGTCGTCAAAGTTACTTCTGAAAAAAAAAATCAAGTAAAGGAGTACCTAAAAGCCATGAAATCTTCGAAAAGCTAAATAAGAAGAATCTTGTATGAATTTACGCCTTAAGTGAACATTAATGCAAGTCAAAATAGATTCAACCAAGAATAACGCGCTTCTAAAACGGAAAGAAATAGGATTCACAATTGTTTCAGGTCCAAAAGAGAAAACTCCAAAAAGATTAGATGTAAAGAAAGCCGTAGCCGTTGAAATGCAATTAGGCGACGACGTAGTTTTTATTAAAAGAATGCACACAAAAACAGGAACAAGCATAACCGTTGGAGTTGCAAACGTTTACCAGTCCGTTAATCAAGCAAAAATCGTTGAACCCGAATACATCAGGAAACGTAACAGTCCACCTGAAAAGCCCAAAGAGGCGACCGCATAATGCCAGCAGCTAAACCAGCCCCAAAGAAAGAGGAACCAACAAAGAAAGAAGAGACAAAACCAGTAGCTGCAACAGAAGCAGCGCCAGCAGCAAAATCAGCAAAGCCAGAGAAGAAACGCGAGAAAAAACACAAAGAAGAAAAAGGCGTCCATGCAATGTACAAAGCCGAAGGCGAAAAAGTGTCTAGGGCGCGGCCAACATGCGAACGGTGTGGACCGGGTTATTTCATGGGAGATCACCATGACAGGTTTACTTGTGGACACTGTGGCTTTACACGCTACAAGCCGAAGTAAACTGTAAGCAGTTTTAAATCTCCCCACATCAATTATTCTTTTTTGACCTATCATGCTTAGAGTAAATGTAGTTATTACAAGTGTTTCGGCAGAGCGCTTCTGGGATATTCGAAAACCCATTCCACCCATCCAAATTAGTACTAACATTAACATTGTGGGTATGGAAAAGAAACAGGACGAATCTTTGGAAGTACCGTTTGTTCTATCAATTGTTTATAACCCTTCAATAGCTCAGATGAGCCTTAAGGGAATTGCTTATGTGAACGGTGAAAAAGGTGAAGTTGACAAGGTCCTCAAGGATTATGAACAGAAAAAGCCTCCAGCCCAAATAATAATCCAGTCAATATCAAACGTTGTCTTCATCGAGTCAGTTCTCATCTCGAGAACGTTAAACATCCCACCGGCGATTCCGCTGCCCCAGATTCCTGAAGCTGGAAAACCTGTAAGCACCAAGCCTGAAGGACGAGACTACAGCGCTTAAAGAAACCCTTTAAACTTCCTAGCCAAAGCATCCACCAGCGTTAGTTCAATGGGAAAACTAAAGTTTCTGTGGCTCCAACGGTATTTTTCAATCCTATTCATTACGCCGTAAGCAAACTTGTATGCGACATCACGTTCTTTGATTCTTGATTCGGGATAGAACGCTAAACGAGTAACGGCGGAAATCGTGTGGAGTTTTTCGATTTGCGCTTTACTATGCCATGGAGGGTCAAAATGGAAAACTTGTACGCTACCCCATTCTTCAAGCGTTTGCGGGGGCGTAAATTCTGAGGGCAAATATTGCATTACTGTACTTGGGAAGGGTGTGTAGACGAATATCCCGTAGTGTTGGGTTTTAGGGTTTACCTCGCGCATTCTATCCATTAAGTCGAACGTTTCCTCTAAATCTTCATCGGTTTCTCCAGGCAAACCACTCATCCAAGAAACATAGGGCTCGATGGATGGCGCCCAACGCCGAAGGTTAGCAACTGACTGTAACATTTCATCTGCTGTAACATCCTTGCAGATGAGTTGCTGGATACGATCTGACCCCGACTCACCGCCAAAATCCAGTTCAACACACCCAGCCTTGTCTAAAAGTTGGAGAAAATCTTTATCGTAATTTGAGAGGTAATCAAATCGGCAGTTAGCTCTCCACTGAACCCCAAATTTTCGGCTTATGAGTCCTTGGCAAATTTCTTTTACGCGGAATTCATCTACGAAGACGTTGTCGTCGATTGGGTCGATGATTTTGATGTGGGGATATTTTTTTATTATGTATTCGATTTCGTCGAGCACTCGTTTTGCAGATTTGCTTCGCCACCGGTTTTTGTTGAAGATTGAGTTGTAGCAGAAGCCACATCGGTGAGGACAGCCTCGGCTGGTTTGAATGTGGAAACGACCTGATCTAAAAGCGGGATACCTATCCATTTGTAGAAGTTCATAGGGTAATGCTATGGGTATGGCGTCTAGATCGATTATTTTTCCGTCAGGGTTACTTTTAATTGTTCCGTTAATGGCATAGGTTATGCCTGCTACAACTTCGATGGGGCGGTTTTGAGTAAGTGCATTGGCCAAATCTTTGATGATTAATTCGCCTTCCCCCCGAACTACAATATCCACAAAATCGTTGCTTGCGGTTTGTTCAGGCAGAAGAGTCGGATGAACGCCACCCCAAACAAGCAGGCAAGATGGATTCTCCATTCGCACAAAGCGGGCAAATTCTAGGGCGTACTTAATTTGTAACCCGCTCATGCAACTAATTCCTACAAAAACTGGGTTACCTATTTGAAAATGATGGTAGTCTTCAAGGCGCATATCAAGGATGCGCACAGCAAATCCTTCTTGTTTAAGTGAGGAGGCTATATGTAGAAGAGATAGGGGAATCTGTGGGTCAGGAGCCTTGAGCTTTCCCGGAAAAACAAGTACAATGTCCTTTTGATTAACTCCTGAATAAAGGTTACAAAAATGCGATGTACACAACTTGGGACTATCCAAAAGAAAATGCCTCAAAAAGAAATAATCGAAAAGGAACTATTAACACTTTACTAAAGCATGGCATTGGGAAAAACTATTTTGGGTTAATTCTTATGGCGTAGAGATTGTGGAAAAAAGCGTTTGAGGAGAGTTTAGTTTGTTGCCTGTCTTCTCTTTTCTGCCTGATAATTCTGCCAACCTGCTTTTGTCAGCAGAAAGCAAATAAGGAAATTGCAAACGCAAAAGGCAAAATGCTGGCTGATTCAAGCTGTATTTTCTGAAAAGTGTGCAATAGAAGAAGAAGACTCGCAAATGCATTTTTGAATAAGCTTGATTTGGGTTTCTTTTTTAATTTAGGGCTTGTGGCGTTTGCTGGTTGAGTCGGCAAAAGTCGCAAAGTGTCGCAAAAAGTCCCATCTTCTTCTTCTCTTGCATATCAACAAACACAATAAAGCGTTATTTCTTTTAGTTGAGAAAATGTTGGCAAAACACCGCTCAGCCCAACTTATGGCAAAGATTGAAGTTCAGCATTAAACATCACAGAACAATCATTCAATAAATCTACAAAGAAAACAGCTCAAAAGACTTTTGTCCCAAAGCCCTAAATCAGAAAAACGAAAAAATGAATTTATATAGTTCCAGTTTTGAAAAAGAAAACAAATAAAGAAAAGGAACTATTTGAGTGGCACGTACATTGATGAACGCGACGCACCAATACCAGGAGTTCCATGCCTAACGGGTTTATTGGTTATGGCGAATTCTCCAAGGTAATGACCAATCATTTCTGGCCTAATTTCCATCGCGACGAATTCTTTGCCATTGTGAACGGCAATTTTTGCGCCGACCATCTCTGGTAGAATGATTAGGTCTCGAACATGTGTTTTCAAGCTGACATCTTTGCCTTCTTTTTGAGCTTCTTTAGCTTCGCGTAGTTTTTCTAGCAGTATGCGTTGTTCCGGTGTTAATCCGCGTTGTAGGCTTCTGCGTTGGCGTGAGGGAAGTAAATTAATGAATTCGTCCATAGACATACCTGTCAAACTGTTTAGGCTGTGTCCACGGTAGCTAAATTCTTTCGGCATTTTTCATCTTTCCTAAACTTGTTTTATTCTCTATTATAGTTTCCTTAGCGTATCGCCCGTTTCTTCTTCTGTCCTGGACCTCTAGCAGCGATCAATCCGACTTTCTGTCCTGGTGGAGCGCCGTGTGAAGTTGTTGTGCATCTGCGAGCGCTACGTTTGCTGCTTCCGTATGGGTGGCAAGCTGGAACCATTTTACGACCGCTAGTTCTTGGGTATGTGTGACCTTTTGCTTTCATTAGGTGGAATTTCGCGCCTGCTTTCAGGAACGGTTTCTCTATTCGTCCAGAAGCAGAGATTACACCGACAGTCGATAGACAGTAATCGTCAACGTAGCGTGTGCGTCCTGAAGGCAAACGAATCATGGTGCCTTGTGGAGTGTGGCCGACAACAGTTGCGTATGCGCCTGAAGACTTCGCCATCTTTCCTCCGTCACCTGGACGAAGTTCAAGATCGCAAACTATTGTTCCTTCTGGAACTTTTCCCAGTGGAATAATGTTGCCTATTTCAGCTGGAGCTTTTCCGCCATAGCAGATTTGTTGTCCAGTGAAAACTCCTTCAGGAACAACTGTGTAAATGGATAATCCGTTCTCGAATTTGACTATTGATAGTGGTGCGCCGCGGCCTGGATCATGTACTAGTTCTGTTATTGTGCCCATTATTGAAGCTTCAAAAGATTGTTTGGGTGCTATTGCAGGATACTTTGCTGGAGCCACACGTTTGTGAGTATTGGCGCGGAAGTTTCTTCCACCGCGACCCCTTCTTTGAACACGAATTCGTTTTCCCATAAGTCATGCCTTCTATAAGTTTAGAGTATTCCAAGTTTAATTGCAACGTCTGAAGCTTTGAATTCTGGTTTAAGCTTCACGAAAGCTTTCTTTACGCCTTGAGGAGTAATGAGCATGTTTATTTTGCTAACTTTTACTTCGTAGAGAGTCTCAACAGCGCGTTTTACGTCGGTTTTGCCTGCTTTTAGGTTAACAATGAAGATTAGTTTGTTGTCTCGCTCGACCATTACGCTGGCTGATTCTGTCATTAAAGGAAAAGAGATTATATCATTAATGTCCATTGCATTTATTCTCCATAAAGGTCGTTTAATTTTTCGATAGCGCCATTAGTCCAAACAGTTAATCGTCCTGGGTGGGTTCCTGGTGCAAGCATTTCAGTGTTAAGATTAGTTACGGTTGTGACTTCTACGCCTGGAAGGTTGCTGGCTGCGTTTACTAAGCTTTTTCCGTTGACAACTACGATGAGTGGTCCTACGGCTTGCTTCATTTTTCTGCCTCTACGCTTGCCTTTACCTGCTCTTATGCTGCGGCTGTCGCGTACACGTGTTAAGTCCTCAGCTACGCCGAGGCTTGTTAATGCTTCTTCGACTTCTTTTGACTTTGTTAACCCTTCAAAAACATCTTCAACAACTAACGGAAACTGTAGAACACTACCGATTTTGTGTCCTCTAGAAGTTATGGTTTCCTTCTGTGCAGTGGCTGCGATGGCGGAAGTTAAAGCTAATTTTGCTTCTTTCTTTGGAATCGCGCGCAATATCCTTTTTTCGGCTCTTGGCGGATGAGGTTGTCTACCTTTAACAGTGCTCGGAGCAAAAGCTGCTCGTCCAGCGCCGCTTTTCATGCGTGGAACTCTTGCGGTTGCGCTGCCGGTTCCTCGTGATTCTGCGGTTGTTTTCTTTCCAGCCATTGGGTCTCTGCCCTGTTTTTGTCTTCTGTTAGATTGAATGGCTAAGACGGCGCGTTTAATCACGTCTGGTCTTAGGGGTGTAGAGAAAACGCTTGGAAGTGCAATTTTGCCTGTTGCTTTGCCTTGCAAGTCAAAGATTTCTGCTGTTTTTTGTGCCATGGCTTATTTCACCTTATTTTCCTTGTGGGGACTCCAGTGAGATATATGTTACTTGTGGTGCTGCTTCGGGTGTTTCGGTGGGTGGACGTGCAGGAACTCTTAGTCGGATTTGGCGTTTTTCTGTTCCAGGTATGCTGCCTTCCATTAGGATGTAGGGTCCGTTTACTTCACCGTAACGGATGAAACCGCCTTTAACGGTGACTTCTTTGCCGTTTTTGCCGATTTTTAGTATGCGTTTGTTGAATTCTATGCGTTGGTGATAACCCATTTGTCCTGCTCTTGGGATAGAGTACATTAAGTGGTGGGGGTTCCATGGACCTAAGGTGGCGATGCCTCGTTTGGTTTTTCTGCCTTTATGTTGCAGGCAAGTTACTCCCCAACGTTTAACTGGACCTTGGAAACCTTTTCCGACGGTAATTCCGCCGACGTCGATGTATTGTCCGTCTTTGAAGACTTCTTCAGGTGTTACGGTTTTTCCTAAGAGTTGTTTAGCATATTCGAATTGTTGGGCGATTGTTCCACCGCCGATTTGGATTTCGCTAGTTTCAGGTTTTTTCTTTGAGAGGCTGGTTTGTGATGGTTGTGTGGCAGCGATGACTCGAACTATGTTTGTTTGTTCGAGGTTTTGCGTGAGTTTCTCAAGCATTGCTTCAGTGTTGAAGTTGTCTGGCAAAACTAGTTTTCGGTCTAGTATGGCCGGTGGGTCTTTCATCCAAGCTTCGGATATGTTTTGGAGCCCATAGGGTGTTTTAGTATAAGTTCTAATTCCACATACAAGGATAGGTGGTGTTTCTAGTATAGTTGCTGCTCGAGCAACTTCTTTTCCAAAATGAGGAGAACGTTTACGATCCTCGATAGTGAATACATAAGTCATGCCTGCCTTGTAGGCTGCTGAATAACCAAGTAGTTTAGGAGATTCTGACTTAATTTCTGGCCAGTATCTGATGCGTGCTGTTGGTTTCTTCGCACGATGCCTTGGCAAATAGGCTAATGAACCATGTTTTGGAGCATGAGTTTTTCGATGTCCCATAGTACTTCCGCTTCGCGCCTTTACAAAATAGTAGGTTAAGTTATAAACGTTGCCATCAAAAACGCAAAAGTAAGCGCAACCTCTGAAAAAGAAATTTAAGGGCTATAGGCTGCTTGTGTTGCTAGAGTGTCTTATTGGTTACCTATCGTTTAAAATGGATAAAGATTTCTGCTCCTAAAAAATTGTTTTTTGTTTGAAAAGGTTACTATCTTTGTTCATTTTTGAGTTTATTTTGGGATTTCAGTGATATGGGGTTAAACTTCGATGCATAATTTGTGTTTACTTCTGAAAGATAACACTGTTTTGCAAAATGTTGTCCCATCATCATTATCATCATCATCTCCGATGATGGTCGTGAATCTTGCTCCTCCAACTATTACGACCCTGATGAATTTTTTGGTTCCAGGCTCTATCGAAATGCTTTGCTTTGGGCTGGTTTTGGATGTGCTATTTTGAAGAGGCAGATTTTGGATAACGGATCAGGTTTGAGGATTTGCTGTTTTCTTTAAGCGTCTTCAAGAAAACTAAACTGAATCACCTTGTCTCCAGTGAAAACTCTTTTAGCCACAACTGCAAATGTTTAGGCTGGAGCCGGGGTGGCGGAGTGGTTATCGCGCTAGCCTCGAGATCTAACAAAAGAGGGCTAAAGCCTAAAAAGGCAAGATAGCTAGTGGGCTTCGTGCTCGCAGGGGTTCGAATCCCTTCCCCGGCGCCAAGTTCTCAATAAATCACGAATAGAAAGCGTGGGATTAGGTTAATTTTATATGTAATTCGAAGAATATTTTGGTTGTTGAGTGGATATAACAGAATGGAAAAGGTTGCTGAAGGCATTAGTGACTTTGGTGATTTTAAGGCTATTTTATTTAGGACATCTGATGGTCGTCATTTTGTGCAGATTGTGCCTTTCAAAAGTTCAGAAAAAACTCATATTGAGTGGCTTTCGGGGCATGACCATTTAGAATGGCTCAGACGATGGGGTAAATGAGCCCAAAATTGAACACGCAAAGTCGACAATGCTTAATTGGAAAAAACAAAAATTAGCGGTAAAAAAACCGCTATATAATTCTCAGAGAGATACCTATTCCGTCATGTAGGTAATATCGTCCCATGGATGTCTATAGAGACCCTGTTTGAGACGCTTCTGATCTAGAAAATGCCCCGTCATGCCGATGGTTCTACCCACCACAAACAAACCGTTTAGGGCACCCATCTTGACGTATTCATCAGCTTCAGTCTTTGGCATCTCGTTTCGGAGCATGTCAACAAAGCAGATTCCGATGCAGCCGTCGACGTTCAGGATGAGGTTGTCTTTCTTGGCTGTTGTGAGCTTCTCCACTTCGAGGGCGTAGTTTAGGAGGGGTGTGGCTTTGAAGTACTTTTTAGCGTACTCTTTCATGATGGTTACCCTCTTGTCAGGATTATTTACGCTTTTTATTAAGTGTCCAATTCCCTGAATGTTCTCACCCTTTTGCTTCATCTCCTCGACAAATTGGGCGGGAGTTAATCCTCTGTCATAGCCATCAGAGAACATTTGGGCTGCACCGTCTATAGCGCCTCCGAACCTAGGACCGATAGTCAACATACCACTTGCGATCGAAGAAATCAGGTCTTTTCCTGCTCTAGCCGCAACTATAGCGTTATGGGCGCCTGACACGGCAGGTCCATGGTCAGCAGTCACCATGATAGTCATCTCTATGAACTTTGTCGCATATGATGGAAACTGGCGTTTGAACCACAGAATGCTGAGTACGCCTCCGATTCCTATGTCTTGTTTGAAAACTTCGGAAATAGGCATCTTGCCGTAGAGTAGTTCTTCTCCTCGGTCGTCTGATATTGTGCAGATGAAGTTAGATGGTTTTCGGATTAGTCCTTCTTTGAGTGCTTTGGCGTAATCCATCGGGATTTTCGGCACTGGGGGTTCTGGCTTTGGTTTGATAATGCCCTTGTTTACCAAGTCTTCATATGTTTCCTTTATTTTTTGGTCGTAGTCGTCGTATGAGTTGGGAAC
The DNA here is from genome assembly GCA_963840325.1 of Candidatus Bathyarchaeota archaeon. Lineage (GTDB taxonomy): Archaea > Thermoproteota > Bathyarchaeia > Bathyarchaeales > Bathycorpusculaceae > Bathycorpusculum. Next base: position 300,584 of record CAWIYM010000006.1, read on the forward strand.
TATGGCGCCAGCAGTCCTAAGCGCTGCGTTTTTTGCGTCAGCGGTTTCCACTTCGCAGCCTGCTTTGGCTCCAGCGTGCCCAAACTGAACTTCCGTCTTGAACGCTTTGGAGCATGTTCCAGTAACCCAAATTACCAGCGGCTTAGTAATTTTCTTGCTTTTAATCGCCTCAGCAATCTCGTATTCGGCACTTCCTCCTACTTCCCCCAAACACACAAGCATCTTAATCTCAGGAATTTTCTCAAACCTTAGAAGGTGATCAAGAAGTGTGGAGCCGGGATACGTGTCTCCGCCGATAGCTATGCCCTCATACAAGCCGTCCGTGTTCCGAGCGATGATGTTGTATGCCTCGTTGCTCAAGCCGCCTGATTTAGATACAAATCCCACGGAACCGGGCCTGTGAAGTTTTGAGTCTATGATGTTTTCGATTGTGCCACCAGCGTTGCCGATTTTGAAGCAGCCAGCTTTTATTCCGCCTACCGTTGCTGGACCAATGATGACTTTTCCAAGGGCTTTAGCTTTGGCCGTGACCAATTTCATCCGTCTCTCAGGCACTCCCTCTGCGATTATCACAACAGTCCGTATTTGCGGTATGGCTAGCGCTTCTTCGGAGGATGGTGCGGCTGACCTGAACGATGCGAAATTAATCAAAACATCAACGTTGGGATGCATCTTCGCCGCTTTCTCAATGGTCTTGTACATGGGTATCAGAATTTCACGTTTTCCAAAGAAGAATTTTGAGAAGCTGTCGGCGCCAGTATGGTTGATTATTGCTGCAACTGAAGGTGTTTTGCGACCCGCGGCGTAGTCGAAGTCAAGCATCCTTTGCGTTGCGTTAACTTGGTTATTATAAATGAATGACTGAGTGTAGCAATTGAACAGCTCAATTTGAGAAGCCATCTTAGCTGGCTGTTTCTTCGCCATTTTATTTTCCTCCTTTCAAAGCCATAGAAACAATCGTGGTCATATGAGTTTCTGGTCCATACACTTCAATCGGCACGCCCAGCTTCTCGCCAAGTGCCCGCATCTGACTCAGACCTTCTCGGTAGTTTGGTCCACCTCTACGAACGAATATTTTGACTTTGTTCTCCTGAAGCTTATTCTGGAACTCCTGCAGAGCTTTGATTATACCCTTGAAGGTATTAGCTACATCAGTGAAATTTGCTATGCCACCACCAATGAGCAGAAACTTGCCCTTCGGATGAGCCTTCCGAGTCATGACGTCAAGTATCGTTTTGGCATAAAGATAAGTAAATTCCTCGCTTGGGTCTCCGGAATATTCTCCGTAATTAGCCAATTCATGCATGAAACCAAGATCGGTGATGGTGTCTGCGTAAATTACTGACGCACCGCCACCTGCCACCATTGTCCAGACCCTTCCTTCAGGGTTAAGTATGGTGAGTTTAAGAGAAGCACCCGTCTGAGAATCCAATTCCTCAATGTAGGCTTCTTCTTTAGTAAGGGCCCGACCGAAAGGCGCGGGAAATCCAATGTTTCCCCACTTGCTGCCACTCTCGAACTCCGCGGTGCTGTCCAATTTGGCTGCAAGATCCAGTGGGATAATCAAATCTTTTGTCACTGCAACCGGGTTTATCTCTAGGTATGTGAAGTTTAGGTCTGCGTAGAAATTGAATAAAGACTCAATAAAACCTGCGAGGCGATTCTTTCGGTCAGCAGTGACCTTTCCCAGAAGCTTCTTCTCAATTTCCTTCGACGTTGGGAATGTACCGATAGGTACTTCTAACCGTTTGGCTTTGGCGTCTACATCTCCCACATTCACTCCGCCTTCTTGGTAGAACAGGATGGTGTCTCCTTCTTCGGTTGACATTATTGCAAGGTAGTATTCGTCTGAATCCTTGTGGGGTATCATTGGCTCAATAATGAAGTGTGTCAGTTGCCCAATTATTCCTTTATCTGCGGGTTTTCCATTCTCGTCGAACTTGCCATGGATGATTATAGGTCTGCTTGACTTCTCTTTTATCCATTCTTTAACTTGGTCAAAGTTTGCGTCGACAAGGATAAGTTTGTTCTTTCCCCTGCGTTTAATTAATTGGTCGGGTTTAACAACCAATTTTTCTGTGATTAGCCACTTATGGTGAAGTGGCAGATTCGTCATGTTGGTGTTTGGTCCGACTGTGACAATTTTATCGGAGATTTCGAACTTTCCTTCAGAGTAGTCTTTGAATAGACGGGCAAGCATACGTTTGCCGTCAGCTTCCCTAATTGCTTTATGCGCCATTTTTTTATCCTCTAATCAAACTTTTTCTTGAGTTTTTCTGCCACTTCGGCAATGAATTCCTCGGTAGATACGTTCTTGTTCTTTGGGTCCGATGTAGCAACAGCCACCAAATCGCCAGTCATTATGCCATCCTCGACAGTTTCGAGAGCCGCTTCTTCTAACTTCGTGGCAAACTCCACGACTTCTGGTGTATGATCCAACTCTCCCCTCTTTTTGAGGCAGCCAGTCCACGCAAATATAAGAGCCATAGAGTTACTTGAGGTCTTTTCACCCTTCATATACTTGTAATAGTGCTTCTGAACTGTACCATGGGAGGCTTCAAACTCGTAGAATCCCTGTGGACTGACAAGGACGGAGGTCATCATCGCTAGACTGCCATAAGCTGAACCCAGCATGTCACTCATAACGTCGCCATCATAGTTCTTACACGCCCACAGCAAACCGCCCTCAGTCTTCATTATCCTTGCGACTGCGTCATCGATAAGAGTGAAGAAATATTTGAGTCCAGCTTCCTCGAATTTTGTCTTCCAGTTTTTCTGGTATTCTTCTTCGAATATCTTGCGGAACTGCGCATCATAGGTTTTGGAAATCGTGTCCTTGGCGCCAAACCACAAGTGAAGTTTCATGTCGTAGGCATAGGTGAAGCATGCTTTGGCGAAGCTCGATATAGATTTGTCAGTGTTATGTATGCCTTGGATAATGCCTGGACCTTTAAAGTCTTGGATGGTTCCTCGCCAAAGCTCCTTGCCTGCGCTATTGGTGAAGACTATCTCGGCTTTTCCGGCTTCTGGAACTCTGTACTCGCAGTTCTTGTAGACATCACCGTAGGCGTGTCTTCCGATGTGGATTGGTTTCTTCCAGGAATTGACTGCGGGTGGAATGTTTTTGACTAGGATTGGTGCTCTGAAAACTGTGCCGTCCAGTGCTGCTCTTATGGTGCCGTTGGGGCTTGCCCATTCTTGCTTCAAGTTGTATTCTTTTACTCGATCCTTGTTTGGGGTAATGGTAGCACATTTTACCCCGACTCCATATTTCTTGATAGCTTCTGCCGCCTCAAGGGTTATTTTGTCGTCTGTCTCATCTCTTTTTTTAAGTTGGAGATCGTAGTATGCAACGTTCATGTCCAGATATGGCAAAAGAAGCTTGTCTTTAACTATCTGCCACATTACTCGGGTCATTTCATCTCCGTCTATCTCGACAATTGTGTTCTTCACTTTAATTTTATTCAATCAGACTCCTCCTAGTTTCCTTTGACTGTGTACGGAAGTAGACCGCCCTCATATAGAATATCTTTTTGTCTTTGGGAAAGGTTGTATCCAAGCTCTATTTTGAGGTTCTTAGTTTTGTTCACTAAGATGACTGGGTCGTTGTTCTGAAGTTTCTTTTTAAGGTCAGGTATTTCAATCTCATCACCCTGCTCTATCTTGTCGTAGTCAGCCATGTTCTTGAAAGACAGAGAGATAATGCCGAAGTTAACTAGGTTAGCTGCGTGAATTCGCTCAACAGACTTTGCTATGATTGCCTTAACACCCAGATACATGGGGCACAGCGCAGCGTGCTCTCTGGAACTTCCCTGCCCATAGGATTCGCCTGCAACAATAACCGTAGCCAATCCTTTCTTTTTGGCGTCCATTGCTCTTTTTGGGAAGTCTTTGTCAAGTGGTTCGAACACATACTTGGAATATTCGGGCACGTTTGAGCGGTATTTAAGTCTGGATCCCGCGGGCATTATATGGTCTGTTGTGATTTTATCGCCCACTTTTATCCCGACAACGCCTTTGATTTCTTCAGGCATTTTATCGTTAACTGGCGGCGCACCGATGTTGGGTCCCCTTACAATCTCAACGTTTTTGTCTGCGTCCTTGGGAAAAATGAACATAGAATCGTCCACAAGGAATTGGTTTGGCATGTCCACTTGAGGGTACTTTATGCCCGCCGTTCGGGGGTCGGTCATCTTGCCAGCGATTGCTGAAACCGCCGCAACCTCGGGGCTTACAAGGTAAACCTGCGCGTCCGCGGTGCCGCTTCTTCCCTCAAAATTCCTGTTACTTGTTCTAAGAGAAACGCCTGTTGATTTGGGGCTTTGGCTGTTGCCGATGCAGAAGCCACATGTTGCTTCAAGCAGTCTAGCACCACTATCTAGCAGATCACCGATGTAACCGTCTTTTGTTGCCATCTGAAGGACTTGTCTTGAGCCAGGTGCAACACCAAAGGATACGTCAGGATGAACCTTTTTACCCTTCATGACTTTGGCGGCGGTGGCTATTTCTTTGTAAGATGAGTTGGTGCATGAACCCAGCATAACTTGGTCCACTTTTAAGTCTTTCAAATCGCTGACTTTGACTATGTTGCCGGGGCTGTGCGGTGCCGCTGCAAGAGGTTCCAGTATACTGAGGTCTAGTTCTATAACTTTATCGTACTCTGCGTCTTCGTCCGCCTTTAGCTCAATCCAATCTGCCTCTCTGCCTTGTGCTTTAAGGAATTTTTTGGTTTCCTCATCAGAGGGGAATATGGAGGTTGTGACACCCATCTCTGCCCCCATATTTGTGATTGTGGCTCGCTCTGGAACGGTAAGATTATTGACGCCTGTTCCCGCATATTCCATGATAACGCCTACATTACCTTTTACAGTGAATATTTCCAACATCTTCAGGACCACATCTTTAGCGCTGACCCAGGGCTGAAGGGCACCTTTCAGATTTATTTTATAGACTTTTGGGCAGGTTATGTAGAATTCACCTCCGCCCATAGCTACTGCGACATCCAGCCCGCCAGCTCCAATGGCTATCATGCCGATACCGCCTCCAGTGGTTGTGTGACTGTCCGAACCGAGGAGCGTCTTGCCAGGTTTGCCAAACCGTTCCAGATGGACTTGATGGCAGATTCCGTTTCCTGCTTTTGAATAAATGATGCCGTACTTGGCGGCTACACTCTGAAGATACTTATGGTCGTCAGCGTTCTCGAAACCCACTTGGATTGTGTTGTGGTCAACATAGCTAACGGAAAGCTCAGTCTTCACCTGTTTGAGCCCCATTGCTTCGAACTGCAGGTAGGCCATTGTTCCTGTCGCGTCCTGAGTGAGGGTTTGATCAATCTTTATGCCTATCTCTTTGCCTGGTACATATTCGCCCACTACCAAATGGTTTTCCAAAATCTTCCGTGTAAGGGACTTACCCATAAATATCTCATCCTTGGAAAGATTTCTTTTGCTAATTAGCATATAAACGTTGTCAATTTAGAAGACGAATACATTCCCGCATTTACTTAAAAAAATTTAATTAGATTTTGGAAATTTGGACAAAAAAAGGTGCAAAAACCGTAAAACAGAACAAAAATATTGCCTCAACAATGGAAACAGCAATGAATAAAACAACAATTTTATAAAACCAAAGGGTTTTTACGAATACCGCAATTACCTGAATAATTTCTGTTCTGGCTTTTAGCCCATGATTGTTGGGTTTTCACCCTCTTCGTTGATGTGATGCATTACATGGATAGCTAAACCCGTTGCGGCACCTGCTGAGAGACCAACAAGCAGGTTGGTCAACCAAGAGAATTGGCCAACTAAACCTAGAACAACCAATGCATCAAAACCTAATGCAACTACGAGGTATCCGACACACCACATTTTAACGCTCATGCCTCTGGGCTTGTTAATTCCGATTCCGCCGAGTATGCCTAGCATAATCAAAAAACCTACTAAAGCGTAAACCCAATCGTAACTCAAACCAATCACCGTTTAACTTGGCTATGTTTCAATGGGAGCTTATTAGTTTATCGAATTGACTTCTGCATTAGAGATGCATCACTGTTAAGCAATTCAAATACCGTTAACCTTTTTTACCCTCGACCGCGAATCTTTAAACCTCAAGGGTGTGGACACAGTAACAAACTTTGATGTCAGACAATGCCATAAATGGGCACAGCTTCTGCTTGAGCGAAAACAAAAACTTGGTCAAGCCTTAACTGCAATTTCAAATCAGGATTTTGATTTGGCAAAAAAAATGTTTACCCAAATTTTCGACGGATTCATGGGTGACAAACAAGCTGACCCAGGCATGGCTGGCTCACTACTATACCACATGGCGATGGTTTCGAAGATGGAATCAGAAACCCAAGTGCTACTTAACACATTGAAAGTTGACTTGCCTAATGTGGTTGCACAGTTAAGCAATATTTATTGCGATTTTGAATCTGACGCCAAAGAACTTCTCCAAACAATAGCCCCTCTTCCCTTAGGTCTACAAGAAATGGCGACAACCCCAAGAATTGGAAGCGAGGAAAAAATCAAACTATTCACCAAACTAAAGAAAGAGAACAAAAAAGTCGAGGGTCTCTTAAACAGCAAGAACCCCAAAGCGGGTAAAGCCCTAGAGAGACTATTCGCCCACTGGGCAGAGCATGTCATCCGGATGCGGCTCATGCAAGAGTACGAAACAATCAAAGGGTTGCTGGTTACAGCTGAGTTAGCAAAAACCATCGGTTTACCAGCGCTCGAAAAAGCCATGGTGTCGGTGCAGGAAAAGTTCGGTCAAGAAACCGTCAGCATCGCACTTGATGTCACATTAAAGGTTGGCATGCGTCGAGAAAAACTGCAATCTGTAATGTTAAGCGACCACTTCATCAACATGGCTATGAGCAACGAAACCCTCGATGGTCACATGGATTTCTTGAATTGCCCGATTTACGGGAGCCACAAGTACGCAGCAGAAAAATACGGCGTTAACGACCAAGTTTCGGGGCTTTTCTGCAAGCATTTCTGTTTTGCCCACGCCAAAGCCATGCTCGACACAGTCTTGCCTTTTCCATTTACGTTATGGCAGCCTAAACTTATAGCAACCCATGGCAACTGCGAATTTTACCTAAAACTTGCACATTCACCAGAAGCAGAAAAATCGGAGCGATTCGTTCCGTTGGTTATGTCTTGGAACGTTACCCGCGAATGCAACATGAAATGCAGCCATTGCTACATCAACGCAACCGAAAAGAAACTTGCCCATGAATTAACTACGACAGAAGGCAAAAAACTCATGGACCAAATATGCCAAGTAAGCAAGCCGCTTCTCATACTAAGCGGTGGCGAACCTTTGCTCCGCCCAGACATTTATGAACTAATCCAGTATGGTACATCTAAAGGCTTGAAGATGGGACTGGGAAGCAACGGAAGCCTTATCGACGACACAGTGGCTGCTAAACTTAAGGCTGCAGGTATAGTAACGGTTTCGATCAGCTTAGACTCTCATATTCCAGCGCAACACGACGAGTTCCGAGGAGTCGTTGGTTCATGGGAAAAAGCAGTCAATGCATGCAAAGCTCTAAGAAAACATAATGTACTGGTCCAAGTAAACACCACCTTAACTCAGCAGAATTATGACCAAATCGACGACATCATGAGTTTGGCAGAGAAAATAGGTGTGGAAAACTTCCACCTGTTTTTCCTTGTTCCAACAGGACGCGGCGCCAAACTAACGGATATTTCCCCCCAAAAATACGAAGACATGATAACCAACACCTTCGCAAAAGTCGCAAAACACAAGCTAAACGTTCGACCCTCCTGTGCCCCACAGTTCATGCGCATCGCTAAAGGAATGGGCTTAGACATGAGACCGTGGGTTCGCGGTTGCCTAGCAGGCCTATACTACTGCCGTATCTACCCCAACGGAGATGTAACCCCCTGCCCCTACCTACCAGTTAAACTAGGAAACGTACGAGAAAAAACATTCAAAGAAATCTGGTTTAACTCGCAAATCTTCAAAGCACTACGAGACCCAACTACACTTAAAGGAAAATGCGGTGAATGCGAATTCGGCTCATTGTGCGGTGGTTGCCGGGCACGAGCTTATGGGCTTTCAAGCGATTTCATCGATTACTGCGGAGACCTTCATGAACCAGCAGAACTAAAAAAAGATTATTTAACTGAGGACCCTTGGTGTGTGTATCAACCAAAAACCCTTTAAGTCATAGTTGTCTTTCAAAAACTTCAACAGGCAGTTAAAGAGCTCTTTATGATGATGAACAGTAAAGAGTTAACTGAAGAAGTAGAGCAATTGGAAGAACGTATGCATAAAGATTTTGAGTTGCTTGCTTTAACGAGTGATTTCACAAAAGAAGAGGCATCGGGCTTTCTGGGGTTAATCAGGTTGGGTGTTGCGACGGAAAAAATTGCTGATGCAGCAGCAGACATGGCTGAAGTCGTTCTAAGATGGATTGAACCGCATCCAATTTTACGGCTGACTATTAAAGGGACAGAAGAAACGGTTACTCACTCTTGCGTCACTGATGATTCTCTGTTGGTTGACAAATCTTTGAAGGAAGCGTGAGTGCATGAAGAGACTGGCATGTGGGTTTTAGTCATAAAAAGGAATGTAGATGTGTGCGTCCCCGTGGAGATTCAAGGATCTCATCAGGTGACGTGTTGATCGCTTCGGGATACGCTAAGAGTGCTGATGCCTTAAAGCGGCTTGCGTCTCCAACCCAAACATGCAACGTCGAATAATTGATAATCTTTAGTGTAAATTCATCAATACTATAAGGCAGTTAACAATATTGTTCTAAATTCAAATCTAACGGGATAGTTGATATGGGGGAAAAGAGAGTTTTCACATGCCAAAACGCTTCTTGCAAAAAAAGCTTTTACTCGCCGCTCAAAACCTTGAATCTACAGCGTTCCTCCACAGTAAGCTATAGCGCCTGTCCATTTTGCTTAACAGAAATAAAAATCCCCGAAAAACCGGCAGAAATTCAACTTGAAAGCTTACAATCAGAAGCAAACCAAATTGGACCTGAAGAAAAAGTTGATAAGAATAACGGTAGTCCAACAAAATGTCATTTTCATCCTGGCTACCTCAGTGAAAGAACATCCAAAGATAATATTCCAGATGAATGCTTTGTATGCAAGGATCTAATTGAATGCATGCTAAAAAAAATGCGATAATCATAAACTACTTTTGGTACATATTGGCATTATTTTAAGTAAAATAAAAAAACTGAAAAGGAAAATATAAGAAAAGAGTGAGAGATTACTTCTTTTTCTTTGCTGCTGTTTTTTCTTCGGCAGGAGCGTCAGGTGCTTTTACTGCTTCGGTTTCTTCAACTTTCGGCTCTTCTTTTTTCTCTTCGATTTCGGTTGTGATTTCTTCGATTGGTTTTGGCGGGGGTGTTGTTGCCATTGTCCAACCTATCCATGCGCCTATGAACAGTATAGCTACGAATGCAACAAATACTGGAACAGCAATGAGCCAGAATCTGACATCTGCTGCTGAGCCTATGTTAAGCCATGGTTTGATTAAGTCGTTATAACCGAATAGTGCAACTAAGTAAACTACAGCGACCACTACACAGACGAGTAGTATTGCTCCACCTATTGCTTGATCTTTGCTAACCATTTAGTGATTCACCACTTTATAGCCATGTATTCGCTTAATCAATTTAAAGTTTGTCATGTTTTTCAATTGCTCGGTTGATTAGGTGGTTCCCATTTCCCAAGTCGAAAGGTACTTTTTCTGTTCAGCGGTGAGTTCATCGATGTTAATACCCATCGATTTGAGTTTGAGTTCTGCTACTTTTTCATCGATTTCTTTTGGAACAGTATAGACTTTGGTTTGCAGTTTAGCTGTTTTCGCTATGTACTCTGAGCATAAAGCTTGGTTTGCAAATGACATGTCCATGACTTCTGATGGGTGGCCTTCTGCCGCGGCTAGGTTAACTAGTCTGCCTTCGGCGAGGAGGTAGAGTTTTCTGCCGTCGTTTAAGCTGTATTCTTCCATGTTTGGGCGCATCGTTCGTTTGGCTTTAGAGAGCGATTCCAAGTCTGGGATGTTGATTTCCACGTTGAAGTGTCCACTGTTGCACATTATGGCGCCGTCCTTCATCTTTTGCATGTGCTCTTTGCGTATGACGCTTATGTCGCCGGTGGCTGTGACGAATATGTCACCAATGGGTGCTGCTTCAGCCATGGGCATGACTCGGTAACCGTCCATGACTGCTTCTAGGGCACGGGTTGGTTGAACTTCTGTTACTATAACGTTGGCGCCCAAGCCTTGCGCACGCATAGCTATACCTCTGCTGCACCAGCCGTATCCGCCGACAACAAAGTTTTTGCCAGCAAGCAGAACTGAGGTTGCCCGCATAATACCGTCGATTGTGCTTTGACCTGTTCCGTAGCGGTTGTCAAAGAGATATTTTGTGTATGCGTCGTTGACGGCTACGATGGGGTATTTGAGGCTGCCATCCTGTTCCATCGCTTTTAGGCGGACTACACCTGTAGATGTTTCTTCGGTTCCGCCTTTGATGTCTTTAATTTGGTTTTGACGTTTGCTGTGAAGCATACCGACAACGTCTGCACCGTCATCCATAGTTATGGTTGGTTTGAAGTCTAGGACTTTGTCTATGCAGTTGTAGTAGTCCTCTGTATTTTGTCCTCTCCAAGCGAATACATGCACACCGCTATCTGCTAATGCAGCGGCAACGTCGTCTTGAGTTGAGAGGGGATTTGAGCCACATAATGCGACTTTGGCGCCTCCTGCAATAAGTACTTTGATAAGTACTGCAGTTTCTTTGGTTACGTGAAGGCAGGCTGCTATTGTTTGGCCTTTTAGTGGTTTTTCTTTTTCAAATCGTGTTTTAATGATATTCAGTACGGGCATGTGTTTTGATGCCCATTCGATCTGTAAGTGTCCTTGTGGTGCTAAACTTTTATCTTTAACTTGGAATTCTTCCATGAACATTCCTTCTTTTTAGGAACATTGTGGCTTCTAACTATTTAGAATTTGCTTCGCAAACGGTAATGTGACCGTTGTTTGCTCGAAAAAGTTTAATTATTGAATGTCCAGACCTACATGTGAGAGGATACAAATGAAGGAACCTTTTGCTGCGTTTGTGAAAAAAGAATTACCCCAAAGAACATTACTGATAACATGTGGGTTGCCTGCAAGTTACAAAACAGAAACCGCCGAGGAAATCTCCAAAATCAATGGGTATCCAATCCTGCGCAGTGACTTAATCAGGTTAGAAGTGCTTAAGAACGAGGACATTTTCGACGCGAAAGTCGCAGGAAACATGAACAAGCGACTATCAGTCTACGATGAAGTTTTCCGACGCGCTAACGAACAAGCTGCAAAAAGCGAGGGAGGTCTAATTTTAGACGCCACCTTCGTTACACAGGAACTTCGCCGGCGAGCAGCTGATATAGCAGCTAAGAACAACATGACTTTTGTCATTCTGCAAACCAGTTGCCCACAAGAAGTATCCCTCTCCCGAATTAAGAGACGAACTAAAGAAAAATACGAGTCAAACGCCCTAACAGAAGAAGCATACCTCGCCAACAAGAACAAATTCGAACCCGTAGACATAGGTGACCTAAAGAAAAAATACCCAACCCTCAAAGTGACCCACCTAACTGTTGATACTTGCCGCGACGAAACCGACCAATGGTTCGTAATCGGCATGGACAAAAAGTAACGAGTATCTGCAATGAAGATTGATTTACATATTCACTCGAAGAGTTCAGACGGAAAATTCACCGTAGCAGGAATTGTTGAGGAAGCCAAAGCCAGAAACATCGATTTCCTTGCTATTACTGACCATGATTCGATCGATTGCCAAACCCAAGCTATTGCCCAAGCTGAAAAAGCAGGCATCCGATATGTCACAGGTGTAGAGTTGAACGTAACTTTTTCGCATCCCAAGTATCATGAGGGTAAGGCTGTTTCGCTTGATTTTTTGGGCTACCAATTCAACTCCCACAACGAAGCTTTGAAAAGTAAGCTGGTGACGATGGCGAATTACCGAGAGGAGCGGGCATCTAAAATTCTTGACAACCTCAACGCGGAATTCAAAAAAGAAAAGATTGCAGCGTTAACTAAGGATGATTTGCGGCAAATTGAAGAGTCAGTGGATGGCTCGCTGGGTAGACCCCATATAGCTGACTACCTGGTCAAAAAGCTAATCGTTAAAACGCGCCAAGAAGCCTTCGACAAATACCTTGTCAAATGTGACGTCCCAAAGTTCCCTCTTTACCTGGAGGAAGCATCGAAACTTATTCGAGGTGCAGGTGGAAAACTGGTGTTGGCTCACCCAAACGACCCGCATGGGACATCGCTTTCGGCTTTGACTAAAGTACTTGGTGAACAGACCGAAATTGTGAAGGAAAAAATGCTTCCTTACATAGACGGTGTTGAATGCTGGCACTCAAGAAGCTCCCCAGAAACAACCAATCACTATGTAGCCTTCGCCAAAGAGAAAGGAATAATGATGACAGGGGGCAGTGACTGCCATCAAAAACCCATTCTAATTGGCACGGTTCAGATTCCTGAGTGGGTACCGAACCAATTCAAATAAAAGAAAGGGTTAGAGGTTTTTGGCGTATTCAACGGCTAGTTTGAAGTAGGCTTGGGCTTCGTTAATTGCAGACGCCTTTTCTTCGCTCTTTATGTTTGGATCGTCGAGTCTGAAGCTGATTACTTTGCCACGCACATATGCTCGGTAGCACTTGTAGAAAGGTAGCAGTTGTGTTAACTGTGGGTCTTTAGAATATCCAATGTACCGTTCTATGAAGTAATCTGCAAGGTCAGACCTCTGCTGGAAATCCAAATCCATAGCTAAGAAGGCTACGTCCGCGGCAACATCGGAATAGCGGAAACGATCGTTGAATTCTATCGCATCGAAGATACAGATTTTATCGGTAATGAAGATGTTACCTGAATGAAGGTCGCCATGGCAGTCTCGGATACGTTTGTCGACTATTCGACTTTCAAAAAGGGACTTGTTTTTCTCCATGAAGTTGTTGATTTTGGTTTGGATGAAATGGAATTCTGACTGCCGAATCGTTTGGTTGATGTATTTTTTGGTTTGAGCGAAGTTTTCGTCCCAGTTAGTCTTCACTATTTTCAAGGAACCGAACTCGCTTATTTCTGGGCTCGTATGCGCTTTCGAGTGGAACTCCGCAACTATCCGTGCTATTTCATCGATTGTTTTCTTGTCAACCTTTTTTTCCTTAAGAAGCAAAGTCATGATTCGTTCTTGAGGCAACCGCTTCATCTTTAAGGCATACTCGATAGTTTCGCCATTGCTGTTTATCTTGATTATGTTTGATTTCGTGATTGGGACGACTTCAAGGTAGATTTCTGGGCAGAGTCGCCTGTTGAGTTCCAGCTCTTTTTTGCAGTAAGCGTACCTTTTGTCGAGTGTGGAGAAATCTAAGAACCCAAAGTTTACGGCTTTTTTTACTTTGTAAACGTAATTTTTGGTTAAGAAAACAAAAGATATGTGCGTTTGAATGAGTTCTATTTTACCTGCATCTTGTGGGTAGGCGTCTGGCGTAAGAAGGGCATCTACTATTTCTTTTTGGGTTTGCATGCAGTTTTCTCCTTGGCTATATTCTTGTGAACTAGCAGCCAAATAAATATAGGGGGTAACTGTTCCCGAGGAATTTTTAGTCCTGGCTAACTTTATCTTAGACCTATCGAAGAGGTTTTGGGATAAAAAGTGCAGATAGATAAGCAGAAGCCCTAAAGAAAGGCACTCCTAAACAACGTAGTTTCCAACAGTGTCGCGGAAAAAAATCGTTGCTCATTACACTAAAGAAACTGAAAGTGTTTAATGTAATCCAAGACTTTGTCTTTCTGGTCCTTAGAAATATGGTTTCCTATGTAGAGTGAGTCTACGATGTCTGATATTTTTGCCAAGGCATGAACTTGATAACCTATCTTTTCCAGCTTTTCTTTACCACCGTGCTCCCTGTTTACCACAACAAGCAGAAGCTTAACGCTGGCGCCTAGTCCTTGGAGGGTTTTTATGCCTTCGATTTTGGATATACCTTCGCTTATGACGTCGTCGAAGAATAGGATTTTGTCGCCTTTATTTACGTCTGAACCGGCGATTCTTCCGGTAACGCCGTAGGCTTTTTCTTCTTTTCGGACAATTACACAGGGCAGGTTTAGGTTGCAGGCGATGCTTGGCACAATCAATGCTCCCTTTAGCTCGATGGAAGCTAACTTATCTATTTTTTCAGTTGCCATTATCTGCCTGATTTTTTCTGAGGCAGCTTCAGCTATGGTGCAGAGTTGTTGCGGCGCGGAGAGGACGCGTGCTAAATCGATGTAATATGGGCTTGTTGCTCCGGATTTGATTTTGAAGGCACCAAATTTTAAGCATCCGGACAGGTAAAGAGCATCAGCCACTCTATCAGTAACAGTTGACATGCGATTTCCCTGATGTGAATGTGAACTTGCAAATTTAACCCTTTACCAATCTATTTGGAATCAGTTAAGAACGCATTGCAGAAACCAACAGGGGAAAAGTCAGAATAGGCGTTTTCGGTAGCTAATAGCATATAGAAAAAAGAGCAAAGAGCAAAACAAAGATTATACGACTAAGTCAGCCATGTCAACGCTTCGCTCATAAATCTGCCTGAGAAAAGCGACCGCAGCCAAGGTTTGCGGCATCAAATCCACCGACGACTCCTTCGCTACATGTTCAATGTTTGAATAGGTTGACTCAATTCTCTCACGCAGATTCCGAACGTTTTCTGCAATAGAAATGTCCTTGTTCAAAAAGGATTTCAGGGCTTGTTCGTTGGCCTCCGAACATGCAGCTTGCAGGTCATAGAGCAATTTTCTGAGTTCCTCAGATAATTTGATTCCGTTGAGCGCTAAGGTGTTTGAGGCAAATTGAACGCAGGCATCACCAATGCCTTCAATTAAACTTGCAGCTAAACGGTAATCTAGGCATTCGATTGGAGTAAGTCCAAGCTTATCACTCAACCGGGGATTTTGAATAATCGTCCGAAGCGTTCGAACAAGTAAAAAATAAAGTCGGTTGCTTTCGTTATCACGCGAAACCACGCTCTTAGCTAACTCTAAATCGCTGTTGATGAAAGAGTTAGAAACATCCCTAATCATCCCCGCAACAAGACCATGGTTGCGCTGTAATATTTTCTCAGGCAAAAACCCGAACGGCTGCTGCGAAATGCTCTGCAATGAAATCTTGCAGATTGTCTCTTCAACAATCTCTAAACCTGCCAAAGAACTAGCTGTTGATTTAATTATTTTGCGTGCGTTTGCATCGATGCGGTCTTTTGCCTCAATGTTGATGGTGTCGTAGCCCAGAAGGTATCTGCCAACGATTTCACGCCCTAGAAAGGGACCAACGCCTAAAGTGGCAACTTTGGGTTCGGGTTCAGCTGCATTTTTAGGATCAACAAGGAGTTTACCGTCGCTAGTAACTTCCAAGTTTACTTCAACACCCTTCTTTAAACCAGACTCGTTTGCCCAATCTCTTGGTAAACAAACAAAGAAAGTACCCGTTGGTGTCTGCTGAATTTTCCGTGATTCACCCAATTTTCCTTTCCCCGAAGATACAACCTATCTAAACTATAATTTGCTTATATAAATTGAGTTGAAAATCCATAACTTGAAACAAAAAATACAATCAACCAGCCTTAGCAACCAAAATTTTCTCAAAAATATTCATTTAAAAAAATTGGTCGGAAAACAATAAACAGTAAATAACTCAAGAGCATAATTGCCTAACATCAAAAAACGCTACTGACCATGGATCAAGGAATAGAACTCAATGAGTGGACAAGAAAGACTCCAAATGGCTATCCAAGCAATAATCGCTGCAGGCTACCAGTTGAACAGCGAAGCCTTCGAGTTTATGATCCAGAACGCCGAAACCAACGACCCAGTGACCATGATGAATCTGGCGCTCCAGAGAATAGATTCACTAAAGGATAAACCGATGTTTATCGAGAGAGAATTTTTGGAAGCATTGGTACTGCATCCCACACAGGTAATATCTACCATGCAGGAGATACCGATGCAAGAGCCACAAACCGCCCCTGAAGCCCCAATTAATATCGAAGAGCCAAATAATGGACAAACATACATTAATGAAACCGAGTTTTACCCGTACGCA
Source organism: Candidatus Bathyarchaeota archaeon (assembly GCA_963840325.1). Lineage (GTDB taxonomy): Archaea > Thermoproteota > Bathyarchaeia > Bathyarchaeales > Bathycorpusculaceae > Bathycorpusculum. The sequence continues at coordinate 316,740 of CAWIYM010000006.1, forward strand.
AGAGATATACCATCAGAACTCATTATCCTTGATGATTCTACAGGAAAACTCACTTCAAACGGCACATTGGACGAGTATGTACTCTATTTTCAGGACCGCTTCAAACGCATCGAAAAACTGTTAAGGCAAAGGATGGATGTTAAAGCGGCAACTTCAATCACAGAAGCCCTCAAGTCGCCATCAAAAACCAAGCTTAAAATCATCTGTATGTTAACCGAGAAGAGAGATTCAAAAAACAACACCCTGCTCTCCGTCGAGGACTTGAATGGAAGTGCAACCATTCTTGTTTCTCAAAAAGCGCCTGAAGAAATAAAGAAAAAAGCGCTCACGCTTCTACCAGACCAAGTTTTCTGTATAGCAGTAATTAAAACAAGAGGCGACCTACTGATGGCTGAAGACATAATTTTTCCTGACGTAGGCAAAAAGACACCACTGCGAGCACAAGAACCTGTTTACGCCGTCCTCACATCCGACATCCACATTGGCAGTACAAAATTTACTAAAGAATCATTCAAACGCTTCATACTCTGGCTGAGGGGCAAATATGGAACCCAAGAAATGCGACAAATAGCTGGCCGCGTCAAATATCTACTCATTGCGGGCGATATCGTCGATGGCATAGGCATTTATCCAGGTCAACAAAACGAGCTAACCATTCGGGATGTACACAAACAGTATAATTTTGCAATAAAATACTTCGAAAAAATCCCAGATTACATTGAAATCATTTTGTCCCCAGGCAACCATGACGCCGCACGAAAATCCTTGCCTCAGCCAGCCATACCGGAAGGGTACTTAACAGCTATCAAAGGGAAAAAGAACATCCACTCAGTCGGCAGCCCATGCTATCTCAGCATTCATGGTGTAGAAGTACTCATGTACCACGGCAGAAGCCTCGACGACATAGTTTCAGTTATTCCCGGTATGGACCATCAACACCCAGAAAAATCCATGCGTTTACTCTTACAAGGACGACACCTAGCACCTGTCTACGGCGGAAAAACCATGCTTTCCCCAGAAAACCGCGACTACCTAGTAATTGACAAAGTCCCAGACATTTTTCATGCAGGACACGTACACGTTAATGGTCTTTGTAATTATCGTGGAGTACTAGTTGTGAATTCAGGCGGATGGCAAGACCAAACTGAGTACATGGAAAAATTAGGGCTGGTTCCTACACCGGGAAAAGTGCCAGTGGTGAATCTGCAGACCCTACACACAACCGTTCTAGATTTTAATTTAAGTTAAGCACTGCCACTTGGGTTTTTGCGTATAGCTTGGGGTAAATAATCCATTAACCCACTGAAACGGGTGTCGCCACCAAAGACATCCCTAATCAAACTGCGAGAGATTTCTAGCCTAATTTTTTTGGTTCGTCCATATCGGCCCTTGCTTACAACTTTCGCGTTTACAAGACCCATTGAATCAAGCTCATTAACCAAAGTACCCAAACGGCGTTGAGTGAGGAGACCTGCACCCATTTCTCCACAAAGTTCATTGTAGATATCGTATATTTCGCCTGTAGTAGCACTTGACTTGTTTAGGTGGTAAACACTCAACAGCACCAACTTTGAATGCAACGTTAAGTTGTTGAGGGCTTCAACAACTCGGTTATGCTCGATATGTTTCTCGGCTTGGCGCACATGCTCTTCAGTAATCGTTTTCGCACCCAGACGCTCAGCCACTTCTCCAGCTACACGAAGCAAATCTAAAGCGCGTCTGGCGTCTCCATGTTCTGCAGCAGCCAAAGCTGAACAAATGCTCAAAGCTGAGTCCGATAGAACACCTTCTTGGAAGGACAACTTCGAACGCTCCAACAAAATGTTGCGAAGTTCTCCTGCATCGTACGGCCTAAAAACTAATTCTTCTTCGCTGAGTGAACTGAACACTCTTGGATCTAAGAACTCTTTTAAGCGTAGGTCGTTGGATATTCCGATTATAGCGACTTTGCTTTTAGTTAAGGTTTCATTTATTCTTGTTAACTCATACATGAAACCGTCGCCATGCGCTTTAATCAAAGCATCAACTTCATCTAGGACAATAATGAAAATTACCCGCGAAGAATCTAACCCTAAACGGAACCTATCAAAAACTTCTCCCACTGATAAACCGGTAAAAGGAACGGACAAACCTACACTTTGACTTAGGCTTGCAAATACCCTGTATTCTGATCCTGTCATGCGACAGTTGATGTAGCAGAATTTTACTTGTGCTCCATACTCTTTTGCTTTAGATTCTAAATGGCTTAACACATGTTTTGTTACGGCTGTTTTTCCTGTCCCCGTTTTTCCATATATGAAAATGTTGGAGCATCTTGAATCTCTCAAGACTGGGGCAACAGTTGACCCTAGAAGACGAATCTGTTCTTCACGGTGGGGCAGTTTGTCTGGAAGATAATCGTGTCTTAGGACCTCTCGGTCTTTAAACAATTTAACTCCGTTTACGAAGTTTTCGAAAACATCATCCAGTACGCTTGAATTCCCCATTTGCTATCCCTCATTGTTCAGAAGCAACACCGTTATTTCGTGTGGAACAGATAAAGGATATACTACAAAAAACTGGTTTCAGAACACAACAATCCTAAAAACAAGGAAAATAACCGATAACAGCCAAACAAAGCGAGAGCACACACACCCCAAAGTTTCTACTGGAGAAAAATGAGCTATAAAATAAAAACACTATATTAAGTATATATAAGAATATACTCTGATAGGTAAAATGATTTTTTATATATTAATAATTGCTATCCAAGAAATTAGACAAACATTCTGCAATTATTTTTTTAGGCTTGCCTGACTTCTTTTTGCTTCAAATACTTCGAGGGGAAACATAGGGGTGTGGGAGATCAAAGTTTTCTATGGTAAGTTGCCATTACCAAAGCGGCAAGTATGTTGTTTTAATCATGGCCAATTATCTTCTGCCTAAAATATGTTCAAAGATTTTTGTAGCTTAATTCTCTACAAGTTTTCGTTCACAAAATTGTGAATACATGTGAATTGGCATTGTAATTGTCGGTTTGATGAGTCTCTTTCTTCGTAAATTACCATTTCTCTGCCTTTTACACGTGAACAGGGCACCCCTATGCTTCTACTGGAAAAGCAAATTCAAGCCATAACTAAATTATTCCAGTCATTTCACTTTACTGTGAAGCTGGTAATAATGAAATATCTCTAAAACTCATTCGTTTCTTAAATATAAGCTCAAAATAGCTTTTTTTTAATCATCTCTTTCACCATAACAGCTATAAGGTGTGAAGTGTAAAGTTGTGAACAACCTTAAGGTGTAAAGTGGATGCCGGCTCGTAAAATGCGCGTTGAGCTGTTCGATAGTGATGGTAATCGATATACCATTGCTTTTGAGGGTCAAGTGACTCGTGATAAAGCTCTGCGTCTTCTGGATCTGGTTGAGTTGCTTGGCGGTGCACCTGGTGAAGGGCCCGCTGCGAGTGCAGGAAACGCTTTGCCGAATAAGGTTTTGTCTCGTTTTGAGAAAGTTCAGTCGGTTATTCAGAAGAATTTTCCCTTAATTTGGTTCTCATCAAAAGAGATCCAATCAATATATGAGCAAGAACTCAAAGAACCTGTTAGTCTCAGTACAGTTTCAACGTATCTTTCCAGGATGGCTACAAAGGGTATGCTGCTAAGGACCGGTGGACCAAACAGCCTAAAATACAAAACAGCGCCAAACCTTCCTCAAGCAACTATAAAACAACGCATAAAATAATCTCGTCAGAGACAATTAACAAATTAATTCGACAGCTTTACGATTGATTTCTTTCAACTTTCTGCATGAGATTCTCCATTTCTTTCTTAATGCTGTACTTGAAAGGAATCTTACCCACTTCCCTTTCCAAGTACCCTTCTTCATACAGCTTCTTCATCAGCCTAGCCGTATGCTCTCTGCTAAGACTCACTCTTTCCTTTATTTCAGGAGCTGTTTTTGCCCCCTCTTTAGACAACATTTCTAGAACCGTAATTTCGGTATCTGTTAGTGCGGCTAAGGCTTTGTCGCGTTTGATTGGAATAGGTGGCAGCGCGATTTCACTTTTAACTTCTTGTGATGGCGTGGCAGGTAGCTTTTGGATTTGTTCTTCAACCCCTGTGATTCTATTTCTCAAAGTTTCTTGGGTGGCTTCAATGTCTTTTAGTTTGGTTTCTAAACCTGACAAACCAGAAAGGATTGTTGTCTTGTTTTGGGTGTTTTCTGTGAGGGTCTGTGAGATTGACTGTGACATCGCTTGATTTGATTGGTTGAGAGCGCCAAGTTTCTCTTCGATAGGTGTGATTTTTTTCTCTAGGCTCTCCATTTTTCGAAAGCTCGCATCTGCTTTAGCATAGCTTCCTTCGACTTTAGACGCCATCGACTCAAATCTGTTAGATTCACGCTTAAGTTCACGGTCGAAGCTTAACACGATATCCTCTACAAAGTCTCTGGCTTTCTCGTATTCTTTGTGCGCTTTGCGTATTTGCTTGTAATACTCAAAGGCAGTTGCGGCTGTGACAGCCAATAAGACACCAAGGATTACAATTATGAGGTCTACCGTGATTTTTTCCTCTTTGATTTAGATGTGACTTAACCGTGATTTTAACGGTTACATCACACATCACAGTATTTCCCATGCGCTATTAAGGTTTACGGTGATGTCTTTACATCATTTATATGACATCACACATCACAGCTTACTAAAATGGTTTAGTTTTATGCTTGGCTATGCCCTAAATACTCTAAGAATTAACCCCCTTTTTACAATTGATCCTTGAATATTGGTCTTATCTGATATGTTAATTGCTGCTTGAAAAGAGGGTGAAGACTGTGATAACTTCTGTGATTTGTGACGTCACAGAGGCTCTTTTGATGGGCTAGAAAGACGTTTTAGGCTCATTTCGAGCTCGTTTCGAATGATTTCTATGACTTTTAGATGGTCTTTTAGTTCCTCTTCCTTGCCGGGCATATCCTGATGGGCCTCCACATATTCGTGCAGTTTATTGGCTATTTCGAGGTACGGGTCAAGAGTTGTGCTCTCAAACACACCCAAATACCCTAAAAGTAGTACTGTGTATATGGATTTTATCACATTTTCTTTTGACTGTTTTAATGTCCTGTTAAAGGCTCCGCGGCTTATTTTTGCCTTAGTTAGCCTTAAGGCGGCTTTTTCGTCATACTTTAACTGTTTTCCAGATAAATTTTCGGCTAAAACGTCTATTAGGTATGTTTCGAGTTGCGTTTTTGTTAATTGGCTGTTTTTTGCCAATATTTCGACTATAGGGTCTTTTAATGCCCCGTTTAGCCATGCTTGTACTCCGTCTTTTAGCTTCAATTTGGTAGCTCTCTCCGTACTTGAAATGGATACAGTTTTGTATACTGTCTCTAACTTTTAACCTTTGCCCAGGCGCCTTTACCTACATCTGCAATAATATAACGGTTAAAACAATGCTTGATTGGTGAATTAAAGCTAAAACAAGTGTTTTCGACTAGTTTGCGGTTAATTCTGGCTAATTAACATTTAAAAGGCTAAAATCTCCGATATTTAATCTAAATTTTAGTCTGAACTTTACATAAAAAAGGCACTTTTACAAACAATACCTAACCTGTTTCAGGCCAAATTTAACGGACTCACGTCGAACAAAACACAGTTTTTCTGTCAATAACCCATTAATTAAACTAACTATTTGTCTTATCGTAAATGTGATTTTAATAAAGAAAAAGCTCGTGACATCACTAATCAACGTGATTTATTCGTAAAAAAGCTTGATATCACATGACTGTGATGCATGTGTGATTCCAAACTCCAATACCCGACAATTAATGTGACATGCTAGAATTTCTCTGAATATTCCTTGAGTTTATCAAAGAGCTCGGGACGCAGGTCACGAAGCGTTGGAATGAACGTTTCAGCCGATTTTAAATCGCCAAAGTCAACGTCGCAAACGACAAAATCATCTTCATCGTACTTTGCTTTAGCTACAACGTCGCCAGTTGGACAAACAAGGCGGCTTCCACCCCAAAATTGCAAGCCATCTTCAACCCCCGCAAGGTTAACGTAGGCAAGGAAAGTCGTATTTTCCAGTGCTCGAGCAGAAGTCAAAATTTCAAAATACCCCCTACGCACGGCAGGAGATGCAGAAATACAAACGATTAATTGTGCACCCTTCAATCGCGTCATCCTAAACACTTCTGGAAAGAAAACATCGTAGCAAATGGATAATCCGATATTTCCTAACTCAGTTTGGAACGCGGCTGCTTCATACCCAGGTCGAAAATACCTTTTCTCCTCAAACACGCTATGAGTGGGAAGGTACATTTTGCGGTATTTACCGATCAAACCTCGGGGTCCAACAAAAACGGCAGTGTTGAACACTGTTGCTTGGGTTTTCTCGCTTAACTCAGGCATCCCAAAAATGATGTGCAGCCCTGTCCGTTTTGCCAAAGCTTCCACTTTCTCAGTTGAGGGTCCGGGTATTGTTTCTGCTAACTCATAGACTTGATCCAAAACCACATAACCCGTCAAAGACATCTCTGGAAAAATAATAAGATCTGCTCCTTGCTCCTTCGCTTTTAACGTTAACTTTTCTATTTTGTGTAAATTCTCGCTTTTGCTTTCTCTTTTGCTGCTTATCTGGGCAAGTGCAAGCTTGATCTTATCTTTCATACAGGTTTCACTTTCAATATGTGTGTCTTGGAAGTCTAAAATCGTTTCCCACGGTTCGGTACCCAATTTTAGGGGCTAAGGGCATTCTTCTCTTGTGTTCGTTGGCGAGCCATCTGCTCTTTACTCTTTCGACAAGATTCTTCTCGACGGCTAATTGTTCAGCAATATCTTCGGGCGCCATGAACCGTTCGAGTCCATAGAGAATAAGGTCCAAGGTTTCATACTTAATTCCAAGCTCAGACTCCGCCAATTGATTTGGCCAAAGTGCTGGCGTGGAAGGCTTCAATGCGAGCTCTTTAGGTATTCCTAAGTGGAGCGCGAGTTTGCGCACTTGGGTCTTGTACAAATCCATGATTGGCGCTATGTCTGATGCTGCGTCTCCCCACTTGGTAAAGTAACCCATCATTGTTTCTGACTTGTCGGAGCTGCCGCAGACTATTCGGTTTTGTTTGTTAGCGTAATAGTAAAGGTAAATCATCCTTGTTCTTGCTTTAACATTTCCCTTGCAGAGTTTGTCAGATTGGTCAAAAACCGGAATAGCCCCATAAAGACCGCTGAGGGTATCTGACATGTCACAGACCTGCGTTTCCAAATGAAACTGCGTCGCCACAACCTTCGCGTCATCAATGTCTTTTTGGTTAAAATTCTCTCTCTCGGGCAACATAAGGCCTAAAACGTTTTCGCCTCCAATGGCAAGGCTTGACAGTGCTGCAATTGTTCCACTGTCGATTCCTCCTGAGAGCCCAAGCACAATCCCTTTGGCGCCAGCATTCTCCAAGTATTCTTTTATGAATCGGCAGATTCTTTTTTGAGCTTCAGAAAAGTCCATCTCCAACAAAGAGGACATTAACTTCACTTGCCATAGCAGCCTCAATATTGATGGTTACTAGGCAACTATTTAAGGACAAGCATAAATATTAATGAAACATTACCAGACGATGTAGAAGGTTATTGTATGGGGCGAAGAAGAAAAAAAGTTGTTCACATTCCAAAAAAACGGTTACCAAAGTTCTTCTCTTGCCCTAGATGCGGGAAAGAAACCGTACGCGTTGAAATTACACGAGAAGACGGTGGGCACTCCATTGCGCAGTGTAGCAGTTGTGGTCTTAAGGAAGAATTTCCAATTAAATCTGCACAAGGCGAAGTCGACGTTTACTGCATGTTAACCGACCGAGTTTATGGCACACAAAAAAGAACGCCTGTAACAAGCGTTAAAAAAGAGTAGTTGAAGGATACCATGGTAGGGCCTATTGAAAGGTACTTGCTTGAAAAAATAAAAACCGATGGCTCAATCCACATAACCCTAATAGACCCCGAAAAAGTCACAGCCAAAGAAGCTTCACGGATTGCGGAAAACTCCAAGAACAGCGGAACTGCCGCCATAATGATTGGAGGTTCAACCTTTGTTTCTGAGAACCACCTAAACGACGTGGTAAAAGCCATCAAGTCCAAAGTGGACCTTCCAACGATTCTTTTCCCAAATAATGTCACTGGAATTAGCTGTCACGCAGACGCGATATGGTTCATGTCCCTGCTAAACTCTGTCGACCCCTACTTCCTTATAGGTGCTCAAATCTTGGGTGCGCCTCTGGTCAAAAAATATGGTTTAGAACCAATTTCTATGGGTTACGTAATCGTTGGCGACGGCGGAACAGCTGGCATAGTTGGAAAAGCAATAACTGTACCATACAACAAGCCTGAACTCGCAGCCGCCCACGCTCTCGCAGGACAATACCTCGGCATGCGCTTCATCTACCTTGAAGGCGGATCAGGGGCAGCAAACCCCGTGCCCCCAGAAATGATTCGGGCAGTCAAACATCTGATCGATATTCCTCTCATTGTTGGCGGTGGGATACGGAATAAGGAGCAGGCATTAACTGCAGCCTCAGCAGGTGCAGACGTAATCGTTACTGGAAATGTCACTGAATCAAGCGACGCAGCACAGCGGGTTTCAGAAATTATCAAAGCCATAAAAAGTATCAAGGCTTAAGTTTCCTTAGTTTTTCCGTATTTTTTAGAAAGCCAAAATAACCCATCCCCTCATATCTTGCGGGTGAGCTGTCGACTTGAATATCAGCAAGGGCTATCAAAAATACGTTCAAACAATGGAAAACGAACTTAAACGGCTGTACGCCATAAGCGATAGCGCACGGTCAAAAGGTTTAGACCCAGCCCTAAAAACAGAATGCATCATCGCCCAGGACATTGCTGACTTAGTAGAAGGCTTGGTGGGACCTAAAGAAGTTGCTCTTAGCATTAGGGATTGGAGCGCCAAGATGCCAAGGGAAGAAATTGCCTTTAAAGTTGCTGAAGAAATCACCCAGGGTAAATTCGGCATTTTGGAACCAGAAAAAGCGGCTGAGCAAGCAATTCGCACGGCTCTTGCAATTTTCACTGAAGGTTTAACAGCGGCACCAATTCAAGGAATCGCACAAGTTAAAATAAAAACAAACGCCGACAGAACTCGGTACTTAGCAATTTATTTTGCTGGACCTATCCGTTCAGCAGGTGGGACAGACCAAGCCTTAACACTTGTCGTAGGCGACTACGTGAGGCGCCAACTAAATCTAGACAGGTATAAGCCTACCGAGGAAGAAGTCTCACGTTTCATTGAAGAACTCAGACTCTACGAACGATCGGTCGGTCGTTTCCAATATCACATACCTGATGAAGAACTGCGAAAAGCGCTCAACCTAATTCCTGTTGAATGCACGGGAACTGAATCAGATCCGGTAGAGGTTTCGTCTTATCGAAACTTGGAAAGAGTAGAAACAAACCGCGTCAGAGGCGGAGCCCTTCGAGTTGTAAACGACGGCATTGTAGGCCGTGCACAGAAAGTCTATGTCATAATTGACAAATTGGGGTTTCAAGGTTGGGAATGGCTCAAAAACTTCAAGAAGAAGTCTGAGAAGAAATCTGGTGGCTTTATGGACGATGTGATTGCGGGTCGACCAATCTTCGCTTTTCCTTCCACACGAGGCGGTTTTCGCCTCAGGTACGGTAGATCACGGAACACCGGGCTTTCAGCTGTAGGTATTCATCCAGCTACGATGTTGGTGGTTGAAAGGTTCCTTGCAGCGGGCACACAGATGCGTCTTGAATTGCCTGGTAAAGGCGGTGTCACGATGCCCGTTGATAGCATCGAACAACCCGTCGTTTTGCTTAATGATAACTCTGTGGTCCGAGTGTCGCTTGAAAACTATGCAGACGTTAAAGGCAAGATTCAAAAAATTCTATTCTTAGGCGACATGCTCATAGATTTCGGTGATTTCCTCTACTGCAACAAAGCACTTTTGCCCTCTGGATATGTTGAGGAATGGTGGGAAAAAGACCTGCAAAACGCTATTCAAGAAAAGTTCGGTTCAGATTACCAGAAGGTTGCAAAAGAGACCAATATTCTAGCAGAGAAGATTGCGGGTTTTGTATTAGCCCCATTTGTGAATAAACCAACCGTTAAAGATGCTGCTGCCTTGAGTTTCTGCCTAGGTATTCCGCTTGCTCCCAACTGTACTTTATTTTGGGGAAACCTCTCTAACATGGAAGAGATTAAGTTGTTGAGACAGTGGTTAACAACTTGCGAAGTAACGATAGAAGATGGATTTGCATGCAAGATTGTGAGTGAAGCTAGCGATGCCGTCATAGCTTGTCTTCGGAAAATCTTTGTCCAACACAAGATCGTGGCTGGAAAAATATTTCTTGTTGGAGAAGAGGCCGCCGCTTTAGCGTTTTCTCTTGGCTACGGCAAAACGCAGACCGTTCAAGATAGTTTACCCTTGGATATGTTGAGCCTGCTATCAGGTGTGCAAATCAAAGATAAAGCGCCAACATATGTGGGCGGACGCATGGGTAGACCTGAAAAGGCCAAACACCGAGAAATGAAACCTCTGGTTCACGTCCTTTTTCCTGTCGGTCTAAAGGGAGGTTCACATAGGGACCTTATGGAAGCTTCACGACAGGGTCCTGTTTTTGTTGAGTTGGCTAAACGGAAATGCCCCAACTGTAAAAGTTATACGCTAAAAGTCAAATGTCTTGCATGCGACTGCGAAACTATCTCCGAAAGAATATGTCCAAGATGTGGCAAAACAGTAAAAGACACAAGTTGCTCAACCTGCAAGACGGATGGCGTTATGTATCAGCGCCAACCTGTCAACTTTAAAGAAGTAATCGATATCGCCAGCACAAACCTTGGGTATCCTGTTCCCAAAATGTTACGAGGTGTTAAGGGTTTAACGAATCTCGATAAGACCCCCGAAACAATTGAGAAAGGTATCTTACGGGCAAAGCATGGTCTATCGGTCTACAAGGACGGCACAATCCGTTTTGACGCCACAAATGCTCCTTTAACTCATATAACGCCTGCCGAAGTTGGCGTCTCAGTTGAAAAGATGCATCAAATGGGTTATCTGTCCGATACCCATGGCTTTCCCCTAAAGGACCCAAATCAAGTATGCGAACTAAAAATCCAAGACGTTGTCATTCCTTGGAACGCCGGCGAATACTTTGTCCAGATTGCCGCCTTCATCGATGACCTTTTAGTGCGCGTCTACAAGCAACCGGCTTACTATAATGTCAAGAAAGCGGAGGATATGGTTGGCCACTTGCTTTTTGGATTGGCTCCTCACACGTGTGCTTGTATTTTGGGCAGAGTAGTTGGTTTTACCGACCGCAACGTGATTTATGCTCATCCTGTTTGGCATTCAGCTAAGCGTCGGGATTGTGACGGCGATGAAGACGCCATTATGTTGGGTTTGGATACGCTTCTTAACTTTTCAAGAGTTTTTTTGCCTGCGCAGATAGGCGGAATAATGGATGCCCCCATATTGCTTATTCCCTTCGTTAACACTAAAGAGGTACAGCGTCAGGCCCACGACTTCGACGTCAGCGCAACCTACCCTATCGAATTCTACAAGAAAACACTCGAGAAGTTTGATGCCTAGACCCGCCAGCGCTATGATGGATGTTATCAGCCATCGGTTGGGCACAGAAGCACAGTTTGAAGGCTTCCAATTCACCACTCCCTGCACAAACATCAACCTTGGCAACGCAAACAGTTCCTACAAAGAATTCAAATCGATGATAGATAAACTGCATATGCAATTGGAGTTAGGCGAAAAGATAGATGCTGTTGATGCAAGACGAGTGGCCCTTAAGGTTTTGAACACACACTTCATGCGGGACATTGCTGGTAACATGCGTGCTTTTTCAACTCAGGGGTTCAGGTGCAAGTCTTGCAACAAAAAATTCCGTCGATTGCCCCTTAAAGGCAAATGCCCCTCTTGCGGAGGAAAACTTACTCTTACTGTTTACCGCGGCGGTATAGAAAAGTACCTCGTTGCAGCGCAGGAGTTGGTTGATAAGTATGGTTTGCCAAAATACTATACCCAGCGCATGGATTTAATCAAGGAAGAGATAGCCACAATGTTTGATAACAAGAAGCCGAAGCAAGCCAAGCTTTTTGATTTTAATTAGACTAAACCTTTTCAATATAATCCGCATATCTATTTTAACGGGGAAAAGAGTATCAAAGAAACAATGCATCCTAACGCTTTTCTAATAAACATCAGAAATGTACATTGCGGCCTTGTAGCGCGAACAAAAATCTTGGTTCTGATTGAGAAGCAGAGTAGTAGTGCTTCCAAAATTGCTAAACAGACTTCTTTATCCTATGGTGTTGTGGTGCACCATCTAAGGTTGCTCAAAAACGAAGGTACAGTGGAGCGAAAAGGCATTAAGCGCTTCGTTTGGTTGCCGACGGGTTTAGGACAGAAACGTTTAGATTAAAAAATGCATTGACATGGTGAGCATTGGCATTTTGGGCATTTGTTGTTGTACTTCTTGAGGGCTGCTTTTTCAAGGTCGATTCCCATTATATTGGCGAGTGATGCAAGCCAAGCGATTACGTCGGCAAATTCTTTTTCGGTTGCTTCCCTGTCGGTTCCCTTCAGCTCTTCGCCTAATTCAGTCACCTCGTCAACTAGCCACTTGAAAGTGCCTTGCGTTCCACGTGCGGAATCTCTTTCAAAGTAAAGCCGTTTCATCATTTCCTGAAACTCCTGGATTTGCATTAATACTCACGGCAGAGGATAAAATTTTGGGCAGTAATAAAGATTAAACTTGACGCCACCGATTTTTGTAGGTTTGGTTGATGCTTTTGTATACAGAAAATATATGTTTCATGAGACCTTCCTTCCTTAAGCATTGAGCCTCAACGTGTTAATGGATTAAGATTCAGCCAATACAAACTACCCCTATATGTTCCTACAATGAACCCCCTATAGGCTCAAAATTGGGTTTTCTGCCTACCCTCCACCATTTTCAGCATAACTTGGATATTAGGATCCAAACTCATCCCCTCTACCTCTCAGAATACTGCCCAAACCAATTACTATGGCGTAAGATTAATTAGTGCAAGCAAATATTAGGCATTATCACATTAACTCGGTAGGAATGTTTGATGAGTGGAAGAAGGAAAAAGAAAGATTCTGGTCCAATGCCTGCAGCAAGCGCTGGTTTGCTAAGGTTCTTTGAAGAAGAGACTGAAGGCGTAAAAATCCGACCTGAACTGCTCGTGGTCTTGGCCGTTACACTAATAGTTATTTCTGTTTTAGCGAAAGTCTTTTTCCCCGCTTAGAATTTACTTACCTTCTTGGCGCTGTTGCATGCAAGACTTCTATTCTTTGAACTGAATTAAGATGAAGGAATAGTTCACTTCTTTCTTCTCTGCTAGCAACCTGCGGAATAGGTTGAGCGATAGTTGACCTCAAAACAATAGCTTCCGCATCGGAAAGCCAGATTCCTGACGGATCATGAGTTACCGCCGTTAAGGTTCCTTCAAAACCGTAAGCGGGGTCTAGTATTACTCTGATTTTTTTGCCCACATTTTTCTCGAGCATATGAAATATAGATGGGGGCAATTCTTGATCTGGCATAAGCTTCGCAAATTGATATAATTGTGGTTCTAAAGATAAAACAGTTCCCTTGCAGCCACATGTTGCTTTCTTAGGTTCAAAGTATAAAAGCCTCCTGTTTTCGCTTAGCCATAGCCTTCTTTATGCAAAAATCAACCTTTGACAGTTTTGTGTTAATCAAATAAATGTCTTTTATGTTCTCTGACGCATGCATCAAGTTAGCTAAATTTTAATAGGGCTAACCGATTTCATAGTTTGACGGCTTATGGCGAAAGAGAGTTCCCTAAATCATTCTATGGACAGAGCAACCAAACACTATTCCTCCATGTTCTCCCTTCCATCATACAAAACAGCACTCATGGCGGTCGCCGCAACCTGCATCATCGCAGTAAACCTTACCACCCTCTTGCTCTTTCCTTCACTGGGCAGTTTGGTTCTGGGTATTTCACTCTTTGCCATCACCTACATTACAGACACAATCGTAAGCAAATCCCTCCTCAAAAGTGACCTCATTTTCTCAATGCGGCGAACACTCGCCTTGTCATTAGTTTGTTGGGTAATCTGGCTGGTCTTTATCGTTATAGGTGTAGGTTTAAGCTTCCCCTACGGCTGGATCCTCTGGATCAAACTAATACTCTTGGGGTTTGCTGCTGTTGTAACCCTTCGATTCCTCGCTTTCAATGCGACTTCTTCGGCGTCCAAATGGCGTCAGGGGCTCTCTATTTTGCTTGGTCCTGCTCTATCTATCATGGCGTTCGCCGTTTTTTGGATGGGTATCTCAAGCGCGGTGGTTCTGCAAGTGTTACCTTTCGTAGTTCTGTCGCCTATAATCGGTTACGTCGCCGTGTATTTGCTGCTTTCATCAATAGACCGTTTGGGTAGAACCGCCTATTCTCTACCAGCATTGCCCCTGTTTAGAGCCTTTCTACTTAACTGGGTTACCGACCAAAACGAACCCCTCGAAAAACATCTCGAAGCTATGGGTACGAATGCAGACATTGAAGTTACGGTACTAAAGTTTGACGCCTCCAAACCCAAAGCAGCAATCATCGTTCCACAGGTACATCCTGGACCCTTCAAGAACATCGGAAGTAGCCTCCTGCCCTCGCTTATGAAGAAAGGCTACGAGAATGAATTCGGCGGTGACGCTTGCGTTCCCTTAGGCATATTGGGGCATGAACTTGACTTAGCTTCACAAGCCCAGAACAACAAAATAATTACTCAAACGGTAGATTACGCCAAGTTTAAAGCCCAAGATACAACTGCGTCCCCTCTCGTCCGAGTCAAAGAAGGTACAGCCACGGCTTCCTGCCAGATTTTTGGCGACACCGCCTTCCTTTCATTCTCATTGTCTCCTAACACGACGGAAGATTTACCACAAGAGTTAGGTCGCATCGTCAGCGAGAAAGCAAAAAAGCTTGGACTTAAGAATGCGGTAGTTGTGAACTCTCATAACTGCTTAACTGCAGTAATCGATACAGCTGAACATCTCGACGAGTTGATCGTGGCCGCGTCGAAATGTCTCCAAAAAGCCGTTGCCTTGCCAACTAAACCCTTCCGAGTCGGTTCAGCCACATTATTTCCAACTGAGTATAACCTCAAAGCTGGGATGGGTGCAGGCGGAATAACCTCTATAGTGATTGAAGTGGAAAACCAGAAAACCGCCTATGTAATCATCGATGGAAACAACATGATTCCTGGACTTCGAGAAACCATCCTTGATATATTGTTTGGCTTAGGTTTTGACTCAAGCGAAGTCTTCACAACAGATACTCATTCGGTGACTGCGTCGGTCACTGGGCGACGGGGCTACCACCCGGTTGGCGAAATCATGGACCACAAACTGCTAATCAACTACATCAGCGAGGTAGCGAAGAAGGCAGAGGCAAATCTTGAAGTGTCAAATGCGGGGTATATCCGTTTTACTGTACCTCAAGTCCGAGTTATCGGCGAGGAACGCTTAAAGTCAGTGACCACTCTGGTGGACAAGGCAATCTTAAAAGCAAAACAAGTGGTGTTTCCCATATTTGGAGCAGAAGGTTTACTGCTTATCCTACTGCTTTTACTTTTTTAGACCTGTTTATTTTTTCTTGGTCTTTTAGGTTTTCTTTTCAGTTCGGTGCCGCAGACTAGACATTCTTTCAATTTAGAGTCAGCCGCGTACTCTTTGTAGCATGCCGGGCAGTACCGTACCCACTCCAAAAGTCGTTTGATGCCCAAAGTTGCGAGGGACAAAAATTCGATACCCATTTGGGTAGCTACGTTCTGGATAGAGTAATCGTCGGTAACGATTTGGGGCGAATAACCACCAACGTCTTTGAGTTCAAGAGCTAAAGCCAGAAGCTGCTTGTCAGTTTCTGACAACTTAAAAGAGTCGCCTACCTTGTTGGCATATCCCTCGGCTTTAGTTGCATATTCATGAGAGGGCGTCTTAACTTTGAGTTTGCTGCTTTCAATGGCTATTTCTAAGCGCATTTTAACCATCGAATTTCGACGGATTTCTTCCTCAACCTTAGGCACTGTGAATTGTTCATTTCCCATAGAGAAAGAGTCAAACCCAGCTACAAACGCAGAAGTATCTAAAATAACCACGCGCTTGCAGACTTTGTCTGGTTGAATACTCATTCCGTTCCCTTGAAAAGCAACCTGTTGCGCAACCTATCGTAGAAGCCGGTTTCAAACCGAATAAACGAGGTCACATTCTTTGATTTTGAAATATTTACTGAGGGCTCATCCTCAGTTATGAGTTTTCGATAGTTTCCATCAATCATAACAAACATGTTATTTGGTCTAAGCGCATTGAGGGTTATGGCGCAGTCTGCAGGAAGCACAAGCGAATGGAACACCGTTAGCGAACAGATTGGCGTGATAACAAAAGCATTTACTTCACTGTCCAAGACTGGTCCACCTGCAGAAAGATTGTAACCTGTGGAGCCTGTCGGAGTTGCTACTATCAACCCGTCAGCTTGACACTTTAAAATTGGCTTATCTCCCTTACGTATTTCTGCATAAAGAATCTTTGACGGTTCACCCGCAGAAATTACTACATCATTAAGGGCATCAGGCATAATTTCCTCACCAGCCGTCACACACAGCTTGGTGCATTTTTCAACTTTGTAATCGCCATTTAGGATTCGCTCTATGGATTCAATGGCGTTCTCAGGTTCTACTTCTGTTAGAAAACCTCTAACACCCATGTTTACCGCTAAGATCGGTGGTTCAGGCTTGGGAACACTTATGGCTGTTCGAAGTATGGTTCCGTCGCCACCGATAGTGATTATGAAGTCAGTTTTCATCTCTGAGAGTGGAATAAACTCATGATCAGGTGCTACCTTGTCGGTGAGGCTATCTTCTACGTAAACCTTCAGCCCCTTTTTGGCGAGGTAGCTCGCAAGCTTTTCTGTAAGCTTCAAAGCTGCTTTTTGATCATAGCGGGCGACTAAACCCACGCTTTTGAACACTTTTTCCACCGCTGAGTAACTAGCGTAAACCTTAATCTATATATGGGTGTTGTTCAGAATTGCATTAACAGAGCTATACTGTGGTGAGCGTATGAGTAAACCAGTAGATGTTGGAGAATTACGCGTTGGCGGCTACATGATGATTGAGGGTGAACCATGCCGCATAGTAGATATCGCTAAATCTAAACCTGGAAAACACGGGTCAGCCAAAGCAAGAATCGTCGCAATCGGCGTTTTTGACGGCCAAAAACGACAATTCGTAAAACCAGTTGACCTCGGAGCAGAAGTTCCCATAATCGACAAGAGAGCAGGCCAAGTTTTCGCCATTAATCCTACAGGTGTACAAATAATGGACCTTGAAACCTATGAGTACTTAGATGCACCATTCCCTGATGAGCCTGAACTTAAAGCCAAGCTTGTTGCTGGTTCAGAAATTGAGTACTGGGCGATACTTGGGAAAGTAAAAATCGTCAGAGTAAAATAATAATCATTACTCTATTTTCTTAATCTTTTCCGTTAAAGTTTATGTTCTAGCTTGAAGCCTTTTGCATTGAAGCCAATGATGCATGAAGAGCCGTCTGAATTGTGAAGAATAATTTAATGGGGAACTGAGGCTTCATAGTATCCAAACCGGAAATTAACCTGTATTGTCCGAATTTTGCGCTGTAATCTTTATTTAAAAGGAAAATAGAATGTTAGGCTGGAGACTCTGATGGCACTAGACAAGTTAGGTTCATCTCTAACCGACGCCATAAAGAAGCTTTTCAAAGCTGGCGCAGTGGACGAAGCGGCAGTGAAAGAACTGGTTCGAGATATTCAACGTGCCCTACTCCAAGCAGATGTTAACGTTCAACTTGTTTTAGAAATCTCTAAGCGCATTGAGGAACGCGCATTAAAGGAGAAAGTGCCTCCAGGAGTTTCAAGACGAGAACACGTAATTAAAGTAGTCTATGAGGAATTAACCCGTTTCGTAGGCGACAAACCTGTTCCTCTAAAGGTTGAACCAGGGAAAAAGAAAATAATCATGCTAGTAGGCATTCAAGGATCAGGAAAAACAACACACGCCGCCAAGCTGGCGCGCTATTTCCAGAAGAGAGGCTTAAAAGTAGGTTTAATTTGCGCTGACACCTATCGTCCAGGCGCATATAATCAGCTTCAACAACTGGCAACCCGAATAAACACTCCGTTTTTTGGTGACCTCAAAGCCAAAGACCCCATAAAAGTCGTTAGAGAAGGATTAAAGCAGTTCGCCGACAAAGATTTGTTAATAGTTGACACGGCTGGGCGGCATAAAGAAGAGAAAGATTTAATCAAGGAAATGAAGGATCTTGAAAAAAACATCCATCCTGACGAAGTTATCATGGTCATCGACGGAACCATCGGTCAGCAAGCACTTGCACAAGCTAAAACTTTCCATGAAGCGACTCCTATCGGCGCCATTATAGTAACTAAACTCGATGGTTCCTCACGTGGCGGAGGCGCATTGTCCGCGGTCGCTGCAACAGGAGCACCCATAAAATTTATCGGCACAGGCGAAAAAATAGAGGACCTTGAAGCCTTTATTCCCTCACGGTTCGTAGGTCGACTTTTGGGCATGGGCGATTTAGAAACGCTTTTGGAAAAAGTGAAGGACGCCGAAATCAATGTTCCCCAAAAGAAAGCTAAGGACATCATGAGCGGCAATTTTACGTTAACTGACATGTACGAACAATTTCAAGCGGTCAAAAAGATGGGGCCTTTTGGTAAAGTGCTGAAAATGATTCCGGGACTGTCCTCTACTAATGTACCCGATGAGATGCTAAACACTGCTGAAGGCCGCCTAGACAAGTGGGGCATAATAATTCAATCCATGACACCCGAAGAGAAAGAGAACCCTAAACTACTCAATTCTTCACGTGCAAGACGGATTGCACGCGGTTCAGGAACCACAGAAAAAGATGTCAAAGAGCTTCTCAAGCAGTACGTTATGATGCGTAAGATGCTGAAGATGTTTAAACATAAAAAGAAGCTACCCTTTGGGTTAGGCGGCAAAGGAATGGGAATGCCACCCGGAATGAAGTAGGCTACTTGTGATGGACGTTTTAGAAAGAGCCTTTGAGATACTCAAAAAATACCCGCTTTGCGACCACTGTCTGGGCAGACAATTTGCCTTGCTGGGTTACAGTATGGAAAACAACGTACGCGGTCAAGCCTTAAAAGTTAGTCTAACTATGCAAGCCAACAATCTTTCCGCAGAAAAAAATCCAGAAGGAACAAAACGATTAAAGATTTTGGCAACAAACGGCCTTTTCTAGAGAAGCCCAAGAAACCCTTAAACACCTCAACAAACGAATGCCGAAAACTGGAACAGAGAACAAATGCATTCTGTGTGAAAGTAAATTTGAACTTATTGACAGTTTAACCCAGAAAGCTCTGGATATCATCGAAGGTTACGATTTTACAACTTTTCTTGTAGGCATTGAGCTGCCCACGAAGGTTGAGGAGCGAGAAGATGAGTTTAAAGCTGCAATAAACGTCGGATACGGCGAAAGCATGAAGCATGAACTCGGACGGTTACTGGGCAAAGAAATCGCAAAGCGAACCGGGAAAGAAGCCGACTACCTAAAACCCGATCTTGTGGTAGTTTTCAACCCTTTTCTTGAGAAAATCCGTGTTCAAGTTAACCCGCTTTTCGTTGCTGGTAGATACCGCAAACTTCTGAGAACTATTCCACAGTCGAAATGGTTCTGTTCAGATTGCCGAGGGAGAGGCTGTGTGAAATGTGGCGGAACAGGCAAGTTGTATCCCGAATCTGTAGAAGAGTTGTCCTCTAAACAGTTGCTTGAGATAACTCAAGGAGAAGAGGCGTTTTTGCACGCTTCTGGACGAGAAGATATAGATGCAAGAATGCTCGGAAGCGGCAGACCTTTTGTGATTGAGGTTTCAAAGCCCAAAAAACGGTTTGTTAATTTAATGCAAATCGAGGCCCAAGTTAACGCTGACGCGGTTGGAAAAGTTGAGGTTTCAGGTTTGCATTTTACAACAAAAGATGTTGTTCGGCAACTCAAGAAGGGTGAAGGTTCACAGAAAGAATACGCTCTGCTAGCTGAATTTGAAAGAGAATTATCACCTCAAGACCTGCGAACAATGGAAGAAAAGTTATCTGGCATTTGCATTAAACAGCAGACGCCTCAACGCGTTTTACATCGAAGGGCAGATTTAATCCGAGAAAAGTACATATATCAGGTTAAAGTTAAGAAGGTGTCGCTTAAGCGGGCTCTGCTTGAAATTCGTTGCCAAGGTGGGCTCTACGTTAAAGAATTGGTGTCTGGAGATGAAGGAAGAACAGTACCGAACGTTTCGGATTTGCTCAACAACAGAGCGAAGACGCTTAAGCTTGATGTTCTCAATGTAATAATGGATGATAATTAAAGGTGAAAATTGAATGAGAGGTTCAAAAGGCTATTACACAGGAACTCGCAGTCTATTGCGCAAACCAACTCGTGCAAAAGGTAAACCACACATTGGGAAAATCCTTGAAGATTATACTCCTGGTTCTCAAGTAATCATAAAGATGGATTCTAGCACTCAGAAAAGCATGCCCCACAAGCGTTTCCATGGCAAAATCGGCGTCATCGTGGAAAAACGTGGCCGCGGATATGTCGTTAGTGTTCCACAAGGCAACGCTATAAAAGAAATAATAACTCGCCCCGAGCATCTAGAGCCATACACGGGTAAGTGAGAGAAACATGAGCAAGAGAGAAATAAGCGAAAGCCGCCTAACCCTGCCGCAAGTTAAGAAGGTCCTGGAAACCATCGGCGAAGAAAACTTGGATCAGTTTCAACGCCGAACGCTCGATTATGTAAGCAAATTCTCCAAATGTGATCCTGATAAAGCTGAAGAACTCTTGCAGATTCTTCTCAAAGAATATGAACTCGACGAGGCGGAAGCTGTTCAAATTATCAATTGTATGCCTGAGACCGTGGATGAATTGCGGGTCTTCTTAGCTGGCGGTCGCAAAATCATTGAAACCTCAAAATTGCACACGATTGTTGAGCTTTTGAATGAAAATCGAACGTTGAAATAGCGGGAAGCGACTAAGTATTTTTAAGCAGTAAGCGAGAATAGACTAGCTGACGGACTCTGATTGTTATGGAAAAGCGGTATGAAGAGCATGCTTACGTGTTAGATTTCTTGCAGCACGGCAAGCCAGGATTTCGCCCAACAGGACGGGCAGGTTACCGAGCGGGGGCTCTAATTCAATGCGTCGGTGAAGAATTTTTTACTTTATTGGAAGCTTTAGTGAAGGAAGAGCTGATTCTAAAGCCGGGTGATCGCGTGTATGTGGGGAAAGATTCCCGCGAAGAAGTTACCTACATAATCGGACGCATTGGCTATGAAGAGTTAACTGCTTCAGCGAAGGCGGAGCTTCCCAGCGTCATAAGCAAGATAGTGGCGAACCGGGAAAAATGGTTTGTCAACTTTTTCAACACTACTCGCGCAATTACTCCACGTATGCATGCTCTGGAATTGGTTCCGGGTATTGGCAAAAAATACATGTGGCAAGTCATAAATCAACGTGAACGTAAACCGTTCGAAAGCTTTGAGGACCTACAAAAACGCACTGAGCTACCCAACCCTGTAAAGTTGATTACGAAAAGGGTTATGGAAGAGCTTGAGAGCGACAGCAAGTACCGTTTGTTCACGCGGGCTCAGTAAGGCATAACCTGATGAATCTTGAGGAAACGAAGCAGCTGCTTCGAACCTATAGAATTTCCCCGAATAAGCTTTTAGGGCAAAACTTTATGGTTGAGCCGATGGTCTACCCTAAATTGTGTACTTATGCAGCCCTTAGTAAAGCGGACGTAGTGTTGGATGTTGGCGCTGGCTTCGGTTGGTTAACTTGTTATTTGGCTGATAAGTGCAAAGCTGTGGTTGCTGTTGAAAAAGACCCACAAGTTGCTTGCTATTTGCGTGGACAGGTTAAAGGATTAGACAATGTGATAGTGATTGAAGGCGACGTATTGAAGGCATCATTGCCCAGCTTCAATAAAGCCATAGCCATTCCACCCTATTATTTGTCTTCCCAGTTAGTCATTTGGCTTTTGGAGCGAAAAGTTGAATGTGCAGTTTTGATTTTGCAAAAAGAGTTCATTGACCATCTTGTTGCACCAGTGGGAAATGAGGGTTACGGTTGGTTAACTGTTGTCACTTATCAAATGGCTGAGGTTGAGCTTTTAGACGCAGTGCCAAAAGCCTCGTTTTTTCCTCAACCTGAAGTGGATTCTGCAATCGTTAGCTTAAAACCCTGGAGCAAAAAACCCTTCGACGTGAAAGATCAAGCGTTTTTTGTGCGAATGATGAAGTGGCTCTTTACCCAACGCAACAAAAAGTTAGGCAAAGCAATTTCACCTTTCATACGAGATAATTTCAAATTAAGTAAGCAGGATGCAGAGAAATTGGCGCTTAGCCTGCCTTTCCATGACAGACGCCCTAGAGAGTTATCCCCGAAAGATTTTGGAGTAATAGCAAATGCCTTGCCCCAGTAAACGAGTACACTATGACGCCTACATTTTCAACATTTATGAGGACGTGTACGAACCTGCAGAAGACTCATTTCTCTTCGCCGAAAACCTGGATGTCAAAGAAGGCGAACAAGTCTTGGATGTTGGCACCGGCTGTGGTATGCTGGGCATATTAGCGGCGAAAAAAGCAATAAACGTATTGGCTGTTGACTTAAATCCATACGCCATTCGATGTTCAAAGGAGAATTCAGCGCTTAATGGCGTACGTAGCAAAATGGGTTTTATTCAAGCAAGCCTGTTCACAGCTCTTAATCAAAGCGCTAAATTCGATTTAATTCTGTTTAACGCTCCTTATCTGCCATCTGAGGAAAAAGAGGCAGAGTCTTGGATCGGGCGTTCTTGGGCAGGAGGAGCCAGCGGAAGGGACGTAGTTGACTGTTTTATTTGTGAAGTCCCAACACATCTGAAGCCGAATGGTAAGGTATTGATGATGCAGTCCACGCTTACAGGTGTTGAAGAAACCATCCGAGGGTTCCGTGCCCACGGTCTTATGGCGTGCGTGATAGCCGAACGTAAACTGCCCTTTTTCGAAACGTTAACCCTCATCCAAGCTACAGCTGGCGAGTAGAAGAAACAGTTTAAAGGCAGAACCCAACTCAATACTATTTGGTGTAGTTATGACAATCTGGTTTTATGTTAAAACAAATGAAGATCTAAAAGCGGTCGGAGATGTCGTTTGCGCCTTCAACTTTATGCAGGGGCAGCATCCTGAGGATAAGTACTCTTGGATTATTGAGGCTGGGCGGGATGAACCTGGCTACTGGGAAATCAAAGGTAAATACGCCGCCTTAAAGGATGTCACAATCATATGTATCGTGTACAGAATCGGCGATACAGTGGTTTTCTCCGAAATCGACGATGACTTATCCCCAAACTTCATCGACCCATTGGTAACTAAGTATGGGTTTGATAACGTTAAGTGGTTTGCTATTCCCACAAAAAAATAAGTTAGCAATTTAGTGCCTGAATGACTTATTGCTTTTCTTTTTTGTTTTGAATTTTACTCTAACATGTTATTGGTCTAAAAAATCACCCAATGCGTTCGACACACTAATTAAATAATGTCCCCTATAAGTTTCTGCAACTATTTCCTAATAGATTGTTGCATCCTACTCTTCCACAGGTTAAATGCAAGGGTTGGATCTAGGATCCAAATATGATAGAAATTGGTTTTGAATTAAGTAACAGCGCAGAACAAGTAGAAAGGGACTTATTGTTTGTCGTATTTTTCGACTTCATCATTCATTATGGATAATTCTATTCCTGCTTGCTTAAACATCTCAATTGTATCTGCATCAGCATGGTACCGCTTCTCGCAGACAACCCGTTTGATTCCAGCGTTGATTATTATCATTGCGCATGTTCTGCAAGGAGTCATTTTGCAGAAAAGTGTGGCGCCTTCAAGAGGTATACCGAACCTTGCAGCTTGAATTATTGCGTTCTGCTCGGCATGTAGTGTGCGTACACAATGTTGGGTGAGTTCTCCGTTTGAGTTGAACACTTTGCGCATGTCATGTCCTGCTTCGTCACAGTGTGGTAGACCTGCTGGAGCACCAACGTAACCGGTAGTCATGATTCTTTTGTCTTTAACAATAACGCAGCCGCTTCTTCCGCGATCGCACGTTGCACGCCTAGCAACGGCTTCACACATATCTAAAAAGTACCTGTCCCAATTAGGTCTAGTGTTAGTGCTCATTTTTTTCTGCCTCTATGATTTTAGAAACATAGTTCACCAATCAAATTAATAAATTGTATCTGCAGAAGCAGCTTATTTTTGGATGATGTGGATTTCTCTTCCGATCAAGTGGCGTTCATCCATTTCTACTATAGAGGCTGCATTAATGAGGTTGTCGAGTCCGCCTGCGCTCTGCGAGAACATGTCTTTTGAGAAAGCATAAATCCGTTTAAACCCAAGTGCATCAATTTTTTCGTCAATTGGCATAGTTTTGGATTGCTTCGCGCGAGTTTTAATGTAAGGAGTCACCAACACCAAGCGACCGCCGGGCTTTAGTGCCATATACGCTTGTTCAACAAAAGCGACGTAAAGGGGTTCAAGCTTCTGAATGATTTTTTCGGCATATGGATCTGTTGGAACCTGTCGTAGGGCTGGACCTAAATCGGGCTCGCACACGATGCAATCCATGGCTTCCTGCCCAACCTTCTCCAGTAACCGGTTAACGTCTCCTTGCAGAACACGAAAATCTGCGCCCTCAAGCCCATACTCGCGGACTAGCCACTCAAGATTCTCGGTTGCAGCTTTAACACACCATGGGTTAACATCCATGCCCACTACCGTTGCATTCTCCAGTAGAGCTTCTTGGAGAATGGTGCCGACGCCGCAGAATGGATCTAGCAAAACCTTTCCACTCTTACACGCAGACAAATTGACCATCATTCTCGCCATCCTCGGTGGCATTCCAAAGATTTTCCGTTGGTTAGGCTTGTAAACGTCTCTTTTCTGGAATTCAAACGGATTATGCACGGCAACCGTAGTTGCAATCCACGTTTCAGTTCTACCGATGCAGAATAGAACTTCCGCTTTGTTTTCAACTAAGTTCTTCTTTAGTACTTCAACATGGCTTAACTGGGCAAGTTTTCTATCGCTACTGAATCCCATGAAACTCGCTTTTTTGCCCAAATTTGCGAGGTTGTCTTTAACAGCACTTCCGACAAACCGTTGAATAACGCCAGATGACGACCGAAGAGTACTTTCAGTGCAATATACACTAACTCCAAACAGCACCTTCTCGAGTGATTTAGCCATTCGATCGACTAAACCGCTCGACGCTAAAGATTCGATTATTTGTGTTTTGGCGGTTTTGTTTTTTTTAAAGAACGCTTCCTTGACGGTTTCAGTTGGGAACTTTGTTTTTACTTCAGCAATTTTTATCGTGCCGCCCAAATCAACAATTGCAGACGCTTCGAAGTCTTCCTCAAAGGATAGGACGAAGAATTGTCCAGAAAAAAATTGAATCTCAAAATCGATTTCTCTGGCTTTGAAGTAAGAGGTGAGCTCGGCTAATGAGAGCATCCAGTTTTTTCCTGAAATAAACAGTTTAGTTGGCATTCTGAAAATCAAAAGTAAACTAAGTATTTAAGTAAATAACTTTCAAACACTCAAATATTGTAGGTTTAGTAAATAGCTGGAAGTTAGAAAAAGCACGGAAGTATCGCCTCAGTTTTACAAATCGTTTAAATACCGCTGGAATGTGTAGGTTAAAAAGGGACGTTGTATGCAAGCACGAAACTATCGTCACGTAAAGAATCGAGCCTACACACGAAAGAAATATGCTAGAGGTTTTCCGCCACCAAAAATAGTAAAGTTCACTATGGGCGATACTAAGGGAAGCTTTGCAATCGAAGGCAGGCTTATCGCTTTACAACGTGCTCAAATACGACATAGTGCGTTAGAAGCAGCACGTGTGGCTACAAACCGTATCCTAATGGATAAACTCATAAATGATTATCTAATGGTTGTTAACCTTTATCCTCACATTATTCTAAGAGAAAACAAAATGATCTTCGGTGCTCACGCTGACCGACTTCAACAGGGAATGAGACGTTCCTTTGGAACAGCAATCGGTACTGCAGCAAAAGTCGAAGTAGACCAAACCATCATAACCGTCAAGGTTAAAGCAGGACAAGAAGTAATTGCCAAAGAATCCCTTAAGAGAGGAAGCGCAAAACTTCCAATACCGTGTAAAATAGTCATCTCCAAAATTATAGCTCCAGCAATAACCGAAATAGCCGAATCGGAAGCGCCTGAAGCGGAGACGGAGACGATTTGACCGTAAAAGAGAAAGAGCTCGTTTTATGGTTTGAAGATGTAAGAAATGTTGATGTTTCCATTGTTGGCGGCAAAAATGCCAGCCTTGGTGAAATGATTAATTCGGGACTTCCTGTCCCTCCTGGTTTTGCAGTAACTGCTTTTTCATATGAACGTTATATTCAAGAGAAAAAAATTGCTGAACAAATTTACAAAATTATTAAAGAAACCGTAACAAATCCCAACGATCCTAAACAGTATGATGTAGCATCCAAAAAAATTCGTGAGCTTATTGAAAATACACCTATGCCAAAGGATATAGAAGCTGCTATTAGATTAGCGTATAGGGACCTAAATAAGCGACTCGAACTCAAGAACACTTTTGTTGCAGTACGGTCAAGCGCGACAGCTGAAGATTTACCTGACGCATCGTTTGCTGGTCAACAGGAAACTTACCTTAACGTTAAAGGTGCAGATGATCTTATCGACAAGGTGAGGAAATGCTGGTCAAGCCTCTTTACTCCACGAGCAATCTTCTACCGCAACGAAAAAGGGTTCCCCCACGAAAAAGTCTTCATAAGTGTCGGTGTCCAAAAAATGGTCAATTCTGGATGCGCAGGAGTTATGTTCACCATAAACCCTGTAACTGGGAATCGCGATGAAATTGTTATTGAAGGCAACTATGGACTAGGGGAAACTGTTGTTTCAGGCGCCGTTAACCCTGACGACTTTGTTGTTGACAAAGCTACAACTACGATTAAGGAACGAAGGATTTCTCGCAAGACTGTAGAGTACATCCGTGATCCCAAGACAGGCAAAACGGTGCACTTAGAAGTGCCAGCGGAAAGGCAGACAGTAACCTGCATAGAAGACCGCGAGCTTTTGACGCTTGCAGAGCTTGCGAAACGAATCGAGAAGCATTACGGAAAACCTATGGATATTGAATGGGCAATTGATCAGGATCTTTCTTATCCACAGAACATGTTTATCGTTCAAGCTCGGCCAGAAACAGTTTTTGGTACAAAAGAAATGGAAGCACCTAAAATGGAAGATAAAAGAGCCCAAGAACAACTAAAAGTTGTAGTAAGAGGCATCTCCGCTGGACGAAGAGGCTACGGCATTGGAAAAGCAACAGTCGTTCTAAACCCTGACGATGCAAACAGAGACATGAAAAAGGGCGATATTCTTGTTACGGGTATGACGGATCCTGATTTTGTGCCCTTTATGAAAATGGCAAGCGCTATAGTTACCGATAAAGGTGGAATCACATCACATGCAGCCATCGTAAGCCGAGAACTCAACATTCCATGTGTCGTCGGAACTGAAACCGCGACTCAAATAATGAAGACAGGTAAAGAGTACACAGTAGATTCAAGAAACGGCGTTATTTACGAAGGAATATTGGCGCAGGCCGTTCAGCCAACCGCAGCAAACAACGGCGGAGTCATGCAAATAGCAGAAGCCGCTCCTGTTACAGCTACAAAGATTTACATGAACCTCGGAACTCCCGAGATGATTGAACAATACAAGAACTTGCCCTTCGAAGGCATAGGACTAATGCGCACAGAATTCATCTTAGCGAGCGCTATTGGAACACATCCTATGGCATTTGTCGACGCAGGGCAAAGCCAACAATTCGTGGACAAACTAGCTGACGGAATCTCAACAGTTGCCCGCGCAATCCAGCCTAAACCAGTGGTGGTACGTTTAAGTGACTTCAAAACTAACGAGTACCGAGGCTTAAAAGGCGGCGAAAAATACGAAATCGTAGAAGAAAATCCCATGTTGGGTTGGAGAGGTTGTAGCCGTTACATAAGCAAATGGTACGACAAAGCCTTCCGTCTGGAATGCCAAGCTATCAAGAAATGCCGAACTGAATGGGCACTCAAAAACGTCTACGTCATGTTGCCGATGGTTCGCACGCTTTGGGAAGCTAAAGCAGTTCTCGAAATAATGAAAGAAGAAGGCTTAGAACGCAATAAAGACTTCAAGATTTGGTTCATGGCTGAAACTCCCTCAATAGGCATAATGGCTGATGAATTCAGCAAACTCGTCGACGGCTTCAGCATCGGCTCAAACGACATGACTCAAGGAGTATTGATGATTGACCGGGACTCTGAACGTTTAGGACAAATGGGTTACTTCGACGAACGAGACCCAGCAGTCAAACGAATCATCGCACACCTCATCAGAGCTGCCCACGAAAACGGATGTACCGTCAGCATCTGCGGTGAAGGACCATCAAATTTACCTGACTTCGCAGAATTCCTTGTGAGAGTAGGCATCGACAGCATATCCGTCAACAATGACGCCGTAGTCGCAACCCGAAAACACGTTGCAAGCGTAGAACAAAAAATCATCCTTGAACGCCTCGCTGAACAAGCCGCTTTAGCACGCGGACAACCCCTCAAGAAGCCACAGCAAGACTGGGAATGGCAACTCTAAACCAACTTTCTCGTAACTGTGCAACCTTTAGTTTTTTCATTTCTTTTCTCTCTTAATCTCAAACTGAGTGTGGAGCATGTTAGGTTTTGATTTTGAAGAAGAACGCATAAAAAACGAAATCATAAAACTATGTGCCAAACGAATTCTGCTACAGTTGCCTGAGGGATTAAAGCCCGAAGCCCCAAAATTAGCTAAAATCATCGAAAAAAGTGGGGCGGTTGCAATAATATCTGCTGACCCTTGCTACGGTGGCTGTGATATTGCGGTTGGTGAAGCAGAGGGTTTAGGCGTGGATTTAATTGTTCATTTTGGTCATGCAAAGATGGTAAAACATGAGGCGATTCCAACAATTTATGTGGAAGCCAGAGCAACTGTAACTGTCGATGAGGCGGTGGAAAAAGCTCTCCCCTTTTTGAATGGTTTTACCACTATTGGTTTAGCAACCTCCGTGCAGCATCTGCAAACCTTAATCCAAGCAAGAGAAATCCTGACTCGAGCAGGAAAAACCGTAATAGTTGGCGACACAGGACAAATTGCGTATCCCGGGCAAGTCACTGGCTGCAACTACAGCAACGCAAAATCCATCGCAGACGAAGTTGAAGCTTACCTTTTTGTTGGCGGCGGTATGTTTCATGCGTTAGGTATCGCGCTGAGTACTTCTAAACCAACCATCATAGCTGACCCCTACGATAACAGAGCCTATCAAATCAATTCGGAAGCGCAAAGGATTCTCAAACAACGCTTTGCAAGCATCCAAGAAGCTAAAAACGCAAAGAAATTCGGGGTCTTTGTCGGGTTAAAGCCAGGACAGAAACATCTGGATAGCGCACTGAAAATTAAAGACTTGGCAGAGAAAACAGGTAAAACAGCTTTTTTGTTAGCGTCTAGAGAAATAACTCCGGAAACGCTCTTGGAATTTCCAACTATCGATGCCTATGTGAATACGGCTTGTCCAAGGGTTTCCCTTGAAGCAACGGGAAAGTTCCAAAAGCCTGTCTTGACGGTTAATGAGTTTATGGTGGTTTGTGGCGAATCTTCATGGGAGAACATGCTCAAAAAAGGCTTATTCGAAAACTAGATTTGGAGAGGTTTCTCTCCAACGTTGCTCCTCAGCCTACTCCGAAAGTTCATTTAGAGCAGTATACTGTTTCAGAGCAACTTGCAGCTAACATGCTCTACATCGCTGCTTACGCAAACAACGATATTGTTGGCAAATCTGTTTTGGATTTGGGGTGCGGTACGGGAAGGCTTGCTTTGGGGGCATCTTTTCTTGGTGCAAAGGAGGTAGTGGGCATTGACATCGATAGGTCAGCCATAAAAACTGCTTCTGAAAACTCGTTGAAGATGGAATTGGACAATGTTCATTGGGTTCTTGGCGACATCACCGCTATCGACGGAGCATTTGACACGGTTTTGCAGAATCCGCCGTTTGGCGTACAAACTAGGGAGGCTGACCGCGCGTTTCTCGCTAAAGCCCTTGAGGTTGGTAACTCGATCTATTCGCTGCACAGTCACCCGGAAGTAAATACATGCTTGATTAAACAGCTGAAAGCTAGCCCGGGCTTTTTGCAGGTTCAAGTTTCACCTTTCCTCGCAGGGTTCATTGCACAACGTGGCGGGAATGTTAAAGGGGTGTATGCTTTGCTTATGACGATTCCCCGCATGTTCGATTTCCACAAAAAACTAAAACATGACTTTGTAATCGACCTTTATGTTATTAAAAAGAAATTGCCTTGATAGATTTCTTTGATTTCCAAGAAAAACTGTTTTTTATTTATTAATCAAAAGGTTTATTGAGCAGATTGGAAACTAAGCATATGCATTTATCAAAATCAAGCTTATTTACATCTTAAGGGAACCATCATGTCTCTAAAATCTCCAGAACAAAAAAGCGGTCATTTAGTATTGCCTGGCGAACGCTTAGGCGTTATTGAAGAATTCATTCCTGATGCAGGAACTTACGTTAAAGATGGAGTCATATTCTCGAAGGTTGTTGGTCGTTCACTGATGGATTTGCAGACCAGGCGTGTCTCTGTTTATCCAGTAGTTAGCGGTGTAGTCGTTCCCAAAATTGGAACGGTTGTCATCGGCCAAATAGGCAACGCCCAATCAGATAACGTGCTGGTAAAAATATTTCGAATTGGCAAGAAAAAGCTTTCAGGAAACTTTGGCGGCATTCTGCATGTTTCAGACGTTTCTGACAGGTACGTTGACCAAATAAGCGATGTGTGCAAGCCAGGCGACATCATCAGAGCTAAAGTTATTAGCGACAAGAACCAAGTTTTCCACCTAACAATGAACGACCAAGGCTTAGGCGTACTCTATGGATTCTGCTCACGATGTGGTACCCTCCTTGAACAACAAGGCTATGACCTTAAATGTCCAAAAGATGGCAACGTAGAAACACGAAAGATCTCTCCAGACTACGGCAAAGAGCAAATCTAAAAGGCGAAAAGGCATGAAAGTTAAAGCACTCAAAAAATCTGAAAACGAACTAAAAATTGAAATCGAAGGCTCAAGTCACGGTCTTTGTAACCTCTTAGCGAAGAGACTTTTAGAAGACAAAAAAGTTGAATTCGCAGGCTACGATGTTCCGCATCCTTTAGCTTCAAGCCCAATCATCTACATCAGGATGAAAGGCGATAACAAGCCTGAAGAAGCATTGATTGAAGCTACCCAAAAGGTTCGGGAAGCTAATGATGCTTTCAGTAAAGAGCTTGAGCGTGTTCTCAAAGTCTAATCCATAATTTTTTGCTCTTCTTTTCTTTTATGTCTTTTAGATATTAATTTAGCCTTTGTACTTTTACGTTGCTTTTAAATTGAACTTCCAACGATATTAAGTTAGGGAAAAAGTTGAGTGACCAAAAGGGCTTTGGTATCGTAAAACCTGAAATCAGAGTGCTCGGCATAGATGACGGAAAATTTATCCCCCACACAAAGGGCAGTGTATTAATCGTGGGTGTAGTTTTCCGAGGAGGCTACTCAATCGAAGGCATTATGCACACCAAAATCGGGATTGATGGTTTAGATGCAACGGAAAAGTTAGCTTCAATGATTAACAGATCGCCTCACCGAAGGCAATTGCGGGTGGTTATGTTAAACGGGATAACATTTGCGGGCTTTAACGTGGTTAATTTAAGAAAATTGCATTTGGAAACAGGGCTTCCAGTTATTGCTATTACTCATGATAAGCCCGATTTGGATGCCATTTGTTTAGCGCTCAAGAATTTGCCTAAAAGTGAGGATCGGTGGCGATTGGTTGTTGAAGCTGGGAAAATCAACGAAGTCAAAAATCATGGCACCAATATCTACGTGGAATTAGCGGGAATATCATTAAACGAAGCTCAAGAAATTATAAAGTTAACATCGACTAGGAGCTGCTTACCTGAGCCTCTACGGGTTGCACATCTAATTGCATCTGGTGTAAGTCCAGATTTTGGGGAAATAGAAAAAGTTTAAAAGGTACAGTGCTAAGGGAATCCCAAAACGGATAAGGATTGAGAACTATGGAATTTTGCCCTAAATGCGGCTCGCGTCTTGAGCCAAAGAAGTCCAAAAGTGGCAAAGAAGCAACTTTGGTTCTTGCCTGCCCTAAATGCGGCTACAAAAAACCTGAGGCAGACAAAAAAATCGAGCCCGTGGCACCCAAAATTATTCAGCATAGTCCTCAGCAGTTTGTAGCTGTCATCGGAAAAGAAGAGCAGAAGTTAAGTACGCTTCCCACGGTACGCATTGAGTGCCCAAGGTGCGGAAACAACACAGCTTATGTTTGGCAAGTTCAGACACGAGGAGCAGACGAATCTTCCACGCAGTTTCTACGTTGTACCAAATGCAATTATACGTACAGAGAATACAGCTAAACCTTCGTCTTTTTTCAACAGTAACTGCAAGTGAAGTATTTTATCACGAAAGAAAAAGCATTATTTCATTTGCTAAATTTTATTATTGATTGAAATTCATGTGAATTACAAAGTGTTTTTTAATCGAAGAAGCTGTTACGTATTCCCATCTATAGGTATGGTTGCATCGATGCCTAATCTTTTCCCGAGAATTAAGGAGTATTCAATTAAGCTGTCGCCACTTATCGCATTTGCCATTCCGTTAATTCTGCTGTATTTTCTAAATCCAATCGATCAAGCCCTGAATGTTTCGGTGCAGCAGTCTTTCGAGTGGATGTGGAAGGGAAGAACCTTCGAGTTGTTCTTCATTTGGCTTGTCGCTTTGGAATATATTCTAAGTTGGGAAAATATCAGGTTAAACATCAATAAACAGAACAAACCAAGAGTGTTCGCGTTTGCTTTTGCTTTGTGCCTTCCCACGTTTTATTTACTTTTTGAATATTATTTTGGTTTAAACATTACCCTCCTAAATTGGACTGCGCAAAATGGGATTACCTTTCCACAATTGATGCCGCTTGGAATCGAGTACCTTGTCTTTTCTCTTCTCTTTTGTGCAATAGTTTTTCTGCCATTCGGAAAGAAAGGGTTGACAGGTTTTGCTTTGCCCGCCTTGTTTGTGGGTTTAATCGGGGTAATCTATACAATCGATAACGTGTTTCCTTATGGGCAATTTACGCCTTTTCAACTTTTGGTTCCTACAACAGCTACACTCGCAGCTGGGATCTTGGGTTTGATGGGAAACAATGTTGTGATGGGAACCGACCTTTCAACCTCACTGCCGACCCTACAAGTTACAGGATCCTTGGGAACTGCAAAGTTTGCAATAGCTTGGCCCTGTGCTGGCATCGAAAGTCTAATCATCTTCACGGCTGTGGCTTTGCTTTTTTTGACACGAATGTCAATTTCTCGGAGGGCAAAAATCGGGTACTTCACGTTTGGAGCAGTCGTCACCTACCTCATAAACCTCTTAAGGATAGCCTCCATTTTCACGATTGGAATGCAGTTTGGAGTGGACTCAAGTCAAGTAGAGGTATTTCACTCTTACTATGGTCCACTTTATGGGGTTGCATGGATTATTTCGTACCCGCTGCTTCTTCTCGCTAGCCAAATGGCATGGCAAAAATACAGAAACACTAAAACTTCAAAGCTTAAGATACTTCAACTAAAACCGCTAAACCCTGCTTAACCAAAATCTGCGCGTTCTGAGGTGGAAGTGAAGCAACATCCTCTGCCACGAATGGACCGTAAGATTTCATGTCTGCACCCATAATGGCTGGAATACTCTTTAAGAACCGAATGGTGGATCTTTTATGGAGGGGGGGCACTTCGGTGGAGTTGGCTTCAACTTTGATTAATACTTTGATTGACTCATATATTTGCCCTTGCATTAGGTTATCAGCGAACTTTCGGTAGGATTTTGTGAAGTCAGCAAAAGTTTCACACATCTTAGCTTCTTCAAACGTTAGCGACTCAACTGGCAACTTTTGGGTTTTGGTTACAGTTTTGATTATTTTCCGGTATCTAACCTCAAGAAGATCCTTAAGCATCCGCTCAACGTTAAGTGCTTCATGCGTGAGCAGGTTCACTTTGACCGATTTTTTGTCGAGAACTTTGTCTTCTTCTTTTATGCGTCGCAGGTACTCGCCGATTTTGCGGTAGAAATCTTGAGGCAAACCTCCAAGCGTGGGGTCACCGATTTCTCTTTGCCATGCTGCAAAGAGTTCATTGTACATTACTTTGCCACCTCAGCTCTTCTCTTACAAATAAGCATAACCGCTGCAGCAACAGGCAACTCAACAGTTTGGTTCTTGTATGGTCCCAACGTTTCCCCACTCAATCTAAACTCTGGTGCATCAGATACACACACCTTCACCTTGCCCTTTTTAAAAGCTACCGCTTCAATGAAGGGGTCAAAATCCTGCAGGTTTTTGGCTGGGAACTCGATTTTTTTTAAGCCTGTTTTGCCGTGCAGGGTGCCATTCATTCGGATTAGACGGTGAATGTCAGTGGTGACGACGGTGTCAATTTTGGATGATTGGATCTCTCGAATGTGTTCTGCGAATTTGAGCCAAGTTTGGATGCTTACCCCTTTGATGCTATCCCATCTGCCTTCATTTATGGCACCGTTTGATAATGATTTCCTTATTTTCTATAAGGGCTTTATTGCTTAAGCCGACTGCTTTTAGGTCTTCTCTGGTAGCGTTTAGCAAAAACTCTTGCATCCCAAGTTTCAGACGCCTATTCCAGCCGAAGTTGTGTAAACTAAACTTTTTGGCAGTGCCACGTTTCCCACGTTTCTTTTCTATCTCCTTGTCTAAAACGCTTATCCCCAAACCAGTAACGTAATCGACGATTTCTTTTCTCGCCATCGCATCAAGTGACCAAACAGCATCATTTTCGATGTGGACGTGGTAACCCCGGTGACCAGAAAAAAACACGTGCAATTCATCTTGGGAAAAGCCAAAGTCGTTCTCTAACATATCAAGCAATTTGGCGGTTTCATCGCGAGCAGATTGAATACACAAGTCACAGGCCCAAATTTTGGTTTCAAACTTAGTAGCTTCACAGCAGGGGCAAAGTTCTGGAGTGATTCCTCTCCCCTCAAAACCACATTTTACGCATCTAAATTCGTCGTGAATTTTATTACATGTTGTTGGAATGTGGTCGGCGTCTATGTCGAAGACTAAATCGGCGCCTAACCAGCCCTTTTTGTCCATGTCAAAGTCCGGGTTTTCGTAGTAAGCGCAGGAATGGTAAACGTCCGAGGGGACAGTCTCGGCAAGCATGGACCTAAAGGTTTTGAATTCTGTGAACCTTCGGTGTCTAACCATGAAGCGTTCTTTAAACATGAGGTAAGCAAATTCTCGCTGTTCAGGTAGGGTGGTGACGGGGATCACTGTGGAGGGGTCTCGGTAGTAATCTGTGAATTTTTGGTAAACGAATTCTCGAGAAGCCTCCATACCGCACCCTCTTAATGCTACAATATTTCTGTTTGCATAAATTTAACTTTAGTCGATAAAAAAATCCGTTAACCATGCATTGGCTACGAGGATGTTTATTTTTGAGGTGGGTTAGCGGTATGTGCTTGCAAAAGTTTTTATCCGTGAGGTATAGAATGCAGTTTTGAGGAAAATAATAGATGAGTTGCTTAGACTCTAATAAGAACTTAGCTGGCATCGGCTCCATATTGCTCCTCTTCCCAGTTGTAAGCATCGTCGGCATAATACTGCTCTACCTAGGCATCAAAGGGCTATCAGAACACTACAAGGATGAAACCATCTACAGAGATACCCTTCGCGGCGTCATTTACGCAATCATAGCGTTAGTTGCCATCGCAGTCGCAGCGCCACTATTCATAATCGGCGGCATGTTCAGCGTCTTCACCTTAGGTCCCTTCGGTATGGGACTCGGATTGGTATCTATATTTCTGCTAGCTGTTATTGTCTTCATTTTCTATGTCCTTTCAGCAATGCAATTAAGAAAAGCCTTCAACAGCCTCGCACAAAAAACAGGCGAACACATGTTTGAAACAGCTGGAACACTCCTATTCGTAGGCGCCATATTGACTATACTATTCTTCATTGGCTTACTGCTGATTTTTGTAGCTTGGATAATCGCAACAATCGCTTTCTTCTCCATAAAAGTTCCAACGCAACCATATGCTTACGCCCACCCACCAACAGCAATCCAAACCGCACAACCAACTAGGTATTGTCCAAACTGCGGTGCACCAGTAGACCAAGATGCTACTTTCTGTTCTCATTGCGGTAAACAATTGCCCCCAACCTAAACCTCGCCAATTTTTTATTTCCTATCTAAAAAATTCTTGAAGATATTTCAATAAAGTTTATTTGAAAGAAAGAATTATCAAAATTGGGTTCGGAAAAAAATATTAAAAGTGTTGTGGTGCTCCGGCCGGGATTCGGACCCGGGTCGCCGACTCGAAAGGCCAGTATACTTGACCGGACTATACTACCGGAGCGCTTTTGCAATGAAGCATCAACCAGAATGCTTTTTCCCTCGAATAAACCTTACCCTTCCAGAACCATACTTTTAGAGAGCCGGCTTGTCAGCTTTGGATTTTTTTGGAGTAAACAGAAAGGCTGTTATTTGGTCGACAAGTTTAGCTTGGTTTATTGTGGTTTTTTCGAGGTCTTGAATTCTTTTTTCGAGATCGTTAGACATAATTTTGCCTTCTATTCGGTTGGCGCTCCGGAACATCAGTAGCATCTTGAAAACTTCATCAATCGCCCTCTTCTGTTCCTCAATAGAAGCAGGTTTTGTTCCTGCGATGATGGATAGAAGCTCAACGTAATGCTCTTTTATTTTTAGTTCAGCGTTAACTGAGGGATCTGTTGGGAACGCAATGCTAAGTGGCGTCTTCTTAGCCAGTTCAACCGCCGTTGGGAACCGAATTACGATATCTCCCCTAATCCATGAAGAAACAAATTCATAAACAAAACGGCGAATTTCTTTTTCCGAGTAAAGCAAGGATGCCTCTGGATTTGGCTCAGGCTTTCTCTTAATTCGAACACTGATAATTTTCCGGTCTTCTGCATTATCCTTCGACATTTAATTTCCTTCTATGCGCAGTTTTTGCGTCCATTGTATTGTTTTCTTAAGCATCACCTAGTATTTAAGAAAAAGCATATTGCACTTTAGAAAGAAATTTTGGCGGCAGAAGGAATCTTGCCTAAGATTTTAGCCGTTGCCTTCTCAACCTTTGCCCTGTCAGCATCAGAAGTGTAAACCCGCAAGATATTCATGAAGCCTTTGAGCGTTTCAAAAATCTTGGAGCTCTCGCTTAACCGCTGGAGCTTCTTTTCTCCCCCTGGACTTCTTGTGAAGACAGGAATCTCAGTTGATTCCATAAGCACCGCATGGTGATAGGGGACTGATGGCACTGTTGGTACATCGATTATAACAGAATCTAATTCGACTCCTGCTTCTTTGGCGATTTCACTCTGCACTTGCCGCCGGTAAGCCTCGCGACCGAATAAATTAGAAATCATGGCGTCCTTCTCATAAAAAGTTCGTTCGTAAGCGCATTTGAGCATGCGTCGATTTTCCAAGTTGCTGATAATTTCGTTGGATGCTTTGCATTTTCTGAGTTCTGCCCAAACAGTGTAATCGTCCAGCATCATGTATTCTTCAGGTGTTTTGAAAGCTGTTAAACCCAGTTCTTCGTTGGCTTTGTCCATGGCTGTTGCCAGCATGATTTGTGCGGCTCGTCCGACACGATGAAAATAGATACTTTTGAAAGATTCTATACGGGCAATAACGAACGCTTCCAAAGCTGACAGTGCCCCTAATTCGACAGCTAAGTTTTCGCCCAAAACGTCGAGGGCATGGATTAGGCGGTAAACATCTATGAAGCCATATTCGGCGCCTGTATGGTAAGTGTCTCGTACTATGAAATCTTGCTTATCTACGTCCACGGCGCTGCTGATTATTTGATTGAGGAATGCCCGATCCTTTTTATGCAGCTTCCCCACAGCCAGTCCTGCAACCTCTTTTGCTTTAAATCCCATCTTAGATAATTTATCGCTGACTTCGCTCTTTTCTATAATCCATGAAGTAATATCTTCGTGGGTTTTCTCGAGGTTCTTGATTAGTAAGTGCTCGAAGACATGTGAGAAAGGGCCATGTCCACAATCGTGGAGAAGCGCTGAAATGCGGCACATATCAACTTCTTCGTCGTTTACAATGCGTGAAATGTTAGGATTTTCCAGAACATGGCCAGCAAGATACATAACTCCAAGGCAATGTTCAAAACGTGTGTGATTAGCGCCTGGATAAACGTATTCGGATCCTGCCTAGCTGCCTAAGCCTTCGTAGTCGCTGCATTGGGTAGGAGTCAATTATGTTCTTTTCTGCCTCAGTAATATACACGTACCCATGTACGGGATCCTTGATCTCTCCCCAGTAAGCCTTTGGCACAAGCGCAACCTCACAGTTGTAAGCTATATTTAGGTTAACTTCAATTAATGTGTAACGCTAACTAGCCGGGTTGACAAGCATGGGCAAAAAGGGCATATTCATAGTTATCGAAGGCTTAGACGGAAGCGGAAAAACAACTCAAGCAGCCTTACTTGCGAAGAAACTCGAAAAAGATTACAACGTGCTATTGACTGCTGAGCCAAGTCATGGCAAAATCGGTACATTCCTGCGCGAAGGTTGCCTCTATGAAGAAAAACGTTTGCCAACTGAAGCCGAAGGCCTACTTTTCGCAGCCGACCGCATTGAACACATGTACAGCGAAATAAAACCAGCTTTGGATAAGGGAAAGATAGTGATTTGTGACCGATACATCTACTCTTCTTTAGCCTACCAAGGCAGTGCAGGTCTTAGTTTTGAATGGATAAAAACTATTAATGCCCGCGCATTGCAGCCAGATTTCAGCGTTTTTATCGATGTGCCTCCGGAGAAGGTGATTGAGCGTCTTCAAAGAAAGAAATCTGTGATGGAAACTTTGGAAACCCAGCAGAAAGTCAGGGAAGTTTACCTCAATTATGTGCTGAAGGGTGAGTTGGTTAGAATTGACGGTGACAAACCCAAAGATAATGTATCAGAAGAATTGTTCGTTAAGATTTTGGGTTTTTTGAATGCTGCCAAAGGATTCCTTAAAGATTGTGGAGAGGACTTGTAGAGATTAGAGATTGAGGGTTGTCTGGCAATATTTTTTTTATCTTCAAAAGAAGAATACTTGCAATTGTATTTTGGAACGATTGTTTTGGTAACCACGGACCTGAATAGTCACAGGCTTCCATGAAGACGAAAGTCGCGGAATAGAATTAAATATATTCATAGGTCTCGACTCCAAATATACGCCGAAATCTAAGAAAAAAAAGTTAAGCGGAAAAATAAAAAGAATAGGATTTGGGTTTAGTCTTCTCTCCACTTAAACAGCTTCACTGCCAAGACGAAGATTACCAATGTTATAATCCCGAGAACAGCAATGTCAACTATTGTACCGCTGATGTTTCCGTAGACCATAGCGTTGTTTAAGCCTTCTGTAACGTAGAATAAAGGCAGTACATGGGCGAAGGTCTGCAGGTATTGTGGCATACTACTGATTGGGAAGAAAGTACCAGCTAGGAACATCATTGGGAAAGTTACGATGTTGCCTATGACGCCTGCGGTTTCCGGGTTCTTTGTAACCGTGCCAACCAACATGCCGAGCGCAGCAAAAAGCATTGGACCCAAGACAAGGAAAGGTATTAACCACGGCGTTATTGCAACGTGCGCACCGAAAGCGAAGATTCCCACTCCAACCATTAGCAAAAATCCGGCGATTGTCAAAACAATATACCAGATGACTTTAGATGCAAGCCACTCCATCTTTGTCAGAGGCGTCAGTGAAAGTTGCTTGAAGAGCTTTGTCTTCTTGTATTCTGAAGAAATGTTAACTAACGAGAACATAGGGCTGGTAAGTATAGAAAAACCGATCAAGCCCGGAATCAAGAAGTCGATGTACTTTGTCTGTTGGGTATTCACAGTCGCTGAAGTTAGACCTATTACCGGTGTGCCGTGGAAAAGTTGTAGATTGAAGTAGTTAGCATATCCATTGACCGTTCCGCTTACGATGCCACTAGTGCTTGAGGTTGGGTTACCATACACCGTTATGTTTACTTGATGGCTAGCCAAATAGTTTGAAGAGAAGTTTTCGGGAATGACGATACCGTCTGATGAAGAATGGTCAGCTAAGTACTTTGAAAAGTTCTCTGAAGTCTGCACGGTAATGACTGTGATTGTACCTGATTCGTTAAGCGCGCTCAAAAATTTGGAGGCTATGTTCAGCTGTGGTGTTGCAAATGGTCCAGCGTCTTGATTCTGAGTATAAACATTTACTTTTCCTGTGCTTCCTCCTGAGAAGATTGCGCCGAAAATCAAGATTAGAATTACTGGGAAGACTAAGCCGAAGAATAAGCCAAACTTGTTTCTAAGGTACCCTCGGCTGAAAACTTTAAAGTCTGAATAGATACGTTTTCCACTAACCATGTTTAGCTTCTCCGTTTTTTGCTGGTTTTTTCTTCTTCTGATGCTGCTTCTCCTTGCTCGCCGACGGGTTCGTTGACGAGCTTAACAAACACATCGTCTAAACTATCTTGGCGGGTCTGTATATCACCCCAGTCCATCCCTGACTGCTCAGCGGCGGCAAGTGCTGCAAGGGCATCAATCTTCTTTTTTAACGGTATAGTGATCTCGCCTTTGACTTTGTCGTAGTCAACTTGCAATTCAGTGTTTGCCTTAATGTATTCGGCGAGTTTTTCGCTTCCATGAATTTCAAGCCTTTCACCTGAGCCATGTTGTTGTATGATCTCTTCGGTGGTTCCCATGGCTACTATATGTCCATGATCCATTATAGCTACCCTGTCAGAGAGTTGCTGTGCCTCGTCCAAGTAATGGGTTGTTAAGATGATAGTTTTGCCCTTTGCTTTTAATCCGCGAATAACTTCCCAAATAGCTCTCCTTGCATTGGGATCTAAACCTGTGGTTGGTTCATCTAGGAAGAGCAGTTCAGGTGAGTTAACCAGTGAAAGAGCAAGTCCTGTCTTCTGCTTCTGCCCACCCGAAAGACTGTCAAAATTAACTTTAGCAGATTCTTCAAGCAAAACTTCTCTCAAAATCTTGTCTGGGTTGACTTTTATGTTAAAGAGATCAGCGTAGTACATGATGGCTTCTCTCGGAGTGGTTTTCTCAAAGAAAGTAAATTCCTGCGGGATAACCCCAATTTTCTTATGAAGATTATAGCCGTTTTTCCACGGGTCATAGTCGAGAACTTTTACATCCCCTGAGTCCCTCTCACGTAAGCCCTCCATAATTTCGATGGTTGTGGTTTTGCCTGCGCCATTTGGACCCAAAAGTGCAAAGACTTCGCCCTGCTTGACTGTGAAGGAGATGCCATCAACGGCTTTTAGATCCCCGTAATTTTTTTTTAAGTTTGAGACTTCAATGGATAACATTTCAGTTAACTCCTTTGCAGTTGTAAATTTTTGCCTTTTCTTAGGTATAATGCTGATGGAAATATAACTTTCGGCTATTAATTGTACATTATTTGCGTGATTGGTAAAGGGTAGCTAATTAGTTGTTTTCTTGAGAATTTTTCTGGTCCGACTTGACTCATCATTTACTTTTGAAAAGATAAACATTGTCAATTCTTCAGGCGAAAGGTATCTTGGTCCTCGTTCATGAAACACTTGAACTTCCAAAATATCCTTGCTAAAGATGGTTCTTAACATGTAATAATCAAACTTTAACGCCGACCTATTTATGCCGCTGCCCTTGTAATATCGTATGGAGCAGAAAAAATCCATTGAGTGAATCCGTTCCTTAGCCAAAAAACTCAGAGTTTTTTTAACCTCTTCTTCATCGATGTAGTTGAAGTCTCCTGATTCCGCAAGACCAAACTCAAAAATCACTCTACCTTCAGGCACCGTTGGGTTAGCAACTTCCTCAAAACTGTAATCTTTGCCGTTAACGTCTTTTAAAACTTTGATGAGTTTCTGCTGAAGTTGCTTGCTAGAAAGTGTTGAAGTGAATTTGTCAAGTCTATGGATGTTTAAGGGGAAATTTTCATAAAAACCCAGAGTCAACTTAGTTCGTTCTCAGGCTTTTATTTTCTTTAATTTTTCAAGGCTGCTTAACAATTCTGAGAGTGCGACTGTGATTTTTTGCAGTTCATCCATGTCCTCGGTCTTTTCTATCTTTCTTTCAATATCTGTTATCTTTGCCATTAGGGTAGCTTCTAGTTTGTCATAAACCAAAGTGGGCGTTGGAGCTTGTTTGGGTGGTTCCTCTCCTTCCTTTACAACAATAACTTTTTTTTCGTCTTTCGCGCACCAAAGTGTACCATCTTTTAGTCTAAAGAGCGGGGATGAACAGACTGGGCATGCGAGATCTGTTAGTGCGGCTCCTTGAAGCAGAAGATTTGCTCCTCGCTTGATGATTGAGCTTTCTGGTATAGGTTTCATTATGAACCCCAAAGTAAATACGTCTCAATGCTTATATAACTTGGTCACTGCCAAAGTGCATCAGAGGGAATTATTTATGGTACGGAAGAAGAAATCGGACGAGTATGAAGCAAAAATTCAACAAGCATTAGTTGTGCTCGGAGAAGTCTCAGAAGACAGTACAACGCCACGAAACATCCGTCGTTCCGCAAAAGACGCCATGAGTGCCCTGAAAAGCGTCGAGTATACCCCTGCAGTGAGAGCTTCAAACGCGGTGTCAATGCTGGATGAGATTCTACAGGATCCCAACATGCCACCATACACAAGAGTAAAACTTTGGAACGTCATGAGCTTCATTGAAGCCATAAAAGACTAATTCTGTTTTAGGCTTTACGCAAAATTTTTTTAATATTTTGATCGTTAACTATTTTTTGCATTCTTTATATGAGGCTGCGCAATGACTGCAGCAGAAGGCAATTTCTTCGCCGTCTATGACTTCTCGGTAACCGCCCTCGTAGACCTTGCAGCCGCAGTGAGCACAAACGTATGTGCTTGGTTCAATTGCGATCGCTACTAACTGGGCAAATCGTTTGAATAGTCTGGTACACAATTTCCTGCCTTCCTCCGTTAACTCAAAGATTTTTCGCTCTTTCTCGCCAACTGGTTTTTTGGTATGTGTGACTAACCGTTTTTCTTCGAGTTGTTGCAGGAAGGGATAAACTAGACTTGGGCTGATTTCTTTCTTAACGCGTTTTTTGAATTGGTTGATAATGCTATAGCCGTGGGCAGGTCCCTCATAGAGGATAGTGAGTATATAAAAGCGTGAGAAGTCGCTGATTAAATCGTCGATGTTTCCTGGTTGTACATCTTTTGCCATAGCGCTCTTGGTTTATTGGGTGGGTTAGTTATTATAAATGTTTTTTTAGATATATCTAAAAAA
Source organism: Candidatus Bathyarchaeota archaeon (assembly GCA_963840325.1). Classification (GTDB taxonomy): domain Archaea; phylum Thermoproteota; class Bathyarchaeia; order Bathyarchaeales; family Bathycorpusculaceae; genus Bathycorpusculum. The sequence continues at coordinate 360,326 of CAWIYM010000006.1, forward strand.
TATACATACGAGCCTTTTTATTAACTTGCCAAACATAATTCAATAACATGAAGGTCTTCAACTACAAAACCGTTAAAGCCGAAAAAGCAGATTGCTGCCCTGAAAAAACCCAAATAAGATTGCTAATCACCAAAGAGATGGGTGCCCCAAACTTTATCATGAGGCTCTTTGAGATGGACCCTGATGGATATAGCCCCCTCCACACACATGCTTGGGAACATGAAGTATTCGTTCTAGAAGGCGAAGGCACAGTTTTTGACGGAAAAAACAGCATACCCTTACAAGCAGGCGACATAGTATTCGTGCCTCCAAACGAGTTGCATCAATTCAAAAACAATGATAAAATGCCGCTAAAGTTTCTCTGCTTAATACCGATAATTGAACAGTTACCTTCCAAAGCTCCATTTAGTACGCTGTAAATAAAAATATATGTTAGTTGTTACATCTAAGTTTGGGTTCCAAGGGGGCAAAATTCCTTGAAATATGACGTAATAATTGTGGGCGCTGGCCCAGCTGGCATCTTCTCAGCGTTAGAGCTAACTGAGAAAACAAACCTTAATGTCTTAATCCTTGATCGAGGTCCAGATATTGACAAACGTAAGTGCCCTTCAAGTCGAGGGTTCGAATGTGTACATTGTGAGCCATGTTCGGTTCTTTCGGGCTGGGGAGGAGCTGGTGCTTACAGTGACGGCAAACTCACATTATCAACAGAAGTGGGCGGCTGGCTAAACCAATATGTTTCAACTAAGGAACTAGCTGAACTTGTCAAGTACTGCGACAGCATCTATATCAAGTTCGGCGCGAGCGAACAAGTTTTTGGCGGCGAAAACAAGGAAATCGACGAAATCGAACGCCATGCATCACTTGCGGGTCTAAAACTCATAAAACAAGAAGTCCGACACATGGGCACCGACAAATGCCTCGAAACCCTCCAGCGAATGCGTAAAGCACTCAACGGCAAAATAACCTTCTTACCAAAAACCGAAGTTAAAGGATTAATCGCTGAAAACCACGCAATCCAAGGCGTCGAAACTGTTAATGGCGAAAAATTCATGAGCAAGTACGTCATTCTTGCGCCCGGCAGGAGTGGTGCTGAATGGCTCCAGACCGAAGCCCAAGTGCGAGGACTAAAAACCGTTAACAATCCCGTTGACATAGGCGTCCGTGTGGAGCTTTTGGCTTCAGTTATGGAAAACTTGACTAAGGCGCTCTATGAACCTAAGTTAGTATATTTCAGCAAGCAATTCGATGACCAGGTTCGTACTTTCTGTGTTTCTCCATATGGTGAAGTCACTACGGAATCCTATGATGGCGTCTTAACTGTAAACGGTGGCAGCCATGCTGAAACAAGAACTCCCAACACGAACTTTGCTATCCTTGTCAGCACATCTTTTACTGAACCCTTCAAGGAACCTGTTGCTTATGGCAAGTATGTTGCTAGGCTTTCTAACTTGTTAAGCGGTGGAGTAATGGTGCAGCGTCTCGGTGACCTTGACCATGGTCGACGTTCCACACCCGAAAGAATATCCCATAGCGTCGTCACACCCACCCTCAAAAATGCTACTCCGGGCGACTTAAGCTTCGTATTGCCATATCGATACTTAGCAGACATCCGAGAAATGCTGCAGGCCCTCGACAAGATCGCGCCAGGCGTAGCCTCACCCGAAACCCTACTGTATGGTGTCGAAGTCAAATTCTACTCCTCACACCTGCAACTAAACAACGCTTTAGAATCGAAAATCCAGAACATGTTCACTATCGGCGACGGCGCAGGAGTAACCCGTGGTCTAATCCAAGCGTCAGCTTCAGGAGTAATCGTTGCTAGAGAAATCCTTAAACGTGAAAAACTGAAGGCTTGAACATGGCAGCTGTGGCTCAGGAAATCAGATGCTCGCATTGTGGAGCCCCAGTCGAGTTTAAGCCAGGCGAACTATTTGCTACCTGCAAGTACTGCGGCTTCACAACCGTAATCGAAACGGGGCAAGCATTCACTTTTGAGCATTCTTTATTGCTAAATAGCTATTCTGAAGAGCAAATCGAAGACTTGGTGCGTGATTGGATGCGCTCTGGTTTCATGAAGCCAGGCGATTTAGCGAAAAAGGCTAGATTTACCGAGAAAAATCTTGTGTACCTGCCGTTCTGGGTTGTTTCCGCCTACGCCACAACCAAGTACAAAGGAATCTTCGAGCGCATTTCCCCAGCGATTGTTAAGGAAGGGCAAATCCAAAAAGAATACAACTGGCTCGTATTAGCTAGGGAAGCTTCAGGTTTTCCCACTCGAGAGTACAACGTACCATTAACGGGCAAAATCCCGTATGATTTCAGAAAAATCGAAGGCTTCGCTAAACTGCTTAACAGTGAAATGACCCGTGATGAAGCCCTGGAAATTGCTAAGCAACAGATTGAGAGGCTTCATCGTTTTCTGCTTCAACAGGATATAGACAAAATCGTCGAAGCCACTACAACCATCAACTTAAAGCAGATGGTTTACCTGCATGCACCTGCGTGGTTCATAAAATACGGGTACAAAAACAATACTTACCAGATTATAGTTGACGGCGCTACAGGTTTGGTTTTGAAGGGCGATATACCCTCTTCCAAGTTTTAATTTACTTTAATAAACTTTAAAAGCAACCCCTTTTTTATAACGAAGTACAAATATTGGAGGATTTAGGAAATGAGCGAAAATAAAGATGTATATGCACAAGCAAAAAGTCAGATGAGGCTTTCAGAACGCATAGCTGCGGCGCTTCCAGGGTTCCGAGGATACAAAGAGAAGGAACTTCGCCGCGAATCAGACAAACTGATTAGAAATAATCTAACTCTCAAACTCTCCAAAGATAAGGATAACGTTCGAAGCATCGCACAGAGAATAGCGGATAAACGTTATCTCGATGTTCTTCCAGATATCGACAGGCTAAATGCCAAGATGGATCGCATAACCGAAAAAGTGAATCATGCATCATACGGCTACGCAGGCTTCTACGACATCGTCAAAATCAAGGAAGACAGCCTTGACCGAATGATAGCCTTCGATAACCAACTCCTCGATGAAGTTGACGCCTTAACCGCCAGCATCGAAGACCTAAAAGCACAACTGTTGAGCGGGAACTACTCAAACCTCAAAGACAAAATCCAAACAATCGCAGACAAGTTTGAGTTGCTCGAGGACACGTTTGATAAAAGGGAACAAGTAATCTCAGGAGTGACCCAATAATGCCACAAATAATAGAATGGACAAACGCAGGGCCAGACGCCATAGTTTGGCGTTACCCGAATGAGGACATCACCTGGGGAGCCCAATTAATTGTACACGAATACGAAATGGCAGTCTTCTTCCGAGATGGCAAAGCCTACGACGTATTCGGACCAGGCAGACATACCCTAACAACTCTAAATCTGCCTATACTCACAAGCTTACTGACACGGTTAGTGGGCTTTGGCGGAAACAAACCCTTCAAAGCAACCGTTCTGTTCATCAGCACCAAAGTTTTCGCTGGTAAGTGGGGCACAAAAGCGCAGACTACCGAACTTGCACCATTACAGACCTATGGGCAGTTTTGGTTTAAAATCGGCGACGCATCACTCTTCGTTAACGAGGTTGTCGGCGGACAAAATGCTTACGACACGAATTCCGTCAACGATTTCCTACGCGGCTTCCTAAACGAGAAAATAATCGATGAACTCAGCCATTACGACCTGATCACAGTCTTCACACGCTTAGACGAAACCTCCGTCATCGTCAAAAACAGCCTGATCGACTATTTCAAACGCGTCGGCATCGAACTAACTGACCTTCGCTTCGAAGGCATCGACACCACACCAGAATACCGTGAACGGCTGTTCTGGCTAAAAACCGGACAAACCGCACCAGGAGATGTATTACGCATGGAAACTGTCAAGAGCGCAGCTGCAAGCCTTGGTCAAGGAGGAGGTTCAGGAGCCCTCGGAGCAGGCATGGTGCTTATCCCGCAGATCATGAACCAGCAAGGAACCCCACAGGCAGCACCCGCAGCAGCACTCGTTATTTGTCCAAAATGCGGTGAAAAAGTTCCAGCCAATAGCAAATTCTGTCCCAACTGCGGAACCAACCTAACTCCACCCTCAGAAAACGCGATGAAGTGTCCTAACTGCGGCAAATCCATTCCAGCAAACAGCAAGTTCTGTCCTGAATGCGGATTTAAAATCGGTTAGGAGAACCAACAAATGAGTAGCAGCGATCGTCAACTGCTAAGCGTCGGCGTATTCCTCATCATAATTGTTGTGGGGATATTGCTGGCTGTTGCGGGAGTTATCGGCTGGAGCCTGTTTGTTCCAGTGGTTATGGTTCTTACAGGTTGCTGGGCAATAGCTTTAGGTGCTATGCAGGCGGGTAAACCGCAGAAATATGAACGTGGTGCCTTCAGCACAATGGTATCAGGCTTCGGACTCATCGCACTTGGCGCGGCATGGTACCTGTTTGGTATTAACTGGATCTACTCGCTGGTAGTAATCCTACTGGTAATCGCTGTTAGCGATTGCAACCGCACTAAGACGCAAATAATCCCAATGAGCCTTTTTGGCTCTAAACATTTTTCTACACCCTCACACAGTCATCTTGCTGAAGGTAGCAGCTATGAGTGAAGAAACTATCGGTCACGGCACATGGTACGACATGATGGCTAAGAAAGTCATCGAAAGAGAACAATCCCTAAACCGAGACATCAGCAAAATCCGAACAGAGATGGGTCTTGGCGCATCAGGTTTCCCGCACATAGGCAGCTTAGGCGATGCATCCAGAAGCTACGCTGTAACTTTGGCTCTAAAGAATCTGAATTGCAATTCTGAACTCGTTGCCTTCTGCGACGACAAAGACGGTTTGCGCAAAGTTCCCGCAGGGCTCTCCAAAGACATGGAAAAGTACCTTGGATACTCTGTCTCCAGCATACCCGATCCGTTTGGGTGCCATGAGAGCTACGGCAAACACATGAGTTCACTGTTGCTTGATGCGCTGGATAAATGTGGCATAGAATACAAGTACTACTCAGCCCAACAAGTCTACAAACAAGGGTTGCTGCTTAATGAGATTCGAACTATACTTACCAACGCTAAAAAAGTCGGCGAAATTGTAAAAGAAGAGGTAGGTCAAGAAACTTACACTGAAGTTTTGCCGTTTTTTGCAGTCTGCGAAAAATGCGGGCACCTTTACACCACACGAGCCTACAAATTTGACCCCAAAACCGACAAGGTCTCATACAAATGTGAAGGCCTCGAAATCCGAGGCAAACTGATTGTTGGCTGCGGTCACGAAGGCGAAGTGGACATTAAAAGCGGCGAAGGCAAACTCACCTGGAAGAGCGAATTTGCAGCCCGATGGAAGGCTCTGGACATACGCTTTGAAGCCTTCGGCAAAGACATCGCCGATTCCGTACGCATAAACGACCGAATCTGCCGTGAAGTCCTCTGTTTTGAACCGCCTTCACACGCAAAATACGAAATGTTCCTTGACAAGGGCGGAAAAAAAATCTCTAAGTCAGCGGGCAACGTGTTTACACCACAAGTGTGGTTCAACTATGGATCGCCTCAGTCGCTGCTCTTGCTCATGCTTAAACGGTTTGTGGGCACCCGAACTCTCGATGTCTCGGATATTCCAGCATACATGAATGAAATCGATAGTCTTGAAGAGGTTTACTTTGGCAAAAAACAGGTCGGCGAGAAGGAAGCTGCCAAACTCAAGGGCTTATACCTATACTGCTACGTCATGAAGCCGCCAGCTAAACCCAGTCTACACGTACCCTACAACCTCATGGCGTTTCTCGTAAAAATGGCGCCCAAAGAATGCCAAAACGATTACATCACCGAGAAACTGCAGAGTTACGGGTATTTGCCGAAGGGTCAAGCCTTAGATGCCAACTTGCAGCAGCGCATCGAATATGCTTCAAATTGGACAAGGGACTTTGAAGAAATCAAAGAGACTACAATAGACCTGACTGCTGAAGAAAAGAAAGCCCTCACCGAGCTAACGGCAAAACTAGAAACTGAAGATGACCCAGATAAAATCCAAAACGCTATCTTCAATGCCGCAAAAGACAACAGCATAAAACCAGGCGCATTCTTCAAAACACTCTACCAAGTTCTAATGGGGGCACCGCAAGGTCCACGTTTAGGTCCATACGTGCTTGCCATGGGAAAACAAAACGTCATCGCCGCATTGCAAAGAGTACTGAGCAAAAGTTAGCTGGACACATTTTTTCTTCATCCATTATAGAGGAGTAATGTGTTTCGCTAACGTTTGAGAGCAAAACACTTGAAGGAACTCTGTTCAAATTGACTTTTCCTTAATATCGGTCGCTTTTAAGACCACTATTTTTAAGTTTAAGCAAAGTATTTACTACTCTGCCCTTTTAGTATCGGCGTACAAAACAAGTTGGGCTCGTCGTCTAGTACGGATTAGGGCACCGGCCTGCGGAGCCGGACGTCATGGGTTCAAATCCCATCGGGCCCGCCACAACTTATTAGTTTTAGTGATAGAAGTCGTTTTTTTCCATATTTTGGTATACTGATCCTTTTGACATGTGAAATTCAGTTCATATGTCATCCTAACAACTTAGAATGTCAAAACTTTATTTGAAAAAATCAGAATTGCCCTCTGTACACCTATCAGGCCAACAAATAACGAGTGAATAGACCGTTGATCTCAAAATATCTAAAAAGTTGCGAAAAGAAAGAAAATTTTAGATTGACTTTCGCTTAATCTCTGCTTGACAGTACAACGATGTAGTCTGCTGTATCAGCGCACATATCTGCTGCTTGCTCGATAAACTCGATTAAATCATCGAAGATAACCATAGCTCCGCAATTTATTTTATCGCCATATTTGACGAATAGGCTCTTGGATTTAAGGTATTCAATGTCGATTGCATGTTCAATGTCGCCTACTTCTTTGGCTTCTTTAATGGCTTCACTGGGGTTTGAAGAAATTTTTTCGATGGCACTTCGGAGCGTTTGAGCTGTTTCCACCAACTTGGAAGTCATATAAACCGTCTTCTGCGACAGCTCAAGTGGAATTTCAACTTCACCCAGCATTTCAAGGCATCTCGCGGCATCTTTTGTGTGGTCTGCCAATGTATCTAGGCGTTTAACAAGATGCAAGAGGTCTTCTCTGTAATCAGAAACCAACGCTGCACCCTTGGATAACTCCATGAAGGTGTCTGTTCTAAGCTGGTCAACTTCTTCCTCAGCTTTGTAGAGGTTCTCGATGTATTTTTTGGTATCTTTAAAGTTCTTCTCTGAAAAGCTTTTGGTAGCTTTCTGCAGCCAAGTTACAGTATCAAAAGCCTTCGTTATCTGTTCGTGAGCCAATTCTAAACCTCTGGTTTTTCGGCGTTGCTCAAACCAATCGTAACTTTTTTTCTCCACCAACACCACTCCGTCTTAATAACCACTAATTCTTGCCTGCAAATATAACCCTTCGCTTAATATGGCTTTCACTGCACACTCAACAATCATGTCTTCTTCCAAATCAATTTATCTAGGTTAAACAGGAATCAATCGCTAAAAGCCAATCTAAAAGATCAGTTTTTTTAGTTTTGGCTTGCCTTTTACGACTTATCTTTTGTTTCAACATTTACCCCTCAAATAACAATTACACTTTTTCAAATGTGGCTGAAATACCCTGTAGGTTCTGGTTTTGAACGCTTTCTGGGTTTTCTATCTTGCATGATATCACACGCTTGAAGAATAAACATCATATTAGCCTATTTAGAATACCCGAAATAATCTATAGAGAACACTTTAGTCTATATTGCTTCTTAGTCTTCTAGGACAACTTTTGCCAAGGCAACTTTGTCCTCTAAACATTGCATAACGGTATTAGTTATTTTTACTTCGATTCCAAGCTTCTCAATCCTATTTTTCTCTTTCTCATCTTTGATGTCGATGACAAATTCATCAAGAAAATCAGAGTAAAACTTTGCAACCCCAAATGCAGAAACTTCCAATCCAGAACATCGCAACATCTTATCCGCAGGTCCTTTTATGGGTAAACCATCAACGATGGGGCTAACCCCTACTACCCTTGCATTTGTCCGCTTCAAAGCATCCCGCACACCACTGACTGATAGGATGGTGCCGATGCTAACAATGGGGTTGCTTGGACAAACAACAACCATTTCCGCATCCAAAATCGCATCCAAAACCCCTGGTGAAGGCTTCGCCGTGGCAGCGCCAACAAACTCGACCCCTAAAACCTCATCTTTTCCCTGTCTCTTAACAAAGTATTCCTCAAAATGTATTGAGCCATTGCTTGTTGTAACTCTTGTTTCAAACTTGTCATTGGACATTGGCAAAATTTTGACTTTAAGACCTAAACTACGGCAAACATCGTCGGTGATTTGCGATAACGTTGCGCCTTGCTTTAAGCGGTTAGTTCGGTAAATGTGAGTTGCCAAGTCCCTATCGCCCAAGCCAAACCATGTGTCTAAGCCGTGTTTTTTGAGCATTTCGAGGCATTGGAAAGTGTCGCCTCTTACTCCCCAACCCTTCTCTTCATCAACTATGCCTGCCAACGTGTAAGCGACGATGTCTACGTCAGGCGAGATGTGTAGACCGAATAGTTCGATGTCATCGCCTGTGTTTGCAATAACTGTCACGTCTTCCTCTCTTACAAGCTTAGTCAAGCCTGTTAAGAATCTGGCTGCGCCGACTCCACCCGCTAAAGCCGCAATCAAACAATTCACGCCCAGTTTTAGGGATGGTGACCTTTTTTTTCTGAAACCCAGTATTCAGAAGTTGCGCCCTGTTTGTTTACGATATGTTCTTTCTTGAAAACGGGCACTTCGCTTTTATACCTCTCTACAGCTTCCCGTAAAACGGGGAAAACGTCGGTTCGATGGGCACCAGCTACCGCGACGTAAACCAAATCATCTCCGACTTTGAATTCGCCAAGGAGATGGTGAATTTGAACGTTCACTATGCCTGGTTTTTGGGTTAATTCCTTACTTATTTTTGTGAGTACTTGGTCAGCTTTTTCCTCATAAGCTTCAATGGTGAGCTTTTCAACCATTTCTTTTTCCGACTCAAGCGTTTCCCCTCGCACCACACCTATGAAAAGTCCGATGGCGCCTGCTTTTGGGTAGTTGGGGTCTTTTTTGATGTTATCTATGGCGTCTTGGGCGTTGAAGGTTCCTTTTTCATGCACAGTCGCATTGGTCAAAACTTGCGTTCTCCTGATTAGAAAATACTAAAGAGGCGTGTCTAAAACTGTTTACGGTTAAAACAAGAAAAAAAATTAAAACATTGTGTTTATACTGGAGTTGCAACTGGCGCTGGGGATGCTTCTACTGGTGCTTCTGGCAGTTTTGCTGGTGCGGCGATTAGCTTGGATTTTCTTATGCCGACATGTCTTAGAGGTGCAACGAGTTTGGCTTGGTTGTAGATATCTGAAGCGATTTTTCCAAGGACCATTTCTTGAACGAACTGATCGAGTGTTAACGCCGCGGCCTTTTCCTTAATGGTTTTCTCCATCATAGTGCGTATGATTTTTTCCTGCGAAGTCTTTATCCTTGAAAGCGTCAGAGCGGAAACTGAAATTCTGAGTTTGTAGCCCTCTTTCGTGGTTAAGTTGAATAATCCGTCAACTTTGGTGGTTCTTCTTCTAACTAGGCTTCGAAGGTAATCTCGTGAGTATTCATGACCCTTGAAGAGTGTTTTGGCGGATTTTCCGTCAATCTCGTTTATCTGGAAGAACATTTTCAAGTAATGATGAGAAAAGTCACCTGTAATGTCATATAAGGTTGCTTCGACAACTCTGCCGATCATTTGTTTTTCTTCTTGTGCAGGTATCGAACCTAACTCTATGTTACCAAAGAACGATGGCGCAACTACCATGTACCAAGATTTGCCTCGCCACTTATCGCGTACGTGTTTTGTTTTTGAAGACAAATTTATTTCTCCAAACGTGCCACAACATTCTCATAGAAATATTAAAAGGTTTAGCGTTTTCTGTCTATTTTTTCTCTGTTACCCATGTATTTCCTTAGTGCTTCTGGAATATTTATTGTTCCGTCTTCTTGCTGATTGTTTTCCAGTATTGCAACGATGGTTCTCCCGGTTGCTATAGCTGTTGAGTTCAATGTGTGTACGATGCCTTTGGGTGCTGCGCCTTCTTTTTCACGATATTTTATTCCCAATCGTCTTCCTTGGTAATCGGTGCAGTTGCTGCATGAAACCACTTCACGGTAACCGTTCTGTGCTGGCATCCATGCTTCAATGTCGTATTTTTTAGCTGCAACGGTTCCGATGTCACCGGTGCAAACGTTGACTACGCGATATGCTAAGCCAAGTTTCTGCAAGATATCCTCGGCATTCTGCAAAAGCTCTTCATGGAGTTTAGTGGAGTCTTCGGGTTTGCAGAAGATGAATTGCTCTATCTTGTTGAATTGGTGGGTGCGGAAGATGCCGCGTGTGTCCTTTCCGTGTGCTCCAGCTTCCTTGCGGAAACATGTGCTTATCCCTGCAAGTTTGATTGGCATTTCGGCCTCTTTCAGGGTTTCGTTCATAAACATTGCTGCCATGGGATGTTCGGAAGTCGCAATCAAGTATAGGTCTTCGTTTTCAACTTTGTAAAGAACCTCTTCAAAGTCGCCAAGCGAGATTACTCCTTCATACGCCTCACGTTTCATCAGCAATGGCGGAATGATTGGTGAATAGCCTTTCTTTGATAGTTCTTCGATTGCAAATGTCATCAACGCCATATCCAGCATCGCGACTTCGTTTTTAAGGTAGAAGAACCTTGATCCTGCGACTTTTCCTGCGCGTTCCATGTCGATTAAGTCAAGGTTTATGGCTAAATCAATGTGGTTTTTTACTGGAAAAGTGAGTTTTGGAATTGTTCCCCAAGTTTTTACCTGCACGTTATCGTTAGAGTCTTTTCCAAGTGGTACCGTATTCTCGAGCAAGTTTGGCAAGCGAAGAAGGTATCCGTGGGTTTTTTGTTCCTGTTCGTTTACTTGTTTTTCAACAATTTTTATCTGTACATCGATGTCCTCTGCTTTTGTGAATTCGTTTGTTGCTTCTTTGCCTGTTTTTTTGAGTTTAGCAATTTCTATGGTGATCAGTTTTCGGTCATGGCGTAGTTCGTTTAGTTTAGTTAAATTCAAACGCCACTCCCTGTCAACATTAATTAGTTCCCCTAGCATCAGCAGCACGGAAGGGTTGTCGCGCTTGGTCAAATTCGCCTTTACAAGCTCGGGATTCTCGCGGATAAGCTTGATATCTAACATGTTCTCACGGAGTAATTCTCTACTAATAAAATCAGCTATTTAACTTTACGATATAAGCCAAATTGGAGAATTGAAAATCGAGATCCAATTTTGACTAACTGTGCTCGATAATAAACTAAAAAATGGAATAAAGTGTGGATATACTTTATTTTTTGTCCAGTGTACTTTTGGTTAAAGTTATCTCCATGGTGGAAACCATTCTGGACTTGCTTTCTCCCTCACGAGGTGGCATCTCGGCTGTTCCGATAGCAATCTTGCTAACTTTAAGGTCTTTAACGAACCGGTTCCTTGTGATCTCAGCTACGTCAACGGCTGTCGTTATGGCTTGGCCTCTTGCTTTTAATGTAATTTCTTTTAGATTTCCTGCGGAGAGGCTTGTGATGATTGCCAGAACATAACTCATTGGGGGTTTGTTTCCTACGAAGATAACATCTGCGTTTTCAGTCATTTCTTTTTACTCCTTTCTGTTTGCCTAGTGTAACGTTGCTGCTTTGCGCTCTGTTGCGCGTCAGAACGTTAATGCCAAATATTACAGTTCTTCCTTATAAGTCCATTGAGAAACCACCCGTTGACAAAAAATGTTCAAAAATCTACTAAGAAAGGCTTTTCTGCATCCACCCCTTAATGAGCAATAACACCCTGCATAGTTGAGAGTTAACTTGCTTACCAAACTTAAGAAACAAATCCAGCAAATGCTTACTTCACAAGCAAACGCCGCACACAAAATAGGTTTAACCCCTAACAAAATCAGCATAATCGGCTTTATACTTGCGTTAGCCTCAGCGGTTTCGTACGCACTAACTACATCCAAGTCGCCTTGGCTGCTGATTGTGGCGGTGGTTTTTCTTATGGCATCAGGATTCTGCGACACCATGGACGGCATAGTTGCCCGAACCTTCCAGCAAACAACCGTTTTCGGAGGCTTCTTCGATTCAGTCCTTGACAGATATGCTGACACCGCAGTCTACGCAGCCATAATCGTTGCTGGATTAAGCAATGCAGCGTGGGGGTCCGGGTGGGGTGTGGTTTGGGGCTTAGCAGCTCTTGCTGGTTCAATTATGGTAAGTTATACACGTGCAAGAGCGGAAGCAGTCGGAATAAAAATGGAGTCCGTAGGCTTTGCTGAACGCGCCGAACGCATGCTCATCTTAGCTGCCGTATCAATAATTGGGTTCTTCTTGTTACCCGCGATAGGTTACGGGATAGCCTTGTTGGCGGTGCTGTCAAACTTTACAGTTATACAAAGAACAGTGCATGTTTACAGAAAATTAAAAGTTAAAAATTAAAAGAAAAGCAACAGTAGCCACTTAGTATCTTCTTTTATAACCTTTTGAGTGGCGTTCGTTTTCTGCGCGGACCTTAACGATGCCGCGGTGAACTGCACATGAGATACAGTAATATTTAGTATCAACCCAAGAGGCTAAGTAAGTGCCACTTTGCCTAAGTTCTTTAGCTAATTGAGGTTCAACAAAGGATACTCGGCGTGTTGACCTCTTTGCTTTGTCTCTTGGCACCGAAGCACCACAGTTTGCGCATTGAACTAAGGTACTGCTTCCTTTGTTTCCTTTTGATCTTCCTCGGCTTTTTCGTTTTACGGGCATTAATTTGACCTCTTTCTTTTCTAATGTTCCATTTATTGATTTAACTATCTTATATATCTGACCGTATTTTAAGGAGAGAAGCAATGTTTGCGCTCTGACTTATTTTTGGAATAATCTTTCCATCAGACGAAGTCATTAAAGTTGTTACTCCAGGACCATGTCCTGCGGTGATACAGTTTGAATGAACAACCACTCCTACTGATACGGCGCCTTGTCGGTAAATCCTTCCAAATGAATGGTCTGCATCGATAATCGCTACTAAATCGCCCAACCGCAAGCTTTCCAGTCCATATTGAGCTACGATGGTTGAGTCAAATAATTGAATGTCGTAATCGCCCGAGTTAACTTGATTGGCGCCTAAACCCGATCCCATAATGGCCGCTGGCACGATATGCGTTACGGGCACCTCCAATTTTTCACCGTTAGATTGCAGGTTCCATTCTTCAAGCAAAAAAGGGTCTATGTTGAGAACTTTGATTGTTGGGAAATCCAAAAGCTTCAAGCCTGTGCCATAAGCCTTCACAAGAATTCTGTCACCAAGCATAAGTTTTTCTAAAACCTCAACTGGAAAATCAACCAACACATGCTCTATTCCACCATGCTTTCCTGTCACGACACCTTTAACGCCTTTCGCATCGCCAGATGCTACAGTTGCTTGGTTTCCAACACAAGACAAAACGTTGAAAGCTGTGTTTGCAGCTTGTCCTGAACGGGCATCATTTTCCTTGTTTTCCACGCTAACTCCAGGTTCGACATGGTCTGCTTCCCAACCGCATGCTAGGTCGCCAATTCTTAAATTATAGGTTATGCCTCCAACTCCGGGAAGCACCAAGGGTTTGCCCGTTGCAGAAACATTGTAAACCGAGCGGATTGTTGGGCTGGCGATTTCACCCATAACAGAGATTTTTATGAGTTTTTCAACGTTTGTTTTAAGCATAAATTGTTTCCCTTCAATAGAGAGCCTCCTCTTTTGTAGTTAATAAAACTTCATGACGTTTTTTAGTCTTTAAGTAACTCTTAAATTATGCGTCTCTTTATGTTGAAGTAGGGCTAAGCCTGCCTAAAATTGTTGGAAGTGAAATTTAGTCATGTCTGAAATTGGATTAAGAACAAAAATGCTGGTTAGAGACGTAATGAGTAGCCCAGTCATTACTATGGATGAGGATGAAAGCTCCAACAAAGCTGCTGTTAGCATGGAGAAGAATAATGTAGGCGCTGTCATAGTTATAAACAAAGCAGGAAAATCAATAGGAATTATAACAGAACGTGACTTGGTTATTAGGGTTATAGCTAAAAACGTCAAGCCAGACACCATGAAAGCCAAAGAAATTATGACCACCCCGCTGGTTACCATAGAGCCTGAAGCTACAATAAGCGATGCTGCACGAAGAATGACAAGACTAGATATAAGACGGCTAGGGGTAATCTACAAAGGTAACCTGCTTGGAATAATCTCAAGCAAAGACATTCTCGGCGTAATGCCTGAACTTATAGAGATAATGCAGGAACGCTCACGCATCGAAGTTGCCGACCGCACAGAAGAAGACGAAGAAGTTCCGCTGTCAGGGTACTGCGACCGCTGCAGTGCTTACAATGAAAGCTTAAAGGAACGCAACGGACAAAATATCTGCGACGAATGCCGCGTGGAACTCGAACAAGAAAAGTAAGCTGCAAACAAATTTGGGATGGGCAGTTCCGCTCTACAAATCATTTTACTGCCATACTTCGGGTTTCTATTAAGGGTATTTTCAAATGGTTTCTTATGTTAATGCGGCTATAGTTTCATGTGAGGTTTTGGATTTGTCTGATTTGATCTTGAAGACTTTAACATGATTGATTATGACGGCAAAAAGTTCTTGCAGCTCTTTCAGAATTAATAAGGGCGAATTTGTAAAGGGCGAAGAAATCCACAAGAAACCGGCTTAACTCCCGATGACATAAATCTCTCAGTAAAGTTCTAGAAAAATCGTTACTTATAGATATACCGAGTGTTTTTCAGAGACTGCCGCCTTACGATTTTTACGCTGTCGAGATAACTGATTTTGGAAGGCAAGTTCTGGAAAAATGCAAATCACCATCACGAAGGATTATTCAGATATCACTCTGTTGGTGAAACAGCTTCTCTACTTCCGAACAAACATCTTGATAAAACTTTTATTAACCAAACCACGCGCTATTTCCATATTGTGAACAAAACTTGATTGTTGATTCCGTTTTCACAAACGCCAAAGCCTATCTTGGTGGGCAAATCGTCGACTGCAGTATAGCCATCGAAGAAACTAGAATTTTTAAGATCGGCAAAGAAACCCAAATGCCAAACGCCGACAAAAAAATCAATCTCCAAAACAACTTGGTCTTGCCCGGCTTGATAGATGAGCACGTTCACCTGCGGGATGAGGGCAGGGCGTACAAAGAAGATTTCTTTTCGGGAACCGCCGCGGCAGCTGCCGGAGGTTTTGCAACAGTTTTGGATATGCCAAACAACGACCCGGTCACGATGAGTGTGGAAACCTTGCGCAACCGAATGCGGACGGCACAGAGAAAAATCCTCGTTAACGTAGGTTTCTATTCTGAATTTCCTAAAAAATTGATTGAATTTCAAGGCATCGTTTCTGAGGGTGCGATTGGGTTCAAGCTTTTTATGGGGTCTCAAGTAGGCGGCTTAAACATTGATGATGACCAAGCCATGCAAGAGGCGTTCGTGGAAGTTGCCAAATTGAAGGCGCCGGTAGCAGTGCATGCTGAAGATAGGGCATTGTTGACGGCTAACGAGGAAAAACTCAAACAAGCAAAAAAAACAGGCACAGCCGACTTTCTGAAGGCACACACGGAAGGAGTCGAATTGAAAGCGATCCAGCGGCTCCTAAAAATAAGCGAGAAAACAGATTTGCGAGTGCATTTCTGCCACGTCTCAACTATGGAAGGCTTGAAAGCCATTGCAGAAGCTAAAAAATCAGGCAGAAAAGTAACCTGTGAGGTTACCCCAAACCACCTCTTGTTGTCGAGCGATGATTTGAAGAATTTTGGGCAGTTGACGATTATGGCGCCTCCGCTCCGCCACAGAACCCACGTGGAAGCCCTTTGGAAAGGGTTGGAAGGAGGTTCCGTTGATGCCTTAGGCTCAGACCATGCCCCCCACACTCAAAGCGAGAAGTCAGCCGCAAGCATCTGGGACGTAAAAGTCGGTGTGCCTGGATTGGAAACAACTCTACCACTTATTGTAACGCAGGTAAAGAAGAACCGATTAACTTTGGCTCAAGCAGTTCAATTACTAGCTGAGAAACCCGCCGAAATCTACGGCTTAAACGACCGTGGACGCCTGGAACCGGGCAAAAAAGCCGACTTAACAATAGTAGATTTTAACCGCAAATTCAAGATTGACGCTTCCAAATTCAAGTCCAAAGCAAAGTATTCGCCCTATAACGGCTGGGATGTGCAAGGCAAGGTGGTAAAAACCATCGTGAACGGGCAGCTGGTCTTTGATGAAGGCGAAATTGTGGCTAAAGGCGGAATCGGCTCTGTCGTTCGGAGAGAGACATCGGTTGAGGTTCCTCGCTGACGGTATGCTTGGGAAACTGGCTCGTTGGCTGCGAATGTTAGGGCACGATGTTATTTATTCAGTTGAGTTTGATGATTCTAAGCTTTTGAACTTGGCGAAAAGAGAGGAGCGAGTTTTGCTGACGAAGGATTTGGAACTCTATAAACGCGCAATCGGCAGAGGCCTAGATTCTTACTATGTTGAAGGCAAAACGGAACCGGCGAGAATAGCAGAAGTTGTAAAACGATACAGTTTGCCCTTAGTGATGGATATGGATAAATCCCATTGTCCAATATGCAACACCAAACTCGCCGCTGCATCAAAAGAGCAACTTCAAAATGAACTCGAGAAAAACACCTTTACATACTACTCGAAATTCTGGAAATGCCCCAACTGCGGACAAATCTACTGGCAAGGAGCCCACTGGACACAAATCAACAACACAATAAATCAAGCAAAAGCAAAACTTGAAAAGTTAAAAGAAAATAATGGTGCTTAAGACAACCATTTTAAGGGAATATCTTGGAAAGTCCCATCTGGCAGCGTTCTTCGAATAGTGATTGGCAAGATTCCCGCGTCAAGCTCGCTTAATGCTATGTCAATCGGGTTTGTGTTTTCTGCTGCATCTACCAAGATTGGTGCTCCCATCGAGATTTGAAGCGCACGTGCACCCACGATTCTTGCTTTCTCGAAGCGAGTAATTTTTGGGGGTCCTACAATAATTTTTTGCTCTGACATTTTACATCATTCCGCCCGGCATTCCACCCATACCACCGCTTATTCCTCCTGGTGGCATTGGAGGGGTCTTCATTTTTCCTGAGGATATTATATCATCGATTTTAAGAATCATTGATGAAGCTTCATTTGCTGATTTGATTATTTGTTTTTTGACAGCGAGGGGTTCGTAGACGTTTATTTTTGTCATGTCTTCGACTTTGCCTGCAAGAACATCAATGCCTGCCCATGTTTCTCCTTTTTCATGTCTAATTCGTAATTCTGAAAGTATGTCAATTGGGTTTAAACCTGCGTTTTCCGCGAGCGTAGTTGCTATTATTTCTAATGATTCTGCAAATACTATGATTGCAAGTTGTTCTCTTCCCTTTATGGTTTGTGCGTATTTCTTTAGAACGCTCGACATCTCCATTTCGGGAGCGCTTCCCCCTGCAACGATCTTGGGTTCTTCGATTAGGTCTTTTACGACGCAGAGTGCATCATGTATTGAGCGTTCGGCTTCGGCAGTCATTCGTTGAGTTCCACCCCTAATTAGGAGGGTTACTGACTTGGGGTTCTTGCAGCCTTCGATGTAAGTCATTTTGTCATCTCCGGTTCTGCGTTCTTCAACTAAAGCTGCGTATCCAAGGTCTGAGGCTGTGAGAGCGTCAATGTTGCTTATGATTTTTCCGCCTGTGGCTCTAGCGAGTTTTTCCATGTCTGATTTCTTAGCTCTCCTAATGGCTATTGCTCCTTTTCTAGCAAGGAAATGCTGAGCCATATCGTCGATACCTTTCTGGCAGACCACTACGTTGGCGCCTGAAGATAACACTTTTTCTACCATACCCTTAAGCATGGTTTCTTCCTGCTTTAGGAATGCTTCAATCTGCTCTGGGCTTTCAATGCTGATTTTTGTGTCCATTTCTGGTTTCTCGTTCTCTAACGATGCGTCGAGTAATGCGATTTTTGCTTTTTCCATGCGTTTAGGCATGCCTGAATGAACTATTTCTTTGTCCAAAACTATGCCTGTGATTAAACTGGTTTCCTTGAGGGATTCACCTGTTTTCTTTTCTACCTTTACATCGTCAACGTCAGCTCTGTAGGTGCCGTCGCTTTGTTTTTCAGCTACTGCCAACATTGCTTTAACAGCTAAGTCTGCTAAGTAATCTTTGTATTCGGCCACAAGTTTGCTGCCCATTGATGTTGATGCAGCCTTTTTGAGGTAATCGTGTGATTTTAGATCGATTGTAATTGCGATTTTATCCAAAGTTTCTAAGGCTTTGTCAGCCGCTTTTCTGTAACCATCAATAATGACTGTTGGATGAATGTTTTTGTCGATTAATTCTTCGGCTCGGTTTAAGAGGTCACCCGAAATTATTACGGCGGATGTTGTTCCGTCGCCTGTTTCTTTGTCTTGGGTTTTAGCGACTTCAACAATCATTTTTGCCGCGGGATGCTGAACATCCATCTCATCAAGAATAGTTCTTCCATCGCTTGTTATTGTAACGTCACCGAAACTATCCACAAGCATCTTATCCATGCCTCTTGGGCCTAAAGAGCTTCGGACACTTTCCGCGACAACTTTAGCAGCCATAATGTTGGCGTGCTGTGCTTCTCTTCCGCGGGACCTCTTTGAGCCTTCTTTCATAACGAGAACGGGTACTCCGCCAGCTTGTAATGATGACAAATCAAGTAACCTCCAAATAATGCGAACAACAACAAAACGTTACTAACCATATAAGTTTTTCTAGTCAAAGCATGTCGAACAAACCCTAGGTGAGCAGTTTTTGCATCACTAACCCGTATTCTGGGCTCTGGAGCGTTTCATTTTTTCTAGGGCTTAGTAAACAGAAACTTTAGCTATACCCGAAATCTTTAGCAGTTCAGGGATTAATTCTCCTGGAATTTTCTTCTCAACAATTAGGGTTAGTTTTGGTTCTGGCGATAATTCGGGGTCGTCCACGATTGCTTGTCGTATGCTTAAACCTGCCCTGTTGAGTAGCATTGCAGCGTTCGAGAGGATTCCGGGGGACTTTGCGTTTACTGGCGTTATTTCTAAAACACCCAAATTGAGGTGCTTTGCTATTTCTTTTAGGGAGTGCCCCGCTGGGCGCATTTCTTCAAAAATCATTCTTAATTCTGGGTTTTCTTTGATAGTTTTTAAGGTTTCGTTAACGGTTCGTCTGTCGACACCTGCGACTCTTGCGATGCGGACGGGTGGGATTTCGATTTGGTTGAGGTATATTTTGTCGTTTTTGGCGCTTAAGCCGTTTTCTATTAGGACGCGGGCTACTTTGAGGCGTTCGGGGTATTCTTGGAGTTGGGTTTTGATTTTGTTCCACATTTCAGGTCGCTTGTGTATATTTCTGGTTGTTTGGGTATAAATATGTTGTTTTAATGCGTACATAACTGTACACAAAAGCCTTAAATAAAACTTCAAAGTACGGTTTAAAACTAAGACAGAAGGCGAAAAAATGCCCGACAGAAAAATTCTATTAAACGAAAACGACATACCAAAACAATGGTACAACATAGTACCCGACCTGCCCCACCCCATCCCACCATTCATAGACGTGGAGACAAAACAACCAGGGGTCGGCATAGTACCAAGAATTTTCCCCAAAGAAATCATAGGTCAAGAAATAAGCCAAGAACGATGGATAAACATCCCCGACGAAGTTAGGGAAGTTTACAAAATCTGGAGACCAACCCCCCTCTTCAGAGCGCTCGGCTTAGAAAAAGCGCTAAAAACACCCGCCAAAATCTACTACAAATACGAAGGAACAAGCCCAGCGGGAAGCCACAAACCTAACACCGCCGTACCCCAAGCATTCTACAACATGAAAGAAGGCACCAAACGCCTCTCAACAGAAACAGGCGCAGGCCAATGGGGCTCTGCTCTTTCGTTTGCAGCCAACATGTTCGGTCTTAAAGCTACTGTCTATATGGTCCGTGCAAGCTATGACCAAAAACCCTACCGCCGAATGATGATGAATGCTTTCGGCGCAGAATGCATCGCTAGCCCAAGCAACCGAACAGAGGCGGGAAAGAAAATCCTTGCTGAAGATCCAGATAACAAGGGTAGTTTAGGTATTGCTATCAGCGAAGCCGTAGAAGATGCATTAGTAAACGAAGTTGAAACCAACTATGCGATCGGAAGTGTTTTCAACCACGTGTGCCTACACCAAACCGTTGAAGGCTTAGAAGCCAAGAAACAACTCGAAATGGTAGACGAATACCCCGACGTTGTTTACGGTTGCATCGGCGGAGGTAGCAGCTACTCAGGAATCATGTGGCCCTTCTACTATGATCAAGTTATGAAGAAAGCCCCTAAAGAAACAAAGTTCATAGCCACCGAAGCCACAGCCTGCCCCAAAGTTACCAAAGGAATATATCAATACGACCATGGCGATACAGCAAAAATCACTCCGCTTGTTCCCATGCACACCTTAGGGCACGACTTCATACCCGCGCCAATCCACGCAGGCGGACTCCGCTACCACGGCATTGCCCCAACCATCAGTGTACTGGTGCAGGAGAAGAAGATGACAACTGAAGCCTACAGCCAAATAGAAGTCTTCGACGCTGCAAAACTGTTTCTACAAACCGAAGGCATCATCCCTGCTCCCGAACCCTCCCACGCAATTAAAGGCGCTATTGACGAAGCACTCAGATGCAAACAAACTGGCGAAGCCAAAACCATCCTATTTGTGCTCTGTGGTCACGGCTTCTTTGACATGGCAGCGTACGACGAATACTTCAGCGGCAGACTCCAACCCTACGAGTATCCAACCGAGAAAGTAGCCGAATCAATGGACAAGCTCCACAAGCTGTACCCATGGCTAAACGAAGTCAACAAGAAATATATCGGCTGCGAGACATACTAAGTTTCGCAGATTAACCTTCTTTTCTTTCATTTTTTGTTTTTATTAATCCCTTAAGCAATATTAGTTCAGGTCACCCACTTGAATTCCACGCAAAACTCAATTCCTACAAAGACTGTCGGATTTATCGTTAACCCAGTTGCAGGCATGGGTGGCGCCGTCGGTTTAAAAGGCACAGACGGTAAAGAAATCCTAAATCAAGCCATAGCCCTTGGCGCTAAACCGATAGCCTCACTGAGGGCAGAGACCTTTCTTACAGGATTGATCCCAGCGATAAAAAACCTGAACCTAATCGTTGGAGTCGGCGACATGGGGCAGAATCAAGCAGAAAAATGCGGTTTTATATACAAAGTTGTAGGTGAAACGAAGAAAGAAACAACCTCTGAAGATACACAAATTATAGCCAAAGCAATTCTGGCGGCAGGGGTGGATCTACTTGTTTACTGTGGCGGCGACGGAACAACCCGCGATATACTAAGAAGTGTAGGATTAAGTGTTCCTGTTTTAGGGGTTCCGACAGGTGTTAAAATGCATAGTGCCGTTTTTGCCGTGAGCCCACAAGCAGCTGCAAGAGTTTCCGTCACTTATCTGTGGGGTAGCTTACCGCTTCGAGAAGCAGAGGTTATGGATGTCGACGAGGCAGAGTTCAGGCAGGGGCATTTGTCTGCTGAGCTATACGGGTACCTCCTAAGCCCCTTTGAGCCGCACTTAATTCAAGGCAATAAGATGGCAAGCCCCATGACTGAGAATGAAGTGGAAAACCAAGCTGCCATCGCAATTTTTGTAATTGAAGAAATGAAAACCGAAATCATCTACATCGTCGGTCCTGGAACAACCACCCGAACTATCGGGGACCTCTTGGACCAAAAGAAAACCCTCTTAGGTGTGGATATCTTTCAGGAAAAGAAAATAGTAGCGAAAGATGTGAATGAAAAAAAAATCCTGCGAGCAATAAACGGGAAAGTCACCAAAATTATTGTAACGCCGATTGGGGGGCAAGGATTCATTTTTGGTAGAGGAAACCAGCAGATCAGCTCCAAAGTTATCCGCCAAGTAGGATTAGAAAACATCGTAGTGGTTGCGACGAAAAGCAAGTTGGATCGGATGGAGAGTTTACGTGTTGACACTGGAGATCCTGAATTGGATGAACACTTTAGGGCTAGAGGAATTAGAGTAATAGTTGATTATAAAATATCCAAAGAAATGAACATCGAATAATCCTTTCTCCTTCAAGCTTCTTTGTAAGTTGTAGAATAGCTGAATTTTGTTTTTTGGTAACGGAAATATACCTGAAGTCCACCCTATTGTAACGAACTGAGGCTGAAAGTGTTGATTCCGATTAACTTACCAAAAATCGGCGAAGAAGAAGTCCAAGCAGTAGTCAAAGTCCTACGAAGCGGCATGCTGACAAGCGGTCTTGGAGCAGGTCCCGAAGTGTCGGCTTTTGAGAAAAAATTCGCAGACTTCGCCGATGCCAAACACGCCGTAGCAGTTAATACTGGTACCGCTGCGTTGCATTCGGCAGTAATAGCCGTTGGCGTTAAGCAGGGTGACGAAGTTATTTTGCCAAGTTTCACTTTCGTAGCAACCGCTGAAGCTGTTGTTTTGGCAGGTGCAAAACCAGTCTTTGTCGACATCGCCCCCAAAACCTACAACCTATCACCTTCAGCGGTCGAAAAAGCTGTAACCAAAAAAACCAAGGCAATAATGCCAGTTGATTTGTACGGTTTTTCAGCCGATATGAAACCCCTAAAAGAAATTGCTGCAAAAAATGGCTTAGCGTTGGTTGAGGATGCCGCGCAAGCACATGGAACAACCTATGAGAAAAAACCTGCAGGGTCTTTCGCTGATGCGGCCTGCTGGAGCCTCTACGCAAGCAAGAACATGACTACGGGTGAAGGCGGAGTCGTAACCACAAATAACGACCAAATCGCCGAAACCCTCCGCATGATAAGGACACACGGAGAAAAAGCCAAGTACGCCTCATTAATGCTTGGAACAAACTATCGAATGTCCGAAATACAAGCCGCAATAGGCAACGTGCAAATGCAAAAGTTGCCGTCCTTCATAGCTAAACGCCGCGAGAACGCGCAGCAACTAACTAAGATGCTGAAGAAGAATGATAAACTCGTTTTGCCCTTTGAATCAAAAGATATGCTGCACAGTTGGTACTTGTACACAGCAAGACTCAAGGACGCAACTGAGGACGAACGCAATCATCTCGTCGACGAGCTTAAGAAAAAAGGCATCGGCTCAGAAGTTTACTACATAAATCCAGTGCATCAAATGCCGTTCTACCGAGAAAACTTCGGAAGCGCCAAACTACCCCAAACTGAAAAGGCGTCAAAGCAAGTATTCTCTTTGCCCATTCACCCTGGAGTCACTGACGAACAGGCATGTTTCATAGGAGAAACCGTTCTAAGCCTCATCTAACTCTGGGTCCAACAGCGTCATGGAGTGAAGAGTTAAATTACACTTCACATACTATAACCTCTGATTCGCAGGCATTATTAGGTTTTATCTTTAGGGGTTTGAAACACTTTGAGTAATGAAGAAGGCGTTTCCCGCATAAAAGTTAAATTTCTCATCGAAGCCTTAGGTGAAGCTGAAGGCGAACTTGTCAGGTTCCTTGCGCCAAGAACAATCGACTATATTGTGCGCAAACTTCCTCTAGAAGGGAGAGCCGCCCTTTGGAAAGAAGAAGTCTACTTCGAAATTCCTCTAAAGATGGGTGAAGAAAAAGCTAAGCCAACAGTTGAGCAAGGCACTATTGCTTTCTGGCCCATGGGCGGCGCCCTTTGCGTTTTCTATGGCAAATCACAACCTTACAGCCCAGTAAGCATTCTGGGAAAGATAACAAGTAACCTTGAACTTTTTAAGCAGGTTAAAAGCGGGTCAACGATAAAAATTCAATTAGTGACGGCTTAATCTAAAAAGCAAGCGAGCTGTCTTTCCACATTTCGAGCAGCCGCTCACACTCTGCTTTTACATCTTTGTCGCTGGTTTTTTCTTTTAGGGTTTGCAGGAACTCGATGCGTTTTGCCACTGAGCGTTTTTCTGCGTTACCCCCATAGTAGAGTTCGCCTTCTAGGTATTCTTTCATGTGGTAGGCTTTTTGGATGAATAGGCTGGCGGCGTCCACTGGGTTTTCTACAGCGAATTTGTTTGCCCAAATGGCGACTTCGGTTTCTCGGAGTTGGGTAATGCCGTCTATTTCCATTATCATTCTAATGTAGGATTGCAAGAAATCGTAGTACCCTGAGGTTTTGATTAGTTCAATGGCTTGGTTAACTTGCTTTCTGAATTCAGGGGTGCCCTCAACTATTAGGTTGTGTTTGTATCCTTCGTCAACTAAGATCTTAGCGTTTTTTACTTCTTCAGCTGTATAAACTCTTTCAGGAAAACTCAAAAATTGTAAACTCCAGACTTAAGAAAATAGTTTTTAAAATAAAGGTAAATCGTGCAGTTATGCTGCAGGCCTGTAGATTTTGATGTTGTGGCTGCCAGAGACAAGTTGTACTGTCCCGTTTGCCTCGAGTTGTTCGAGGAAGTCTTTGGCTGCGCTTATACGTATGCCGTATCGTGTTGAAACTGCGTATGGTGTTAAGACACCCATCTTCTTGATTTCGCTGATGTTTTTGCCGTCTTTTGCATCTGGAACCATTATTCCAACGGTTTTCCGTTCTTTTGGAGGTCCAGCTTTCTCTTTCTTCTTTGCTTCTTTCGCTTTGTCTTCGTCAGTCTTTACTTGCTGCTTTTCCATCTGCTTTATGCCAAGCTTCTTTTTTCCACCCATTATTTTCACTTGCCGAAACTTTTTGTTCTCAACATCTAGATTGGCTGACTTATTTCAACCTTATGTTTCTCTTTCCATTCTTTGATTGGAACGCCAAGTTTCTTTTCTACTTCTGCTCTATGGATGGAGTTCATGGTACAGAACGGTATTATGCGTCCGTCTGGAACAGCGTAGTGAATGACGCAGCGTTGGACTCGTTCGAGGTCGAAGTTGTAGGGATCCATAAAGTGCATTGAGGAAACCATAAGGGCGCTTCTGGCAAAGTCGCCGAGCGAACTGTAGTCGCCGTCCATTAAGACTTTGAGGACATATTTTCGTAAAAAGTTGAATTTTATGTGGCGAGCGGAGCCGACGAGGCGAAGTTTTGCTTTGCTCTTGCTGCCTTTTGCCGCGTCAGCATAAACTTTGTTTAGTGTACCTACGAATTTCTCGATGTTGCCGTAGCGGGTAATGGGGGTCATTTTGCCGTTTTCGATGAATACGAAGGTTGCCATACCGCAGTGTTGATGTGCAGTGAATTCGACGTATCGTTTGTCTTTTATTTCACCGACAGCCTTAGAGACTGGGACAACGACTGGAACGGGGAAGAAGTCAGAGACTTTGATGTCGCCGTTTGTTTGCTCCTCCACTAAATGCATAAAGTCGGGGATTGTGATTCGCATTTTTTCTCTTTCTTGCTGTGGAAGTCTGCCGCAGAGGGAGACTGGTTGAACGTTGACACATCGGATGAGGTCAAAGTTTTTGGCTGCAAACTTTATGATGTCGCCTAGTTGCTGGTCGTTCACGCCTTTAACTAAAGTGACAACTAAGACAATGCTGTCGTATCCTGCCTTGCGCAGGTTTTCGAGAGCTTTCATCTTGGTTTCAAGCAAGTCCAAGCCGCGAATAAACTTGTAAACTTCAGGAGTTAAACCGTCAAACTGTAAGTAAATTGTGCTGACACCTGCTGCCTTCAATTTTTTGGCATATTCAGGGTCCTGTGCAATTCGAACGCCATTGGTGTTGACTTCCACATGTTTGAAGCCGATTTCTTTGGCTTTCTTTATGAAGTCGAAGAGTTCGTTGCGTATTGTCGGTTCGCCGCCGGAAAACTGCAGCGCTGTTGCGGGGACAGGTTTGTTGTTATGCAGGTTCTCAAGCATACCAGTAATCTGTTCAGCTGTTGGTTCGTACACATATCCGGCTGCAGATGCGTTAGCAAAACAAACTGGGCACTTTAGGTTGCAACGGTTTGTGACATCGATGATTGCGAGTGCTGTGTGGGATTTGTGTTCGGGACAGATGCCGCAGTCGTAAGGGCAACCATGTTTTTTCTCGGTGCGCGGGTTCTCCATGCCGTCGCCAACGTAACCGAATTTGTCAGCACGTAGGTATTGGTCGTAATCTGACCAGTAAAGTTCTTGGAATGGCCCATGTTCAGGGCAGGTTTTTTTGATAAAAACTTTTCCATCGTCTTCGTAGATGGTTGCGTCTATTGCCTTTAGGCATTCGGGACAAATACTTCTTGTAGGTTTAATGTCTTTCATGTCGTTTTTGCCTTCTTGCATGTAAGCGTTAATTTCGAAGTGCTTAAGTGCAGAAGTGATGATAATAAGGTTTCCAGACGTTTCCTAAGGTGATTGAGGGGAAAACATGTCAATAAACGAGAACACTCGGGATGCCTTGCGAGAAATGGGCTTAAACGCCTACGAAATCGACGCTTACATAGTGCTGCTGGAAGGTGGGCAAATGACAGCTATGGAGATCAGCCAACAAGCCACCGTGCCCTACAGCAAAATGTACGAAGTTTTAAACTCCCTCAAAGAAAAAGGCTGGATAAAAAGCAGCGAAACTCGACCTTTCAAATACTACCCTGTCCCGCCCTTGGAAGCGACACGATTCACCAAACTGCAGCTAGAAGACAAATACCTAAATTGGGAAAACACTGTAGGTGAAAACCTCCAACCCCTCTACGAAAAAAGAGAACTCGTCGAACGCCCCGACATGCTGATTTTGCGCGGTCAACAAGCAGTTTTGACTAAATTTGAAGAGGTTCTCAAAAAAGCTTCCTTGGAAATCGTGATTGCGGCGCCAGAATTCGCTAAACCAGTAATTACTTTAGCTGAACCTTTGTTGGGTAGCGGTCTAAGAAAAACGGTTAGTGTTAAGCTTATGGCGGCGGGAAAGAAAGAGGATTGGCTTTTCTTAAGAAAATACTCTGGCTTAAAGGAGCTGCGTATCCGTGACCACATGTTCGGCGGGGGCGTAATCGCTGACGGCAAAGAAGCTATGCTTTTTTTGGGCGAAGACAAGCCAACTCTTGTCATATGGAGTAATCACGTAGGTTTAGTTGGGTTTGCACGAGAATACTTCCAGTTCCTTTGGGATTCCTCAGCAACCGCCTAACTCCTACGGGATTAAGTCGCATTGGAAATTTTTTAACCTATTAGCTTGTTAGAATTAGTTTTTTAGACAAAAAAGAAGAAGGGAGAAATGATTAAGTTATGAGCTTACTTATTTTCCCATGATTTTTCTAGCGGCGATTTCTATATCTTCCGCTTTGATGGTTTTTCTTCCAGCATGCATCGCAAAATCGAGTGCTTCTTTGGCGATTTTTACGCCGATTTCTTCTAGTGCCTTTGCGAGTTCTTTTGCTGCTGCTTCGCTTACTCTGTCAGCGCCTGCTTTCTTACATAATCTGTGCATGGGAGCTACGGCTATTTCTAATTCAGTCATATCGACATCTCTGTAGCTTCTTTTTCTCTTTAAGGCAATATTTAACCTTTGTTATCGCTTTTTTCCCTAAATCACCCTTAACCATAAGGGATCCTTTTAAGGAAAGAAAAATTATAAAACCTTCAATCATGAATATAGCGCTGAGAAAAGATGAAACTAATAGACGCCCATGTTCACCTCTCGGACGCTGAATACTCCGGCCACATCGATGAGCTAATAGCGGATGCAAAAAACTCAGGCGTAACTGCATTAGTTACCAATTCAATGGACCTAAAAACCTGTAAAAACGATATTAAATTATCAGAAAAATACCCAAATCTCGTTTACCCTGCCTTAGGAATTCATCCCTGGAACGTAAACGTCATTGGGGAAAGTGAACTACAAGAAACAATAGATTTTATTCAAAAGCAAAAAGGCGTCGTTAAAGCAATAGGGGAAATCGGATTAGACTGCAAGTATGAAACGGTTTGGGAAAAACAAACAATGGTCTTCGACAAAATGCTGCATTTGGCCGAAGCGCTTGAGTTACCAGTAATAATTCATTCCCGCGGAACTACAGATATTATCGTCGAAATACTGGCATCATATAAACTTAAGCGAGTTCTTTTGCACTGGTTTAGCCATCCGATGAGCGCACTAACCAAGGCACTCGACAAAGGATACTGCATCACTGAAGGTCCACCTGCAACATACTCTAACGGCATCCGAGAAGTCATAGAAAAAACTCCCCTAACCAACCTATTAACAGAAACTGACGGTCCAGTTACATATTGGAAACAACCTTTCAACGGACAATTAACTAAACCCTCATACATACGCAACGTTGTTGAAGCAGTAGCTGAAATCAAAAAAATGCATCCAGAAGAGGTAGCTGAACAAATAATCAAGAACTTCGAGACATTCTTCAGCATAAAAGTAAATTGACCGCATAATTTTTTTCTTTGTAGTTCCTCGAAGCTTATCGGTTATTCAATTCACAGCTTAAAGGCGTAAACTTAAATTAAGCCTATCATCTATTGGAAGTTGCTCTTGCGCTTTTAAACGTCGGAGAAAACTAAACTATTAAATTCGGAGGAATACTAACTGGGAAAAGTAAAGACTGATCAGATTAAAAAGCTGGGCAAAGAACTGATGGCCAGGTTTCCAAGCAAATTCAACACTACCTTTGAAGACAACAA
This sequence comes from Candidatus Bathyarchaeota archaeon, assembly GCA_963840325.1. Classification (GTDB taxonomy): domain Archaea; phylum Thermoproteota; class Bathyarchaeia; order Bathyarchaeales; family Bathycorpusculaceae; genus Bathycorpusculum. The sequence goes on from CAWIYM010000006.1 coordinate 389,010, forward strand.
ACGTGCAGTGGATGAATTAACCAAAGGCTCTACAACTCGGGTAAGGAACCAAACTGCAGGATACATAACGCGCACTCTATCTTTGGCTCAAGCTAGCTCAGCAGCCGAATCTGAAATGGATGATCAAGAAGAGATAGCAGAGTAATTCTGGAAAGAACCTTCATGATGGATGAGTACAGGAAAGGTTGGGCACTTCGGTACCTTCGTGAAGCCAAAGCTGAATTGGAAGCGGCACGAAAAATTCCGTACATGGCGCCAAGCTTAGTTGTTGAAGCCATACGAAAAGCCAGAAACGCCATCTATTACAGCCTCGGCGAACCAGCCTTCATCGAGATACTCATCCGCGAAGAAGTAACTAAAAAACCAGCGACCAACGATTCTGTTCTACGTTTTCTAATTGAAATCGAAACCATAGTGCAGCAACTATCGCAACTTGAAGAAGTTAACGGGGACGCTATGATGAAACAGGCAGATTCAATCGTTGACATTGCAACAGATATCGTTGAAACCTTAACGCAAGAAAAGTTTGAAAGTTTTAGCTAAATTTTTAACAACCAATTATTTCTATATTTCAAGAGTGAAAAATAAGTGCCTTTAACCGTAAAATTCATTGGTGCACTACGTCATCTTTCAGGAAAAACACAGTTCATTACCAATTTTCAAGAAGAAATCTCCATAAGAGGATTGCTTGAAAAAATCAGCCAAGAAATCCCCGAGTTAAAACGGACCTTCTGTGACCATGAACTCAATGATTCAAGGTCAAATTCACTCATACTTGTTAACGGTAGAGAAATCAGCGTTCTAAACGGGTTCGAAACAAAATTAAGCGATGGAGATGAAATCGTTTTTGTTCCAGTCGTACATGGCGGTTGATCATCAATGATAACTTTGACCAGCGATTTTGGGTTAAAAGACTCATACGTGGCAGAGATGAAAGGTGTCATTTTAAACATAAACCCAAACGCAACAATAATCGACATAACGCACGATGTCGAAAAAATTCAACATTAGAATGGGGGCTTTCATCTTGGCTTCAGCAGTACCATACTTCCCCAAAGGCACCATACATTTGGCCGTTGTGGATCCAAATGTAGGAATGGATAGACGTGCCATTTTAGTGCAGACTAAACAGGGTTTTTTTGTTGGACCAGATAATGGCGTCTTGATGTTGGCAGCCAAAAATCAGGAAATCGAACATATTTATGAGCTCACCAATCCCAAGTTTATGTTGCCCCAAGTTTCGAGTACTTTCCATGGTAGGGATATTTTTGCTCCTACGGCAGCCTACATGGAAAAGTGCAGAAAAGCCTCGGATTTTGGTCCAGAAATAGCTAACGTGGTTATACCCGAGTTTGCCAGTGTAAAATCAAGCAATGAGACATTAATCGGCGAAATTTTGCATGTAGACGACTTTGGTAACATAATCACAAACATTAGCCAGAAAGAAATGCGTCAAACCAAAACAGTCAACGTAAAACTGCGCAACGTTTCATTAAATGTTGCCTTCGGCAAAACGTATGCACAAATCAAACCCCGAGACGTCATAGTGCTCATAGGCAGCCATGGTTATCTGGAAATAGCGTTAAACCAAGCTAGTGCAGCCGAAAAATTCCATGCTGTAGCTGGAGACAAAATCGAGGTTACGCCGGCTTAAGATTTATGTCTTCCACAACTTTCTCAACAACATCAACTGGGTTCTCTAATTCCTCGAGTTTTTCTTTTACATCAAACCGTTTGCCCATGTACTTCATAGCATACTCAAGCACCTTCTGCTCAGATGCAATAAATAATGGAAACTCTTTTTTCGCCAAATAGGTGTTCACATAAGTTTTCGCCATATCGGAGATTGCTATGCTAGGAACCCCTTGCAAAGCTGCTTCTCTTGCGATTGTTCCCCCATAACTTACCACTAGATCAGCGTTTGCAACAAGGTTTGCTGAGTCCACAAGTCCTTTCTTAACTCCAAATGGATTCCCTTGCTCATTGTACCGGTCAATAAAATGAACGTTTCCCAGTGCGGCAAGCTTATCTGCTAGGGTTTTTGCGTTGTCTTGCTTTCCAGCCGCATAAGCCGCTTTGGATTCTATCTGCCTAACAACAATCATGGGCTTCTTGAACCCTGCGATTTTGGTTGGCTTAAAATCCTTGATCCATGCAACCTCGTCTACTCCTTTGAAGGAAACAACATTCTTTGTGCAGTAGGCTCTTGTAAAACTCTTTGGTAACGCTTCCGAAACCACTACCGTGTGTGCAAAGGGTATCGTTAGCCTGTTAGTGGCTAAGGCATGGGGTGTGTCAGCAGTCAAAATTATAGGGATTCCTAAGCCGAAAGCTGTGCGGCAGAGCTCAACTGATTGGTGAGAGATAGCAATGTCTGGTCGGTTATCTTTAAAGAGTTTTGCGAATTCTAATACGCGCTCAGCGCTCTCCTCCAGCCTTGAGGTAAGAGTTGAAGGATTGTATTTGCCGACAACTATGGGTTTTTCTCCGAGAATTTGGGCAAGCGCTATTGTGTCGGGGTGTTCTCTGGTTGTAAAAATAAATTCGTGCCCTGCTTTCCTAAGTCGCTTACCGATTGCGGTGCCGTATCTGGTATGCTTTCCAGTGCAGGCGTCGTACCAGATTTTCATTAAATCACCTTTCGCTGTGCCTTTATGAAGACGTCGCGCTTGGCTTCGTATGCTTTCAAAGACATGACTTTTTTAGCAGGCGTACCAGCGACCACAGTTTTAGGAGGTACGTCTTTAGTTACAACGCTTCCGCCGCCAACCACGGCTTTTTCTCCAATCGTAACGTTTGGCAAAATAGTGACTCCTCCGCCGATTGCCGCACCATCTTTTATGATTGGGGGGTTTAGGAAGCTGCTTTTTGGGTACTTGTCGTTTAGGAGGCTGCTGTTCGGAGCGATGAATACGTTATCGCCTAGTACGCAGCCGTTGGAGATAGTTACGTGAGCTTGTATGTTGCAGTTTTTGCCTAAAACTACATTCTTGCCAATGTCAACGAAGCTTCCAATCATTGTTCCGTCGCCGATTTTGGTTCCGTCTCCAATCACGACATAGTTCCAGATAGATACATCCTTACCTATCTCTACTTTGGTGCCTGTTACTATGCCTGTGCCTTTCTTTGGATTCTGCATGCTTGTCCTTTCGAGCTCCAACTTTAAATAGTTTAACATTACCTTGACTTTCCAATGAACGGTGGCATGCGTTTGGCAAAAGAAACTGTTCTCATTGTTGGTTTAGGCGAGATAGGACACACTCTATTTGTACTATATAGTGAGTCTAAAGAAAAGTTCTCGGTTTATGGTTTAGATTTAGATATGGAAAAAATGAAGGCGTTGGGCCAAACTAAAGGAAACGTTCCAGCCAAAGTTCATACCTTGCAGGTTTGTTTACCATGCGGCAACCCAGAAAAATTCGCGGACATAATCAAAGTCTACGTAGACCATTACAAGCCCAAACTCACAATCATCAATAGCACAGTTCCACCAGGAACCACACTTAAAGTTGCCGCAGCTTGCAATTGCCTTGTTGCCCATTCTCCCACACGTGGCGTCCACATAAATGCTGAACACATGCTCTGGGAAATGAAACGCTGGACCAAATACGTCGGCGGCGCAGACGCAACAGCCTCCAAAGCAGCTAAAGACCACTTCAAAAGTATGGGATTAAAAATCAAGGTTCTCAAAAGCTGCCGCGAAACTGAACTCGCTAAACTCTTTGAAACAACTTACCGCGCTTGGATGATTGCATGCTTCCAAGAAATGCATCGCATCTCACGGGTTTTTGGTGCTGAATTTGATGAAACAGTCGACTTCATTGAGGACACCCATAAAGAACGCTTTGACAGGCCAGTCATGTTTCCGGGTGTTATCGGCGGTCACTGCCTTATCCCCAACACTGAGTTACTGCTCAAAAGCTACGACTCAAAGTTCCTGCGCCTAATTTTGGAGTCCAACGAGAAACGTAAAGAAGAAATCAAAGATCCGATCGTTAAAGCTGAAGCGGACAAGGTTGCAGCAAGGGCAATTGCATTGGAGAAGCGGCTTGCGGGACCAAAAAATGTGGTTTTAGACCAGAAAACTCCATCAGGATGCACATAAATCTCCTCCGCAAAAGTTGGCCCTATCCCCATTACTTATACACAAAATATTTTTTGGAGGATTGGATCTGTTGTACGTTTTTGATGATTTAAGATTGCTATTTCCTGTTTCATTTGTGGATCATTATGCGTGAATGTGGGCGTTTTCTGTGTTCCTTTCGTGAAATCCTTCAGGAGCGCAGAAGGCTTAATGAGATCGCTGCCTTTTTCGGTAAATCCCTGAGTTGTCAAGAAAAAGATTTATCGTCTTAACTTGAAAGTAGTCGTCTAGCAAATTCCGCAGACGACTACTTCTAATGTTTTGTGATTGTTTTGGATTCGTTTTTAGTGCTTTAAAGAGTTCAAGCTTTTTATCAATACTATTAAAACAACAATAGGCAACAATGTAGAATGTATCATTGTATTTTTTTGGGTTAATCCGTGGGCTAACTATAGTTTCATTTGCTAGAGTTTTTCTACAACTAACTCTTTTGCAAAGCCTGCCAAAAATTCCACGTTTAACTTAGTTAGATACCAAAATGTGCTTGCGCTCAAATTGCTCAATGCCGCAAACGGCGTAAAAATAAACCGTGCAGCCATTCTACGTGCCAGCTTATAAAGTCCAAAATGCCCATACCGCCTATAAGATATGCCGATGGTGACATAGTTTTTTGATGTGCCTAAATGTGTCGCGCCAAGAAACGGAAGAACCTTCCATGTGTAACCTGTTTTCTGGACGTAACGTTTGAAGTATTGGTCTTCCCCAAAGAACAACCTTGGAGGGTTATAGTTTTCCATAAGCTTGCGGCGTATGATGATGTTGTTGATATGTGGGTTTGTATCTAATTTGCTTAGATTATACACTGTGCCAACAACACGTTCGTATGCTGCGGCATGCTTGTTCTTGTGCACCGCAACCGTGCCAATCGCGCCAACTTTAGGTGTAATTGCTCTGGTGACTATTTGTAGCCAGTTGTCGGGCAGAAGCATATCGTCATCAACCATAGCTACCCACTCGGTACTCGCCTGCAGAACCCCTTTTTTACGTGCAATGCTGAGCGGTTTTTCGTGTGTATTGATGATTTGCCCCGCGCATGTCATGTGCTTAAGCTGATGTATTAGAGTTGGGTTAGGCTCATCTCTTGAGGGGACGACAAAATCGACTTTCATGTCACTCTCGGAGCAGGATGGCATAGAGGCATAATGTTCTAACTTAAGTTAAATAGTTTATCGCAACAGGCAAATGCATAATCTGGACAGAGGAAGAGCTTACATGTTCAAGATTTTAACGGCTTTTTGGGCAGCACGCCTGTAGCTCTTCTTGGTTATCATGCCTTTCTGAATGCCGTTTAACAGTTGCAGAATCATACCCTGCTTCACATGCTCCACCATCTGTTGCTCGCTGATGCCTGGTAGACGCATGCAGTTGCCGATTTTAACGTTGTAAGCTGCGATGTCGAATTTTTTAGCTATGTTGTAGAGTTTTGAGCCGATAATTGGGTTAGTTATAGACCATGAAATGTACTCGATGAGGTTATCTCTAAGGCAAGTTTTTGCGAACTCTAAGGTATTGTTGACTTCTTCGGGGGTCTCATATTCCAATTTGCCGTTTGTTTCCCACGCGTTATAGAGCATCAAGAACCCGTAAACCTTAATGTGGAATTTCTTGAGCAACTCAAGTGTCCGAATATTGTCTGCCTGGGTCGCGTTCTTGCCTATGCCCTTCAAGACTCTGTCATTGGCTGATTCAAGGCCAATGTGAACAAGCCAAACATGGATGTCGTTTAGCTTCTGCGCTAACTCCTTGTTTAGTTTGTCAGCCCGCAAGTTACATTGGAACGTCATGCCCCTGAGGCATAATTTTTCGATTTCATTGCAGACCTCCAAGCACCATTTTATGTCTACGTTAAAGGTGTCGGAACGGAGGTAGATTTCTCGGATACCTCTGCCGTAGAGGTAGTTGACTTCTTCGGCGATGTTTTTGGGTGAACGCTGCCGTACCCAGGGTTTTTCAAGTTTCCACACTGGGTTGGAGCAGTACGTGCAGTAGTTGGGACAGCCGCGTATTGGCAGAAGGTATGCCATGCGTTTCTTCTTGCTTACTGCTATGTCATAGTTTTCAAAGTCGATTAAGTCCCATGCTGGGAAGAAATCGATGTCTTTTAGGAGCGGTCGCACGCCGTTGTTCTTCTGTTTGTTAACTGTCCCGACAATATCTGTGATGGGTTCTTTGGCTTGGACTTTTCTGATTAATTCGGTGGTGGTTTCTTCGCCCTCTCCTATAATACAGACTTCGATTAGGGTGTTTTTGAGGACGTCTTGAGGGTCGATGGTTGGGTGGGCACCGCCTGCAACCATAAGCATCTTTAGTCCTAAAGCTTTGACTTTGGCTATTGTTTCAAACGATAAGTCCCTTCGAGGGGTCGTGAAGGATAAGGCGTAAACGTCAGGCTTGATTTGCTTGACTTTTTCCAGGTGCTCCTCCATGGAAAGGAACGGTTCAAGATATGTAAATTCTACTTCTGGCAAGCGTGGTTTGGCATAGCCGATTATGTATAGTATTCCGAGGTTTGGTGACTCCGTTACGGCTTCTCCTTTGCATTCTCTGCCAAACGGTGGGTCAGCAAAGACAACTTTAAGCTTCTTTTCTTGGAGCGCCATGTTTTGTTTTGTCACCGAAACTGCCATCCACTACTCACTTTTCGTGCGGGCGTATATATTTTGCTAGTTAAATCGTCAACAGGTAAACTTCATAAACTCCAACAAGGAAATGTAACGCACACTAACCTGAGGCAAAACTGAGTTGGCAACCTTTCTTGTAGTTCACCCATACCTCGACATCTACGGCGGCGGCGAACGCGTTTGCCACAATGTAATCAAAACGCTTGTTAATCAAGGACAGAAGGTAGAGCTGTTAACTTTCGATTTTGACGCTAATCGGTACCGATATATTGTTGGTGAAGATTTCCCCAAAGATGTTGCTATTCATTCGTTGGGTAAGCGGATTGAGGTTGAACCACCTTTCACGATTTACAAGAGGCACCGCAACTTCGTTAAACTCCTTAAAAAGTACCGAGATAAATTAGATTATGATTACCTATTTTCTACTCAATCGTCCTCGCCTTTTGAACCCGTCTTCCTAAACAAAGCCAAAAAAAACATTGCATACGTCCACTTCCCGGAAATCCACTATGACTACGCCCGAGGAACATTCAAACGCAAACTGTACCTCTGGCTGTTTAAGCATTGGGTTGAGCAGGGCATCGATAAATTGGACATGGTTTTCTGCAACAGCAACTACACCAAAGAAAAAATTGTGCAGTACTGGAAAAGTCACGGCGTGAAAGAACCCATAGTCGTTTATCCACCAGTGAACTTGGAAAAATTCTGGAATGAAACTCCTCTTTCAAAGAGAAAAAAACAAGTAATCTATGTTGCGCGTTTTATTCCAGTGAAAAGGCACGAAATTATGAAAAGGTTAGCCGCTGAACTGCCAAACTACGAATTTGTCAGTGTCGGTGGATTAATTGATGCTGAAAAAGCATGGTTTAATACGTTCCAAGAAAACCTGCCCAAAAACTACATTCTTAAAACTAACTTGCCTGGGTCTGAACTGCTAAACATTCTGCATGACTCCCGAATCTACGTTCACTTGATGGAAGGCGAACACTTCGGTATAGCTCCGGTGGAAGGCTTAGCAAGCGGATGCGTGACAATTGTTCATAACAGCGGTGGAATGAAAGAGTTTATTCCCGATGAGTTCAGATGGGAAACCTACGACGACTTGAAGCAGAAGATAGTTAAGTCTATGGAAGTTGAGGATGCAAGCACAAACTGGGAAAGCAAACGACAGCAACTTTGGAGCAAAATTTCAGATCTAACGCCCGAAGCATTCCAAAGTAACATTTGGTCTAAAATAAAGCTCCTAATCGAATAGAATAGGCAGGCTTTTAATTACTTGTCATATTTTCCAGTCAAAATCTCAATCTTCCTCTGAAAATCATTGGCAGGAAAATCCTCATGTAAATAGGTACCGTGCTTGTACGTCAACCTCAGATAATTATGATTGCGCATCCATGAATCTACTCGCTTCTCAAAAGTTTCTCCTCCATACTTGGGGTATCTTTCAGACAGCGGATTGGTCTCGCCATAAATGGGTGCCTTAAAATCCTTGGGTTTTACCAAAAAACACTGGTCCGAAAAACCAAACCCCACATAAAAATCCGGTATTTCGGACAAAGCCTCCTTTTTTGCGTCATCATATTTTCGGTTCCAAACGGGATTCGCTACTTTATAATTTTCATTTTTTTCCATCTCAATTAAGGCTGGTTCAACCCAACCGACTTTCTTATCCAGCCAAGTATCCCCAGTAAAATAAAGCAAATAATCCGTATCGCATAGGTAGACACCGACTAATTCATGGTTTGAATAGTAGTATCCTTTGCCCAGCACCTCATTTGTTAGTTGAAAACGTTTCAACGCTTTGTCGATGTAGTCTTCGACAAAAAAATAGTCCGTTATTACTCCTTTGTCGACAACTTTTTTGGCGTTGGCTTCGACTTTTTCTCGATTTTTAACATTGTTGATTATCAAGGTTTTTTTTGTGAATGCGACTTCATTGCGTAGAATTTTATTTTCCAGAAAGTTTGTTTTGAGGAGTATCTCCCAATCTTTTTCCCAGCAGTTCGTGGCAAAAGTTATTGAAGGCATCCCTACTCCTCACGAATACTTTTGTTTAACACTTCTTTGGCGAGGGTTTCTATGGTTTTTGCGATGTTTTTCCTGTCCAGTTTAGCCCTCCAAAATGCCGCAATTTTTTCTGGCTCATACTCTCCTCTATCCCACTTCGCCAAATCCCGAAGTAACGCAGCCAAAATTGCTTCTCCGTCAAATGATGCTGCTGTTGTTCCTGAGAAACCCTGCATCGAAAGAAAATGCAAACTTTCCAACGGTGTGCCCACCACTGAACATCCCATGCAGAGTGCTTCAGCCGAAGCAATCGAAAAGCTCTCCCACCTTGAGGGCACAAATAATATCTTGGCATTCGACAAGAGGTCCTTAATCTTTTCGCGCTCAACGAAGCCCAAAATCTTGATGCGCTCTTTTACATTTTCAGGTGCACCCTCCAGTAGCTTCTTGACCATCTCGGGGCCGTTTCCAAAAATGACGAACCGAAAATCATGCCTCTCTTTTAAAAACTCTACAACCGTTTCAACCATTACCATAGTATTCTTTTGCCTATAATCGTTCCATCGACCATAGGATACAGCGACGTTTTCTTTCTTGCCAATTTCGCTCTGAACAAACTCCGGTGTAACAGAGTTAGGTATGAAATAAGTTTTTTTAATCAGGTCTCTTCTGCCCCATGCTGCCAGAAAGTAATTGAGGTTAGAGAGAGCATCTGGGCTTTCGATCATGGCGCCATCGCTGAGTTCTATCTGCTTGATTATTTCTGTTGCTACCTTCGCATGTCGACTACGCTTCATCGATGTAGAAGCGAGATGCCACCAAACATCACTTACAAGGTTGCTTACAGTCAAGCGTTCATTTAGGGGAACTCTAAAAGAGTGTCTTTGAAGCGGATACGCGATTCTGCCGTCACTGTCAAATTTGAGCAAAACCTTCTTTCCGCCTGATTTAATTTTTTCGATAAGCGGAGAATAGTATGCGCCTTGCAGGGGGTAAGCGACTATTACGTCTGAATCGCTTTTCAACCAAAATTCTTCATCATAGAATTCCTCGAGGGTACGCTGGACAAGAGAAAATTTCGGAATATAACTTTCTAGCTCTTTTTTTGCGGTAGTTATAACGCCTGAGTTTATTCCAATGTCTATTAATCCTAAAGGAATCTGGCCTGGATCTTTTAATTCGTGGAAAGGACAGTATAAATCAAAAAACACGGATATTTTCATAGTTGTCTCTTTCCATTCTTTAAGAATTATTCTATGGCTGATTTAACTATTTATTATTTCAGGGTTAAAGGATTTTTTATGAATTCATCTATCATAGGCAAATGCTAAATATACACAGAAACCATGTAAATCAAAAGAGGTTTTACCTAAAGTGAAGCTACCGTTCAGTCGAACCTTCCAAAACTACTTCATTGAGAAGCAGGAAAAAAAGCAGTTAGCAATAGCTTTGACTGGATGGAGTTTTAGCGCTTTTCGGGTTGGAATGATTAAGACTGAGACTGTAGATTGGGAAAAACATTATTTGCCGATTGATTTTCGAGGCAAAGTCGTTTTGGATGTTGGCGCTGGGGAAGGTGAGACAGCGATGTTTTTCCTAAAACATGGTGCTTCAAAAGTTGTTTGTGTCGAGTCTTGCGCAGATGCCACCAAGCACCTTGTTGTTAATGAGCGTAATCACCCTAACCGAATAACAGCTATTAACGATAAGTTCCAACTTAGTCACCTCAAGATTCCACATGACTTTCTGAAAATGGACATTGAGGGGTACGAGGAAGTTCTGCTCGGCGTCAAACTTGAAACTCCCGCTGCCGTAGAAGTTCATGGTTTGCAGTTATGTGATAAGTTTGAGGCTGAGGGTTGGCGAGTTAAGGCGTTAAATGAAGAATGCGAAAAAGGGTACGGCTGCACTAAATACGCTTATTGGCAATGCTAAGGAGTTTGGGTTACCCACTGAAAAGAGCATCTGAATGTTGATGATGAAAATTGCATCAAAAAAATTAGGAAATATAGTTGAAAGAGAATTTTATAAAAAACTTAATGGTCGCCACAGATATTCCCCGAAGGCTCAGGACCAACTTGAGATTAATTTAGTGACTTCATGGAACGACCAATGTGGAATTGCAACATATTCGGCTTTCTTAGCTGAAGAACTCCAAAAGAAAGTTAAACTATACATAACCAGTTTACCAACTAAAAATGCGTTAAACCCTTGCTTCAAAATTTTAGGTTACAGCGTTGGCAGTTCGCATGATTTAGTTCATGTGCAATTTGAGTATGGTTTATTTCCAAGCTTAAAGCTGGGAAAAAGGACTTTAACAGCTTTTTCTGCTCTACCTTTCTATTCTGGACTCGCAATGGGAAACCGACGCGTGGTAACAACTATTCATGAACCCAGAAAAGCTGGGTCGGCAGGCGTTCGAAGTGGGCATTTCTATACAAATTTGCTCGATAAAGTCATTTTTGCTGTTTCCGACATGATAATCGTACATACAAGGGAAAGCAAGCAATTGATGAAAACGGTCTATGGCGTAGAAGAATCCAAATTGCGCATACTTCCACATGGAAGTTACCAGAAACCTAACTTCAAAAACAAAGATGAATGTAAACGCAGACTCAACTTACAAGATAGAGTTGTGGTCACTATTCTGGGGTTTGTAACCCCAAAAAAAGGTCATGATCTAGTAATTCCTCTCCTTCCAAACCTTGACAGAAACGTTCAGCTTGTAATTGCAGGTGGACCCCAAAATGCCCAAGATGAACAATACATAGGCAAACTAAAGAAACTCGCCGAACAAAACCACTGCGCAGATAGGGTAACGTTCACGGGGTATCTTCCTGATTTTACGGATGTTCTTAATGCAACTGACATAGCTTTGCTTCCATATAGAAATGTCACCGATAGTGGCGTGCTGCATCTATTAACAGCCTACGGTGTGCCAATAATAGCTTCAGATTTAGAGGCTTTCAGAGAAGTCTACGATGAATACGGCTGCTTGATACTTTTCAAAAGTGGAGACTCCCCAGACCTTCTTGCAAAAACTCAAGAGTTACTCGCGAATCAACGTCAAAGAGATTTGCTAAAGTCAAATTGTTTGGTAATGTGGAACGCAACTAAATGGAGTACCATCGCCCAAAAGCATGTTCAGCTATATCGTGAAGTTCTTTCAAAAACTGGTTAAGCTTGGTTTCTTGGATCCAAAAAAAGAATCAACCCATCAAAGCCCGCCCGCAAATATGTGAGCGCACCTGCTATCGTATGGTGCTTAAGCTCCACAGCAGTCTTAAGCCACAACTCAAAACCAAAAAAATAAACCAAAAACTTAGCTTGGTCCCCTAAGGTGAGGTTTCGCTTTGCAAACAAGAGTCGATTACGGTTTAAGTAATATTGACGTTTAAGGTTGTTTTCGCCTCCGATGGAGCGAGCCACTTTGTGCCAAACCTTAGATCCAGGGATGTAGACAACTTTGAAGCCAGCTTTTTTTGCTCTAAAACAAAGGTCAGTTTCTTCCCAGTACGCCCAATATTTTGTATATAATAGCCCAACTTTGTCTAAGACGGTTCTTCTGATAAGTATGCATGAGCCTTCGATTTTGTCAACTTCACGCGGTCGTTTTGAAACCGAAGTGAATTCTTTTCCTTTCACTCGCCACGCTGTGAGGTTTTCTCCCGCAAAGTCGACGGTTGTTGGGCTATCATAATAGTAAATGGTTGGACCTGCGACACCAATTTGCGGTGTCTTTTCTGCTTCCGCAATCATTGCAAAGAGAAACTCCTTATCCACCACTATGTCATTGTTGAGGAGAAGTACATAGTCTGCACATTGCTTTTGGGCTAACATTATGGCGATGTTTGTGCCCTTTGCAAATCCATAATTCACATTATTCTCAACAAATAGCAATTCTTTGTTAAATTCCCATGGAACTTTTGCTGTTTGGGGCTTGATTAGTTTTAGCGGTTTGTTAGCTGGAGAATATTGAACGAACTTTGATTCAACACGAAGTTTCCCTTTTGCATATTCTTCAATTTTGTTTACTGAGTCATCATTTGAGCCATTGTCTACGAGAATTATTTCATATGAAGGGTAGTCGATTTGGTAGAGGCTTTCGAGGCATTCGATCGTGTTTTTCCAGCCGTTCCAATTGAGAATGATGATGGCAACTTTCGGGGGATCTTTTCTGTTTGAGCTTGCCCCTTGACTGCTTGCGTGTTCAGTCATCGTTTGCCATCCTTATTTTCGGTCTGGATTTTATTATAGTGCGGCATCAGTTAAATTAGCTATGCCTCACAAAACTTTGCTGTTCTTGTTTAACACTTGAACTTCTATCTCGAATGGGAACCTAAGTCTGTCTTGACTTCTTTCAATTTTCCTCACGATGCGATAAACGATAGAATCTTCAACGTAGGGCAGAAACCGTTTGGGACAACGCAACGCGGAATGCAGCAGAAGTCTTGAAGTAATTAGGCACTCCGAATTTGAAACGACGATTTTGGGTTTAAAACCTAATTTTGAAAATGAAGTCCTAAACCATTCTTCGTCAAGATAGTTAACGTGGAAGGGTCTTTTGGCGCCTGACCCTTTTCTATGAGGGCACCTAATAACAACTTGGCGTTTACTAACGCGTAAAAGCTCCTGCAACATCTTTTTGGGATTTTTAACGTGCTCAATTGTGTGGCTGCTAAAAACAACTTCAAAGCACTCATTTTTAAACGGCAAATTCTCAGCATGCGCAACAATAAAGTTAGGAATCAAACGTGGGTTCAAAAACTCCCCTTGCTTTTGGTCTCCTTCTTGACTGTTCCAGCCCCGAGTAAAACAATCAACGTTTACATCGCCAGTTGGCCTACTGCCACAACCCACATCTAACTTAATCTTGAATCCCGCCGAAATTCATTCTTGGTTTTTCCATTGTTGCTTTTTGGAAGCTCACAGGGAAATTTTCATCGAGGTTAGTTAACATTTGAGTGGTTGTTTGACAGATTTATATGCTCCGACTAAATTGGGGTTTATAAAAAACCTAGCAGAATACCTGCCGCGGTAGCGGCAGGATGAATGCGTCCACAAAATCTATCTTTTCTACGATCCGATAGGTCTGTCACCAATAGACGAGGAGGTGAAAGACCTGGAGAAAGCGAGGACGTGTGCTTTCCAAGCCAATTACCACCTCATCTGGGCCATTAAATACCGGCGAAAGGTACTATTCGGCTCAGTTGAGGTTAGGCTGGTGGAAGTACTTAAAATGATTGCTGAGAATCATGGTTTTCAACTGCTTGCTGCTAGAGTTCATGATGCAGATCATGTGCATTTGTTTGTTTCTGCTTCGCCGAAGACGTCTATTTCTATGATGGTGAGTGTTTTTATGTGTGTTTCAGCCAAGTTGTTGTTTGAGGAGTTCGCTGAGCTTAAGTTGCGGCTTTGGGGTGGTCATTTGTGGTCAGAGGGCTATGCTGTGAGAACTGCTGGTGCTGTGCCAAGCTGGAAAATAGAAGAATACATCAACCGAGTTTAAGTGTGGATGCTCGCCCCGGAAGGGGCGAGTAGTTCACTTTTTTAATTCTATTGCTTTGTTTTTTGCTGAAGATTCTAGTGCTGCTGTTGCAACTGTTAGGGCTCTTACTCCATCTTCCCCTGTTACAATAGGTTTTTTCTTTTCCACTATACAATCTATGAAGTGCTGAAGCTCTGCTTTAAGGGGTTCTTGAAATGGATAGCGTGGTTGTACAGATTGAGTTTGCTGTTCAATCCACATATCCTGAGTAATATAATCTAAACGCATAATGGCATCGCTTCCAGTAACAGTTAAAGTGCGGGTCTTGTAAGGGGTTAGCCAGTTAGATTCAATGAAAGCGCTCTTGCCATCTTCATAAGTAAGCATGATATGAGCGTAATCTTCAAATTTCTTAATTCTCATGCTTCCCATCTTCGCATAAACAGAAATTGGATCTTCACCGGAAATGAACCGCATAACATCAATATCGTGAATAGCAGTATCCTTAACGACGCCAACATCGCCGATTCGTTCAGGCCACTGCGAAACCCGCTTGGCAGTTGCACAGACTAATTCTCCAATTTTCTTGTTCTCAACAGATTCACGAATCACCTGTAAACCCGGAATAAACCGCATCAGAAAGCCCACTGTTAAAAGCAATCCGTTATCTTTGGCAGTTTGCACCAATTCCTCTGCTTTTTGGGGAGAAGTTGCCATTGGCTTCTCCACTAAAACATGTTTTCCAGCATTTAATGCATTCATTGCTTCTTGCGCTAGAATAGTTGACCAGGTGCAGACATTTACGGCTTCAATAGATTTGTCCTTTAACATTTGGGTGCTATCAGAGTACGCTTTTACGCCGTACTGGGCCGCCATAGCTTTGGCTCTTTCAGCGTTAACATCACATACCGCAACTAGTTCAGTTGAGGGGAGTTCTTTGTAGACTCTCGCGTGGTTTTTTCCCCACTGCCCAGTTCCAATTACTGCAACCCCAAGTTTCTTCAATTCTTATCAGTTCCTCTACCTAACCCACAATATATGAAGCCTTCTGCTTCAACCTTTTTGGGTTCAAAAATACCTATCAAATCCACGATTACTGAAGGGTTCTTCATCAAGGCTTTTAGTTTTTTGATGTTCAAATTCTTGAATTGCTCCTGTCCAGTCAAGATTACAATACAGTCTGTGCCCTCGACTGCCTCGTTTAGGTTGGTTTTCACTATTCGCCATTCCTGAGGACCCATCTTTGATACAGGGTCGTAGAGGCTGGCTTTGGCACCCTTCAATTCAATCATCTTAACAAAAATGCCCGTGGCCGTAGTAGGGTTAGCGGTTCCCAAAACGGCAACTCTGGCTCTTCTCAAGGGTTTGCCGCATTTTCGCAAAGCATCCTGCGTTAAGTTAACTGCGTGCTTAACCATATCCTCGTTTATCTGTCTAGCCAACGTGGGAAGCCTAAGTTTGGCGTTAAAGTTTTCAGCGCTATCAAGCAGCAGGTAAGCTTCATGCTTGCTTTCTTCATCCACAATGGTTGGGCAAAAGTTTGGGTCATTGAGTTCCAGTAATTTTAGAACTTTGAAGTAGTCGATGTTCGCGTTTTCGCAGAAAACCGCCAATTCATTAGCTAAAGCCCTGTTGGAGTCTTGTTTTGCCACGGTGAAAAGTGTGGCGATTTCCGCAGTTTTTAGGTCGGCTACCTCCTTGATTTCTTTTGATATCGTTTTGAGGATTGTTGAGGCTGCATTTAGGCTTGTTGGGTCGGTTGCTGCAACCTTCAACTCTAAATTAGCCATCAAAGCGTCTGCGGTAAGAATTGGGTTGTACGCTAAACCGAAATCCGTTCCTACTTTGAAACCAGAAGTATTTTCTAAAGTTTCCTTCATTGATCCCTCGATGAAACCAAAACCCGCAATGCCACCATAGATAACTAATGTGCCTTGATGAAGAGCTGCTCCAACTTGTTTAGCAGCGCTAACTATTTGTGAGTAATCGGTTTTTTTCTGTTCATCAACTTTTGCTCCCACAGCTATAACGATGACATCGCTTCTTGAAATAGCGTCTTTGCGTTCGGAACTGACGCTTATTTGTCCCCTGTTGATGTAGTTTTTTAGTTTAGCTTCCACTTGTGATTGAGCGCTGGCTGTTTTTCCTTTTGCCACCTTTTTTACAACACTTGCATCAGAATCAGTACAAATTACTGTGAACCCCGCTTCCGCGAAAGCGTTAGCATAAAGAATTCCTTTTTGTCCGCATCCAACTACGCTCACAGTGTATTTTGAGCGTTTTTCGTTAGTATCAACTTCATCGGGTTTTAGGTTTAAGACTGCAGGCATCCGAAGTTCCCTTTCCCAACAAATTTGAAGGTTGTTATATGGTTTCGAGGATTTTCTTAAGCCTTGTGCTATAGTCTTCGACTAGTTGTAATGCTTTTTGTTGGTTTTTTGCCTCAGCATACAATCTAAAAACTGGTTCAGTTCCGCTTGGCCGAATCAAGATTGCGCTTGCATCGCTAAACCATATTTTGACGCCGTCTATGGTACTGACGTTTTCGCCATTAACCTGCTCGTAGATTTTCTGCTGTAAAATAGCCTTCTTGTCGTCTGGGCACTCGATTTTTCCCTTCTCAAGAAAGTATTGTGGTTGCTCAGCAACGAGTTGCGCTAGTGACTTACCAGTTTCAGCCATAATATTAAGCAACAAAACAGTTGTCATTGCGCCGTCCCGGACCGCCTGGTGTGGACCATAGAATACTCCACCGTTCTCTTCCCCGCCCAAATTTGCATTTTCTTCCTTCATTTTTTGAGAAACGGTTACACTACCGACTTTGGTCCAGACTAATTCACCTTTGAAAGCTTCAACAGTGTCTTTGATTAGTGTTGATGAACTAACCGGCGTGATTATTTTTGCACCAGGATTCTTTTGTAGGTACTGTTTTATAATGACAGCGAAGGTTTTGTCTCCCCAGTAAATCTGGCCGTTTGCGTCAACGAATATAGATCGGTCAGCATCACCGTCGAAGGCCACTCCCATGTCGGCTTTGATTGCCTTCACCGTTGAAGCCAAATCGCCCAAGCTTTCAGGACGAGGTTCGGGCATTCTACCGGGAAATGTTCCGTCGATGTTGGCGTTTATGCTTGTAATTTTGCAACCAAGTTCCCTAAGCAATGGCGGTGCAGTTAATCCTCCAACGCTGTTTGCCGCATCGACGACGACGTGGAAATGTGCGTTGGCAATTCTTGTTTTGTTAACCTGTTTCTTTATGGCTTGGATGTATTCATCGTTAATTCCAGCCAACTCACGCTTTACTCCGAGTTTATCCCATGGTGCAAAGACGATTTTGTTGTCAAAGTAAATATTCTCAATCTCAACTTCTTGTTCATGTGAGGTTTCGATGCCGTCACTCCAAATGACCTTAATTCCATTGTATTCTGGCGGATTGTGAGAAGCAGTAATTATTACTCCACCATCCATCTTGTGATTCTTTACGGCAAATTGCAGGGATGGTGTAGGTGCCATTCCAGCAAAGAAGACGTTACATCCAGTAGCGGTCAAACCTGAAATTACCGCTTTAGCGAACATGGGACCGCTAGTTCTAGCATCATATCCCAAAAGTAAATTTTTGTCTTTCCCAAAAAAAGTTCCAATAGACTCTCCCACTTTAATGGCCATTTCAGGCGTCAACTCTACGTTGACGAGGCCTCGTATTCCGTTTGTTCCAAAAAGTTTTCTTGAACTCATGTAAATTCAACTCTGTACCTAATTAACAGTCAAGTTTAGGTTTTAAAACGTTTCAGTAACTTCCTTTGCGGGGCATACTACTTGACCATCATGCATGTGCACGCTGTCTTTAACCTTAGCGAGGTCACCTACAACACAACCCTTTGGAAGCCTGACACCTTTGCCAATTTTTGCGCCTTCGCCAACGATAGCTCCGTTAAGGAATGCACCATCGGCTACGTGTGCTTCTGCTAAGATCACTGAATTAGAGATTTGCACGTTATTGCCAACTTTAACGTTTTTACCTAGAATCGCATACGGACCGATGACCGAGTTTTCGCCGACCAAGACTCCAGTATCCATGGCAACGGGGTTTTTCACAAATGGTTCAGAATTTTCTTGTTTCGTTTTTTTTGCTATAGATTCAAGGACTATCTTGTTTGCCTCTAAGTACTCTTGGGGTTTGCCGATATCTATCCATAACCCGCTGATGCATTGTCCGCTTAGTTTGCCTTCCTCAGCTAGCTTGGGAAAGACTTCTCGCTCAATAGAAACTGCTCTTCCCTCAGGTATGTACGCGAACACTTCTGGGTTGAGCACATAGACACCTGCGTTTATGAGGTTGCTGGGTGCTTGACCTTTGGGTGGTTTTTCCACGAACCTTTTAATTGCATTGCCCTTTAGTTCTGCCACGCCAAAACAGCATGGATCCTCGACTTTGCTGAGTGCAATCGTGCCTAATGAGCCTGATTTTTTGTGTGTTTCAAGCAGTTCGCGGTAGTTTATGTCAGCATATATGTCACCGTTTAACATGATAAATGGCTCATCGTGACCAATTAGCCCCTCAGCCTTCTTCAATGCACCCCCTGTTCCAAGAGGCATCTTGGATGGGTCAACAGAAAACCGAATTTTTAAACCGCATTTTGATGGTTTATGTTGAATGATATAGAATTTTGTAATTGCGTTGACTGCAAGTATGGCTTCATCTACTCCGCCGTCGGCTAATCGTTCAAAAATCCATTGTAGTAAGGGTTTGTTGACTATTGGGAAGAGGGTTTTGGGTCTGGAACAACTTAGGGGTCGTAGCCTTGTGGCGAAGCCACCTGCTAAAATCAATGCTTTCAGAGATGTCACCTTAGATATACCGTAGACTATTGGCTATTTTTTATATAAACAATTATGAACCTGAAATCTGAATTTTTGCTTATTAGATCCTAAATGGTTCATTGCAGAAATCTATGAGGGCGGGCTTTCACTGGGGATAGGCTTATTGACGTTCTTTGCTTCTATTAGGCTTTTTAAGACTCAGTAATTACTCCCACTCGATGGTTGCAGGCGGCTTGTGAGTAATATCATATACTACACGGGTAACCTGAGGTATTTCGTTTGTTATCCGGGTGGAAATCTTCTCCAGAACCTGATATGGTATCTTTGCGAAACTAGCGGTCATAGCTTCACGGCTCTCCATCGCCCGAACAGCTACTACGTAGCCATAAGCACGCGCGTCACCTTTAACACCCGTTGCTTTAGTATCCGTTAACACCGCAAAATACTGCCAAAGGTTATCAGCTAAATTGTTCCTCTCGATTTCTTCGCGGACGATTTTGTCAGCTTTCTTGGCTATTGCAACTTTTTCCTCATTCAAGTCACTGATTATCCTAACTGCTAAGCCTGGTCCCGGAAAAGGCTGTCGATTAACGATTTCTTTTGGTAAATCAAGCATCCTTGCGACTCTACGCACTTCATCTTTGTATAAGTCTCGGAGAGGCTCGAGGATTTTTTTGAATTTAATCTTCTCAGGCAACCCAGCTACGTTGTGATGTGACTTGATTTTATCAGAGTTTTTCCTGAAACCAGACTCAATCCTGTCGGGATATATGGTTCCTTGAATTAAGTATTCGGCGCCTGATTCATTGGCGATTTCCTCAAAAACCCTGATGAACTCTTCTCCGATTACTTTACGCTTGGTTTCAGGTTCAACAACGCCTTTAAGTTTCGCCATGAAGCGGTCTTGTACGTTTGCAACTATGAATTTTATTGGATACTTTTGGAATGTTTCACGTATTTGTTCAGGTTCGCCTTCACGCATAAACCCATGGTCAACAAAGACCGCCGTTAACTTTTCTCCTAAAGCTTGAGCCGCGAGAGCGGTAGCGACACTTGAATCTATGCCTCCGCTTAACCCAATTATTGCAGTGCCTCCGCTTGTTTCCATCTGCAATTCTTTGACCATTTTTGGTATGAGGTCTTCCATTTGCCAGTTTGCTTGGCACTTGCAAACTTGGAAAATAAAGTTCTGAAGCATCCGCATGCCGTTCTCGGTGTGGATGACTTCGGGGTGCCATTGGAGTCCGTAGATTGGTTTTGTCTTATGCCTAAATGCGGCGACGGGGCAGTTGTCTGTGTGAGCTAAGGCTTCGAATTCAGCTGGTGGAGAAAATACGGTATCGCCGTGGCTCATCCAAACCCGTTCGGTCTGACTTAACCCTTCTAGTACGCCTACTGGCTTGTCGATTGCGACTTGTGCGATGCCGTATTCTTTGCAGGCTGCAGGTTCCACTTTGCTTCCTGTTATTTGAGCTAAAAGCTGGTGCCCATAACATAAGCCCAAAATCGGTAAGTTTACTTCTAAGATGCGTGGGTGGAGTTTTGGAGCGTTTGGTTCATAGACGCTTGAAGGTCCACCAGAAAATATTAGGCCTTTAACGTTGAATTTCTCATTTAGAGCTGCCACTTCTTCGGGTGAGATATCGTGGGGGACAATTTCTGAATAGACGCCATGTTCTCTGATTCTTCTGCCAATTAGATGGCAGTATTGCCCGCCAAAGTCAAGAACAAGTATGGTGTCGTATTTTGCTTGCATTGTAAGAGGCTCAGAACTATTGGGGTTTAGGGTATAATTTAAGATTACTATCTGTTTCCAGTTAAAACATGCCAATTAATGAGGCTGAACTAAATTTAACGTAAAATCGTTTAATTCGGAATACTAAACTTTTATTAACTTAATCATACGATTATCAAAAGGTTGTTTCAAAAAATAGGATTTAATTGAAAGAACGTGCAGGAAGGATTGTTATGGAATTAAATGAAACCGACGTAAAAATTCTCAAAGGTCTCTTAGAGGATGCTAGGTTTTCAAGTAGACAAATTGCCAAAAACGTTGGCGTTTCAGTTGGCACAGTCTTATCCAGAATCAAAAAGATGGAAGAGGACGGTTTAATTAAGGGATATTCCGTTATTTTGGACCATGAAAAGCTTGGTTACCAATTAACGGTAGTCACTGAAATCACAGTTTCTAAAGGTCGACTCGTCGAAACAGAGAATGAAATAGCAAAAATCTCCAATGTGTGCGGTGTTTACGACGTCACAGGCTTAACAGACGCAATCATCGTCGCGAAATTCAAGAGCAGAGAAGACCTCGGAGCATTCACCAAAAAACTGCTCTCACTTCCATACATAGAACGAACAAACACCCACGTAGTCCTTACTACAGTGAAAGAAAACTTCCGCTTACTCTAAAGAAAAACCCAAAAATTAGGGCTTTGCTTTTTCTCAGTGATGATTTTCCAGCTTGTACTTTTGTTCTGGAGTCGCAATAGTTATTTTTGTTCCCGAAGCTACGGGACCAGTGATCCAGACGTTGCCGCCGATGACTACGTTGTCGCCGATTATCGTTTCGGCTCCAAGCAATGTTGCACCTGAATAGATGACTACATTATTTCCGACGGTTGGGTGACGTTTGCGCCCCTTGATGATATTACCTTTCTCGTCTTTCGGAAAGCTTAGGGCTCCAAGTGTTACTCCTTGGTAGAGTTTTACGTTGTTGCCGATTTCTGCGGTTTCTCCAATGACGACGCCTGTTCCATGGTCGATGAAGAAGTTTTTCCCGATTCTTGCACCTGGGTGAATGTCTATTCCTGTTAGGGAGTGCATGTGTTCGCTCATTATGCGGGGAATTAAGGGTACGCCGCTGAGGTAGAGTTCATGGGCTAACCGATAAGTGGTTATCGCTAGTACGCAGGGATAGCTTAAAATTACTTCTTCAGTGCTTACCGCTGCAGGGTCTCCGCTATAAGCTGCTTGGATGTCGCCGCTTAGCATGGCGCGGATTTCTGGCAGTTTTTCAAGCAGTTCTTTGACTACGACATGGGCTCTTTTTTGGCATAAGTCCTGTGGGCATTCGCTGATTTTTCTACAAATGTATTTGAGGCTTCTTTCAACTTCATCCGTCAGCCTTGTGGAAACGGAGGTCAAGGTAGTGCCTAAGTGATATTTTATATTGGCTTTGGTGATTTCTGAATCGCCTAAATACCCTGGAAAAAGAACCATGAATAAATCTTCTAAAACTTCAATAACTACTTTTTTTGATGGAAGGTCTCGTCCTTCAAGGTGATCCATGCCGCCAAACTTTTGGTAACTAGTCATAATCTCGTCTACTAGTTTTGGTACACGTGTTTCAACCCAGTCCTGCTCTACTTTATCGTGGTTATGCATGAGGGTGGCTAGGATTCTGTCGGGATTCCAGCAGTCATTCATCAAGTTTTTTTCTTTGCATTCTTGGCATTCTTTTGGTATAGGCTGGTTTGAATTTGTGGACATTTGATTCGCCTTTCCATCAATTATGGTCTAGGGGCAATATAAGAAAAGCGTCTTTTTGGACGCAGATTAGATGTTGGGTGTTGCGGATTTGGCTTGCTCTTGGAAGAGGACAGTGCTTAGGTAGCGTTCCCCCGTATCTGGCAAGATAACAACGATTAGTTTGTCTTTGTTTTCAGGTCTCTTCGCGATTTCTATAGCTGCATAAGCTGCGGCTCCGGACGATATGCCGACGAGAACGCCTTCTTTTTGCGCGAGCTGCCTTGCTGTTTGCAGCGCTTGGTCATCGGTGACCTTGAATATCTCATCAACCAAATCGAGCTTTAACACATCGGGTTTGAAGCCTGCACCTATTCCCTGGATTTTATGCGGTCCTTTTTGTCCACCGCTCAAAACAGGTGAGGCTGCTGGTTCCACAGCTACCGCTTTAAAGTCTGGTTTTTGTGGTTTTATGAATTGAGCTATGCCTGTTATTGTTCCACCCGTGCCTACCCCAGCGACCACTATGTTTACTTTGCCGTCTGTATCTTCCCAAATTTCTGGTCCAGTGGTTTCTTTATGTACTTTGGGGTTGGCTAAGTTTTTGAATTGTTGAGGCATGAAGCTGTTCGGGGTGCTTGCGGTTAGTTCTTCGGCTTTTCTGATTGCTCCTCCCATGCCGTCCGGTCCTGGGGTGAGGACGAGTTGTGCACCATAGGCTTTGAGGAGGTTACGTCGTTCTACGCTCATGGTTTCGGGCATAGTGAGGATAAGTTTGTAACCCTTTACAGCTGCTACCATCGCTAGGCCTATGCCGGTGTTGCCGCTTGTTGGTTCAATGAGGGTTGCGCCGGGTTTAATTATGCCTTGTTTTTCTGCTTCTTCTATCATGCTTAGGCAGATACGGTCTTTAACGCTGCCGCCTGGATTTCTGGCTTCCAATTTAGCCACTACGGTAGCGTTGGCTCCTTGGGTTAGTTTGTTAATTTGGATTAAGGGTGTTTTTCCTATTGATTCCAAAACGGTTTTGTATATTTTCATCGTTAACACCTATATTCTATAACGGTGTTATAGTTGGCGTGATATAAACTTTGCCACAACAACCCAACACTGTTACATAAAAACAATAACACAACTAAACCTAAAACAATTGTGTTCAAGCGCAAAGTAAAGCCTTTAAATGTGCCCTGTTCCTATATTTCCGCAACGCAATGCGGAGGTCGCCCAGCATGGCCAAAGGCGTAGGACTGAGGCTCCTATCCCGCAGGGGTTCGTGGGTTCAAATCCCACCCTCCGCACCACCAATTCCCCATAAAATTTACTTTTCAGCCTTTCCAGATTGATAAAAAGACCTAAAAACCCATTTTGGCTAACAAATTTTCCATCAAAAAACCACTTTAGATAAGTAATGGTTAAAAGCCAATGATGTACAGTGATACTTTAACACCAAAAAGGTTTGGTAATAATGTCTGCTAAAACTCAACAGAGAAAATTCGTTTCAGTTGACCCAGGCAAATGCATCGGATGCGGAATCTGCGAGTACGCTTGCACAGTAGAGAAAGGCGAAGGCATATGGAATCCTCTCCGCTCTAGAATTCGAGTAGTCCGCATGGCACCTGTTTTCAATTTCGCTTTGACTTGTCGCGGATGCAATGACGCCAAATGTGTTAAAGCATGTCCTGAGCGCGCTCTAAGCCAATCAGAAAACACAGGCTTACTAATCATTGACCAAACCAAATGCAAGGGCTGCGATTGGTGTGTTCAAGCCTGCGACCACGGAGGAATCACCATTCACTCAGACACAGGAAAAGCAATAGCATGTAATCTCTGTGAAGGCGAACCAAAATGTGTCGAATCATGCCCCGAGGAAGCCTTAGAAATTGTTGAATCCGACGAAGCAGCTGAAAAACGCTTCAACGATGCCCTTACAAATTTGCCAATACAAACAGAAAAATTGACTATGGCCGTAAAAAGCAAGGACTGGAAACCTCTTCTTGCAATCGCAGAGAAACGCTCGGAAAAAATCACAGAGAAACTCCAAGCCCTTAACAAAAAAACAACAGCCAAAAAACAAAAGTAATTTTTCCTTTTTACAAGTTTTCTTCATAACCCTTCAAGAAACTATCTATATCTATCCCGATTGTTCCTCCTACGTAACCGCCTTCTAAAACAAAGAACGTGGGTTTTTTTAGTTTGGCTATTCTTTTGCCTATGTCAAAATAGTCTTGTTCGACTAAACCTAACGTTGCCAGGTCTCCTTTGTGTGTGTCAAAGCCTGCGGAGACTGCAACAACCTCAAACTTAGATAAATCAACCATTCCTAACGCCTTGTCTAGCGTTTCTAAGTATCGTTTTCCGCCCAAATCTCCTGGCAATGAAAAGTTTATGCAGTTATCCTCGGTGAAGTCACCTGTTCCTGGATAATTGGGCGATTGGTGAAGTGACAAATATACAACCTTGTCGTCGCCCTGAAAAATTTCTTGTGTGCCATTACCATGATGACCATCTATGTCCAGGATTAATGTGCGTTTCTTTGATTCTTTGATAGCTATTGCAATGTTGTTTAGGTAGCAGAATCCACGCGTGTAAACTCCCAATGCAGCGCCGCATCTTCCCACGTGGTGCCCAGGTGGTCGCATGAGCGAAAAACCATTTATTTTGCTGGCTAAGAGAGCTCCGCCGACGGAAAGTTGGGCGAACTCGTAGATGTCTTTGTACGCAGGGGTGTCTGAGTCTTCAACCAAACCTTTCTTTACATTGAAAAGGTAGTCAGCATCATGGACGCTTAAAACTTCATAATCGCTTGCGGGTTTTGGCTCCACAAATTCGTAGCCTTTTGCTTGCAGAATTTCATGTGCAACTTTTACTCTTTGTGGGCCTTCAATGTGCCATGTGCCATAGCCTAAACATTTTTCTGAGTAGACTATTTTTGTTTTCATCATTTACGGCATCCATTAGACACATAAGTGCGCTTTCACATTTAAAAAACATAACTAGTCAAATTACCACTAATGTATACAATCGGAGAAGAAGTTTATGGTTTCACAAAATCCTTTCGACCTGTTTCGCCAAGAATGCCAAACTGCCCTATCAACTGCTTTGAAAGAGACTCTTCCAGAAATCAATCAACCAGCTCCCACCCTAAACAAAACACCCAATATCGAATTTGGCCAATTAGCTTCATCGCTTTGCTTTGAATTGGCGAAGAAACAAAACCGGAAGCCACTCGCTTTAGCTCAGCAACTTGTGGCATGTATAGACAAATCTAGCTTTGTTTTAATTGAGAAAGTTGCGACTGCAGGCGCAGGTTACATAAACTTCCATGTTAACTTTGCTAAATTTTCCGCATTAACCTTAGAATCAGTTAAAGAATTGGGCCCAGAGTACGGCTTTTTAAAAACTTCTGAACCTAAAAAAATAATCGTCGAACATACTAGCGTCAATCCATTGCATCCAATCCACATTGGACAAGCTAGGAACCCTATGTTGGGTGATGCATTAGCCCGAATTCTTCAGTATCGGGGACACAATGTTTTTCGTCATTACTATATTGACGATGTTGGAAGGCAGTCATCGGTTTTGGCATACGGTTACGCTAAATTGGGAAAACCCAAACCAACCGAGAAAGCTGATCTTTTTGTTGGAAAAATATATACCGTGACCAGCTGCATAGTTGAGATTAATCGCCTAAAAAGAGCCCGAGAAACCGCAATAGCTGCTAAGTTAACTGATGACTTTGTTAAGGCTAACAAGGAAATCGACGAATGGATGTCTATCGCTGTCGAGCTCAAGGAAAAATACCCTGTACTTTTTGAAGCTTTAACCTCACAAATTAGCCGAGACGAAAACCCTGAAGAAGAAATAAACCGCCTAAACTGCGCTTACGAGAACGGTGAACCAAATGCAAAACAGCTCATACGCGAGGTTAGTGATCTTTGTCTTGAGGGCTTCAGGGAAACTATGAAACGAGTCAATGTAACCTATGATTCGTGGGATTGGGAGAGCGATTTTGTTTGGAGCACAAAAGTTAATGATGTTATGGCGAAGCTTAAGGCTACACCGTTTGTTTACAGTGAAAAGGGTGTTTTGGAGTTTGACGCTGAAAAGGTTGTTCAAACCCTTGGTTTGAAAGCGAAGTTGGGTTTAAGCCAGAACAATGAAGTTCCACCCTTGACCCTTGGGCGAGCTGATGGTACAACATTGTATACCACCCGCGATATCGCCTACACATTATGGAAGTTCAAGCAAGCCCAAAAAGTCATCAACGTTATCGGCATGGAACAGTCGCTAGCGCAGTTGCAGTTAAAAATTGCGCTCTATGCAATGGGCTATAGCGAATCCGCTGAGAATTTGATTCATTTCGCCTATAACTTGGTAACGTTGCCTGGTTACAAAATGAGTAGCAGAAGAGGACATTACATCACATTCGATGAAGTTTTATCCGAAGCGGTTCAACGGGCTTA
Organism: Candidatus Bathyarchaeota archaeon; assembly: GCA_963840325.1. Taxonomy (GTDB): domain Archaea; phylum Thermoproteota; class Bathyarchaeia; order Bathyarchaeales; family Bathycorpusculaceae; genus Bathycorpusculum. Next base: position 416,022 of record CAWIYM010000006.1, read on the forward strand.
CGAAGAGGTTTCTAAGCGTTCCCCCTTACTTTCGGAGGAGGAGAAACGTAAAATCGCTGAGTTCGTTGGTTTGGGCGCTGTGAGGTATGCGCTCGTTGACGTTGACCCATCAAAGCCAGTTGTATTCACTTGGGAGCGAGTGCTAAACTTCGAAACTAATAGTGCCCCATATGTTCAATATACCCATGCAAGAGCATGCAGCATACTGCGGAAAGCTGCGCGTGAACCAGAAAAACCAGCCTATGAATTGCTAACTGAAAAACTTGAGCGCGAACTTGTCTTAAATCTCGCAGGGTTCCCCGATTTGTTCGTTGAAGCCACTGAGTACTATAGACCCAACATGATTGCAGATTATGCAAATGCGTTAGCAGATAAGTTCAACACTTTCTATAATGCGTTGCCTGTTATCAAAGCAGATTCTCAGGAGCTCAGCGACGCACGCATTACGCTCACGAAGTCAATTAAAACTGTTCTGCATAACGCCCTCACCTTAATTGGGGTTGTTGCTCCAGAAAAAATGTAACCTATTAATCAAAATTGGGTTTTTTGGGATTTTTAAGTATTTTCTGGGTTAAACTGTTGCTAATACTCTCTATCATTCAAGACTGCAATACACTGCATTACGTATCGTTCAGAATGACTATCTAAACAAAAAAGAAAAAATAATTATGGATTTACCGCTTCAGGCTGGACTGGAGGTAATGCTTCTTTTTCAGGTTTTTCTGTTCCAGCATCCCCGGAGACGACTGCAATTACAAGCGAAAGTACTGCTATGAACAGGTAGGGCACAATAGACGACAGGATAGCGAAAATGATGTATTCGGTTGGGGCTGAGGGACTGGCGATTTGTAGGAGGTAGAATGTTATAATGGCCGAGATAATGACGAATACAAAGGATGCAATTGCGAAAAAACGGGCTACTTTTTTTATGATTATAGAGTTCAAGATGCGACACCAGATCTCATTTGTACAATGAGCTGCTTTTTAAGCTATGCTTTCCGCATTTTTTTTAAGGTCTTATTCGAATATTTTATTTATCGCCTACTGAGAAAACTTTTAGTTAAAATATATCTGAATAACCAATTGTTTGATCCCTTTTTTGCCGTAACCTTCAAAAACAACTTGGCTTAATTCTAATTTCTTTAGTTGCAAAGGAATAGTTGCGATGACGAGTCCAAAAGTTGTACATTGTTGGGTTATTTGTAAAAAAATATTCAGCGTTTCATTAGTTTTCAATGCTCTTGTATCGATTGGTTGCGCTGCAGGAATCTTGTCAGGCTTCTATTGGCGTTATCAAAATTGGCATCCGTTTTCGCCTTACCTTGTTAGCGCTCTTTTTTTTGGGTGCTAATAGTTGCCGCTGTGATTAACATTTTTCCAAGTGCTGGACTAGGGCGCTCCCTCCATACTGGTAGGTTGTTCTTTCATCATTACTTTTATGGTTTTCTGGTTTTGATTTTCTCATCAATCTACATTGTATTTTTTACGCCTGTCTCTTTGCTTAACATCTTTTTCGTAAATAGCACACGTTTGGACGTTAACACTGGTAGAGTTTTCTTGCTAGGTGGCTTAGCTCTGGTTTTAGACGACTTGCCGGATGTTCATGGAAGAATCGAATCTTTCTTAAACTGGCTAAAAGCAAAAGCTGGGCAAGGCGGCAAACTTGTCTCTGTGGTTCATATAGTCACTGGGGCAATTACATTTTATATTTTTGTCGCAATGACTTTAGCTATGGTTTACGACCCAACTGCTGCTACAATAGCAAATTTGATTGTCCTTGTCTCAGCATTTATCACTGGAGTTACTTCGTTTATTTTTGTTAAAAGAAGTGTTTGGCTAAAAATAAGTGCTAATACCTAATCATGCCACACTTGTTGGATTCTCCTGCAATAACAAATTTCATATACAAGCCTAATAATGTAAAACGAGGTGCACTCCATTATGAGTAACGATTCATATTTCAGTAAGAAACTCGAACCTATCAAAGTTACAAAACAGAAACCTATTTCACAACTTCTAAAAGAAATGGGCAAAACCGCCTACCAAGGACGCAAACTAGGCGAAGCCGTTGACGTCTGGGAAAACATGATAAAATCAAAAGACACCGTCATCGCCATGGGCTTTGCAGGCTCAATGAGCACAGCGGGGCAATGGACAATTGTTAATTGGCTTATTGAAAATCGCTTCATTGACGTGCTGGTTTCCACTGGCGCAAACGTCAGCGAAGACATCGTTGATGCCATGGGGTTAGGTTACTATCAGGGCAACCACATGGTGAACGACGAACAGTTACTCCACGATGACGTCAACCGTTACTACGATGTTTACGGAAAAGAAACCGACTACCGCAAGATGGAAGAAGTCGTCACCGACTTTGTTATGACCTGCAAGCAAGATTACAATTACACTTCAGCAGAATTCCTCTACCTACTTGGTAAATACTTGGGAAAGAAAAAGATTCCCGCCATCTCTGCAGTTGCAGCAGCCAACGGCGTTCCAATTTTCAGCCCAGCCATGGTTGACAGCGCCTACGGCGAGACCTTCCTGTTAGCAAAGAACCAGGGACACAACGTCCACATAGATAGCGTCAAAGAGTTTGACCAGTTCGTTAGCATCGGCACAAAAACCAAAGAAGTGGCCGTCGTCTACATCGGCGGCGGCGTCCCCAAAGACCTAACTCAACTCATCGCCATCTCCGTGTCACCAATGACAGAAGATAAAGGCGTTAAAGGCAGAAAAGGCGGCCTACGCAAGAGCCTTCAAGAATACTACTACCCCCACAAATACGCCATACAAATTACCACTGACTCTCCGCAATGGGGCGGCTTATCTGGATGCACATTGGAAGAGGCAATTAGCTGGGGCAAAATCAACAGTCAAACTGGAACAAGAGCAGTCTGCTACTGTGACGCAACCATCGCATTGCCACTCATTTGTCATGCATTAGCTGAACGTGTTCCAGAAAAACGGAAAGGGCCAGATATGAGCTGGCTATTCAAAGGCGTACAATAAACGCCAAACTTTTTATAAAAAACCTAGCAGAATACCTGCCGCGGCAGCGGCAGGATGAATGCGTAAAGTCTACGTAGTTCTAATTAAGCCATCCAGTCGATAGGTCTGTCACCATTAGAAGAGGAGGTGAAAGCCCTGGAAAAGGCAAAGACCTGTGCTTTCCAAGCCAATTACCACCTCATCTGGGCCATCAAATACCGGCACAAGGTACTATTCGGCTCAATTGAGGTTAGGCTTCTGGAAGTACTTAAAATGATTGCTGATGAACATGGCTACCGGCTTCTGTCTGCTAGAGTTCACGATGGAGATGATGTGCATGTGTTTGTTTCTGCTCCACCTAAGGTGTGGATTCCCGAGATGGTGCGTGTTTTGAAGTGTGTTTCTGCCTAGGGTGATGTTTGAGGAGTTTCCTTGCATTAAATTGCGGCTTTGGGGTGGACATTTGTGGTCAGATGGTTACGCTGTTAGAACTGCAGGTATTGTTACAAGCGAGAAAATCGAACAATACATAAACCGCGTTTAGTCTTTGGATGCCCGCGGCGGAAGCCGCGGGTATTTCACTTTTTCTTCTTTTCTAAACGTGTTAAAAGTGAGCTTGCCATTATCGGCATTATTACTGTGGCGTCGCCTTCTATCATTACGCGCGGTGCTTTTTCGCTGATTTTTCCCCACGAAACTGCTTCTCTTGGGCGGGCACCGCTGAGGCTTCCGTCCCACTCATCTGCAGTGCTGATATATACTACATAGTCTAAGCCGTCTTTGAATTGGTTCCACCAAATCACATGGTGCTTGCTGATGCCTCCGCCGACGATGAGAGCACCTGATTTTTTAGCGTCGAAAACAATGTTGTTGAGGTCGCCTTCATCTTTTAACAGATTAATGCGAAAGTCCTTGTGGTCTTGACTGAAGAACCAAAGTTGGTAGCCAACGGAGCCGTCTGTTATGCCTGGAATGAAGACCGGGATATTGTTTTTTGCAGCCCAATAAAGAATTGAAGACTCGTTGCAGCAGCGTAAGCCTATTTCGCGTGAGAGCTCACTTGTTGATAGTTCTCGTTTACCCTCTTTGTACAGCTCTTCAAGCATGCCTATGATTTTCTTTTCTATAATTATACCGTAGCTATCGTTTGGGACAAGGACGTTGCCGAGGCGGTTTAGGCCTTCTTGGTGCAGTTTTGAATCGTTCATGATGAAGCTGCCTTTGTAGTAGTCTTTCCAGCAGCGCGCCACATCGTGGTCTAAGGTTCCGCATGTGGTAATTAGTACGTCGATGAGTTTGCGTTTAACCAATTCACGGATTACACCTCGCGTTCCCGTTGCTACTATGTCTGCGGGAAAAGAGAGGAACTTGACACAGCCCTTGGCGTTAATCATGTCTTCCATGATGCTGACGCCCGTTGCAAGTTTGCCTGCAGTGAATCCCCATGCTTTTTCCATTTGGCCAACAAGCTCATCAACCGACATTTTCTCTGTTAACTCGTAATCTTTTATGGCGATTTTGTGTGATTCTTTGGTCAAAAGATAGTCTCCTGTGTACTTGGATAAAATGTGTGTTATAATAAATAGGTGTCGAAAACGTTGCGGTTATTCTGAGAGGTAGTTTATGATGCGTTGATAGATGTCTTTATCGCTTGAGTCTTCGTAGCCTGCGTAGATGCTTGGGTTATCGTTGATTTCCACCACAACGTAGTCGCCGTTGACTTCTTTGAGGTCCACTCCATAGAGTCCTTTTCCAGCAACACTGCACGCTTTCAACGCTACTTCCCGAAGCCTTGGAGGCATGTCCCGCTTCTTCGAACTCACTGTTCTGCCCCAGACCACTGTTGGTTTGCCGCGGAGTTTAGCACCATGTTTCCATTTTCCTTTCGGAATCATATACTTGCAAACGTATAATACATCGTTGTTTAGTACGCCGACTCTCCAGTCAAAGGCTGTTGGCGTAAATTTTTGGATTGCTAAGACATCGGATTTTTTGAAGAAGCGTTTGGCGACGTCGCGAAAGCTGGTTTCGCATGCGGCTTTCTCAACGTAACGGGAAAAACTAGTGTAAGGTGCCTTAATTACGACGGGTTTGCCCAGTTCTTCGAAGATTTCGGTGATTTTTTTGTGGTGCAACTCGTCTTTGTTTAGGAATACGGTTGGGATGCGTGGCACATTGTATTTTTCAAATAGGGCGTATTGGTGGATTTTGTTTCCGCATATCTTTATGGATTCGGGGTCGTCGACGACTTTTAAGCCCAGTTCCCACGCGGTTTTAGAGACTATGTATGATGTGAATAGAGGGTCGGTTGTTGCTCTTATGAATACGGCGTCGTAGTTGGGTATGTCTTCGATGTTTTCGCGGAAAAGAAAACTAAATTTGTGCCCTGACTGTTCAGCAGCAGATTTGAAGTTTTGAAGGGCGCCTTCCTCTCGATGGTCAGTAAAATTATATTTTTCCACAAAGCAAGCGATCTTAGACACCGATGTGTTCACCCTGCTGAGAAATCAGCATAATCTCCTTCGAGATTAACTCCTTATCACTTTTAGACAGCTCTTTTTCCTTCAAAGGTTCAAGACCACACAGGAACGCTTTTCCCTCTACTTTTTGAACATGTACTTTGCAGATTGGAATCTTGAAGTGTTCATAAACCTTTTCCGTGATAGCGCTAATTTGTTCATCTTGTAGTTGGCTTTTTCCTAAAAACGATTTGACAGTGACCATTTCACCCATCAGTGGTTGTGCGCAAACGGTAAATTTGTAGTTCATTCCTAAACTCTTCATCGTGCGGTACAAGGCGCTCTTATTCTTAGCCACTTGGTAGCCTTCATAGATAAATGGGTTAACTGCAAAAACTACGACTGGCAATTTGAGTTCAGTGATTATTTTCTTAACAGAATCCGTAACGAGGAATGGTGCGGTGGGGATTTTGGCTCTTGCTGCGCGCAAAAGGAGAATCGGTGTTCTGCTGGAGTCAATAATGTTCTCGCATGATGGAATTACGTTGTTGCCCAAAACTTCCGCATGTAAAGATACATAATACCCTGTTTTTAGGTATCGGTATTCATAATTGATGTTGATGGTGGTATCTTTAATCGATGATTCGAGAAATTGTGACGGTTTTAGCGCCTGTAAATCATCTGTAAGGTCGATGTTAGAGACGACCAACACTCATGGTACACCAGTTAATGAGAAGGCGTTATTCGTGCAGTTATATTTAAAATTAACTATACATAATAACAGCATCCTAAGTTACCGCTAAACAAAAAAAGGGGCAAAAGCAACGTACAAACCGCTTGAAGTGCTTGGACCAGAACACGAATACTCACTGGTAAACAGAGACTTGCAAGTCATGCCTATCAGCGATAAAATAATCAAAAGTTACTGTGGAAAAACCATAAACTTCATATCATTGCCGAAATTTACGTTTGGCAAAGAACTGCAACTTCACGTTATGGAAATTAAAGCCAACCAACCCTTCAAAACACCCACTGAATTTGAGGAAACCATGCAAAACGCTGTCACAACCCTTAGCCAAATTGTGCAGAAACAAGGCGCGATGTTGCTGGGAACAGGCATGCATCCTTTGCTTAAACTCCAAGACACCGCCGTATGGCCACATTACCACAAAAAAATCTACCAGCAGTACGGCAAAATATTCGACCTAAACCAGCACGGATGGCTAAACATCCAAAGCTTCCACTTGAATTTGCCTTATCAAAAAGAGGTCGATGCCCTTCTAATCCACAACCAACTCGCCAACCTCTGCGCCTACCTGCCTGCAATAGCCGCTTCTTCGCCCATTTTTGAAGGCGAAGTCGGTTCAGACATCGACAACCGACTCAAATTCTACAAAATCAACCAAAAAGAAGTGCCCTCAGTAACGGGTGAGGTTATCCCGGAATATGTAACCTCGCTTAGCCGGTATAAGCATGAAGTTATTGAACGTTACTCGAGGGATTTGAAAAGCGCAGGGGCAGACAAAACCTTGTTGAATAGGGAATGGGTTAATTCAAGGGGGATAATTTTCCGCTTTGACCGCCAAGCCCTTGAACTACGCGTTATAGATGAGCAAGAATGCATCAAATCGGATGTGGCATTAGCTTGTTTTGTACGTGCTTCGCTCAGGGGCTTAATCGCCTCAGGCGCTGAACTTTTACCTCAAGACATTTTGGTTAAAGACTTCAATGCCGTCATTAAGGCTGGATTGAACGCTATCGTCTCAAGTCCGCATGGCAAAACAGCAAGGCATGTGTGCAAATACTTCTTTGATTTAGCTCAGAAGCATGCGAATGATGATGAGAAAGAGTATTTGAGGTTAGTTGCTAAGCGCATTGAAGAAGGCAATCTCTCGGAACGCATTCGGGCAAACGTTTTGAGGCGCGCCCAGAAAACAGATTTCCATCAGGCAATAGTTGATGTGTATTCAACGCTTATTAAGTGCCTTTCTGATAATGAAATCTACTCCTAAAAAAGGGGAGCCTCGATGCCTGAAGATAACAAAGGAACGACTTACTCATATGACGTGTGTAGTGAATGTAAAGTCATCTGCTGCCAAGACGCCAAACCACCACTAAGCGAGAACCGCAAAAAAATACTGAAAGAATACTTAGGAAAGCAAAAAATTAATGTTGATAAACCATTCGCAAAAGAAAGTTATTCCTATCCCTCAGTTGATGAGCAGGTTCTATGTATATTTAACAGCAAAGAAACCAAACGATGCATAGTGCACTCCGTTAAACCTGAAACATGCCGCGCAGGACCTATCACGTTTGACATTAACTTTATATCAAAAAAAGTCCAATATTTCCTAAAAAAATCGGAAATCTGCGCTTACGCCGGTGAATTATTCAAGAACAAGGCCGCTTTCGAAAAGCATTACGACGTGGCAAAAAAAGAAATAATGCGCCTTATCGAGGATCTCTCTGCCGACGAGTTGCGAGAGTTAATGAAAATCGATGAGCCGCAAACGTTCAAGGTTGGCGAAGACGACTTGTCAGTTGAAGTTGTTAAAAAACTCAGCTTATAAGAAACCTGCTTCTCTAAGCTTAAGTGCTATGCCTATGTTACCTTTAAATTGCACTTTGCCCGTGAAGAAGGCTTTTTCCGCACTTAACTTTCCGTTCACCATTTCCAAGAAATCATTCTCATTCATCTTCAGAGTTAAATTTGGCGACGGATGTGTTCCTTCGGCTATCTGAAGTTTCTGGTCTTTTATGACAATTGTCCAGTTGCCTCCCTCGACGCCAGTTATATTTACCTGCACAATGGTGTCGACACCTTTTGCTTTTTCGGGTTTAAACCTTGAAGGTAATGTTGTGTCGAAAAAGTCTTTGGGTGTGTTTGTCTCCATTGTTTCAGCTCGATAGTTTTCAGCTATTTTACTCGGTTGGGTTATTGAAGGTTTGGTAATTATCTACCTGAAGAGGTCTCTTTCTTTGGCTCTTGTCAGCGATGTTTCGGATGCTTTTTCATCGGTTTGGTAGTGGTAGCCTCGGATGATGGCTGCAGGGATGCCTTCGTTGGCTTGGCCAATTACGAGTTCAGCTGCCGAAGAAAGCTCATCTGCAATGGCGGTTTGTTTTATTCTAAGTACGTAACCGAAAAGGTCTTTTTCGCCCCGCCTATCCCGTATGGGCTTGAACCCTGCAACGCCAACTGCAACGTTAATTTCGCCTAGTCTGAAGGGTCTGCCATGCGTGTCAGAAACAATAACCGCAACATCTGCTCCAGTTAAATTCTTAATTTCTTTCCTGATGTTTTCTGCCGACGCACTCGGGTTTTTTGGCAAGGGCACTACATTTCTATCGCCAGAAACGTTGGATCGGTCAACTCCTGCATTGGCACAAATTATGCCACTAACGGTTTCAGTTATAATGCTGTTTTGACCAATGCGAACGATGTCTTTGGTTTCTTGCAAAATAACCTCGACTAATGCGGGGTCTTTGTTGGTTTTTTGCGCTATTTCTTTTGCTTTCTCCGAGGGCTTAACTTGGTCTAGATCGATTACGTTTCCTTCTGCTTTCGAAACCACGACATGAGTAACCACTACAATGTCTTTTTCTTGGATTGGGGTATTCTGGTTTTTTGCTGCTTCAACAATAAGCTTCCCCAAGTTGTCCCCTTTCTTTATTAATGGTAAATTTTCTACAGCGAATACTTGAATGGGATTCACGCATTTTGCCTCTTCTTAGGTTGCTAATTAAGCGAAAGAACTTAAGTTTATCTCGGAAAAAACTTGGAAATATTAAAACTGAAAAAAGAATAGTTGGAGACCGTAAAGGTCTCGGTTATTTTTGGTTTTTGTTGTTTAGTTTCTGAATTTTTGCAGTTTCTGAAGCATCAGTTTGTCGCCTTCAGCATCGCCTGCGCATGTTGCGATGATGCCGTCGACGAGTCCGACAAGTTTGCTTGCTTTTTCTTCCACTGTATCCATGGTTGCTGCGGTTGGCCATCCGATCATTTTGACGGTTTCTACGTTTTTGTCCGTTCCAACTAAGAAGTAGGCGAACAATGGCTTGTTGAGTTTCTTGCATTCTGCTGATACTGCTTTGAGGGCATCGAATGAGTCGTCGGTTAATCTCATGAAGTATACGAAGTCCCATGGCTCACGTACTCGTTCAAGAGTTTCTTCTATTGAGCGTCTTGCTGTTAGTAAGCAGCCGAGTTTGAGGTTTTTGGTCTTTACGTTAGTGCGTATGAAGTCTCTTGCTGCCTCGGATGAGGGCAACATCGTTATGGGCTGACCAAACTTTGGATTGTCTCCCATGGTGACTGCTAAACCATCTAATCCGATGATGTCTGATGCTAAAGCTAAGCCTCCTACTTCAACTGGGCCTTTATACTTTAGAATGAAAATTGGTACGACATATTTTTCAGGGTACTTGTATTTGAGTAAGCAGCTTACGACTACTCCGCTTGGAGCTGGGTAACCTGCTGCACCGTCAGTTACGTTCCATCCATCAACTAAGTCTTTGAGTTCGTCTGCAAGCTTTAAGAATTTACGTGTTGGCACAAATTCATTTAGTATTTTCATGGAGATTTCATCTCAGCTTAAAGGGTGAGATGTTTGGGTTAAAAAAGTTTTTGCATTCGTTTAGTTGGGTTTTTCAGCATAGGGTATTCTGGAGCAAAATTTTGAAATAACAAGCGTTATTTAGGCTCATTTAGGGCAACTAATGCCTTTTTGGCACGTTCCAACTTGAATTTGGATAATCTGACGACTTCCTCCTTATCAACATCTTCTATGACAGCATCCAAGTTTTTTACTAGCTCCACCCCGACTTTTGACCTCACAATCACACTTGAAAACCCCGGTTTACTCCCGACTGCACCAACTGAAACGTCGGCGAAACGCGATGTGAAATCATCACAGTAAACGCACGCTTTCTCTGCGGCGCCGTCAAGATCTTTTACTTTGCAGCTGTATTCTTTTCCGTCAATAAAGGCTGTGAATTTTCCTTTGCGAATCTGCGTTTTTTCAACCTTGTCTATGTCGATACCCAAACGTGTGCACATTTCTTCTTTCAGCTTTGTCTTGTTGAAGGCTTTAAAACAGAATAATCCGATAACCGTGATTTCGCATTCGTTCTTTAGCGATTGCTGTATTTTTCTGGCGGCTTTTGCTTCGCAGGGTGTGCAAACGATGGCTAACCTTTTTTTTCCTTGCCTGATTAGGTCACGGAGGTTTTTGGTAACATTGACTCTGAGGTATCTGGTTCCTACTGCGGCGACAGCTTCCTGGGCATTTGTGGCTACGATGGCTTTTGCACTGTACCCCTCTCCGCGGTAAACGACAATAGCCGCGTCAAAAATGTGCTCCTCAAAACCCTTAACCAACAGCGCCGTAACCACCCCGCCATCCTGCCCCTCAAACCTGCTTTTAGCCGAAAACATGTTGCAGTAAACGCCACTGTTTGTGTCTTTTACGCCCTCTAGAAACTGCTGTTCAATTTTTGCTTCATCTTGTGTCTTGTAGTTTTGGGTTTTCTCTGCTAGGTTTTTCGGCATATTAAAAGTTCAACCAGTTTCTTGCTTAGTTAGGTGGGGTTTTCGGGCAAATAAAGTTTTAAAACTTCCCTGTTGAGTGATTTGATTTTTGCGAAAAAGAAAAAAAGATCTGATAGGAGACTTGTTGACCTCGGGTCATTTTGTTTATATGGTTTGTTTATACATTTTGATTATACAGCGGTTGTTTTGGCTTAAGGTCTTTAAGGGGTTTAGGTTTGGCGTCCAGCTTTACAGTGATTTTAAGGGTGTGACTTCTGCGGGTGGGTTTACTGTGAATGGTTCGTTTGAGCGGTTTATGAGTGGTTGTGTTGAGGGTGGGCGTTTAGTTAGTTTGTTGCTAAAGGTACATGATTCTCAGTTAAAGGTGCAATGGAAGAGACGTTGAAAGGGTCGGTTTCTGAGCAAGGATAACAATTTTATGCATTGTTCTATCTTGGGACTGCGACGACGAATTGTTCTGGTTTGGTTTCTTTGGTTGCATAACACCTAGCGCGCTAAAGCAAACAGTTGGTCGTCATGTCCCATTTTGGATGCCGATGCTTCATATGTATGAGCTTTTGCTTCGTGTTAGGTTTGGAGTGAGTATTCTTATTGTTGTTCGCTAATTTGGGCAAAAAGATTTTGCCAGTAACTATTCAGTCCATAATAGCCGAGGAGAGTTCAATAATCAAAAGGAGACAACAATAACATATGAAAACACCATAATTTTTTGAGGAAACGTAAATTAGGTTGGAAAGAAATTTTATTTCTAGTTTGTGATTGTATGAAAGTTGCTGTTTCTGGTAAAGGTGGCGTTGGCAAGACCCTAATCGCTGGCGGTTTAGCTCGAGGTTTTGTTGAACGCGGATTAAAAACCATAGCGATTGACGCAGATTCCTCTCCAAACCTTGGTTTAACGTTGGGTTTATCGGTTGAGGAAACCCGCAAAATAGTGCCCATTACAGAGAATAAGCCGTTGGTGGAGTCTAAAACCAGCACTGGCTTCAACAGTATTTACAATTTAAATTTCACTGTTGACGACATAGTTAGAGACTACTCCATATCTACTCCGCTTGGCGTAAACCTGATTGTTATGGGCACGGTTCAAGCGATGGAGGCAGGTTGCATGTGTGCTCCAAACGCTGTCATTCGCGCCCTTCTACGGCATCTTGTGGTTGATCGGAATGAAGCTGTTGTTATGGATTTGGAAGCAGGCGTAGAGCACATCGGCAGAGGCACTGCAAGACAAGTAGACGCATTACTCACCGTTGCCGACTCTAACCTAAAATCTCTTGAAATCGCTAAACACATCCATGACTTGGCATCTGCGGCTGGCATGAAAAAAATCTATCTTATCGGAAACAGAGTAATGAACGACGCCCAAAAAGAAGCAATTCAAAGATTCGCTGACAAAAACGGGCTTTCTCTGCTTGCTTTTGTTCCATTCGACCAGAAGGTTATAGAAGCAGATATGCTCGGCGTAACCCCACTTAAAAACAAAGAAATCGAAGCAGTTAAGACCATAGACAATATATGCGAGCTTTTAATTAAGAAAACAGAACAAGCTTGAGGTTGTTTTGTATGAAAACTTTAGTTACTATTGGTCGCGGAGGAACAGGAAAATCCAGTTTCACTGCTCTTATGGCAAAAGCCTTCATTGAAGCTAATCAGTCTCCGATATTGTTGGTTGATGCGGATCCTGACCAGAATCTGGCGGAGATGCTTGGGGTAGACCTCACAGAAGCTGGCAAATCAACCATAGCCGACCTCATTGTGAGCACATTTATCAAGGGCGGCGGCACCACAGTCGGCGTTCCCCCAACACAGCGCATTGAAAGTCGTATTTGGGAAAAAGGGCTTTATGAGAGCAAAAACTTTGATTTCATGGCTGTAGGCACCAAATGGGTTGAAGGCTGCTACTGCATGCCCAACTCTGCACTCAAAGGCGCCTTAGAATCATTAACTAAAACCTACAAGTATGTACTCATAGATTCTCCAGCAGGATTGGAAAATCTTAACAGACGCATAACCTCAAACGTTAACGATATATTTGACATATTGGACCATTCCAAGAAATCCCAAGATCATGTCAGACGTGCTTACAAAATTGCCAAAGAAGTTGACATGCAATTCGAAAACTTTTACATAGTAGGGGGATACCGTTTTCCAACAGAACTAGGCAAACATGCTGAGGATGACTTAAAATTCAAATACCTGGGCAAAATTGAGGCAGACGACCAGTTAGACGAATATGTTTTGAATGGAAAGTCCCTGCTGGACCTCTCAAAAGACAACAAAGCATACCTTTCAGTGAAGAAAATCCTCCAATCCTTGGGTTATTTATAGTCCCAGGGCTTTTACACAATTTTTTGGAAACCTTGCATATCTATAACTACAACGTGACTTTTACCTTAGAAATCTGGAAAGGTTTAAAAAGTATGTAATTACGCATTGTTGTAAACCTTTACAGAGGTTTCACATTTGACAAGTAAAAACGTCCATGTAAAAATTGACGAAATGAAGACCAATAGCGGTCTCATTAAAAATTTTGAATTATCCATCGGCAAGGTTATGAATGACAACTATAACGAGCCAATGGGTCCAACCCCAATGCCCTCCATGACAACTCTCCGGGATTGGGACATGAAACTTCTAACCAAATACAAGCCCTTCTATATGCCCGATTGTGATCTTTGCTGTCTTTGCACTTTTGGTAAATGCGATTTGACAGCTGGAAAACGTGGCGCATGCGGCTTAGACATCGCAACTCAATCTTCTCGTATTGTGATGTTGGCCTGTGCAATAGGATCAGCATGTCACTCAGCCCACTCACGTCACCTTGTCCATCACTTAATTGAGAAATACGGTCGCAGGTACCCCTTAGACATCGGCGGTATGAACATTAAGGTTGAAGCACCAATCACCCGTCTTGTCACAGGTATAAAACCTGAAACGCTTGGAGACCTTGAGGATGTTCTATCTTATGTTGAAGAACAAATTACACAAGTCCTCGCAGTTGGACACACCGGTCAAGAAGGCAACAACTTAGATTTTGAATCCAAAGCAATGCATGTTGGTATGATTGACCACGTAGGTATGGAAGTCGGCGACATCGCACAGATTTCAACCTTAGGTTATCCAAAAGCAGAAGCAGATACTCCACTTGTTAAACTTGGAATCAGTAGCGTCGACAGAACTAAACCAGTTATTATGGCAATCGGTCACAACGTTGTTCCATCAGTCGGAATAATTGATTACGCAAAAGACAAAAAAGTTGATGATAAAATCGAAGTAGTCGGCTTATGCTGCACATCACATGACATGACCCGGTACTATAACCGCGCCAGAATTGTCGGTCCAATCAGTTGGGAACTTAGGTTCGTACGGGCAGGATTAGCAGACGTAGTTGTACTTGATGAACAATGTATCAGAACAGACATCTATGACGAAGCCAGCAAGGTTAACGCTCCAGTAATCGCAGCTTCAGAAAAGAACTGCATGGGCTTCAAGAACCGTACAAACGATCCAGCAGACGAAATAGTGTCTGACCTCGTCAGCGGCAAAGTCAAAGGCGTTCTGATTCTTGACCCAGAAAAAGTCGGTGAAGTTGCAGTCCGTGTAGCACAACAAGTTGCTCCAGTCCGCAAGAGAAAGAACGTTCTCCCAAGCTTAGAGGAACTTACACAAATCGCAAAGACATGCACACAATGCAGTAAATGTCAACGTAACTGCCCACAAGACTATGCAATTCCAGCAGCCATGAAAGCAGCAGGACAAGGAGACCTAACCTTACTGACAGACCTCTATGAGACTTGTATCGGATGCGGAAGATGCGAAGAAGCATGTCCACAAAAAATCATGGTCCACAGCCTTATCATTAAAGCAGGCGAAAAAGCCATGCTCTGCGAAGATAACCTGTGCCGCGTAGGCAGAGGCGCAGTTTCAGACGTCGAAATCCGCAACGTCGGCAGCCCAATAGTCCTTGGAGAAATCCCAGGTATCGTTGCAATCGTTGGTTGCAGCAACTATCCAAAAGGCGGCAAAGACGTCTATGACATAGCTAGAGAATTCGCAAGCAGACGATATATCGTCGTCGTGTCAGGATGCTCAGCCATGTCCGCAGGCAGTTACCGCAACAGCGAAGGCAAAACACTCTACGAAGAATTTCCAGGCGGATTCGAAGCTGGAGGAGTCCTTAACGTCGGCTCATGCGTCGCAAACAGCCACATCGCAGGTGCAGCAATCAAAGTAGCAAACATCTTCGCAAAACGCTCACTAAGAGGCAATTACGAAGAAATCGCAGATTACATCCACAACCGCTTAGGTGCAGTCGGCTTAGCTTGGGGTGCATACTCACAGAAAGCCGCAGCAATCGGCGCAGGATTCTGGCGCTTAGGTGTACCAGTCCTCGTTGGTCCACACGGTGTAAAATACCGCCGTATGCTCCTTGGCAGAAAAGAAGACCCAAAGAACTGGGAAGTCCTCGATGCCCGCACAGGTAACACAGTTAACGTAGGACCAGCACCTGAACACCTCTTCAACATAGCTGAAACCAAAGAAGAGTGTATGGTTGCAATCGCAAAACTTTGCATTAGACCAAACGACACTTGGAAAGGACGCAGCATAAAACTAAGCCATTATGTCGACTTAAGCAAACGATACCTCGGAGTAATGCCCAACGACCTACACCTGTTCGTGAGAACAATGGCAGATGTTCCATCAACAATGAAGGACGAGTTTGTCAAGATACTTGAAGAAAACAACTGGCAAGAAACAGTAATTCCGGACCCAACATTGCTTCCAAGAATGGTCCGTAAAATGAAGGAGTAAACGGAGGAAAAAACTATGTCCTGTGAACCATGGCAATGTGCAGAAATAGCCTCAACTAAAAAAGCAAACCCCATAAATAAACCCGAGATAGCAGTAGCAATGATCAAAAAAGCCCAACGTCCCCTTCTCATTGTGGGAAGCAACGCCACTGAAAGGTACATGGAAGGCAAACAACTAATCGAATACCTCATTGACTTCGCTAACGCTTCCAAAGTTCCAGTAGTCGCAACTGCCCATATGGTCGGCGAATTCATAAAACGCGGATACCAACCCGCAGCATTCATGAATGCGATGGAAATCGGCCAAAGAGTAGTTGACCCAGAATGGATGGGCCTCGACGGCAAAGGTCACCCAGACCTAGTTTTGTTGGTCGGGTTACCTTACTATGTTGAATCATTGATGCTCTCAGGCATGAAACACTTTGCACCAGACCAAAAAACAATGACTCTCGACAACCTATTCCACGTCCACGCAAGCTGGTCTTTCCCAAACGCAACCCTTGAAGAATGGGCTGCAAACCTCAAAGTAATGACCTCAAAATTTGATGGAGGAAATTAAAAATGTCAATGTTTAAAGATATACCCGTTGAAGTTGGCGTAATCTACGAAGGAGAACGTATCCGAAGAAATGATATGCAAGTAGAACTTGGCGGTCCAACAGTCAAGCAAAAGTTTGAACTTGCAAAAGTAAAACCCATGAATGAAGTCGAAGATGGAAAAGTCACCATAATCGGCCCAGACTTAAAAGACATGAAAGAAGGCGGCGCGTTCCCGTTCGGTATCCTCGTCGAAGCAGCAGGCGCAAAACTTGACCAAGGCCTTGAAGGTGTCATTGAAAGACGCATCCACGGCTACCTAAACTACATCGAAGGCTTCATGCACCTAAACCAGCGCTATGACATCTGGATACGCATAGGCAAGAAATCATTCCAGAAAGGCTTAACCAGCTTTGACGCAATCGGCAAAGTACTCTACCGACTATTCAAGAGCGAACTGCCCATCATCGAGAAAGTCCAAATTACCTTCATAACCGACCCTGCAAAGTTGGAGGAAATGACCCCTGACGCAATGCAAGCATACGAATCACGCGACGCAAAAGCGAGAGGCCTAAAAGACTCAGAAGTTGACACATTCTACGGATGTGCCCTCTGCCAATCATTCGCGCCAAGCCATGTCTGTGTAATCACACCACAAAGATACAGCAACTGCGGCGCAATCAGTTGGTTTGACGGCAAAGCTTCAGCAAGCATTGACCCGAAAGGTCCAGTCTTCGCAATTCCACGCGGCGAAATGATCAACGAAGAAAAAGGTGAATTCAGCGGCGTCAACGAAGCTGCCAAGAAACGCACAATGGGCGAAGTTAATCAAGTCTGGCTATACACAGCGTTCGATCACCCACACACTTCATGCGGATGCTTCGAAGCAGTAACTTTCTACATCCCAGAAGTCGACGGATTCGGCGTAGTTAACAGAAACTTCAAGGGCGCAACCGTAAACGGTTTACCCTTCAGTACCATCGCTGACTCAGCGGCAGGTGGAAGACAAATCGACGGATTCCACGGAATGTCAATCGAATACATGCGTAGCAAAAAATTCTTCGCCGCAGACGGTGGATGGAACCGCGTTGTTTGGGTACCAAAAGAAGTCAAAGAGAAAATTAAAGAATTCATCCCAGCAGATGTGGTTGACAAAGTTGCAACCGAAGAAAACGCAAAGAACATCGACGAACTCAAAGCATTTCTGAAAGAAAAGAACCACCCGGTCGTAGCTAAATGGGAATCAGAAGCAGCACCAGCAGCCGAAGCACAAGCCATAACAATTAACGAAGAAGCAGCAGGCACAATGATGCCAGTTGCAACCATGAGTTCAATGCCAATAATGGCCGGCGGATTCAAAATCATACTTAAAGACGCAAAAATCTACGCTAACAAAGTCATAATCACCACAGTCAAAGACAGCAAAGATAACAAAGACAAACGGTGATTCAAACGCCCCAAAACGACAACGACAAAAAGAAAGACGCTGAAGGACTACAGCTAAGCGACGATCTATTGGAAGCCTTAGCAAAATTCCAGACAATCGAGCTGGAAGACTTCCAGATGGACGTCAAAGACCTAGAAATTATTTTCGAAGCAGGTGCAGCAGGGCAAATAATGCCCAAACTAAAGCTTCCCCCAGCAGCCATAGCAGGTGGCAAACCCCTTAGCATGTTGCAGATTCCTTTCCTACCACCAATCGAAACGTATCCTAACAAAATCTCTGAAGTAAAACTTGGGGCAACAAAGAGCGAAGGTGGCACACGCGGAAGATCACTCACAATAGGCGGAGAAGTTTCTCCCGCTTTCTACACTTTTGAGCGACCTATGCCACACAAACCAGTAATCACTTTAGACGTTTTCGACATGGAAGTTCCCCTAAGCAAAGCAGTCAAGATGCACGTTAAAGAAGTGGTCGGTGACCCAGCAGCTTGGGCAAAACTTGCAGTCGAAAAATTCGGCGCAGACATGGTTACTATGCACTTAATCAGTGTTGATCCCCTACTCAAAGACGCATCACCCAAAGACGCATGCAAAACCATCGAGAAAGTCCTGCAAGCCGTAGATGTACCACTAGTCATCGGCGGATGTGGAGACCCAGTTAAAGACACAGCCGTCTTCGAAGAAGTATGTGCCCAATTTCCAGGCGAACGTTTCCTAATCAGCTCAGTCACACGCGACATGGACGTCGAGAAATGCGCCAAATTCATCAAAAAAGCAGGTCACGCAATCCTCTCATTCACACCAATGGACCTTAACTTGGCACGTGAACTCAACAGACGCCTATACGACTATGTTGGCAGAGAAGACATAATCATGGACTTAACTACCGCGGCACTCGGCTACGGTTTAGACTATGCATTTACAAACATGGAACGCGCACGCATGGGCGGCTTAATGGGCGACTCTGAACTGGCACACCCAATGTCCTCAGGCACAACTAACGCTTGGGCAGCAAGAGAAGCATGGCTAAAAATGTCAGCTGAATGGGAACCACGCGAACTCAGAGGTCCACTTTGGGAAGTAACAACAGCCATTACACTATTGCTCGCAGGTGTTGACCTATTCATGATGATGCATCCAGCAGCCGTAAAAACACTAAAGGACGTAACTAACTACTTAACAAGCAACAAAAAAGCAGACCCATCAAAATATGCTAATTGGGTCACATTAAAACCATAAGGAGCAAGTTGACATGACCGAGAAAAAGAAAGGCGGATTAAAAGAACTAAGCCCTATTACAATTTACAAGAGCTTGCCAAAAACTAACTGCAAAGAATGCGGCGTAGACAACTGTATGGCATTTGCCACAAAAATTGTCAACCGCGAAATCGAGCTAGACAGCTGCAAACCACTACTAAAACCGGAAAACGCCAAATCATATGCAATTCTCAAAGACCTTCTAAAACCAGCAGTCAAAGAAGTCATCGTTGGCGTCGGAGACAAAGCAAAGAAAATCGGCGGCAAACTAGTCATGTACCGCCATGAATTCACATACAAGAACCCAACAGCCATCGCAATCGATGTAACCGACGAAATGTCTGACAGCGAAATCGTTTCACGCGTCCAAAAAACAGATAACTTCACTTTCGAATACATCGGCAACACCCTAAAACTCGACATGATAGCTGTCCGATGCACTTCCGGAGACGCAGACAAATTCAAAGCAGTAGTCAAAAAAGTTTCAGAAACCACAAAGTTACCTATGATTCTGTGTACCTTGAGCCCAGCAATAGCTGAAGCAGGCTTAATGGCAGCACCCAAAGCAAGACCACTCTTATACGCAGCAAACTCGAGCAACTGGAAAGACATGGCAGAATTAGCACTTATGTACAATTGCCCAATAGTCGCATCTGCACCAAACGACCTAACTGCACTTGTCTCACTTGCAAAGACCCTGATGGCCTACGGCGTAACTGACATAGTCTTAGACCCAGGCACCTTCACAAACGCAGGATTACCTGACACAATCAACAACTTTACAATGCTAAGAAGAGCAGCAACCAAAGGCGGCGAAGAACTCGCAGGCTTACCCCTACTCGGCGTACCAATGGTCGCTTGGGTAGACAAAGGCGACACAGCAGACGACCTAATCAAATGGCGTGAAGCCTACGTAGCTTCCATGCTTATAGTCCGCTATGCAGACGTACTCATTATGCACGGCAACGACGGATGGGCACTACTACCAATGACAGTTCTGCGCCAAAACATCTACACTGACCCACGCAAACCAGTCGCAGTCGCACCAGGACTCAAAGTCTACGGCACACCAGACGAAAACTCACCAGTACTCTTCACATCAAACTTCGCCTTAACATACTACACCGTAGCATCAGACATCGAAAGCAACAAACTCAACGCCTACTTAATCGTCGTCGAAACAGAAGGCTCAGCAATTGACAGCGGAGTTGCAGGACGCAAACTAACAGCCGAACGAGTTGCAGACGCAATCAAAGCTTCAGGCATAGAACAAAAAGTTAAACACCGCAAAATCATCATCCCAGGCAAAGCATCACGAATTAGCGGCGAAATCGAAGAACTTAGCGGCTGGAAAGTCCAAGTTGGACCACGCGACAGTTCAGAGATACCCAAGTATCTCATAGAGAAATGGCAACCATAAGCCATCCCCTCTTCTATTTTATTTTAGTTTTATCAAGGTATTCGTTTAGCTTTTAGTTTATTTTGTTCTCTCTAACTACCCTATATGCGGGCTAAAAAGTCAGAATGCCCAATATCAAGTCTTTGATTTAAAAGTTTGAACTTCTTGAAACATTGGTTCAATGACGAAATTTTCTAAAGGAAAGGATTAAGCACATACCAGCGCACGAACTGCGCTATAGGTTATCTTAAAATATATGTCAGAGCAAAACGTACATGTTGACAAAGCATTCTTGGTGTGAAGAATGACATACAAAAAAACTGCATTAGCTCTAATTGTGGTGGGAGTTGCAGTCGTCTTTGTGGGTGTCGTATTAGCAAGTATTAGAACAACTGACTATATAGGTGGAGCGTTTGTAACTAACTCACCTTATGCAGTCTACGGATTAACTCTTATTATTTTTGGTTGGTTGATTGCCTCAATAGCTATCTTATACTGGCTAGTTGAGAAGCATAGATCTCAAGTTACGGGCTTATAGCAAAAGATATGAGTAAATTATTTAGTCAAATATCGAAATTTTATCAGGCAGATTTATCTATTTGAGATAAAAATAAATTGGAAGAGGGGAAGTTTGTGAGTTCTGAAGAATCTTGGCATGCGATTGAAGCACAGGAAGCGTTAAACAAACTTAACAGCGGAAAAACAGGGCTAAGCTCAACTGAAGCAGCAGAGAGACTAAAGAAATACGGTCCCAACCAGTTAGCCGCAGGCGAAAAAACCTCACCCATAAAGATTCTCCTTGGTCAATTCAAAAGCCCGCTCATCATTATCCTTCTAGCTGCAGCCATAATATCGTTTGCAACCCCCTTGTTTGCGCCGACCGGAGAGAATCACCAAATCGACGCATTTATCATCCTAATAATCGTTATCATCTCCGCTGTGCTGGGCTTCGTACAGGAGTACCGCGCGGAGAAGGCTCTAGACGCCTTAACCAAGATGCTTACCCCCACCGCTATGGTGCTACGGGACGGCAGAGAAATTCAGGTGGATACCAAAGACATCGTGCCCGGCGATATCTTGGTACTCAAAGAAGGAGACAAGATTGCCGCAGACGCGCGACTAATAGAGAGTAACAACTTACACGTTAACGAAGCTCCTCTGACAGGTGAATCCGTTCCTGTTGAAAAGAGCACGGAAAAAGTAGCAAAAGACGCTGCGATCTTGGATAAAAAAGACATGGTTTTCTCGGGAACTGCGGTTACCTGCGGAAAGGCTAAAGCACTCGTCGTCATGACGGCTATGAACACTGAGTTCGGAAAGATCGCGAAGCAAGTTAGTGCTGTCGAGAAGAAGGAGACTCCTCTTGAAAAGAGAACTAAAGAAGTTGGGAAATGGCTTGGCTTAGCAGCATTGGCGGTCAGCATAACCGTAATCGTTTTAGGTGTTGCACGCGGGCTGCCGCTGCTTGACATGTTCTTGTTCGGCATTGCCTTATCAGTCGCGGCTGTCCCAGAAGCGTTACCCGCAATTGTAACCGGAAGCTTAGCTATCGGCATGTATAAGATGGCGAAACGAAACGCCCTAGTCAGGAAGATGCCTGCGGTTGAAACACTTGGCTCAACAACGGTGATCTGCACTGACAAAACAGGCACCTTAACCAAAGGCGAAATGACAGTGCGCAAAGTCTACACGGCAGGCACAACCATCGATGTCAGCGGCGTCGGTTACTCGCCTCAAGGCGCGTTCGACGAGAAAAACAAGGCGATAACGGAGACTGAGTGCTTCTCGCTGCTCATGAAAGGCGCTGTTCTCTGCAACGATGCAGACGTGGTTCAAGAAGGCGACAAGTGGGTTGTTAAAGGCGACCCTACAGAAGGCGCATTGGTCGTAGCCACGCTCAAAGCAGGCGTCCAGAAAGACCAAATGCGGAGCACATACCCCCGTGTAAACGAGTTCCCATTCTCGTCAGACCGCAAACGCATGACCACCATCCACACTTCCCAAACACAAGCGGATAACAATAAACTCATCTTCATGAAAGGCGCCCCCGAAATCACCCTGCGGTACTGTACACGTATCTGCGCAGAAAACACAACAGTAGAACTGACCGAGCAAAAACTCAAATCAGTCCTTGCCATGAACGAGGAAATGGCAAGCGCTGGACTGCGCATTTTGGGAATAGCATACAAAGAAATGACGGGCGATTTAATTAACTGCAAAGAAGAAACCGCTGAAAGTGAGCTGGTTTTCCTTGGCTTAATCGGTATGATGGATCCGCCCCGTAAAGAAGCCATGGAGGCAGTGAAGCTTTGCCGCCAAATCGGAATCAAAACCGTAATGATTACTGGAGACCACAAACTTACTGCGTTGGCGGTTGCCAAGGAACTAGGCATTTACCATGAGGGCGACCAAGTCCTCACCGGCGAAGAACTAGAAAGGATATCGCAGGAAGAGTTCGAAGCAAAAGTCAGAAACGTAACTGTTTACGCTCGCGTTTCCCCGCTTCATAAACTGAAAATCGTGGAGGCTTGGAAGAAGAAAGGCGAAGTTGTAGCCATGACAGGCGACGGCGTTAACGATGCTCCGGCGCTTAAGAAAAGCGATATCGGCGTCGCCATGGGCATAACAGGAACTGAAGTTACCAAAGAATCCGCTGACCTCGTACTTGCCGACGACAACTTTGCGACTATTGTTGGGGCGGTGGAGCTGGGCCGCTTGACATACGACAACATCAAAAAATACCTCACCTACCTCTTACAGGCCAATTTAGTGGAAATCGTCATCCTTTCCTTTGCAGTGCTAGCTGGTTACCCACTGCCGCTACTACCGGTGCACATCCTCTACGTCAACCTCGCCACAGACGGTTTGCCCGCGATAGCTTTAGGTTTGAGTCCTCCTGAACCTGACGTGATGAAGCGGCCTCCCCGGAATCCTAAAGAAACCATATTTACCAAAGACGTCAAAGTGTTCCTCATACGAGCACTCCTTATAGAAACGCCACTACTGCTATGGGTCTTCATAAGCTCCCTGCCGCTGGGTCTCGAAATCGCCCAGACAAGGCTGTTCTTAGTGTTGATCTTTTTTGAGCTCGTCTTGGCATTAAGCTGCCGTTCACTAAAATACACCATCATAAGAGCGCGACCCCACAAATTGCTTGTGGGTACGATCCTTTGGGAAATCGGGCTGATACTGCTAATCCTCAACGTGCCGTTTCTGCGTGAAAGCTTCAGTCTCGCCCCAGTCGGAATCGAAGAAGTAATCCTAATAGCAGTTCTCTCCGCAATCGTTTTGCTGACCATTGAAGTGACAAAACGTATCCTGCACCACCGCGACACAAAGTACGAAGTAGACTTGCCTGAGCTTTCAAGCGTAACAGACAATACAGCATAATACACAGAGGAATCCGTGCCAACAAACTAAATCTCGGTGGAGTCGGTAGAAGAGTACAGCAAGAAGGTCGTGGATTTGGGCGGCAAGATTGTGGTGCAGAAGATAGAGATTCCTGGTTTGGGTTGGTGGGCGCTGGCTCTTGACCCTAAGAGCAACACTTTTGGTTTGTTTGAGTACATGCAAAAATAATTTAACGATAAGTAGTCTTCTTTTTCTTTTACTGATTTAAGACGCTTTGAATAACAACGGTTTTTTACTTAAAGGGCTTAAGTACTTACAGGAAGTATGTTCCAGACATTCTTTAAATCGATGGAACATTTAGTTTTTGGCTGAATTTTGCGTTAAGTAATTCTTTTATAATTCGCTAAATTAATAGAACTTGGTGATTTTTGGTGGATCATACAATTGTACATTTTGAAATTCCAGCCAACGACATTGAAAAGTTAAGCAAATTCTATAGTAATTTGTTTGGTTGGACGATGAATAAGTATCCTGGACCAACAGTCTACTATCTTGTGGGAACAGTTCCTGTGGATGAGAAAACTATGATGCCGATTCGACCCGGCGTTAACGGTGGACTGTATGAGAAAAAAATTGCTTCAATGCCCGAGATGGCTAAACCAATCAACTACATATCAGTTGAGTCAGTAGAGGAATACAGCAAGAAGGTTGAGGTGCTAGGCGGTAAAATCGTTCAGCAAAAGATGGAAATTCCAGGCATAGGTTGGTGGGCACTGGCGCTTGATCCCGACGGCAACGCTTTTGGCATGCTTGAGTACATGAACAAACCTTAGTCACTCCTTCTCTTTTTTTAAACTTTTATTTGGCCTTTCCGTTTCTACTAATCTGTATTGTGTCAAAAATCCCATGGTTTTTACTTAAATTTGTACTAAAAGCGTATAAACCCCTTCTTTCAATCTATGAGCATTTACTGCTAGAAGGGACTGAAAAATAGGCTGCGGTATCTTTGGCGTAATAAATTATGAAAAACAACCAGTTTTTCCGTATGTTTACTGGGGGTTACGTGCACAAAACCATCGAGGTCACCAATCACACGGGTTCCTCACAAGCAACAACAACGAGTTTTTCGAGTACAAAGCCCTAGATTTGGTTCCAAGAATAAAAACAAGCGTCATACACGAATGGTTCGCGCGCCTACCCGGATCCATCGGCATCGGCAACGTGCGGTATACAACCTCAGGCAAATGCGACGACGTCTCCATAATAGACGGAACCCAACCAGTTGTCGCTTCCGTAGACGGAATAAAACTTGCCCTCTCCTTTAACGGCAACATCGTTAACACGCTGCCGCTCAAAAAAGAAATAAATCAAAACTTTTCCGATTTCCTCTACAACTGCGACTCAGACATCGTCTGCCACAAAATGCTCCTCGCCCTAAAACAGGGCCAAGACCTGGCCTCAGCCGCCCGAACAGTCATGGAAAGCTTAGATGGCGCATTCTCAGTAATCGGTATAACAGGCGATGGTCAATTCTTCGCCTTCAAAGACCCGCACGGCATAAAACCCCTGTGCGCTGGGCATGACCCCGAAACCAAGACATTTGCATTTTCCTCAGAAACCGTAAGCTTAGACATGAACAGTTTTGTGAGAGATTTCGAGTTAAAACCAGGCGAACTCGTGACGGTTTCAGAAAACGGTTTCAAACGCACCCAACTCATCGAGAATCCGCGTGAAGCCTTTTGTTGTTTTGAATACGCTTATTTTGCAAGACCCGACTCACGCTTTGACGGAAAATACGTTTATGAAATCCGAGAAGACTACGGGAGAAACCTCGTTAAAGAGTTCCCTGAAATTGTTAAAGACGGCGACATCATTCTGTCTGTGCCTGAAACCGGCGATGACTCAGCTATGGGAGTTCATGAAGCTTCGGGTTTACGGTGGGAACGTGCATCAAGACGCCACCGCTACGTAACTGAACGCGCCTTCATATTGCTCAACAATGAACGTTACTCAACTATCGACAAAAAAATTAACATCTTAGGTAGCAAAGTTACGGGTAAACGAGTTATTGTAACTGAAGATAGCGTTGTCCGGGGCGACACAACCAAGGTAATTATAGAAAAACTACGCAAGGCAGGCGCCAAAAAAGTCTACCTCTTTGTAACTTTCCCACGCATTATTGGACCCTGCTTCTATGGTATAGACATGTCAACTTACGGGCAACTCGTCGGCTCCCGACATAACGCCGAGGAAATCGCTAAAATCATCGGTGCAGACGCCGTGTGCTACCAGTCCATCGAAGGATTAATACGTGCCAGTGGCCAAACCGAAGACCAGCTTTGCATGGCGTGCATTACAGGCAAGTATCCGACGCCCTGTGCACAGAAAATGGCGGACATCATGAAAAAACGGTTCCAAGAAGGCTACGAAGAAAAGACAAGAATCTACGAGTCCGAAGAAGTTCAGCCGTAATCGCTATAAAGAGTTCCCTCCAATGTCATAACAGATAGGTGTCTTTGGATGGAAAAAATCGGTGTCCTAGTCGTTTCTTATGGCGCACGAGAAGTTGCCATGGCGGATGCTCTTCTAAGAAGCAAAAAATACCAAGTGGAACTCTACGTTGCAGACAAGCAATGCAATCCTTTCAACGCAGAAAAAGCAACAAAGCACAAAGTCATCCCAAGCCTTGACATAAACGAAATCTGCAAGTTCGCACAGGAAAACAAAGAAAAACTCGACTTTGTCTTGGTTGGCTCTGAAAAACCCATAATCGAAGGCATACGCGACTTAATCGAGAAACAAACAGGCATACCCGTAATCTGCCCCACCAAAGAGTACGCAATAGAGGAGAGCAAGATTGCGCAGCGAATACTTTTCGAGGAGATCGCACCCGAAGCAAATCCGCGTTTCAAAATTTTCCAGCCTGCTGATTACAAGGGCAAAGATATTCGGAGTGCAGTCTACCAGTGGCTGGACGAATTGGACAATCAAGCCGTTGTGAAACCCGATAAGCCTGCGTTGGGTAAAGGTGTAGGCGTTTGGGGCGACCACTTCGCAAATCGGGAACAGCTTTTTGAGCATTTTATGTCCAACTTCAAGTATGGCTCAGTTATCATAGAAGAGAAAATTGATGGGGAAGAATCTAGTTGCATGGGGTTCTGCGACGGCAAACGCTTCATTCCCCTGCCTGATACCCGCGACTACAAACGCGCCTTCGACGACGACAAAGGACCCAACACAGGTGGTATGGGCTCCTACAAAGACGTCGCCGATTACCTACCATTCCTCACTGCCACTGAACACGAACAAGAACTTGCGTTAGCAGACAAAATTTTCAGAGGATGGAAAACAAAAATCACAGACGACACGGCACTAAGAGGTGTTCCACTGTACCTTGCCTTCATGCATACGGGCAGGGGCATCAAAATCCTCGAAATCAACAGCCGCCCAGGCGACCCCGAAATCATGAACCTTCTCCCAATCATAAAAGACGACTTTGTCGACGTCTGCCTCAAAATGGTCAATGGAAACCTAAACGGCGTTGCAATGGAGAAGTCGGCGACGGTATTAACCTACAAGGTCCCAGCAGATTATGGCGGATACGCCGATGCGTTCCCAGACAAAGCGAATAAACAAGCCATCAACACACCCGTTGACCTCGCCAAGGCCGAGGCAGTTGCCAAGAAATTCGGCGACAAAATCCGCATATACCCCGGCTCCATGGAACTGCGTGACGGCAAAAATTATGCTCTCAAATCTCGAGCAATAGGAATCCTTGGCATCGGCGGCACAATCGAGGAAGCCCGCCAAATCAGCCAGGAAGGAGCAAAAGCAATCACTGGCGGTGCACTCTGGAACCGAACCGACGTTGCCTCAAAGCAACATATCGCCAAAAGTATTAGGCACATGGAGCAGTTGAGGCAGAAGCCTTGAAGCGTGTCTTTGTCTCTGACTGCGAAGGACCAATATCCAAAAACGATAATGCCTTCGAGTTAGCAGAGAACTTTATTCCAAACGGTGACAAGTTTTTCACTAACATAAGCCTATACGATGATGTGTTGGCAGATAATCTGCACAAACCTGGTTACAATGCGGGTAGCACGCTCAAGTTGATTTTGCCCTTCTTCAAAGCATACGGCATAACCGACAGCCAGATGGAAGATTTCTCCGCCAGAAATATTGTTCTTATCGCCAACAGCAAAGCCGCGCTAAACCACATACAAAAAATTGTTAACTCCTTCATAGTTAGCACCAGCTACGAACACTACATCAAAGCCCTCTGTAAAGCAGTCGATTTCCCTTACAAAAACGCGTATTGCACAAAAGTAAAACTCGACAAATGCCCCATCACACCCAAAGAAAAAGAGCGCCTAAGAGAGATAGCGCAAGAAATCGCGCAGATGCCCCTAATCGACATTCCCCCAAACGCAAAAAATGTTGAGGACTTTTCAACCCGCGACCAAACCATTATCCAGCGGTTGGATGAGATTTTCTGGAGCTTAATTCCCAAGATGTTTGTTGGCAAGTTTCTCACCGGTGTAGTTACAGTTGGTGGGGAACAGAAAGCCGAAGCCATATGCGATATAGTCAAATGTTTAGGTATAGAGCTGGAGGATGTGTTGTATGTGGGCGATAGCATAACTGATGTCGAAGCCTTCAAACTGGTACGTACCAACGGGGGCTTGGCGGTTTCTTTCAACGGGAACAGTTATGCAGTGAAGGAAGCTGAGGTTGCTGTTATGTCGGATAGTAACCTTGTTACGGCAGTGATCGCTGATTTGTTCTGCAAGTTGGGCAAAAAACAAACCCTCAAAGCGCTCAGCTCGTGGAGCTATGATGTCCTTAACAAAAACAAGATGGACGAAGCTTTACTAAAACAACTGTCAACACTGTACCCTGATGCTTTGCCCAAAGTTCAAATAGTGACATCCAAAAATATGGAATCACTCATAAAAGAGAGCAGTGCGTTTAGGAAGAAGGTTCGTGGAGT
Organism: Candidatus Bathyarchaeota archaeon; assembly: GCA_963840325.1. GTDB lineage: Archaea > Thermoproteota > Bathyarchaeia > Bathyarchaeales > Bathycorpusculaceae > Bathycorpusculum. The sequence goes on from CAWIYM010000006.1 coordinate 444,807, forward strand.
AGCAGTTGGGAGACTTGGATAAATGGGTAAAGCACTAATTGAGGACACTTACGCGGAAGCGTTTACAGGAATTTATTGTCGGGTAATTGTAACTGCTGATGATGAGCAAACCCTTCGTAAGGCAGCCGAAGATTCCACAGCGACACCATCAGTTGTGATAGGCAGAACGGAAGGTGGTATAGAAAAATACCTAACCCCGAAAGAAACCCCTGATAAACGCGTGGGCGCCATCTTGCAGTTCTGGGGAGAAATAAACCCCAAAAAGACGTTTGCTGAATCATTAAAGAAGTTTGAGACTGAACTTTCATATCGCATACGCCAAGACATCCTTGTTAAACCCTTCACAGCCGTCTTCGATGATTTGGCAAGGGCTGAGGGCAAATTGGACATGATGGAGAGTGTGGGGCACTGCGGCGATGGATATGAATGGGTCGAGAAGCGGTATGGTAGAGAAGTTATCGTAGTCCCGTTGATGGTTCCTGACTTCGTCATTGAACGTTATCTTGGTTATGCGAAAGGTGTTATGGGCGGCAATTTTTGGATAATGTGCACTTCAAAACAAGCGCTCAATGAAGCTGGCGCCAAAGCCCTCAGAGCAATTCACAAAGTTCATGGAGTCGTGACGACCTTTGACATCTGTTCAGCGGGCTCTAAACCTGAAACTCACTTTCCCAAAATAGGTCCCACCACCAATCATCTTTATTGCCCATCGCTTAAATCGCGCTTAGGAAAGGAATCGAAGGTTCCAGACGGCGTCGGGTACATAGCTGAAATCGTTTTCGACGGCATTTCTTTAGACGCGGTTAAGCAAGCCACCAAAGCAGGAATCAACGCCGTTTTAGACGTTGATGGCGTCGTGCGGGTTTCCGCTGGCAATTACGGTGGCAAATTAGGCGAACATAAAATCCCATTAAAAGAGTTGTTTGTATGACAAAATTTGACGTAATAGGATTCGGAGCACTTAACGTTGACATGCTCTTCAAAGTAGACAAATTTGCAACCGCTGAAAAAGAAAGCTTCATCGAAGATTACACGGAAGCCTGCGGAGGCTCAGCCGCTAACACCATTGTTGGATTGGCTAGGCTTGGTTGCAAAGTTGGGTTCATAGGAAAAGTTGCCGGCGACCGCGAAGGGAAACTGCAGCTCGACTGCTTTAAAGCCGAAGGCGTGGACACCAGCGGAATCGTTGAGACAGCAAGGGGCAGGAGCGGTTCAGTGATGGGTTTTGTGGACAAGACAGGTGCAAGAACCCTCTACATTAACTCTGGCGTCAACGACTTAATCGAGCCTAGAGAAATTAAATATGAATACGTTTCCAAAACCAAACTCATCCACCTGTCATCTTTTGTTGGTGAAAAATCATTCCGTGCACAAAAAAAGCTCTTAAGCGCATTGCCCGAAGGAGTCGAAATCAGCTTCGATCCGGGCTCTGTGTATGCACAAAAAGGTTTCGGAGTTATCGAACCCATAATTAAGAACTCTCACGTTTTGATGCCTAACTCAGCTGAACTTGAGCTGCTAACAGGCGAAGAAGACTTCCGTAGAGGCGCAGATTTTATGATTGGTATGGGCGTCAAGATCGTGGCGGTGAAACTCGGAAGCAAAGGCTGCTACGTTACGGACGGCCAAGAGCATCTCACCGTGGAACCCTTCAAAATTAAAGCACTCGATACCACAGGCGCAGGAGACGCTTTCAACGCGGGCTTTCTATATGGTTTAATCCAAGAAAAGAGCCTCTACGAATGCGGGCAGTTGGGCAATTTTGTTGGTTCCCGAAAGGTATTGACTATGGGTGCCCGTGCAGGGTTACCCTATGCTAAAGATTTAGCATACCTTGGTTAACTTGTCAATAATGCTTTGGAAGATTAGTTTTCCATCGCCATACTGAAGCATCTGTTGCTCACGCGTCCAGTTGGGTTGTTGCCACCAATACATCGCCCTCTCGGGATGCGGCATTAAACCAAAAATGTTGCCTTCTTTGTTGCAGATACCAGCGATGTCGTAGAATGAACCGTTGGGGCAGATCGGATACTTGCCGTCAGCGACCTTTCCATTTTTGTCGCAGTAGCGGAACACCAACATATCCTCATCGATGAGTTTCTTTAGCAGTTCCTGTTCCTGCTCTTTTGGAAATAGTAATCGTCCTTCTCCATGCGCGATGGGCAAGGTAATTACTTTTCCAGCCGGAATTTTAGTTGTAAACAGGCATTTACCCCTGTTTTCTTGTTTGAGGTACGTCCATTGGCACTTGAAGCCCGCAGGTTCATTGGTTGTTAATGTGGCTTCGGGATAGGCGCTCATGCCTTTGAAGCCTGGAAGCAAACCATATTCGACAAGGATTTGGAAACCGTTACAAATGCCCAAAATTGGTCTGCCTTCATCAATGAATTTTCCCATTTCTTTGGCGAGGTTCGCAGATAGGTGCCTTGCAAAAATCACACCTGAACGAACGTAGTCGCCGAACGAGAAGCCACCTGGAAAAACCAGAACACTGTAATCCAGCAGGTCTCGGCGTTTGATTAACTCATTCACATGAACCGATTCTGCTTGCACACCAAGTTCTTGGAAGGCACGCTGGGTTTCAGCATCGCAGTTAGTGCCGCCTACTCGCATTACGCATACTTTGATTTCTTCAGTGTTCATTGTGGTATCTCCTCTGAGTTTAGGGTTTTTTTCCAGCTATGTCTTAGATTTTCAAGTGAAGCATCAATAGCACTCTTCCCGTTCAAACCCACGATGAGTAGTTTTGGTTCTTTGGTTACTTTGCCGATTAAAGAGCAGTTCTTTCCCTTCATTAGATTCTCAAAATCTTCCCTGTCGGCTTCTGTGACTTCGATTAAAAAACGGCTGTTTGACTCTGAGAATAATACAAAATCGTTCCGCACCACTTCTTTTGTTGGTACTTTGCAGAGGTCTATTTCTAAGCCGTAGCCGCTTGCAAACGCCATTTCAGCTGCTGCTACTGCTAAGCCGCCTTCCGAGAGGTCGTGGCATGATTTAACTAATCCTTCGTCAATGGCGTCAGTAACTGCTCTAAAGGTACGTTTGGCTTTTGCCCCTTTTACTTTGGGTACGTTTGCGCCAACGAAGCCTTTGAGCTTATAGTATTCGGAGCCGCCGAGTTCGTTGAATGTTTCGCCGATGATATAAAGTAAGTTGCCGGGGGCTTTGAGTTCCATGGAGATGGTTGATTGGATGTTGGGAATTATGCCTACCGCAGTGATTAGCAGCGTGGGCGTTATTGGACCCAGCGGCGATTCATTGTATAAGCTGTCTTTTCCTGAAATGAACGGTGCCTTAAACGCCACAGAGAAATCGTAGCATGCTTGACATGCTCTAACAAGCGATCCCAACCTCTCTGGCTTCTCCGGGTTACCCCAAGTGAAATTGTCAAGTAGCGAGACTCTTCTTCCACCCACTGCAACGTTGTTGCGGATTGCCTCGTCAATGGCTGAAGCCGCCATCCAATAAGTGTCAATTTTGCCATAATTTGGGTTCATACCGCAAGATATCACTAAACCTTTCCATGAATCGTCGAGTGGTTTCAGTACGGCGGCATCGTTTGGTCCTGCATATTCGCCTTGTAGGGGTTTGAGGGTTGTGTTGCCTTTGACTTCATGGTCATAGGTGCGAATGACACTTTCTTTGCTAGCTATGTTTGGAGCCCCAAGTAGTTGAAGTAAGGTTTCGGTTAGGTTTGATGGTTCTGGGAATTCTGGTTCGGTGAAGGTTGTTTTTTCGATGGTTGCAACTTTGCTGCTTGTGCATGGATTGAAGAGGAAAGTCATGTCTATGTCGCTGACGGTTTCTCCGTTGTAGGTAAGTTTTAGGTGTCTTTCAGGTGTAAGTGTTCCAATGGCTGTTGCAATAACGTCTTCTTTCTCAAAAACAGCCATAACTTGATCCAGATTCTCGCAAGGGACAGTAATTATCATGCGTTCTTGTGATTCTGAGAGGTAAATTTCCCATGGTGCCAAATCCTTATTCTTCAAGGGTACTTTGGCTAAATCCGCGGTGACTCCGCAGTTAAAACGTTCTGCTGTTTCGCCAACGGCTGAAGATAAGCCTCCGCCGCCAATGTCCGTCACGGCTGAAGCGAGTTGCAGGTCGCGGATCTCCACTATTGCTCTTTTAACTTTTTCTTCTTCGATGGGGTCTGCAATTTGGACTGCTGGTCGCGAGACTGTTTCTGATTTCTCGGTTAGTTCTGCGGATGCGAATGTTACTCCGTGGATGCCGTCGCGTCCTGTTTTTCCGCCTGCTAAAACTACTATGTCGCCGACTTTGGCGTTTTTAGCATACTTGTTTAGTGGTAAAAGTCCGATGCATCCGCAGTATACTGTAACGTTGCCTGTGTAGGAGTCGTCGAAGTATATTGCGCCGTTTACGGTTGGGATACCCATGTTATTGCCGTAGGCGCTGATGCCTGCAGTGACACCCATGTAAACGTATTTTGGATGTTTAACACCTGCAGGAAGCTTTTTGTAATCGTAATCTAAGGGTCCAAAACCCAGCACGTCGGTGCAAGCAATTGGGTCAGCCCATACGCCAAGGATGTCGCGGATGACGCCGCCAACTCCTGTTGCTGCGCCGCCAAACGGCTCAATCGCTGATGGGTGGTTGTGGGTTTCAACTTTTGCTGCTATGCCAAAGCCCTTGTCAAATTTGACGATTCCAGCGTTGTCTTCAAACACACTCACACACCAAGGTGCCCGTAATTGTTTGGTAGCTTTGGCAATGTAGGTTTTGAAGAGGCTGTCGATTTCTTTGCCGTCAATTTGGATTTTTCCTTTGAAGGTTTTATGGCAGCAGTGCTCAGACCATGTTTGGCTAATGGTTTGTAGTTCCAAATCGGTTGGATTTCGGTTTTCTTCTTTAAAATAAGTTTGAATGTTGCATAGTTCTTGTTGACTAAAACCTAAGGCTAATTCATTGTTGATTTCAGTAAGTTCCTCTAGGGTAGCTTTTGCTATTGCAACTTCTAAAACTGGGCTGTTTTTGCGTTGGGCATAGAGGTTAGCTTTCATTTGGATTCAACGACGCTTATGGTGTAGTTATCTTTGGTTGGGTTTGCCAATAGGCGTTTGCTCATATCTTCTGCCTTCTCTTTAGCTTCAATTAGCGTTGATGCATCAAGGGTTACAGTGTAAACTTTGCTGACATCCACCGCCTGAACCTTGTAGCCGAGTTCCGCAAGTAAACGTGCGGTTGTTTCGCCTTCCGGGTTGCTATGTCCGGGTTTGAGGCTGACTTCAATTTTGGCAGCGTATTTCATAAGCCACTAAATTATGCTTTGGGATTTAAACGCTTTCGTCAAGAAAAAAGCAATACTTTACGTGAAAACCATGTGTTTGTTCTTGTAATCTATTTCCACGACTTTTGGTTTGTTAGTTATCTTGCCAATTATCTCAGGGTTCACGCCAGCCTGCTTTAGTGCGGTTAATGCTTTCTCGATATCTGCTTTGTCCACCACGATGCCAAAGCCCCAGCCCATGTTAAACGTTTTGAACATCTCTTCGTCGGTTATAGTTAAGCCCAGTTCAGCCGCGGTCCTCTGGATTAACCCAAAGATTGAATGCGGCTTAAAGTTGTTAAATTTAAAACCTATGCCCGAAGAGTAGTTGGCGAGGTTGTTAAATTTCAAGTAAGCATCACCCGTTATATGGACAGCTGCCTTAACCTTGACTTCGCGAGCAAGTTTCAAAACTGGTTTAACGTAGATTTTCGTGGGCTCCAAAACCTCAAGAACCACTTCCCTGTCCAACCCATCTGGGAAGTCGTTTGGCAAGTATTTTCCACCCCAATGCTTGAAGAGGATTTTTCTCGCAAGCGTGATAGCGTTACTATGCAAGCCGCTGCTCGCTAAACCGATGATTGGGTCACCTGGCTTAATGTTTTCGCCCGTAATGATTTCTTTACGTTCAACCCTGCCCACAGATGCGACAACCATGTCAAACCCAGCGTTTTCTGCTAAGCCCTTGATTAATTCAGCTACATCACCTGTTTCGCCGCCTGTAACGGGGCATTCGGATTCGTTGGCGCCTTGGATGATGCCTTTTAGCCACTCGTTTACTAGTGTGGGTTCACTGGCTTGCGCATGAATGTTATCCGCTATGGAAAGCGGTTTGGCGCCAGAACGAATCACATCATTAACAGCCATCGCAACTGCGTCTACTCCTATGGTGTCATATTTTTGTGCCAACTGCGCCACAAGAACTTTGGTGCCTACACCTTCGATGACTAAATCCAAAAAAGTGTTCTCGCCGATCGGAAAGATGTTCCCGTAAGGCAGATGCATGACGCCGCCAAAGAGGCTGTGCTTGTAGGTTTCATGCAGGTTTTTAAGCTGTTTTTTGGATTCTACGCGTTGTTTGCGGTTTACTCCCGCGTCATCGTAAGTGTAGTTTTTAGGCACGAGCTTGTTTCTCCTTGCACGCTAAATGTGTAGGTTTCTGTCTCATAACGATTTTGTTTCCAAATTATGCGGGTGCAAGCAAAACTTCAAAATGCTTGTGGCCTCATTAGGATATTTGTTTGGTGTCGTTCGATTTGGATGTTAAGATTAGGCAGGAATCTGAAGCAGATTCAGCTGAGGTGCTTGAGGTTATCCGGTTAGCATTTGGGCGCAGCGCTGAAAGCCAACTTGTTGAGAAATTCAGGCAAAACCCAAATTATGTTCCAGAGTTATCCTTGGTCGCCGAGTACGAAGGTCATGTAATCGGGCACATCCTGTTTTTCCCCATAGAAGTCAAAGTGGACGATGAAACTCTACAGACGCTTGTTTTAGCTCCACTCTCTGTGCATCCAAGCTATCAACGCCGGGGTGTGGGCGGCGAATTGACAAAAGCTGGATTAGCAACTGTCAAACAGCGGGGGTACTGTTCGGTTTTAGTTGTTGGGCACCCCAATTACTATCCCAGATTTGGTTTCAGACGAGCCAGCGAATGGGGACTCAAAATGAAAGAGGCTAACCCGCCAGAAGCGTTTATGGCAATCGAGTTTATTGAGGGCGGGCTTAAGAGAAGCCGGGAATCGTTCCGTTTCCCCATGGAGCTATTCGACTGTGCAATTTAATTTTGGCTCGCGGGGAATGGCAAAGTTTTTGTTCCTATAATTGCTGATTAGCACTCGATTAACGTGCAAGCACCTCCCAAATACCACATCTACATAGAATATGCTGAACCAGACAAATCCGGCATCCGATTCAACGTTCCACAAGAGGAACTTGTACGCACCATCTCCTCACCCTTCACCATGGGCCAACCCTTCTGGTTTTTGGGTAAACTTCTCAACCCCAATAAAGTCATTAAAGCCGTTATCTTTTGGTCCTACCAAACAGCCGACAAATTAACTCTGCCAAACCAAGAAAATCTCGTAGTCGCCAAAGACAAAAAATACCTCATCGAAAACATACTCAAAGGCAAAGTCAAAGGCGCCTACCTATGCACCGAGAAATTCTTACCCCCAACCATAAAAAGCATAACTCCAATTCAATCAGTAAAATCTACTTCGGATACTCGACGAAGGATTTTTGTTGTTTGTGGCAAAGATGACGAGATGAAGCAGGCTATCACTAATGCTTTGACTAAACTCTGGCTTGTACCAGTGGTTATGTGCGAAGAACCAAGTCAAGGTAGAAAAATCGTCGAACGCTTCCAAGACTACTCCGACGTTAGTTTCGCGGTGGTTTTGCTTTCTCCCGATGAATCCGTGTTCGTAAAAGATGAACCACCAACAAAACGCAAGCTCAGACCCCGACAGGACGTGGTTTTCGAGCTTGGTTTTCTATTGGGTAAACTTGGCAGGGGCAACGTGCTTGTTTTCCAAAGGGAATGCCAAAACTTCGACGGTCCCACAGATTTTGAAGGCATGAAAGTCACTGCGTTCGATGACCGAGATAGCTGGAAGCTTGCACTCATACGTGAACTAATAAACTGCGGATACAACGTCGACGCTGATAGAATCCTAAAATAAATAGTTAACAATTGGTAAAGTTGATATATTATTCTCTTTGAAGTTTCTTTGTCGCCTAAGTAAAAATCATTATTGCTTTAGAAGCTAAAATTGAATACAAACCGTGGCAAAAACAGTTCTTAATAATTCCGAAATGAGCAAGATTTTAGGGATTTTATGAGTAATCAAGACAAGAAGGGATAAAGACGAGTAGGTAAAAAGCAAAGTTCCTGAAAAAGCAGAAAAGACAGCTTCCAGCGAAAGAGAACGACACAAAAGCAGAATAGACAAAGATGTAACAAATCCCGAGCAACCGCTGACAAAGCCAGAAGCAAAAACCAAGTACACAAACCCGTTTCCGACCAGATGTCGCACGTCGAGCTGATATTGAGTTAAGTTTATTCAAGATTGGGGAAGGGTTGATAGGGAAGATACATAGATTTCGTAGTGGTCAATGCTCAGGTTGGAAGGGGAAAGATAAAAGATGACCTGTGTTGTCGCACCACTTTCTGAAATAAATTTTTGATCTCCCAATGCCATGTTATTTGGGGCGTAAGTGACATTTAGGGGTGTGGTTTGAACAATGCTGCCATTCTGGCTGTAGAGCCTTGCTGTCAAGCTAAGATAAGAAAGATAGGAACCTCTAATATTACCAATTGGCGCGGTAGGATTGCCGTTTCCAGCATCCGCCGCTGTATAATCGTTTTTAATTGTGGCGCCCATCATTAGGTACGGTTCTCCGCCCATAAATAACCATCTGTAGTTTCCAGGCGTGTACTGCCAACCGAAATCAGGCAACCTTATTGACCCGTTATCCAATGGTATTGTTAATGCATTTCTAAGCGTCTGATTGAATGGCCATGGATTAGGACCGTAGAAGTAACCGATGTTTGTTGAAAGAAGAAGGATTTTTGTGGGCTTGCCCTCATTATTGCTGTCGGGAAGGTTTGTCAGGTATTGAGGTTCAGGAGGTTTTTTTATGCTGAGCATTGCTTGTGAAAAGTTTAGTGCTGTGTCAAGCTGTGTAATTGCTTTGTTTCGTTTGCTCAGTTCATTCTGGTAAGACGATGTCTGGTTGCCGAGGGTTGCGTATTCGAACACTGCAAGAGTTGAACTTACTGCCAAAAGGAAAGCAAGTGCGATGACTGTTGTTAACAAGATATTGTTCTTTTTAGGCCTGTGGACTTTTCCGTTTTGTTTTTTCTCTAATTTGGTCGTCCTTTCTATAGCCTGAACGCTGAGCAGTGCATCCTTTCCTTGGTCTGAGAGCGTGTACTTTCCATATTCATCCGTTTTCACTAAGTAATTGAGCTTGTTCAGGTGATGCTGGAGATGCCCGCTGCTCTCGATGCCAAGTTTCTTCTTTAGATCAGCAAAACCCACAGCTTCATCGCTTAAGGCTTTTAGAATCATTATTCGGGTCGGATGACTTAGAGCGTCAAAAACCTCGGCCCGTTGCCGGTCTTGATCAATGTCGTCAGCAACCATAAACACTAAACACCCTTCCTCGAAAAACATATGACTCACTTTGATATTTAATACCTCGTTCTTAGACCAAAACAAGAAACAAACTTTGTCAGGGTTAATTCACCAAACTTAAGTCTAAATTTCTGGACCTCCTAAACGCATTACTTTAAAATGTACTTTTGAGACAAGAAAGAGCGCTTCTTTAGAAAGGAAGTTTTCACAAGGTATTTGTTTGAGTTTTGGTTTAAATTTCACAAGCTACTTATTCAAAAGTTGGCTTTCGATGCTTTCTATTAAAGCGCTTAGGGAGATAACTATTAAAATCTTAAATATTCAAAAAGATTTAGCTTTGCGTTTGTGGTAGACCAACAAACCAGCAGTAGCTACCATTAAACTAAGCAATGCGGTAATTGTCCATAACGGAAACTCTGGGACTGTGGGTGAGGGCGAGCCTGTAGGCGATGGAGAGGTTTGTTGTTGAGTGGTAATTGCTCCAATGGCGTAGATGTAGTAGTCGTTTGATCCTATGTAGACAACGCCGTTCGCAACAGAGGTAAATGATTCCACGTCGGCGCCAGTCTTGTAAGTCCATATTTTTTCGCCGGTTTTCGCGTCTAAAGCATAAACATAATCGTCTTTGGAGCCAATGTAAACTACTCCATTAGCGACAGCCGCGTAGGAGTCTATTGCGTCTCCAGTTTTGTAGCTCCATACCTTTTGGCCCGTTTCGGCATTCAGAGCGTAAACGTTGTGGTCGTCTGAACCAAAATAAACAATGCCGTCCGCAACCGCTGGAGATGACGTTACATAGCCGTTTGTTGTGAAGTTCCAAATTTTAACGCCGCTTCCTGCTTCCAAAGCGTACAGGTTGTGGTCGTTTGAGCCAAAGTAAACGACGCCGCCCGCAACCGCAGGGGAAGAATACATAGAATCCTTCGGCTTAAAACTCCAGATCTTATTCCCTGTCGAGGCATCTAATGCGTAAACGTTATCCCAAGAGGTAACGTAAACCACTCCATTAACCACGGCGGGAGAGGACCACACATAATTGCTGGTTTGAAAGCTCCATATTTTGCTTCCATCTTCTGCCTTTAATGCATAGACGAAATGGTCGTTTGACCCGACATACACCACGCCATCTACTACGTTAGGTGAAGAATACACTTGGTTTCCTGTTTTGAATTTCCATATTTGGTTGCCTGTTTTAGTATCTAAGGCATAAACGTTGTTGTCAAGAGACCCAACATAGACGACGTCGTTAGCAACCGCGGCAATAGATTTAATTGAATTACCCGCTGCGAAGCTCCAGATTTTGTTGCCTGTGGCAGCATCCAAGGCATAAAAGGTGCGGTCCTGCGAGCCGACATAAGCAACACCATTTACGATTGATGGGGAAGAATACTCTACAGAATTGCCAGTTTTAAACTTCCACAGCGTTTGATTGGTTAACGGCCCAGTCGAGGTAGAGTAACCTGTGTGGGCTGAGTCATGATGAAACATAGGCCACCAATCTACGGCTGGTTGTTGAGCTACTATTCCCGGTGTGCAGGATAGTAAAGCGGGTAAGAGCATGAGCGCTATTGTGATTGTGAGTTTTTTGTTGTTCATCCTCTCCACTCCTTCTTAATTGGTTGGATAATCCAACCAGAATATATGTCTTCTTGTAATCCAACTTTTTTTGGATTAAAACTAAATCCGCAATCCAAACCCAATGATTGACGAGGACAAAAACGAAAAATATTTGCTGATTTTCAAGCCATAGAAAATAGCTTCTTTACATAATAAACAAGTGATTTTTTGGGGGGGAAGAAAAGTGATGATTGGAAGGATTTAGCCGTACGCCAATATCGGATAAGACTAAAATGGTTAGTTATGTCTTACCTGATTTTGGCAGCCAGACCCGCCCAACTATCTGCTTTTGTTGGTCTATGTCTGGTTAGCGTATTAGCGCTTGAAACAATATAAGATAATGTTGTCACAAAATGAAACAACAATCCATAAAATATGATTTTTGACGATTACTATTAGTGTGCCGAAGAAAAATCAAAGTTGCCCTTAAATTATTAGGGCTTAACAAGATTTAGCATATTGACTATTTGCAGCTTTTGCCAGAACCTCAGGTCTGCTCTTCTCTGAAGGATTTTAATATTTACTAACCGCTAAAGATTGTGTTGATGTAGAATTTCAGCCAGGATTTCTTTGCGTCTTTCTTTGCGGTTCTTCTTTTGATTCTTCATGGCTAACAAAAATATTTTCGGGTTAATATAAAAACCTTATTGATTCTGACTAATGAACAATGTTGATGAACCAAGCGTTAACAAGTCTCACGTTCAACAGTGCTACCAACACCTACTAAACAAATTACCCTTGTTTAGTATTTGAAATTCATAAATCACTTATCACCAAATCATAAACTATAGCTCTGTGGGACATGACTAATAGAAACCGTCAACCAGAATAGAATACTTGTAGAAGTAGATGCCTTGCCGACTTCGAACCAAAAGAAGGTTATTCGAGTGTTACATGTTGACGATGACCCATCCATTCTGGAACATTCAAAAATAGTGCTAATAGATCTGGAAAACAGGCTTGAGATTGACCATGCCCATTGCGTGGCTGAAGCTCTTAGCAAATTGGCAGTTGGAAATTATGATGTTGTAATTTCTGATTACGAGATGCCACAAAAAGACGGCTTACAATTCCTAGCGGAGTTACGTGAACAAAAAAACGAAACTCCATTTATCCTATTCACTGACAAAAGCAGAGAAGAAGTCGCCATCAAAGCATTAAACCTTGGAGCCGACGCATACATCAACAAGCAAGGCAACCCTGAAACAGTATACGGTGAACTAAAACATGCTCTGGTTAAAACAGTGGAGCGAAAGGAATCCCTAAAACTTCTTTACGTGTCGGAGAAAAAGTACCGCAGTCTTCTGGACAGCTCTCTTCAAGGCATAGCAGTTGTTCAAGGTCCTTCCCCAAAGCTTGTGTTTTCCAACTCAGCATTAGGAAAAATTATCGGAATACCTCCTGAAGAATTAATTAATCTATCTCCAGAAGAAATTGAAAAAGAGATTCACCCTGATGACCGAGAAACTTTTTCCAACCGTTTTAGAAAACGGATACAAGGAGAAAAAGTTGAATCTTGCTTTGAGTATCGTGCGATTCAAAAAGATGGTTCAATAAAATGGGTAGAAGCTTGCGCAAACCTCATTGAATATGAAGAAAAACCAGCTGTACAGATAGTGTTTTTAGATATTACTGAACGCAAGAATGCGGAGGATGCTTTGATTAGAAGTGAGGCGAAATATAGGGATCTTGCGGATTCTTTACCTGAAATTGTATTTGAGACGGACATTAATGGCAAATTGATTTATGCAAACCAGAACGCCTTTGAAATGACTGGTTACACGAAGGAAGACTTAGCTAAAGGCGCTTGCGTCTTCGATTTGATTGCAGAAAAAGCCAAGGAAAAAGCCAAGGAACACTTCAAAAGAGCATTGACAAATCAGCCTTCTGCAATAGATGAATACTCTTTTGTTAAAAAAGATGGCAGTTCCTTTCCAATTATGATTTTAAGTAAGCCGATTATGGATGGAAATAAAAATGTTGGTTTACGAGGGATCGCTATCGATATTACTCGACGGAAACAAGTCGAGGAAGCCTTGGTAGAGAGCGAGAAAAAGTCAAGAGCAATAGTTGCCAACTCTCCGATCGGGATTGCTACATCTGGCGCTGACAAATATTTCTTGAGTGCAAATGAAGCTTTTTGCAAAATATTAGGATACACTGAAGAAGAACTACGAAAATTGAGTTTCAAGGACATAACTCATTTGGGGGATCTCAAAGAAAGCATCATAAAACTGGGCAAACTGGAAAGTGGGGTTATATCCTCTTTTGTGCTTGAGAAGAGATATCTCAAAAAAGACGGAACAATAATAAACGGAAAAATAATGGTTAGTTCTGTACGAAACGAAAATGGAAAACCCACCCTTTTCATAGCTGAATTAGAAGACACCACAGAACGCAAAAAAGCTGAAGAACACAAAAAGGTTTTAGAAAGAAAACTAAAAACCTATTCGGAACACTTAAAATGGCTGGTAGATTTAAGAACCGCCCAGCTAAAAGATGCTAATAAGCAACTTGTTAAATCTGAACGTTTAGCCGCTATAGGCGAACTAGCAGGCATGGTTGGACATGACCTACGCAATCCACTAGCAAGCATAAAGAATGCAACTTATTTCTTGAAAAAGAAAGGCAAGGCAATTTCTGAAACACAATTTAAGGCATTCCTTGAAATCATCGATAAATCAATCGATCACTCTGACAAAATCATCAATGACCTACTAGAATACTCAAAAGAGATGAATCTGGAACGTTCAAAATACGAGGCGTACACTCTTGTGGAGGAGGCGCTACGGATGGTTAAGGTTCCAGATCGAATACAAAGAACAAACAATGTTCAAAAAGCGATTTGGATTTGGGTCAATGCTGATAAGATGATGCGAGTTTTCATAAATCTTATAAAGAATGCAGTTGACGCAATGCCGCAGAAAGGGGCACTCGAAATCAGAAGTTGCCAAACAAAAGACGCTATGGAGATCTCTTTCACTGATACTGGCTCAGGGATACCTGAAGAGACTTTGAAAAAGCTTTTCACACCGTTATTTACAACGAAAGCGCAGGGTATGGGTTTCGGTTTAGCCATTTGCAAACGCATTGTAGAGGCTCATGGAGGCTCCATAAAAGTAAAAACAGTTGTAAACGTGGGAACAACCTTCACAATTATGTTGCCAACCCAAATTGCTAAACGGTGAATATCTGAAAAAACCGAATAATCTATCCTCAATTCTTTAAAACTCCTATCTTCAAGTAGGGTTTCTCTGCGATAAAGACAAGTTTTAAGTGCGTACACCGTTAAAGCAAAGCAATCTGCTATTTGCTTTGACCAATAAGCATCCAGTAGCCTTGTTCAAGAATCAAAGATAACTTGTTTTCTTTAGCAATCAGTTCTATCTGCCTAAGAAGTAAAGCATTAACTACGATTGCGCTTATGCACAGCAAATAGCCTTCTTTACCAGTGCCAAGAAGTTGTATCCGGGATTATTGGTGAATTGAAGTTTTTTCCTTAATTTTATGGCTTGCATAATATCCAAATTTGATTCACATATTTTCCAAATTTGCCCTCAAAAAGGGGAAAACATATGCTCAACGAAACAAATCTGGATACAAATACAATAGCGGGCAAAGAGATAAGATGATTTCAAATAACTGGAAAACTAAGGAGAAAACGTTTTGCTTTTTCTTAAGTAGGGTTTTACGTCCAACGCAACGCCTTATGTATGCTATTTAATCATTTAAAAGAGCAGTTTTAAGGCTTAACCTTCTGTGCCGGCAAATGTACTTCAAAAGTTGTCCCTTTGCCCTCTTCACTCTCAAAGGAAACTGTGCCGCTCAATGCTTCAGTCATACGTTTAACCACAGGCAAACCAAATCCTTGACCCTTCGATTTTGTAGTGAACATTGGCGTAAACAATTTACTTTTAACTGCTTGAGGAATACCTACGCCGGTGTCCTTAACCATTATTACAACATCGTTTCCTTCTTTGTTGACACGAATTGTAAGTTTGCCGCCTTTTGGCATTGCTTGAACTGCGTTATTTACCAAATTGTACATAATGCGGCTTATGAAAGTGGAGTCAGCCACAACTTTTCCAGTGTCGACTTTAACACTTACCTTAACGTTCTCAGGCAAACCGTTCTTAGCCAACAAGTCATCGATTACACATTTTAGGTCTGTTTCTTCTTCACGTGGATTAAGTGGTCTAGCAAAGTCTTGCAAATCCGCTACAATTTTGTTAATGTAATCAACGTTCTTTTCAATTTCCTGAAGGCTTTCTTGAACGTTCTTTTTCTCATCACTCTCTGGAATCGCAGTTAATTCTGTTTTAGCCAAATAAATATCGCCAATTATCGCCTGCAGCGGATTACGAATATCATGACCAACCATGCCCGCAGTCGCGCCGATGGCGGCTAAACGCTCTGAATCCTTTAGCTGATTAGTGCGTTCCTTAACAAGCGTCTCCAAATGTTCAGAGTGCATCTTCAACTCTTTTTCATTTTCTTCCAGCATCTCAAGCATTTTACTGTTTACTAATGCAATCGAAGCAAGTTCTCCAAAGGCACTTGCCATTTCGGAATCACGCTCAGTGAATCCACCCAGCTTATTAGCTAACCCAATTACTCCGACCGTTCTCTGTTCAATTGTCAATGGTGCAAACAATACGTTCTCGAGTAGCATATGACCTCTAGGCGAGAATTTTTGCCACTCGCTTCTTGGAAAATCATTTTCAATCGCTACTTTACCAGAGTTGTATGCTTCGGCACGGAGTCCGCGAATAGGCATAGGAAGCGAAGGATCAACTGAGCAAGGAAGCCCTCCTGAATCCAAAAACAAGACTATATTTTCTTTCCCGTTGTCACTTAAGAGGGCAACATAGCCGGCTGTTGCACCAAGTAGTTCTTTGCAAGAATTAAATATTGCTTGAGCAGAATCAGGAAATTTTTTGTTTAGCAGAACTGTTCGTGATGCCTTCAATAATGCCGAAATCTCAGACTCACGCCGCTGTGATTCTTCGAGAGAGATAGATAATTCTTGCTCCGTTTTCTTGCGCCTGGTGATGTCACGGTTGCTGGCACGGCGACCCGCCCATTTGCCATTGTTGTCGAAAACAGCTTGGCATGAATGCGAAATCCACCGCGTCTCTCCATCTTTGGTCAGGATTCGGAAATCAACGGCATGCAACTCTTCTGAACTTATCAAATCAAAATGTGAACCAACAACTGATTTATCTTCATGGTGAACAATTCGGGTTAGAAGTTTAGGGTCTTTGATGAACTCCTTAGCATCGTAGCCAGTGATCCTTTTGCATGAAGGCGAAACATAAATCAGGTGTCCGTTGGGTGCAATCCAATACTCCCAATCATATGTAAAATCAGCAATTGCCCGGAATTTATTCTCGTTTTCTTTTAGAGCCTCTTCAGCTTTTTTGCGTTCTGTAATGTCCTCAAATAAAGCGACGAAATGGCCTTTCTTTGGACAATAAGCCGATATTTTGAACCACTTGCCTAACGGACCTGCATGGTTCTCAAACTGAACCGGCTCTCCAGTTAAAGCAACACGTCCGTAAACGCCAATCCAGTCTGCAGGGTCTTTCTCAATACCATGGAGAACATCTGTTACTTTTTTGCCTAATATTCGCTCTCTTTTGATTCCCGTCATTCTTTCAAAGGGCTCATTAACCTCAAGAAAAATATAGTCAATCGGCTTGCCAGATTTGTCAACAACAATTTTGTGATAAGCAAAGCCATCCAGCATCCTGTCAAAAAACATGTCAAACTGTTTTCTGTCAGTTCCCATTGCTTTTCCCCAAGATTTTGACAAAACGTCGCTAGACAACATTATCGCCGCTGATTAGGAAACCACTTCTATTAAGCTGTATAAATAACTTCATTTTTTCACTTAAAAATAGAGTTGAATTATGGTGAGTTTGTTTCTTTTCGGGCACTTCCCAGGCAACCAATACAGGCTTCCAAAATACCCTCCTAAACGCCCTTCCATGCTGCTATATCGCTAAATCGAAGTTGTCAAGCGACGCCAAATTTATCGATTCCCCAAGCAGCTGAGCTAAAGAATACTAGCAAAAGGGTTGTTGAATCAGAGTGCGAACAAAGCCTCACAATAAAGAAACTGCCGACAAGAAAGGGCATGATGCAATCGATACTGCATCAGCGCTTCTCTTGCAAGAGATCATTAGCTTCTTTAGTTAAACATAAGAGATACGTGTGTTGCTGCAATGCCTCAGTCACAAACGATAATATTTTTCAAGACCCCAGTTTGATAAGGGATATTTATGCGGAAAATGCATTTTGAATTACTCGTCCAAGCAAAACCCGAAGAAGTTTGGAACGCAATTGTGGACGACAAAAAATATAGAGAGTGGACAAGTCCATTCCATGAAGGCTCCTACTTTGAAGGCGGTTGGAACAAAGGCGATAAAATACAGTTTTTAGCGGTAAACGAAAAAGGGGAGAAAGAAGGAATGTTCTCTGAAATAGCTGAAAGCAGAAAGCCTTCTTTTATCTCGATTAGGCACCTAGGCATCATTTTGGGCGGCAGAGAAGACACAACAAGCGAGGCAGCGAGGAAGTGGGTTCCAGCTTATGAGAACTATACTCTCACACAACAAGGCGATGCAACGAAGTTTGAAGTAGATGCTGATGTTGACGACGAGTTTTACAATATGTTTAAAGAAATGTGGCCCAAAGGACTTGAGAAATTAAAGCAAGTTGCAGAAAGACGAGATTGAGTAAGTGGGCACACACCACCAGCTTTTTTTCTAATCCCCTGTTTATGTAGAATTGAGCTTTCATGAAGAGCGAAAAAGGCTTTTTAGCGATTTTTGCTGCCTTTTAAGAGGGCCATATGTACAAACGTTGTTGCACGAATTTTCCTACATGTAAGAAAGCTAAAATTTGCCGTCGCGGCGGGCAAGATCAAATTATTGTTTGGGTACTTTGCTGCATTTTTGGCAAATGCCGTAAACGTCTATGCGCTGCCCATTTGGCTTGAATTTGGCTACAGCTGACACTTTTTCTGTTATTTCTCTTGCAGTTGGGTCATCTAAGTCTTCTATGCTTCCGCATTGTTGGCAAATCAGGTTTACATGGGGATTGATGTAGGGATCAAATCTTGCTTGTCCTTTGGGGAAATTGAGTTCTTGGATTAAATCCAAGTCTCTGAGTACTTGAAGGGTTTTGTAAACTGTTGCTAGGCTTACGGTTGGATGAACTTTTTTGACTTTATCGTAGATGCTTTGGGCGGTTGGGTGCTCGCTGCTGTGAAGGGCAATGCGGCAAATAGCGATTCTTTGGGGGGTTGCTTTGTATCCTTTGTTGCGTAGAGCCTCAATTGCTGCAGCGTCGGATTTCTCGGAGGTAGCCATACGTATTATTAGATAATAATAATTCTTAAATAAACCTTTAGAGAAGGACTCTATAGGTAAGAAAAGGGGTTTTTCTGAATATGAAAGGAAAACGCCTTATCACAAATCAAGGAGTTGTATTATTTTGAATGATAAAAAGGAACTCACTAGCCGTATGCGTAAGTCAAACCGAGACTGGTGGCCGAACCAGTTGAACCTGAATATTTTGCACCAGTATTCCTCCCTGTCCAATCCGATGGGCAAGGAGTTCAACTATGCTAATGAATTCAAAAAACTCGACCTGAAAGCCCTGAAGAAGGACCTTTATGCCCTGATGACTGACTCGAAGGACTGGTGGCCGGCAGATTACGGTCACTACGGGGGGCTATTCATCCGGATGGCTTGGCATAGCGCAGGCACCTACCGCAAGGGCGACGGTCGTGGAGGGGCCTCCTCTGGGGCGCAGCGTTTTCCGCCTCTCAACAGCTGGCCAGACAACGTTAACCTCGACAAGGCACGCCGCTTGCTTTGGCCAATCAAGCAGAAATACGGCAGGAAAATCTCTTGGGCAGACTTGATGATCCTTGCCGGCAACTGCGCGCTTGAATCAATGGGATTTAAAACCTTCGGTTTCGGCGGTGGGCGCGAGGACATCTGGGAGCCGCAAGAGGACGTCTACTGGGGTTCAGAAACCACCTGGCTAGAGGACAAACGCTATTCAGGGGAGAGGAACCTCGAAAATCCGCTTGCTGCTGTGCAGATGGGACTAATCTACGTCAATCCGGAAGGCCCTAACGGCAACCCGGATCCGCTTGCTGCTGCCAAAGATATCCGCGAGGTCTTCGGCCGTATGTCGATGAACGACGAGGAGACAGTGGCCCTCATTGTGGGCGGTCACACCTTTGGTAAAACCCACGGCGCTAGCAATGCGTCACATGTTGGTCCTGAGCCTGAAGCTGCCCTCATCGAAGAACAGGGCTTTGGCTGGAAGAGCAAATTTGGTACAGGCAAAGGCGATGACACGATAACCAGCGGCCTGGAAGTCATCTGGACCCAGACGCCAACTAAGTGGAGCAACAACTTCTTACGAAACCTATTCAGCTATGACTGGGATCTGATCAAGAGCCCTGCCGGTGCATATCAATGGAAGCCGAAAGGTGATGGAGGTGCTGGAACCGTGCCGGATGCGCACGACCCCTCAAAGCGTCACGCGCCATCCATGCTGACCACTGACCTCGCTTTGCGGTTCGACCCAGTTTATGAGAAGATTTCAAGGGGCTTCTACGAGAACCCAGATCAGCTAGCAGATGCATTCGCCCGAGCGTGGTTCAAGCTTACCCACCGCGATATGGGCCCTCGGTCGCGCTATCTCGGCTCGGAGGTTCCAGCGGAGGATTTGATATGGCAAGACCCATTACCTAAAGTCGATCATGTACTAATTGACGAGCAGGACATTGCAGACCTCAAAGGTAAAATCCTTGCCTCTGGTCTGTCAATCTCGGATTTGGTTTCCACTGCATGGGCCTCTGCGTCCACATTCCGTGGCTCCGACAAGCGCGGAGGTGCGAACGGGGCGCGTATTCGTCTTGCGCCGCAAAAGGATTGGGAAGTCAACCAACCAGCTCAACTGAAGAAGGTGCTGCAGGTGCTTGAGGTAATCCAACAGGAATTCAACAGCGCACAATCGGGCGGAAAGAGGGTTTCACTTGCCGACTTGATTGTCTTAGGTGGTTGTGCAAGTATTGAGCAAGCTGCAAAGAACGCCAGTCACGAAATAACCGTTCCCTTTACGCCGGGACGCGCGGATGCATCGCAGGAGCAAACCGATGTTGAGTCATTCGCCGTACTCGAACCAGCTGCAGACGGGTTCCGTAACTATCTCAAAACCAAATACGCCGTATCTGCAGAGGAACTGCTGGTTGATCGTGCGCAACTGTTGACGCTGACCGCTCCTGAGATGACGGTTCTCGTTGGCGGTATGCGCGTTTTGAATGCCAACTTTGGAAAGTCCCAGCATGGTGTCCTCACTAAGCGGCCAGAGATGCTCACCAATGACTTCTTCGTGAATCTGCTCGATATGAGCACGACATGGAAGGCAACATTGGAAGACGAAGATGTGTTCGAGGGTCGCGATCGCGCAACGGGCAAACTAAAATGGACTGGCACTCGTGTAGACCTCATTTTCGGTTCTAACTCTCAACTCCGGGCCTTGGCGGAGATCTACGCATTTGAGGACTCCCAGGAGAAGTTCCTGCGTGACTTCGTAGCGGCGTGGAATAAGGTAATGAACCTTGACCGCTTCGACCTGCCATAGTCATAACAAGAAGTAGCCAGCGATGACAATATGGTACGACACCAGACTCAAATCGGTTTGAGTCCGGATTTGCTCATAGCTCTCCCTTTCTTTTTTCCTTTGAATAAACAAAACTAACCAAGTTCGTTGCTTATCTTTTCTTGAATGTCGGCAACCTAAGAATGTGAATGCTAACTCCTACAGCAACTGCTATCATCACTATTTGCATTGGCAAAATCAATTGAGGCGGCAAAAGACGGTTTAACAAAAAAACAGTCGAAATACCAATCGTAGCCCACATTACCGAGAGAGCAGTAATCTTTGTCCGCATCGGAAGCCCCCGACCCTCTCTATAATTTCGGATGTATTCGCCGAACCATTTGTTACTCAATAGCCAATCATACATTCTTGTTGAACTTTTGCAAAAACAAGCTGCAGCAGCTAAAAGAAAAGGCGTGGTGGGCAAAATTGGTAATACCATCCCAATGGCTCCTAGACCAACACAGACTAAACCTACCGCAAGCCACAGTGCTCTAATGATTTTCTGCCCTTTCTTTTCACATTTTATCCTTTGAATAGGCTTTCCCTTGTCCAAACGCAGCATCTCTCCTTGTTTTCTGCTAGCTTTACTTAAAAACGATGCTATGGTGATTTATCTATTGCTTACGTATTTTAGGTAAAGGCTAAATTGGTGAAGGTCTTCTTCCCGAAGAACGAAAGATCCATAATTCTTTGAATGAAGATACAAATAACAGAGCATTAAATACTGTATTACTTTGGTGTTGAAGAATGGATTCAAAAAAGTTAGAAGACGCTTATGTTCAAAGGATGTCGCCGGAACTTAAAGCAAAATTTACCGCTCTATCTTCCGAGGAACGAGGTGCAATTCTTAAAGCTATGATAAGATTCCATCAAGTTATGGAAGACGAAACTTTCCAACTTGTGCTAGGGCTGATCAATGCCAAAACAGAGAAAATAGCTTAAAGACTCTTATCACTGTCGCCTTCATAGGCTGTCTTGGTTGATTCCATTGCGTCAACACAGAATGTTACATTGAACAAAACAGACGCTGAAGCCTTACCTAAAAATATGACAGCAAACCGAGTAGGAATAAACTCTTCTCTTTTTGAATGAATGAAAGCTAATTGGTTTTTGTTTGTCTCGACGTTTTCCATCCATATAATCCTATTGGGATAATGCTGATGACGAAGAGCAGATAAACCCAGCTGCCAGCCATGGACCAGTTAACTTCTCCGGCGTAGCGCACCAGAGATACTGCTTGAAGTATCCCCAGCACGGCGTAACTTATGTATCCAATCCTGTTGCGCACATGGTCGTTTTCCCACGTCATATGCAACGCTATAACGCCGATTCCAATGAGCCAGGCTCCAATTGCGCGGCTCGTCAGTGGAGTAAGAGCCCAGGGCCAGAAGGTAGAGCCTGTAGCTGGAGAAATGAATAATGTAATGCCTGTAACCAGCATTATTGTCCCTTGAGCTGCGAGTACGAGGCGCATCCAAGTGTTTAGTGTTGCTTTTCGTTTCGGTGTCAAACCGTGGAGCCTGATTTGATAGATGAGAAGGATCAACAAGGCAATTGGAACTGCGATGTAAATCGCTAACCAAAGGTAAGCAGCTACCATAGCTGAAACTACGGGGCTGTTAAGGTGGAATTTATCAAGGTGCAACAAGGTTGCAACCAAAGTGAGAGTTGTAAATAAGAAAACTGAAGGAACAGCTACCCGGGCGTTAGCCCATGTTTTCTCTCGATAAGCGAGAAATTCCAGGATGAAGCTGGCGAGGTAGCCTGCGCCGAGGAAGGCGGCTGTCATAAAGGATTGGATCGTCCAGGCGAAGCTTGTGGCAGTCTGCTCGGTAAGGAGTGTAAGGTCGAGTCCTGCTGAAAGAACAAGAATGCTGGCTGCTAACAATATAAGGCGCATGCCTTTCGAAAGTTTAGTTGGGTCTGCCTGAAAAATTGTCATTGTTCGTCGTCGTATTTCTCAATGCCTGTTGTGGGATATTAAAGTTTCAGTGTTTCGCACGCGCGAGTTCTATCCTTAACGGACATTAGGCTATTGTGTAGCAGGCTGCTGTTGTTGTCGTCTCAGGTTAAAATCCCGGCAACTGCACCATAAATATCAAACACACCGGACTAAATTTTAATCTTTTTTCTCTCTCTCCCTCTCTCTCTCTTGAACTCACAAACTGACGAACGTGCTAACTCTCATACTCTCCCACGCACGCGTGCCCACGCACCCTGTCTGTCAGTCTGTCAACCTGTATGTCTCTCTGTCAAACTGCCTGTCTCACTGTCAGCGCTCGCTTGTAGTTGTGGTTCTGCAGTCACAAATCGTTAAATGACTGTAAGCTAGTTTTACAAGGTGGTGTTAAAAAAATGAGCTTTTTACATGCTAAAAACGGTAGTTTAGCTGTGTGGCTTTGGTGTGCTATTTTTGCAATAGTATCACGCACAGGCTTCGAATCAGTTATACAAGCAGTGAATAAACAAATGAATATTTGGGATAATAAAAAAGGCGGTTTAGCTGGTTGGCTCTGGTACGCTATTGTAGTAGTAGTACTAATAATAGTTCTTATCCTTGCTTTGAGATTTCTTTTCAACTTGATATAAGGCAAGCTGAAAGTAGGAAGATAGAGCTAGGGTTTCTTGATGAACCGCATTGTCTTTAAGTCTCTATATCTCGCTTGCTTGACACCATTAATGTTGACTGTATCTATTTTCCAAGCAGTTTTTCCTAATTTTTTTAGTACGCTATACCTTATCCCAGTGTTAGAAAGTCTTTGCTCGCGAGCGCTACTTTAGTGCTTATTTTTTACTGATGGGTTTTTCGTTTTCAATGCAGTTCCATAACAGCGGTAAAACTTCTTTTTGTGAAGAAAGACTGTATCGTGCTTTGCTGGGAGTTACTCCCACTTTGATTGAGTATGCTTCTTGGGGAAGAACTGCAAAGAGGTCTTCGTCGGTGTTGTCGTCTCCTATTGCAAGAATAAAGGTGTATTGTTGTTTTGAAAGCCACTTCTGTGCTGCTCGTCCCTTATTAATTAGGGAGCTTTTGATCTCGATTACTTTGTTTCCATTCAGTACTTCTAGGTTAAGGTTTGATATTGATGATAGAATGTTATCTTTGAGTTCTTTAGCGCGCAGAGCGCCAAGGGTAGGTTCGGTTGCGCGGTAATGCCAAGCTAAAGAGAAATCTTTCTCTTCCACGAAGCTGCCGGGTGTTCGGTCAGCGTATGTTTCAAGAATTGGAAGAATTTCTTTTTTCCATGCGTCGGAGAGTTGTTCAAGGGCTTTCCAGTCTCCTGAACGTTCTTTAATCCATGCTCCATGCTCTGCGGCTAATCCAACTTTTAGGGATCTGAACCACTCGTCAAATGTTTTTTTGTCCCTGCCGCTAATAAGAACAACTTCATTAGAAGATGATTTACTAAGCTTGCTTAGCATTTTAGTTACATCTTCGGTAGGTACTGCTTTTTGTGGCTTAGTTGCGAAAGGCACTAGTGTGCCGTCATAATCAAGTAGAATTAGTCTTTTTTTGCTGTTGCCGTAGCTTTCGACGAGTTCCAGTCGATTAGCTGGAGTCATGATTTGTTGAGCACTTTCTTGTTGTTTGATGTAAGCGTCACTTAAGCGGTTGAGAAAATCGTCTGCCCACCGTTCAACATTATAACGTGACAATCGTTTTTGCATAATGCGATTTCGTTTTATTTGTTCGTCTATAGGCATGGCAAGAGCTGTTTCTAAAGCTTCAATTATGTCTTCTTGATCGTTGGGGTTAACGATAATTGCCTCTCCAAGCTCTTGCGCCGCGCCTGTCATTTCCGATAGAATTAATGCTCCTAAACCGTTGATTTTAGTTGCTATGAACTCTTTAGCCATAAGGTTCATGCCATCGCGTAATGGTGTCACTAAACCAACGTCGGCAATTCCATATAGAGCTATTAAAGTTTCAAAAGGAAGGAATCTTGAGAAATAGGTAACTGGCGTCCAATCTGTGGTGCCGTACTTTCCGTTTATTCGACCTACTAATTCATCAATTTGTTTCTTCAATGTTTGGTATTGACTTACGTTAATTCTTGAAGGAACTGCAACCAATATGAAGGAGACTTTTCCTCGGTATTCTGGTTTATTTTCAAGCAGGGCGGCGAAGGCTTCGAGTCGAAGTGGGATTCCTTTAGTATAGTCGAGACGGTCAAAAGAAAGAATTATTTTTCGCTTTCCAATCTTTCGTAGCGTGTGTGCCATCTCTTTTTGAACAAGTGGATTGTTGCCTGCATCTGAAAATCGTTGATAATCTATACCCATAGGAAAGATATCGACTTTTGTTTGCCTTGACCCTATTTGAATTTCTCCAAGGTAATTTTCGTTTCCTAAAATACGACGGACACATGAAAGAAAATGAAAAACATAATCGTAAGTGTGGAAACCAATTAGGTTTGCACCAAGTAAGCCTTCAAGTATTTCTTCTCGCCATGGGAGAAGTCTAAAAATTTCATGCGATGGAAAAGGGATATGATGGAAATACCCTATCTTTGCATCTGGTAAATGTTCCCGTAACATTTGTGGGAGCAGCATGAGTTGATAATCATGAATCCAAATAGTGTCGTTAGGCTTAGCGACCTTCATTATTTCGTCACAAAATTTTTGGTTGACTTTTTGGTAGGTCTCCCAATTTTTGAGGTCATATGTTGCATAGAGGTTAAAATAATGAAATAAAGGCCATATAGTGTTATTTGAGAACCCTTCATAATAGTATTTTATTTCATGCGGTGTAAGAAAAACTGGATGATACTTTTCGTTGCTTAATAAATCAACAATTTGTTTTCTCTCTTCCACCTGTTTTTGATTAAGGTAGATTCCGGGCCAACCAATCCAAAGGCTGTTGCCTAATTTGTGGATAGAATTAACACCTGTTGCCAATCCTCCTGTGGTAGGTTGAATTTGAAGTGTAGAATTCTTTTTATGTATTTGAATCGGTAACCTATTTGAAACAATCAAAATTCTATCCATAAAAAACTCGGCTCGGAATGATCATTAAAGTAAATTCTCTTGAATAAGTTTTATGGCTAAATTTATTGAATAGTTAAAAGCCAGAAACTTGACAAACATTATTATCCGCGTGCAATGATATTAATTTGTCGCAAACGTGCAATCGAATTTCTGAAGGTTATTTTTATGTTACATGTAGAGCAACTTAGGAAAATCAGTCTTAACGATTATGTAGGAGTTGTTGGAGAAGAAGAAGTCAAATCGGTTAAGGCTTTAGCCGAGAAACTTAAGGGAAAATCTGTCACACACGTCAATTCTACGGCTTACGGGGGCGGAGTAGCTGAAATGCTCCACAATCTGGTCCCGTTAATGAAGGATGTAGGGTTGGATGTTCACTGGGAAGTCATCAAAGGATCATTCGATTTTTTCAACGTAACCAAAAAAATTCATAATGCCCTACAAGGAATGAACATAGACCTTACACCAGAAGAAATCAGAACATATCTGGAATATAACAGGCAAAACAGCGAATCAACAATCTTGAATACCGATTTTGTAGTGATTCATGACAACCAGCCGGCTGCTATGATTCAGTTTCTTCCAGCAAAGAATGACAAATGGATTTGGCGATGCCACATAGACCTTTCAACTCCGAACACGTCAGTTTGGGGTTTTCTTGAACCCTACATCACCCGCTACGACGCAGCAATATTTACCTCGGAAAAATACGTCATCCCCAGTTTAAAAGTTCCAAAAATACTCATAAGACCGCCGTCAATTGACCCTTTAAGTGATAAGAACAAGGAGATTTCCGCAGAGACGGTTTCAGCGGTTCTGCAAAAGTTCGGTGTAAATCCTGAAAAACCAGTAATTACCCAAGTTGGACGTTTTGACCCATGGAAGGACCCCGTGGGAGTCATCGACGTTTACAGATTAGTGAAAAAGGAAATTCCTCAGGTTCAACTGCTACTCATCGCAGGCATGGCCACGGATGACCCTGAAGGATGGACTTACTTTGAGAAAACAGCCCGACACGCAGGAGACGACAACGACGTTCACCTCTTAACAGACCTTAAAGGCGTCAACGACATTGAAGTGAACGCTTTCCAAAGAGCTTCGGACGTGATGCTTCAAATGTCCACTCGCGAAGGCTTCGGACTTACAGTAACTGAATCCCTATGGAAGGGCATTCCGGTAGTGGGAAGACCTGTTGGAGGAATACCACTGCAAATAATCAACGGCACAAACGGTTACCTCGTGAACACAGTGAACGAAGCAGCCGAAAAAACAATCTACCTGCTAAACCACAAAGAGGAAGCTCAACAGATGGGTGCAAAAGGCAAGGACCACGTCAAAAACAACTTCTTAATAGTAAATGATTTAAAAGATTACCTTAAACTATTTATTGACCTCCTTTAATTTTCCAAAATTGTTGATGGGGCAGAATCCTAAAATGACCTCTTAGGTTTGATAGTAAAGTTTCTATATCAAATGAACTATCCCTATGCATTGCTATCTAGGGTAGCAGGTAATAGTTGCGGTTGTAGTCTAGTTCGGTAGGACTGCAGCTTCCCAAGCTGTCGACTCGGGTTCAAATCCCGGCAACCGCACCATAGTCTTGCATCTTTTAAAGAGTAAACCTTCTTTTCACTAAGTAGAATATTAAGTGAAAATCAAATGATAACTATTGATCAATTAAAGAAAACGTTAGGCGCGCATAAGGAAGAGCTAAAGAAAAACTCTCAAGTCAAAGGCATCTGCATTTTTGGTTCCTATGTGAGAGTAGAACAGAAGAAAAAAAGTGACGTAGATATCTTGGTTGAGTTTGATGAGTCCTCTAAACTAAGGTTGCTGGATTTTATTGGATTAGAAAATTGTCTGACGGATATATTGGGCATTAAAGTTGATTTAGTAGAAAAAGGAACGCTTAAACCAAGAATTGGAACGCATGTTTTGGAAGAAGTTGTAACTTTATGACAAAAGGTTCATCGATTACATCGAGGACATAATCAAAGCAATGGACGACGCTTCAGTTTTTGTTAAAAACATGAATTAAGATATTTTCGTTAAAGATACTAAAATCACCTTCGCGGTAATCAGAGCTCTGGAGATTATTGCTGAAGTGACTAAGAAATTGCCTTCTTCTATCAAAGTTGGTTAGCCAGATACATTAGAAGAAAATGGCTGGAATGAGAGATAAAATGATTCATAAGTATTTTGGAGTCGACCTGAAAAGGGTCTGGAATACAGTTAACAATGATTTACCCGCTTTAAAGCCTCAGTTTGAAAAAATGCTGGAAGAATGTAAGGAAAAAAAGGTTACCGTCTAGTTTGGTCTAGAACATCAGCCTGCCCCGCTGACGACTCGGGTTCGAAACTCGGCGACCTCGACACTTAGGTCTTTGCATTACTGATGCATATATTTATATTTTACTAATGCACAGTTTCATAGTTGATGATGCTCAAAGAGACCTTAAAAAGCATAATCGAAATTCAACAAAAAGACCTCAATTTCCTAAAATACGGGGTACCTCGAACATTAACCCGTGACATTGACCTTACGCTGCCATTTGCCGTTATCTTATCAGGCATCAGGCGATGCGGAAAAAGTACATTGTTACGTCAGGTAATGAAAGCAACAAATGGCAGATATTACTTTAATTTTGAAGACCCCAAAGCAACAAACTTTGACGTTAACGATTTCCAGAAGCTAGATGAGCTGTTCCAAGAAGAATTCGGACAGGAAGACTGTTATTATTTTGATGAAATTCAAAACGTGGAAAAATGGGAAATCTTTGTAAGAGCTATGCTGGATATGGGCAAACATTTCCTAATAACTGGTTCAAACGCTTCACTTTTGAGCAAGGAACTTGGAACTAAGCTTACGGGAAGGCACTTAAGGCAAGAGCTATTTCCATTCTCTTACCGCGAATTTCTCACTTTCACATCGGGCAAAGAAGGCTCAGAAACTTTCGGCGAATATTTGCGCAAAGGTGGTTTTCCAGAGTACCTTCAATTTGGCAGAAGCGAAATTCTTCAAGAATTGCTAAACGATATAGTTATGCGAGATATAGTCGTTCGGCATAAACTTAGAAGCCCCAAAGTGATAAAAGAAATGGCACTTTTTCTAATCTCAAACGTAGGAGTTGAATTTTCCTTTAATGGTCTTGCAAAAATGTTTAGTCTGGGTTCAACTAATAGCGCTATTTCGTTTGTTTCCTATTTAGAAGACAGTTACCTTTTGTTTACCGTTCCTAAGTTTAGTTATTCTCTAAAGAAACAGTCGGTGAATCCTAAGAAAATATTTGTAATAGATAATGGATTGGCTGATGTCAATTCGGTTTCTTTTTCATCAAACAAAGGCAGAATGCTTGAAAACGCCGTATTTTTGGATCTGCGTAGACGTGGAAAGGAAATATTCTATTTTAAGGACAGAAAAGAGTGTGACTTTGTAGTAAGAGAAGAAAGAAAGATTACTCAGGCTATCCAAGTTTGTTACACCTTAAATGAAGACAACAAAAGTAGAGAAGTTGATGGACTTATAGAAGCTTTAGAGACATTTGATTTGCCTGAAGGATTGATTTTAACATTTGATCAGCAAGATATCCTTAAAATCGATGGAAAAACCATAAATATAGTTCCTGCTTGGCGATGGTCCGCGTCTCACAATATAGATTAAATTTTCGTTAATGTGTGACATCGAGTACGTTGAATAAAACTTTTTAGCACCAAATTCTAAAGTAAATAGTATGTCAGAGAACAAAAAGAAAATAGTTCTGAATTGGAAAGGTAACTTTCGTTTTGAGGCAAAAAACGATAGTGGACTCACAGTTAATTTTGATGCGCCCAAGAAATATGGGGGAGACGAAACAGCGCCTTCACCTATGGAAACTCTTTTGGCTTGTCTTGCTGGGTGTACAAGTTTTGACGTTGTTAATATTCTGAAAAAGAAGCGTCAGAGCATTTCCGGTTACTGGGTTGAAGTTGAAGGGGAGAGGCGTGATGAACCGCCCGAAGTTTACACGAAAATCCAAATAAAATATATAATTAAAGGAAAAAACGTAAGTAAAGAAGCTGTAGAGAGAGCGATTCAATTGTCAAACGAAAAATACTGTTCAGTCGGAGCAATGCTCAAGAAAACAGCAGAAATCACAACTTCTTATGAAATAATACAAGAGTAATCTCAGCTTGCTTCAACCGCCGGTTTACAGGTTAATGCAATAGACAAAACTCTTAACCTATTTCGCTGAAATAGATTTACGTCAAATTGTTATGAGGTTGAGCAATTGACTAAGTTGAACCTTCAAGAGGAACAATTAAAAAAGATAAGACAGCTTACAAAAGTTGGAGAAGACAACACATACCAATTCTTAGGTTACACTCTCAATTTGGAGACAAATCAATTTCATGACTCGCTTGAGAAAGGCACTGCACATAATGATTGGGGCGTCCAAACCATGACGGCTCTTTTGGCTCATTATTCTTTAGCTACCGAGACAGCTAAGAAGGGTAAGTTGGTGAAGTTTAAGGACCTGCCCGGAGGATACGCTTACGAACACGCATTTACGCAAAGAGCAGTTGACCCGATTGCACAAGCTTTCGGCAGCAACCCAGCTGAACTCGCAGAAACTGCAAAGCTATTTGATGGAAAAAGAGTGAATTACGGGGATATGTCAGTTGAGATTCCTGCTTTAGAGGGAATTCCTACAGTTTACATCCTTTGGGCGGCATCATCAGAGTTTCCAGCATCGGCAAATTTGCTCTTCGACGAATCAGCAAGTTGTTTTCTCGATACCGAATCCCTGTCAAGTTTAGGAGAACTTACAACGCATCGCCTACTGAAAGCCCAGTCAATTCTAAAGGGAAAGAAATTCTGAAATTATACCGAATGAAGGGCGGAGGGTCATAAGCCCCAATTTACCATTTAAAAAATGTTTTGAGTGCGCTCAAAGATGCTTTTCTTGTCTTCTAGCTAACCTGAACCTTGTTCCGTGGGCTTCCAAAACTAATATATATCTAACATCTCAAGAGCCCTAAAAAAAATTTAGGACACGCAAAACGCTACCAAAACCGAAAATCGTTATGCAGTTGGTCAATAGTCCTGATTTCACGGGCTGGATGCTGAAAGCTCTTTAGTTAGTCAAATGATTTCCAAAGAATAATAAGACTTTAAATGTTTTAACACTTGTAATTCTCTAATGAAAAATCAATTGCAGACAATTTTGTTCTTCTTTTGGCTTGATCTGAAGAGAATCATGTTCAGAACAAAATTTTTCGCGGAAATTGATGTTACCGACAATTGTAACCTCAGGTGCAAACACTGTTATCATTTTCATGGTAAAGAAGATCTAAAAAAGCAAGAGCTGCAAATTTCTATTTGGGAAAAAAGATTTAAAAATCTTTTTAAGTCAGGAGTAAGGGCAGTTTTGCTGGTAGGTGGCGAACCCGCGCTTAGGCAGGACGTTTTAATGCTTGCTGATAAAATATTCCCTTTGGTCTACGTTATAACAAACGGAACAATCAGGATACCTAAAAAATTTAATCACAGATTATTTGTTTCATTAGATGGGTTACCAAAAACAAACGACTCGATTAGAGGAAATGACGTTTTTTCTAACGTAATGAGAAACTATTCAGAAGATAAACGCGTTATCATTAATATGACACTCACAAAGGACAACTATACTGAGCTTGAAGATGTTACAAGAATTGCAGAAAAAAACGGTTTCGAAGGCGTAGTTTGCAATATTTGTGCGGGTGGAACCGACCGCGGTTCCTCCATGGTCATAATGAAAAAAGAAAGAGCCGCTCTAATAGCCGAAATGAAGAAAGTTAAAGCATTATCTCCCAAGCATTTTCTAATGACAAAAGCGATGTTAAAATGGTATGAATTTCCAGACCATCGCGACTCATGTTCATGGCGAAATGAAGTCCTTCATTTTGATGTTTCATGGAACAAAATAAGGTGCTTTGGGAAAAACCCAAACTGTTCAAACTGCGGTTGTTTTGCAGGGTCCTTTCAATCTCCCCTGAAAATGATGAATGATTTGAGAATAATGATTAAGATAGGGGTAAATCCATAGGTATTCTATTGATTGCAATTAGACGGGTGGAAAACTAAAGGTGGAGACTAAAAGGTAAAATAGTTAGAGTCACTCGGATTTAATGGAAATCCATTCGACGAGGCCCGTCTGGGTATCAACCCGGCGACCGCGTTTATTCACCTTTGGCAGTTTGCCGCTTCATATCCATTTCGTTTTGACACCCAATGCCTTAAAGTGCAAGTCATCTGTAACTACGTATTCTGCTGTTCCGTTTTTTACAAAGGAAGCGATTAAGGCGTCGGCAATGGGTACGTTTCGGTTTGTGAGAAGCAGGCTTCCTGCCATCAAGGCGTCTTTTTCACTTAACGGTATTATTTTTAATCCCTTCTCTTTCAGTACCATTATCCTTGTCTTGGCAGCGTCTTCACCAATTCTTGCTCCGGCATATTTGATAAATTCAGTTAAAACAATTGAGGGTGCAACTAGTTGTCTTTGGATTTCTTTTTCAACAAAACTCTCAACCTTTGCACCAAGAGCTTCGGTTGGCGGAAACTCTAAAGTAAGTAGTAGACGTGTATCAGCAATGCTTGTCAACGCCAGTTTCTCCGGCCTTCGTCGAGTTCACTGATGATTTTTTTGTATTCTTGTTCTCCTACTGCCTTGCCCGCTTTCAATCTGGGCGTGGGTTTCAGAGTGATTGTGCCTTCTTCTTCTTTAATCTCTAAAAGGGCACCTTCCTCTATGCCAAGCTTTGACCGCAGTTCTAATGGGATGGTGACTTGGCCTTTCCGTTTAACTCTAACGTGGGATAACTTTGGCATAGTCATACTATGGCATAGTCATACCTAAAAGAGTTTTCATGAAGAGACTTGTCTATCTCAGTTAGCCTTCAGCGAGGTACGACAACAACGAATTGTTCGGGTTGCATTTCAACGGTTCCATAAATGGCTAAAGCAACGCTCCAAAACACATCATCATGAGTACCGCTTGGATGAGAAAAACCAATATTGCCATCTTTGCGCAAATCATAACGCTCAATGTTAAGCTCAGTGCAAACGTCTCCCCGGTAGGGACGTTCCCAATTAAGCAACGGGTAAAAGAATTGATGGTTTGACATACGCTGTTTCATTAGGCTAGCCATTTCGCTCTTACGGGGAACGCTGAAGTTCACGCCTTCAGCATTGTCTATACCAGCGTTTACCATGTCGGCGATAATGCTTGGTCCCTCACGGGTATAGTCAACGCGGATTTTTTCAAAGCTACCCCAGCGATCCTGCACCAACTTGATAAAGCCCAGCACATGCGCATACGTGGTAGGTTGATGAAAAATTTTCACGAACCGCAGATAAAGCCTATCGTTGAGGCTTTCAACTACACTAAAAACGCAATAATCACGCGTTTGCGCAAGATCTAAACCACCAAAAAACCTACCCTCATAATTTTTTTCAGAATCGAATGGTTCAAGGTCTACTCCACAGTTTTTAGTTGTGCCAACACAAGAAACAATCAAACTCTGGGGCAACCAGACGTCTTCGTCTTCTGATCACTCAGCTTCCATTTCCCGTCGCCACCTAGCCGGATCATCCCCAAACTGCCGCCGGATGCGTTCAATCATCTCAGGATACAAAGGTTCCAACGGATCCAGAGCTTTCTCCCAGCTGAAATGTTGCCTAGCAAAATCTGCATAGTTCTTGTGGTTACACATCTTCCAAAATAACGAATCTCGATTAAACGGTGTACTGCTCGCTACTAGCTTGCCGTTTGTGGTGGTCAACGTGAATAGAATTGCATCATAGAGGTCTTCGTCGCCTGCAGTAAAATTGCATTCATCCCACCAGAGTCGATGGAATGTGTTCCCTCGGATTGTATCTGCATTGTTTGGAAAAGCTTCTATGACTGAGCCGTTTTTGAAGCTAATTTTGGTTTTTTGAATGTGGCAGCTTCCGTGGGGAAGGTTGCGGCAAAAACCTGCAACACGCCCAAGATTATTTTTCGTTTGGCGCCAACTAGGACCGATGAACCCAATGTGTAGAGCGGGGTTTTCGTAAGCATCCTGCAGTAGCAATCCGCCGATTGAGGTGCTCTTGCCTGTCTGCCGTGGCCACCTAACCGCCAAAAACTGGCTTTCACGATACAGTTTTGCGAGTTCCAACTGGTAGCCAAAGGGTTTGAGGCGGCAGATTTGTTGGAAGAACGCTGCCGTGTCACCCTTAACTGCATCAGCCTTCGCATTCTGGGAGGCATTGTAGACTCTGTATTCTTTGCGAAGCCCACTCCGCTGAGCCACAATCTCATCAAAATGAAACCTACGAGGATTTATCGCAGGACGATTCGGCAATCTTCGACGCAAGTTGTCTTCTCAACTCCAAAACCTCGGTCTCTAATCCACAGTAATCAACAAACTTGGCGAAAAACTCCTGGTAAACCTTCACACCCACAATAATATTATGCAAACGCGACACCTCACTCGGCAAAGAGGCTGAGTCAGCAGCGGATTGATGGTCTATAATTGGAACCTGAGAAGGGGCTTGACCAATGGGTGGCTGATCGATTATGGGTTTTGGAGTTGATGCAACTGATGCAATTGATGCAACTGATACAGCAATGGATGGGGAAGGTGCTGCTGCATCAACTACAGACAAACCTAAATGATACATCTTAGACCTCACAGAAACACGCGTCTTACCCATAACTCTAGAAATCTCAGCAAGCAGACGCAATTGCTTCTCCTCATCTTCCGACCATTGCTTACCTCTCAACCTCAATCCGCTCCATGATTTTTCCAGGTTCTCAACTCAAAAGACAGTTTTAAAAATTATTGACACCAATAATACAAAGACCAAAAGTGAATCGGTGAGGATTTTCCTAGTTTATACGGTGCTAACGGAGTTGCAGGTTTGTGAAGATTTTGATTTCACAAAAATGTGTATGTGTGGCAGCTGCCAAATTTACCAGAAGAACAATTTAGCGAAAGCAAAACCTAATCTTTACCTCTGCAAAAACGACAAACCCAAATAAATTCAAACTTTTCAGCGTCATTGTTTTTGTCCGCATTCTGGGCAAAAATGCGCATTAGAATCCATTCGGGTGCTGCATTTGGGGCAGATTTTTAATACAATCGGTTGATGCAGGGGGGCTCCGCAGAAGTTGCAGTAGTTGGAGATAGCGGTTACTTGTGATTTGCAGTTTGGGCAGGTTAAATATTGGGAATAAGATGGAACGGGAACCCAAATGAAGGCTGAAAGAATATTTTGACACCAAATAGAATAGCTGCAAACTTGTCTATTATCTTTTTTGTGACATATTGCCTGGTCGAATTAAGCAATTAGTCGCAACAACTTGAAACTATTTCCTTAAATTTTTTCTTCTAATAACTCCGCTGTAGATTGAAATCAACAGAAGTATAGCAAAAGTCAAGATTTTTAGGACTGTTATGGTTTGCATTATGGAAAATACATAGAGAAGAATTGGAACCAAGCTTAGCAAGAGATAGACGAATGGAAACAGTTTCATTGCTTTTTTGTTTACGTTTGTGGTTCCAGCTTTTATAAAGAATAGCTCAGGCAATTTTCCTATGCCGATTGTGCATGTTTTGCATAAGTAGCAGGTTTGACAACCATGTTTTCCCAATTCAAAAAAGACCAAGAATGAAGCCAATGCAAAGAAAACTATGGCGCTCAGAGGGTAGAGGAGCCAGCAGGAATACGATCCTAAAAGTATCCACAGCACTATCGCTAGATTACCAAAGATAAGTTCCGATTTTGAGTAATCCTTTGTTTTCCTTTGCGGGGCTTCCATTTTTTTTCACTTTATTATTTTGGATGTTTCTGTTCATCTATTTTTCTTGCAACTCGCAAAGCTAACGCAGAGGTAGTCAACATTGCCGGCAAGCCTTGGGAATGGGGTAAAAGGGAAAGGTCAGCAACCCACAAATCATCAGGCAACCAAGACGGATGCATAGATGCAACATCTTCTTTCTCAAGTGGTACAGTTCCTCCAAGATGCCCTCCATGTATCATGCCATCAACGAAAGGACCGTTTACGTCGGATGCTTCCATAATTTTTATCGCTTTTTCTTTTGCTTTTTCCAGTCGTTGTCGATCAATGTCGGTTATGGATTTTGTGATTGTTCCGTCAGCGTGAACTGTTCCTTGTTCGGTGTCTGCTAATTTTATCATCATCCCAACTCTGTCTTCCTTGGAAACATCATGCCATGGTTTGTGGAACCAATAGGAAAGTATGTCAAAATAAGGAGAAATTATTTCGTGTTCTTGCTTTGTGAACCAAACCATTGGTGGCTCATTAAGCATTTTTGCGTCCTTTGAAATTCCGCCCACAGTCAGAACTATATCTACCCAAAGCTTGTCTCTAGCAGGCAAATCTGATGCTTTCAGAATCTGGGCAGTTCCGACACCTCCTGCACTGAGGACAATTACATCAGCGTTAATTGTTTCAAAGGATGAGCCGTCAGATACTACAACTCCCTTTGCACGCCCGTTCTCTAATATAACTTTACGAACGAACGATTTCGTTCTAACTGCGCCACCTTTCTCTATGACTTCCTTAAAGAGAACTCTTGCATCCCATTTGGCTCCACTAACGCATCCCAGCTCGCAGAAACCGCATGCAACGCACTTTTTTGGGTTAACAACTTTTGGGGTTGATGCTGGATTAAACCCCATTTTCTTAGCTACTTCAAACATTTGTCGAGATAAAGGGCGCCATCTTTCTTTTGGAACAGTATTAATTTCAAGTGAGTGCTCTATTTCTTCAAATTCTGGAGTTAAATCAAGATCAATTTCTTTCAGGCCACGTTCAGCTCTAACCATGTTACCGCACGCTATGGTTGTTGAACCGCCTTCGGTTACTCCTCTAATTATTGCCAAATCTTCGCTTGATCGGGAGGTCTGCAGGTGTGGAAAAATCAGCTCGATTGAATGCTCGTTCTTTAAGAGCAAAGTACCCCTGAAGGGAGAGAGCCAAGAAATTCTGTGTGTAAGCGGGCTGAATGGATGTCCAGCTTCAAGAACCAATACCTCAAAGTTTTTTCTCGCCAATTCTCGAGCAACTGTTGCTCCTCCAGCACCTGACCCTACAACGATTGCTTTAATTGTTTTTTCCTCCATTAATTTCAAATTTAATTTTTGCCTTGCACTCTGTTAGACCGCTGGTCATTATTTGGGTGAATGTCATTTTCATGTTTTGGTTAAGTCCTTTAACTGTGCCCTCATCGGTTGCACTCAAAATTTGACAAGTTAATTCAGAGTAATTTGCAGCGAAGGCACATCGGTTTATAGTTATAACAGCATTGGTCGGATTTTGTTGTTTGAATTCGAACTCAATTCCCAAAATACGATAAAGTATTTTTGCAGCCATTGTTAGGTCTTTAAGACTCTTGCCGACTCCCAGCTTCTGACCGATTTCACGCCCTAGTTTTTCGCCAGTTTTAAACATTGCTTCTCGTCCAAGCATAGTAGCCTCTTCTTTTCCCAACACTTCTGCGAGGGAGTTTACCAAGCTGGTGTGTTTCAACGCCATTGCGTCTCTTGTTTGTTCTATACTTCCTTTGGAAGTTGCTTCTTTTTTTGATTTCTTTTCTTTGAAGTTTGGCGAGTATTTGCTGAGTAAAGCTTCTAGAGCATCTGTTGTTAATGTGTCGACGCGAACTAGCTCTTGGTAGATTATGTATTTTGGTGTCCACCAAGAGAGAAAAAGAAGTCTTAAACCCAATTCCTATTTCAGTCCTCTTTTTCGCTCCCGCCGTAAATAGTTTCATCCTTAGGGGGGTCGCCACCGTAAAGGGCTTCTACTGTCTTCGCTAATCGTTGGGCGACAACGAAGCGTTTGAGTTTAAGATTAGGCGTCAAATCCCCTTTTTCTATCGACAGAGTATTCCTAAGTATAGCCCATTTTTTCACTTTTTCAGGATTTGAGAGGTTGGTGTTCATTTCTTTTACTGCGGTTTCAATGGCTTTTACTGCTTTGTCATCAAACTGTTTTTTGTCTACCCATAATAATGCCGAACAGTAAGGTTTTGATTCGCCTACCACCATGGCTTCCGTAACGCACGGTAGTTCTCGAAGCATTCCCTCTATTTTTCCAGAGTAAATGCACTTCCCATACGAAGTTTTAATGAGTTCCTTTTTCCTTCCGAAAATAACCAGGCTGCCTTCAGCTGTGACTTCTCCGATGTCTCCTGTCATCAACCACCCATCTTTGAATGGCGGTTCCAGTGTCTTATCAAAATAACCTACGGTCACTTGGGGTCCTTTTATCATAATTTCGCCGTCATCGGCTGTCTTTACATACGTCATAGGCATCGGTTCTCCTACAGTGCCCAACCTGTTACGACCAACGCGGTTTAAAGTAACTAAAGGTGCTTCAGTCAATCCGTATGCATTATGAATTTCCACGCCTAAATCGCGGAAGTTTTGCAACAGATTCGAATCTGAACTTGCGGAGCCAGCTATGAGCTGGTCACACTTGTTCAAACCCGCGCGTCTAAGAGTCATATTTTTAACTGTGCGCCTTAAGAGGCGTTTAAGAAAGCCTTTCTTTCTCTTAACATAAAAGTGGCCAATCGAGTTTGCCGACAATCCTTCCCAGATCTTCTCATAAATTCGAGGGACAGAAAAGAACAAAACTGGTTTTACTTGGGGCAACGCTTTCTGGAGTTTTCTGAAATCTTCAAGGAAATAAATGTCTACAGGAGCAGGGACATAGTAAGGAGAATATGTAGCCAACATGCCTTCCACGACGTGACCCATTGGAAGGTATGATAGGTATGAGCTTTCGCGGTTTCGCACATGCCAATCTGTTATCGACATTGTAGATTCGGCCATATACCTGAGGTTGCTATGATTAAAAACAGCCCCCTTCGGTTTGCCAGTTGTGCCTGATGAGTACCTAAGAGTGGCAATATCACCGAAACCCACAGGTGCCTTCACAAAGGAAACAATTCTTGTACCTTTGGATAGAAATTCTTCCCAAGAATCCACTTTCCTGGCCAAGTTCTGCGGAAGTGTACCTCTACAAATGGAAACAACTGGCACATCTGGACAAAGCTCTCCAACACGCGCCAAAAGGCTTGGCATTCCAACAAAGAAAATTTTGGATTCACTTGAAATTAGTATCTGATTAATGTCTGCAGGAGGTGCAGTGTAATACATCGGAACACTGATAGCGCCAATGAGGCCGATCGCTAAGTCTACCGCAAGATATCGTGTGCTGTTTAAACCTGTTAGAGCAACTCTATCTCCCGCCTTGATATCAAAACTGCGCAAAGCACTGACCGCCGCTAAAATGTCATGATGCATTTCAGCCGACGTTTTTTTTACTATTTGGTCTTCAACAATATCATAGTAAGTAATTGGGTAGCTTCTGCTTCCAAGTCTAAATAATGCTTGTTCGTGAACTGTTCGGTCAGATCGATGGAGGAAACTGTTGTAAACTGCATACTCAAAAAGATGAGGCAGTATCTCTTTCCACTGCGGGTTGTAAGCGCCAATGAGTGTGTCTGTGTTAGATCGCTGAAATTGACGGTTTTCGCTAAAATAAGGAGCTAAAGCGATAAGTGCATCCGACACTCGCCGGTTACTTCTCTGAAAGGCCCCTTGAAGTTTAATAACTGCTTTCATCGAGGATGCTGACATTGGAATATAAATTGGTCTTGGAAGTTTGACGCCTAACTCTGATCTTGCCCATTTCTGAACGAAATCCAACAGTTCTCCCACCGTCATCAACGACTGGTGAGGCGCGACCAAATGAAAAGTTAGTCCAACCGCCTTGGGATCAAAGGTTAACTTGGTAACTGCTTCTGCGACATAATCAACTGGGACAACATTAATTCTAAGCGAGCGGCTAACAGGCATCACTCGCCTCTTGCCCGCTAGATAAAGCCTTAGTGGATAATAGAACGTGTTGAAGGTTTTAATGGCGCCTGTTTGAGAATCGCCAACCACCATGGAAGGGCGAAAGACAGATACAGGAAACTCGTTTTTGGCAGCTTGCACGAGCAATTCGCCTTCATACTTGCTGCGTTCGTAGTTGGTGAAAAATCCAAATTTATCGGTTAGTTCAGTCTCAGAGACTGCTCCAGTTTTTCCCCCCGCCACGTAGGCTGTGGAGATGTGAGCGAAGCGGTCAAAATGATGATGTTTGTTTGCTTTTTTTGCGACCTCTAGAACGTTTGCGGTTCCTTGAACGTTGGTTTTTCTTAACTCGTCGAGTGAGACAAGACGCCAATCAGCAGCAGTATGAATGATATGAGTCACACTTTCAGCAAGGCCAGCATAATCTGAATCTTTCAACCCTAAATGGGGTTCGCAAACGTCGCCGCAGACTACCTTAATCCTAGCACCGATTGCCTCGACAAGTTCCGGCCAGTCCCACCAGTCTCTGGCCAGTCTTCGTGTTCCTTCTTCAATATCTCCTGCTCTTACCAATGCGAGGATAGTTACTTCAGAGTTACTGAGGAGACGCTGGGCTATTTGGGAGCCGATAAATCCATTGGCACCCGTTAGCAGCACTATTTTGTTCAATGTAGCCACTCCGGATTATGGCTTTCAATAAATGCCCTTAGCAGTTTAGGGTTGAGCTTTTCGCGTTCCCTGTACTTCTCATAACCTTTTTTCAGTTTGTCCTTAAATGAATCGTAATGGTCAAAAACATCGCCAACATCGTTGCTCAGTTCCCAGAGTCTGAGATCGTCCTCATGATCAGTGAACAACTCACTCATCTCCAAGTCGGCGTAGAAATCTCTGATTCTAAGGTCATGCCCTATTGCCACTTGAGGAACTTGGCTAGAAAGAGAAAGCACCCCAGCGTGGTATCTTGACGTAATGAGCAGATCTAAACTTCTGAGTATGCTGGTCATTTGTGAAGCATTGTACTCTGAGGATGTGAATACTTTTGTTCGTTCAGAGTGCTTCATCAATCGCTGAATCTTATTGGCGAAGCCTGCGTCTAACCCCTCCATGCTTAGAAGAGCAACATCCTTGTCATGTTCTTCTATGATATCCTCAGCTTGTCTCGCCAACACTTTGGCTAGAACGTCGCTATTTTTACGACTTGCCTTAGAGTGCGTATAGTAATAAGGCCATCTGTAGCAATACTTTTTATGATCCCAAAGTCTGATTTTGACAGGCCACACGTAAATGTCCTCAGCTGCCACTCCCACTACATGAGAGGCTTCTGGCCAGACTCGTTTGAGGAGGTCTTTGTCTTGAGGGTTTGGTTGAAATGCGAAAGCATTGTCGGCTGTGACTTCAATCGGAGCCTTCACACCCCACTCTTTGAGTCTTTCAGCAGCCTTCTGAGTCCTCGCTAATATGAGGTCAGTTTTGCTGGCTTCCCGCCGAATAAGCCAGCGATTAAGACGCCCAGCAGAACCCGCGTCCACTGCGTAAGCAACACAAGGCTTCTTCATGGAGTGAGCATATCTTGTCGCAAGCAAATAACACCAAAGTAAGGCTGAACCCCAAGTATCCATATAGAAGCTACCTTCAACAAGGATTATCAAATCGCTCTGTTTCACGAATTTTCTGACGTCCAGAAAAAACAATGAAGGTCTGACGCATTCAATTTTTAGGGTAGGGCTTTCAGTTAGATATCTGCGGAGGTTCGCTTCGTTCAAAGAGGGCACGGTAAAATGGGCGTCGGAACCCAGAACTGAGCGTATCTCATTAATGCTAACGAGGAGTTTTGCTTCCGCTCCTGTGTTGTTTGCCCCATTGTAGCCAACCAACAAAATTCTTGGCTTCATATTAGATCACTATGCAAAGAGATTTTTGGACCCCTTGTTTTTGGGTATCATTGGTTCAACTGGACAGATAAAATTTTTGTTTTTCGCCTTTTCTCTAAAAATAGTATTTCAACGAGTTTTATAGCCAAATTTGGACCAATTTGAAATTTAAAACAGCGCTCGGAAAAAGTTTACTAATTAAATGTGCCTGCGCGTTCTATGTCGATGGTTATGTTAGGATTTTAAAGATGACGTACCGATCGTTTGAGTAGATTAGTTGCAGGAGTTTGCTGTGGACCATTTGGGTATCGAGTTGGTTTCGGTCGTAGACGATGAAGCCGATATTGTTATCTTTGATGTAGTCAGTAAAATCGCGGGATGTTACAGTGAATTGGGCTGAGCTTAAAGTTAAACAAGCCTTGCACCGCATCGGGCTGAAGTGTTGAATAACTGCTTTTTGACAAGGTGAGAACTTGGTAGGAACGCGATTCTGTCTGGTTTATTGTTAAGTCGTTGAATTGGTACTGGAACCTTACAGCATCAATTTGTTTGTTTTCTAAGGCACCTATGTTTCCCCAATCGGGTAAATCATTAAACTTAAACGCAAAAGCTATGTCTTTTGTATCGTCGTAGAGGCCTACGTAGTTATCTTTTAAGTTTGAACTTGAAAAATTAACTACGACCCAGTCAGTTTCATGAGCAGTCTTAATCGATGAAGGTGCATCCCACGGGTTAATCCAATCCATCAATTGTGGAATTTGAACCTTGTCGAACTTGAATTGGAGATCAAAAAACGTGCTCAAATACAATGTGACATTTGAGATTTCGCTATTAAGAGGCGTAAGTGACCAAGAAACGTCGAGCGGATAGCTGTCATTTTGAGCAAGAACCGTTTCCGTTAAGGTTATGTTGTCGTTAGCATAGAGGAACTCTGTTTTCTTAGGGTAGCTCTGGTCTTCAAAAATTATTTGTTTACTCAAAGCTGAGAGCGGAAGTTGATAGTTTATGCCGTC
Organism: Candidatus Bathyarchaeota archaeon; assembly: GCA_963840325.1. Lineage (GTDB taxonomy): Archaea > Thermoproteota > Bathyarchaeia > Bathyarchaeales > Bathycorpusculaceae > Bathycorpusculum. The sequence goes on from CAWIYM010000006.1 coordinate 487,313, forward strand.
TTGGGTAAAATACAAAAAGTTGCCCTCACCAGAAGAATAGGAAACCCTGTTCCAAACGTTATCTAATGAAACATAGTTTTCTTCGGAAATGGGTCCTTTTGCCCCGTAGGCTTTCATTAGAGTCTGTGGGTTCTCAAATTCATAGGCTAAGCTCAAAACAGCCTCGGAGATTTCGTTTCTCCCCACGACGGGGTCGGTTTGGGCAATAACACTCTTATCTGAAAATTCTTGGAACCAAAAACCAGGGGCTCTGGTTACCACAACCGTTTCATTCTCAGGATAGTTGTTTCTTAGCCAACCTCCTGCATCGTAGGCTTTTATGTCGGTGGTTGAGTAGTAAGTGGCTGCTTCCAAAATTTTGCCGTACACAGTGTCGGAGCGAACAACAACCATAAAAGACAAACCAACGATTAAGGTAATGGTTAAGGCTTTTACCCAGTTTTTGCGAAAACTTGCCCTGTGTTTGGCATAGAAAACGGGTGCCTTCTGCGCCAGGAAGACGACTGTTACAGCGGCAAAGATAGCTATGGGAGGCGCCAAATAATATATGAACCATTGAAACGGCAGGTACAATCCAAAAAGGTACGAATACGCAAAAACAAAGGGAACAATTAAACTAAGGAGTAAAACTATGAGGAAAGCTGTTCTTTTCGCGGCTCTTAGAATTTTGAAAGCGAAGTAAAATCCGCCTACTGCAAGTAACAGTATGAAACCAAAATTGATTACCATTGAATTGAGACTGGTGGCTGGAATCTGGTAAGCGTAGGTTTTAATGCTGAAAAACAGGATTTCCACGATTACTCCGAGGTAACCAATCATAGCTTGGAAATAATAGACAAAAAAAGCTATCCCGCCACCAATAATTAACGGGATTAAGACTTTTAAGAAGGCGCCTCGGGATTTTATAAACAAATAGAGAAGTATCGGTGGAAGCATGAAAGCCCCAAGAAAAGTCGTAAGTTGATGAGATAAGACAACGGAGAATGCAACAAGGAACGTAACAAGTGCATACCCAAATTTTTCAATCGACAAAGGTAAGTATAGAAGAAGCAAAATCAAGAATGCGAGACCCAAAACGGTTGTGTATCCACCCCACTCGTTAAGCTCGAAGATCGGAAAACACATCAACAACAAAATGGCGGATACAGCACCGACTTTTTTGCTGAAAATTTTGCTTCCTATCAAGTAAACTGACATAAAAAAAAGCCAGTTCACAATTACTGTCAGCACTTTAACTATGAAAATCAACTGGCCAATGTCGGTTGCACCAGTTAAAGAAATGAACATTGCAAGCACTATCTGGTATAGTGGTGGTGTCCAGCTATTGTTGGATAATGGGATTTGTCCTGTGTTTAGGAAGATTCTGGCTTTTTCTAAGTGAACTGCAGGGTCATTGCCGAGTATAACGCCGTTCATTGATATGAGGGTGTAGAAAATAGCTAAAATTAGAACTGAGAATATGGTTATGAATGCGATTTCTAGTTTTTGCTTTTGCGTAAATTTATCCATCAAGGCGATTGTGCTCACCCGTCTTGACTGAGGTTACCCTTTAACCTTAAAAATGGCAACTTCGCTGTTAATAAATACAAGGCTAAACGAGGGGTCCCTGAGGAATTTTAGGTACATTTCAGGAACACGACATGCAATGTAGGAAACATTCCATGCGTTCAATGCTTTTTGGTAATTAAAAACAATAAAGTCTTTATCATTTATTGGCGGAGGCACCTGTGAGATTTCTGCTAAAAACGTTTGGGTGTTTTCTTTCACTAGCTGATCAAATGTTAGAGTTCCTTGTTGAATGTTACCTAATTGCGAATCGGAATATTGGTATACCCCAATTGAATAGCTGAATTCTGCATTTGTTTTTGCATTAAGTATGTAGGTCATATCAATTGGTGTATACGCATTGTCTGGGAACGAAATTTTGTCTGGACGTGATTGAGGACTTGAAAATACTATCTGGCCAATTGTTTTCATACCTGTATCTATAAGCCCAATGTATGAGTGGTCGTCACTTATTACCGGTTGAACAGTGCCTTTTGTGTCTAAATTAAACTGCAATGTGTCAAAGGTAACTGCGGGATTTTCGGTTCTTAGGCTTTCTGTCATATTGGCAAAATATTGTACCATTTTAGTAGAGATTTTAGTAGAGTTGAGCGCTGAGTAAACAGTAACTGTTTGGGTGAAATTCAAAAGTTCATTGCTATGGGTCACAATAATTGACTCAGAGTTTGAAGCACTTATAGTGTACATTTCAGTAACTGGAAGGCTTGATAAACTAACAATCTCAACGTCGTTTCCATTTCTCAACGTCACTGAAATTCCATTGTTGTCAAAGTTAAAAAACGAATATGGGAAATACTGATTTCTGATTTTTGCAAGAAACTCTGGATTGTGTCTTGATAAATAACCGCCATCTTCTCGGACCTGGAACCACCCATTGTCAACTAAGTAATCTGTGTCAAGTAAGTAACTGGCATTTTTTGCAGGTGCCAACTCTCGCGCGCTCGTCAAATATTGTGGGTCAACTGCACTTAATGTGGGTCGCTGGGCAAAACCTGAAAGCCACCAACCATAAAGTGCGTCAGAAACAAACACAGAATTGGCAGACGTGTTCTGCTTAACCCACTGTATCGCATCCCAGCCTGGATTATTCATAACTTGGTAGAAACTCTGAATTCTGTGGCCCTCCATAGGCGTCAAAAAAACTGGAATTGCAACAAACGAGAAGAGCAGGAAAAACAGGATAAATCCTGCATAAATCGACTTGGGTGTCGAATGTTTTGAGAGCCACACAGCTTTCTTTTGAATGGATTCCTCAGTTTTCTCTCTTCTAACTTCTAAGGAACGGTTAATTCTTCCCCCGATTCCTGGTCCATGATCAACTAGTTGTTTTTTGTGCTGATCTTTTTCAGGTTTTTGAATATATCTTGACAGAACGCGGTATGTGTTAATTGATTCTGTAAAGAATTTTGAGCCATAATCAATCATCACAGCAACGAAAATTATTACGGGTAGGATGACGAAGTATAAGAATCGGTTGTAGTCGATGATAAACCTAAACAGGTAGCTTTGAGTTAAGAATAAGGGGACGAAAAGCCAGACAGAAAGCAGGAGAGCGGGAAGGTTAAAAAATCTGTCATTGTACCTTTTTGAAAACGCTGCGAACCCAATAATTATGAGTAAAAGGGGCAAAACCCATTCCAAAGGAAGAATTCTCGTGGAAAGTATAGCAGAGTTGATATCGTTTACACCGGAAACTCCTGGAGCAGAAGAGTTATCGTGCAAATAAGTAGGTACGGCAATTGCCAAGAAAGGCGAAACAAGGATGACGCCTATGACTATTGGCAGTAGCCAGTAAAAACCCGTTTTTCTTTGAGTGCCAAAAGTTTTAGGTGAAACTAGCACAATTAGCACAGTGAGGACTGTAACGCCGACGAAGATGGCGGCACTCAATGAATGGGTCAAAAATATTGAACCTGCCAAAATTGAGGTTGAAACCAAAAAAGGCGTTTTAGAAAATCTATCTTTCTCTAAGTACAAATAGAACGTTAAGGGAATCAACAACAGAGTTATGACGTTTGGGTAACCTCCCCACAAAAGCATCTCTATGTCAAAACGAGAAATCGCCACCAAAAAAGCCACTGTATAAGCTGCCGGTTCCGTCCAGACTCTACGGGTTATCAAGAACGCACATAAAACAATCAGCGACGAGAACAAAGCCACAATCACTGCTTGTGCCAAGTATTCAGGCAATCCAGTCATCATCATTATGCTTGAAGCAAAGATGTGGTATCCCGGAAAAGTTAATGATGTGCCTCCGCCCATCTGGTAGAAGTTATACATAAAATTCGTGTTCCCCTGCCCAGTGATGGAGTAAATCACGCTATTGTGCAAGCCGATATCTGCTCCAGGCGGAAAATAATTCCAAAGCATCAGAATTATACGGTAAAAGAATGAGAAAGTAAAAATTAATAGCAATACGAAGTATGTTCTGTTTGCTTTGAGCATTTACTTTCCCGCTTAATATGCTTCAATTGGAATTGTTGGTAAAAGGTTAAATATTGATTTCGAGTATAAAAAGCCCAGAGTAACAAAAAAGGAAAAAAAGGTGTTTAAATGTCTTGGCTTAAATCTATGATGGAAAAAGAACCACCAGAACCAGAAAATCCAATCGGGATAGTAGTTATCGGCAACATCGAACCAGACATGCATGACACTGCAAAAGAAGCAGTCCGCAGGTCACTAAAACGCGCAGGGTTCAAAACAATCGACGTGGGCAAAAGCGTTGCACCACAAGTGTTCATTGATAAAGTAAAAGAGAGCAATGCAAACTTGATTGCAATTTCCGTTAACACAGTTCCAGCAAAGAACAACCTCGCAAAACTAGACGAACTCCTCAAAGCAGCGGGCCTCAAAGACAAAATCGGCATAATCATGGGCGGCGCAGCAGTCAAAAAAGAAGATGCAGACGCAATGGGCGCACTTTTCGGCAAGAACAAGGAAGAAGCTCCTGAACTTGCAAAAAAAGCATTGAAGAAATAAATCCCTCTGATGTGGAAAAATGTCCTTTAAGTTCAATACCGAACAAAAAATATATGACCTCGCTGGAGCAAAAATAGGCGGTCAACCGGGCGAAAATCCAACCTTTTTGATCGGCTCCATCTTTTGGTTAGGCCAAAAAATGGTTACCGATGCAAACAAAGGAATTTTTGATGCTAAAGCAGCCGAACAAATCATTAACACATGCCAAACCCAAAGCGACATAACAGGTGTCAAATTTGCACTTGACATCGTCGGCACAACAGAAGCTGCATTCGAAAAATACATTGACTTCGTACCGAAACATACTGATGCAGCACTCATGCTCGATGCAATGAGTCCAAAGACCCGTATGGGAGCAGCAAGCTTAGCAAAAAAGATGGGTCTTGCAGACAGATGCCTCTACAACTCCGTATACAAAGGAGTAATGGATGCTGAACTTGCAAACCTCAAAGACAGCGGCATCAAAATGTCCATAGTACTCGCTGACGATCCAAAAGACACAACATTAGAAGGCAAAATGAAAGTCATAGTTGAAGCGCTAGCATTAGCAGAGAAAGGTGGCATTACAAAACCACTTATCGACACAGCCATCCCAGCATTCGAACCAGACATGGGCACAGCCGTCAGAACTATACCTGTCATGAAAGAGAAGTATGGTCACCCTGTAGGCTTAGGCAGCGGAAACGTTGTCACAACCATGGGCTGGGTCAAAGCAAACGTCGCTAAAGAATTCCGACCAGGCTGCAGAACCTCAACAAACTCAATCATGCAAATGGCAGGCGCAAACTGGCTTATGATCGGACCAGCAGAACAAGCTGAATGGGTATTCCCAGCAGTCGCAGTCACAGACACATACATTGCTTCAGCAGCAGGCGACCTTGGAACAAGACCCCTTGAAGAGTCACATCCAATCTACAAGATGTTCATGTAAACTTTCTTCCTTTATTTTTTATTTTTATAAAACTTTGAAGGTTAAAATCTGAAACCTCTAAGATGGTTTGAAATTATCGTTGGTTTCACCGTTTTAACGTTACTTGTAACTTATCTTATTCCCAGCAGTCCAGAGTTTTCTGTTCTTCTAATTCCTCGATATTTCTTCAGTTTTGTTTTTATCGCCTTTTTACCAGGCTATTGCCTCGTTAATTTATTATTCTTGGGCAAAAATAAAATAGATTTTGTTGAACAATTAGTTTTGTCCGTAGCATTAAGCTTTGGTTTAACTGGATTGGTTGGTTTGTTTTTGGGTCTTTCCCCACTCGGCTTTAGTTTCGTACCAATTACCGTTTCGCTATGCGTGTTAGTGTTAGTATTTGCGGTGATTGGGTTAGTTAGAAAAAGTCGGGAATTAAGACAACTTGATGTGCAAATACCTGAGCAGATACGCTCCTGAAGTTTTAACCGCTGCCCTTCCATAGGTTCCACCTTTCCGCATCATTCTCAGCACATAGCTTGGGCGCAGGTAAAAGTCTTGATATGCTTTGTAACGGAGTTTAGCAAGTGTTTCCATACTCAAAGACGGTGTCTCAAAAGTAGGTCCAGCAGTATCGTACTTATCAAAGTCCGTAACCCGCAACCAACCGTTCTTCTTGACTTCTTCATACATTGGCGTTCCCGGATAAGGCGTAGCTACGTAGAAGCCTACATCGTCGGGATTAAGTTCTTTCACGAAACGGATCGTTTCGCGAGCAGTTTTTTCTGTTTCGCCTGGAAAACCTAAAACAACGTTTGCAATTGTCATCAAGCCTACTTCGTGCGCGGTTTTGTACGCTATTCTTGTTTGATCCAGTTTTATACGTTTATTCATCGCACCGAGGATGGCTTCGGAACCAGATTCTACGCCTAACCAAACAGCAAAGCAACCTGCAGAACGCATGGTTTTCATCAGTTCACGGTCAACCATGTCAACGCGGGTTCCGCAATCCCACATCATATCTAACTTTCTATTGTGAAGTTCCTCGCAGATTTTCAACACTCGGTTGCGATCAACAGTGAAAGCATCATCGTAAAAAGTAACTTGCTTAACTCCATATTTATCATGGATAAGCTGCATTTCGTCAACAACGTTTTTGGGGCTGCGCATGCGATAGCCTCTGCCGAACATGCGTACTGTGCTGCAGAAGTCACACCAAAAAACGCATCCACGACTACTGATCAAAGGAAAAAGAATTTTGCCATCCCGCTTTAAGCTTTCAAGCGGCATCAAATGATGAGCTGGGAACGGAATCGAATCTAAATCTTCTATGAAGGGTCTATCTTCGTTGCGAGTGATTTTATCTCCGTTCCTATATGTGATGCCTAAGACGTTGGCGAGGCTGGCTTGAGTTTGAAGTTTTTCGAGAAGTTCGATGAAGGTTTGTTCGCCTTCTCGGCGTACAACAATATCGAGGCTTGGATATTCGTTGAGGGCCTTTTCATCCCAGAAAGTTCCATGGGACCCCCCAAGCATAGTTATTGCCTGAGGCTGAGCCTGTTTAGCTATTGTGATTAACTTCATGGCGGACTTGTAGAGTAAAGTTGTTGCTGTTACACCGATTATATCAGAAGGCGTTTGAGCTATACGCGTGTTGAAAGTTTCATAGGTTATTTTCTCGGCTTGGCAGTCGATGATTGTAACCTGGTGACCTGCTTTCTCTGCAACTGCGCCCAAGTACGCGAGGCCCAAGGGAATAAAGGGTGGGTGCGAATGTACGCTTGGTGGATAAGGTGGATTGATGAGAGTAATTTTCAATTTAGTTACGCCCTTTTAGTGAGGGTCTACGTTGCGTTGGATTATATAGTTTTCTAGATAAAAAATGAAACCACAAAATCTATGGTAAATGCAGAAAGTTTAAAATATTGTGCAAAATACCCAAAAAATAGTAGGGTAGAATCTAAGTTGTTATGGTTCTTTGTACAGAATAACTATTTTGTTGTTGGCTTTGTTAGTTTTTCTTTTGTTCTAACGTCTGTAAGTAAGCATGTGCGTTTTGTGTGTAACCATTCTGTGGTCTCTTAGTTCGTCAGGAGTTTGAAAACTTGATGAGCATATTCTGCATTTAAATTTTTCTTGGACGAGTTTTTCGTAAGTATACATTTACATCTTGCCTTCTCACTTGTTGTTCTTGCAAAAAAATTGTGTCTTTACAAGCCTAGCAAATATAGATTCTAAGTTGCTTATAAATCAATAATATTCTCTTTGATAAAACGATGGATTGTAACGAGAATTATTTTTTTGATGAGGCGAATTTTTATAGGCATACTCAAATAGTCACGGTGTATTGTATAGCACAATTCCCTGTTGAAAAGCCAAGGAGGGACTATACGCTTGAAGAAAAAGACCAAACTAAAGTCCAAAGGAACAAAATACTACCAGAATACTCATGGAAAAATCTACCGAGTAAAACCAAACCCTAAGGCAAATAAACGAAAGGTTTTACAAAAACGTCAAAGAAAAATTGATGCACAAATTAAGGCAGTTAATGCCTAATTTTAATCCATTAAATTCTGACTTAATTGTTGCTTTTCTTTATAATTTTCTTATAAATTCGAAGTTGCTTTCTCAGATGATCTATTTTCTTTTAATTCTTGTGATGGTCATTCAAAAGAAATTATACTGTGCCAGTTGGGTGTTTTTGCATCCAATCCTCAGCGAAAGCATCGGCTTTAGACTTTGAAGCATATTCGGGTGAAATTGTTTTGCCGTTTTCTTTTTCGGTCTGTCCACACTCCAACAATCGCACATGAAAGTTTTTACTGAATTCTTTCTGCAAAACAACCACAATTTGCCCTGAACTATCGTTTTGGTAGCCACACTCATGGCTTAACCGTTTCCAACATTTAATTATCTTCATTCTTTATCCTCAATATTCCTATTGCAAGTTAGCATCCTGAAAAGTGGATCAATTGCAATTTGTACAACAAATAGAAAATAGCATAACCTTAACTTAAAGTTATCAAGCAAAATAAAAACTAAAAAGGAAATAGGAAACTATTTGTATAGTTTTTCCCATCGATTGAAAAGTTCAAGGACTTCGTCGCCGTTGTGGTCTTTGAGGAATTCACGTGTTGCTTTGTCTTCTACTGCTTTCTTTTGGAATTCCCTTATGTATTCGGCTTTTTCGGCTAGGAAGATTATGCCGTCTACTCCTTGTCTTGCTACGCGTGTTGCTACTGTCATTATCTGTGGAGTTGTTGCAACGGTGTCCCAGGTTTCGTTTGGTCCTCGGACATAAAAGTTGACGAAGACGGGTTTCTTGAGGATGCTCTTGAAGCCGCGTGCGATAGTTTCCCAGTACCAAGGGCTTGGGTAAGCCTTGCTAAACATTGGGATAACGAAGTAGTCAGCATATTGTGCCATGGCTTCAAAATCGTAGCCAAAGCGTTCCTTACCCATCAAGGGGTCAGGGAGGCAGTTGACGAATAGTGGTTTGCCGGAGACCACTTCTTTGACTTCCGCCAGGAAATCGGTTACTACTTTTGCTCGCCAATCGACCCATTTTAAGCCGCTTTTGTGTTGTTGTTCTATGCATCTTGGGCAAGTGCAGAAATGTTGGTCTGCGAAATGTTGGCTGCTGATGCTTATGCCTGGAGTGACTTTGGCGCTTTCAGCGATAATTTTTAAGTTGTATTCTCTGGCTTCTGGGTTAGTCATGCATACTACGTCCCAGCGGAGGTTGTAACGTTTGTTAGTTCGGAGTGCTGGGCCCCATGAACTTACTGAGTTCCAGTCTGGGCGTTTTGCCGCCATATAATTGTCGCCGAAGCAAGCGATGTTAGTATACATTGCTGGGTTAGGTTTTCCAACAATTCCTGATTCAGATTTTAAACGGTAGAAATTGTAATCGACACCTTCAACAGGCTCGGGTTGATAAAGAAATACGCCGAATTTCAAGTTTAATTCACCATTATTATGTTGTTTTTATTTACGAAATAAAAGCGCAAGTTATTAAGTCTTTTCTGTAGATGCTATATTTGGGCTTTTTTTACAATTTTGATTAATGCATGTTTTAAGAAGGGCGGCAACTCCACTGAATCGTAACTTGGAAGTTTCGAGCAGTCCTGCTTGGTAGCAACACAGTTGCCAAAGAATTTGCTTAGGTCGTTCCAATCTGTAAAGTCAGTGGGCAGCAGGTTCTTCTTGTAATCGTCATCCATCTTTGCCGCTGCCAAAAGGTTAGATGCCGCAAAAGGATTATTCTTAAGAAGTTCAGCTAAACTTGCAGCGTCACCTTTCAGCCCTTCAACTTTGGATAACTCAGCCGCCATTTTCTCAAGCCCAAAATGCCTTTCTCTTAGCCTGTCTAACACGCTTCGGCAAGCCCAAACTGGCTCCTGTTTGAGTAACGCTTCCGTAACTGCACGTCTAGCACAAGACCCCACCAACTTACCAAGTTTCGAGGCTGGACCAGCCAAACTCAAAGTCTTGCCACTGCAAGTTGAGGCAACGGTGACGCTGTCGGTTATTGAGCCGGTAGCTGAGTCCCCCGTGTATCGGCTTCGAACATCAAAATCTCTCATAACCGCCGATTTTGCTTCGGTTGCAGTAATTAAAGCGGCAACCATGCAGCTTTCAGAAGGATTTCCGTCAATTAGAACGATGATGTTTATTGTCCCTGCGATTTCTTGAACATCCATCTCTTCGCCTGCGGATTCACCGTGCGAACACCCTGCTGTTGCGGCTACGCTTACCGAAAAATCAGCTGCTTTTTTGGAAACTAGGCTATAATTTTTTATTTTTGCGGCTGTTACCATGGCAAGATAGTCCTTGGTTAATCCAATCTTTGCCGCCGATGAAGTTATAAGTTCAAGTGGGTCAAGGTGCAAGGAAAGATCACTATATCCTTCCGGCACTCCTACATTGAGGACAGCTTTTACCTGATTGTGCCCGCCATTATAGATTGCTGAGCTAACTGTCTTTAAAACACTATCACAAATTATGGCTAGTACATTATCTTTTACAATAAGTTTAGTATTGAACCCAAGATCAAGCTGCTCCATACTAGCCAATTCCCAAGTTACTTTTGGGGTTTACTGACATTTATAGTGATAGCTTTAGCTGGACACAGATTCACGCACACTCCGCATCGTGTGCATTGAACTACTTCGATAACTTGTGGTTTTCGGTTCTTGCCCTCTTCGAGGACGCCTTGAGGACAAACACCGATACAAACCTGCCCTGAACAAGGTGGACATTTAGTAGTGTCGATTGTAATTGGTGCTTTGTGTTTGTCCATCTGAAATCAACAATTAAATAAGCGCCAACAATATATTTGTTCCGAGCAAGGAATTGGGCATGAAATTAGGTTTAGTCACATACACGCCAGAAAAAGTGGAAGGCTTTGACCCTCACGTTTACTTCGCCAAATGGGTTGACGGACAAGTTTTTCCAGCAGCAAAAAACATGCAGAATGACGTAACAGTATTTTGCGATGCCAAAGCAATCCGTGAAGACCCGAGTATCGTCGCCCTCTCAAAAGGCGGACCAGCATTGCGTAGAAACAGAAAATCTAATTTAGCATTCGACTTTGTTTGCCCAACTCAATCCGATTACCGAGTCAAAGTCTTCGATTATCTTGATAATCTATCAAAACAAGACATCGCGGGAGTTACGTTAAACCTCTACCACTTCCCCGACGAAGATTACTGCATTTGTCCAAGATGTACAGAGCTTAGGAAAAGAAGCGGGTTAAACTGGACTGAATGGCGTGCCCAAACTATAACAGCTTTTCTTAAAGAAGCTAAAACTCACACGAAGGGTACATTTGCGGTTGAAATGTTCCCTGATCCCGTCTTGGCTAAAGAACGGTTTGGGATAGATTTTAGCGCAATAGCTGAATTGGTTGATTATTTCCATGTTCCTCTCTCCTCAAGGGATTACTTAACCAATTACTGGGTTGACACAATTGTTCGCGACTTCGTTGCCACCTTAAAGAAACCCATTGTTGTCGAACTCAGCGCCGAAATGCCTACCGACGAAAAACTTGATGCCCTTCTAAAAACTGTAGCTTACATCTCACGCCACAAAATCGATGCGGTACTGCTGCTTGTTCACAATTCAGAGAATGCAAGACAAGTCGCAAAGTTTGCTGTCCAAAACAGTGACTTCCGAGAATGGCTCGCAAAATACCAATTCAAGGAAATGCACCGAATCATTGACGACTGGGCTAAGATCTATTGAGTTGTGCTCGGTAGTCTCTTAGCATTTCCATGTCTAAATCTGCGCTCAAAATGGAGTCTTCCGGTGAGTCGGTAACTTCGCCAATGACCCCCCATGGTGCAATGATGGCGCTTCTTCCTCCTCTCATGTTTGAACATACATTGCCGACTTTAAGAATATAGAAACCGAAGTTTCGGGCAATCCCAACTGTCAGCGGGTGACCTTGAACTGTTGGGTGGGTTCCCATTGCAGCCACGGGCAACGAGATAATTTCTGCGCCCAAAGCGGCAACACTCTTAACGACTTCGGGGTTAAAGGTATCGGCGCAAACAATCATTCCAAGCTTGCCCAATTCTGTATCTATCACAATTGGTGTAGAGCCTTTGGCGACGCCTGCCTCAAGCTCAGCTTTTATGGGGCTGATTTTTTTATATTTTGCCAATAGTTTACCTTTTTTCCAGAGTGTGCTAGTATTATAGTATTTGCCGCTGTCTTTTTGTAGTACGGTGCCGCCGAGGAGGTAAATGTCACCGATCAATTTGGATACGTCTCGCAAGAATTGGAGTGTTTTAGTGCAGGTTTCTTGGGATATTTTTTTGGCATCGGTAAAGTCTGCCATGCAGTTTGGGACGGTGAAGTACTCGGGGAGCGCGATTAGGGCTGGGTTTTGTTTTGCGGCTTTGAGGACGGCTTTTTTTGCCGCAGTTAGATTGTCTTCTAGGGTGTTGCGGATTTCCATGTGGAGAATGCTGACTTTCATTGGGGTTGTTCCTCAGTTAATTGTTATGAGTTTTGATTTTTGAACATTTAAACTTAGTTGATGCAGATGTTTTAGTTTACATAAAGGATCGTTTGTTCAGCATTATTTTCAGTTTCAGCACATATGTTTACATTTTGACGCCTTTTATATGCATACAGTAAATTTAAATAGTGCCTGAACGACAAACACTGTAATGCGAGGGACAGAAATGACAATTAACGAATCAGAAATTAACAAACTCTTGCCAGAAGTAAAAACATTAATCAACAAAGTCGTCAAAAAAAACATGGCTGACGGCTTCCTTTTCTCAGCTGGAACAGACACCCAAATAATAGCCTACGAAGCCGTCAAATACAACCCTGATATCCCATGCCTCACCTTAGCCTTCAAACATGGACAACCCAAAGACACAGAATACGTCAAGAAAATGGTTGAACTCCTACACCTAAAACATGAAACCTACCAATTCGGCAAAGAAGACGTAATGAAGTTTTTCCCTAAAGTTGTGGAAGCACTCAAAAAATATGACCCTATGGAAATTCGAAACAGTCTACCGGTCTACATCGGTTTAACACTACTAAAACCCAAGGGAATAAAGACCGTTTTTACGGGGGACGCCTTAGACGAACTTTTCGGTTACCCGTGGCAATTCCACCTCTCAGAGGAACAATTCGCGGTGAAGCAACAGGAAATGTGGGCAGAAATGGGTTTCTCATCATTCCCAATGGCAGAATCGCTTGGAATGCAAATCAAAGCACCATACCGAGATCCCGAATTCATGGCTTGGGCAATGAAGTTACCAATCAAATACAAGATTAACATGCACAACGGCGTTAAATACGGTAAGTGGATTTTGCGCAAAGCATACGAAGACGTAATTCCAAAAGACATCATTTGGAGACCAAAAGCACCTCTTGAAGCAGGTACAGGAACAGAAACACTGCGCACATACTTTAACGACATGATAACTGACAAAGAGTTTAACGACAAGAAGGAAGCCATTAAAGCAGCAGACGACGTCGAAATCCAAGATAAAGAACAACTTCTCTACTACGAGGTCTTCCGCAAGAAATTCGGCAAACCCAAAGACGTGTTCCCCAAGATCGAAGGCGGCGTACAATGCCCCAAATGTCACAGCTACATTAAAACCAAGATTCAGTTCTGCAAGACCTGCGGAGCTTATCCCATCTAATCTTCTTTATAAAAAACCTAGGAGAATACCTGCCGCGGCAGCGGCAGGATGAATGCGTAAAGTCTACGTAGTTCTAATTAAGCCATCCAGTCGATAGGTCTGTCACCATTAGAAGAGGCGGTGAAAGCCCTGGAAAAGGCAAAGACCTGTGCTTTCCAAGCCAATTACCACCTCATCTGGGCCATCAAATACCGGCACAAGGTACTATTCGGCTCAATTGAGGTTAGGCTTCTGGAAGTACTTAAAATGATTGCTGATGAACATGGCTACCGGCTTCTGTCTGCTAGAGTTCACGATGGAGATGATGTGCATGTGTTTGTTTCTGCTCCACCTAAGGTGTGGATTCCCGAGATGGTGCGTGTTTTGAAGTGTGTTTCTGCTAGGGTGATGTTTGAGGAGTTTCCTTGCATTAAATTGCGGCTTTGGGGTGGACATTTGTGGTCAGATGGTTACGCTGTTAGAACTGCAGGTATTGTTACAAGCGAGAAAATCGAACAATACATAAACCGCGTTTAGTCTTTGGATGCCCGCGGCGGAAGCCGCGGGTATTTCACTTTTTGATTTTTCTTATTTTTTGTTTATAATTTTGGGAAAGACTTAATTCTTCAGTATAATACTTGTGAAAAACAACAAGAGGCAAAAATGCTTGGCTAGTCTATCCCAACTCAAGTTTGCTATGGCAACATCCATTTTCCTATCAGCATTCATATTTGGCTTACTTGTGTTCGTAATCGTTTACTTTTTAGAGTTAGACGTGTTTACTGGGTTGCTGATTGCTTTAGGTGGCTCAGCGTTATTCATTTTGTTCCAGTACGTGGTTGGTCCAGTGATTGTTGCCGCGACGGCACGACTGCATTACTTAAAGACCGGCGAGAACCCTTGGCTTGAATCAATGGTTAAAGAGTTAGCTGACAAAAGCGGCATACCCATGCCCAGGCTAGCCACAGTTCCAAACAATACACCTAACGCTTTTACTTTTGGCAGAACTAATAGCAGCGCAACTTTAGCAGTACATGAGGGGCTCTTGCAACAACTTAATCAAACCGAAATTAAAGCCGTCATAGCTCATGAGTTGGGTCACATCAAACACAAAGATTACATAGTTATGACTGTGCTCTCAGCATTACCGCTAATTGCCTATTACATTGCCCAAGCAACTTTGTACGCGGGCGCTTTTAGTGGTGGACGAAGAAACAACAAAGATAATTCGGGTGCGGCATTGCTTGCAATCGGTGTAATATCATTCGCCGTTTACATAATCACTTTTTTGATTGTTATGAGGCTTAGTCGACTTCGAGAACACTACGCAGATGCCTATTCAGCTTACGTTACAGGTTCGCCGAAGGAACTTGAGAGTGCATTGGCAAAAATAACTTACGGTTTATCCATTTCACCCAAAGCTCCCGAGGGCGCTAGAGCATTCTATATCGAGGACCCAGGTATGGCGAAGCAGGAAGTTCAGAGCATAATGGACAAGAAAGACGAATACGACTTAGACCGCGACGGCGTTTTGGATGAACGCGAGTTGCAGTTGGCGATGGAGAAAGAATCCAAATCCACATGGGTTCAAATGAATAGTCTCTTCGCAACGCATCCGCCCACTTTTAAACGTATTTTACTTTTGAAGGAAATCGAGCAAGAAATGAACACTGGAAAATATAGCAACGACAAAATGTACATCCATGTGTAAAAAACCAGTGTCTTTTGGCTAAAATTGTTAAATTCTACGCGAAGACTAATATCTTTCCAGCAATGATTTCTTTGCAAACACCAAAAGAGACCCAAAAATGGTAAATTACTGTCCAGAGTGTGGCGGAGAAATACAGTACATCTCTTTGACTAAGCACTATGTCTGCAAAAGCTGCGGCTTGTCATGCACAGGGCAAGAACTCAATGACTTGCATGACAAGAATAGACCAGCCGATGAAACTGAGGAAGAAGTTAAACAAAACCGCCGAAAAGAATACCTTAAATGGTATCTTAGCAAAAAATAAGTTTCCAAAAAGGTTAACGCGCCTTTTTCGTTAGCCTTGACTCTGTTTTTTGAATTTTTCACAAAGGGCAAATTTATAAAAAGTCATTATTGACCCTTGTCTGAGCTGTCACTAAGCAAACAATATAAAAGAAAAAATGGGGTAAATCTAACAACAAGCGGAGGAAGTTGAAGTGACCGTAGACGTTGAAATCATTTGCATTGGAAACGAGTTACTCATAGGCAAAGTGAAAGACACAAACGCCCATTACCTCGCCAAACAGGTCACCAAACTCGGCGTAAACGTCAAAAGACTAACTGTAATCCAAGATATCGTCGAAGAAATCGCCAAAACAATCAATCAAGCCGTAGCTCGAAAACCACGGTTCATAATCACCACAGGAGGGTTAGGACCAACCTTCGACGACAAAACCCTCCAAGGTATAGCTAAAGCATTAAACTGCAAATTAGAAGTTAACTCAAAAGCCCTAGTCATGGTCAAGCAAAGAAGTATAGAATACGCCAAAAAACGTGGGTTGCCAACAGAAATCGATTTGACGCCACCCAGAGTTAAAATGGCCACCCTTCCTGACAAAACTGAAGTTGTTAATAACCCGATTGGGACTGCACCAGGAGTATACGTTGATGTTGCGGGAACGGAGTTGTTTGTTCTTCCAGGGGTCCCTGTTGAGATGGAAGCGATTTTTGAGGAAACCATAGCACCCTTAATTAAGAAAGCGGTGGGCAACGGTGTATTTTGCGAGAGAAGTATTTTTGCCGATAGCATTGTAGAATCTCGATTGGCACCCTTAATTGACAAGGTTATGAGCGATAACAAGGGCGTTTACATAAAATCCCATCCAATGCGCACTGAAAATAAGCCTCATGTAGAAATTCATTTTACAATCTTTGCTAGCCAAGAGCAAACTCCTGATGAAAAACTTGCTAAAGCCGCAAAGGAACTTGCTAGTTTAATCGAGACAGATGGTGGAGCAGTCATCGTTGACTCTGAAATATAATTTGGGAATAACCATTTGCTACACTTATTGCTTTTAAAAGCGTTATTTTCTTACCTCTGTGCATTGTCTTATTAATTGTAGCTTTGGTGCTAACGGTGTCTTCGCTTGTTTTGGTACTTGTCAAAACAATTTATGGAAAACAACTGTCGCCTCAACCAACGGCGCTATCAGAAACAGCGCCTTCTTTAATCATAATACTATTTACGAAAAGCTAAGAACCAATAAAATATAAGTTAAAAAAAAGGAAAAAATTAAGCTTTTTTGGCTTTCTCAAGCTCTTTTCTAAGTTGATCGGCCTTATCGGTCTTTTCCCATGGAAAGTCCATGTCTTCTCTGCCAAAGTGACCAAAACATGCTGTTTTCTTGTAGATTGGTCTTAATAGATTCAGTTGTTCGATAATAGCTTTGGGACGCATGTCAAAGTACTTCAGTACTAACTCCATGATTTTTTCGTCTGAGAGTTTGCCTGTTTCGTAAGTGTTGACCAGCACTGAGATTGGTTGTGCAACGCCGATGGCATAGCTGATTTGGATTTCACATTGGTCAGCTAAACCTGAGGCAACGATGTTTTTGGCGATATAGCGAGCCATGTAGCATCCTGAGCGATCTACTTTTGAGGGATCTTTGCCGCTAAAGCATCCGCCGCCGTGGCTTCCGACTCCGCCGTAGGTGTCAACGATGATTTTTCTACCTGTTAAGCCTGAGTCTGCAAGGGTTCCACCGATTACGAATCTTCCTGTGCCGTTGATTACGTATTTTATATCTTCTGCTATCATAGTTGCTGGGATAATTTGTTTGATAACTTTCTCGATTACATCGCTTTTGAGTTTAGCGTCGTCAACGGTTCCGTTGTTTTGTGCGGCTATGACGACTGCTTTGACACATTTTGGTTTGCCGCCGTCGTATTCTATGGTAACT
This sequence comes from Candidatus Bathyarchaeota archaeon, assembly GCA_963840325.1. Classification (GTDB taxonomy): domain Archaea; phylum Thermoproteota; class Bathyarchaeia; order Bathyarchaeales; family Bathycorpusculaceae; genus Bathycorpusculum. The sequence continues at coordinate 504,854 of CAWIYM010000006.1, forward strand.
TGGGATTTGCAATCAGGTCGCAGATAGGGCATGATGCCTATTTTTCTGCAATCGGCTAAACGTTTAACGAGTCGATGAGCTAACATTATGGGTAAGGGCATGAGTTCTTTTGTTTCGTTAGTCGAGTAACCAAAAACCATACCTTGATCGCCTGCACCCTGCTCGTGACCTTTGGTTTCTGTTACTCCCATTGAAATGTCTGGGGATTGTGCAGTTAAAGAAACTAGGATGCCGCAAGTTTCCCAGTCTAACCCATCTTTGGCGTTGTCGAAGCCGATTTCTTTGAGGGTTTGGCGAACAATCTTGGGGATATCGATGTAGACGCATGTGGTGATTTGTCCCGTAATCATGACTGTGCCTTGCATGACTAATGTTTCACAGTCAACTCTTGCTTTTGGATCCGTGCTAAAAATGCAATCTAAAACGCTGTCGGATATTTGGTCTGCAACTTTGTCTGGGTGACCTTCTCCAACTGATTCAGATGTGAACAAATATTTTCCGGTTTTTTTCATGGAATCTCTCTTCTGTTCAATCGCATGTTAGGCATAGTAACTCGGAGTTTTTCTTAAAAGTCTTTCGACAAAACATAGAGGTAATCCATAAGAAATTGTGTTGTTGTGGTTTGCAGAAACCATTTTAAACTAAAAGTGACACAGAGGGCAGAGGGATAAATTGAAAAAAGTAATCCTAACTCAAAATGGTCCAAAACCAATCGGCCCCTATAATCAAGCAGTACAAGCCGGCAATTTCCTGTTTGTTTCTGGTCAATTAGCTTTGGACCCAAAAACTGGTAAGATCATCATTGAAAACATCACTTTACAGACACAGCAAGTATTGGAGAACATAAAATCAATTTTGGAAGCTGCAGGTTACAGCTTAAAAGATGTAGTACAGTCAACAGTATATCTTTCTTCGATGTCGCTGTTTGATGATTTCAACAGAGAATACGCCAAATACTTTGAAATTGATTTTCCTGCCCGTGCCACAGTTGCGGCAGAACTTAAATTCGGTGCGCTTGTTGAAGTTTCAGTAGTCGCTTTCAAGGACTAATGTGTTTTGCTGTGATAAATTATAAAAACCCAGTCGACGCTTAACTAGTACAGTGCAAAATATGGCGGTATCTTTCAAGAAGTTTATGCAACAAATAGCTGGAAAAAAAGCTCCTGGACCCTCAACTAGCTTTACTATATTCCATGTATTTTACGCTTTGGAGCTTCTGTCGCAGAATCCTTTGGGCAGAAACAAACTGGCGGAGAAATTAAACGTGGGCGATGGAGCAGTACGCACCATAATCAGTAGGCTTGTTGATGCTGGTTTAGTTGAAACATCCAAAGAAGGCTGCAATCTCACCAACAAAGGATCAGAGATTTGGGGGCAGTTCAAAGAAATCTTCCCGAAACGAGTTGAAATCCCTAAATCAGAGTTAACAGGCTCTGAATTTAATTTTGCGTTCTTAGTAAAGGACAGCGGGCAAAAAGTTGGGTCCGGTATTGATCAACGTGATGCAGCCATCATTGCGGGCGCACGAAAAGCATTAGTCATTGTTGTCAGGGGCGGACATTTAAGCATTGAATCGGTCAGCGATTGCATCGAGCAGCAATATCCTAAAGCTGCAAACCTGCTTATTGAGGAATTGAAACCTCAAAACAACGACGTTATCATCATCGCGGGTGCTGATTCACTATTAAAGGCTAAACGTGGCGCATTCGCCGCAAGCTGGTCACTAATAGCAGCTTAAGTGGTGTATTTTTCTCCTTCGTTGAGAATGCGTTCGAGCAGCGTGTTAACATTTACCATACCCTCGTTTGATTTCGAGGATACTGGCATCAAAAGGAACTGTAAACCCAGTTTGTTTATGGCTTGCATCATATTTCGGCTGAAGAGGCGTTTTGTGCCTTCAAGTTTTTGCTCAATTGCTTCTTCTAGGGCATTGGTGTTTGCGGACCAATTCGCGATTGCCTGTACCTCTTTTTTCGGTATCAAATCGCTCTTTGAAAGCAAATGCACCTGCGGCTGGAAAAACCTGTTATATACCGCTGCAGCCAAGAACATGTTTGAAACATAATTTAATGGATTAATGGAGAAGACTGCGTCAAAGAGGTAGATGAGTGCTTTTGGTTCTTTGGTTAATTCGTTGACGATGTAGGGTCCGCTTGCTCGAAACGCAAAAAGCTCCATTTGTCCAGGGGTATCCACCAAGACGATGTCGGCGTGGGCTTCATCGATGTCTCGAGTTAAATTTTCTATTTCGTCAGCGATTAAGTCAGCTGCCATAATCAAAGCGCCGTTTGGACCTAAACCGTATTTCTCCATAATATCGCCAACTTCTACGTAATTGCGTACATCCACATCGGGTTGATAAGGCAGTTTTAATGCACCAGGATCCAAGTTAACTACTGCAACATCTTGCTTGCTCATTTTCAGCCACTCTGCAAATGCAGCTGTAAATAGCGATTTACCTGAACCCGCCGTTCCAATAATAAACGCTAAAGGCACGATTTAATCTCCAACGTACGTGTGAACTTGTTAGAAATAATAACCTTTCTACTGCATGTCTAAACCCATTTTTAGGTGCATACTGCTTTTTGTTTTGTGTGGTTATGAGTTTGCTTAATCAAAAACTATGCGAAGGTTCTTTTTTTGACAATTAAAGCTTTTTTGGTTTATGTGTGTATAGTACTGACCCTGACTCGGTAGACTGTTTATATGAATTGTTTATACAATTTGTGAGAGATGTGCACAATTAATTTTGTTTTTTGAAATGGTTTAATCGATATTATTGCTTCTGGGTTTCACGCAAATGAGGAAAAGCTGAAAATAAAAATTTTGAGCAAAAGATGGTGGAGATCTTACACCAAGCCTAGACATTTGAATGGCTAACGGGAATTATTTGGTTGTCTTCAAAAGAAGAAGAAGAGGTGCAATTGCATTTTAGGTAAGTTTGTTTTGAGTTGTTTTCGTCGTTTAGGGTTTGGGTTGTTTGCAGGTTGTGGGTCTAAAAGGGTTGAAAAGGGTCGGAAAGGGTAAATCTTCTTCTTCCAGGCCTTTAACTGAGCAAGGATTTTTCAAAACGAGGTTTACAGATAAAATACTCGAATGTAAGTATCAAATTCATCCTATGGCGCTTTCAGCTTAAGACACAACTATCTGATTGTTACTGAAATCGTTATGCGTATTTTGGACCTTGACTTGAGCTTGAATAGGTCAGAGGCTTCCACGAAGACCAAAGTTGCACTATATTTAAAATTATGCACACCTCTCAATTTGTATATACAGCCATATTTTTTTTTGGCTATTTCGGTTTTGCTTTGCATAGTTTGGTTGATTATTGCAACCAGTCTGCAGAATGCAGTCGCAACAACAACAGCAACACCTTCTTTGGGCTCCATCTGACTCAAACCAATTAAATCTTCAAAGGGTAAATACTATAATTTGGTTTAGTTTTGAAAGATGCAGCAATTATGCAAAATGCTGTTGCATCAGCATCAGTTGCATCTTCTATCTATTGCTGAATTTGGGGTGGTTTTTTGATTTTGGGTTGTCAGAGAAGGCTTAATTTTTCACTTTTGCATAGCGGTATTTCGGTTGGGTTGGTTGTGGGTGGGGATATGTAGAGTTATTTTGCGTAACGACAAGTCCTTGGCCCATGTTTGCCGTTGCATGCGCTGCTAATGCTATGGCAAAAAACTCTAAAAACTGCTTTTTGGTCTTGATCTGCTATTTGCTTGGAATCACTTCTAATTAGTGAGGTCTAAATAAGGAAAGAAGGATGGATTATTGTTTTTTGCCGAAGGGGTTTTTGCGCAGTGCTTCGAATGCTTTTGGGTCTTCTTGGAGGACCTTTGGTATGTAGTTGCATGCAGGGTCTGATTCGAAGAGGTCGCCAGTGTAGTATTCTGCTCGTGTTCTACATCCGCCGCAGATTTCTCGGTATTCGCATACTCCGCATCTGCCTTTGAGGTTGCTTTTATCGCGCAATTTAAGGTGCAATTCACTCTTCTGCAGTTCGGCCCATGCGGTGCTTAACTTCTTATCTTTGACATTGCCGATTCGGTAGCCTTCGTGGAAGCCGCAGCTTCGGTAGTCGCCGTTTTCGGTAATGCCGATATAATTGCCGCCGATGGTGCATTTTCCGAGATATCCCTCGTTGTACCATTGCCAGAAGTCAGTAGGGTTCTTTTGACGTACAATTCGAGCATAGAAGGGTGCGTATACGTTAACTTTAACTGTGCCGTAGAGTTTGCGTTGTATGTCGTAGATTTCGTTGAATGCTTCCTCATACTGGTCAGGTGTGGGAGCTAAATTCTCCATGTTTTCGCCTGCTCTACCCACTGGTACAAGGTTGTGGTAAACTAGCATGCGGGCTTTGTATTTTTCCGCCAACATCGCTGGATGAGCCATTTGTTTAATGTTGTGCTTAGTCATAGTCGTAACTAAACAGTCCAGTAATCCGACACTGCTAAGTTTCTCCATGGCACGAATAGCTTTATCGTAGCCGCCTTTACGGCGAATCATATCGTTTGTTTCTCTATTACCATCGATGCTGATGGCAGTATGAACTTCATACTTAGTTAGTTTATTGAAGCGTTCTTCATCCCATGCAAAGCCACTTGTGATCAAGCTGACCTTCATGCCATGCTGTTTCTCAGCGTATTCGATAACTTCCCAAACGTCCGGTCGAACCAAAGGTTCTCCCCCGCTGATTCCTAACCACTGCGAACCGAACTCCGCCATTTCATCAACCATATGCTTTGCTTGTGCAGTGTTCAGTTCCTGGTCTTTAGCGTAATCTTTGGTGTAACTACAATAGGTGCAACTTCCCACGCAGTTGCGTGTACAACGCCAAACAACCATAAACAAGGGGGCTGTTATTGGATTCATCTAAATCACAGTGACCCAAGATAAAATCGCCTAGTCGATATAAAACTTCCTCTAAAAAACTCTGTTTTAGCTTTTTAACAAAAGTTGCAGGCGATGCAAAATTATGAATCAAATGCTTGATTCTTTTATGCTACTTTTACGCTTATTCTGCAAAAAGCCTTCAACAGTGAAAACAACATGCGCCAAACTAGTTATAAGCATCAAAAGAAGGAAGAAAACTTTGAATTCAATTGTTTCAACTATGAAATGTAAGGTTAAAACAAAGATTTCCACAACTAAAATAACCGCGAAAAGCAAGAGTAGAGCCACATTTTCGGGATCAAACTTTGACCAACCAAACATAACTCCTGATTTGGTATTTCTTGTTAACTTTGTATTTCCCCAAAACTCTTTCTTCACTAAATAACCGATGGTATTAGCTTTACCCAACAAACAATGTTGTAGCTTACAAGTTTTGTAAATATACAAATTTTTGAATTGCGCCAAAAGAATCAAAGATAAAAAAAATTGCCATATTAGCGAAATGAAGCTTTGCGAAAAAGTTTAATAGTTTAGACCTTAAATAAAATCCTTCATTTAAGAAGGTTATCGAAAATGAGTAATGAATCTACTAATGAACTAGTTGTCAAATCTGCTCCACACATAACTGGTACAATGTCTAAAACTCGAATTATGCAATACACTTTCGCAGCCTTACTAGTCATTACAATCGTATCCGCAGTTCTCTGGTGGGCTGTTCCTTGTCCCACAGACGCACAATTGACCACCTACAGTACTCTTAAAGGCGTCTGGCAAATGCCCCTTGGCGCAATATTGTTGATTAATGCTTTGATCGCGATGGGTGTAGCCGTTGGAATCGATGTTTTACTCCACAAAGTTGTCTCTGACAGTGAATCAAACCTTTGGTCCTCAGCTGTTTTTGGCTTAATCGTTACGCTCTCATTCTCGCTCGGTGTCCCCGCTATGGCTATGGGCACTGGAGATGTAATGCCCGTTGCGACTCTCACTGCACCAAATGCTTTCATCTTCGTTGCTCTCATCTCAATGGTAGGCCAAGTCGTCTTTAAGAAAGTTCAAGGAGTAGGCGGCAAAAAACTTGTCAACCCTGCAGCAGCCGCAAAATTCCTCATCTTGCTTCCATTCCTCCTTACTTTTCTGTTGCCTAAAGAACACTTCGCCTCAACCGCCGTAGGAGGCGTAGGTACACCGCTACTTGCAGGTCCAATAGGCGGAGGAATCGCAGCAATCGGAACCAACGGCTTGGGTTCTTTCAGTAGCTATCTCCAATCCTGCTACGCTAACCCCGCTGGTACCGCTCTCGACATCAACACCCTTATGATACTAGAGAAGTTCCACGGTTGGCCAGGCGGCGCTTCCAGCCTCTTAGTGATTATCGTTGGCATCGCTCTGTTCGCAATCGGACGCAAATACTTCAAATGGAAAGTGACAATTGCATACTTCGCCTCCATCGTGATCATGTCAATGTTAATGTCAACAGTTTACGCAGACTCAGACTTAGTGACAAGGTTGCTCTTTGAAGTCTTCATTGGCAGCTCAATCTTCTTGGGCTTCTTCATGGCAACAGACCCAGCAACAACTCCGCTTACCAGCATTGGACAAATAATCTTCGGCGTCGGCTTAGGCATACTGACGATTCTTATACAAACCTATATGAACTTCTACGGCGGCTCATTGCTAGCATTGCTAATCATGAACTTGACGGTACCACTCCTTGACCGTGTGGGTATTCACAAACCCTTTGGGAGATGATTATAATGGCAAACCTCGTTAATATTAAAGAACACAAAGACATAGCAAGAACAAAACCCATCGAAGTTTTTCCTGACCCAAAAACTGCAATAATCTTAACCTACCAACATACTGGAGCAGTAAACAAGCCCTTGGTTTCTGTTGGCGACATCGTAACCATGGGACAAAAAATAGCTGACTCAAAAGAACGCGTCAGTGCACCAGTCCACAGCCCAATATCTGGAAAAGTTGTAAAAATCGGCGACATATACAACAGCTGCTACTCAGAATGCTCTGAAGCCATCTGGATAGAAAACGACGGAAAAAAGACCAAAGACAAAACATTAACCCCCATATCTGAATCTGAACTGCAAAACACCTCAAATGAACTACTGCTCAAACGAATCCGCGAAGCAGGTATCATCGGTTTAGGCGGCGCAGGTTTCCCAACCAGCATAAAACTCGCAATTCCAGCAGACAAACAAATAAAAACCCTTATAGTAAACGCAGCAGAAGGCGAACCATACGACACAGCAGACGAACGCTTAATGATCGAGAAAACTGAGAACTTGGTGCGAGGCGTCAGAGTCATACGCAAACTCTTAGGTAATCCCAAAGTTATCGTCGCAACCAAAGTCAGCAAAGTCGAAGCAGTACCAAAACTACAAGCAGCTTTCGCCAAAGAACCCGACACAGAAGTCGTCGCAAAACATCTAACATACCAGCAGGGTGACGCAAGCGTACTGCAAAAAGCAATACTCAAATACGAAACTCCACCAGGCAAACGCTCATACGAAATGGGCACAATAGTCCAGAACGTTGCAACCATAAATGCCATAGCAAACGCAGTCTTTGAAGGTGAACCCCTAATTTCCAGAGTCACAACTCTAAATGGTGACATCGCAGAACCAAAGAACTTGCAAGTAAAAATCGGGACTCCAATAAGTAATATACTATCCCAAAGCAACGTTGACGTGAACGACATTCGACAAGTAGTTATTGGCGGAGTTATGATGGGAAACGCTCTCCCAACAATTGAAGCTCCCGTAACCAAGAGAACCTCCAGCATAATTGTCTTCTCCAAGAGCAAATACAAGCCAGATCAACCTACAACTGCATGCATTCACTGTTCAAACTGCATACAATCGTGTCCAGTACGTCTACACCCAATAATGATTTACAACGCAATTATGAAAGGTGACTTTGCAAAAGCCGAAAAACTCTGGATTAAAGATTGTATCGCATGTGGAACTTGCTCATACGTTTGCCCATCAAAACTACCCCTAAGCGGCATCATCTGTGCTTCACGCCACTGAAACCAAAGCCCAAATAAAAACCCAATCCCCTAATCTTTTCTTTTAATTTTTGTTTCAAAGCAAAATTTTAAAACCAAGTTTGTCAATGCTATATTATTTTGCACTAATTTTTAATTCCTGTTTCTCGCTGAACAATCTTCTAAGCATTGTGTGTATTTAGCTTCGACTTTTTAACCATGCGGCAGTGAGGCTTTGTGACATTGCCTCATATGGGTTGAGTCCTTGCTGTTTCCACGTAGCCAACAACGACATCAAAGTCTCATAGATGCACGTGCCTTTCTCATTCCTAAACGTACCAATAATCTTACGCTGCACAACAGGCTCCTTAAGCGCCCGCTCAGCCCGATTATTCGTAGACTCCAACCCAGGCACCAAAACAAACGTAAACCAATGACCAAACCCATTACGCACCTTCCCAATGAACCGCTTAACCTCTTTGCATTCGTAGTCTTTCTCTATCCAATATCGAAGGCGCCCCATCGCTCTTGCTTTTAATTTTTTCCGAACCAAAACAGGAGGATCACCCACAAGACAAACAGTCAAATCCGCGTACAACCCCTTCAAAGCCAAATACAACGGCTTAGCCTCCTCACAATGCTGGGCAAGCCACTCCGCCTCCCGCAAAAGATGAGCCCAACAACGCTGCAACCTACCTGTGAAATTAGAATAAGACTTCCACCCATCACAACCCAAATAACCCTTAAACTCTTTCCCCAAAACCTGCTCCAAAACGTTCTTGCCTCTACTCTTCCTAATGACAAACAACGTCTGGTTCTTTGTGGTGAAGACCCATAACCAATGTCTTTTACCATCAACTTTCTCGCCGGTCTCGTCAACGTAAACGATCTTCGCAGCCCGAATGCTCTCCAAGATACCATCGTAATCGGGTTTGAGGTAGTCACTCACTTTTCGGGTAATGTCAAGAACTGAAGAGGCTGTCATGGGTAAACCGAATTGGCTTTTCATCTGTTGAGATATTTTCTCGAACGGTAGCCTTTCCTCGAATTTCATCAGAGTTGTCTGGATTAATGCGTTCTTTCCAAAGACTCCGTCAGGCGGACAATCCGAATGTCTTGATTGCGTGTACGAATTACACATAACGCACTTGTACTCGAACTCTATGTAATCTATTACTTGTCTTGGTTTTGGGTTTGCTATTTCCTCAAAAACGTGATGTCCTACGTGAACAGGTTCATTTAGGGGTGCACCGCAATGGTCACATGAATGCTTTTGTTCTGGTTCTTTGATGGTGTCGGGTAGTGTTGGTTTGGGTCTGGTGGTTCCTTTGTGGCCTTTGGGTCTGCCTGGAAAACGTTTGGAATTCTTGGTGTGATCGCTGCTACGGGTTGGGTACATGCGTCTTGAAGAAGGTGTGTGGGGGTTTTCGTAGCGTATTAGGCTGCGTTTGAGGTTGTCGATTTCTTTTCTTAGGTTGGCGTTTTCTTCTGATAGTTCTTGGAGTTTGGAGCAGTTTTGATGGTTTTCGCAGGTTGTGGTATTCATTCTTTGCACACGACGAGGTAAACGGTGCGTCCGATGTACTCTTTGGGGCAGTCAACTTTGGCGCCTGTTCCAAAAGGGGTTACTTTCTTTTGGATGAAGCCGTCTATTTCTTGGGTTAAAACAAGCGATTCTTTGGATAGAACCAGTTTACGTGTCATAACTCATCGAGGATATATATCAATATATATTATGTATAAAAGCTTAACGCCGAGCTAAATACACACTAAGCATTAAATTTATTAACACGCCACAACGTAAATAGTCCATCAAGGGATAAAATTGGAAACAGAAAAATTTAAACTAGCTGATATACTCTATGGCTTAGTCATACCAGTACTCGTCGGTTTACTAATTGTTGCTTTTCCAGCAGTCATTCGACCCGGACTTGACCACTACTTCCCTGCTGGCGACCTTATGACAGGCGCAGGTGCATCACCATACGCATTCCTCACTGCAATTTTCACACATGGCTTTGCATTAATGGTTTTGTTCGCTATTCCGCTTATCTTAGGCTTAATCTGGAATAAATGGGCTGGTGGCGCTGCAGGATTCATAATGGGCACATTACTTTATCTCGGCGAAGCAGGCTACAACAATGCATACAACGCCATTAATTACCAAATCACAACGAATCTATATTCAGATCCAAGCTTCATTGGAAACTATATCGTCGGTGGAATATTAATCGGCTACGTCGCAGGCGGTCTCTGCAAAGGCTCAATGAACTTTAAACGAATGTTAGGCGCTGGTCTCACGGCTGCAATACTTGTTGGAGTCTTACAGTTTGTCTTCAACATCACTGTTTCTGGCGCTGCATACATGTCGGCACAGAATCCACCATACGCACTGTTCCTAGCATTGCTTCCAATGGTAATTCTCGGCATAATCGCACCAATTGTCGCAAAAGTAATGACTTGGTATGGGCTTCAGCCAGTAAGGCATTAAGAAAAAAACAAATTTTCCCTTTTTCCTTTTTTAATTTTTGATAGTATTATCCGATTTTAAGCGAGTGCTGTATTTAGCTTAACAAATTGAAAAAACCTAAATTAGAAATTGAAAAATATGGGTTTTTTTAACAAGGCTGGTTAGCTGCAAATTCCCAGGCTATGTTGCCTTTCCAGACTTCTCCCTGCTTGGTAATTCTAACTTCCTTGTCATCTATCTCGATTAGTCCTTTCTCCTTGAGGTTTTTGAGTTGCTTTGGAAATACGTCTTCGGGTAATTTGCCGAATTTTTCCATAAATTCTTTTTTGCTTACTGGTAAGCGCAAGTATAGCCTGCTCATCTCTCTTCGCATCATTTCGTCGTCAGAGGATTCTGAAAGTCTCTGGATTGGAAGTTTTCCTGAACTTACGGTTTTCATGTATTCATCGATGTTTTCGATGTTGCTGTAGCTGAAGCGCTGTAAATAGCCCATGAAGCAGCCTGCGCCAGTAGTTAGTATTCCTCCCCATGGCCAACCGTTCAAGCAGTTTTCACGCATATGCCATTCAACGCGGCTGTAGCGGTCATGTCCTACTGCGTTGTAACCTGCTTCGGTTAGCATGTTGTAGGCTGTCAGGTACATTTGCTTCTCAACCTCTGCATTTCCCAAAGGCGGCGATTTTCCTGCCTTAATCATCTTTTCAAGCATCGTTCCAGGATCTACGTGTAGAGAGTAAGCATCGATTTCCACATCTAACTCAACGGCTTTTTTGAGGGTAGCTATCCAGCTTTCCATTGTCTGTCCTGGAAGATTATACATAAGGTCAACGCAAACGCATAAGCCCAGTTTCCGAGCATGGCGAATAGCTTTTTCAACGTCTGCAGCGCTATCAGGCAAACACAGCATCTTCCTAATTTTATCGTCGAAAGTTTGGGCACCCATATCCATTTGGAAAACACCGTAAGCAGCGAGTTTGTCAATTTTTGGCAATGCCAAAGTTTTCGATGACCCAGTTACTTTGATGAAGTATTCTTTGTTTATGTTAAATCGTTCTTTGCAAAAATCTATGAGATCAATCATCTGTTCTGCAGTCAAGACGCTTGGAGTTCCTCCTCCCAGAACTATTTCATCAAAAACGCTCGTCTTCACATACTTGGTTTTTGCGTACATTTCAAGTTCTTTTTTGAGCAGGTCAAGATAACGTTCAATCTGCACCTTATTTGTTGGTGCCGTTGGGAAATAGCAAAAAGCACATTTTGAATCGCAAACAGATATCCACGGTTGTAACTCCATTAGTCTACCTGAAGTGTTTTCAGTATTCAAGAATTCTTGGAAGGCTTTGTATGTTTCAGGTTTTATGTTCGGGTAATCTCTGTATGTGTATGGCGGCCAGTTTTCCCGTGATTCGTAAACGTCTGATTTGCTTTTTTCCTGGGCTTTTGCTTTTGTCATTGATGATCTCTCTTTGGATGTATTGGTAAAAAATTGCTCGATTACATAATAAAGTTTCCGTAAAACCCAATAGATGAATCATGTTGGTAAAAGTTGCATAACTTGAGAATGAATTTGATTAATTCTAAAGTAATTTTTCATTTTGGGTGGTTAAAAAATTTTTGTGGAATTACTTCTCCTGCTAATTTCTGCTCCCAAACTCATAGTATCTTACCTCTTCAATAGAAGTATTTTTCATGAATTTTCTATTTGCTATCGCTTAATAGTTAAAGACCGTACCATTGGTAGATTTGATATTATTACTAGGTAAATTTGTTTTGTGTGAGATCTGATAGCCTAAAATTTACCAAAATTTAATAAGCAACTTCCGGGGATACCCAATCTTTACTGGGCAGGCTACTTAGAATGTTCTTGCTCAGAAAACAAAACAAAAGGAAAGAGAAAAAAAATGCAAAAATTCTTTAAGAAAAAAACTTTGGCTTCTTTGATTGCGATAGCATTAATGTTAACAATAGTCTTTTCTGTGGCTTTTACATCGTCAGTCAACGCAGCGCAAAGATTCTATAAAAACATGGTATACTTATCACTTGCTCCTAATTCCATTGGACTTGGCCAAGTAAGCCTTATTGCCTTCTGGTGCGATAAATTGCCACCAACAGCTCTAGGAGAATATGGTGACCGTTTCACTTTCGATGTCAACATTATAAAACCTGACGGAACCAATGATACAATTTTAGGCGTAGTGTCTGACCCCGTAGGCGCCGGCTATACAAACTATGTACCAACAGAGACTGGCACGTACACCATTCAAGCTATCATGCGACAAGACATCATTGATGGCGGCGCTAGCAGAGGTTTGGTCGCTCCCCAGGGTCCTGGTTGGTGGCCTTCAGGTCAACCTCTCGCTGGATTTAATCCAATAGGCGTTATTTTCGAATCTGCCCTCAGTGATCCGCAAACTTTGATAGTGACGACAGAACTAATGACCAGTTACCCAGAGACTCCACTTCCAACAGACTACTGGAGTCGTCCAGTTTACGATACTAACAGAGGCTGGGCTCAAGTCGTGATGGGACAATATCTTGGAGCAAATGAACTTACAGCATTCGGCAACAGCAGATACAATCCCTACTCCGTTGGTCCATCAAGTTCGCACGTTCTGTGGACGAGACCATTCTTTAACGGCGGAATCGCAGGTGGCTATTCAACTGTTAATTCTTCTAGTCCTGACAATTCTTACTATAGTGGTCAATCATACGAAAGCTATGGTGGTCCATCGATTATTCTTAACGGCAAATTCTACTACGCAGTAGGAACTAACCCCCGAGAAGGCTGGTACTGTGCTGATCTATACAGTGGAGAAACCATTTACTACAGAAACAACACAATAAGTGCAGTTTCAGGCGCAGGAGGATCCTTCTCAAGCACAGGCAGTATACCCTCCGGTGCACCCGCATTCGGGCAAGTACTGGTAGAGGACAATCCTAACCAACACGGAACAATTGGCTACTACTGGGTCACTAGCCCAATTGGCAAGACCAACACTTGGGAAATGTACGATGACTTTTCTGGAAACTACATATGTAGTATAGGAAACGTTACTTGGTCAGACACTCACAACGGACGCAGCGTCTCTAAAGGCGCATCTGGCACCTCCGCAGTAGGAACAGACGGAAGCATACTGCGATACAACTTTGTCAACTTAGCCAGAGCAGGTGCAGCACCCCAATGGAATCTCCAAATCTGGAACACGTCTCAAGTGATCATGTACGCTTCATACGTTGCACACGAAGAAACCTCGGGCAGCAACTCAAACTGGATGTGGCGACCCAACTTAAACTACACTTATGACGGCAGAAACGGCCTTTCAACAAACGTAAGTATACCCACGCTGTCTCTAAGCACCATTAACGTCCGCCAAGTTATCCCAGACGACCAAATGGTCATAATCTACGCTGGCTCAAACAACGGCTCCCTAAGCATACCAGGCAGTGTCGTTGGCATCAACCTGAAACCAGGCTCCGTAGGACAAGTGCTCTACAGCTACAACTTCACAGCTCCAGCAAACGTAGGTGACGCATATGGCCAGGGCGAACAATACAGCAACAAAAACACAGCTTACAGCAACGTAAACATACAAGAAGGAATCTTCTGGTACTACGACGCAATGACAAGAACATACTCAATCTATAACCTCGCAGACGGAAGTCTAGCATGGAAAGCACCAAAATCTGAACAATTCCAATTCTACGGAGGCGCAACTGCAGTCTGCTATAAAGGCAAATTCATCGATTGCGGTGGATACGCCGGAGTAGTCAGAGCATTCGACGCAAAGACAGGTACCTCACTTTGGAACTGGACAGCACCACCAGTAGGCGTAGACGAAACCCCATACCAATACTCACCAACATCCTTTGGCTTCCTTTCAGGTGACGGACAATTATACCTCTACTCAAGCGAACACTCAAACAACAATCCAATCAGACGCGACGCACAAATTTGGGACGTAAACGTAACCGATGGAAAGCTTATTTGGATGTTAACTAACTGGCCAAGTTCAGCCCCAATCTTAGCAGACGGACGACTATTAGTAGTTGACAGCCACGACGAGCAAATCTACTGTTTCGGTCGAGGACCAAGCTCTACAACAGTTTCAGCACCACAAATAGTTCCACCACTAGGCTCAACTGTTCAACTCACTGGTACAGTAACAGATCAATCTCAATACGGACGTCGAAACATCAATGGCGGCTTGGACGTGCCACTCAAGGGTACTCCCGCAATTTCTGATGCTTCTATGGATGCTTGGATGGAATATATGTTCCACCAAAGACCAATGCCCACAAATGCCACAGGTGTTACAGTTAGCTTAGATACAATTGATCCAAACGGCAACTTAGTTCACATTGGAGAATCTACCAGCGACGTTGCAGGCAACTACGGTTTAGCGTATACTCCAGAAGTTCCTGGCTCCTACCAAATTATTGCCACCTTCAAAGGCTCTAACTCATACGGGTCATCGTTTGGAACAACCTACTTAACCATTGGCGCAGAACCTACAACACCAGCTCCAACAGCAACAGCTCAAGCACAATCCTTAGCTGACACATATCTAATCCCTGTTGCAGCCGCAATAATCATCGCAATCGCAATAGCAACAATAGTAATAGTTCTAGCATTAAGAAAACGACCTTAAATTAGCCAAAAAAATCTTATCCCTTTTTTATTTTTTTTATTTCAACTAAGACTCAGTTAATGTTTTTATTTACTAATTATTGGTTTTTAGCCTTCTTTACCCGTTATTTGCCAAAAGTTATTTAGGTTAAATGGAGCACCGTACTTAGAGATTTGGCAAGATAAATATAGTATTATCTTGATCAAACCGCAAATAAAAAAATAGAGGAAAAGAAAAATGCAAAATAAATTAAACAAAAATAAGGCAATTTCGATCGCTTTAATTTTAATTCTGATGATTTCTCTCGTAATGTTGTTAACCATGCAACCCGCTAAAGCATATGCTAATACAAGCTATACCACATACACATACGTTTTTCCAGGCCAACCCGTAGTTGGCATTGGACAAACAATTCTAATTGAAATGTACCTCAACGTATACCCGCCGACCGCAAGTGGATCTATGGGTGACAGGTGGGATTTCTATCTAACCATCACATCACCTAGCGGAGTCAATGAAACCAAAGGTCCAATTACTTCTGATCCAGTTGGAGGCGCTTATATCTCGTACGTACCAACTGAAGTTGGAGTGTACACTATCCAAGCAAGTTTCATTGGAGATACCTTGACAGGCGTTCCAGGCAATACAGGAAACGCCAACGTTGGCAACGTCTACAACGCCAGCATAAGCAGACCAAACACCTTCACAGTACAACAAGACCCAATACCACAATACCAAGAAACCCCCCTTCCAACCGACTACTGGACTCGTCCAGTTTACGATGCTAACAGAGGATGGGGCAACGTTGCAATGGGACAATGGTTAGGCGGAACATACTATGAAAGCCAACTTAGAACAAGAGGAATCCCCAACCAAGAAGGCCCAGAAAGCAGCCACATCCTTTGGAGCAGTTCAAACTGGCTCGGAGGCATCATGGGAGGATATGACGATACAGGATACTACAACGGCATTGCTTACGAAGGATTCTCAAGCCCATTACTAGTTCTTGAAGGAAAAGCTTACTATTCAGTACAGAACCCACCAAGATACGGTTGGTACACCATCGACCTCTACACAGGTGAAACCATTGCCTACCAAAACAACACATTAGGCGACACGGCAATGCCAACATTAGGCCAGGTCCTAAATTATGACTCACCCAACCAACACGGCGGCTTCGCATATCTATGGACAACATCAGGAGTCACATTACCAGCGGGTACAACTACTGCTTCAATTCCAGGAGTATCCTCAGTTACCACTTGGGAAATGTTTGATGCCTATAGTGGAAAATCCATATGCAAAATAGCTAACGTATCCGCTACTGGTACACAATTCCGTGACTCAATCGGAAGCATATGCTACGCAAACATCGTTAACCTTGGAAACGCAAATAATCCAAACTATTACTTGCAAATCTGGAACTCAACTCAAGCTATCTGGTGGCGAACCGCCTACGGAACAGCTTACCCAGCGACACTCATTAACGGCACAAGCAACAAACCTAACACTGCCACAGGCAACAACGCATATTGGTTCTGGCGACCAGGCGCATCAGGAGATACACCTCCAGGTATGTCAGTAACTACTAACGGTGCAATATACAACGGCTACAACGGATTCTCAATGAACATATCAATTGCAAGCTTATACGGTCCAAGAAACTCTGTATTGAATGAAACAGCCACTATTCGAGACATTTTCCCTGGTGACCAAATAGTTGTTGGCACAGCAGGTCGAGACGACGCAAGAGGTAATGTTCCAGGCTCCATATGGGCTTATAGCTTAAAAGATAACACGTGGGGTAACATATCTTGGAGCGTCAACTTTAACGCGCCATATGCAGCAGATCCAGTTGGTTCAAACACAACAAACGGCGGCGGATTATCATTTGGAATATCCGTGCAAAACAACGTTTTCTGGTACACTGAAAGAGTAACCGGCAATGTCTGGTTCTACAGCCTCTCAACAGGAAACCAACTATGGACTTACACAGAACCTAACCAATTTGGGTTCCAAGGATTCTCATTCAGTGTTCACAACGGCAAAGCGTACACATTAGGCTCCATGGGTGAAATGCACTGCTTCGATGCACAAACAGGTCAATCACTTTGGAACTGGTCAGCACCTCTACAAGGAAACTTGGAAACTCAAGGACTAACATACACACCGCTCAGTCTAGCTTTCTATGTTGACAACAATGCAACTGGTCGCAATCTCATTTACCTACATGGATCAACAGGATGGGCAGGAGAAACTTCTCCAATTAGACGTGACGGATCCATTTTCTGCGTTGATGCAGATACTGGTGCACTCGTCTGGAGACTGATGGCCTATCCGAATACAGCCAATAATGGTCTCTCAAAAGTTGTAATCTCTGACAGTCGTATATTATACCTTGATAACCACGACAATCAAATCTACTGTCTTGGTAGAGGACCAAGTGCAACTACAGTATCAGCACCACAGCTCGCTCCAGTACTAGGCTCTCCAGTGACAATTACAGGTACAGTTACAGACCAATCTCCATCGGGCAAGCACAATATCAACGGTGACCTAGATATTGCACTCAAAGGCACCCCCGCAATTAGTGATGCTTCTATGGATGCTTGGATGGAATACATGTTCCATCAAAGATCAAAGCCAACAAATGCTTTAGGTGTTCCAGTAACTTTAACTGCTATTGACCCCAACGGAAACATCGTTACCGTCGGCAATGCAACAAGTGACAGCAGCGGCAACTATGGTCTATCATATACTCCAGAAGTCCCAGGCACATACCAAATCATTGCAACATTCGCAGGCTCAAACTCATACGGACCATCATCTTCAACAACCTACCTAACAGTCGCCAACGGACCATCTTCAACTCCAGCACCAACACCCCTCGCAGAATCCCCCGCTGACATATACATCGTACCTGGTATAATCGCCATAATAGTTGTGATTATCATAGTCGGAATTGCAAACATATTGCTCCTCAGAAAACGACCATAAGCAACCACTAAAACAAAAAACGTTTCCTTTTTATTTTTTTTGTTGCCTAACCGAAAAATCTACTTTGAGTACCTACCGAATTTATTACCATTTATTCATAGAAGTCTATAGGATCAAATTCTTGATCATTCTAAGGCACAAGAAAAGGATTTCTCTTTGTTAGATATTTGGTCCAAATCGTTAATATTAAATGATCTTCGCACTCCAATCATGATTTGAAAGAAATATTTAAGGACTATTTCAATTGTTTGATCGCTGCATTCAACATTAAGGGTCAGTAATGGCACTAAAATCAGAAAACAAATTCCCATAAAATTTAATAATGCTATTGAGGTAAGTGCTAATTCTGGGTGAGGCTACTCCAAAAGACTAGTCTCGCTCAAAAAATAAACTCTAAAGGAAAGAAAAAATCTATGAAAATATTCAAAACTAAAACAATGATTTCTTTGATTGTGATAACTCTAATTCTGACAATTGCTTTCTCTATAGCTTTCTTGCCAGAAGTTAATGCACAACGCAGTGCGCGTTATTATAAAAACACGGCGTATATCTCCGTTTCTCCTCCAACTGTCGGTTCTGGTCAAAACGTTATTATTGCTTTCTTTGCCGACAAATTACCACCCACAGCTTTGGGAGACTACGGTGACCGCTTTTACTTTGACGTCAACATCATTAAGCCAGATGGAACCAACGATACAATCACAAATATTGAATCTGATCCCGTAGGCGCTGGTTACACTAACTATGTACCAAGCGAGACAGGCACGTACATTGTTCAAGCTATAATGCGAACACACATTATCGATGGTGGTGCCAGCAGAGGCGCAGTTCCTCCCAATGGTGCTGGTTGGTGGCCTTCAGGTCAACCTCTCGCAGGATTTAATCCAATAGGCGTTGTCTTTGAGTCCGCCCTAACCATACCAATAACATTGACTGTCACAGACGAACTAGTACCAAGTTACAATGAAACGCCACTTCCAAATGATTACTGGAATCGACCAATTTACGATACTAATAGAGGGATGGGCAGGGTCATGATGGGTCAATGGTTAGGCGCTAGCGAACTTGCAGAGTTCAGCAACAACGGCAGATATAATCCCTATAGCCAGGGACCATCCAGCTCTCACGTGCTTTGGACAAAACCGTACCATAACGGAGGAATCGCAGGCGGTCAAGCAACAGTAAACTCGTCTAGTCCTGACAATTCTTACTACAGCGGTCAATCATATGAAAACAAAGGTGGTCCATCGATCATTCTCAACGGCAAAGTCTATTGGGTTGATTCAGTTAACCCGCGTCAAGGATGGTACTGTGTCGACTTATACACTGGAGAAACTATTTACTTCACAAACACAACAGGTCCCATTACAGGCGTAGGCACCGGACAGACAAGTACTGGTAACATACCCAACGGCGCAATAGCATTCGGCCAAGTTCTAGTTGTAGACAATCCTAACCAACACGGTACTACTAGCTACTACTGGGTTACTAGCACTGGAAAAACTAACACTTGGGACATGTTCGATGACTTCAATAATGAATACATTTGTAGTATCGCTAATGTTACTTGGACTGATACGCATAGTGGACGCAGCGTTACTAAAGGTGCTACTGGCACCTCCGCTGTTGGAACTGATGGTAGCATATTAAGATACAACATTGTTAACTTGGGCACTACTGCATCTCCTCAATGGTACTTGCAATGCTGGAACACATCACAGGCAATAATGCACCCATTCTACGTAATACACCAGAGTGGCTCGGGCACCAATACCAACTGGCTGTGGAGACCTAACCTTAACCAGACTTATGACGGAAGATTCGGTCTGTCAATTAACGCAAGCATAAACGTTGGCCTAAATAGCGGTATTAGCATTCGGCAAGTGATTCCTGACGACAAGCTCATCATTATCTACGCTGGCTCTAACAACGGTTCCTTGAACCTTCCAGGTCGTGTAGTCGCAATTAACCTCAAACAAGGTCAAGTCGGGACAGAGTTGTATAGCTACAACTTTACAAGCCCACAAGGCATTGGTGACGCATATGGCCAATTTGAACAATTCAGTAACAAGGACATAGCTTTCAACGGTATTAATGCGCAAGCAGGCATCTTCTGGTTCCAAAACCCAATGACCCTACTTACATACGTATATGATCTCTCTAATGGAAATCAGCTATACACAATTAAAGCACCAGAGTTCAGTTTCTATGGCATGGGCACAAAAATCGTCTATAATAACATGTTAATAGACTGTGGTGGTTACGGCGGAATTGTTGCAGCATATAATGTAAAGACAGGGGAATCCCTCTGGAACTGGTCAGCCCCAAGCGTAGGCTTAGGCGAAACTCCATACCAGAATAGTCCTACATCATATGGCGCCCTTTCAGGTGACGGACTACTCTACCTATACTCAAGTGAACACTCAAACAACAACCCAATCAGACGTGACGCACAAATCTGGGCTGTAAACGTTACCAATGGCGAAATGGCCTGGATGCTAACGTGTTGGCCAAGCACCGCTCCAATCCTCGCAGACGGACGACTAATAGTTGTTGATTGCCATGACATGCAAGTCTACTGCTTCGGCAAAGGATCCAGCGCTACAACAGTCACAGCATCACCTGAAGTTTCGGGATTTGGAAGCCCTATAATGATAAAGGGTACAATAACTGACCAATCTCCATCAGGCAGACGAGATATCAACGGCAACATAGACCTTGCACTCAAAGGTACCCCAGCAATATCAGACGAGGACATGGATGCTTGGATGGAATACATGTTCCACAAGAGACCAATGCCAGAAAACGCTAAGGGTGTTGAAGTTAGTTTAGTCACCATTGATCCCAACGGCAACTACATCCCCATAGGTACCACTACAAGCGACAGTAACGGCAACTACGGAATGACATACAAACCAGAAGTTCCAGGCACATACCAAATCATCGCTACATTCGCAGGCTCTAATTCATACGGTCCATCAACAGCAACAACATACTTGGCAGTTACTGATGCAGCAGCTACCCCAGCACCTACAGCAGAACCAGTTCAATCTACGGCTGACATGTACTTTGTTCCAGCAATCGCGGGATTATTCGTTCTTATCATCATTGTAGCTATTGTTTTAGCTCTTTTGATGCTTAGAAAGAAATAAACCAAAACCTACAAACCAAAACAACAACCCTTTTTCTTTTTTTGTATCTTAAACTTAATGACAACTAGCTTCTCGGTCATCTTAAGATTTAGCTAAAATATATGGAAAAAAAGAATGTTTAAGATTTCTATTTTTTGCGTAAACTCTCTGGCACGTATGCGCACGCCATATCAGACTCGTAAATATCTCCAGTATACGCATATGCCCTGTTTCTGCAGCCGCCACATAATTCTCGATATTCGCAGACTCCGCATTTCCCTTTCAAAACGCTTTTGTCTTTGAAGCTGCTATAGTATTTTGATTCTTGAACTTCTTTCCACGCTTTAGTAAGTGCTTTTTCCCTAATATTTCCAAGCATCATTGGTTCTGAAGGGCGAAGGTCTGTGTAGAAGCATGGTATCAGGTTTCCATTTTCGGTTACGCTTAGGTAGCCGCCGAAAGCGAAGTAAGTACATTTTCCATGAAACTTATGTTCGTACCATTCGTCAAAATTCGGTATGTTTCTTTGTTTAACTACACGTGCGTAATGTGGGCAATGAACGTGGATTTCAAATTTGCCCTCGTATTTCTGTGTTAAATCCCATATATGATTTAGAGTCCATTCATATTGTTCGGGGGAGGGGGTTAAATCCATCATTGATTTTGCTCTACCACTTGGAACAAGATGATTGTACCAAACAAAGTTAGCATGGTATTTGTCTGCTAATTCCGCAACGTGATCCAAATGTTGATAGTTTATGGTTGTAATTGCGCATGCTAAGCCGTTGAGGATTTTACCCTTTGACAATTTCTCAATTGCCGCTAATGCTTTTTTGTATGAACCTTTTCCTCGCAGTTGATCGTTTATTTCTTCTGGTCCATCTATGCTAACCGATGTCCATACTTGGTTCTTTACTAAGTTATCGTAGATTTCTCCATCAACGAAGCATCCGTTTGTTAATAGACAAACGTTTAAGCCTAAGCTTTTTGCGTACTTTACTATGTCAAAGATGTCTTTTCGCATCAAGGGTTCTCCGCCCTTTATTCCAAACCACCTAACGCCGAAACTGTGAATTTCATCCACCAAAGCAAAAGCTTCTTTTGTAGTTAATTCTCTATTAGCATGTTCACATTTTGCGTCAACGTTGCAGTAAGCGCAGCGTGCATTACAGGCACCTGTTGCTCTCCAAGAAGTCATAAGTAACGGACCCTTTTTCGTCAAGCCAAAAACCCCATTTAACTACCTGATTTTCGATCTTCCTCTTACCTATATTTCTCATCCTAAAAAAGATTTTGCGGTATTCACAAATTCAGCAACTTTCTACGAATTTACAGAAACAAATTTTTCTTGGAAGCGTATTTTTGTTTCGGTTTAACTTGCGATTATTTTCTTTGAAAATCGTCTAATAGGTTATAAAGTGCTACAATTGTTAATTCAGACTTAAACAAAGGGTTTTTAAGCCTCAACGACCCAGATATGGGAATGCATATTGAAAATATGTATAAAATTTTAGGAGAAAAGAAAAAATGTCTAATATGTTTTCAATAAATAAAATGGAATTCCCACGAAACAAAGCAACATTAGCATCAATCGCTCTAGTTTTGCTGCTAGCAATTAGCTCATTCGCAGTTGTAATACCGCGAACTAACGCACAGGCAATCCCACCGGGCATAAACATTCCCCAATGGGCATACATTAATGCATTTCCATCTCCAGTCGGTGTTAGTCAACCTGTAAGTGTCTTTCTCTGGACAGCAAACTTGCCGCCCACTGGAAGCGGAGCTTACGGTGACCGATGGACTGGTATGTATGTAATTGTAACTGCACCAGACGGAACCAACTCTACACTAGGACCATACACTTCAGACTCTGTAGGCACGATCTTCTTAACCTTCATTCCGACAGAAACAGGCAACTATTCCTTCCAGGGATTCGTACCTGGAAAACTCATCGATGAAACGCCAAACGGTGTTGATCCCATAGCAATAACCCCAACTGTCACCACCCAAGCTCAAGCTTACGCAACAGCCAATAACGTACCATTATCCGAAGCAATTAAGGCTATAATAGCAGGCGTCAATTGGCATAGATACTATCTACCATCTATGTCTGCTTCAGTCACAATCAACGTACAATCAGAACCAATTCCAACTGAAGTAGTTTATCCAATGCCAACTGAGTACTGGAGCGCTCCAGTGAGTCAAGCAGGACACTCAGCATGGTCTTACGTCACTGGCGACTGGCTTGGTCAAGGCATTGCACCAAACTACCAAGGCAATCAAATTCCAGAAGCAAACATAGGCGGAATCATCAATGACTATACAACACCACCCACAACTGCACACATTGCATGGACTAAACCCATAAACTTCGGAGGCGTCGCAGGTAATGCACAGCAACTTAATAATGGAGGAAACAACTACTACGGCTATCAATCATACGAAACAATGTTCGCAAACGCAATTATAATGAACCAAAGACTCTATTACAACACACCTAATCCACCAGAATACGGCTTCACATGTGTCGATTTGACAACTGGAGAAACACTCTGGTATCAAAACGGAACAAACGCATGGTCAGGCACAGTCAACATGGGAACTGGCAATAGTCCAAATCCAATCCAAATAGGCAGCTTTAACAAAAACTTCTATCCACAGCTGAGCTTCGGACAAGAAATGGACTTTGAATCACCTAACCAACATGGCATGATTAACACTCTTTGGGCAGTTTGGACAGCTTACAACGGTTCTAACGTTTGGTCAGCTTTTGACCCATTCACTGGCAATTGGATATGCAATCTATGGAATGTTCCAAGCTATTCAGTATCATTCGCTTCTCCAAGCTTAACAACCGACCAAAACGGTAACATGATAATCTATACCTTCTCTAATGCTACTAAAACCTTAACCGTTTGGAATAGCACCGCCGTATTTGTTAACCAGTATGAAACAGCACCGATTAATCCGTTAGGATCTGGTATTAGAAATGGAACCGTTAACTATGGTAGCTCATCAAACAGCTATTGGTTCTACAGACCAGCCTTAGGGGCACAAATCGACGCTAGAATAGGAGGCAACACAGTCTATAACGTCACTGGAACCATACCCAACACTCCATCTAACCCACTTCTATTCGCAGTAAACCAATATGACCAAGAATTGCTATTCAGCACCCTGCCAAACACACTCGGTACCGCATCATATCCAACACCAGCAAATTACTACACATATGCTATCAGCATTAAACCATCTACCATTGGACAGGTTTTATGGTCAGTATCAGGTCCACGACCAGGTAACCTAACAATGTTGTTCAACCAGAACTACTTAGGTAACGGTGTATTTGCTATGTTCCAGAAAGAAACAGCTCAATGGATGGCCTTTAGCACAACCACAGGACAACTACTTTGGACCGGACAACCAGAAACCGTTAACCACATGTATGGAATCAGCGGTGGTATCTACAACGGTGTTCTCTACAGTGGAGACGCAAGCGGCACAGGTGGACACGTATACGCATACAACGCAACAACTGGAACATTACTATTCGACTACTTATCAGCATCAATGGGCTATGGTGGCTACTGGGCGAACAGTCCAGCATCAGTCTCAGCCTTCTCAGCAAACAACGTCTACACAAGCAGTGCAGAACACAGCCCCGGACCAAACCTTGAACCAGCCGAATTCCTACAAGACATCAATGCACAAACCGGACAACAAATCTGGAACATTACCTTCTTTAAAGGCGGAACACTAGCGATCGGTGGCGGATACTTAGTATCCTTAAACGAATTCGACAATCAAATCTACAGCTTTGGCAAAGGACCAACTCAAACAACAGTGCAAACACCCTTAGGCGGCGTCATACAAGGAAACAGCTTAACAGTACAGGGCACAGTAATGGACATTTCTGCAGGCTCAAAACAAAATCAAATAGCTGCAAGATTCCCCAATGGACTCCCAGCAGTTAACGACGCAAGCCAAACTGCATTTATGGAATACGTCTATATGCAGAATCCAAAGCCAACAAGCGCTTCCGGTGTAGATGTCTCAATCTCTTTGATTGACCCCAACGGAAACGTCAACATCGTCGGCACAACACACAGCGACGCAAACGGATACTACGCATTCGAAGTTACACCAGCAATGACCGCTGCAGGTCCAGGCATGTACACAGTACTATCATCATTCGCAGGATCTAACTCATACTGGCCATCACAATCAGAATCAAGCTTCACCATCGGCGCAGCAGCAGCAACACCAGCACCAACCGAAACACCAGCACAATCAGCAGCAGACATGTACTTCATTCCAGCAATCGCGGGATTGTTCGTTCTTATCATCATTGTAGCTATTGTTTTAGCTCTATTGATGCTCAGAAAGAAATAAACCAGAAACTATCAAAACAAATCAACAACCCTTTTTCTTTTTTTGTATCTTATAATAAAAGATTTTTTGTATCATCAAATTGAACTTCATAAAACAGCAAATTTTGCTTTTAATTTCTTTAAGTAGCCTATAAACGTACTATTCTCTTAAAATTCGAAGAAAGCCAAGGAAGCTTAATTCGCCAAAGAAGCTGATGCAACGCATTTTCAACCATGATTTTACTGTAAATGTTTCCTTTAACAGATTGCCTCAAAATGTAAGCAGGCGAATATAATTGGTTGTAGAAAACTTCACGCATTTTATTTATTCTGTCAAAAGGCACTACTTCGGTTTTCGAAACTAGCTGTCTGCATCTCATAGCTATTCCAGTCCTGCGACATCTTCCACCCTAGGGCACCTACGGCGTCTCGCAGTTGGGTGCTTGGGAAAGGTGTTGCCAAAAAAAGATAGAGGTCGTCCGGCTCAGTCCTTCTGATAAAATCGATGGTTTGATGGATAGTTTCATCTGTTTCACCAGGATAACCCAAAACCAAAGACACTGTGACCGATAATCCTGCCTCCTTAGCCATTCTAATAGCCACTGCGTTTTGTTGCACCGTTGTGCCTTTTGTCATTGCGTTTAGAATCCCTTGATTGGCTGATTCTATACCAAAATTGATAAGTTGACAATTAGCATCCTTCATGGCATGCAGAAGTTCTTTCGAAACAAGATTAACACGTGTTTGGCAATCCCAAGGAACCTTGATTTTACGTTGCTTAATCTCAGAACAAATATCCAAAACTCGTTTTCTATCGTAGGTGAAAATTTCGTCGTTAAAGGTAACAAAGTCTATTTTGTATTTGTTTTTTACATATTCAAGCTCGTTAACAATGTTTGCTGGAGTACGTGCCCTAAAACTGTTCCCGGCAATTTGAGGAACCAAACAGAAATTGCAACTTGAGCCGCATCCTCGACTGGTTAGGATGGGAACGCCAATCTTTTTGAAGATTCGATATTTGATTAATGGAAAATAGTGGTAGGCTGGATATGGAAGTTCGTCAAGGTTTTGTATGCATGGTCGGCTAACTGTGCGGATAAGTTGCCCGTTTTTGCTGAAAGCTATGCCTGTAATGTCATTTAGGTTTCCCTGACCAGAAACATAGCGGGCGAGAGCAAGGATTGTTTGTTCGCCTTCCCCTTTAACAACCACATCCACTTCTGGATGTTGCAAGAGGAATTTGTCGTCGGCGATTGTAACGTGTGGTCCACCCAAAACAACGAGTGCCTGAGGACACACCTGCTTTGTGTTTTGTGCCACTTTAAGTGCTGACGTAAAGGTGGCGGTAACAGAGGTGATGCCGATGATGTCTGGTTGGAAATGGCTTATTTCTTGGTCGATGTGCTTGTAAGTTAGGTGTTGAGGTGGGCAGTCGATTACCATGACTTGATGTCCATCTTTCTCCAAAACAGCGGCTACATAAGCCAATCCAATGAGTGGGTATTGGTAGTCAACAAATGCCCATTGCGAAGCAGGCGGAGGACTAATCAAAGCAACCTTAAGGCAACGAGTTTCGGCAATAGGCATACCCAAGTGACCTTTCCTATACTAAAAAAGCAGAATTAATTAAGCCTATCTAACTCCGTTAATGTTTAACCAATCGTTGTTTTGTTCCATCTGCTTTTATCTGCTCAACAACAACTACAACCAATCTACAACCTAATCAGACCCAATAACAAAATATAACCAACAACCCAACCCCCTTGGAAGTTGTTTTGTATAGGAATCTTTCAACAACAAGCAGAAAAAAAAATTACCCTAACCATTATTCTGCACTTACAGACAAAAATATTTTCAAAACAACTTCACAGTTAAGTTTATTATTAAACAAAGTTATGCTATCTGTTACAAGCAACATGAACTGAGGGCAAATTTGCATTGATTCTGTTAATGACCACCATACCACCTGAAAATTCTCCCTGGGGTATTCCAGCCAAGCTTCCGCCATTGGGCTTGTCGTACGTTGCTGGCGCACTTGAGAAGGCAGGTTTTGAGGTGCAGATGCTAGATAACTATCAGATGCGCACAACAATTGATTTTGTTAAGCAAGAAGTGCAGAAGCGTAAACCAACCATCATTGGCATAACTTGTGGTTCAGTCACTTATCGCCGTGCGGTGGAAATGGCTAAAGCCATAAAAGAAGTTCTTCCGTCCTGCAAAGTGGTGGTGGGTGGCTGGCATGCATCATATCTGCCTGATTCAGCGCTCGAGAACCCAGAGATAGATTACGCCATAATGGGTGAGGGCGAGCGAGCGATGGTCGAGTTGGCAACCCAAATCACCAAGGGTGCAGACCAAAAGATAATAGCACAAGTCCCGGGAATCGCCTGCAGATTAGACGGAAAAATCTCTAAAACTCCCCCCATACTAATCGAGGATATAGACTCAATTCCTTACCCAGCACGCCATTTGTTGGACATGAACTTCTACGACCGCCAAATCGGCTATTTGAAAGTTAAACCCGTAGATGTTATGCATGTGATGCGTGGTTGCCCCTATAGTTGCAACTACTGTGAAACCAAGAAGCTTTGGGGTATGAAGTGCCGTGCTTTCAGTCCTGAAAGAGTCATCGGCGAACTCAAATACATGAAGGAGAAATTCGGCTCCAAGGGCATTTACTTCATCGATGACAACTTTACAATTAACAAAGAACGCACCATCGAGTTATGTCGCCAAATGAGGGCAAACAATTTAGATCTTGAATGGGCATGTGACACAAGAGTGGACTTGCTCTCCCCTGATTTGCTCAAAGAAATGAGAGCTGCAGGCTGCAGAACCATCTTTTTCGGAATACAATCAGGCTCCCAACGCATCCTAGAAAAACTAAACACCCATACAACCCCCGAAAAAATTGAGGCAGCCTTCAAACTCTGCAGACAAGCAGACATAAACATAGCAGCTTCATTCATGCTGGGTGTCCCGGGAGAAACGATAGCTGATATGGAAACTACTTTCAAGTTTGCCAAGAAGCTCGGTCCAGACTGGGCAACATTTTACGTGTTCATAGCTTGCCCACACAGTTGCCTCTACGATGAAGTTTTAGAAAATCATCTTTACGACCGCATGGAAGACTTTTTGGCTTTCGTTAAAACAGACGAATTCAACTATGAATCAGTCGTCACATTACAGAAACTGTACCAGCGAGGCTTCAACACAGCGCCAAAGACACTTCTTCGCAGAATAAGACGTGACGGCTTGCTTGCTTTCCTAAAAAGCTTAAGCAGGATGCTATAATCGTGAGTGACCTCGCCGTTTTTAAATCAAACAGAAAACTCAAGGTAGCCCTAGTTATTCCCCCCGCTTTTGACATACGCACGTTATGGTGCCCCAACTTGCCCATCGGCTTAGCTTATTTAGCTGCAGTCATTGAAAAAAACGGGCATGAACTCAAAATATTCGACTGCCTCGCCCTCGGCTTAAGCCACGAAAGCCTCGGCAAAGAATTCGCCGCATACCAACCAGACGTAGTAGGAATCACTTCAGTAACCCCCACAGTTAACTCCACTTTCTTAACCGCAAAAATAGCAAAACAAAACGCCCCAAACTGTGTTGTCATCTTGGGAGGTCCCCACGCAACATTCCTTGACAGTGAAGTCTTAACCGAGGAAGCAGCTGTGGACATAGTGGTTCGAGGTGAAGGTGAAATTACCATAGCAGAATTACTGTCAAAGCTGTTTGGTAACGGTGATATAGCCAGAGTTCTGGGGATTTCTTTCCGAAGAAACGGCGAAGTTATTCGCACACCCGACCGCCCTTTCATCCAAAACCTAGACGATTTACCTTATCCGGCTTACCAGTATTTTGCCCTTAAGCAATACAGGTTTTTCGGTAGAACCATCCTGCCTATATTGACCAGCAGAGGTTGCCCATTTCAATGCTCATACTGCGTCTCGTCAAGGATGGCTGGCAAAGAGTTCCGCGCCAGAGACCCCATGAAAGTTGTTGATGAACTTGAGTGGTTAAAGAGTAATCATGATGCTGGGGCTGGAGCGTTTAGCTTTTTTGATGACGCGTTCACTTATGATAAAGAACGGGCAATCAAAATCTGTCAAGAAATGCGTAGAAGAAAAATCAACGTTCCTTGGGACGCCCAAACTAGAGTTGACCGTATCTCCCCAGAAGTTCTCAATGCTATGAAAGCCGCAGATTGTCAACTGTTGAGCTTCGGCGCTGAATCAGGCTGCCAAAAAATCCTAGATTCCGTCCACAAAAAAACCACCGTTGAAATGAACGAGAAAGCAATCAAGATGGCAAAAAAAGCGGGGTTGTCTGTTGCCATGTCAGTAATCATTGGGTTTCCAGGCGAAACAAAGGAATCGCTTAAGCAAACTTATGATTTTATTCATAGAGCAGAGCCAGATTACGTTTATTTGTGCATGGCAACACCCTATCCTGGCACACATCTTAGTAGTTACCTTCAAGAACTAGGCTGGAAGGTCTCAGATGACTGGAGTAAATACGATTTGCAGCAACCAGTTTTTGAAAACCCTCTGCTTCAAGACGTGGACTTAATCAAGAGCAGACGTGAATTCTACGACCGATTCTATTCTTGGTCCTACATTTCACGTCAATACTTCAAAGGAACATTTTACAGCAAAAACATGGGTCGAACAGCATTAAACGACCGTATATGGCGATCAAAATCTCTTAAGTGGGCTTTCACCAACATGGTGAAACTTAGGGCTCGCGACAAACCAGCGCAAACTTAATTCTGGCTAATGAAATCTTTGAGCTGCTTTCTTAGCAGCGCTCGACTTTGATCGATTGAAATATCTGATTCTTTTTTCTTTAGACATTCGATGAGTTGCGCAAATAAGTTGTATTTTACTTTTTGTTGAAAATCTTTTAAGGTGTTGGCAAGTTCAATTTTTTCTTTAACAATTGTTTCATCGCCCAAAACTTGGCCTAATAAAATATCGTTCAAAAGGAAATAAGTGAATATTGCAGATTTCATTGAACTATCCTTTGTTGGGATTTTTTTTAAAGTTCCCTCAGAGCCTAAAGCTAAGGCGTTTTTGTGAAGCAGATTAATTAAAGACTTTGTT
This sequence comes from Candidatus Bathyarchaeota archaeon, assembly GCA_963840325.1. Classification (GTDB taxonomy): domain Archaea; phylum Thermoproteota; class Bathyarchaeia; order Bathyarchaeales; family Bathycorpusculaceae; genus Bathycorpusculum. Next base: position 535,458 of record CAWIYM010000006.1, read on the forward strand.
TCCTGTAACGACTCTTTTGATTTGCGCATTTTAATATACGCAGTTAGATTTTGGAAATTAAGGTTTTCATTTACTTGTTTTGCTCCGATTGCTCTGGCAAGTTTACAGTGTATCAAGCAATTATCAATGTCGTTCCAGTTCACGTGTCCATGCAAGTCCATTAGCAAATCAAATAAAGGATCTATAATATTTGCAAATGAATTAAAAATAGAGTCTAATTCAGGTCTAACCTCAGTATTCTCAATGGGTTTTAACGGCTGTTCTAAAAATAATTGCCGAATTGGACTGGATTCTTGGGTAATCAATGTTTGGGGCTTTTGTTTTCTGCGTTTTATAACCCAATATGTCGATAAGCAAGCAACCGCCCCAACTGACCCAACAACTGAAAATAAAATGTAAATTTGATTTGGTGAATATTGTGTGGCGCCAAAATTGATTGTACTGTTCCAAAGGTATGTTTGGCTGTAAAGTCCTTGAATATTGATATTTGGATCTTCGTATACTATATCTAGGTTTAGACCATATTTGTCAGTTAATTTGTTTAAGTTATCCCATATTTGAGATGAATTGTCGGGGGCATCCCAAAGACCCCACATTCTATCGTTTATGTGTCGCAACCCCCAGCCATAGTTGGTTGGCAGAATGAATGCAACTTGTCCATTTGATTTACCAAAGGAATCTTGAGTTGAAGAGTGAATGTTATTCCAGAATTGTTTCATAGCATTGAAATGTTCATCTGTTAGTATGCCTTGACCGTTAAGCTCGTAATTAAACACTAAGACGTACTTTGCCCCAGCTTCATAAGCCATGGTCATATCATTAAAGACGGTAGATCCATTCTGAGCTATTGGGGGGTTATTATTTGCTAATGTAACTATGGCTCCCCAGTCCTTGTTTTGCGCTGTAGCTGCTCCTCTGCAGAGGGCTATCTGTTGGATCTTGGTGTTTGCCGGGCTATTATTACCTAATTCTACAAAGACAGTGCTGTACCCTGCTTTGTAATCAAACCAATAGAGAGAATAATCAGAGGTGAATACAGGTATAGGAATAGTTACAGAGTTGGAAATACTGCTGTTGATGATGTGCTGCATACTTCCGCTATTTAAGATGAGTCGGTTAAATATTCTGGCTGCGTCAGAATAGTTTGTGGCGTTATCAAACGACGTAATTCTTCCTCCGGTGAAGGTTGTTGCGTTTCCTCCATAGTACCCTGTGTCTATCTGTTTTCCGCCTGGCTCATCATAGAGATATGCGCCCAAGAACTTGTTACCATACTTGGCTTTGGCTTGGTTGAGCCAATCAACATGCCAAGGAGAAACGTCATAAAGTTCCCAAGTTGAAGAATTGTATATGTTGCCTACCGAACGGGTGTAGTTGTAATAAATGAAGCTGAAATAAACTATGACGCTTAAGTTAGCGTGTACAGCATAGTCGCAAATTTCAGTTAATGGTTTAGAGTCGTTGAAGTTGCCGGCTATAGTCCAGGAGTCGACGATGAAAAGATTCGTGTATGAGCTTACTTTATCAATCAGTTGCTTAGCTTCATCCACAGTAGTGCCGCCAAAAGTAATACCAACGTAAACCTTATCGCTGCCTGCCGCTTTAGCGCTATTATCAGAGTCAAAAAGGGAAGTTGAAATGGCGAAAACAAGTAAAGTAACGAATATTATTCGCCACACTTTCTTCATGAAGCATCCACCACAGGCAACCGTTTTTGAATCTTAATAAACTATTGGTGCTTCGGTATCTATTGATAAATTCTCAGAATTGAGCAGTAATACCCATCAAAGTCACGAGATTAAACAGTCAAAGCTACTTTATCGTAAAGTTTATACCGTGATAACATCATAAACATTTTTCCGGGACAAGAGATTCAACTCAACTCTCGACGAAGCACTCTTGGGGGAACTGTCAAATTATAAAAAAAACCAAAGCTGCATCCATCTTAGTCGTATTACTTGTTTCGTTAGTCTTTGTCTCGTTTTACTTTCAGGCAGAATCCAGCGCCGTAAACGCGCAAGTAAACACTAACGCAGCTTCTATCTCCAGCAGTTTAAACCAGTATGAGTGGTCTCAGTTCCAAGGTGATTCCTCTTTTTCGCGGTCTTCAGCTGGACCAGCTCCTGCCACATCAGATGTGTTGTGGAAAACCAACATTACTGGAATAGCCCCCTACATTATAGCTTTTGACGGAAAAATTTTTGTTTGCACAACCACGGGCGTTGTTGCAGTTGACCAAGCCGGACAGATTGTTTGGCAAAAAAATATTCCTATGAATGGAACATGGCCGGTCCCATACAAAATTGATGATTCGCACTTACTTGTCGAAGGCACATGTCTTGATCCACAAACAGGCAACATCCTTTGGACAAGCACACAATTCTCAGCTGATACAGGCGTACTCTTTATTGCTAATGTGTATAGCCCCGAAGAAAAAATGTTCTACACCAAAGTGGGTTCCTACATTAACGCTTGGGACTTTTCAAATCCTTCAGCACCTCCAACATTAGCTTGGCAAAGTTATGTTCCAGGCGGCGGCACAACCGGCTCAGGAATAACTTACGGCGGCGGAATGGTATTTCCTGGATCTTTTGAGAATCACCAGATGGCTCTTGATGCTAAAACAGGCAAAGTTGTATGGGATACTCTCACAAAGGGACCAATGATTTTTAGCGGTTCCTACTATCAAGGAAGATATCTCAGAGGTGGTACAGACGACAATACATTGTACTGCTTTAACGCAACCAACGGTGATATCTTGTGGACGTATAAACCCAACACAGACGGGTACTTTTGCGTAGGTACCGCAGTGGGTTACGGAATGGTTTATGCTTTAAACAAGGATGGGAACCTTTATGCTGTTAACGTGGATAGCGGTAAGCTAGCATGGAATTATGCAGGGCCAGGTCTGCTGATGTTTCCGGGGTATCCCACTGTTGCAGATGGCAAGATTTATGCTACGACTGGGCAAAACGCATATTATGGCGATGAAGTCGGGGCTTCACAATTTGCATGTTTAGACGCGCATACTGGACAAGTAATTTGGAAGCTTTCGATGGAAGCTTTAGCTCCCAAGGAGTCTGTTATCGTTGCATATGGTACGCTATATCTTATTCCCGGTGAAGTGACAACTGCGGTTGACACTATCTCAGGAAACGAGTATTCCACTGCTAATCAGCTTTGGGCAATGGGATCAAATTCAGTTCCAGTTAGTAACTGGTCAATGTGGGGAGCGGACCCAACGCATTCCTCAAGTGCGCCCAATGGTCCAACAAACCTCACATTAGCCTGGAAATTCCCAACAAATGGCTCAGTAATTTCTTCTCCAACAATTGTCGATGGAATCGTTTACTTCGGTTCTCAGGACAAAAACATCTATGCTGTCGGAGCATGGAGTGGGAATCAACTCTGGAGCTTTGCCACCAACGCCTTTGTTGAATCTTCAGTCGCTGTCGTGAACGGGAAAGTTTACACGGGTGGAGACGACGGAAATGTCTATTGTCTTGATGCTTACAGCGGCAAACTCTTATGGACAACGCCAATTAATGGCTACTTGCCCTCCACGTTTTCTACGATAGTGATGAAATCTTCACCTTCAGTTTTAGGCGGTATAGTGTATGTTGGGTCTATGGATGGCAACATGTACGCTCTTGACGCAGACTCGGGCAGTATTGTTTGGAAAGTGGCAACTGTTGGTCCTATCGAAAATTCACCTTCAGTCTCTGATGGTGCTGTGTTCTTTACTTCACATGGACCCACCACCGGTGTTCTCTACAAGCTCGACGCTTTGAGCGGGTCAGTAATTTGGACTCGCCCCATTCCTTATGTGCCTGTTTTCGTCGGTGGAACTGAACTTTTAGGTTCTACATCGGTAGCAGACGGCATAGTATTTGTCCCCTCTAACGTTATTACCTACTACGCAGTAAGCGAGGCAACAGGTGAAGTTTTATGGAATTTCACCAACAAAGACGCAGGCGAATTCATCTACAATGCACCGATCTACGTAAATGGGCAAGTCATCCTTATCGACAAGTTTAACATAGCATCACTTAACGCGTCCACTGGAAAAGTTGTTTGGAGCTTCTACACAGGTGACGAGTTATATGTTGCACCCACTTATGCCGATGGTAAAGTTTACGATGTAACTAGTCAACGTCACATATTCATACTCGACGCAGCAAACAATGGTCAAAAACTTGAAACTATGAACATGCCTTCTAGCAGTTGGTCGTCACCAATAATAGCGAACAAAATGTTATACATAGGTTGTAACGATTGGAACCTTTACGCTTTTAGAGAAAACATTACAAACGAAGCCTCAACCACAACAACGCCCTCTTCGTTGGCCCCTAATACGTTAGTAATTATTGGCGCCACAGGCATACTTGTGGCTGCAATTGCAACTATGGGCTACGTTGTTAAGAAAAGAAACAAAAAACCAAGTGGGGATTTAGCCAGCTAGGTTTATAGGTAGCTTAATTTCAATTGATCCAAACGGCAACATAATACAAATCGGCACAACCACAAGCGACACTTCAGGCAACTACGCAATTCCATACAACCCAAAAGTTCTAGGAACATACCGGATCATTGCATCATTTGCAGGTTCCAAAGCTTACGGTCCATTATACAGACAACATACATCAATCGGAAATGAGCAAACAACATCCACTCCTATACCAACCCCAATATCCGTATCTATTGCTGACACTTACTTTGTTCAGCAACAATCGCGATAATCATTTCATCATAATAGTCGGTCTAGCAAACATTCTGATTCCTTCAAAAACGATCATTATAAATCTCAAACATAGCTCATTATTTTTATTTTTTTCCTATGATTGTTCATGGCACTTCAATGAACGCTTGGTGTTATAAGATTTATTTTAAATATTTGTCAAAAAACAACATTTTACGCTTCGATTTGATATAGCTAATAGACTATGATCACAATTCAATAGAAACAATCATTTTGAAACATATCTTCATTTTGACGGATGGTTTCAATAGAATAGAGGTTAATCCTATTCTTTTAATTTTTTTACAGCTTGATTCTTATCTGGATACAAGTTTTTTTCAGGTAAATTTTATATATCATGCATCGTATTTATAGGGACTCTAGAAAGGACAGCCCTTTCTATAAATATAGATAAAAGGAAAGAAAAAAAATGAAAATATCAACAAGTAAAAAATCTCTCTACGTTATAACGATGTTTCTAATGTTAACAATAGCTATTTCGATGTTTGCTATATTGCCACAAGATCAAGCTCAAACCGTACCAGTAACCAACACGCGTTCTTACATTTACGTTGGCGCTTCACCCATAACTGTTGGCGTTGGTCAGTCAGTAATTGTAGTCACATGGACCGCATCCATGCCTCCGGATGTTGGAGAAACAGCAGGTATAATCTCTTCACCAAACGGCAGAGCCGCATGGAACAATCCAGCAGTAGTGACCATAATGAAACCTGATGGTACAAACGACACATTAGAAATGCCACGCACTGATCCAGTTGGCGCTACATGGGCATACTATGTACCACAGACAGTAGGCACTTATGTCTTACAAGCATATTTCCCTGGAGAAAATAAAGACCTAAGAAACAGTGCAGGTGTCGTCACATCAACAACATATTATCAGCCTGATTACAGTTCAACCGCAAATCTAACTGTACAACAGGAACCAACCGATACTTGGACAGAAACTCCTCTTACAACTGATTACTGGAATCGCCCCTTAAACAGTGCAAATCATGAATGGTATGCGCTTGCTGGAAACTGGCTTTCCGGTGCAGGTCAAAACTCTCCTCAGGGTACCGCAGGTCAAACCAACAACTACGTTAAAGGTGCAGGAACTGAAACACCTCACATATTGTGGACAAAACAATACTATATGGGGGGTTTAATGGATCAGGAATACACCAACATAGGTTACCAAACTGCTCACTACCAAGGTCTTAGCTGGACAGGGATAATCCTCAACGGCAAACTAAGCTGGGCACCACGTATGACTGCACAAGGCACTCAAGGCTGGGCACAAGTTGATCTTTATACAGGCGAACAGCTATTCCTTGATTACAACCAAACTAATCCCGCATTTGGACAAATCTACAACTATGAATCACCTAACCAACACGGAGGTTTCGCATACTTGTGGAGAACCTCTAATGTCGCATTGCCAGAAATTATACAAATTTCCAATACAACACAGTTCGTCAATGGCTCAGTTGTCAACTTAGGAAGAGGAACGAGTACAAGTGGCTACTACTACACCGTAAACAGAACTTCTTCAAGAATCACCACAATTGGTACAACAAATCTTGCAACCCCAATCGCAACTACAACCAACTTTGGAACCGTTTGGGAAATGCTTGATGGATACACAGGAAAGACAGTTACCTACATAGCCAACGTAACCTCTGGTGGAACCGCTGTATACGGAAAAGACGGAAGCATACTCCGCTACAACATTGTAAATCTTGGAACCACAGCAGCGCCTAATTATTATCTGCAAGTATGGAACACTTCAGCAGGAACCATGCCTTCAAGTCAACTTGGAACAGGTTACTGGCAATGGAGACCTGCAGGCGGTACTTTCGGTGGTGCAAGTGCATATCTTGGAACTCTCGCCTACAATTATGTACATGACGGACGCAACTTCTACTCATTGAATAAAACGATTCCCACTATACTTGGCACAAGAAATGCAGTGCAAAACCAAACGGGCAGCATCTCAGTGATTAAACAAGACGAATACATGATTGTTTCAGCTCTTGGATTCAACAACGGAACACATACTGCACCAGGCTTCGTAATGAAAATTAGTTTAGTACCAGGACAAGAAGGCACACTGCTATCAACCAAAGAATTTACTCCTCCATCAATGGCAGACGGTGAATCAGTCTCTATCACAGGAGTCTATCCAGACGATGGCATGATTCTCTTCCAAAAGGCAAGGACGACAGAACGATTTGGCTACAGTTTGGATACTGGACAATTAGTTTGGACAAGCCAACCTGAAGTTCAATTCCAATACTATGGCATGAGCCAAAACTACTACAATCACACATTGTACAGTTCAGGCTACGGTGGAGTCATTACAGCCTATGATGTTAAGACTGGAAACGTTCAATGGATATACTATCCTGAAAGCATTGGCACTGAATCTGCATATGGCGGCGTTTACCCAACAGCTGTTGTCATGATTTCTGACGGCAAACTCTATACAGTCTCAGGCGAACACTCACCAACACAACCATTATTCCGTGGACCAAACTTACGATGCCTAGACGCAGCAACAGGCCAAGAAATCTGGAAGATACTAGGATTCTTCGGTGGAATGTCACCCTCATCGTCAAACATCATCATGGCTGACGGTATTCTAGTAGGTCTCAACTCCTTTGACAACCAACTATACGCATTTGGCAAGGGATCAAGTGGTACCACAGTCACAATACAAAATGACATGTCAGTTCTCGGAAACAAAGTTATGGTAAAAGGTACAGTTACTGACCAATCTCCAGTTGGCAGACGCAACATCAACGATGTCCTACAAGTCCCACTCAAAGATACTCCAGCAATATCTGATCAAGACATGACCGCTTGGATGGAATACATGTTCATGCAGCAAGAAAAGCCAACAAACGCTCAAGGCGTCGACGTTAGCTTAAGCGCTATCGATCCTAACGGAAACTCAGTTCCTATCGGTACAACAACTAGTGACATGAACGGCAACTATGCAATCGCATTCAACCCAGAAGTTCCAGGAACATACCAAATCATCGCCAACTTCGCAGGCTCTAAAGCATATGGTCCATCATCTGCAACAACATACTTAACAGTAGAAGACGCTGCACAAGCTACCGCAACACCAGCACCACAACCAGAATCTATCGCTGACACATACTTTGTTCCAGCCATTGCAGGCATAATAATAGCCATCATAGTAGTAGGCGCCATACTCGCACTGCTATTGCTCAGAAAACGACCATAAAAGAGAAAAAAAAATAAATCCAAATCTATTTCCCTTTTTTTGTTATCTATGTTCTAAATTAAACTAATGTTTTGTTAAGTTTTATGTAACCATGTTTTCTTTTTAAACCTTAATTAAAAGACGGATAAGAGTGCTGTCGAGCTACATACTATCATGAATAAACTTAATTATTTTTTTAGGATTCTTTGCCGCATTCAAGATTTTTGTCAGAGTTAACGTTGAATTAATTTGGTTAGCTCGTTTACATAGCTCTATTAAATCATTAGCGGTGAAGTCTTTTGTTTCGATTAAAGGTTCAGAAGCGGCCAAAGCCTCATCACTAAAACATTGTCTTAAATAACCGCCTTTCAAAGCTTGTTCGTACAGTTCCGTTCCGTATACCGGCATGGCGATGCTGAAGTGAAAGCTTTCTGCTCCCAGCTTACGCAACTTATATGCGTACTGTATGGTTTTCTCTATGTCTTCTTTGGTTTCCCCAATAAGGCCGAGAACAAAAAAAAGACCTACTTTAACTCCAGCTTTTTTTGCCCAAACGATCGCTTGCTCAACATCAGTTAGCTTGAGGTTCTTTTTGATAATTTCATCCACAACTCTTTGAACGCCAGATTCAGGGGCGAGACGTATTTTTTTGCATCCCGACGTCTTCATTTTTTTCAAAAGCGACTCGCTTAATGTGTCTGCTCTGACTCCGTTTGGGGTAAACCATTCGATGTCAAAATTGTTTTTTACGATTAAGTCACAGATGGACTCCATTCTTTTTTTATCTAGACATATATTTTCATCGCTGAAGTCGATTTGTTTTATATTATATGTGTCAATGAGTTGTTTTATCTCGGCAATCACATTTTCTGGGCTTCTTCCTCTCCACTGTTTGCCCATTAATGTGTGGACGGAACAGAAAACGCAGTTGTATGGGCAGCCTCGGCTGGTAATCATGGTGGTCCAATGCCGGCCAATTTCCCCCCTAAGCGGATTCTCTTTTACCGCTGAGAAATATTCATTCATTGGCAGCAAGTGTCTTGCAGGAAATGGAAGGGCATCTAAATCTTCGATTGGTGGTCTTGGCGGAGTGATTACCGGTTGCCCATTTTTCATGAAACCTATGCCTAAAACCTTTTTGAGATTACTTTCTTTTCCCTGATCTAAAACATTGACTAGTTCTCTTACAGTATTCTCTGGTTCACCCATTACGACATAATCTACGTTCGGATGCGAAATGCAATCGATTGGTCGCGCAGAAGGATGCAGCCCGCTCAAAACGGTTACAGTGTTTTTGTTTGTGTTTTTAGCTATTTCAGCAATCTCGTATGCGGGTTTCCACCAGCCAGAAAAAGGAATAGTTATCTGAACAATGTCAGGCGACCAATGTTTGAGTCTTTCAGTTATTTCTTCGTTTTTTAAACCCTGCCGAAACTTGTTTCCATCGACTACTTGGAGGGTTTTCCAGCCTTCGTTTGCTGCGTCAATAATGCGGACTTCATGCTCACTCTCTAGGACGGCTGCTACGTATGCAATATCTAAAGGTTGAAGAATACTTGGTTTCCCCCACAACTTGGGCTGAATACGTGGGGGATTAATCAAACAAATACGCATACTTGCTTTCACACAGTACTTTCGTTGTCTACGAAGGTTCTAAACGGAGCAGGATTTATAAATTTTGCAAAGGCAACTTTTTTCGGGGTTTCTTATTTGGGGCACAGGGTTTTTATGATAGCGTTAATAGCGATTTAATATTGAATATTAACTTACGGATAAAGTGGCAAATTGTCAGCTGACTTAGCTTTGATTAACGCTAAAGTTCGAACCATGAACCCAAAACAACCGGTTGCTCAAGCCGTGGCAATAGCCAAAAACAAAATCGTGAAAGTAGGTTCAAATCAAGAAATAGAGCAATTTATTGGGAAAAACACAAAGATAGTTAACCTTGACGGAAAAACTGTAATTCCAGGTTTGATTGACACTCATATTCATGTAGCGGATTTTGGCAGATGTTTATTGTGGCTTGATTTAACAGGCGCACAATCCATTAAACAACTGCAAAAAATGATAAAAGAGAAAACAAAACAGACACCGATGCCAAAGTGGATAATTGGGCGAGGATGGAATCATAACCGATTAAAAGAAAAACGTTTACTCACTTACGCTGACTTGGATGAGGTGGCTCCAGATAACCCAGTAATTCTGTACCATGAGGCGGCAATGTGGTGTGCCGTAAACAGTAAAGCCTTAGCTTTAGCAGGTGTAACCAAACAAACAGTTATTCCCTCAGGTGGATCTATCGACAAAAACCCGCGGACCGGCGAGCAGACTGGCATTTTGCGGGATGCCGCTATAAATCTTGTTTGGCAAGTGATTCCTGAACCCACAGTTGAGGAGCTTTCGGAAGCTACGGCGATAGCTTGCCAAGAAATTGTTAAGGCAGGGCTAACAAGTGTCCATTGGATCGTACTCTCAGAAAACGAACTTTCGATAATTCAAATACTTCATAAACAAGGTAGGATTCCAGTTAGGGTTAACGTGATAGTTCCAGAAGCATTCATAAAACGAACCTCCGATTTTCATTCAACCGACCCCTCAATGCTTCAGGTCGGCGGAGTGGTAATTTACGCAGATGGATATCTGGATTCAAAAACCGCCGCACTTTTCGAACCCTACAGTGATGAGCCAAATAACAAGGGCAAACTTCTATGCCCAGAGCAAGCATTGGCATCTTCAGTCGCTGGAGTTTTAAAGGCAGGTTTTCAGCCAATAATTCATGCCATGGGCGATAAAGCTGTTGACACAGCATTGAGAGTAATTGAACAAGCACCCAAACGACCATCTAACAAACCGATTCGTTTCAGAATTGAGCAAGCAGCAATCCTAAACGAAGAACTGGTCGAACGTCTCAAAACTCAAAAAGTCTCTGTTTCCGTTCAACCAAAAGTTATTGCCACAGAATTCGACGCTTGGTCAGCTACTGCGCACCTTGGCATCGAAAGGGCTAAGTGGCTTCATCCGCTCAAAACATTGCTTAAAGCAGGCATCAAAATTGCTGGCGGTTCAGACTGTCCAATGGAGCCTTTAAGTGCTTTTCTTGGGATGCAAGAAGCTGTTTTGAGAAAGAATTTTTCTGAGCAGAGTCTAACTTTTGAAGAAGCCTTGAGGATGTATTCTTTTGATGCAGCCTATTCCTCGGGTGAAGAAGAAATTAAGGGCTCAATTGAAGTTGGAAAGTTAGCTGACTTAACAGTTTTGTCTAACAACCCATTAACCGCTAAAACTAGTGAAATTAAGGATATACCAATTGAAATGACAATTATTGATGGTAAAGTGGTGTACTCCAAAATCTAAATGGGCACGAAAAATAATCGTGTAACCACAATGACACCCAAACAAATGATTCCCCACAGAACAATCGTTACATCTCGGATGAGTAACGCCCCCAAAATCTTGTCCCCAGTCACCGGTTCTTGTCCATCACCAAGGATGTATTGTCCCGGCTTCTCTAATTGTATTCGAAGTGCGCCAGCAACTGCTCCCATAGGCCAACCATGATTGCGACTCGGCGTTTTTTTGTGGTCTCGGCGCGCTATTCTCCAAGCGTTTGCAGAATCCATGCGCAAAATTGCTGCGGCAGCAATCATTAGCAAAGCCGTTAGCCTTGTTGGAATATAATTAACAACGTTGTCGAGGTTAGCGCTGAACCATCCTGTGTTAATATGCTCTTTAGTTTTAAAGCCAACCATCCCGTCGAGCGTGTTTATTGCTCGAAAAGCAATCGCGCCCGTAACCCCGAACAAGGCAAAGGACATCATAGGTGAGAGTTTGAAGTCAATCAGGTTCTCCGACATGGATTCGATGACTGCACTTCCCATTTGAGCACCATTTAGGTCTTTGGATTCTCGCCTCGAGAAATGACTGTATTTTTTGGCTTCGGGTAAATCGGCTGAATCGATGGCTTTGGCTGCGGCTTTTGCCCAATCGGTTTCAAGCTTAATGCAAATCGTCATTTTGAGTAGAATGATGCCTATAATGGCGTAAAAGAGGATGTTGAAGTAGAAGGGTGTAAACGTGTAGATTGCCCATAGTCCCAAGAAAGTCGGCACTGTGAAGGCAGCAATTACTGTTAAACCAAGCAGAACGCCTAGGGACTTTTCGGTTTTTGCGTTAGGGTTTTTGAAGTAGGGCTCAATTCTTTTGGTAAAGTTGCCCATCAGGACTGTTGGATGCAGCTTGAAAACCAATTTGCTGGGGGTGTTGGGTGAGGGGTCGCCAAGCACCAAATCTAACAATATAGCTAAAACCAGCATGACTACCGCGATTCCAACAGTTAAGAGGTTTAGTTCCAATGCTTACCCAACGTTCGAAATAATTTAGGTAAACAGTTAATATCGATTACGGTAAACTTGACAATTGACTAATCCGCAAAAAAGGTGACCGCCTACAATTTGAAGAGTGTTCGGTTTCATCTTTTTTTGTGTTTTGATGGTGAAATCGCTGTGTTGCTTCCTAATTTGTTGGTTGCGCTCCCATTAAGGAGCTTTTGGCTTTGGTGACGATTGTTCCTGCACTGCTTTTTCTGTTGGAAGCCTTGCAGTTCAGGAAAAAAGCAACCTTTTAATTACTATAACCTCCAACTCATTCGAATGCGTAGGTATATTGCATGGTCAAATTTGTCAAGATAGCATGTTTAATGCTTTTGTTCTGTTTCATAATGTCTGGTACACTGCTGGTTTGTGTGAAAGCGCAAGTTTTAGGTGTCTCGCAAGGGAATGTTTTCGAATACAACATCGTTGTTCATTGGAGCTCATCTTCGGAAAGTACACCAGCCACATTGCTTGAAGTAAACAAAACTAAAACCCTCACCGTTACAGTCTCCCAAGTTTCAGGTCCGCTAATCTCAACTAAGATACTTACAACCTATCAAAACGGAACACAAACAACCGCAGATGCCTCTTCCAACATAGTAACAGGCGAAGTCACGGGATTGCCATTCATTGGCGCTAACTTGGAGAAAAATGATTTAGTAAACCCATCCGCAACTGAACACTGGTACATAAACGAGACGATTACAAGAACCTATCAAAATGAAACAAGGGAAACAAATCACTTGATTATAGAAGATATAGGCACCTCAAATGATGTCGGCGCTATAAGGAACTCCTATGAATACTACTTCGACAAGAGCACAGGAGTACTTGTCCAGTATATCAATGAAATTTCCTACGGAGACACAAATCAGAAAACAGAATCTATCCTTTTAGCCTCAAACGTCTGGCAAGTTAGCGCAGATCCAATTCAGAACCAAGATAACCCAACTAACTCACCTTCAAATTCGCCAACAAACTCTCCAACGATATTGTACATAGTACTCGCAGTAGTTGCCATCTTAATTGCGGCCATAGCAATTACATTGGTTCTAAGGAAAAAGAAAAAGTAACTAACTTGGTTTCTTTTTCCATTTAATTTTTAAATCACTTGTTAGGATAGATTAGCCTGGCTCATCGGTTAATGAGTGTATTTGAGAGAGTCGCCAGCTTATGAAAAGGTTTATAGTTCTTTCATCTGCCTATTTTTTAACGAGAGACTCGTATGAAATTAGTCGTTCATTGGAGTGGGGGCAAAGAATGCTGTTTAGCTTACCACAAAGTCATAAAACAAGGGCATCAGGTCGCTTATCTTCTCAGTTTCGAATATCAGAGACCATACATTTTTCATAGTTTTCAAGTCATGGATCTCCAATCCAAGACATTAGGTGTTCCTCTTAAAGTTGTTAGAATTAAGAAAGCCTACGAAGATATTTTGGGTGCCCTAACAAAACTTAAGCAAGAGCAAGGTATCGAGGGCATCGTTACTGGCGACATCGCTGGAGCAGGTTGTGCTCTGGTTCATTCAAGCTACTACGAGAGTATGGCTAAACAACTGGGGCTTTCTTTTATGATGCCAAACGTAAGCTCCGACGGTGATACCTATGGCGTCCTCAAAGAAGTCATCGATGGCGGCTTAAGACCCATGCTAAACTGTATCAACACGAACTTTTTTGGTGAAGAATGGCTGGGAAGAAGGATCGATCCAGATTCCATTAAAGAACTTAAAGAGTTTACAGATGAAAAAGGCATTGACGTCTCCAGCGAAGATGGGCAAGGCTACCACAGCACGGTAGTGGAAGCGCCCCTTTTCAAGGAATCCATTGAAATTGGCAAGTTCAAAGCTAAGAAAAAGGATGAAAAATCCAAGAATTGGAAACGAAAATGGCTTTACATGGATATCAAAGAGTGTTATCTGAAGCCAAAAGAGACACCCAAGTAAATATCAAATTTTTATTGGTTGATTATTGTCCTAATGTGAAAAATATGCAGTACTAATAAAAATCATCCGTTTTGCATAAAGTAAATGAACTACAAAACATAAAATCTATTGCTTCGGGGAAGAACATGAAAACTCGAATTACTCTCGTGAATCCTCCATACCCTGCAGGTTCTCATCAGCATCCGCCCTTTATGCCCTTGGGCATTGGGTACTTGGGTGCGGTTTTGTTCAAGAATCATTTTGAAGTTAACGTTGTTGATTGTCAGGCTCAAAAAATCAGTCATCAACAGTTCAAAGAAGTAATCACCAAGTACAAACCAGACATAGTCGGCGTAACATGCACCACCCTTACCTACAAGTCTGCCCTAAAAATCGTAAAATCAGCTAAAGAAGCATTGCCAACCTGCATAACAGCCGTAGGAGGCCCACATGTTACTTTCTGGGATGATAAGGCGTTGCAAGAAGCGCCAACATTAGATGTAGTCATAAGGAGGGAGGGTGAAGAAACCATGTTGGAGTTGGCTCAAAGAGTTGAAAATCACCAAGCTTTCCATGACCTCGAAGGTGCTACTTGCAGGAAAGGCACTGAAATAGTAAAGAACGCTGATAGACCCTTCTTGGAAAACCTCGACAGCCTGCCTTTTCCAGCCCTTCATCTATGGGAAAAACTGGGCGAATTAAGAAAATACGGAACTATACCATACCCAGTCATGACCAGCCGTGGTTGCGTGTATTGGTGCAATTTCTGCACTGCGGTTCGAATGTTCGGCAGAAAATACCGCATGCGCACACCCAAAAACGTCGTCGACGAATTGGAATACCTACACAAAAATTACAAAGCCAACCAATTCACATTCTATGACGATGCCTTCACCGTGGACCAAGCAAGGACCGCGGAAATTTGTGATGAAATCCACCGGCGAGGACTTAAAATAAAGTGGGACTGCGAAACCCGCGTTGACATGGTTAGCAAAGACCTCCTCGTTAAGATGAGAGAGGCAGGATGCATTGCTGTTTGGTTCGGAGTCGAATCGGGCTCTAAGAAACAATTAACCAGCATGGGCAAAGGTTTCTCGCTTACCCAGACAAGACGCGCCTTTAAATGGGCAAAAGAAGCAGGTTTAATGACTGTTGCAGGCGTCATCTTGGGTTTTCCGGGCGAAACAAAAGAGAGTGCTTGGGAAACCATTCGCTTCGTGAAGGAGCTTAACCCCAACGACGTGGGCTTCTATATCGCTACACCTTACCCAGGAACACCCATGTATGAAGAAGTTAAAGCCAACGGTTCTCTAAAAATAACTGACTTCGACAAATACGATACGGCAACTCCAACATTTGAAATTCCAAATATGACTATGCAAGAACTGGTTCAGATACGTGAACAAGCGTTCCAAAGCTTCTATCTCAGCCCAAGATACTTTATCAGCGCAATTGGAATGTTCAAGAAAGGCAAAATGTGGGGTCTGGGTGCAACAAGGCTCATAATGGCGCATTTTCGAAGGGCACTGATGGCTAAATTAACCAGCCCTGTAAAGTAGAAATCGCTACGAGGAGAAAGTACACTTGATTTTTTTAATGACGACTGCTCCTCCAGAAAAATCGCCTTGGGGGATGGCGGGAAAGCTACCTCCCTTAGGCTTGGCCTATGTTGCAGCGGCCCTGGAAAAGAGCGGTTTCATAGTTGAGATTTATGACAATTACCTCTTAGAGCGTCCAATCGAAGAAGTAAAGGCAGAAATCAAAAAGCGCCAGCCCCAAATTGTGGGCATAACTTGCAGCAGCTTAACATACACTCGATGTGTCGAAACTGCCAAGGCAGCCAAAGAAGCCTGCTCAACCTGTAAGGTGGTTGTCGGTGGACCGCATCCTTCTTACATGCCTGAGACCATGCTGCAACATAATGAAATTGATTATGTGATCATCGGCGAGGGTGAACAAGCGATGGTTAACCTTGCGCGAAGCATCCTGCATGGCGAACAGGACAGTGTGATCTCAAAGATTCCAGGGGTCGCCTGCAGAATCGGCGGCGAAACAGTCAAGACACCGTCCGAGTTTATCAGCGATTTAGACACAATTCCTTATCCTGCCCGTCATATGCTACCTATGAAAATGTACGACCGCATACTTCCTTATTTAGACGTGAAACCAGTTGACACCATGAGTATTCTACGAGGTTGCCCCTATCAATGCGCCTACTGCGAAACTCGCGAGCTCTGGGGAACCGTATGCCGAGCTTTCTCTCCCCAAAGAGTCATCGACGAAATAAAACATATGACCGAAAACTACGGTACAAGGGGCATCTACTTTGTTGGTGACAACTTTACAATCAACAAGAAACGCACCGCCGATCTTTGTCACCTAATCAAAGAAAATAAGCTAGACATTAAATGGACCTGCGAAACCCGAGCAGACCTCGTCAACAAAGAACTACTATTCGACATGAAATCCGCAGGCTGCCAAACCATGTTTTTCGGAGTCGAATCTGGCTCACCCAAAATTCAACAGAAACTCAACAAGGATATCGATTTGCAGGAGGTCAAACGCACTTTTGAACTGTGCAAGCAAGTGGGAATACGAACCGCCACCTCATTTATGCTTGGTATTCCAGGCGAAACCGTCGATGATATGCATGACACCTTCAAGTTTGCCAAGACCCTAAACGCCGACATCTGTATGTTTAACATTTATATTGCCTGCCCAGGCAGCAAACTCTACGACGAAGTAGTAAGCGAGCACCTCTATGACCAAATGGACAACTACCTAGCACGGGTTAAAACCAAAGAATTCGACTATGACATGCTAGTAAATATTCAAAGAGATTTTCAACGCAACTGTCAGAAGTCCACTGCGTCTAAACTGATCCGTGTGATTCGCCAAGAAGGCTTAGGGTCCGCCGTAAAGAAGGGTGCCAAACTAATATTCCATTAGCTTTCTACTCATAAGGGCACTTCAAGGACCTTTAGGATTTCTACGTACGCTTTGGGCGCCAACTTTTCATCAGTCACATTCTTTATGAGCATACGTCCCCCATCGAAAAGGCTCACTTCCATCTTCATAAAATCAAAAATTACAAGCATCGGCGCTTTAACGCGGATCTTTATTTTCTGGTTCTTAATTTTTTCACATGCTTGCTCCATGCAAAACTTTACTTGGGGAACTGGAGTTATGTCGGCTGTTGTTCCTCCACAAATCCAAACAATGTTGAGAGTTAGGTTGCCAATTGTTTGTTTTTCTTGTGACGTCTAGTTCACTCCAGCTTTGTATGTTTAGGCGTAAAGTTGACTAATCAATATTGCGATAAAACAGGAAAACAACCCTGATCAGGATTCTTTTCATTAAGTATGAGTGGTTTGGTCTTTTGCCTTAAGAACGGCTTCTTCGATGTCCATATAGAGGAAGTCACCCTCTCGAAATGGAGAACCGCCAAAATCTACGACTTTGCTTTTCTTGGTGAACTTGGTTATTTCGACGCGTTCTTTGAACAATGGTGCGTCGAGGGTTGTCGAGTGGTATTCGCCAGGTTCGCCTGAAACATCTATGCCTTTTCCAGCAGGACCTACAAGTGGCTGCATGTCTTCAATGCATTTTCTGTCAATTTGGCGCCCTAACCATTCTTGGGTAAAGTATCTTTGGTCAATGCAACTCATGATTGCTTTGACTCCTGTTGTCTGTTCCATTTCCATGATTCGTTTGCGGCGTCGGTTGCCCGGAATCAGGTTAAGCGGGCGGTCCCAAAGAGGCATCATAAGTTGTACGCCGAGTTTCTTGCATGCATCTTTCCATACGCGTCGGTGGTGGACGTTGTCTATATCCCCTGTAACTATTGCTTGTGCGCCTTCTTCTTTGTGGAGGCGTTCTAGGGTTCCCATGATGTCGTCATAGCGGTTGTCGGTAATTTTCACGAATTGGTGAGGCATGCCCAGCGATTTTATTTGTTGTTCTATGACTTTGAAGCTATGAAAAATGTAGGGTTCCATGTAGATGTACGTGACTAGGCATGCTACTTCGTGTCCCTGCTCTATTACTTTGTGCAGGGCAGTGCAGCAGTCTTTTCCTCCGCTCCAGTGGACAACCACTTTCATTCTATTCAACATCCAAAGTATAGTTTGTTTAAGTTTTATGTTAGATAAACATGTGAACTTATTAAGCGTTTACGGAAACTTTGCCTGACGAATATTTCGGTAATTATTTTCAGAATCTAAGACTCGGCCGAGGTAGAAACAGCTTTTTTTATTTTATTTTTAAGTACTCATCGATATTGGAAAAACTTAATTCCAGAGTCGTTATATTCCATTTAGAAAGGTATGACCTGTAAATTTCCGATCGCTATTTTACTGATTGTGGTCGTTGCTTCAACAAGCTTTTACTTCTACCCCGCAAAGGGCAGCACTGAAACTTCAGCTCGAGACATACCTTATTTTGGAGTTACTTTTGGTGGAAACACCACAGCCGAAGCTAGAGTCCTAATAGATAAAGTAAAGGGCTATACAAACCTCTTCGTTGTAGACAATTGGGATATAGCAATGAATGAAACTGCCCTAACCGAAATCTGCCAATACGCTTATGACGCGAACTTGTATTTTATAGTTTATTTCAGCTTCATTTTTTCTAACGTCTCCTCCCTTAACGCCAACAGTTTAAACCTCTACAAAGACGCAGGTATTGATCCATTTCACGTTCCTTGGTTGAGTTCAGCAAACGATAAGTGGGGCAACAAATTCTTGGGCGCTTATGTGCTTGACGAGCCTGGAGGCAAACAAATTGATTTTGGACACTACAGTGGGTTCGCAACAACTTATAGTGGAAGAAACCAAACAACTTTTGTAAACGTTACAAGTTATAGCGATGCGGCAAACCGATTTGTCCGAGGTCTCAAAACTACCTCTACGCAACGATTAAACAACGCAACTGTTCGAAATTCAATTCCTAACGCGACGGGAAAAGTGATTCCGGTGTTTACCTCTGATAATGCACTCTACTGGTTTGACTATTTAGCTGGTTACGATGCTGTGTTTGCTGAGTTGGGGTGGACTAACAACGAAATTCAACATATCGCTCTATGCAGAGGAGCAGCAAATGTGCAAAACAAACAGTGGGGAGCAATAATTTGTTGGGCTTCAAACAACCCTCCGACAATGGCGAGCGGTCCACAAATGCTTGAAGATTTAAATCTGGCATATTCTGCAGGCGCTCAATATCTTCTGGTCTTTAATTATCCACAATTAAATCCCTACGGCAACCTGTCAGATGAGCACTTTAAGGCTTTGCAAGATTTTTGGAATCAAATGCATAATTCCCCAAGAAGTGTTGCTACTAAGGATAGCCATGTTGCTTTGGTGCTTCCGAAGGATTACGGCTGGGGCATGAGACAGCCCTCAGATAACATCTGGGGTATTTGGCAGGTGGACACTGACAATTTAGCGTCCATGATCGGCACAAAAATTTCTACATTAATCAAACAATATGGAACGAATTTAGACATTATTTTCGATGATCCCGCTTTCAATTATACCCAAAAGTACTCAACGATCTATTATTGGAATGGAACAACCATTCAGTCCCAACAATCTTTCCTCAGCATATCATCGTCCACAATTTTGTATGCAACTATTGCCTCAGCCGCCATTGTATTAATCGGTGTTTCATCCTACTTTGTAATTAAGAACAAAAAACGCCGGTTGTAGTCTGTTTAGGAACATGACGGATGTTCTAGGAAAGCTACATATGCTTGGCAGGGCAGAATAATTTAACTTGGAAATTGAGGGCTTAAAGAGATTTGTCTGCAACAAAGGAACTTCAAGAAAGCATTCATCAAGCTAACGTTATAGTCCATCGGTCTGAAGCAAAATAT
Organism: Candidatus Bathyarchaeota archaeon; assembly: GCA_963840325.1. Classification (GTDB taxonomy): domain Archaea; phylum Thermoproteota; class Bathyarchaeia; order Bathyarchaeales; family Bathycorpusculaceae; genus Bathycorpusculum. The sequence continues at coordinate 555,594 of CAWIYM010000006.1, forward strand.
TACGAAGCAATTCATCCAGAAGTCTACAGCAAAAAAGAGCAAAAAAGAATAGTCTCTACATTAAAGAAAGCAGATCAACTTGTGATTGATAATCAAAAAAAGGCTCTTGATTTTGGTGCAGGTACCGGAAATTTAACCGGCAAGCTTCTTAGTTTAGGTTATTCCGTTATTGCAATTGATATTTCCGCCGAAATGTGTGCTATCTTAAAAAACAAGTTCAAAAAACCAATTGAAGAAGAAAAATTGACTGTTATTAACTCGCCAATAGAGAGTGTGAAATTTGACGAAGCCGAATTTGACTTAATTGTTTGTTATTCTGTTCTGCATCATCTGCCGGATTATACAGGCTCTCTTCTGCGGCTCTCTGGGTTCTTAAAGAAAGGAGGAGTGATCTACATTGATCATGAAGCTTCGCCTTTTTACTGGAAGGACGAACCAAACAAATTAGCGAACATGGTGAAATTATTTTATTTTCATTCTAACCCGACATTAAATATCCTCTATTTCCAGATGGCCGGTATAAGGCTCCCTTCGATTGATTATACTTTGTCGGATTATTGGCATAAAAAAGAGCACCCCCTTGACCATACTCTTATTCAGTCTTTCTTCAAAAAAAACTTTGAACAATTTAAAAGAATAGACTATTATCAACACGCAACCTGGATAGGAAACCCACTTTTTTACATTTATAAAATTACTTGTAAGCCTGAAATGAGTTATTGGTTGGCAAAAAAATAACGTCTTTCAAAAGTTGTGGAGCCAATCAAGAATAGATGATAACAATGCTGCAAATTCTGCTATTTATGATTCTCATTAATTTTGTTTATTTTTTTTTAATTTGTCAAGTTGTTTTATGCTTAGAACAATAAATTAAATAAAAACACTGCAATTAACATCAACGATTTTTCTGGTAAATTCAGTTATCTGTTGTCTTGAACGCTTTTTTCAGAGCATCCAATAGAATCACGTTATCTTTTGAGGATCTGACTGTGATTCGGAAGTAGCTGTCGTCTAACCCCATGAAGGTGCAGCAGTCGCGAATCAAAATACGTTCCTTGGCTAAGAGTTCTTTGAGCATGGTGGAAGTAAGTTTGTGATTCTCTATTTTTACAAGCAGAAAGTTGGTTACAGAAGGGTAAATGTGTAATCCTTCGATTTCGCTTAGGCCTTTGGTGAGTGATGCTCTTTCTTTAGCAATTGTTTTTTTTGTGTTTTCTATGAATTCGGTATCGTTTAACGCTGCAAGCGTAACTGAATCTGCTAACCCGTTAATGCTCCAAGGTTGGCGCATCGTTTCCAATTTGTCTATTAGGTTTCCAGCCGCAATTGCGTAGCCAAAACGTATGCCTGCCATACCATAGAATTTGGTGACTGAACGAATAACGAAGAGGTTCTCGTAATCCTTCACTGCTCCTGCAACTGTGTTTTCTAGGCTTTCATCAGCGAATTCGATGTAGTTCTCATCTACGCTGAAGATGATGTCTTTTTTGTTGCAGAAATCTACAAGATCCAAAATCTCTTCTTTCCGATAGAGCGTTCCGGAGGGGCTATGCGGATTACAGATACACATGATTTTGGTGTCAGCAGTAACTGCTTTCTTGATTTTATCGGTTTCCATTGCAAAGTTATCGGGTAATTGGATAAAAACAGGTTGACCACCAACTCGCAATCGTTGCCTTCTCGTATTCCGAAAACGAAGGTATGGGAATGAGAGCCTTAAAGCCTTGAGGCAGAATTTCAGTTATCATGTAGATGAGTTCGATTGAACCGTTGCCAAGAAGGATGTTTTCTTCTTCAACTCCATTGCCAACGTACTTGGCAATTTTTTCCTTGAACTCCACTGGGTTAGGATCTGGATAATAACGAATTAATTTAGCGTTTTGTTTGACAGCTTCAAGGGCTTTTGGGGAAGGTCCCAGAAAGTTTATGGGTCCGCTGAATTCGAGCACTTCTTCGAGAGGAATATTGTATTTTCTGCTAAATCCCCAGATATCTCCACCATGGCTAACGAACCTACGTTTTTTACAATTGCTCGACAAGTTTTTGCTCCTCCATCAGCCTAATCATTTCTTTCTCCACTTGTAAATGTGCTTTGAAGTGAGCGTTATACAAGTTTACAACCTTGTACAGCCAATAGATTACCCCAACGCCCAACGTAACTAAAGTTATCAATGCATAGGTTTTTATCGGTATCGTTTGCGGCATAAAAATCCGCTCTGGCAAAGCGGTTGCAAGGAACACATCTTGATTGTATTCATGAATTGCTAAATCTCGCGACAACAAGTAAACGATAATGAAAACGGGCACAACAAGGATGATGCTGGCTGCCCAAGCTTTCGCATTCATAGCTTTGAATCGCTCACTTGATGCTGGCAGTTCTTTTCCATGATTCTTCGAATAAGCAGCAATTTCACTTTCAAATTCTGCTTCTTTAAAGAAATGCTTGTTCCTGCCGTCGACCAAACGGTAAAACATGGGGAAAAACGCTACTCCAAAAGTGACAACAGCGCCTAAAAACCACATTGAAAACCAAACCTTGCGGTCGCCTTCAACTTTAGTCTTCATTGTGGTTTCCATTTTGTGATCAAACTTTCCGTTGGGTTGCTAACAAGGTTGGGGTAGCCAAACTTTATAAGTTCTTCCATTGGCTTCTTAAAATCAAATGCGCCCAAGCAAAATGCAGCTCTCTATAATCATTCCTGTTTATAATGAGGATCAAACAGTCGGTAACATCATTGAGCGCACGAAAATAGCTCTGCAGCAACAAGGCTTAGATTTTGAAATAATTGTTGTTGATGATCAGTCACATGATAGATCCGTTGAAGTGGCAAAAAGACATAGCGTTAGGCTCTTTTCTCTGAAACAGCATTTAGGCAAAGGCTATGTTCTACGCGCTGGGTTCGCTCAAGCAAAAGGCGACATCATAGTCACCATTGACTCAGATGGGTCCCACCGACCGGAAGAATTAGCTGAAGTTTTGGCCCCTGTTCTCCAAGACAAAGCAGATATGGTGATAGGTTCCAGATACCTAAATCATAAACGAGTTGCTGCAAGAAAACTCAACCGATTTGGTGTGCGGATCTTCAATTTCCTAATTCAACTATTTACTGGAACAGCCAGCACCGATTCCCAGTCTGGCTTCCGCGCTATGAAACGGGAAGTTGTCGACAAGCTAAAGCTCTACGCTCGCGAATATGAAATAGAATCGGAAATGCTAGTTAAGACGGCCAAAGCAGGCTTTAGGGTAGCTGAAGTGCCGATTAGCTTTGAGCAGCGCACATATGGCCACTCAGGTGTTGATCCTTTGTGGGATGGTTCAAAAATTCTGTACTCAATTTGGCTAGCTCGTTTTAGGGGATAACAAATGGCTGAAGACGGAACTGTGAAAGTTTCAATCGTTGTTGCATCCTACAACAGCCAAGACACAATAGAAGAATGCCTCAAATCCATTTTAGCGCAGAATTACCCAAAAGATGCCTTTGAAGTCATAGTTATGGACGGCGAAAGTAAAGATAACACGGTCAAAATTGCCCAGCAATTTCCCATTAAAGTCTTATCTATTCGTTTGAATTGTCCAGCTGCCTACAATTATGCGATGAAAATCGTCGCCTACCCTATATTGGGATTTATCGATGCGGATGCTAAAGTTGAACCTGATTGGCTCAAAAAAGTCACACCCCATCTAGCGGAGCCCGAAGTGGCTGGCGTTAGTGGCAGTATCGAAACTTGGAACGCTGATAATCCGTGGGCAAGAAGCATCGGTTACGAACTCAAAAGTCGCTATCGACGCATAGGCAAATTTACAGGTCGTATAGCAACCATGAACTTGCTGCTCAAAAAATCTGTCATCGAGGAAGTGGGCGGCTGGGACGAAAAGTTGCCGAGTCAATATGATACTGATTTTGGGTTTCGTATGAGTGGCAGGGGCTACAAGATTGCTTATGAACCTACCGCGGTTTGTTACCATTTTAATCGTCCGACGTTGAAGGCGTTCTATCGGCAGCAGTTGCAGTATGGCAAAAATACGCTTAAACTTTATTTTAAACATGGGCGTCTGGCGAAAGGTGACGAAATCACTGATCTAGGTATGAACATTCAGCCCATCTTGCTGTTGGCTGTCGTTGTATCTTTTCTTTTGGGTATCATTCCACAGATTCGATTGCTGTGGGTTGTTTCGGGTTTAATCTTGTTGGCGATTTTTGTTTACTTTGTTTATTCAGCCGTGAAGTTATCGGTCAAATTTAATGATTGGTCTGCGATGGCGCTTGTTGTGCTCTATTATGTGCGATCGGTGGCGTGGTTTGTAGGTGCGGTTTCAACTGCAATTCGATACTTGGTTGGGAGGAACAGGTAATGTCTCATAAAGTCTGCTTCATTTCTCCAGAGTATTGGCCGCTGTCTGGCGGAACAGGCGCATATGTATACTATCTCTCAAATGAACTGATGAAAAACGGCTACCGAATCCAAATCGTAACCGGCTCAAACCAAACTCAGGATGTCCAAGTCAATCCAAATCTCAACGTGTCCTTTCTAAAAATTCCCAAAATGCCCATAGTCAAATCCTTCCTGCTCGCAGGCAACAGCTACAGAAAACTCCAAAGCGTCCGCACCACCGCCAATATCGACATCACCCATCCGCAGTTGCCGTTGACACCAAGTTTTGCGGTGCCACCCAAATTTGGAAAAACCCTCGTATGTACAGTTCACTCAACCTGGAAGGGCGAAGCAGAAGCCATACGCGGCGAACCTTACAGCCGTCTTAACGCTAACGAAAAATTCCTTGTGAGTTTTAACTGGTTTTTGCGTTTCTTCGAGGAAGGGATGATTCATAGAGCCAGAAAAATCATCGCGGTCAGTCAACTTCACAAAATGGGAGCTCACCAAATACTACAAGATTCCAGCCCACAAAATCCAAGTTATCCACAACGGCGTAGACATTAAGAAGTTCCAGCCAGCCGTGGACAAAAGAAAAGTTAAGGTGGCGATGGGGCTTAACCCTGATGACTTAGCCATCGTCTCGGTTGGGCGTCTTTATGCCCGTAAGGGGCTCTTTACCCTGATCGAATCCATGCCTGACATCATCAAGAAGTTTCCAAAAGCCAAATTCATCATCAGCGGTAAAGGCCAAAGCGATGAAATGCACAAACTCAACGCCCACGCTGAGCGTTTAGGAGTCAGAGGCAACATAGTCTTCACAGGCTACACTCCCGACCGAGAACTGCCAAAACTCTACCAAGCCGCAGACGTCTTCGCTTTTAGCACCTTCTATGAGCATCACCCGTTTGCTGTGTTGGAAGCGTTGGCAACAGGCTTGCCCGTGGTAACCACCACCGTGGGGGGTATTCCCGAAACCATCGACAGCGGCAAAAACGGGTATTCTGGTGGAACCCTTTAACCCGAGGCAGTTTAGCGAAAAAATCCTGTACTTACTTGAGAATCCCGCGGAGGCACAAGAGATGGGTGCAAAAGCTCGGCAGACGGTTGTGGAGCAGCTGGATTGGCGTATAGTAGTTAAAGACGCCATGAAAGTCTATGATGACGCGCTAAGATAATCGCCGTTTTTTAGGCTCTTCATCAGCAGATTCTCATCAATCTTTAAAAGGTAACAACCCAACTTTATCTCGATACAAATGCCAACAGTAGAGAAGTTAAAAGCGATTTTGGCTTTACATAAAGAAAATTTAAAGAAGAATTATAAGGTCAAAGAAATCGGTTTTTTTGGGTCTTACGTTCGGCATGAGCAGAAAAAGAAAAGCGATCTAGACGTTTTGGTTACCTTCTGTGAAACAATTGACCTCTTCACGTTTGTTGAGCTTGAAAACTATTTGAGCGATATTTTAGGGGTTAAAGTTGACCTTGTTATGAAAGATGGGATTAAACCTCGCCTCAAAGAGAGGATTTTAAGCGAGGCTGTTTACGTTTGAGAGACTTTCAAGTCTACCTTGAAGACATAATTGACGCATTAAACTGCATAGAAGCATACACTAAAGGGCTCACCTATGAGGTGATTCGTTAACGATAGAAAAACCGTTGATGCAGTAATAAGAAACTTTGAGATTATTGGTGAAGCAGCTAAACAAGTTCCCCTTTCAATTCGAGAAGAGTACTCCAAAGTGCCTTGGAGGGATATGGCTGGAATGCGCGACAAGCTAATACATGGCTATTTTGGGATTCAGTTAGATGTTGTTTGGAAAACTATCAAAGAGCGTTTGCCGCCACTTCGACTTTTACTGCTTGACGCTTTAGCAGATATGAAGAAATAAGCTTCGTGGAGCAGCAGCTGGATTGGCGTATAGTCGTCAAAGAAGCAATGAAAGTCTACGACCAAGCCCTCAGCTAAAGTTGTCTGAGGTTCAGCATTATTTAAAAGGTAAATGTTTAACTATATTTCGACTATCTGTGTTGCGACCTGTACATTTTTTTTAAGCTTAATAGGCAAATAGGCTTTAGAGTGTTTCAAGGGAATTCAATTTGGTGCATGAACTCCAAGCACTTATTCAACGGCTAAAACCAATTGTGTTTGTATACATTTTCAGAGACGAAACTCCTGCAAGAATAGATCGCTTCTTGGACGTAGGCGCAACTTTGAAGCTGGTTGGTGGCTTTGAGGTTCTCACTTTTTGGTTCCGATGGGATCATGACTGGGAAGGTGATGGCATAGAGGACTGGGAACCGGTCACCTATATTATGAGCGGAGAAAAGGTTGTTGATATTCAGACACGTACTCATTGGCGGATTGTTCGCTGGTTGAGTGACGATCCTGTTTTGGATGGTGAACGAGCGATTCTTTATTTTAGTAAACATGGCCATGCTCCATACATGCAAGTCAAAGCGAACGTTGGCTGGCTAAAAAGTGCTTTTGACAAGACCATCACAGGGTACGCGATACCTGATTTCCTTGAAGTAATGGCTGAAGAAGCTGGTTATTTGGAAATAAGTAATTATGATGTAATACCTAACCGTGAAGCTTCACGCACGTCACGAGCAATGGCAGGTGTCACTATTCTTGGCAAAAAATTCTTTGTGCAATGCTTCAAAAAGCCCTAGAATGTGTAGCTTAGGTTTTTTGCGTTTTGTACTTTTTCAGCAGCTCGTCGATTGAGTCAGTGTCTTTGCTTTCATTTAGAACCTGGTATCCAACAACCCAGTTCTTGAGTGATTCTTCTATTCGTGAAATGTCTCGTCTAATGACCTCTGGAGCTTTGCCATCAGCAACCTCTAAAGCCTTGAACATGTAAGCAAATCCCGTTGATAGAGGAGCATCTGGATGCATCTTAACCCATTTCTTAACGGTATCAGTCGTTGCAAGCAATTCATCTATGAGGTCTTCCTTTTCCAGGGATTGTTTACTTGCAATGTCAAGTTTGCCAAGAATAAACGTGCTAAAAGTTAAAGAATCGTAATTTAGCGCCCTCTCATAGGGGTCTTCAATACTATCTGCAATCTTGACTATTTTGTCAGGGTCTCTCTCTGAAATTGTTATCCTCAGCTGGTAATTGATGTCGTATTTGTTAAAGACAGGTCTTAGGTCTCTGAGGTTTCTTTGAGGAATCTCAATTACACAATTCGCCAATTTTCTATGCGGTATTTTAGATAGGATGCCATCGTTGTTTCTACCGTATAGTTCATTGTGAAATTTGGTCTTATCCTTTGTATTCTTGGAAGAAACTTGATACGCGATTATCACGTTAGCTTTAGTTAGTTTTTCGCAGCCTTCTACTTGCATCTTCTTCTACCTGCTTTGCAAGTATAATACTTCTATTAGTTATTATATAATCATTGTGTCGCAATCACAGAAGCAAGGCGCTGTTTTCTCAATTACAGTACTTAAGTGGCGATCCCTTAGCCCAGACGCGGTCAAATTTGACAGAAGCATGGTAATAATGTTTAAGGGCATTCTTCCTGCTATGATGTCTGGCTGGTTTGTGTTTGAGGGGTAAGTTATGGTCAATCGAGCAAGAGCGGCAACTGCGAAAGCTCGTCGCAGAGGGAGTTGGTATTGCCGAGATTTCTAGAGTTATGGGTAAGACGCGTGTTTCTGTGAGGTCTAAAATGTACCATTTAGGTTTGTCTGTAGTTGATGCAGCAGCTGTTTCCCCGACCATTGCTGTATCAGTTGCATCAATTGCATCAGTTGCATCAACTCCCAAACCCATTATCGACCATGCACCCCTTGGTCATGCCCCCTCTCAGGTTCCAATTATAGACCATCAACCCGCTGCTAGCTCAGCCTCTGCGCCTTGTCCTAGTGAGGTTGACGCCTTTGCGGCTCAAGTCAAGGAGAATGCACCTTTGCCTACCATTGAGGAGCAGCTTCATGTTTTGAACGCTGCGATAGTAGAATTGCGCAGGCCAGGTATTAGCCGGGCTGAAGTTGCAAGGAACTCAAAGATTATTGATGGCGTAAAAGTCTACAATGAACTTTTCGCTAAATTTGTCGATTACCGAGGGCTCGAAACTAAAGTCTTGGAGTTAGAAAAACGGCTTGCGAGCGAAAAAAACCCGTAGTGTGCAGAGTCGTCGGAGATTCAACGCCAAAGATATCCAATCGCACTGGCAAAACCTGGATGAAGCATACAGAATTCGCCAGCAAGCCACACACGCAAGAGTCGAAGCAGTTAAGGGTGACACGGCAGCGTTCTTCCAGCAAATCTGCCGCCTCAAACCCTTTAGCTACCAGTTGGAACTCGCAAAACTGTACCGTGAAAACCAGTTTTTGGCGGTTAGGTGGCCAAGGCAGACAGGCAAGAGCACATCGATTGGAGCATTGCTGCTTCAGGATGCCTACGAGAACAGCGACTTAAGCATTGCATTCATTGGTCCGAGCTGGCGCCAAACCAAGCTTAACCTGCGACGGGTAGCGGGATTTTGCCGCAACCTGCCCCAAGGAACCTGCCATGTGCAGAAAACCAGAATTAGCTTTGAAAACGGCTCATTCATCGAAGCCTTCCCCAACAACCCCGACACCACCCGAGGCAACACATTCCATCGTGTCTGGTGGGATGAAGTCAACTTCACCCAAGGCGACGACGACCTATACGACGCCCTCCTATACACCCTGGGAACCACAAACGGCAAACTCGTAGCCAGCAGCACCCCATTTAACACTGACTCACTGTTTTGGAGAATGTGCAACCACAAAAGATTCGCAAACTATGCAAAACACCACTTTTCCTACGAGGCCGCACTTGAACCAAACGGTCCATTGAATGCGCAGATGATTGAGCGGATCAAGGAACAGTTTGGGGATGATCCAAGCCGTTGGCGTCGGGAGATGGAGGCTGAGTGGGCTGAAGATGAAGATGTGTGGCTTGCTCAGAGTTTGATTGTTTCGTGTATTGGCACTAAAAAGAACTGCGGACAAGACCTCGAAGAATACGACACAGAGAAAAGTTGCAGCGGCGAGTTTTTCTTGGGCTTAGACATCGGTCAAGTCAGAGACTACACGTCGCTAAGCATCGTGGAACTGGTCGACGACACGATTTATTTGAGGCATCAGAAGCTGTTTCCGCATCCAACCACTCACGCACATGTCTTAGGCTACATCAAGCGTCTGCAGGATCTGTGGGGCGGCTTTCAGAAGATCCGCGTCGACTTTACCCGAGAAGGTCCAAGCCTCATCAAGGATATGGAAAACGCAGGCATAGACAACGCTGAAGGCGTCAACTTTAGTGTCCCCCGCAAAAGCGAAATGGCAAGCCTACTAAAACAACGTATGCAAAACCAACAATTCCGCTTTCCATTGCTCACTTGGGAGAAGCCCTACCGAAGTGACATATGCAGTGAACTTAACGTTGAAAAATATCAACTACGCAAGGATGGCAACATAGGATACAGCCACCCCAACGGCACCCACGACGACGTCTTCTGGAGCATAGCATTAGCCGTATACGCAACAACAGACATGGCACCTGAACCCTTCTTAACAGTAGTTCCCCGAAGCTAAGATCAAGTCAGGGCTAATTACTTGAGTTGGTGGGGCTGCTGGGATTTGAACCCTTTCACGTGTTGCAAGTGTTCCGTCACCGAAGCATAATAGACACTATTGACTACACTTAGCTGGTTGATTTCAAGGAAGACGATTTCATTTTAAGGATCGCGGATTCCGAAGAAGAGGCACGTCAACTTATAGAGGCTGGATTTGACTTTGTTTGTTACTTTGGAAGGAATAGACTCTTTAGAAAACACAAATAAGTTTCTAAGCTAAAACGGGTGGGGTTTGTCTGTGGCGGGCGGGGAGGGATGCGCTTAAATTATTAAGCGAATCTTATTCATAGCTTGCTGGGCAGGATTTCTTGATAGAGAGCCAAAAGAGGCGCTGGGTGGGGGATCCCAGCACCAATTTACCAGTAAAAGAGTATTAGAGCGGGCGAACCGAACTTGCCAGAAGACGCTCATCCCCCCATCAAGAAGGCAGAGAGCAGGTTATTGTTTTATAACAGAATAATTGACTATCTTACTGAGTGGGGGAAAACTCTTGAGTCTAAGCGAAAAAACTAATGAAATTCTTACACTCTTGACGACCAATGATGTTGACGGCATAATACGGTTGCTTAGAGAATCGACAAAACAGGTTGGTCCATTACATCCTAATAATGAGGAGGAGCTAAATCTATGGAACCTAGCAGGATGGCAATACTTCCTTAGAAAAGGGAAATATCAAGAGGCTGAGAGGCTATATCGTGCATTCTTTGAAACGTTGCTCGAGCAACAGAAAGTCGTTGGTCGAGTGCACAAAGGAATGCCTCTTCACAACCTAGGGTTATCGTTGTTTTTCCAGGGGCGTGCTGAAGAAGCTATTGTCTTCTTTCTGAGCGCCTATGTTGAAGATGTAATACGAGGCAACGGTGCTGTAACTGTAGAGCAAGGCCTAGGCAAGCAAAGTCATTCGGGGCTTTTTAGGAGTCCCCCAAAGAGACTTGTGGTTAATCAGAGAATTAACTATCAGCAAAGTTAAGGAGAGCATCCCCCTTAATCCAGAAGAAATTCTCCACAACCCACGGGCAACCGCTTTAGTTACAGAGTTACAACGGAGATATCGGGAATACATTCCAAACACTTGGAAATGGGAAATCGATGCCCAAAAAGCACTCGAAAGGAAAGAGTACCAGAAGAGCTTCGAAATATACGAAAATTGGTATAAAGCGTTCATAGAGTACCAAACGAAAATAGCGGATGTTGTTTACAAAGCGCATCCACTTTTTAACGCTGCCCAGTCACTTCTTTTGGGTGGAAAGGAGGTTGAAGCCGGGAATTTCTTCTTCCTTTCATATGTCGAAGAAGTAATAGCGGAACTGCAAGAAGGAGAAGTTAAAAACAGCCCTTCTTTCCGAATGCTCTCCCTTTCCAAAGACATTATTCCCAATCTGTCGAAGATAGAGACATTAGTTTCTGAAATGAAAAAAGCAGGAGAAGACCTATCCAATCCTTCAACTGTTCTTAATGCATATGCTAAGATTGAAGTGATTGCCAACCAGGAATTTGAGAAACAAAAAAAGGACATTATAGAGGCGAGAGATGCACAAAAAAAGCAGTTGAAAGAAGATCTCTCTCAATACAAATCTATGGACACAAACGTGTTATACGTTCTCAAGCAGTGGAACTCTGCAACACCCAGATTTCCACATAAGAACCCTGAAACGTCGTTTGGGGGCGGGTTTTTCTTGGTTTGGAACAAGAAAGGAATTGTGATTGATCCAGGTTACGATTTTCTTAAGCATTTCTATGGTCAAGGTTTTGGACCAAAGAACATTAACCTCATAATTGTTACACACGCCCATGAAGACCATTGCCAAGATCTCGAGCCTATCTTCTCTGCGCTATACAAGTTCAATAGAGATTGCGAGAAGCACAAAGTGGATGTTTTGGTTTCCGAAGGAACCCATATTAAATACAGCCGTTTGTTTGCAATAAACAGGGCAACCATTCATGACGAAATCCTTCAGCAAGGAAAGACAGTAAATATTGATGACGTCTTTCGCAGCGGCTACAAGCTTGTTGTAAGGGGGACAAAAACAGTCCATCATGAAGAGCCATGGATGAAAAATAACACTGGGACAGGACTCGTACTCTCTCTGAAAGACCCCACTGGCGATACACAAATTGGCTTTACTAGCGATACTGCCTTCTGGGAAGGAATCATAAACGAATTTTCAGGAGCAAACTTAATCGTAGCAAACATAGGCACTTACGGCGAAAGTTCAAATCATCTTTGCGACACGGGCTGCCTTGAACTGCTAAAGGGTTGCATTCCAAGTCCAAGTTTGGTTGTTGTCTCAGAATTTGGAGAAGAACTGAAAGGAAAGCGAGTAAAAGTCTGCAGTGAAATCGAAACATTGGCAATGTGGCAAACAGTTGGAGAACGAATCCCGGTAATTGCCGGAGACGTAGGTTTGCAGATTAGTATCCCAAAAATGCAAATATTGTGTGAAAACACAGGTCACTTCGAAGACGTTAAGCTGGTAATTGACAAAGAGGACAATGACAGAATACACTATTATCTTAAGAAGTGAAACCTTAGCTGAAACGGATCTAACCATTAACAGTTTAGTTAGAATCATTCGCTGAAGTAATTGGCTTCACGGTTAAACTGGGGATCCCAGCACCAATTTATCAGTAAAAATATGCTGAGTGGGTCAGCCCTGACTAACCCTCAAACGGTTATGAGCCCAAATAACATTAGATGAAACAAATCCAGAGCATATCAGAACTGCCCACGCAATAATATCGTTAATCGCTTGAGCTTTCGGGTGTAATTGGCGCAAAGTCGATTAAACTTACTCTCCATTTTGACTTGGAGGGTCTTTTGAGTTTGTTTGGTTCTTGTTCAGCTAAGTAGGTGTTCTTTCCTGCCATGAGGTCGCAGAGTCTTTGGGTTATATAGTCTGTTTTCAAAAGGTCGTCAAGCTTTAGGACTATGTCGAGACTCAACTTGAGGGCTTGCTTTTCCCATTCCTTGTCCATTGTTCGTTCAGCAGAGTCTGCGATGTCCAAGAATGCTTCACTAAGAGAATCATCTTGGACGCCGTACAGATTTGCGACTTTCATGGATTGATTCTTCGCTTCCTCGTAGCTCTGATTGCTGTTCAAGGCATGATGTGCTTCAGCGATGTACGACCAGATAACAGCTGCATCCGTTTTGCTTCCAGCATCTCCATATGCTCCTAAGCTCTTGACCAGAAAATCGAGGCTCTTGTAGAGTTCTTTCATGTTCCAATAGGAAACAGCAATCTTGTAGTAGCAATAAGCTCGTTGTTTTGAGTTCAAGGAAGGTTGTTTGAGGCACTCCGTTGACAACGTTATTGCTGTGTTGAACATTCCAAGATGGTTGTATGAGTCCACTGCCCTGCCTACCAAATCCATAGCTGTCGCTGGGTTTGGAAACCAATTGAAAGTGAGTTCTACACCTTTCTTTGCTTCTTCATCCGTGAATATCCACTGGGCTTTTTCTTTCATTAGACGTTCTCTCGTTAGGTCAGACTTGAGTTCTTTTCTGAACCATTGAAGAGCTACAGCTTTGTCGATGAATTGGTACATGTTTTCGAGAACATTGGTTCTCTCTCTAAGGGCAAACGGCAGCCACTTATTGTGTGTTGATTGACCATATTTGTCAGCAAGAATATCCAAGGATTTCTTTTGCATCTTCCGGAATTCTTGAAGACCAATGTAATCTTCTGGGTCAACCATTCTCAATCCAGAAACAACTTGCCTCAGCTTCATGACTACGTCAATTGTTAGGGTTTCGGCTCTGGCTAAGTCTTGAGCCGCCATCATTTGAACAGCTGTCGACCAAGCTTTATCATTCTGAAGAGGAAGGTCACTGAACAAGGTCATGTAACGATTTTGTCTCAGGTCCTTCTTGTTTTGATGACAGTCTTGTGGTGTGAAAAACACTTCTGGGTAATCTACTCGTATTCTTCTGAGCTGTCTTTCGCCCAGCCACTCGCCATCCTGGCCATCAACTGTTGGAGCGGAGTGTTCGGGTTTCTTCCAAGACTCCGTGGGGGTGGCTTTTTCGGGATGCAATAAGTCAAGGAGTACCAAGTAGCCTATTTCCCTGATTTGAGTCCAATACCAGTCCGTTTTCATTTCGGTTTTCCTAATACGCCTGTAAAAGAAGTAGTCATGAGAGAAATCAAACAGGAAATGTTCATCTCTGGCAAACTTCTCTATTATTTCTCTTCGCTCGTTCTTGCTTTCAAGAGCTAATATCTGGTGAGCCGAATAGAGCGCATGTCTTGGCGTCAGTTGGAAAGCAGGGTTCGAACCGAATTTATTTGCTTCTTGTTGTTCTTCTGGAGTCAGTTTAATGTTCGTGCTTGTATTCTCCTTCTTGTTATTAGTTTGATTCAAATAAAAAGAGGTTGTTAGTATTGGTTAAAACCTGATTTACTGTTCTTGCGAGCGTTCTTCCCAATCGTCCGGTCTTTCGTCTTCACCACGACTTTCCCAGTATGCGTCATTGTTGGGGTTGAGTTGATCTGAGTGGTTGTCGCGGTCATCTTTGTCATCGTTCACGTTTTTCACCTCAAATTGTCCTTCTCCATTTTTGCTTTTGAATAAAGCGGACATGATTTAGCGGTTGAGTTTTCTCAACAGAGAAAGTAACTTATACTTACATAATAGAAATGCAGTCTATGGAACTGTTGCCAATAATCCAGTCTCTTGCAGAATTCGTGGCCTCTGGGCAAATTGAAATATACAATGAAGCAAGCATCCAGCACGATTTGGCAATTATTCCTACGCGCGCTTCAGTTTTACATTAACCATTGAATATAGGGTTCTTTTAGTTTCACATAAAATGTCCAAGTCCTTTTGCAATGTGAATGCGTCTATATCAGGAATGGTGACTCTCTTCAAACTGCTATCTGTAGCCCATATAATGCATTGATCTACTAGAGATGATAATTCTTTTCTTTCTTTTTCGAGTTGAGCTTTCTTTTTGTCAATTTCTGCTTTTGCTAATTTCTCGCTAACAATGTTTTCTGCTCGGGAAAGTTTCAGGTCGATGTCAGGCGGTAAATGGCATTCGTTTAGACCTTCATTATCCCGAAAGAAGTAACAGATTTGGCGATAATTCTTACCTTTGGGGAATTCTTTTTCCTTGAATTCTATTATCTTTTGTGCTAAATCTTCAGGTGTGCCAGTTTTTAACCATTCAGGCAAAGAAGGCTTTGCATCCTTCATTTGTCCTTCTCCAGATGGAACTTCTTTCCAATTAGAAGGTCGCAAGTAATTAACAATAAGGCACTGTCCATCTCTGCACATAACGCATTGATTGCCTTTACAATTTGTTTTAAAGAAGGGGCATAGTTTGGTTGTTAACTCGATGAGAGTAGAGTCAGTAATGGGTGTTAACTTGCACAAAGAGCGCCAATTTTGGTTTAAGGAGAACATCTTAACAATTTCTTTCACTTTTTCAGTCGTTAAACCAGAATCTTGAAGTGCAACGTATTCTTTTTCAGGAGTTGGAAAATCTATGAGCCAATCATCCTCTCCTCCACGAATAAATTGTATTGTCTCTCCATTTTCATTAGTAAAACCTATAAAATTACCCTCATTTTTTGATTCTTTGTCGATTTCTTTGAGAGCGAAATCCAAAGAGATTTCTTTATCTTCACTATTTTCTTCAGTATCGTTCTTAAAGTATTTCAATTAACAGATACCTACTTCTTTTCATTCTTAAACTCGGATTATTCTTCAATGTCAATTTAACACTTTTGTTCGCCCCTCTATCTATAAAGCCCAAGCAACTTAGTTAAAGCGAATCAAGCATTAAGGCTTGGAAGTCTTGGTATTCAGTCCAGCTCTTCATACCTAAAATTCTTCGAGCAGATAGGGGATCCCAGCACTTTTTTTGCCCGTAAAAAACTCAAATTCAGAAGGGAGGGATTTGAACCTACGCTCAAGTGGAGACAGCACCCGTAGAACCCAATTTTTTTATCCAATTTTAGTCTTTTTTTATCGAGTTAGGAAATAGGTAATTACTGAGGTAATCACAACTGTAGTAACAACGAGCAGTATTTCTTTTGGAAAATCAGAAAATGACTCTTTTACTTTTGACCAGGTACTTTTATAAAAACCAGTATCCTTGTTAAGATCTACTCTAAAAAATTTCTTCATTTCATAGGCTATTGAACCAACAGTTTCAACTTCACCAATCCAATCTCTGCTCACCATTTTCTGAATGCTCATCAAATAGTCTTTACCTAAAATATCCATGATTTGTTTTGTGCATTCATCACATATGTTACCCAGCGGAATTTTGACCTTGTAGTCTTCTTTGAAATAGGTATAATCTAACAAGCATCCTTTGGTTTCTCTATGAGAATTTATAAGTTTTGAACCTTCAGTTTCACTGGCCATTTGAACAATTGCGGCTATAATTGAATGAATAAGGTATTCAAAAACTGAGGGAGGAGCAAATAATCTCTCCCAAGCGTCTGTTGTAATAATTGCCGCGTTATCTCTGCAGTCCCAAAAAAGGTTTGACTCAATTCCTACATTCATGATTCCAACATAATAGTTTTCAGAATTGCATTTTGTTTTGATTTTTGGAAATAAATCATACAAGTTATCTTTTTTCAAGTAAATTGGGTTTATTGTTCTCAAAAAAGAAGGACCGCTACTTTGAATCGGGTATTTTTTTTCATCTATTTCTGGAAACTCAAACTGAAAGTGATCTTGAGTCTTGTTCAAGCTTAACAGCATAAACTTTAAGGCATTCTCATCAAAATTAGGTTCCGAAAGGAAGAATATCCCAATTTTTATCCTCATTGAAGTACTTCCGCGTTTTGTTAGTTAATCGTTTGAAATATAAAACTATGGGCGTCGATTTTTATTTCACACTAATACCTTACGCAAACCTTTAACGATAAAAGGAGTATACCTTCTAATAGTTATCAAGCAATAACCAAAAACCATTATCGAGTGACAATAATGCAGAAGATGACCGCTCAAATTACTGATACTATCAGTATGGATTCATTATTTGAAAAAATGTACACAACTAGACAAAGGCGACCTCCACTAAAAGCACTAATTTTGTTAACCGACATGGAACCTGAAAATCTTAAGAATTTAGTTCTAAAGAGAAAGAAGCTTTCAAAAATTTACAAAGTAAATTTGACCAAGCTTGAAGATACTCTTTATCGTCTTGATATAGAGCGATTTCTTCTGAAAGACCGTATTTCAGGAAAAGCGCTAATTGATTCACGACACAAAGGTGTATGGGTAGTTTATTCTAACGAAAAATCGCGTTTCACTAATTTTGCTCTTGAGAGATTATTTGCAAAACTTTACCCTGAAATTTCAAGATTATACTTAAATTATCACCAAATTCGTGGACTATTGGAAAGTATAAAAAATGCCTATAGCGGTCAAACAACAATGACTAATTTTACAGTTAGACGAGAACCAAAGTCTACCAACGATTTGTCAAAAAGAGGAACTTTCCAATTATGGGAGGAAAATGCTGATGAAGAGCTACAAAGACAATCAAAGGACTTCCGATTAACTGTCAATCTTGTTAATTTTGAGGTCAGAGACGAGAGTAATTCAATACTTCTTCAAGGTCAAATTTCCAGGAGAGGGTTATGCAAACTTCGGTTTGGCAGTTTTTCCATGTTTCATGAAAAAGTTGTCCATCAGGCAATTGAACTCGGTTTGAAATGGAGAGGCTTCTATGGTCACCGCCAAAGATTAGTGAAAGATGGCGAGATCTTGTTGCGACCTTTTAGAATAAACTACTCGTCAGAATTTGACACAAGACAATTGCATCGATTGTCAGAAAAAATAAGCAAAGCGTATATGTGCTCAATAATGCATTCTGGAAATCCTTACTTTGCTGCAAACGTCTGTGACTACTTAGATGGTTCTTCCTTCGGCGTAACAGCTCTTGCCAATAAGGTAACAATAACTCCTATTACAAAAGGCTCTCACCAAGCGGCTTGGAAATTAACTAATAGGCTGCAAGAAATTTTGGGTGATGGAGAAGTAATAAACATACAGGGGTAGCTATTTGCTAAATGCTCTCGACCTTGAACAAAGCTGCGTGAGAGATTATAGCAAATATGCTGACACTGTCGCGATTTCGTGCGCAATTTATGATTTTTTTAGTAAGAACCCCCAAACTGCAAAGTTCGTTGGAATTGAACGCAGTTTTAGAAATGTCTTAGGAAAAAATGTAACTCCTGACATTTCAGCCACCTATGGCAATGATAGTAAAGGTTTACTGTTAGAGATAAAATGGTCTTTGCCTTTTGATGAAAAACTTCTTGAAAAAGAAATTGAAGAACTTGAAAAGTATACTATCCTTTGTCCAAATTTGCGCAATTCAGGACCCAATGTGGTTGTTCAGGATTTAGTTCTAATCTGCCATATCGATGATGCTCAAAGAACAATAGAAATGATTAAACGTATTTCAAAAGTGTATCCGTTTCTGGAAAAAGAGGGTTTTGCAGTATGGTCTTGGTCACTAACAATGTCCAAACAAGGAGAAAGGAAAGAAGAAATGCGTCTTTTTTCATTGTATGGAAATACACGCAACGAAAAACTCGAAGCTCTCGTGAAACAGCCTGGTGGCATTCTTTTTTCTGAGGACGCTTTAACTTATCTCCGCTTTACTTTTACTTTCATCAAAGAAAAACCACCTATCCAATACACTATGACTGTATTGATACAAAACATTCTTTCTTCATTTCAAAGAGGACCTGAACGAGAATTTCAGGATATACATATTGATATGATATATGACCGCGCGAAATCATTTTTCCCATCATGGCATCATTATGATTCTGCAACTATTCAGATAAAGAGAAAATGGATTCGCGAGGCTTTAGAGGGAATGTGTGCGCTTGGTCTTTGCAGTCAAGTGCCCGAAAAGGATGATTGGTGGAAAATCAAAATTCCGCTTATTAGCACAAGAAAACCAGTTCAGGAAGAGCTATGTAAGAAAATTGCCAAAGCAAACGCAAGACAAGCAAAAATAAAGAAACGTGGCCGACCCAGAACAAGTGTTTCGCGTCCCCGTTCGAATCCAAATGATAAAACAATTACTTCCTACTTTTAATAAGTTCATTCTGAAGTATCTCATTTAGAATAATAAAATATTTTAGAAGATTTAGAGTATTTTTATAATGGTAAGATTGCTCAAGTTTTAAATTCAGAATACACAGAGTAATAGGAAAGGGATACGGGATGAGCTTTTCAAAAGAGTCCGATATGTACAATAATATTGCGGAATTTCTGAAGAATCATTTTGCTGGCTGCAAAACGGTAATAGACAAAATAACATTTGACATGCTGAAAGGCTGGAAAATTGACGTTGTTGGAATAATTCACAAAAGGAATAATTATGTAATCGCAATAGAAGCAAAAAATGATATGGGTTCTGGCAGCATTCTTCAGGGAATAAGCCAAGCAGAAATGTACCAAAAAGCATGCAATGAGTCATACATCGCACTTCCGAGCGATGGAATCTCAGATTTTAGAAAAAGTAACAAAGCGGATTGGGATCGAATAATTGACCTCTGCAAATTGAAAGGTATAGGCATCTTAAGTGTCGAGGCGCAGTGGCAAGATTGTCGAATACTTTGTGAAGCTATGAAAATCGAGAGGTATTTAGATTTACATGAAGATATTTTGAATCAATTAGAATTTGAGACATTGACAACTTTTGATGGATTTGAAGAGTCCGATTTTGACTATTTCACGGGAAGGGCTGATTGGCGGAAACCTGTTGTGAGAAAGAGAATTGAATTACTTGTTGAAGAAATAAAGCGTGAAATACTCGCTAATCCTCGTGATTTCCCTGCGATAGATTCCAGAAAACTTGTTGTTAGCTTGCCTTCAACGGGTTTACGTGATCATGACTGTTGGTTTTTTGCTGCAGAAGTTGAACGAGAAAAACTGGCGTATTCGCCGCATTTTACTTTTAGTATTGATAATTCCGGCGTTTCTTGTGAGTTGAATTTAGGCGAGTCTCAAATTACAAATACGAAATTCATCCCAAAGATGGCGAGTCACTTGAAAGATTTTTTAGCAATCCTAACTACATTAAGCAAGATAGATGAAGAATATACATTGAAAATTTGGGAACAGATTCCTAAAGAAGGAAAACCCTATCGCCCACTTTGGCCTTGGCACACAATTTGTACCTTTAACTTGGGTTACTTCGATGAAAGTGTATTTCAAGTGATTCTGGACAAACTTTCCTCTGTAAAGTACCCAATTATTAGAATCTCATGTCCGCCAATTGGACGTGGAGACTCTAAACTTCAGTCCAGTGAGATAATACTTACGTGCGTAAGATGGGTCAAAGAACTTCAAGAAGCATATGCATTCTTTGGTTAAAAAAATCCTATTAATGAGCGTGTGAAAAGTTTTTCATTAAGGCTATCTTGAATAATACCACATTTTAATTAACTATTTTGCACAAGTTTTTTATCTGTTGAGCGATTGATAGTTTATTGTTGTCTTGTTTTGTGTTATCTTTCAATCAGCATATTTGCTGTTTGAGGTTTGCTTGTTGTCTCCAAAGTAAAGAGTTGACTGACTATTGGCTGAAGTTGAACAAGAAATAAGCCAAAAACCAACATCAAACCCAAATTCAACAGAGCGCAGAAGCAGCCTATTTGCGTATTTAGGGCATGCTATTAGGCTTAGTCACGAAAAAATGACTTCAAGAGGAAATAGCGACAGTGCTAAACAAGCTTGGGGAAGGCTTATGGTTTCTGCGATTGCAACCTATGGCGGTTTGATTAAGGATTCTGAGTTTGAGGAAATTGAAATTATAAAAGGAAACATGGAAAACTGGAAAATAAATCGATATGGACATGCCAGCAAGGCGAAAGAGAACACAAGAATAAATTCAGAAATTAAAAACAGTCTTAGCCGAAAACGCATAACAGTTTCTATGCAATACGTTCTCTCAAAGACTAAATGAAAATTGACTTAAGGGCTCTTACTTAGCCCTCGTTTATGTGTTAGAAAAGTATATTGCAGGTTGATTTTCCTGGAGTTCCATATTAATGAGAAAGCAAATGCGCCGTAGAAAGATATGCCGTGAATAAAAAAGTTGACTTTGGGTGCAATGTTTAAGAAAACGCCTGGATCTGCGAATATAGCTATCATTATGCAGAAGAAAATTAGGAAATTGAGTGACCAAAGTGAATAGGATCGTTTTTTCTCATTTGTGAAGGGTTTGCTCATCTTGGGGAGAGTTAGTGTATTTGACAATGAGAGAGCCAGGACGACTCCTTCTGAAGCATACACAACACCTGATAAACCCGATGAGTGACTATTAGGTATCAGCATTATCCATAAGAGATTTGAGATAAAGCCAGACAAAAAAATTATTGTAATTAAAAATCTTGTGCTAATTCTTTTGTTACTAAATTTTGAGCTATTGTTCGTTACTGCAAAAAAGGTGAACCAAATAAGCAAGCCAATTAAATTACTGGTCAGGTGATTTATTCCGCCACCATGAACAAAAATCGATGTTGCAATTCCCCATGGCGTTAAAGCTGAAGAGGATAAAATATCAATCAATTCCTTAGAGTGTGAAGAAAAAACAAAAACTGCGCTGCAGAGAACTGCTATTATTGCATAGATTATGAATAATGTTTTGATTGGCTTGATTATTTCGTTCAAAAATCCGCTGGTTGCCTTAGGATTTACCTGAGCGCTTTTTACCGTTTTAGGTATCCTTTGATTTAATCCTGTTATCATGAAAAGGAAGTGATGGGCTTGGGTTACTTGAGTCTAAATTTAGAACTTTTTTAATAATGAATTTTGCCTAATTTCAGCAATAGATACGGGTAGAAAATTAGAACAATCGCCAGAACAACAAAGCTAACCATTACCACGGGAAAAATTATCGTTACCTGAAGCAAAGGCTGGTTGGCATAAACTACGTAAATAATTACCGTCCAAAATGAAACATATAATCCGAGAAACATTCCAACTTTTGAAGCAAAAAGAATTGGTCCGAGAAACTTTTTTCCTTCTGAAGTAATTTTGAAGGGTGGATCTACCTTGTTTGGGTTCTTGCTCTCGATAAGATTATCATCAAGGAGGCTTGTAATTTGCGTCCTCAAGTTACCCTTTCCGTAATCAAGATCTTTCCTTAACTTCTTTTGCCAGCCCAATTTTTTTGGAAAGCCCTGCAGATAAATTGACAATAAGAGCCGTACCTTTGGCTCGATGAGAGTTTTCTTGTTCTTTTTACTCATTGTTCTCTGAATATAACCTGGTATCTTATTGTTAATAATTTTAATGCTATAGCTTTGTTATATGGTTGTCCAATTTTCTCTTTCCGTTCTAAACCTGAGCTTAGTAATTATTTTGGTTTGGGGATTGTGTGACTCAATTTTCCGTCTTTATAGTATTCCATATATTTCTTTTCACATTTAGAACATTGATATTGTCTAACGTGGAACCGGCTATATTCCCATTCTTTCCCGGTTGCCTTTGAAATGGTTGAACATCTTGGACATTTAGTCATCTTCAACGCCAAATAGGAGTTTGGGTTCTAAGTAGATAAGATTTTTCTATTCTCAGCAAAAAATAATCGATAGTGCATCTCAGTGCTACTGTAAGCTTTTATGCTTTCTGAGCTAATAAGTAACCAAGTCTTGAGGTAGATGATAGCCTTTGAAGCCTGAGGAGGAAGCCCGAAAAGAAATAGACAAGTTGCTTGAACTCGCCGGCTGGAAACTCCAGGATTACAAGGATCGAAATCTTGGAGAAGGTGTCGGAGTTGCTGTTAGGGAGTTTCCGCTGAAAGAAGGCTTTGCGGATTACATGCTTTTTGTCGAAAGGCACGCTATTGGAGTGGTAGAAGCTAAACCTGAGGGAACCACTTTAAGTGGAGTTTCTGAGCAAACAGAGAAATATCTTCGAAATTTTCCCCAGAATATTCCTCATGTTTGTGATGTTTTACCTTTTGCGTATGAGAGTACGGGTGTTGAGACTTATTTTAGAGATTTGAGGGATCCTGATTGTCGTTCAAGACGAGTTTTCGCGTTTCATACTCCTGAGACTTTGCATCAATGGGTACATGAAGAAAATACTCTCAGGAAGAGATTGCGTTCCATACCACCTTTAATGACGGAAGGTTTACGTGAATGTCAAAAAGAAGCAATTGAAAACTTGGAATTATCGTTGAAGGGATCAAGACCTCGAGCCCTAATTCAGATGGCGAGTGGCAGCGGTAAAACCTTTACAGCGGTAACTGAAGTCTATCGATTAATCAAGTTTGCTGGCGCTCATCGAATTTTATTTCTGGTAGATCGAAATAATCTGGGCAAACAAACTTTGCGAGAGTTTCAGAATTATGTCACGCCGGATGATGGTCGCAAGTTTACCGAACTCTACAATGTTCAACGGTTAACCTCAAAGAATATTGATGATGTTAGTCGTGTTTGTATTACAACGATACAACGACTTTATGCCATTTTGAGAAATCAAGATTTGGCTGAAGAAAATGAGGAAACTTCTGCTTTTGAAACAACTGCTAATTTGAACCCAGTAAATGTTGAGTACTACCCGCGTATCCCCATTGAAAAGTTTGATTTCATAATTACTGACGAGTGCCACCGGTCAATCTACCATTTATGGCGCCAAGTATTGGAATACTTTGACGCCTTTATTATTGGATTAACAGCTACACCTTCAAAACTTACACTCGGTTTCTTTAACAAAAATCTGGTTATGGAATATGGTCATGATAGGGCAGTGGCAGACGGCGTCAACGTTCCCTATGAGGTTTATCGTATAAAAACTCAGATCACTTCAGATGGTGGTCATGTTAAGGCTGGGGATTTCGTCGACAAGAGGAATAGGTTGACAAGGCAGCTTCGTTGGGAACAGTTGGATGAACCTCTCTCGTATGATGCAAACGAGTTAGATCGCAGTATTGTAGTTAAGGATCAGATTCGCCTGGTTATTCGAACCTTCAGAGACAATTTATTTACAGAGATCTTTCCTGGAAGAACTCAGGTTCCCAAGACACTTATCTTTGCCAAGGATGATAGCCACGCAGAAGATATCGTTGAGATAGTTCGAGAAGAATTTGAAAAAGGAAATGACTTTTGTAAGAAAATTACCTACCGCACTCAAGAAAACCCAGATTCATTAATCAAAGCTTTCTGTAATTCGTATGATCCCCGAATTGCAGTTTCAGTCGATATGATTTCTACTGGTACCGACATTAGACCCCTGGAATGTTTGCTATTCATGCGCGATGTTCATTCCAATGTCTACTTTGAACAAATGAAAGGCAGAGGAACAAGAACCATCTCTGACACCGATTTGGTAGGTGTCTCTTTTGACGCTCGGCACAAAACTCATTTCGTAATCGTCGACGCAGTGGGTGTAAGCGAAAGCGATAAAACCGATTCCCAACCGCTTGAGCGAAAGAAATCTGTATCATTTGATAAATTGATCGATTCCGTTGCCAATGGTGTTCATGATGAGGATACTTTGTCTTCGCTTGCTGACAGACTTGCACGACTCAATAAAGAAATAAGTGAAAAACAACGTGCTGAAATAGAGAAAACAATTCCTGGTAAAACTATAAAACAAATTATAAATCAAATATTGGATGCTATTGATCCTGACAAACAACTTGAAAAGGCAAAGCAAATATTTAAAATCGAAAAGCCTACTGCTGAACAGTTGAAAAAAGTTTCTGAAGAAATGCGTTTCAAAGCTTCCACTTTGTTTGATGATCCAACGTTTAGAGGAACAATAAAAGAAATAAAGCATCAAAATGAACAGACCATCGATATTACAAGTACCGATGTTTTGGTTTATGCAGGTCAAGACCTAAGAGCAAAAACCGAGCTTGCCACCCTACGTATAAAAACCTTTAGAGAATTTATTGAAAATAATAAAGATGAACTCACTGCTCTCCAGATCCTTTATGGCAAACCCTACGGTCAACGCCAACTAACATTCGAAGCAATAAACCAGCTTTCAGAAGCCATAGAGAAACCACCTTACAACTTGACACCCGAATTACTCTGGCTTGCCTATGAACAATTAACAAAATCCAAAGTCAAAGGAGCAGGTACACAAAAAATGTTAACAGATCTTGTTTCACTTGTTCGTTACGCCACAGGTATAGCACCAATTTTAGAACCTTTCACTGATGAAGTAAACCACAACTTTGAAGAATGGCTAAAAAAACAGGAAACCTTAGGTAAACATTTTACTCATCAACAAAAAGAATGGTTAAATCTAATCAAACAACATATTGCTTCATCAACAAACATCGACATAGATGCTTTTGAACTATCACCATTCAATCAGAAAGGTGGAGCAGTCAAAGCCTACCAACTATTCGGAAAAGAACTAAACAAAACACTTGAAGAACTGAACACGGTGCTAACAGAATGAGAGAAGTTTCAAACAGCACATCTATCCTGCCAAAAAATTGGGTTGTAAAGTCAATTGGGGACGTTGCAAAGGTTCTGCCAGGATATGGATTTCCAGAAGAGTATCAAGGCAAAAATCAGGGAGAACTCCCATTTTTTAAAGTGAGAGATATTTCACAGACATTTTTGAAGGGTAGTATGTACCTGAATAAATCTAATAATTACATATCTTTGTCCGAATGTGTGAAACTTAAGGCAAAACCCTTGAATGAAGGTACGATAGTCTTTGCCAAAATAGGTGAAGCACTTAAATTGAACAGACGAGCCATTTTGACTCAACCTTCATTGATTGACAACAATACCGTAGGGATTTATGGCATCCCTGAAGTACTTAATAGACTTTATTTATACTACTTTTTTTTGACTGTTAAACTTGACAATCTGAGCAGGGCAACGACTGTTCCTTCAGTTAGGAAAAGTGATATTGAAGAAATTAAGATACCGATTGCTCCTTATAAGGAACAACTCCGAATTGTTGCTAAGGTTGAGACACTTTTTTCTTTTCTCGATGCAGGCACAGACACGCTTCGTAAAGTCCAATTACAACTCAAATGTTACCGCCAGGCGGTTCTAAAATATGCTTTTGAAGGAAAATTGACTGGAAAAAATCGGAAATTTCGTTTTGATAGAGAATTAAATCTTGAAGTTCCAGTTGATTGGAATATGAAAATGGCGAGAGAATTATTCTACATAAAAGGACGAATCGGTTGGAGAGGTTTGAAGAAAGCGCATTTCGTACCAGAAGGACCTTATTTGATCACAGGAGTTGATTTCCATAATGGTTTTGTTGATTGGAATAAGTGTTATCGTATTCCAATGGATAAATATCTTGAATCACCCGAAATTATAGTTCAAAAAGATGATATTCTTGTAACAAAAGACGGGACAATTGGAAAAGTTGCGTGTCTGGGTGAGATTCCCAATGGAAAAGCTTCAATAAATGCACATATATTGTTAATAAGAAACCGTGAAAAATCAGTTATAATGCCGAAATTTATTTATTATATGCTTCATTCACAAAATTTCTTGAATTTTGTGGAACGGCGGAAGATTGGAACAACAAGACCAGCTTTAACTCAAAGGGCATTTGAAGCTTTTCCATTCTATTATCCTCATTATGGTGAGCAAGAAGAAATAGTTGTGAATATAGAGCGTTTTCTTTCTATTGCTGATGATTTGAGCAAAACTTTAAATCAAAATCTTGTTCGTTCCAAGATCTTAAAACAGACTATTCTTAAAAGCGCTTTTGAAGGAATACTTATCTCTCAAGACATTGCAGACGAATCTGCTGAAAAATTATTAGATCGGATAAAATAAGAAAATTTGGATAATAAGAAAAAATAAAATTGATAATTAAACGAGGTTATCTCAAAATGTCAAATGAATCAGCATCAATAGTACAACGAGTTTGGAATTATTGCAACGTCCTTAGAGATGACGGGGTAAGCTATGGCGACTACGTAGAACAATTAACGTATCTACTATTTTTGAAGATGGCTGACGAACAAACAAAGCCACCATTCAACAAACCTTCAGCTATACCTGAGGATTTTGATTGGCAAAGCCTCGTTTCTAAAGATGGAACAGACCTCGAAATTCAATACCGCAAACTACTGGAGTCATTAGGCAAAGAAAAAGGCATGTTGGGAGTCATTTTTCGCAAGGCACAAAACAAAATCCAAGATCCAGCCAAACTCAAACGCCTAATTGAACTAATAAATGGAGAGACATGGGTAGGCATCGACATAGATGTTAAAGGAGAAATCTATGAAGGCTTGCTGCAGAAGAACGCAGAAGATACCAAAAGTGGAGCAGGACAATACTTTACGCCAAGAGCATTAATCAAAGCAATAGTGGACGTTATTCATCCTGAACCTAAAATGACAATAAACGACCCAGCCTGCGGCACAGGCGGGTTCATTATCGCAGCCCACAATTACATCTCAAATCCCCAAAATTATCAACTCGATTTAGAACAAAAAAAATTCCTAAAATTCAACACATTCACTGGAAAAGATATTGTTGACTCAGTAGCTCGTCTTTGTGTTATGAACCTCTATTTGCACGGTATAGGCGGAGAAAATAGTCCGATCGAAGTTGGTGATGCTTTAATTTCTGATCCTGGAACTCGGTACGATATAGTTATGACTAACCCGCCGTTTGGCAAAAAAAGCAGTATCACCCTGACAAATGGAGATGGGAAAGGCGAATCCTTAACCTATGAGCGTCAAGACTTCTGGGCAACAACCAGCAACAAGCAATTGAACTTCCTCCAGCACGTTAAGACCCTTCTAAAAATTAATGGAAAAGCTGCTATTGTGGTTCCTGATAATGTTCTTTTTGAAGGTGGGGCAGGAGAAACAGTTAGGCGAAAAATTCTTCATGAATGCGACGTTCACACTCTTCTAAGATTGCCGACTGGGATATTCTATGCTCAAGGCGTCAAAGCAAACGTGCTTTTCTTTGATCGCCGACCTGCCAGCGAAACTCCCCAAACAGATAAACTTTGGATATATGACTTGCGGACAAACAGGAGTTTCACTTTAAAAACTAACCAGCTTCGTTATGAAGACCTCAAAGACTTTATCAAATGTTATAATCCAACAAATCGGCATGACCGAAAAGAAACGGAATGCTTCAAAGCATTTACATTTACTGAACTTACTCAGCGAGATAAAGCGAATTTAGACATAACTTTGCTCAAAGATGAAAGCTTGGAAGATACAGAAAACCTTCCACTGCCAGAAATAATTGCTGCGGAAATAACTGAAAATTTGGAGTCTGCATTAGAACAATTTAATAGCATTATCGAAGAGTTAAACCAAGATAAGAATCTGGAGCAAACATGAAGAGCTAATTGCCATGGTTAATGCAGATATCGTAAACGTAGTTGCTACAGCGTCTTTGAATCAAAATATTGATTTTAATAAACTTGTAAAATGCAGAGAAATTATCTATTCCTCTTCGATCTATAGTGGTCGTGTAGCATATTTCAAGACAGAAAAAATGCGTGGAAAAGTATCAATTTTTCTTTCTGGAAAAATGATCAGTATAGGAACAAAAAGTGAATCTGAGGCTTTTAATGAATTGGCTTTTGTCATGAATTTTCTTGCAGCCAATGATTTAGTGAAGAAGGTTGAGCTAAACCCTATAGTTCAAAACTTGGTTGTTACCGTCGATTTTGGAAAAAACGTAATTTTAGAAAATTTGCCACAGACCTGTAAGGCAATATATGAACCTGAACAATTTCCAGGAGCAATACTAAGAATCAAAGAGCCCTTTAAGGCAAGTGTTTTAATTTTTGCCTCTGGAAAAACAGTTATTGCTGGTCTGAAAAGTTCAGCGCAGATTCAGCCTGTTGTTGAGAAACTGAATCAGCTTATTGAGTCAAATCAGTAATCCAGGTATGCGTTTTATTTTGTTACCGCTCTAATAATTAAAGGCTATTATCTTTAAGTTATTCAAATCAGGTTTTTTCATCAAGGCATCTACTCCTGAAATTCCTGAAACTTGTAAGTCTAAACAATTGTCGACATTTGACTGGGAATCAGAAAATTGATGTTGAATTGGACTGGGGGGGATTTGAACCCAGGACAGCGCGCGCCCCGGATCTGTCCTAATCCATCATTAGTAAATAAAGGATAGCGCTTTTCAAACGATTGGAGATATTCTGTATGTAGTTGATTGAGGCGTTAGTCTGGAGCCAAAGGGACCTAAAATATATTCATTAGTTACCCAATTTCGACAGGTGTTCCTCGATAAGCCATTGTGACCTTTTGAAACAGCTTTACAATGTCTAGTGAGCAGAAAAGCGCTTTTGTTAGGTATTCATGCTGGTAAATCATCATCTGTGCCTTCACGGGCAAATCGATTCTGGGTGGCTCAAATCGGCGTGCAACCTCAGCCACCTGCAAGCCATCGATGCCGATGTCTTCCTCGCGCATGCCAGTCTTGTTGGCGATGTAGCCAAGGTAGGTTTTCTTCCAGTCCAGCATCATTACTTTTGCGGCGACTATGTCCACCGCTAAAGCGTCGTTGCCGGTTAGCATCAAATCCATCTTGACGGGTTTGCCTTTGGTGGGTCCGTTGCCTTCGATGCCGATTCGTGCATCCATTATGGTTAGTTGCGGCTTGAAAAGCGAGTAGAGTCGGTACATGACTTCGGGCAGGTAGGGGTGAAGGTAGATGCGTTTGTTGCTGGGTACGCAGCCGAAGAGGTTTTTGATTGCGCCGCTGTATGCCATGAACTCATGGGTCTTCATCAAGGGTAAATCGACGACGGCGTCGGCGTCCAGGACAGTTTTTGGTAGAAACAGCCGTTTGAGGGGGCAGCCGTCTGGGAATTTGACTTCGACCACTTTGTCTTCGGAGAGGTTGATGGCTTTGCCGCCTGCGGATTCCACGGCTTTTTGCATGCCTGTTTTGTCAAACGCGGTCCAGCAGGGATAGTTAAAGCCGTTGGATTCGCCGACGATGACTTCGCTGTTGCCGTCCCGTAGTAGCCCGACGAGTTGATGCATGACTTCGGGGCTTGTTACTACGCCGGGCAAGTATTCGGGGTGGCTGAGGTTGGGTTTAATGAAAATCTTTCTCTTGCCACGTAACCCTGAGTCGGCGACGGCTTCGTTGACGATGCTGCTTACGTCGTCTCCTGCACGGTAAATCTTGACTTTATGTGGGTTAGGCATGTTTTGACTTCACTCCATTGAGGCATCCGGGGTCACCGTTTAGGGTGTCTCCGTTGTGGTATGCTGCGGAACGTGCTCGGCATCCGCCGCAGATGAATTTGTAAGTGCATTTACCGCAGGAGCCCTTAAGGTTGGCTCGGTTGCGGAAAGCGTTGAACAGTGGCGCGTTTAGCCAGATGTCTTGGAACTTTTCTGTCCTGAGGTTGCCCACGTTTACGGGCAGGAATACGCAGGGGTGGACGTCGCCTTGTGGTGAGATTGCGCAGTAGAGTCTGCCTGCGCCGCATCCGCCGATGAATTCGCCCAGTGGCACGGCTTTTTTGGTGACTTTGACGGTTTGCATGTGAGCCAGGGCCATGGTGACTTCGCCTGTTCCCGCTGGACCCTGACATTGCACGGCTACACGCGCCAGTTGGGGTGCCGTGGCGAGGATGGTGGTTTTGCAGCCCGCCGACATCCGGTTCAGCAGGTACCGCATGACTTCCTCGCGTTCCTGCGGCGAGAGGTCTTGGTCGGCGTGGGCTTTGCCGCGTCCAGCGGGGATGAAGTTGAAGTAGGTGAAGCGTTCAACGTGGAGTTGCTCGGCCAAATCGATGATGGCTGGGAGTTCCGCCATGTTGTTTTTGCCCACGGTGGTGGCTATGCAGGCGCATATGTCGGCGTCAACGCAGTTTTTCAGCCCTGCCACGGCTTTGTCAAATGCGCCGGGAACGCCTCGGAAGTCATCGTGGGTTTTAGCGGTTGCGCCGTCTATGCTTATGTCGATGTAGTTGACTTTGGCTTCTTTGAGTTTAGCTACGTTTTCTTTGGTGAGTAGGGTGCCGTTGGAGGCCAGGGAAATGTAGAGTCCGCGGTCTGAGGCATATCGCGCGACTTGGAAGAAGTCTTTGCGGGTTATAGGTTCGCCTCCCCAGAACGCCAACGCCGTAACGTGAGCATCTGCCAGTTGGTCCACGACCGCCAAAGCTTGCTCAGTGGTTAACTCCTCCTCCTCGACAGCGCCACTGTTGCTGTAGCAGTGTTTGCAGTGTAGGTTGCATTTGTGAGTGAAATCCCAAACCACCAGAAACGGTGCAGCAAGCGACATGGGTTTTTTGATGCCAAAATGCTCAAAGGATTCAACCAAGTTAAGGACCGCTTGTCGTGCATAGCGGTCTGTTAATAGTTTTTCGACTTTCGCCCGCTTAAAACCGAGGCCTCGTCGTAGGAACTCTATCCAGAACGCGATGATCTGCGAGTACAGACCGCTGCATTTGTCGCATTTCCGGTCGGTTTTGCCGCCGTAGTCATCCAACGCAGCCTCCAACACGGTTCTGCCACATGCCGCACTTTTTGAGCGAGAGCTGGAGCATCTTTTTAGTCATTGGCATAGAGACGATGCGTTCCAGAATGTGTCGTGGCTAAGGATGCTCATGCGGGTTTCTCCAAGCGGCTTCGTAGTTAATTGGATGCGTGGATATGTTAAATATTTCTC
>CAWIYM010000007.1:0-260656 GCA_963840325.1 Candidatus Bathyarchaeota archaeon
AAGTTATTGAAAATTTCTGGTCTATCTCTTTAGCGCGGAAATGCAGGTCGTAAATGACATATCGTGGGCCATCGTCCAGACTGATTTAACAGTGCAATGGTTTACGTATCCATCCCAGCTGCCGGTGACCGAAAACTTAAGCGGCACAAACCATGATACATAAGTCGTGCCAGTGGGTGACTCTATTGATATTTTTGGAGGATTTAGTGGTCCTGTTGGAATGGGGTATGTTGGTGCCGAATTTACAATACCAATCATAGACGTTGCTGAGATGAGCAGTACCAAGATGAAGATTAAGGATAATGCTGTTTTCTTCATACAGCAACCAATAGCGATTGGTTATCCAGGAACTTATTATTATTTTCCTATTGTTCCTTCTAACTCGCGGGCTGATTAAGTGAGCAGATGTATTTTCCGTTAGTTGGTTTTAAGGAGAATTATTTCACTGAAGGTTTAAGTTAATTCAATTGTTCCGGCTACTCGCAGTTTAGCGCCTTCCAAATACATCAGTACGGCTTTATCGTTTGGGCGATGGACTAATGGTTTGTCCAGCGCAAATGTTAGGATGGGTTTCTTGGGGTTATCAGTTTCAGTTACTGTTTCTACTTTGGCAGGTTATGAACTGTGTCCAGTGTCCGATGTGCATGACCATGCCTGCTTTGATGGGTGTTTGCCAATACTTAACAAGTGAAACCTGTGCTTTTATGGCGGTTGAGGTTCTAATTGCTGGGTCATTTGTTAGGACTGTTCCGCGGTCTAAGTTTTCTACTTCCACGTTTTTCAAAGCCAAACCAACGCGGTCGCCTTCCCACGCGAGGTCAAATTCTTCGTCGTGTTTCTGGATGGATCGAACCTGTGCAGTTTTGGCTGCTGGAAGAACATTAAGTACAGCATGCTTCTGAATTGTGCCGTAAACAACAATGCCAAGAACTACTACCCCGACGCCTTTCACGTTAAAAGCGTGGTCTACGGGTACCGCTCCAACTGCCTGTTGACCTGTCGGTAATTCAGTTGGTTTTTGTTGGGACGCTTCCACTAACAGTTTTTCTCGCAAGGAATTTGGGTCGTCAGGGATGATTTCGAATTTTTCTAAGCTTGTTCCTTTTATGAGGGCTTCAATTTTCTCTTTGGGAACAAAATTTCTTAGGATTATGTAGCCGCTTTTAATATCGCTGCATTGAAGCATTACAAGTTGCTCGCCGAATGTAGAGTTTATTTCGTCTACGATGACTATGGCTTTTTTTGCTAATGCGCAGGCATAGAACAGTGGTGCTAATCGTTCAGGATAGCGTGTGGGTTCAATGATTGTGACTGTGTCTTCGCCTTTCTTGAGGTTGTAGAGTGTTATGTCTGTGGATGTTCCTTTTTTTGCGAGGCTACTGCCGTATTCTAAGCTGCCGAGGATGGCTACTGTTATGTTTCCCATAATCATGACCTGTATGCTATCGCATTGTTGGTTTGATCTGCAAGATAAGTGTTATTGACGCATCAGTAATTTTCAATCAAAACTAAGAAGAAAAGTGTGGATTATGACTTGATTAAAGCATGTACGAAAGGTTCTTAAGGCATTGGTCAATCTTCTAAACGGCAAGAAAACGGCAAAGCCAATTGCCATTTCAGGTAACGACTAGCTTCCAAGCTTGGAGGATGGTCAGACCAACCAAAAAGGTTAAAATACCCCGATGTAGAGGTTGGAAGAGGTGAAAAGGTATGGAAAATATTTACGCAGCAATGCTCCTTCACAAGGCAGGTAAAGAAATTAACGAAGCTTCAGTAACAAAAGTTCTCGAAGCAGCAGGCATCACAGTTGATGTAATACAAGTTAAAGCACTCGTAGCATCACTTAGCGAAGTAAACATTGATGAAGCTATCAAAGCCGCACCAGCAATGATGGCAGCCGCTCCAGTAGCAGCTCCAGCAGAATCGAAATCAGCAGCACCCGCACCAGAAGACAAGAAGAAGAAAGCTGAAGAAGAAAAAGCCAAGGAAGATGCAGCATTAGAAGGATTAGGCGCCCTATTCGGGTAATTAAGCCTCTATCTATTTTTAATTTATTTTTCCCAAAAATATTTTATATTTATTCAACAAGTTCCTCAGAAAATTTTGTATTGAAATCTTTATTGGATGGGTAAACTTTGGTCCTTGGGGACCTCAGTTGACTTAGCAACAATAGGTGTCTCCGCCACCTTGTTTCTTTGGGCAAACAATTTCAAAGCGACGATGGGTGCCCAACCACTTATGATCATCAAAGTTCCTGGGAACCCCTGGATATTTCTTCCAACAATTGGAGTAAACCCAGCTATGATTTCAGGTAGGAAGGCTTCCCAAATGCCGAAAGCCACCACCATCGCAACAGCAGATATAAACGCTGTTTTTTTGCCAAATTTTTTGTATGTTTGAACTGCAAGGACGCCTGCAAAGAAGAAGTCTCCTAATCCTAGACCTCGACTTAAAAGAGCTCCCTGAGCGGAATAAACGAAGGGGACGTTTGGCAAGTAAACTAGAACTGGAAGACCCAGCCCAGTGAATTGTTTAGCTGCTCCAATCATTAGAGGAGTGCCTATGACCAATATTATGTCCATTATTGTTAAGAGAACGGCGAATAACCCGACTGTTTTCCAGCTAAACATCGATGAAAGATAGAGGATTATGAGGATAGCAAACGTTAACCCGAACACATCCATGAGGACGGGGTTCCATACTTGGATGCTTCCGTCGTAAAGGAAATTGAAGAACACAAAGAGCAAGACGAAGATCGCAGGAGGTTGCGCTGCTATGTACCATCGTGATGATTTAGAAGCTTTTTTTACTGTTCGTAAGCTGCAACGCTAAAGCAGAAGCCTGCTAAGATAAAGAACGCTATTGCTCTGTAGATTGTGTAGACGTCTTTGAGTGGTCCTAAAAGGCTCGTTAACGCAGCAATTACGGCTGCTACACCGAATCCCAGCGAAAGCAGTTGTGCCCTCTGTTTGGTGATGTTTGAGAAAACGTAGGAGAACGTGAATAGGAGCATGGTGTAGGATGAAAGGAAGATTACCATGAGGATATTCTGGAAGATGGCGCCTGGATTAAGGAACGATGTATAAGCTATGACTGAAACGACAATAGCCATGAAGACAATTAAGAGAATTATGTCACGTATCTTGAACTCTTTTTCCTCAACTGTCGCTATCAGTTTACCTTCAACACGCTTGTTGAGGAGCATAGCAACCACAACTACAGCCAATAAGGCAAGGGGCATAGCAAGGTCAAGAGAGGGCATAAACTTGACAATAAACAAAAGAAGCTTTTATTTGTTTACCAAAAACAAGATTAAATGCCATAGAGAACTCAATAACTAAATTGAATGTTCAAAATGGCTAAGGATGCCAACAGTGCTTCTTCGGTTCTCACAGTTGCTGTTCCCTGATTTGGAACCGTGTTTATCGTAAAATCCGCAATCTCTTCGAGGTTTAGGCCTTCATCCTGCACGATTTCATGTAGCCCTCGCGAAGGAGCGCCAAACGCTACCAAAATCCGTTGGCTTATACCCCATTTCTCACCGATTTTGCCTGCAATATCCATAAAATTGTCGCCAATCCGAGCAGTAGCAATCCTCAAATCAAAATCACGCTTAGCCAGCCGCCCAAATGAATGCTCCTCCACAGAAACCCTATAACCCCAATATTGAGGAACTTCGTCGCGGCTTACTGCCTGAACTTCAATGTGCTTGCCAATGTTGACTACTTGTAGGGTTAAGCGGTTGCCAACAGCAAATTGTTTTTGCCTCAAAAGCGCTGGCTGCTGAACCCCAATATCAACGACCAAGCCTTCTTTAGTTTCTGATAAAACCACGCCTTCACGGTATTCACCCACTTTCAGATGCTTAGTTTTTCCACTCAACGGGTGATGAGGCGTGCGCAACGGCGGCAGAATCCCCGCATACTCCAAATCTGGCTCAAGCTTGAACAATTGTTTCCGCAGGTACTGAGGCGTCTCTAAATAGTTAAGCAACAAAGACATAAAATCTAAGTCTCTGCTCTGGTCAACTTTTGGGCAATCGGGGTAAATTATGATTTCATTCACTCGAAAAATTGCTGCTGCCCGCCCAATCAACCCGAGTTTTGCTGTTTTTTCTCTTAAGTGGGGCGTGTCCGAGATTGTAGATGCTGGAATAGCGATTGAAAGTTTCTTTTTATCCATATCGTTGTGCCTCGGACGTTTTGATGTCCTGCGTTGTGCTTAAAAGGGTGAAACGAGATATAAAACTGCGTGTTATTTGGAGGACAAACATTTGCCGATAGCATTTATGGATAATGTTGAAAGAATAAAAGCCGTCGATAAGAGTGGGATGCTAAATTTCTCTGTTAACGCAGCTGAGCATTATCGTGAAGCTGCAAAAAACGCAGAAAGAATTATTGTTGATTACCCGAAACCCAGCAACATTGTGGTGGCGGGTTTGGGCGGTTCAGCCATCGGCGGGGACTTACTCAAAGACTGGGCAAAAACCCAACTATCCGTACCCATTGAGGTCAGCCGAGAATATCACTTACCAGCCTACGCCAACAAGAAAACATTAGTTTTCGTTACCAGTTACTCAGGGGACACTGAAGAAACACTTAGCAGTTTCCTTGATGCACTCAAACGCAAATGCATGATTTACTGCATCAGCAGCGGTGGTGCACTCTTGAAGTACGCACAAAAACACAAGGTACCCTATCTTCAGGTTCCAAGCGGCATGCCTCCACGCGCCGCGTTGCCGTATATGCTTTTGCCGCTTTTGGTTTACATGGAAAAAGCAGGTTTAGTTAAGGGCGTAAAAGAAGAACTAAACGAAACTTTCAGTTTACTACAAAAAATAAGCGAAGACAACGGTCCAGAAAAACCGGCAAATGAGAACTTTGCCAAGGGTTTAGCGCAAACCATCGGCGAATCTACCCCAGTAATCTATGGATTTGGTTTCTACCGCAGCGTTGCTCAACGTTTTAAACAGCAATTTAACGAGAACAGCAAATCCGCCGCCAAATGGGAATACTTTCCTGAGTTGAACCACAACGAGATCGTAGGCTGGGAAGGCAGAGGCGAACAATGCAAATGGTATTCAATAATTCTAATCCGCGATGTCGATGAACCAGTGGAAATCGAGAGCCGAATAGAAGTTACAAAGCAAATTATGGAGAGAAGAGGATTAATAATGGTAGATTTGGAAGCGCAGGGTAAAAGTCCACTGGCAAAGATGTTGTCAACCATTTTGGTCGGTGACTTCACAAGTGTCTACTTATCTGTCCTACGCGGAGAAGACCCAACACCCGTAAAAATAATTAATACATTAAAAAATACGTTGGCACAGAACGGGATTAAAGATAAAATAATTAGTGAGCTAGAAAAAATCTAGCTTAAGATATGAATTTTTTGAATTGTGTTTCGGCTTCTTCAATCGACACCATTTGAGGTGGACGCTTAAACCCGTAAGCACAAACTGATTCCACTGCACCCTTAACTTTCTTGTCTAATGCAAGTTTGGCTGCGCGAACTACATCAAAGAGTACGGATCCAGCGTTTGGTGCGTCAACGGTTTGGAATTTAAGGTCAATTTTCATGGGTGAATTGCAGAAGTAGACGCCACTTATCCAGAAATAACTGTCACGCTTGTTCTGCAGGAAATCAACGTAGTCGGTTGAGCCTGCGACGATTTCAGCTTTGTAGGGGATTGATGCGGCTACGGATTCGGTTTTGATGTTACGTTTCGCATCGCGTGTGCGGTCCATGGTGTCGACGGATTCTGTTCCGCCGCCAACGTCAAGCTGGTAGGTTTCATTGATTCTAACTCCGCTGTCAGAGAGCAGTTTAAGCAATGTTTTATGTAAAGCGGTTGAGCCTACTTGGTCGACTAAGTCGTCGCCGAAAAGTGGAAGCTTTGCAACCTCGAACTTTTTCGCCCACGCAGGATCGCTTGCTATGAAGGTTGGAGTAGCGTTAACGAAGGCGCATCCTGCCAAAAGAGCTTGTTCAGCGTACCATTGCGAGGCTTTAGTTGCTCCAGACGGAAGCAAATTAACCATAACTTCCGCGCCTGCCACCTTGAGAACTTTAACTGCGTCCGAGTCAGGTGCTTTGCTAGCTTGAACGATGACTTTAGTTCGGTCGCCAACACCGTCCAAAAGAGGCCCCTTACTAACTATAACTCCCATGGATGAGACGTCAGCTACTTTTGGAGCGTTGTTTGGAGCAGCAAAGATGGCTTCAGAGAGGTCTTTGCCAACTTTTCGTTCATCTACATCAAATGCAGCGACAACTTGAATGTCTTTTGGATTCAAACCAGCCAAAATAGGGTTACGTAGTCCAATGAAATCTGCTGGTTTATCGAGTTTTCCATAGTATTGAATTCCTTGAATGAATGATGAGGCGCAGTTTCCAACGCCGATTAATGCAACTTTAACTTTGGGCACAGTATTTTGCACCTTTGATTGCATGTTAAAAGGCTGATTCCTTAATAAAAGCTACGCAGCCAAAAAACGTTGAAGCCCGATTTAGTATAAGAAGATAGACAATCTCCTGGAGTTAACTAAACAAAAACAAGGATCGAAATTCGCACCTTTCCTCGATTTCCCATTTGTCGTTCAATAAATGAGCGCAATTATCCTATCTGACAGGTCCAGCGGTTCCAAAGCTTCAACTTACTGTTTTTTTGTATCTGCTTTTCAGAATAACACGATTCTTTGCTCATACTTAGAGAAGCAACTTTAGTAAGTAGGTCTATGTTTTCGTTCAACTTGTCTATCGCCTTAATCAATTTCTTATTGTTTTGAGACAACTTCGATTTCACTGAATCGCTAACTTGTTTATCGCAATTATACAAAAAATTTAGTAAAGATACAATTGTTTGGACAACTCAGGCATGAATCAAAACTTCCAGAAGCTTTGAGAAACAGCTACATAGATTTATAGTATAATTATCACAGTATTTATCAACACGATTCTTAATATCTCCCTTAATTTAAGTGGTTATGTAATTTTCTCAAAGCAGAGTTATGGTCCAAAATTAATTCTTAATGTTCGGAGGCTTATTGCTCCTTACAATCAACCAAAGTCCGACACCAATTATTAGAAAACTTAGAAAGCCACTAACTAGGACATTTGCTGTTGAAGAACGAAGTGTGTTGGAAATAGACAGAAGAGCTAGTGCACCTCCACAAGCAAAAAGCAATACACCAATTATTTCAGATGCAGTGATATTTGTCATAGATGAGAATAGCGGAGTAAACCTTTTTAAGATTTAAGCAAACATATGCTCCAAAACTAGTTCTTAATCTCTGGCTTGCGAATTTTCGAAAATTCCTAAAAGAGAATCATGTAATACCAATAATTATCGCAGTATTTACCAACATAATTCTTAATTAGGCAATAAGATCCCCTGATAATTATTTACCCAAATCCTCAGACAGAAGTGCGCTGTAGAGTCATCTGATGCGTTCTAGTTTGAATATTACAGGTCTAAGCCCGTCTATACAACAGTTTACGCTTACACCTTCTTCTTTAAACCAAGGAAAATTAACCCCATAACTTAAAAGTCGCACATTGTTACATAGAGAAATCCAAGCCACCGGACAGAATCCTTTAGGCATAATTAGGTTTTCAACAACAAATTCTTGCCCATCAGTAAACACGTCACATGCTCCCGTAGGTTTAATGAAAGTCACTGGACTTGATTGAAAAACTTCCGATGGATCAAAACGCTTTAAAACAGTAATTTTAACTTTTACCGTGCCCTCCATCAAAACACCTTTTACTGTTTGCTCTATAATCCTTTCAATCGGTAATTCGGTAGCTTATACCTTAAAAATATTATTGAAAACCGCAAGTTTACTACATTTCGCATTGATCTTGACTCTAACGTCTAATCCCATAAAATACCGTATCTTCACTTTTTACTCATAATTTTCCTAAGAACCCTTAACATAATTCTCAATTACTCAACCAAATTAGTACCAACTACTAGTAAGGAACTTGACGCATAATTATCTTAGGAAATCCCTAACATAATTCTTAATTATTTTCTATTCTGTTTGCCACTAAGCCACCTATCTAGTCGGATAAAACAGCCACAGACAACTGGTAATCATTAAAATGTGTCGCAATTAATATTTTGTTCAACCTTAGAAATGCTGGCTGACAAAATAATACTACTGGCACAAAAAGGAAATTGTTAAAACATGAGCATTATTCCTTTTTTCTAATTCTTAAAAAATTTTACGCCGACGACGACCGAAAAGCCAACCATAACAACTGGCAAATCAACGCGCATTTTGTAAAATAACCTAAAGCCATCAAATTTGGTAAGCGTGATTCTAGTGGAGTTTGTGAATAGATTTAGAAGAAAACGGACATTAAATCAATAGAAATCAAAAAAGAATTGTCCTCATCATTCTAATGAGCAGTAACTTAACTTTTCTTAGTTGCTTTCGATTGCCACTTAAGAAACGCTTATTAAACGAGCCGAATTAGAATGTAGACGCCAGATAGTTTGGGCGAGTAGATCAGTCTGGCATGATCGCCACGTTGGCATCGTGGAGGTCCCGGGTTCAAATCCCGGCTCGTCCACCAAACACTTATTCAAGTTTACGCCTTGAAGGCACCTTATTGCCGATTTAAGGGCATTTTCACAGATTTTTGAAGGATTTAGACCTATTTCTTGGGCTAAATTAAGTAATTCCGCGTTTAATTCGATTGTTGGGTTAATTTGCGTTATCATTTTTTTGATCTCCACGAATTGCACGTGTCTGTTGTCCGGATGCGCCTTTATATGAATGGCGGCAAAGATGGAAGAATAAAAGTTGGAGAATAACAAGTCAGGGATATTTGTTGATCAATGAAGAAGTTTTGTTGTTTGAGAAATATTTGAATAATGAAAGAAAAGATTGAACTCCGAGAACCTCAACCCTCAAACTTTTTGCAAGTCAAGAAACTTTACTATCCCTGACAAGAAAGTTTGACAAAAAACCACTTAAGCAAACTTAATCACATAATATAATAGGAACGTCAAATGCCAAAGAAACTCTTGGCAACAACAATCCTAACAGCAATACTAGTGTTAGTTATTAGTGTACAAGTTGTTGATGCTAATCCAGTTCCTTTCACGCAAACACCTAACCTCGAAAAGCCCATTCTGATAACAGCATCACCTCAAAATTATTCAACATACACTAAAAATGACATAGCACTAAACTTAACAATCAGCCAACCAAACTCTTGGAATGCAGCAAATTGGCTTTGGCACTATGTGGGGGAGATTAACAAAGTTGAGATTTATTTGGATGGTAACCAGACCGCTGAATACACTCCAAATCATATATACAAATACTTGAATGGAAACAAGACAATGATTTACCCAGCGAGTGTTGAAGATGAGTTTTCCCTAAGTACCCTTTATGATTGGATAAATCAGACATCCATAGGCAAACATATGCTAAATGTTACAGTGATTTCTCACACCTACAGTTCACAGCAATATCCAGGTTCAAACGTGAAAGAAGGAGCAATCTATGATGGAAAACCAATCTATGAATACCCAATAATTGTCTCTGACACTATCTACTTCACTGTAAGCTCTAATGATGCAGTCAATCCAGCTCCCTCTCCTACAATCCCAGAGTTTGCAGTTGCAAGCGTCCTTTTGGTCTTAGTTGTTGCTTCTATCTCATTGGTTTACTTTAAGAGAAGAATGGGGAAGCCATGAAGAGAAGATATGCTGTATTTGCTGTAGTGTTTGCGGTCTCAATGTTGATTGGGATACAAGCAGTTGAGGTAGTAGATGCTAACCCTTTTGGGGATGAAAGGTATTGAGCCCCGTTCCAGCACCAATGATTAGCCCACCAGCTATTGCAATTGCATCTCCAAGAATCAACTCAACATACTCAACTAATGAAACAATTATCGTATGCTTTAACGTAACCGACCCGCAGGGAGCAAACCTTCAACTAAATATATTAGAGTAGTAGATTATAATGGAGATTGGATGCAATACGCTGAACTAGTCTATGGAGATGAAAATACAGTTGATTCAGGAAGTCTTCCACATTTCTTAGAATTCAATTTTAGTATCACTGCACCATCTGGGAAGCATAACTTTAAACATCACTGCACATGGAGGAGGAAGCTATGTGGAAGGCAACAACTACAATATTAGAAAAGTGTTTACTTTAAACAGCTCTTTATCAGTTGATTTCTCAGCACAAGTCCAACATTAAATACATCTCCAACGCCTTCAACATCAACTACTTCAAGTCAAAGCCTACTCCTTCTCCAACACTAACCTCAATCACAACACCAACTCAAGTGAGTTCTAATTATTTGCTGGATCAAATACTTCTGACTGCAATAGTAAGTGTGATTGTTATAGTGGCTGTTACTTCAGTTTCATTAATTTACTTTAGAAGTAGAAAGGGGAAGCCATGAAAAGAAGATATGCTGTTTTTGCTGTAATCTTTGCTGTGTCAATATTGATTGGGATACAAGCAGTTGAGGTAGCAAATGCTAATCCTGTTCCTTGGCTGTCTACTCCTAACCGAGAAAAACCTGTTCTTACTCTTCAATTCCCAACAGATCAAACAACGTATAAAACCGAAGTTCCTATCGACTTTACAGTGACCGCGCCTGAATCATGGGCAACATATGCTGTGAGATTGGCAGGAACCGCCCACTATGTTGGAGAAGTGCAGTACGTTGCGGTTTACTTGGATTCCAACCTTCTCATTAAGTATACTACAGGCAGCATCACGTCATATTTTGGCGGAAATAAGACAATCTATCCTATTAGCGGATTTGATGGTGAGAGTACTCATTATTTATTTAACTTAAACAAGACGACCTCTGGAAGTCATACACTAAATGTCACTGTTTTCTCCTACACCTATGCGGATGGAGACCCCATTGATGATACCGCCATTGCTTTCCAAACTGGCACAATTAACGGCGAACCCATTTACGCGTACAAGTACCCTAATGTCGTTTCTAAAGTAGTTCACTTTACGGTAGAGCAACCAACCCCAACCAAAACTGCAATAGCGAATGGCAGTCCCACAAACAATCCTACAACTAATCCGACCTCTCCTACACCAAGCCCAACCCAAACTACAAATGATACTGGCTCTGATTATTTACTAAATCAAACAAATCTAATTTTGATAGCTATTGTGATTGCAATAGTGGCTATAGCTTCTGTTTCATTGGTTTACTTTAGGAGAAGAAAGGGGAAGCCATGAAGAGAAAATATGCTGCATTTGCAATAATCTTTATTGCTCTAATGTTAACTGTTGGGCTACAAATTTTTGATGTTGCTGAGGCTAATCCCAATCCGATGTATAGAACCGTACCTGCACCAACAAACGTTTTTCTTTTCATCAGAATTGCATCCCCAAAAGAGAACACATCTTACTCCAATGGAACAATTAACTTGTGCTTTAATGCAACTATCTACGGTCCAAATAATATTACCAAAGGTCTTAGTGTTGCTTCTTATAAGGGAGATTGGATGGAAAAAGATGCGTGGGTGCCCGCTGACCATTTTCAAAATTTTTTACAATTTAGCGTTAACGTCACTGACATACCATTTGGTGAACATAGCTTAAACATTACCGCACATGCACGAGGCGAGTTCGAAGATAAGTCTCACTTCAAATATTTGTTTAGCTTAAACAAAACATCATCGATTAACTTCTCAGTGCGTACAAATCCAATTATCACGTTTCCACCCTTTCAAAACTCTACCTTTACAGATTCGTCTTTACCCTTGAACTTCACAGTTGACCATCCAGTCTCAGAAATAGCTTACTGCTTGGATGGGCAAGAGAACGTACCAATCAGTGGAAACACAACTTTGACTGGTCTATCCAACGGACAACATAATGTTACTGTTTACGCAATAGACACGGATGGCTATAATGGTGCATCATGTACTCTCCTCTTTAATGTCAACGCTCCAGAATTTGCAGAATTTTCAGTAGTGACCTTGGTCATTGCGTTTGTGATTGTTGTCGTGATGGCTAGTGCTGGTTTATTGGTTTACTTTAGGCGAAGAAGGAAAGAATAAGCCGATAAATAAGCAAAGCAATTACTAACACAAGAAATATGTTCAAGGCACCTTGAAATGTACGTCTTAGCCTTAATACGTACATTATTTTCCTATTGAGCGTGCGTATTCCTACTCTGCTTTGTAATCGTTTGACCGCTGAAAATACTAATCTGCTAAGCGTGCTTCTCTTTAGGACTGCGTAAAATTTCTTACTGCTAAGCGTTCTGAAGCCGCTAATTAGCCAAGTAAGAGAGGGCATTATATTTTAATCTTATTTTGCGATGTATAAAGTACGTTATCGAAAAGGATAGCGGCTTACAGATGAAAAAGTATAATTACCTAAATTTTCAGACTTTTTAATACAGTTTTTCGTTGAAAATTGAGTAAAATTATTCTGGTAAACTAAAAAATACGAGTGTTATTACCTTATTTTGGTATTTACGTTTGTTTTAGCGTTCGAAAATAGCAAACTTTTACATTGTTTTCAATATCTGCCGCCACGATACCCACGTGGAGATCGCGGATTCAAATCCAACAGTCTTTTCGACAATAAATTAATCGTTTTTATCGGTGTCAACTTTGTTTTCTTGAAGCCAGTTCCTTGATTTGAGCATTGTTTTTCCTGCAAACTTCAGTGTTAGGGCGCCTTCATATGGACAGATTTCAACGCATCGAGCACATAGCATGCATCTGGATTCTGTGACGTCTCCACCTTTCTTTTCAAACATGTCTGTGGCTTGAGTTGGGCAAACTCGTTTGCAGACGCCACATTTGGTGCATTTGTGCTCATTCTTCTGTAGTTTTGTTAGGGCAATTTGTTTAAAAGGGGTAAAAGTACTGAATAGCGCTGTTAAGCCGCCGAGGGGGCAGATTCTGCACCAGAAACGTCTGTAAGCTAATGCGAGTATGGTTACTGCTATGAAGATGGACAGGTTTATGGATGTTATATACATGCCCAATGTCCAAAATGGACCATAGGTGATTTGGGAAATATAATTGTAGCTCATTGACCCGATTCCAGATTCGACAATTAAGCAGAGTGGCCTCATTGGGCAGACTAGGCAGAATGGTTCATT
This sequence comes from Candidatus Bathyarchaeota archaeon, assembly GCA_963840325.1. Classification (GTDB taxonomy): domain Archaea; phylum Thermoproteota; class Bathyarchaeia; order Bathyarchaeales; family Bathycorpusculaceae; genus Bathycorpusculum. Next base: position 13,126 of record CAWIYM010000007.1, read on the forward strand.
GATGTAGCTGACTATGCCGGCTTCTGTTCCTTGAGGACCTCCAGGAATTGTGCCAGGAATGAGTTGGGTGCCGAAGATAGAGTATGATGCGAAGATGACGCTTAATATCAAAAATACGGCGATTATGATGTATCGTGATTGCCCAAGTTTAGCGCTTGTTTTCTCTGAGAATTTTAAGTGTCGCAGACGAGCGGATTTGCGTATTCTTGTTAGCAAATCTTGATAGAGGCCGAAGGGGCAGATCCAACCGCAGAAAAACCTGCCCAAAATAACTGAAGCAGCAACAATCATGCCGATAACTATTGCTATTTTTTCTATACCTGAAGTGGAGTAATTAACTTGGTAGCCTATGGGGAAACTCCAAAAGGGGAAAATGTAGGCTTGCAATTGCCAGAGAGGACAAGTGACCGTTCGCCCATTGGGGTAGTAGCATGCTAAGATCGGTAAGGATATGCCGTCAGGAAATTGGTTGCCTAAAACGTTAGCTCCGATTAAGCTGTCACGGGGCGAGACGCCTAAAGGATAAAATGTGTCTCCGGGCTGGTTAAATGGACCTATTATCAACCCCATGAAAACAGCAACGACAGCGACAATTTGAACGAAAAGACGCAGGGTGCTGATTTTTCTGGTTTTATCTTTGGATAATTTGAGAATCAGGACAATGCCGAACGCCACAATTAAAGCGTATAAGAAAATTATTATTTCTGGCGACGGTATCCATGACATTTTTAGGACCTCACTTTTGTTCTAATTACTACAGCTACGGCAATTACCACAGCAGTAATTGCACCGGTTATGATTGCAATCGAGTGCTGCACATAGAAAGGACCCGTGCTAGTTGGATAAGTGTAGTTGAAATGTGATACAGTAACATTTCCAGTTAGCCCATTAACAACAACTGTGTTATCGGGCAAAAGTTTCCAGCTAATACCTTCGACAACGATACCGCCATTTGGAATAGTTATTAGCCATTCGCTCGGATCTGTTCGTTTTGTAATGTTGAGACCGAGATTAACAGACTGCTCACCCTGACCCTGCACGTTAAACCTTATGCTTGTACTTCGGCCAAATTGCGGGAAAGTTCTATAGTAATAAACTGTCATATTTGAGTTTTCAACAGAAATTTTTAAATTTTTAACGATCGGGGAATTTGTAAGTTTTAAGTCTGTAAAAATCCATGTGTTATTCTGCATGGTTGCTGATGAATAAGTTCCATTTACAAAGAAGTGGATTGAGCCGTTGAGTTCAGGAATACTGAAGATATCGTTCGGAGTCAAGGTTGCCATGGCTTGAGCTTGCACGGTGGAGAATATTGGGAAAAACATCAGGACTAAGATGAGAACGGTTGTGAGTCCAGTTAGGACTGTTTTGCGGCTGGCGTCCATCTCATTCACGTTTGGTTACCCTAAGGTGTTTGCCTTTAGCTATAAGTCTTTTTAATCTAAGGTTCTGTGGGTATAATCCTTAGACTTATCCTGAAAAATAAAAAAATAAGAAAATTAAAATACTAAATAGAGTAGTTTTCCTCTTCAGCGGGTTTTGCGGGTTGATCTGCAACTGGGGTAGCTGGTTTTCGCTTCTTTTTCATGACCATAACTATTACAGCCACTACAACAACTACAACAATTGCTATAACTGCAATGTAAAGAATCATGTTTAGGGAAGAACTGGGTGTTTGTTCTCCACCGCCACCTCCCGTTGGACTTGGTGTAGTAGTGGTTCCAGTTTGGTTAGCACCTAAAACTATAATGCTTGCTGTGGAAGAATTCCAGTAGAATTCATTTTGGTTGGCGCTTTCTGTTCCGTCAACTCCGACGAAATATAGATGAGAACCCAAGGTTACGTTTGTGGGAACTTGAACAATGAACGGAGGAGTAGTGTAACTGTCTTTTGCTGCCAGAGTTACGGGATCTTTTGGACCAAAAAATAAACCGCTATCCATCCAATCAAAGTTGATACCAATGTGGGTTATGCTGAGTTGTTCATCCGTGTTGCTCTGTACAGTAATCCTAATCGTTACTGAGCTACCAACATTCAATGTGTTTTTTGACAAAACAGGAGTTGCAGATAATGCGCTTGTGTCAAGAGCAGAGACTAAACCGCTGGAAACAAAAATAGCTAAGACAAAAGAGACTAAGAGTATGATTTTTTGTGTCTTCACCCTAATTCCTCTAACTACGGGTATTTTCCCTTCAAACTATATATTAGTTTTCCATATTCTCACCCATTTAAAAAGAAAACAAATGTTCCCAAGTAAACTATCATTCATAGGGGCAAAAACTTTCAGCCACTTTGGAATTTAAGACAACACATTAGAATTTGACTCGGCGATAGTCTTAAGTTGCGGTAACCATTTTTGGTTTTGAGACAAGGATAAATGGACACTATCGGTTATGCGAATTTAGCTTTGGATTTGGCGAGTGTTATAAACTTTATCGCGTTACTCTTAATGCTAAGGGCAGTGATAAAGAGCAGAAATGCACTAAGAGGCTACAGCATTTTTGGTTCATTCTTGACTTTTGTTTCGATAGTTGGCTTTGAAATAGCCTATTATCTTCTAGGAAATATTGTTGGTTTTGCGTTGGGATGGGCAACTGTTGCTTTCTGGTTAATAGCGTTCCTCTACAGTCTTAAACAAAGATTGAAAGGAACCCCAAAGCAGAAAGAAATGATTGAGCCTTAAGCGGCTGGAAGCTGAATTAGGAATTTAGCGCCCTTACCCGCTGTGCTTTCAAAGCTAATGTTGCCGCCATGTGCTTCTATGACCCTCTTGCACACTGCTAAACCGAAGCCTTGACCACGCGGTTTAGTAGTGAAGAGGGGAGTAAAGATCTGTTTTTTAATTGCGTCAGGAATCCCAATCCCAGTATCTTGGACAGTAATGGAAACTTGACCTTCTGGATTAACCTGTCCAACCAGCGTTAATTTTCCTCCGTCAGGCATAGCTTGCACTGAATTGGTCACCAGGTTGATTAAAACACGCTTTAGCAGCAGAATATCTGCTTTTATTAGTGGAAAATCATCTTCAATTTGCGTTAGTACCAAAATGTTTGGCGGAGTGTCGACAGAAGCCAAAACACCGTCTACGACTACTTTTAGGTTAATTGGTTTTTTGTCTAACTTGACAGGTTGAACGAAAGCTTGCAGGTCAGAAACAATCTTATCCATGTAAGCTGCTTGGTCTTCGATTGCACGGATGCTTTCTTGGAGGTTGTTTTTTACCTCTCCGTCTGAGAGAGAGTTAACTTCGGTTTTTGCCAAGTATAATTCGCCGATTATAGTCTGCAATGGATTGCGAAGGTCGTGCCCAACCATGCCAGCGGTTTGACCAATAGTCACTAAACGCTCTGAATCTTTAAGCTGCTTAGTGCGTTCTTCGATTACTTTTCTTAGGTAATCTGCATCAGCTTGAAGGTTTTTCTGACGTTCTTTTTGTTCAGTGATGTCCCGAACTATTGACCAGACTCCGACGACGTTGCCTTTTCCGTCTGTTAACCTCCAAGTTCTAACGGATGCCGAAAAAATTGAACCGCCCTTTCGGACATATTCTCTCTCAAAAACAACAGAGCGCCCAGTCTGCAGAACTTTATTAACTATTTTTTCTCTTTCTTCATGCCACTTCTCAGGGAGAAGTTCTTGGACAGCCAAGTTTTTAAGTTCTTTTTTTGAGTAACCCAACATTTTCGCGTATGCAACGTTGCAGTCAATCATTTTTCCATTCATGTCTCGTGCCATAATTCCGTCTTGGGTTGTCTCGTAGAGTCGGCGGTACTTTTTTTCTGAAAATGAAAGTTGCTGAACGAATTTCTTGTGTTCCTCGAGTTCTTCCAAAGCCCTATTTTTCTGGTCCGTTATATCCATGAAAACTGAAACTGAAAAAGCCTTTTTTGGACTGTAAATATAGATTTGATACCATTTCTTCTCGGAATCGCGGTAAGTCTCAAAATATTCTGGTATACCGGATATAGCGACTTTGCCGTAAACACTAATCCAGTCTATTGGGTCATCCTTTATTATTGGGTTAAACTCAGTTACTCTCTGTCCAAGCCGTTCTCTGCCAAAAAAATGAAGCTTATGATACATTCTGTTGTTTTCGAGAGGAATAAAATCAACTGGTTTACCTTTTTGGTTATAAATTATTTTATTAACCGCGACACCTTGAGGGAGATTGTCAAACAAGGTTTTGAATTGTTGGCTAGTTAGACCTAATTCTTCCAGAAAACCTCTGCAAAGTCTATTGTAACTTTTTGTTTTAGAAAGATTTTCGTTGGCATCAATTAAAGGGGACGTCTGCGTGTTTGCATTCGATTGAGCAATATCGATAGAAGTTCCTATCTTTATCCCCCGATTGATTATTTGATGTTTATGCATAAAAGACTTTCTAATGTCTCATTTATCAATAAACAGTAAGTAAACCTTTACAATTAAGAGCTAAAAAATAAGCAATAAAATCGAAGATACTACTTTTAACTGTTTTTTCCGGCAGCTTTGGAACTTAACCCAATCAAGTAAGCGAAAATATCGTTGTTGGGTCGCATAGAATAACTCAATCCTGCCCATGAAAACCGCTTCCTCGTGTGCTCCCAACCCCTAAAAAGCCTGGCACCTCTATAATTATTTTGTAGGCTAAAGGAAACTTGCCGTCCCGCACATTCTAGTGCTGCTTGGTCAGCTATAACTGTCTCCCACGCGCCTATCTTGTGGCTGACAAGATTTAAGCCACTTGAATCGGAGTATCTTTGAAAAAAACTTGAGCCTTGCTCATTTAGAACCAAGATTTCAACGCATTTGTTTAAAGCCAATTTTGAAAAATCAGCCTTGATATCGATGTCTTTTGATTTGCAGCAATACCTCATGGTTACTTTTCCTCGGGGTTTAACCCTTATGAATTCGGTTTTAATGTTTGCTAAATCCCGGAACTCCATAGCTTTGCTAAAGAAAGGCGTTAGTTTTTTGTTTCTTAGATAAAGACTTTCGAAGGCTTTCCTCAACGGTGAATACAAAGCGTCATTTATGTAGGAGGAACGACCAAACTTTTTCAATGAAACCGTATCTAAAGTGAAAACTTTAGTTATTATGATGTCATATCCTATTTCTCTGACAGATACGTCTGCTGTGCTGGAAAAAAATGTTTTATCCTCGTATTTAACGACTGGAACTCCAAAACCCACTCCTTCCTCAATCAACTCTTCCCCATTGAGCATCTGAACAAGCCCTTTTTGTAGGGCTCCAGTTTCCAAGCAGTTAGGACGGCAGTCCTTGTATATTCTTACAGACAGGCGGTCGGTAAGTTTTTGGGTAAACATTCCTTTTGAATCCAAAGAATTTGTCATTCTAGCTGTTTGAAGCTGACTCAAATTAGCACCTCTCTAATTATGATAAGTAAATGGGTCCAGACTAACTGGGTATTCGATATTTAGTAGATATAACTTTTTAATATTGAGTACTCAGTTAGACTGTTAAAGTTTACAACTAAAATCAGAAATAGATGGAGTTAAAGTTTGTGTGGGAGTACTTGTGGGTAGTTTGGATATTCTCGTCCGTACTATTCATAAGATTCTACATTTATATTGCACATTACAGAACACGATTAATTTTTAAACCCTTAAAAGAAAAATTCGGTACTCCGAAAATAATTTTCCAAATAACTACAAAAGGGAACATACCTATCGTCCAAAACTCCGTTGACCGAGTAAACAATGTCTGCAAAGAAATTAGTTATGAAAAATTTGAACTTTGGGTTGTCACAGATGCACAGGAACAATTCCAAAATTGCCGAACAATCATCGTACCCAAACAATATTCATGCAACGCTCTCTACAAAGGCCGGGCATTACAGTACGCGGTTGAGCTTCGACGAAAAGAAGGCAAGAACACCGAAGATATATCAGTCTTTCACCTTGACGATGAAAGCTTAATCACAAAACAAACCCTATGCAGCATACTTACCTACTTAGAGGGCAACCCTAAACCAATAAGCGAAGGATTAATAATATATCCATTAAAACAAAAAGAAAAAATTAAATTCCCGCATCTAATGGACACTCTCAGGCCATTTTGCTGTTATGAATGCATGGAGTTCATGAATACAGGCAAACCCGCGTTCATCCATGGATCAAACCTTCTAATTCGAAGCGACATTGAAGAAGCAGTAGGCTGGCAAAATGGAAAAACCTTAGCAGAAGACACCCTTTTCGCTATCCAAGCCAAAAAAAAGTTCGGTCCAGAAGTCTTTGGTTGGCATGGCGGTGTTGTGGAAGAGCAAAGCCCGCTTAATTTTCGGGATTTATTGAAGCAGCGTAAAAGATGGTTTTACGGCTTAATCCAGAATTTAAAATACCTCTCAAGAATGGATAAAATTTCTCAAACAGGTAGGGCGATACTTTGGACGTCCGGTTTTATCGCGGGTATCGCCGCGCTTTTAGCTTGGATAGGTCCCCTCATCAGCCAGCCAATCCAAGAAATACCAATTTATTTTAAAATTCTATTCACAATAACTAGTATAATGTGGTTGGTTTCATATCAAATCGGCGTCTTAATGAACAGTAAGTACCTGTCTTTGAAGCGAAGGGTAGAATTTCACTTTATGACTCTGGTATTTTCTGTTCCAATTGGTTTGATTGAGTGTGCGGTCCCTTTGATTTCTGTGATTAGTAAGCCTAAATCGTTTGAAGTTATCAGGAAATAGCTTTGACTTCACTTTTTGAATTTTGACTAAGCAATTTAATTACTAAACGCCAGGCGAAAACTTGCCAAAATAACGCCACAACAAATTTGCCGACAAGTCTCCAAAATAGAATAGATTGGTCTAATTGTGCTAAATTGTTAAGTATCGATGGCGAAACGAGGAAGAACAACTGCGGGAAAGAGAAATTGAAGAACATAAAGATCAAAGGAATGATCCAAAGAAAATTAAAGTTTTGAAAGTTCGACTTCTTTGAGACGAGCGTTAATAGTGCCATAGAAATTATCAAGTTAATATTTGGTTCGCTGAGCCATGTTCGTGTCAAGAAAAAAATGAGCAACAATAACAATGCCTTCTCCGCCAGCTCAGGCATCGATTTTGGCGGATTACGATAAACGAAATAATAACCAATTAGTAAGGCAGGTATCCAAAGGTAACCCAAAAATTCAAGCCCAAGGGGCAAGACGGCAGTGTTCTGGATAACTTCAACTAAGTTAAACAGGGTCATGCTTCCAGCCATCTTAAAGTAACTTGTCACTTGACCGGGCGATGAGGGCACCATCCAACCAAATAGGTTGAAGGGCAAAAACCACAATCCCACCAAAATCAACGCTGAAATTAAAATGTAGATCAGGTTTTTTCTGCGGTTTTGACGAGTGGAAAAAAACAGGGGCAACCCTATTAGGGGCAGCGAAATTGGCTTTAAAACAATACTCAATGAGAGTAGTATGGAGCTTTTTACTATCTGTCCTTTGCTTAGAAAGTAAAGTGAAACCACACACAGGAGCGCAATCAGGGTATCGAATTCTCCCCAAGCTGCCGTTGTTAGCAATGTAAAAGGGTTAAATAGCAAAATAATCCATGCAAACTGTACCCTTTTCGGGGGCATGTTTAGCCGCTGCATAATGTTTTTTGTAGCATAGGCTAAAGCGATGTTGCTGGCGATGACAGGGATTTTTATCGCGAAATTATAGAGAAAAATGTTCGGGGTTAGGTTGTAGGTTATCCTGTAGATTGCACCTAAAAGCAAGGGCCACAACGGCGGATAACCAATTATGGGATTTGTTCCCATTAAGTTTGGGTTAGAGAATACTGTAATATCGTGGGGTATGTAGGGATTTAGCCCAGAGCTGACCAGGTATCCTGTGTCTATGAAAGAGCGTTCATCATAGTAATGCCCCAGAAAAACTGCGAGCGGAATCTGAACTAAAATGCTCAAGGCTACTGCTACCAAGTTTTGGTGAAGCTTCAGCCAAAGTAAGACGCTACCTCTCAAAACAAGCAACCAATAATAAAGTAAATGAAAAGTTGGTAATAAATAAAAATGCAAAACCTGAATTATCGATGGATTTTTTCGGCAGTTTATGGGTTAAGCTAACAATTTTTGGTTTTGTTTTGAGAAATAGTCTTATGGTTGTGTAATAGATTGTATTTGCGAAGTTTGAATGCCGACCAATTTGCCGCCTGAAGCGATGGATAAATGGGAGTATAGTTGAAGCTGCCCATACGCCTAAAGAAAAAATGGATGCCATGTTAGAGTTCCTAAAGTATGTTCCGCATCACAAAGGCACCATGAAACTGCGCGGCGAAATGAACCGCAAAATCGCGCTTATCCGAGACGACCTTGAGAAAAAGAAGCGCCAAGGCACTGGCAAGAGCAGCGGCGGACCTAAACTTTTCATAGAGAAAGAAGGTTCAGCGCAGATTGCGTTGATAGGTATGACCAACGTGGGCAAAAGCGCCCTCATGACCGCCGTAACAAACTCAAAAGTCCTCGTTACACCTACACCATTCAGTACGCATGAACCCAAGCCGGGCATAATGAGTTACATGGATGTACAGTTCCAAATTGTTGAAGCCCCCGCAGTAATGGAGGGAGCAGCGGAAGGAAAAGCAGGCGGCAACGTCACACTTGGCTTAGCACGCAATGCCGACGGAGTAATTTTGATGGTAGATTTGGGCAGAAACTCTGTTGAGCAATTGGATTTGATTTTGGCGGAACTGGAGAAAACCCGAGTTTTAGTCTACAAACCCAGCGGAAAAGTCGACATTGACAGGCGCCACTCTGGCACGGCGCTAAGAGTTATCTTGGTGGGCAAATTGATTGATTGCAGCATGAATCAGGTGGAACAGTTGCTGCGGGACTACAAAGTCCACGATGCAATCGTGCACATCAGCGGCGAGGTTAGGCTGGAAGATGTAGAAAACGCGATTTACGAGAGCACCATCTACAAGCCCGCAGTCATCGTAGCTAACAAACTGGATTTGAAAGGCGCTCAAGCGAACCTGAGACATCTGAAGGCGTTTGTGAACGGAAAATTACCCATAGTCGCTATGTCGGCTCAGAATAAAGTTGGGCTTCAAGAACTAGGAAAAACACTGTTCGATGCACTGGGACTTATTCGAATCTACACCAAAGAACCCGGCAACAAAGCCCACGCCGATCGCCCCTTCGCACTCAAAAAAGGCGCCACCGTCAACGAGTTGGCAAAGAACATTCACAAGGAACTTTTAATGAATTTCATGTTTGCCATGGTTTGGGCGAAACGGTTGCCGTTTAGCCCCAAGAAGGTGGGGATGAACTTTGTTTTAGACGACGGCGACATCGTGGAGATTCATGCTAGAATAATCTAATGTTTAAGTTGTGACCTAAAGGTTTCTGAAGCAGCTTGAAGGGTTTGCAGGTTTATTCTATATTACTGGCCTGTTTGAAACGGATGACGCGGGTTTTGTTCTTGTCTAAATGGACTTTTCCGCCTTCAACAGTAAGGTAAGAAGCGATTGTGCCAACGGTTGTCATCCCAGGAATAACCTTTACTGATTCGGGCAAAGCATTCCTTATTCCGCCAAACCCAGCCATGCAACTCAACGCAATCGCGGCATCAGAATCCTTAGCTGCGTTGACAACTTTTTTTCGGTCGTTTTGGTTTAGCTGGCAATATGGCGAAGTGGGCAAACCAAAGAACTTTATGTTTACTGACTTCCCGTTTTTTTCCAAAAGCTCTTTGATGCGCTTGGCCTCCGCAGAGGTGGCAAAACAGCTAAAAAGCAGACCTCCCAGCGAGGAGGTGCCGATGACGGATATGTCGTTTTTGTAGGCGATGCTTTGATTAGCGCAGAAGCCACAACCAAAAATTGTCACAGATTTAGCGTCCCCAACTTGATTGAGAAGAAATGAATCGGTTGCAAGTTCAGAGTAACATCCCAACGAAATTCACCATGTCCAGTATGAAAGAAACTTGTATTTAAGAATATTCAAGAGGAAAATTTAGAGCAAAAGCTAACTTTAAAATATAAAAAACTAAAAATGAGAAAGATTTTGTTAGGCAGTTTATCTGCTGGATTGTGCTACGCGTTCGATTTCGTTGCGTTTAGCGATTGCAACGCTTTTTATGTCTTTGTTTGCTGCGAGGACAAGTTCGTCTGCGAGGGTTTCTTGGATGCTGCGTGGATTGTTAGCTGAGGATGCACGAGCGCCTGTCGTTATGTGGCGTATGGCAAGGTCAATTCTGCGTTGAGGTGCAACGTCCACGGATAGGTGGTAGACGACTCCTCCGTAGCTGACACGTGTGGTGTCTTCGCATGGGGAAGCGTTTTCGACTGCTTTAACCAAGACTTCGATTGGGTTTCTGTTTGTGCGCAGGTTGATGATTTCAAATGTTTCTTTAACGATGTTTGTTGCTTTGGCTTTTTTGCCGCTGTTCTTGCCAGACCGCATTAAACCGTTGATTAAACGTTCAACAACGTTAACTTTGGCTTTACGGAAACGTTGGTGTTCGTGGCGTCCCATACTGTGGGGTGCAACCATCGGGGTTAAGTTGAGGTACCTTTGTAAACCGATGTCAACAACTGTGATATCTTTGAAACTCCATTTTTGGAAGAGTTTAATTTCTTGTGGTTGAGCAACTGATGTTTGTGACATAAAATTACCTTGCTGGTTTTTGTTTTCGACCGTAAACTAGTTCGTTTAGGCTTACGCCGTTAACCATAACTACTTTCCAGCGTACTCCTGGAATGTCGCCCATTGCGCCGCCTCTTGTTCCTCCGATGCCTTCCACAACAACTTCGTCGTGTTCGTCAACTACGTTGAGGGCGCCGTCACCGGGTAAGAACGCTGTAATGGTTCTTCCGTTTTTGATGAGTTGTGTGCGGACACATTTGCGAATGGCGCTGTTAGGTTGTTTGGATTCAACGCCTACTTTCTCGAGCACGATCCCTCGGCTTTGGGGTGCACCCTGCATAGGGTCAACTTTTTCGTCGAGCATAAGCATACGTCGGTTAAAGTAACGATCAGACCAACGGAAATTCTTTCGTTTCTTTGCTAGTTGCCTTGCGGCAAATTCGCCTCTTGGTGACTTGGAACCCATTCTAAGATATTCCTTCTTTTTGCAACATCATACACATAACACAAATATATAAACAAAACTAAGGAAAAACATCACATAAGCACTTACAGAATACATGAAAAGAGAAGCAAATGTTTTGCCCTTTTCTGTCGAAAATGATACCCAGCGACAAAATTTTTTAAAAAAATATGGTAAAAAATATTGGCTAAGGATGCACCAATAGAATTCGAAATTTCTACTCAGCCATCCTACTTTTTTGTTATGTTAGCTGCTTTCTGGAGTACTTCGGTTAGTTTTTCAGTGGACGGCACGCCGCCGTAAAGTACCAGTTCGGTGTTTATGAATAGGGCGGGCATTGCGTCTGTGCCGTATTTGTTGATGACGGGCATCGCTTTTTTTAGATATTCACCTTTGGGGCTGTAGAGCGCTGCGCTGAAGGTTATTGTTTCGAGTTGCGCGTCGATTTTTGTTTTGGATAGCACTTCTTTTATTTTTGCTTCGTATTGTCGGTCAATGGGTGTTTCTGAGGGGTTGCAGCATGCGCCTGAAAGGAGGTCAATTTTTAGTTTACTGCTCATAGAGGTATGCCCCCACCTTTCGAAGGTTTTGGATTCCATAGACATCGGTTTCGAACAGCGGAACTTCTTTTCGCAGGATTCCATTGAATCTAGTGGCTATTTCTTTGAAGTATTTCTCTTGAGTGGACCTTCTTTTTTCAAGGAACCAGTTGCCTTGAAGCACATCTTTTGGGATAACCTCGTTTAGAATTAAGGCTGGAACTTTAATGCCAAACTTGGATAAGTCCTCAATTGCACGCGCAGTCTCTTCAATGGGCAACCTTTCAGGCAACAAAACAAGGTTGAATGCAGCTATTTTTTCGTCTGACAGGCTCTTTACTGCTTGGTCATACCTCAGTTTCTCTTTTTTCAGCCGTTCCAATGTCTGTTCATCGTTTACCACGCCTAATGCAGATGCTAGCTCCTTGCGGTTCTTGATCTGGCTTGTCATATATGCTGACCAGTCGAAGGGCATGGACAGTTCCCTTAGAGTTTTGCCTGTGGGTGCTGTGTCGAAAACTACGCGGTCGTGTTCGGTGTCGCCGAGGTAGGTTACGAATTGGTCGAAAGCAGCCATTTCTTCTGCGCATGGTGTGCTGATGGCTTCTTTTCCGAAGAGACCCTCGAACCCCTGCATCATTCCTTCTAGTCGCTGTTGGAAGACCCCGGTTGCTTTTTTGGGGTTGATATTTAGGCCACAGAGGTTTTTGACGGCATCTATTTTGGTGATTTGGGTTTCGCCGATTTTCTGTTCATATGTTGTCGAGAGACTTACTGTGGGGTCTGTAGCTACGATGAGGGTTTTGTAGCCGTTGTCGGCTAGGTATGTTGCTGTTGCGGCTGCCATGGTTGTTTTTCCTACGCCTCCTTTGCCGCCGAAGAAGAGGAATTTTCGGTTTTGTATTAGTTTTTTCATTTCTTGAGTCATATATCGGTCACTACAATATCGGATTTACCGATAGACTTATAAGATTTCGTATTGGTATCCGATAGTGAGGAATGCAATGCAATCAGAACCCCAAATCGCAGGCAACTTACAAGCAAAAATAATGATGATACTTCGAGACGAACAACTCTGCGGGGTAGACCTGATGAAGCGGCTGAAAATCAAAAGCCCTGGCACAATCTACCCAGTGCTCGACGTACTCCGACAAAAAAGGATTAATCGACTTCAAAGTTGAAACCTCAGGAGCAACACGAAAAAAAGTTTACTTCCTAACAGACATCGGCACCCAAAAGACACACGACCACCTAACTAGTTCAGTAAAATTCTGTTGCGACACAGTCAGCCACATCAACACGATAGTTGAAACTATGAAGCAATTAGTAGAGATCAAACGCCACCAAAAAGTTCTCTGCACCTTAGATCATGAAGAGATGAGGCGTTTTCTTAGAGGCGCAGACACAACCTTTTCAACCGATATAAAAGTCCTGTCCAATACTTACGATTTGGCATTGAGCTTTTTGGGAGTTGGATGCCTAATTGGAAAAGAACCCTCGGACATAGCTGATTATGCGAATCAGCTATACTTGAGTTTGAAAAAAGGCGGGGTTCTTTTGCTGATTGAAGTTGAGAAAACCGATAATATGTTCAATCAAATTCTCTTTGAGGATGTTTTTGGGCTAAAGGAGCCTCCAGGATTGCATCCAGATGAGTTGAGGACTGTTTTGGAGAAAACGGGATTTACAAACTTCTCCATTACGAGTAAAATGGGCTTGCTTTATGGCGTTGCCCAGAAAAGCTAATCTCCAAAAGGGAAACAAAGCCATATTTTTTGTTTGCAGCTTCGTGTAGTCACGCATTTTGAAAGCTGTAGCCTACAAAAAATAAACCGCCCTCGTTTGAACCCTCCAAGTTTCCCCTAAGCTTATACCCTAGCACGCAAGTATTATTGCCTAAGGTATTGGTATGGAAAAGAAATGTCCAATCTGCAAGAAAAAGTACACTACTTTCGATGCTAAATCAAAGTATTGCAGTGATGCCTGCGCCAGAAAAGCTGGCAAGTCAAAATAAAATTTTGAGCAGGCAACAGTCATTTTTTTTAAAGCGAAAGCTACTTTTTAGTTGATTCGCAGTTTGTTTCAGGGAGAAAAATCAGTTAAGTCGCTGGGATTTTGCTAAGCATCTTTTTCTCGATTTCTAAGCAGTCATCACACAGGTCATGGGTTGGTCGGCTGGTGCGTTTTTGGATGACTACGCGAGGATATTGTTTGCAGCTTTTATTCCAGTGCCATCTGTCGGGTTCGGCTCCCTTCACATATTCGTCCACCCTAACAGTCCTCACTAATAATATGACTGAGCAAATATTTCTAACTTGCGTTACCAACAGAATATTTGGGGATAATATTCAACCCTCGAACAGCACTCTTAGGAGGAGCCATGGAAACCTAATTGGATATTATTCAGAATTCATTGCAGAAACTGGTAAAGGGTGGGTCGCCACCGCCGTTTGCAACTGTCAAACAAGCTTTTGTAAATTTTGAGTCAATAGTGGCGGTGGTTTTAGTTGGCGTTTTTTGAGATTTTGAGAAGCGGATTGGGCTGTTTTGGGCTTGGCGACGCGGGAAAGGTTTATTTCATGCAAGGGCACTATGATGTGAAATTGCAGGCGGACAACCGTGTCCGTTGGGATGTGGTCCTTCGGGACTGAACCGTAAGCAAACAAACACATAGGAGAAAAAATTTAAATGGCATACAAATACATTGCTGAAGAATGGGCTCAGCCCGAAAAAAGCTTCGTTGAAGAACTCATGCGCCAACGCTTAGTGCAGTGGCGTAAACAACCAACAACACTTCGCATCGAGAATCCTACAAGACTCGATCGCGCAAGAAAACTCGGCTACAAAGCAAAACAGGGCTTCGTAGTTGCACGAACAAAAGTCCGTAGAGGCAATTTAAGAAAACTACGTCCAAAATCAGGACGACGCCCCAAACGTATGGGTGTCGCCAAATTTAAACCAGGAAAAAGCATCCGACTTATTGCTGAAGAAAGAACCGCTAAAAAATTCCCCAACCTAGAAGTTTTAAACAGCTACTGGGTAGGCGAAGATGGAAAACACAAGTGGTTCGAAGTTATTCTCCTTGACCCCAATGCGCCGACAATAAAAACTGATAAAGATGTCAGTTGGATAACAGAACCCCAACACACAAGCCGCGTATTCCGCAGCATGACCAGCGCAGGCAAAAACGTAAGGGGACTGCATCACCGCGGCAGAGGCTCAGAGAAAGCTCGTCCAAGCCGCAGAGTTGGCAACACTGGCAAACACGGCGACCATCAGCTAAAAGGAGGAAAATAATTAAATGCACCACTTAAAAATCGTCATCACCAAACAGAATGGCCGACAGAGCGTCGGTCAAGGCTTTAGCCCAAATGAACTCAAAGAAGCAGACGTAAACAAGCAGCAAGCCAAACAAATCGGCTTACGCGTCGACGTAAAACGCAAATCCACACACCAAGAAAACGTAGACTGCATAAAAGCACACGCAAAGCAAGCAAAAGCCAAAGCTGAAGCAGCACCAAAAAAACCAAAACCTACATTCAAAGCTAAACAAAAAAGCTAAAAGCCAAAACAAACAACACACAACCGGTAACCAATGTCTTCTAAACCGCCAATAGCTTACATCGATATACGCGTCTTTGCACACGCAACCGAAGATCCATCTAAAGTCCAAACAGCCGTACTCAACCTATTTCCTTCAGATTTGGCGGAGACCCTTGTTTTTCAAGGAACAAACTTAACAGGGCACCATGGTAACTCCATTATTCTTTTTACTGCTAAACTAACAGACAAAAAACTGCTTCCTAAAGCCCTGGAAAAAATGGGCAAAGAATTAGGGGTTTTGGATAAGGAAGAATTGAACCGCGACATCAAGTTGCATCTTGAAAAAGGCAACCTTTATTTGAGGTTTGACAAGCAATCCGCGTTTATGAGTGCACTCAAGTTTTCACAAAACGACCCCATTCACATTAAAATCCATTTCAAAAATAAAACTGCCCAAGAAATAATCGAGTTTTCTAAGCAAACTGGGTTGCTGCCATGACCCGAACCTTCGCGGACTTGCATCTGCGGATAAACCCCAAAGACCAGCAAACCGCGGAGCGGCTAATTGCGAAAGCAGCGCGAATGGGTTATCACTACATTAGTATCCCATTTACCCAAGAAATTCAAGAAAAAGAATTAACTGCACTCAAAGTCATCTGCGCGCAAGCAGGTTTAGATTTCGTTCTACGTGCAGATTTTAGACCCCGAACACAAGAAGACCTAATGCGTTTTCTCCGAAAATTTAGACGAAAATTCGAGGTCATATGTATAACTTGCGACAGCAAAGAAATTTCCCGTCAAGCCGCTAAAGATCGCCGTGTTGACCTTCTTAACTTTCCAAGCTTAGATTACCATAAACGGTTTTTTGACCGCGCTGAAGCCGAATTAGCCTGCAACAGTTTAGCTGCCATGGAAGTGGATGTTAAACCTCTAATTGTTATGGAGGGTCCACCTCGAGTTAGGCTGCTTTCAAGTTTGAGACGTGAAGTGGCTATTGCACTCGAGTTCCATGTCCCAGTTGTGGTTTCGAGCGGTGTTGGCGAGGAGGTTTTGATGCGTAAGCCGCGGGATTTAGCTAGTTTAGGTTACTTGTTTGGGCTCGATGAGGCACATGTGTTGGATGCGGTTTCGGTTAATGCCGCTGGGATTGTTCTGCGTAACCGAGAGAAGCTTAGCTCAAGGTTTATTGCTCCTGGCATCAGCGTGATAAAGGAGGGCAAATCCGTTTGAAACGTGTTAAACGTCGGTACCTCGCTGTGCAACTTGAATGTGAAGGTTTACCGAGTGAGCGGGAGTTTATGGATGCGGTTTGGGCTTCGGTAACAAAGCTTTACGGTGAGGTTGGGGCTAGTTTGACGGGTTTGGCTTTGATTAATTTTGATGGGGAACGCAAGATTTTTGTGGTTCGTTCATCGCTTGTGTCTTTGCCTGTGGTTAGGGCTTCGTTGGCGACGGTTACGGGTGTTGCGGGTAAGGCTGCTTCGATGCATGTTTTGGCTGTGTCGGGGACGCTTAAGGCTCTGTTTTCCAATATCATATAGTTTGAATGTAAACTTTTTGTTAGTATAATGACAAGTAATTTTATTTTAAAGTCACGTATCCCTTTGGATAAATTTACAAAAAGTATTGAGTAACGTTTATCAATTACATTTAAGCGTTAGTTAGCATTACAAAAATGCGTTTAGAAAACGTAAAATCTATACAGAGTAGAAAATAAATGGACATAAAAGACTTCTATTTCAAACTTCCCCACCTAAAAACGGAACCAATAATAGACGACACCACGCTTCGCGACGGCATCCAAATGCCAGGCTTAGCGGCAGGACCGAAAGATTCCGCAAAAATCGCGCAACTGCTTAATGAAATAGGAGCCGAACGCATCGAACTTTTCCATTATCAAGAACCCGACAAAAAAGCCGCCAGATTAATCGGAGATTTACACCTTGACTTACGAGTCGCAGGTTGGTGCCGAGCCGTCAAAGAAGACATCGACAGCGCCGTCCAATGCGGGCTAAAAGAAGTTGGCATATCCCACCCAGTTTCAGACATACACTTCAAGGCAAAATGGCCAGAAAAAACCCGAGAAGAAATCTTAGCCAACCTGATCGATGTAACAGAGTATGCAGCTAAGACATGCGGTTTAAGAACTTTCGTTCATGGTGAAGACAGCACCCGAGCAGACTGGGACTTCGAAAAACGTATCATTAACAGCGTTGCTGATGCTGGAGCTGAATGCTACCGCGTATGCGACACCGTCGGCATCGGATTATCAGACCCAGAAGCACCTCTGCCACACGGTATCCCTGCTAAAGTCATTGCCATTAAGAAGGAAACCCGGATTAGCGCCATCGAAATTCACGCACACGACGATTTCGGAAACGCAGTTGAGAACACTATGGCTGCAATTAAAGCCGCTTCAGGCGTTTGGGACAAAGTTTACGCCAGCACAACATACCTTGGAATAGGTGAACGTGCAGGCAACGCAGAGACAGAGAAGGTACTGTTAAACCTGTACTTGCATTATGGCGTCATGAAGTATAAGGGCAAAACAGAGAAGCTCAAGGCAACAGCAGATTTCATCGGCAAAGCAACAGGCTATGTAGTTCCACCTAACAAAGCAATCGTTGGGGATTACGGCTTCGCTCACGAATCAGGAATCCACACTCACGGAGTCCTTAATGACCCCTGGACCTATGAGCCTTATCCACCTGAACTAGTCGGAAATACAAGGCGCTTAACAATTGGCAAACAATCCGGTAAAGGCATAATCAAACATAAAATCACTGAGCTTTCAGGAAACGTCCCAGAGGACCAAATCGTCGCAGCAGTCGTAGACACAGTTAAAGACATGTATGCTAGCGGTCGCAGAGCATCGCTAAAAGAGGAAGAATTCAAGAAAATCCTTCGTGTACTGAGAATCCTGCCAGAAAGCAACGGCTACCGCTAAGAGCGAAAGGGAAAATAACCCTTTTTTATTATCCATTAGGTCAAGGTGACCGTTCATGGTTGACATTGACATTTCGTTGATTGTGATTGTTAGCAATACGTTGGTTGTTTTTGCTACTTTCGTGGCTACACTTTACCGTATTAAGATTGAGCGTGACCAGGTTCGCACTTTTAAGCAGAATGTTTCGTCTAATCAGTGTTTGGAGTCTTTTCGAAAATATGTTAAAGCTGAGCGTAAAGAGCTAGTTGATATGGATAAAGCTGAGCTGGAAAAGTTTCTAGACTACCTTGCGAAGTTAGGCGAAGGATAGTTAAAACTTAAATATAATTTCCATCTTCAAAAAGTCAAGAGCGCGGGAACTTGAGTTTAGCCGTAGAAGCAATTTCGTTAACCAAAGAGTTTGGCCAAATAAGAGCCCTTGATGGGGTAAGTTTTAACATTAAACCTGGCGAAATCTACGGCTTAATCGGACCCAATGGTGCAGGAAAAACCACGACCCTGCGCATCGTCTGCACTTTAATCAAGCCGACAACGGGCACTATAAAAATTTTTGATCAAGATGCGACAAAGCAGCCTGAAAAGACACGGCAAATCATAAGTTATTTGCCAGAGGAATCTGGTGCTTACCCGAACCTCACTGGTTTAGAGTACCTTCAGTTCATGGCAAAACTCCAAAGCAAACCAGGCACAAACCTAAAAGCCACAATAGATGAGGCAACGGAAATCTGCGGTTTGGGAGATCGATTGAAAGATAAAGCTAAAACTTACAGCAAAGGCATGAAACGGCGTTTGCTCGTTGCAAGGGCGTTGATGACTAGGCCAAAGTTGGCGGTTCTTGATGAACCTGCGAGCGGTCTGGATGTTTTGTATGCTTACCATATTCGTGAGATTGTTAAACGCTACGTTAAGGAACATGGAGTAACAGTGTTGCTCAGTAGTCACAACATGCTGGAAGTGGAGTACCTCTGTGACCGCGTTGCGCTTGTTCACAAGGGTAAGCTGGTGGTTGAAGGGGAACCTAAAGCGCTTAAAACAAAGTACAACAGTGAGAACTTGGAAGAGGTTTTTGCGAAGGTGGTTGGCTTTGCTTAAAGGCTTCACAACCATACTTGTCAAGGAGCTAAAGGAGCTCATGCGCGACCCCAAAATCTTGATTGGCATGATAGTTCTGCCCCTCATTATGTTCCCAGTTCTCGGCTTAGTCATGGGTTATGCCGCGCAAACAGCGACTGAGGCACAAAGAGCAACCATACTTGTTGTTGACAATGACAATGGGAACTGGAGCCAAGTATTTGTCGGTTACTTGAATACCACTATGAATGTTGAGATTATCAACAATACTTTGCCTCAAACTGTAATTGACGAAGGCTTGCTTGCCCACTACAACAGCAGCACCTTTGTGGTTGTCCCCTTTGGCTTCAGCGATAACATTACTAGGCATAACCTTGGAGAATGGAACATAACAGGTACCGTTGATACTTATAGCATCTTTAACGGCGGAGGCGGCATTTTTAGCGGTATTTCAGGCTCAACCGTCAATGCAGTTGTCGCTGGATTTAACCGTGCAGTCGCTCCCGACATGGTTTTAGTTTCAGAATCCAGCGTTATCAAGGGCACGATTGCCAACGACGTTAGCGTCAGCGTTTTGTCAAGTTTAATGTTGACCCAGTCTATTGCTTTGCCAATCACAATTATGATTATGTTGACATATGCCATGCAGATTGCTGCAACCAGCGTTGCTATGGAAAAGGAAGAGAAGACACTCGAAACGCTGCTCACTACTCCTGTGGATAGGTTTGCTATTTTAATGGGAAAAGTTTCCAGCACCATAATTGTTGCTGGGGCTGCTTCGATTGCCGTTTTGGTCGGCTACAACTACATGATTGGCTCCATATCCTCGGGTATTGCGGGCAATCTTGGCGGTAGCGTTGATTTGGTTGCCCTTGGTTTAGTGCCTTCAGTTGGAGGGTACATTCTTCTAGGCATTAGCTTGTTCTTCACATTGCTTTCTGCTTTAGCGTTGGCAGTGATTATGTCAGCTTTCAGCGAGAATGTTCGCGGTGCACAAGCGTTGGTTGGTTATGTTTACCCGTTGATTTTCATACCTTCGCTAGCTTTGGTTTACTTGGATGTGAATTCACTACCGCTTGCTGTAAAAGCAATCTTCTATGCTATTCCTTACAGTCACCCAATTATTGCCGCTAAAGCTGTGGTAACGGGCGATTACGGCATTGTTGTGTTTGGGATAGTTTACGTTGCCATTTTCACAGTGGTCATAATGTACATCGCTTCACGGCTGTTTGCGACAGAGAAGATTTTGACAGCGAAACTTAGGTTTGGCAAGGGCAAAACAAAGCAGACCAGCGAATAAACCTGATTTTTCAAAATACTAATGACTTGAAAAAACGTCATTAGTCTCACCCTTTTTGGGATTGAAAAATGGAAAATTACACCCTATTCTGTGAAGGTAAGGATGAAGATTCTTCGGGGGTTTGCACCGAATGTGGCTTCGTTAGATATGCGGCTAAAGTTGCCTGAAGCATACAGTTGCTCGAAGACTAGCTGAGGGTTAAGTGTGGTATTGTAGTAGGGGAAGGTGCCTCCTTGTTCGTAGGTGAAGAGGTATTTTACTTTGTATTGTTTACATTCGTTGATTAATTCGGTGATGTTGAAGGTGGGTGTGTATGTGTCTGTAGGGAGGAGTGGGTATTGGTAGGTTTGGATTTGATTGTTTCCGTTTTTAGCGAGGTAGAATCGTATCATGTCTTGGCTGAAAAAGTTGAACGGGGCGAGAACCATAATTGATTCATTGGTCTGCATGTGATTCATGGCATAAACTGTTGCAGGTTCAACCTCGATTTGGATGTTAAATTGGTCGGTTATGGAATATGCGTCGTTTATACTGTAAGCCATCGCTCCAGCAACCAAAACAATGAACAAACCCGCAGCAAACTTTGCGGTCTTCCCCTTGTTAACGTTAACTCTCCGTTTCATCACGGCATCAACCTTGCCATAGAGGAAAAGAATCAAAACTGCAGCTGAAATTGCCAAAGCAGAGAAAAGCGGTAGCACGTAACGCCACTCCTTGTTCGCTATTAATGAGAAAAAGACGAAGACGCTTGCAAACCATATAGCCGTGAATTTGTCGCTTTTGTTATGGCGCCACACCAGAAAGCCCAAACCCGCCAAACCAGCGATGTAGATAAATATGGAGATGGGATGGAAATTGTTGTATGGCCAAACTACATCTATGAAGTAGAAGATGGGTGAGGGGTAACGATCGCTGTATGCTGCTTTTTCTGGGTTACCAACCTGCAAAGCGTATAGCCATTGACTGAATATTTTTGATGCGTATACTTGATAGGCGATTACAATCCATGGGACAACTACCAAAATAGCCGCGATTACTAACAACGTGAACCTTGAAAAAGCTCTCTTGAGTTGCCCTCGAACCAAAAACAAAATACTAACAACCATAATAATGCCCGCGACAACCGCTTGGTACTTAGTTAAAAACCCTAAACCCACTGCTAAACCAGCTAAAACCAAATATTTGTCCAGCTTGTTTTGGAGCCAACGGAAAAAGAACAGAAGCGCCAAAGTCTCAAAGAACAGAAGCATCGTTTCAAGCATTGCCAAACGTGAGAGCCAAAAATACCCGGGCATAATTCCCAACAAAACAGCTGTGAGTAATGCGGTTTTTCCGTTGTACAGGGAGTAGGTCAATTCATATATTACCCCAAGTGACAGCACCGAAAACACGGCTGAAACTAATCGTGCTGAAAACAGACTTGTTCCAAATGCTTTGAAAGAAAGAGCTGTTGCTACATCGTAGAGTGGGGGGTAGAAGGCGTTGGAAACATAATTGCCGAAGTGCCCTGCGTTTAAGGTTATTCCACTGTTAAGGTGGACAACTTCGTCCCATTGCATGGGCATATTAGTCAAGTTCAAAAGCAGAACCATAAGATAGGTGAGGGCAAAAATGAGGAAGGCAACTCGCCACTTGTTTAAGGCATCCTTTACTCTGTTCCAACGCGTTAAACTTGAAGGGTTACTCATATTCTCAGCTGTTTAAAATTGGATTCTCACTATTGTATATAGGGGATATAAAACCTTCCAGCTCCCCGCCTACCAAAGTGGTACTCTTAGAAACGCTAAAATGACCCGCACCCTTCTTGGTTTGTATGCCTTATAACGAGCTTCGAAAAGATTACTTGCTTGACCGCTGGGTTGTAATCGCAACCGAACGCAGTCGCCGCCCCACCGACCTCAGCAAACCCAAACTTGAATCACCTAAAACAACTACTTGCCCTTTGTGCGCCGGCAACGAGAACATGACGCCACCTGCAGTTATGCTCTACCAAAAAGAAAACGGCGAAACAAAACATAGCCAAGATCCCCTGACTGGGGAACGCGTAAAAAATTGGCTCGTTCGTGTTATCCCAAACCTCTACCCAGCCTTCAGTCAACCTAATCAACCCGAAGATTCAGCAAGAATTGTCAAAAGCGGTTACTTGTGGGATGCAATTGGGAACCATGAGGTTATTGTTGAATCACCAAATCATGATGAGGATCCAGCCGACGCAGCTTTGCCTCAGCTGGAATTGGTAATCAAAGCTTATGTCGATAGGTGCAGAGAGTTAAGCACAAAGCCTTATGTCAAATACGTTTCGGTTTTTCGCAATCACGGCTTGGAAGCAGGAGCGTCTCTTTCTCATGCGCACAGCCAAATAATCGCGACCCCGATGGTTCCAACAACAATCCGTGAAGAGCAAAAAGCCAGTACAGCCTTCTACGAGAACTATGACAAATGCGTGTTCTGCGACATTATCGAGGGAGAAGCAAAGGGGCCGCGGCTCATTTCAGAAGATAACGATTTTACGGTTTTGGCTCCTTACGCAAGCATCAATCCGATGGAGTTCTGGATTATGCCAAAAAAACACGCTCCCCACATACTGAACCTAACCTCAACCGAAATCAGTGCATTTGCAAAAACCATCAAATCCAGCCTCAAAGCCCTAAAAGAAATCGTCAACGACCCACCCTATAACTATGGCATTCACTTAGCGTTAAATCCAGAAGCTCAAGAAAGCTATCATTGGCATCTCGAAGTTTACCCCAAACTGGCAACTTGGGCAGGCTTCGAAAAAAGCACAGGAACTTACATCAACACAGTGACGCCAGAAACCGCGGCGGATAGCCTAAGAAAAGCGATAAATCCTTAAACTCCTAAAAATTCTTTGGCGTTTTTTGGTTTTACCTGCAAAATATCTTCTATGTAAGCCCTCAATGGTTCAGCCACACTCCAGGCTTGTGAGATACAGCCTCGTGGGGCATTTGGGGGGTCACAATCGTAGATTTCATTTATAGTGCCTAACCCGTCTTGGTGAATTCCGACTGTGAACAGGGGCAAAATCAGGTTTTCAAGCATTTGCTCGCATGCTTTGGCGGAGAATTCGTTTACTTTTAGATACGCTGTAACGTAGGGTCCCAGTAGCCAAGGCCAAATTGTACCGTTATGGTAAGCCATGTCTCTGGCTCGGCTGTCGCCCATGCATTTGCCGACAAACTTTGGGTCACCAAGTGAAAGGGTTCTCAATCCATAGGGAGTTACGAGCTCGCGGTTTACCACTTCGACGACTTTTTGGCTTTTTTCGTTATCAAGCATCGTGTAATCGAGGGAAACCGCAAAAATCTGGTTGGGACGAATAGAAGCATCAGGAGCCTTGTCATCGACAACATCGTAGAGGCAGCCGTTTTGGGGGTTCCAGAATTTCTCGTTAAAGCTTAAATGGGTTTGCTCAGCCATTGAATTATACTTTTCAGATAAAGTGGAATCCTCAAATTTTTTTGCGAACAGTTCCATTGCTCTCAGGGTGTTGTACCACAATGCTTGGATTTCTACGGCTTTACCTGTTCGAGGCGTAATCACATCTTTTCCCACGGAGGCGTCCATCCATGTAAGCCTTGGACCATGCATAAGCAAGCCATCATCATCCACGCGGATGCCAAACAAGGTGCCTCTTTGATGGCTCTCAACTATGTCCTGAAGTTTCGCCCATAACTCGTCTTTAACAAAACCGAAGTCACCAGTGTACTTGACGTATTGCAGCACTGCGTTAACATACCATAGGGTGGCGTCTACTGTGTAGTAAATGGGAATGCCCGATTTGTCGGAGATAAAATTGGGAATCAACCCGCTCTTTGTGTATTCAATGAATGCTCGCAGAATATCCTTTGCATCGCTATATTTTCCAGTCACTAGCATCAGACCAGGCAACGAAATGAAGGTGTCTCTGCCCCATGGCTCAAACCAGTGGTACCCAGCGATTACCGCTTTTCTTCCAGCTTCGTTTTCTACCATGAAAGAGTCAGCGGCGAGCAAAATCCAGTTTAGCCAATGGTTCATTGGCACTTGAGGATGCTCTCGGTAAAAATTAGAAATCAAATTTGATTTTTGGTTTAGTTCTTGAAAATAAAGTTCCTTTATGGTTGTTATCGAGTTTCCGATTAAATCTAAAGTTTTTTGTGCAGGTTGGCTTTCATGGCTCACCGCAAATGTTACCGCAAACTCTTTCTCCCCATTAGCAGGTACTTCAACCTCGAAATACCCAGGCTGAAAACAATCATCAACGTCAGCTTCCCCACGCTCCAACTCGTCGCGGTAGTGAATATGGTTTACCCAGTTTACTTTTTCTTTGAATTCTCCACTCGTTATTCGACAAACGATAGCGGCTTGAGGATCCAAAAAAGTTGCTTGCGCCTGATTGCTGGTGCTTGTTAAGATGAAATTCAAAGGAGCTCTTAGATGGTAAGTTACAGTGTGGAAGTGTCTGCAAGTTAAAAGGGGGTAAAGCCTAACTTTAATGTCTGCAATGTTCTTGTTTACGATTTTGTAGATTGCAGAAATGGCGTTCCTGTTTTTGGGCATAAAAATTGTTTTGTTGATTTGTACATTTCTCAAATCGTAGCCGTACGTGGGAAACGGATCAATAGAAAACTGGTTGATAAGTTTGTATCCTTCGGGATAGATTACGTTATGAAACTCGGTGGAACCCAGCCTGAAAACTTCATCGCCAACCAATATATCCTCGTCAAGTTTTGAGAGGCAAACGGTGCGGTTTCCAGGGGGATCCAATGCCGCAACAAATAATCCATGGTACTTCCGCGTATTAATTCCAAGCACTGTTGATGAAGCATAACTGCCTAAGCCGTTTGTTACCAGCCATTCTTTTTCGATTAGTTCGCTGAACTTGGAGAAGGTCTCTTTAGAAAAAGTTATGGCGGGCAAATTCATTTTACGGCATCAACTTTGCTATGTTCTTATCGCGTGGAACACAGAAATAGTTTGCGACAGGCACACATTTGGTGCGGAACATTAGCAAGTGAGGCTTGGTTAGTTTGTATTCGGTGAGCGTTTCAGCGTATCCCATTCCTTTGGCGAAGACGAGTTCGGCTGCATCGTAGACTTTTAGGAATTCTGGGGAGGCTTCTTTTTTCTGTAAGCCGACTGCGTCGCAGCCTGTAGTTATAACTTCGTCGACAAGTTTATCCATGTTAGAAATCTCAACGTCTTCCATCGTGGCATCATTAATAACTGGTCCGCCTTTGACAACATAGGTGACTTTTAACCCCATATTCTTGAGTTGTTCAACTAGGAGCGTGTCAAAAACGATTTCGCCTGCGTTATCCGCCAAAAACAAAACGCTCTCAGCTTTCTTTGCCAACTCATAAGCTTTGTCGATGTCGTCGATGACAAGGTCTTTTGCCGCTTCCCGAAGAACCCCCGCCAAACTCTTCAAGGTAAACTTGTGCCCAGGAATATCAAACTCCATAATATTTCCCACTATCGCGCACAGACACGCCTTCTTGAATCGCTCTTTCTGGTTGATACCTGACTCTACATATTTTTTTGCGTGAGGACGCATTTTGATTGCCTTTTCATTGGCGAGTTTTTTATTATATTTGTAGGGATCGTTGTTACCTGTTAATTGCCTGATTATACGGTCCCTTTTTGTGCCGATATCCGCTGCAACCGAGGTTGATTTGAATTCTCGGTTTAATAATTTAGTAATTTCTGCTAAGCACCTAAAACGTAGGGCGGGGTTTGTAGTGGCTTGGTAGGTTTGTATTTGTGCCCTAGAAAGAAGGCACGATTCACACTCAGGTTCAACCTTCAAGGGTCTTCACGTGCTTATTTTTTTGTTGCGTCGGCAAATGCACGTAGCACACTATATGGATCTTTCGCCTTCACAATCCCGCTGGCGACAAGGACACCATGAGTTCCAAGTTTCAAAGCGGTAGAAACATCTTCACCTTTGCTAATTCCTGCGCCACATAAAATTATTGCTTCATCATTCACCTTGCGAACGAGCCTAATTGTGTTTGTAACAGCTTCAGGTTGTGCTTGTGAAACGGCAATGCCCGATCCGATGAGTTCCGGCGGTTCAATCGAAATGATGTCTGGATTCAGGTATGCCACAGCAGCACTAATAGATGGGTTACTTGTGCAAACGCAACTGACTATGTGTTTTTCCCGCGTTAACCTTACAATTGCGTCTATGTCCGATAGTTTTACCTGCATTTCTGAGTGGTTGATTAAAGTTCCAACCGCTCCTGCCTCAATGACAGATTCAGCAAGAATGTGACCTGTAGAATTACCTGGTTTAATTGGGTCGATGTGCTGGGCGAAGACAGGAATCTCAACCGCTTCCGCAACCTTGAATAAGTCAGCGAACTGTGGCGCAACAATGATGTTGGCACCTGTTTCTTTCGCTGCTTTTTCTGCTTGTTTTGCGAGTTCAACTGCTCTTTTGCCTGTGGATTCAACGTAAGTTTTAAAATTTACAATAATCATGGGTGTTTGTAGGTTCAATTGAGTGTCCTCGCCGTATGGGTAGGACTAGTTTTGTTAATAATTGTTTGCTTTCCAAAAAAGAGAAGACAAGGGCTAAGGAACTTTTGTGGCAGCAGGCTTAATTTTCAATGTAGCCTTTTTCGCTGCTTCTTCAGTTAACATACCGATTAATTGCCCGTTCTTAACCATCGCTGCTCGCTTGAAACCCCTTTCACCCATTATTTTCATGGCGTTAATCATTGATTCGTTTCCTTGAAGCATGATTAGTGGGGTGTAGTTGGTGTCTTTTGCAAGAGTTTTCAATGGGTCTTTTCGCGCATCCACAACCTCTCTTAGCAATTCCCGATCATTGATAACACCGATAGGTTTGTGCTGTTCCATAATTAAAACTGAATTCGCGTTATTCTGCAGCATTTTGCCAACAGTTTTAGCTACGGTTTCTGTGGTTGCAACTTCGAGAGTTGGAAGTTTCGTGCCAGCTTGACTGCTTATTTCTGTTATGTCTATACCGCGTTTCCAGATGTCATCAAGCATTTCGCTTACTCTTTCAATTTGACTGGGGTCACTTGAGTAGAATGTGTCAGATAAGTAGAATGCGGATTCTGTGCCAACATCGCTTAGTGGCGGCATCTTGAACATGAAGAGGTGTTTGTTGTCAATAAGCATCATGGTCATGTAGCTGATGGGTACATGTTTAACTTCATAGTCTTTTGCCAGTTTTTGCGCGGGTTCAAGGTTATCCAAATCTATGGATGCCATTATGCGGGTGCTCAAGCTTTTTCTGAGATATTTTATAATTGGGTCATTTTCGGCTAGTCGATTGATGCTCTGTGAAGAAGTAATGATTATAACATCTTTTTTGGCTGAATCCAAAATCTTTGTTATCTTGTTCCATGCTTCCTCGACGCTTTTTATAACAAGGGTTTCACCGATTGGAATTCCGCTTTTTAACTCTTCTATGCGTCTTGAAGCGTCTACTCCACTCTGCCACATCTGCGTAAAAAACGCTTTCAGAACAGAGATGAACATTTTGTCATTTATCCATAAACCTTCATCTTCAAGGTTCAGAACAGATGCTTCGTTTCCAAAGGGCGCGTATAGGATGGCTTCCTCTTCGTCTTTGATTAGGAAGCGCGGGAAAAACTTGGAGCTCATGCCGACATGGCGAATTTTAATGTTTAGTTTGTCCTCGGCGATATTGAGGTCTATTCTCTCGACAACTTTGAGGTTTTCTGGGACTATTTCAGTGATTATTTTGGTCTGAACGTTGCGTTCTTGGGAAGGCGTAACGGCGGCATCAAAGATTCCCGCAATATCTTCTTGTATCAAACCCAAAGCGGTTGTTAGAACGATTACTTCCGATTTGGATTCCTCAACCATGTTAATCATTTTGGAATGGATTTTCTTTTTCCCAGTTATGATTGAGAATTTTGCCACGGGGTATTCTGACTCTGGCGCACTGATTGATTCCCATGATGTTAAAAGATTTGTCTTTTGGTCATTAAGGTTGACAACTTCAATCTTTTTGGCGTTTATGAAATTGTCAACTAAGGCTGCAAAGGCAACAATTGTGAACCTAGTTGGCCTCTCTAAAGTTGCTTCAATGAATCCCTTTTCTTGTAGTTTCTTGAATGTGCGGTAAGCCTGAACGCGTTCCATCTTGAGGCGTTTAGCTACGAAGCTGGTTGATTGGACACCGCTTTTTGCAAGGAACATGTAAACTTGAATTTCTCTTTTAGATAAACCTAAAAGCTGCAAGAATTTCGTTACATCTTTTTCGCTCATCAAGTTACCGCCGTGTAAAACTCTTAATTACTATTATGGATTAGGTTGATATTTATAAATTGTATCTTTTTATACACTACAGAACACAATAATTAAGCGTTAAAATAGTTTCGTCTGTAATGTTCCCTGCTCGCTTTTGGCTCTTTGGGCAGGTTTCCAAGACTTTCTAACGCAGCTTGGGTAGTCACCGTTCGTATCCAGCAGCCGTTTTAAGAAAAGCATGGTTTTATCATCTGTTAGGTATCCGCTTCCGAAGTCGCCATATTTCACTTTTAACTTTGCGATCTCGCCATCACGTTGAACCTTAGCAATGATGGAGGCTGCCGAAACAATTGGGTATGTTCGGTCAGCTTTATGTTCCGATACAATTTTAGTTTTGAACCTAAGTAATTCAGTAATATGGTTTCCGAACCGATGTTCCAGCACGTCTGCGGCATCAACGTAGGCTTCGTCAGGTCTTAGGATTTCAATTATTCTTGCCATGGTCTGTGCTTCAAGGCGGTTTAGTTTGTGAAGTGTTCTGCTACTGCGCACTACCTTGTCTATTTGAGCAGGTGGAACCTTTATGATGTGGTGTTTTTCGGTTAACTTTATGATTTCTGGGTACAACGCTTCGCGTTTTTTGGCGGTTAGAAGTTTGGAGTCTTTTACGCCTAAATCGGTGAGCATCTGCAGGTTCTCGGTTTTAACTGCGACGCCAGCGACAACTAAGGGACCGATAATGCATCCGCGTCCAGCTTCGTCAACACCGGCAACCAACATCGAAGTTTCATCCTAAATATCGAATGGATTAAGTTTCTAGACTATAATGCTTTTCTAAAAGCAGCAAACTGAAAAAGAAAATAGTGTGCATCAGAGTTTTTGGTATACAGCGTGTTTCCCACAATTGTTGGAAAAGTCGGATTCAACAAATGCTCTTTTTGTTATTTATTTTAGGTGAGCTGTTTTTGATTTATTTTTGTTGCAGCGGGTCTTTGTAAGTTAGGCTGGCGTAAACCCAGTGTTTTCATTATATGTTTAAAAACTAGATTTTTTGTGCTACTATCATTGCATGTGCTTTATCGTAGGGTTCTAGATCCACGATTTCTTTCACATCAAATCCTCTATTCCTCAAAATGTGGGCTTCCTGCCGATAAACCGCGTTGGGATCCATGGTCACATCGATGCTCTGCGATTTGCATGCCAGCATAACCCAACCTTGCGGTTTGAGGAAAACATCTGCGTTGTCCGCCAGCAACTTGGCTTGTTCAGGTTGCGCTACATCACAGTAAACTGTCTCAACTTTGCCTGAGATGAACATAGCATACCGCTCTGGCATTCGTGCATCTTCAAGCATGGGTGAAATGTTGGTTCGATAAGCAGCAACGTTGTTAACTAAATCACGAAGGGACCGCTGCGCAAACTCTACACAGTAAACGTGTCCGCCATCGCCGACTATGTCTGAGACGTGGCTGGGCGTGGTTCCTGAAGCAGCCCCCAAATAAAGCACTTTAAAACCTGGTTCAATTGGAACGTTTTGTACGCCTTTTATGATTGCTCCGGCAAGTTTGCTGCGGAAAGCGTCCCAAATACGATATTCAACGTATTTAAATTTGAAAAGCCGTTCCCCATAAACTCTTAGACCAGGGGTTAGGTTTTTTGTAGCGAGGCGTTGTGCGCCGTCTTCAAGCATTACTTGATAGATTTCTTTGAATTTTGGGTGCGGTTTAACTTTGAGGTGCACGTCGTTCTGGTCCCCGATTTGGTCCGCCGCCTCCGCCGCGTCGATCGCCTCTATCTCGTCCGCCGCCGTAACCGAAATTGCGGCCTCCTCCACCGCCACCTTGCCGTGGTGGTCTTGGACCCCGGTCGCCACCGCCAAAGTTTTTGCCGCCACCTCTGAATCCTCCTTGATCGCGTCTTGGAGGTCGCTGTTCTCGGCGTTCGAATGAACCTTCGGGTCTGGGTTTAGCTTCTTTTGGTGCTGGCGGCTCTTTGTATTTTATCTGAATTTCTTCTAAGCGTTTGTTAATATCAGCTTTTAATTTGTCTCCGATGTAGTGGCCTGCTCCGAACGCATCTGCTCTGGCAGCTATTGCGAGTTTGCCAGCGATAACTCTTGCGATTTTTCCTCTTTGCCACCTTTTAGCGTCATGGAGTAGGGTGTGTTGGAAGATTAGACCGTGTTTTGGAGGTCGGGCTCCTGTTTTTAATGAGCGAAAAAGAGCTTTTTCTGCACCTATGACTTGTATGGTGCTTGCTGGCCTCATAGCCAAGTTTTGAAGGCTACCTGCCATCGCAATTAAGCGTGCACCCAAAAGGGCACCTGCAACAGCGCGTACGTTAGGCGCAAGTTCTTCCATCGTTTGGTCAACGTAATCTTCCATGTTCTTTCGCAACAAATAGAAACCCAAAACGTCCTTAGCTAAGGCTTGCACCATCTCCAAGTCGGCTTCTGCAATGTCTGCGCCCATAGATGATTCAGCTGCTTTCGACACAAGCTGAGTTCGTTCTTTTGGAATGTTCTCTTTTTCCAGATTCTCAACAGTAAAGTTTTCCCTATCGCCCAAGTTCATAACAAGACGTGAGTATGTTTCATGTTTTTCTACTAAGCGATCAAGTTCAGGGAAGTAGACACCATACCATTCTCTGAGTCTACCCATGAATAGGTTTACGGTTTGGTCTAAACTATCGAGCGTTTGAATACCTTGAGCGACAATTAAATCTCGTTTTCCCGTGGCACCTTTAATTCTTAACTTCGCAAGTTCCAAACTGACGCTTCGGGTCCATATGCTCAGTTCTTGTTCGTCTTTGGCAAAACCTGCTTCGATTGCTACTTCACCCATGCGTGAATGCAAAACAGCTGTTTCCGCTGGTTTAGCGACTTCAACTGTGACTTTCATCTTCTTTTGGGCTTCCTCTGCCAACTTTCCAGATTCAAAGGCAAACGTGTCATAGCCTACGCTTGCGAGAAGTGAGATTAATGATGAGACTTGGTCGGATAATTTTCCAGACTCGGTTTTGAGCAGGCTTTTTGCTGCGGCTTGCGCGTTTTTTGGAAACAGAGCTTTTTCTACTAAGCCGTTGTTTTCGTCGAAGGCTGCTACACCGAAGGGAAATTGAACTATGAATATTTTCATATTATTTGGCCCCAATAAACAATGTATTGTCATTGCATTGTCTTAATAAATAGTTTCGTTGGTGTACACCTGAAAGAACCTTATTTTTCAGATTATAAGCACCTAAGAACGCCAAAAAAGTAAAGGCTCTGATTTTGAAACAACATTAGCCGGGCATTTTTAGGTTAGCTTTGGTAATATTTTTCAAAAAAGTTAATACGAACAGCCTATAAATTAGTTGAAAACAAGGAAGGAAACCCAAATACCCGCCCATAAATCCACCCCAAAAACACCTACAACAAAGAAGACAACCTACAAATCAATCACAATTGGGCTAATTCAAACACGGGCTTCAGAAAACATCTCAGAAAACATGAAAAAAACCGCCGAAAAAATTGAACTTGCAGCAGAAAAGGGCGCTCAAATAATCTGCCTTCAAGAACTATACCGAACAACCTATTTTCCACAAGAGGAAAAAAAAGATTCCTCGGCTTTAGCTGAATCGATTCCTGGAGAATCAACAAACCTATTTTCCAAGTTGGCAAAGAAACTCAAGATAGTTGTCATTGCTCCTTTGTTTGAGAAAGCCAAGAACGGCAAATTCTACAATACAGCCGTTGTTATTGGTTCAAGTGGGGAAATTTTGGGCTCTTACCGTAAAGCCCACATACCATACGACCCCTACTTCTATGAAAAAGATTATTTTGCAGCTGGAGACTCAGATTATGGAGTTTTTGAAACACCCTTTGCCCGTATTGGTGTTCTCATATGTTATGACCAATGGTTCCCTGAACCTGCACGAATCAACGCTTTAAAAGGTGCAGAAATCATTTTTTACCCCACCGCCATCGGATATGTCAAAGGTTACACTTCAGAAGATGGTGACTGGCATGATGCTTGGAAAACCATTCAACGTGGCAATGCAATAGCCAACGGAATCCACGTTGCCGCAGTTAACCGTGTCGGCGAAGAGGGACAACTGGAGTTTTGGGGAGGCTCATTTGTCTGTGATTCTTTCGGCAAAATCCTCAACGAAGCCAGCACCACAAAAGAAGAAGTTGTGGTTGCCCAAGTTGACCTGAGCAAGAACAAGAAAATTCAGGAAGGCTGGGGCTTTTTACGCAACCGACGTCCAGACACATACAATCGGCTCACCAAAGACAACAGAAAAGGGAAAGAAGATGAGTAGTTCCGAGCGAACCTGCCGCGAACAGGGCTTTTGTATGCCCGCAGAATGGGAAAAACACGATGCCATATGGCTTGCGTGGCCTTATGACCCAACTACTTTTCCCGACAGAGTTGAACGGGTAGAATCTACCTACGTTCAAATTGTTAAGGAGATTCATCAAGGCGAAGAAGTAAACCTCTTTGTCATTGATGAGCCCACCAAACAAAAAGCGACAAAAATGTTTAAAGCGGCAAACATTGACCTTAACAGAATCCACTTTTACGTTTCCGATTACGCCGATGTGTGGTTTAGGGATTATGGACCCGTATTTGTCAAAAACCAAAACCACGAGCTCGCAATGATTCACTGGGACTTTAACTCGTGGGGAGAAAAATACGAAACTCTGCTGAAGGATAAGCAAATCCCCGATGTCATCAACCAAAAAATGTCCATACGCTGTTTTAAGCCAGGGATAGTTTTGGAAGGCGGCTCAATAGATGTTAACGGCAAAGGAACGCTGTTGACTACAGAGCAGTGCCTATTGAATAAGAACCGAAATCCTCATCTGGGCAAAAAAGAAATCGAAAAATTCCTCAACGACTACTTGGGCACAAACAATTTTATTTGGCTCAAATGCGGCATTTTGGGCGATGACACCGACGGGCACATCGACGACTTAGCCCGATTCGTAAACTCAACCACCATCGTATGCGCTTATCAAGAAGACCAAAACGACGTCGACTACGATGCGTTAAAAGAAAACTATGACATCCTCTGCCAATCTGTTGACCAAGATGGCAAGAAACTGAAAATTGTAAAGTTGCCCATGCCCAAAGTAATCAGTGACGAAGATGAACGGTTACCTGCAAGCTACACAAACTTTTACATCGGCAACCAAAAAGTTCTGGTACCTATCTTCGACCACAAAAACGATGCAAAAGCCCTGGCTATTCTTCAGGACCTATTTCCAACCAGAAAAGTTGTTGGAATTCGCTGCGTCGATTTGGTTTATGGGTTTGGGACGATCCATTGTATTAGTCAGCAGCAACCTTGCAGCGTTTGAATGTTGAAAACTATTAGCGATATTTCTTTTTTTAGTTAAGTTTAAACTCTCCAGTCGAATAATAGGTAGAGCGCCACAAAAATTAGGGTTAGGAGAGATAAAAGTATGGTTAATCAGACTCCGCATCGTGCTCGCGGCGTAAAAGTACTCAAAGCAGTTTCTTCACCGCTTAGACTACAAATCCTAAACCTACTTTTCGATAGCAGCGCCCTCTCCTACACCGAACTCATGAACCAACTAAAAATGAACCCGAGTCGAGACGCAGGCAGATTCGCCTACCACCTAAAATTCCTTTTAAAAGCAGATTTGGTTGAGGCAGATGTAGAAGCTAAAAAATATTTCTTAACCGACCTTGGCAAAATGGTGCTAGACGTGGCTGACCGCGTGGAGAAGAAGGCAGTTAAGCCTCGGGGCATGGTTGTTCGGACCTCTCATTTAACACTGGAAGAGTTTGATGTCAACAAAATCGCGAATTCCCTGATAAAAGAAGGAAAGGTTCCAGCAGAATTGGCGCAAAAGGCGGCGAAAGAAGCCGAGAAGCGCCTTGTAAAATCGAAGACAAAGTATCTTACTGCGTCGTTAATCAGGGAAGTTGTAAACGGAATTTTAGTGGAAAAGGGCTTTGAAGATTACCGCAACAAACTCACTCGCGTCGGCATGCCTATCCACGAAGTTACCGCCCTCATCGAATCCAAAGATGCCGCTCATGATGCCCAAGCGATAATTAGCAAAGCAGGACAAACAGTCCTTAGCGAATACTCCTTGCTAAATGTTTTTCCGAGGGACATTGCGGACGCGCACCTTTCAGGAGCCATCCATATCGAAGGCTTGGGCACGTGGATACTAAAACCCAACGAAGTAATTCATGATCTTCGATACTTCTTCCAACATGGTGTCAAACTTGACAATCCTCTTCAAGTCGCCATGGAAGCCCCAAAAGACCTCAAATCTGTTTTATCTATAGCATTCAACGTTTTGTTGCATGCGAGCAAAGAAACCAATCGCACTCAAACCTTCAACTACTTTAACGTGTTCTTGGCCCCTTACGTGAGAGGCAACGAAGTTGCAAAAATTAAAGAAAACATGCGTTTGTTCATTCGAAACCTAAACCAACATACAGAGGCTACGCTGGGGCTTGATCTCTCGATTCCTAAATTAACCTCGGAAAAGGAAGCAATCGGTCCAGAGGGCAAACCAAGCGGCAAGTACGGTGACTTCACACAAGAAAGCCAACTGATTGCATCACTTATCATTGATGTTTTTGCCGAAGAAAGCATGAGCAAACCATTACTTAGTCCAAAACTTGTAATAAAAATTAACAGTCAAGCATTGACTGACGAAAACTCAAAAGCCATTCTCCTTAAAGCTCATCAGTTAGCTGCAAAAAGCGGAATTCCTTATTTTGCCAATATGACCAAGAAAGAAAACGAAAACATTGCTTTTTCTTCTTCAGGCGTAAAATTCATGGCTGATTTAACGGGAGATTGGGAAACCGATACGTTACGGACGGGTTCTTTGGGCTGCGTTACGATTAATTTTCCTCGAATTGGGTTAGAGTGTGAGAAGGACAAGAATAAATTTAACGATTTAATGCGCGAACGCTTCGAACTCGCAGCCCGAGCCTTGGGTATAAAAAACAATGCTCTCAAACAATTCGGAAAAAACTCGTTGCCGTTTCTGCTTCAAAAAGCCGATCGCGATACCTACTTCCGACTTGAAAACTGCTCACGCATAATAAACTTAGCAGGTTTCAAAGAAGCCATCGAATCCTTCACTGGAAAAAGCATTAATTCGGAGGAAAGCCGCAAATTCGCTGAAGAAACAATCATGAACCTCATAGCTTTTAGGCAGAAAATCGGGAGGAAATACGGAAAACGTCTCTACCCAGTCATCCTCAGCAGTTCAGAAGCATCTGAGCGACTAGCCCAACTGGACATTGAGAGATATGGTGTTGCTAAAGTGAAGTTTTCAGGAACAAGAGAAAAACCGTACTATTCAACTGCAATACGATTCCAAGTGAAAGCCGCGGAGCTTCTCAGCGTTCAAACGGAGATGCTTGAAACAGCCAAAAGATGGAAAGGGTTGAATGCTGGCGGAAACCTAAACATAATCGAACTCGAAGACACCCAATACACCCCTGAAACGCTGATGAATTTAACATTACGCCTTATGGAGAATCAATCAATCGAATTCTTTACCTACAACCGCCTAGTATCCTTCTGCGATAACTGCAAGAAAAACTGGTTTGGAACACTTCACAAGTGCCCCTCATGCGGCTCTATGAGCACACTAACAACCTTCGACCGCTTCACATCGACTTAATCTATTTGACTGCACCCAAAACTAGTGAAAGCAGCGCCATCCGCACAACGATGCCATTCCAAACCTGCTGGAAGTACTTTGCTTGCGGCGTCGCGTCAACCTCTGAAGCAATCTCGTCCACACGTGGCAACGGATGAAGAATAATCATGTCTTTTTTGGCGCCACTAAGAGTTTTCAGGTCTATTTTGTAACCCCCCTTAACTTTGGTATATTCTGCTACGTCGGGGAACCGTTCTTTTTG
Source organism: Candidatus Bathyarchaeota archaeon (assembly GCA_963840325.1). Classification (GTDB taxonomy): domain Archaea; phylum Thermoproteota; class Bathyarchaeia; order Bathyarchaeales; family Bathycorpusculaceae; genus Bathycorpusculum. Next base: position 49,738 of record CAWIYM010000007.1, read on the forward strand.
GATTCGGGTGACATAGAGGACGTCAATCTGAGGGATTATAGTTTCGAGGTGTGCATCCTCAGTTACTGGAATTTTGTTTTTGATTGTTTGTAACACATCTTTTCGCATGCGCAAGCTTTCAGGGGAAACAAGGAACAATTCAACATTGTAGAGCGCAAGCGCGTAAGCCAGTGAATGAACTGTTCGCCCGTACCTTAAGTCGCCGACGAGCGCCACTTTTAACCCGTCAACCTTGCCCTTCTCCTTGCGCATAGTGTACAAGTCGATGAACGCTTGGGTGGGGTGTTCCTGAGCACCTGTGCCCCCATTAATTATTGGAACCTTCGAGACCTCCGCTGCCATTTTAGCTGAGCCTTCCAAACTGTGCCGAAGTGCAATTACATCGGCGTAATTTTCTACTGTGCGGATGGTATCGGCGAGGTTTTCGCCTTTACGAACTGAAGCAAAATCTGGTTCCGCGAAGCCGATATAGTTTCCTCCAAGTTTCAACATTGCCGTTTCGAAACTTAATCGGGTTCGTGTACTAGGTTCGAAGAATAGGGTGGCGAGGATTTTGCCTTTCAACATTTCTGAGCCTGTTTTAGCTAAAGGCTCCATTGTTTTGCTGATATCCAAAATATGGTTGATTTCTTGCTGGCTGAAGTCTTCGATTGATATGATGTCTCTGCCTTTAAACTCCAATGTGGTGGCACCCAAAACAAGAAAGTCTTCACCTTCTAAATAACACTTTGTATGTCATAGCCTACCTTTTTTCTCGAACCTTGTTAGAGCTTATATGCTTTTGTTGTTGTACAACGACTGCAACACATTTTTAATAATTAGACCCGAGCAATAATATTTTGAATTCAGGCAAGCAAACTTGAAGGTGTTTTTAAATGGAAAGTGGAATGCAAACTTTAATGGAACAAATTTCTAAGCGAGAAACCCCAAAAGAGACTTTTAACGTACGTTCATACATGCCAAGAGTTAACGAAGTTCGGGCACCATGTCAATGGCTAAAAAATTGCTACGACGGAAAATGCCCAGCGTTTGTTAAGCATAATGGAAATTTTTACTGCGCTAAAATCAAAGCAATAATCTAATTTTTATTTTTTTTAATCCTTCAGCGCAGCTATTGCTTCTTTTAGTACAGCAACAGACCTTCCAAATTGTGCTTTTGTTTTATCGGATAATTCGAGTTCAATTATTTTTTCAACCCCTTCTTTCCCTAAAACCACGGGCACCCCGATAGAAAGCCCAGAAAAACCGTACTCACCACACAAGCAAGTGGAGACACTCATAACTCGGTTTCTTCCAGTCAAAATCGCATCCGCCGTTACCGCAATCGCAATACCTGGAGCATATACCGTGCTGCCTTTGAGTTGGATGACATCGGCACCTGAAGTTACTGTTAAATGAACAATTTTTTCTATCTGTTCGGAAGTAAGCAGGCTTGTTATGGGTATGCCTGAAACAGAAGCGTATTCCACAAGCGGCACCATCGAATCACCATGCTCACCAATAACTAAAGCCCGCGTATCTTCCCGCGAAACATTAAGTTCGTTAGCTATATAGGTTCTAAAACGCGTAGTATCTAAGATGTTGCCCATCCCAAATAGGCGACTGCGCGGAAAACCTGTCTCCTTATAGGCAATAAAAGTCATAATGTCCATTGGGTTTGATACAATCATAAGTTTGCAGTCGGGAGCGTATTTGACGACTTCTTTAACTACGGATTTCACGATTTGGGCATTGGTATTCATGAGGTCAAATCGCGTCATATCGGGTCTTCTGCCAAGTCCAGCAGTCACAATCACAAGTTCTGACCCAGCCATTTCTTTGAAGTCGCTGGTTCCACGGATTTTACCGTCAAACTCTATGGCAGGTGCAGCCTGCATCATGTCTAAGGCTTCGCCCTTTGCCTGTTTCTCATTTGTGTCGATTAGCACGACGTCGCTTATCTTATAACGTAAAATGTCAAAAGCAGCTTCGCTTCCTACTTTGCCTGCTCCAATAACAGTAATCATTGGTAATTACCTACTTTTTGATACATAACAGTTATACAACCTTTTCAATTTAAAAAGAACTAATTTAGTTAATGTTTCTTAGAATAAATCTTTTACTGAATAAGCTAATTTCTTTCTTTACTATGATATCTAACTTATAGTTTTTTCTTGGTAAATTGTTCAATATATCCTTACTACAATTAGGAAATTTTAGCCAAATAAGTCCTGCCTTCAAGTTAATAGCTCAATGTTAAAAACAATAATTGGTATTAAGATTTGTTGGTAACATAAGGTTACAACAAACAGCCCGAGCCTTATCCTCATTATTTTCCTCGAATTCTATACAAAATTTTAACTCGGTTTATGTTCACTTTTACTTTTCTTTTCTTCATTCATCAGTTGAGCTAAGTTGTAGGTAACGAAGGCAGAGAAGCTGTGTATGCCTTTTTTGATGGTGTATTCCTCTTTGACCTTTAGCCATTCTTTAAAGAAGTAATCGTACACCTCAGTTTTTACTGTGATACTTTTGTAGCCTTTCTTAGGCGTTCTATTTCCCTCTCAAGTTAGTTAGCGTACGTATGTTTATTTAAGTTTTTACAAAATACCTGTTTTGCCCTGCTTGTGCTTCACCGTTAATTATATATTTAGTTGTACGGTAAATTACTCAGGAGATTTGGTAGTTTTTGCCACGAAAAGGATACAAATGCTTGACAGTCACAGACAAAGTTCATCAAGAAGTCAAAAAAAGAGCCAAAGAAACTAACCACACAATAAGAGCATATGTAGAATACTTGCTTGCTAAGGACAAAGTTGCTAAAGAAAAGGCTTAACCAAAAAAGAATGAAAGTTTTTAACTTTCATTAATTTGCAATATAAATGATATCTACAAAAGTTGTTATTTTGCTACTATTCTAACAGTTATCATAAAAACAAGCAATAGAACAAAATCAAAACCTAGAATATAACTAAAGCGTTAGGTTGGTGCTCTTAGTATCTGAGGTCTTTATAAAGCCATTAAACCCCTTACATGTTCGGGACAACAGCTATTTATAAAAAACCCCACTTACATGTTTGTAGTGTGATACTTTATGAGCCAAAATCAAATGTTCTGTTATCAATGTGAACAAACATCCAAAGGGCAAGGCTGCACAATCGCGGGTGTTTGCGGCAAATCTGCCGACGTTGCAAATCTTCAAGACCTCTTGGTTTACAAACTTCGTGAGCTCAGTCAACACATGATCCAAGCTGGGCTAGAGGATGAAAAAATAAGCGTATTCACCGCAGAAGCACTTTTCGTTACATTGACGAATGTGAATTTTGATCCAGAAGCCATCGTTGCGTACATAAGAAAAACCGCTGAGCTACACGAGCAAGTGCATAAACAGTTGCAAGTAAAAACCCCCCATTTACCATTAGAAAATACCACTGAGGGCTTAATTGCACAGGGCAAAGGCTACGGCATAAAAGCAGACACAAACATAGACACAGACCTGCACTCGCTCCAGTGGCTGCTAACCTACGGATTAAAAGGTGTCTCTGCCTACGCTTACCACGCTTATCTTCTGGGCAAAAAAGACCAGAAAGTCTTCGATTTCATACACCAGGGCTTAGCAGCGCCGTTCGATAAGTCGCTTGGCGTTAACGATTTTGTGGGTTTAGTTTTCAAATGCGGCGAAGTCAACATTCGCGCCATGGAACTACTCGACGCTGGCAACACAGAAAACTACGGTCACCCCGTCCCAACCAAAGTGCCACTGGGACACAAAAAAGGCAAAGCAATCCTCGTTTCAGGACACGACCTAATCGACTTAGAAAACATCTTAAAACAAACCCAAGGCACCGGAATTAACGTCTATACTCACGGGGAAATGTTACCAACCCACGGCTACCCCAAACTTAAAGCGTACCCCAACTTCTATGGACACTTCGGAACCGCATGGCAAAACCAGCAGAAGGAATTCGCACAGTTCCCAGGCGCCATCTTAATGACAACAAACTGCATCCAACGCCCCATCGAAAGCTACAAAGCCAACATTTTCACAACTGGTCCTGTGGGTTTCCCAGGCGTATCCCACATAGAAGGCAAAGATTACTCACCAGTAATACAGAAAGCCCTATCCTTGCCAGGTTTCATCGAAGACGTTGAAGGCAAGACAGTTCTCGTCGGTTTCGGCAGAAACGCAGTTCTTAGCGTAGCAGGCAAAGTCATCGAATCAGTCAAGAGTGGACACATAAAACGTTTCATCCTCGTCGGTGGATGCGACGGTGCAAAACCCGGACGCAGCTATTACACCGAATTCGTAGAGAAAGCACCAAGCAACACCATTATCCTAACTCTGGCTTGCGGAAAATTCCGCTTCTTCGACAAAGAACTGGGCACAATCGACGACATCCCCCGCCTACTTGACATTGGGCAATGCAACGACGCTTATTCAGCTGTCAAAATCGCACAAGCCTTAGCAGAAGCGTTCCATGTGGAGATCAACGATTTGCCACTGTCAATGGTGCTGTCGTGGTATGAACAGAAAGCTGTTGCTATATTGCTGTCTCTGCTGTACCTTGGAATAAAAGACATTCGCTTAGGACCAAGCCTACCAGCATTCATAACTCCAAATATACTCAAAGTGCTGGTCGATAAATTCAACATAATGCCAATTAAAACCCCAGACGAAGACCTCAAAGAAATAATGAAATAATTATCCACATTTTTTCTTTTTTTTCATTAATCGTATCTTTTTATTGGCAAAAACGCTTTATCTAAGAAGTACTGCCTAAACAGGAAAGGAGACAGCCCTTGCCTCACCAACTGTTTAGCGATAAAGCCAAAGCGGTCTTTTTCACGATTTTGGCAGGTGCATTATGGGGTACTTCTTTTCCAATCATAAAAATCGGGTTAAAAACCATCGATCCCTTCACATTTGTATTTTGGCGCTTCTTCGTCTCTTGTATCACCTTGCTTACGGTTATGCTGCTTCTCAAGAAATTGGAGTTCAAGATAACAAACAAAAAGCTCCTTATCTTTTTAGGCATCTCAAATGCAATAGGCTACTTACTCCAATATGTCGCCATGCCCTACACAACGGCGGCAAAAGCGGCGCTTTTCATAAACCTCAGCGCCATGTGGGTTGCACTCCTAAGCCCTAAACTGCTCGGAGAAAAGTTTTCTCCAAAAAAAGTTGCTGGAGTTCTCTTCGGATTGGCAGGTATCGTTTTTGTTAGCACCAACCTGGATTTTTCCTCCCTAAGCCAAGGGCAACTTTCTGCGGATGGTTTGCTTATTATTTCAGGTTTGACTTGGGCGCTTTTTATGATTTATAACAAAAAGTTGGTTACGAACTCTACTTCAGCGACTTTTCAAAATATGACTTTGGTACTCATATTTACGTTCATCTCTATTGCACCTTTCTCCATTTTAGCTGGACCGGGATTCTTTTCATTAGATGGTTTGGCATGGGCGGCGATTATTTACACAGCAATCGTATGTTGGGTTTTACCCTACTACTTGTGGCTGGAAGGCCTCAAGCATCTCTCCGCATCCACGTCTACGGTTCTGCTTTTGTCTGAGATAGTTGTCGCAATTGCCGCCTCAATTGTTGTGTTGAAAGAACCGATAACGATATTCTCAACCATTGGTGCCTTCTTAATAGTCATAGCTATAGCGTTGGTTTCGATAAGAGATAAAAAAAGTGAATACAGAAAAACCTGAAAATAGTTAAAAAACAAGCGTTTTCGTGTATGCTTAAGCTTAAATACATAACCAACGAATATTTGGGCAAGGGGAGAAATAAGAAAATGGCAAAAATCTTAACAGTAGCTTTAGTTGTAATAATGCTCGTTGTAGGTTTCGGAGTGGGTTTAATCTCAAGCCCATTCATTCTAGCACAAAACTCAACATCAGAAGACACAGTCTGGGCAAACATCCAGCAAACCAAAGTCATCAAAGTCGGTACAGACCCAACATGGCCACCTTACCAACTACGCGATAACGAAACTGGACAAATTGTAGGCTTTGAAGTTGATCTTGCAAACGCTTGTGCAGCAGAACTAGGCTTTACAATCCAATGGAACGACGTTGCTTTCGACAACATTATTCTTTCTGTTCAAAATGGCCAACTTGATATGGGCGTCAGCGGCTTCTCAGTAACTCCAGAAAGACTAGAGGTAGTTTCCTTTACTTTACCCCACAGCACAACAGAAGGACAAGTAGTAATGCTTCAGAGCGTCATGGATGCTAAACACATAAGCAACGTTAATTCGCTTGCAGACTTTAAGACCTTAGGCATCACCGTTGGAGTACAATCTGGAAACGTTGAACAGATAGAACTTCAAAATGCAGGCGTAGATATCCGAACATGGAGTGACTCAGCAGCGCCCTTCCAAGATATGGTCAGTGCAAATCCAAGCGTACAAGCTGTATATGCTGAAACACCAATCACCACGACCTGGATCGCTGAATTCGAAGCGCAAGGAGATCATGTCGGCGTAGTTTACCATCACCCATACTACCCAGTTGCTTTTCTAACCGCCAAGGGCTCATCAACACTTCTTGATAAAATGGACGGCGCACTAGCACAACTCATCTACGACGGAACAGTAGATCAGCTGAAAAGCTAAATGGCATGCATAAACACACGTGATTAGTATTGGATGTTTGGCAACAACTAATCTTCCTATTGGAAGGAGTACCATTAACTCTTTCCATTTCCATCATTTCTTTCTTAATCGGCATAGCAATTGGCTTGCCACTTGCATTTATAAGAGTTTATGAAAAAGAAGTTGGCTTTGTAGTAGACGCTTACGAAAAAATTTTACGCGGAATTCCAGAAATCGTTTTATTGCTACTTGTTTATTTCGGTCTTGGACCATATTTTCCAATTCCTTTTGGTAGCGCCTTCTTTGTGGCAGCGTTTGTTTTGGGGTTGAGAAGTGGAGCTAATCAATCGCAAATTTATAGAGGTGCTATTCGAGGAATTGGAGATGAACAGATGGTTGCTGCTACTTCTGTTGGCTTGTCTAAATGGAGAGCAATCTGGCACATTATGGTTCCGCAGGTGCTAAATTTCTCGACGGCGGGTTTAGGCAGCGAGTATGCTTTACTAATTAAAGATTCAGCTTATGTTTACGTCATTGGCTTGGCGGAACTAATGACGAGGGCGATACAGCTCAAAAGCATCCCGCCTGGTGATGTTGTTACACCATTTGCTATTTCCGCTGTACTCTATATTGTGTTAACATTCCCCATTGCCTTCTGGCTTGATAGATGGGGTAACAAAAGAAAAAAGAAAATAGGATTGTAAGAAAATGACAGATCTCGTAATGGAAGCAAGACATGTGTACAAAGCCTATGGTGATAAAAAAGCCAAAAAAAAGGCGGACACCGAAACATGTGGGGACACAAAACATGTAATTGAAGCAGTGAAAGATGTGTCAATGCAAATTAGAAAAGGCGATATCAAATTAATTTTTGGACCCAGCGGCTCGGGAAAAAGCACCTTCCTCCGTTGCATGGGTATGCTTGAATTTCCCGATAAAGGCGAAATCTACCTTGGTGATGAATGCCTAACTGCCCCTGGCGTTGACCTAAACAAAGCGCGTGCAAGAATCGGATTTGTTTTTCAACACATTTACTTGTTCCGTCATCTCACGGCTTTGGGCAACGTTGAGTTGGCACTCAGGCAAGTGTTGAAACTGCCCAAAGAAGAAGCCCGTAAAAGGGCATTAGCTGCCTTAACAGAAGTAAAAGTTACTGACTGCATCAACAAGTATCCTTCCCAACTGTCAGGAGGACAAGCCCAAAGAGTAGGCATAGCCAGAGCAATAGCCCGAAACCCCGACATTATACTGCTCGATGAACCCACTTCAGCACTGGACCCCGAGCTTACTGGGGAAGTCATCGATACTCTTCGGGACCTAGCTAAAGAAGGAACAACAATGTTAGTTGTAAGTCATGAAATGCCCTTTGCCAAAGAAGTTGCTGAAGAAATGATATTCTATGATGAGGGTCATATAATCGAAACTGGACCACCATCACTATTCTTCAATGCACCAAACACAGATCGAGCTAAACAGTTCATGACAAGAATAATTAATCGCACCACAAGGGAATAAATGAATGTTTGAATTCCTCACCAACCCCGTCTATCAAGGGTGGATCTTTCAAGGATTTCTCTTAACAGTGGAAATTACGCTGTTCGGCGTTTTATTAGGGTTGGTATTAGGGAGCCTTTTAGCTATTGGCGATATCTACGGGAAAAAACCAGTAAAAGCGGCAATCGCTGTTTATGTTGAAATTTTTAGGGGAAGCCCGTTGTTTGTACAGCTTTTTCTAGCAGTGTATACTGTACCAGCAATACTGAACATTCGGGTTGATCATGCTGTTTTGGCTTTTTTGGTCTTTGGATTGAATAGTGCCGGTTACCAGAAAGGCTACATGAAAGGAGCCATGGAAACTATATTGGATGATCAAATGCAAGCGGGTCTATCTGTAGGTATGTCAAAGTTTCAAACACTTCGTCATGTAATTCTGCCGCAGGCTTACCGAATAGTCATCCCATCTTGGACCAACGAGTTCTGTTCCTTAACAAAAAGTACTGCCACATTGGCTTTCATAGGTTTTCTTGACTTAGTTGGTGCGGGCCGTTCAATCTTAATTAATAACATGCAAATATTACCCGTTTGGATTGTTATTGGGTTAATCTACCTGGTATGGATCACTGGGTTTTCAAAGATAATGGACATAATTTATGAGAGAAAGAGGGTACCAGGTGTAGAGTTACAAATGCAATCCTAAGTTTTAATTTTCTTTAATAGCCAGGCCATGTTTCTGCCTAAAACATCCATTGTTTCTAGTCCTTCCTCGTCTTTCTCCACATCGCCCTTGGCTAAACCAACCCCTACGTTCCAGTAGGATGAACCGGGGATTATCATTTGGCTGATAAGATAAAAATGGTTTATTGCGTCAAATGTTGGTACGCCACCTGCCCTTCGCATAGTGACGACAGCAGCACCTATTTTTCGTTTGAATAGGTCTCCGTTTGCCCTGCCAACAAATCCCGCACGATCAATCAGAGCCTTCATTTCTGAAGTCATCATTGAAAAGTAAGTTGGCGAGCCAAGAATTATGCCGTCTGCCGCAACCATTTTCTCAATGTACAAGTTTACATTATCGTTTACAATTTTGCATTGTTTGTTCTGAACTTTTCGGCAAGTGCCGCAGGCCATACAACCACGGATTTGTTCGCCAGCAAGCTGAATAAGTTCGGTTTCAATGCCTTCACTTTCTAAAACTTGCAAAACCCGTCGAATCAATATAGCGGTGTTTCCGTCTTTTCTTGCACTTCCATTAAAAGCGACAACCTTCATCAAGTCACCATTACCAGTTAATTAGCAGTTGAGATAAAAGAATAACGATACCCTATGCTTTCTTTCTATACCGCCAATAACCAAGTACTGCAGCAACAGCGATAACTGCTATTGCAACCCCGATAACTGTGGTTTCAACGGGGAATTTTGTTGCAGGAATAGGCGGTTGAGCTGGGCTAGCAATTAGAGGGTAACGATCCTGATTTAACACATCAATTCTGTAGAATGTATCGCCGATTCCATCATGGTTTGTGTCGGTTCCATTGTAGTCGCTCCAGTAATTCCCTACTCTACCATTATCCCAAGAATGAATTGGTTCACTAAAATTGTACACTTCGCAGACGCAACCTGTAAGTTGATAAGAATTGTTGATGAAACTGTTTTGGCTAATATCTATGTCAGTAGGTATGTTTGATGCGCTACCGTTTACCTGTGTAAAGCCAAAGAAAAGTCCCTCTTCGTTATCAAAAATATAGTTATTATTCAATCTATTGTCAGAACCCGAAAGCAAAACGCCAACCGTATTTCCCGAAACTGCATTGCCAACTAAGGTATTATTCGTCGTTCGGATGTAAACTCCTACATTAAAGTTGTTAATGTTGAGGTTCTTGATTGTTAAACCGTCAACAGTTTTGTCACAATCTAACCCAATTATATAAGGAACCAGAGTAGTGTTTGGTCCTAACCCCAATACCGGCTCAGATTTCCTCTTTTCCAAGGTAAGCGGTCCAATTAGGGAATAACCAGCCCCGTCAAGAGTAACGTTGCTTTTCTGCACAAGAATTGGGTCATAAACATTAGCGGTAAAAGTGTATAAATCGCCGTTGCGTTGGATTGGAACATTCGATGGATTTACCGTTCCATCTGGTTGAATAAAAATGGTAGTCGAAGCAACCTCCGAAGCTGCAGGTGACACAAACATTGGGATTGCTAAACTTAGTAAAAAAAGAACTGTTAAACAAGCCTTTTCCATCATAGACTTCCTATTCTCCTTTAATGCTGTCAGATTTAATTAACCAATTCCGCGACCTACATATCGTTTTACCCGCAAACTTGAATTGCAAACAACCTTCATACGGGCACATTTCGACGCAACGCAAACAATAGATGCACTGGGAAGTCGCCACATCGCCGCTTTTCTCTTCGTAGACTTCTTTGACTTGAGTGGGGCAAACACGTTTGCAGATGCCGCATTTGGTGCATTTTTCCTCAACCTTGTTTAATCTCACGCCAGAGATCCATTTGAAGGGGGGGAAACGGTTAAAGAGGGCAATTAAAGCGCCAAGAGGGCAGATTTTGCACCATGAACGTCGGAAGAAGAACGCTGCCGCGGTCACTAACGCAAGTATTATGAGGTTTGTGGAGGTTATGTAGAAGCCTAATTGGTAAAATTGACCGGTTGTGTTTTGGACTATCCAGTCTGGCTTCATTAAGCCCACGCTTGTTTCAGCCAAAATACAAAATGGCTTCATGGGGCAAACTTGGCAGAACGGCGCTGAAAAGTAAGTGTAGACGGATCCTCCTCTTTGTGTACCGTCTACGAGTTGTGTACCTGAGATGGCTTGTGCTCCGAAAACTACGCTAAGGATAATGAGGAGGGCCAAGATGACGTAGCCTAACTGGTGGAAACGCGTGTTAAATTTATCCGAAAGGTTTCGTCGCTTAATCTTCAAAGCTTTCCGCAACCGCGTCATTAAGTCTACGTACAAGCCGAAGGGGCAGACCCAGCCGCAGAAGAACCTTCCAAGAACCACAGCGGACAAAATGATTACTCCGAAAACTATGGCTAACCTTGCAAGTCCTGTGGAGTCATATTGTACGCCCCAGCCACCGCCAACATTAAAGAACGGGTAGATGTAAGTTTGGATTTGCCAGAGTGCACACGTTACGGTTCTTCCACAGGGATAATAACAGCCAAAGAAGGGTGCTGGAAGCCCATCAGGCATGCCAACACCAAGCACTGTTGTTCCGATGGGGATTTCGTGTGGAGCAATCTGTGCTGCAGGGTTGGGAAAACCATAGTGGTCGACGAATATGCCGAAGAAAATTATGAACACTAAACCTATCTGAACAAACAAGCGTAAAGAACTGATTTTTCTTGTTTTGTTTCTTGTGCCAAAGTAAGCCGCAACCCCGCCTAAAGTTATTAGCACTGCACTTACTCCAATTAGGGGGTAATTAGGTTTGTAGTTTTGAGGTATACTTGGGGGTGGCGGGGACGAATCGGGGTTGGAGGGATCAGTTACTTCGGCGAATAATCTATCCGAAATGTGCCCGTCAATGGGAAATATATTCCAGTATCCAATCATGTCAAGTTTTTGGGTAACTGAAAAATTGCCTGTTACTGGGTCAGTTAGCGTTATCTGGTCTATCCAAGTGTAGTCTGGTCTTGTAAAGGCTATTCTCACGGTCTTGTTTTGTGCCGCAGGACACACTTGCCCCGTTATCGTGACGGTTTCGTTAATGTTGAGTTGGGTGCGGTCTATTTGTGAGGTAATGTGAGGACCATAACAGGAGTTGGCTGGCTCAATATATTGTACGCTGAGAACGTACACAGCGATTAGGGCTGCAATCGATAAACAGAGAACGATTCGCTGTTTAATATCCAACCACACCCATGAACTCTCATTAAGACTCTTACTTCATATATGTTTGCAAACAATCGCTTACTTTTTTACCAGAATTTTTTCCGATCAACCTAAATTCAAATAGCTTAAATCTCTTTCTAATACGGCAAGGCCCTTTCTCGAAATAAAACGCAATTAAAACTGAAAATTCACCCATGAACAAAAGTTGTAGATTTTAATATGGAATAACTACAATTTTTGAAATAACCAAGGTAAATGTTGTTAAAAGAGAACTGACAGGCCCATACAATTGCGGCTAAAACCAAAAAATCGACAAAGTAACCTCACACATAGAAGTGGAAAAAAACCAACAACTACAACCAACAAACCTTGAAAAACAAACCAAACAATAAAAACAACCCAAATACAACCCACGTAGAAAAAAATCCTACGCAACACCCACAACAACAACTAAAGAAAAGCATTTTTCAAGTTGAAATATTAGTCGAGTTGGTAGGCTTCTTCGCCATGTTGACTCAAATCTAAGCCTTCATCTTCCTCTTTAGAACTCACACGTAACGATGAAAACACATCTACCAACCTCAGGAGCAAATAAGAACCGGCAAATGCAAATGCCGCCACAACCACCACTGCGAGAACTTGGATACCGAGCTGTGCGGGGTTGCCATAGAACAATCCGTTTACAGCTGGATTAACAAGTACTGTTGCGAATAAGCCCACTGATATTGCTCCGATGATACCGCCGATTCCATGGCAAGCAAATACGTCAAGCGTATCGTCGATTTTAGATCTTCCAGCACGCCAGTTAGCAACCAAATTCGAGATTATACCTGCAGCCAAACCGATAATGACTGCCGCCGTAAAGTTGACGTACCCAGCAGCTGCTGTAACCGCTGCCATACCGCAAACCGCACCTACAGAAATGCCGATTGCTGAAGGCTTCCCTTTGATCACCCAATCAAGAATCATCCAACTTACCGCTGCCGCTGCCGCCGCCAAGTTAGTTGCAATAACTGCTGACACTGCAATGGCATCAGCTGCTAGTGCGCTGCCGCCGTTGAAGCCAAACCATCCAAACCACAATAGACCTGCGCCTAAAATCACGTAGGGAATGTTAGTGGGTTTAAATTCAGTACCCATCGATGGTGGTGCTGTTCCTTTGCGCTCCAAAGCTTTCATTTGGTCTTTCCAATAAACACAACCCTTGCGTCTGCCAACAATTAACGCCGCCGCCAATGCTGACAATCCAGCCGCCACATGCACAACTATGCCACCCGCAAAATCCCATGCGCCCAAAACATGTAGCCATCCATTGACGTTCCATAGCCAATGGGCGATTGGTGAATAAATTAGGGTTGACCACAAAACCACGAAGATGAGTAGGGATTTGAAGCGGATTCTTTCTGCGCAGGCACCGATGATTAGGGCTGGAGTGATGGCGGCGAATTTGAGTTGGAAGGCGAAAAACAGGATTTCTGGGATACCTAACGCGTAAGTAGCGTTAACTTGGTTTATGGTTATTCCGTTCAATCCCGCAAGTGATAAATTTCCAATGATGCCGCCAACGCTGGGACCGAACACGAGGCTGTAGCCCCAAAAGAACCATACTAAACTAACGACAGCGAAGATGGCTATGCATTGGACAAGAGTTGAGACAAGGTTCTTTCTGCGAACTAAACCCCCGTAGAAGAATGCTAAGGCTGGAGTCATTAGCATAACGAGCGCTGTTGACGTTAGAACCCATGCAACGTCAGCTGGATTGTACGACATCTTTTTCCCTGTTTGTGCTTAGTTATTCCACATTTTTGTCAGAACAAATATTTAAACTATACATTCGCATTGAATAAAAGGTCAAAAATCGATAAATGTTCAACTTGTAAGGTGGAAGCAGCATAGTCATTCAACATTTCTTCGAGTTAACTCTTATAATCGCAAAATTGTCCAAAAAGACCGCGTTAAAATTGTATTTTGTCTAAAATAAAAAATAGTAAAATTGCTAAGAACGCATAAAAAGGGAAAGATTGAGCAGTGAATTGCTCTAATCCAGTTGGTAGGCTTCTTCACCGTGCTCGCTGAGGTCTAAACCTGCATCCTCTGCTTCCTCGCTCACTCTCAAAGGCGAGAACAGGTTCACCAGTTTCAGAAGCAAGTAGGAGCCGAAGAAAGAAAACGGCACAATTACCCCAACTGCTATCAACTGAGCAACCAGTTGCCCGGGGTTTCCGAAGAGTGCACCGCTTACTCCGCCGATTGCTGCTGACGCGAATATACCTGTTGCGATTGACCCCCACAGTCCACCAACGCCGTGACAAGCAAAGACATCTAATGTATCATCAATTCTCGTTCTGCCTGCCCTCCAGTTAGCGACTGAGTTTGAAATAACTCCTGCGGCCAAACCGATGATAAGAGCTGATGACACACTTACATACCCTGCTGCAGGAGTAATTGCAACTAACCCAACTACTGCTCCGATTGCTATGCCTACTGCTGAAGGTTTTCCCTTTCTCAACCAATCGGCAAACATCCAGCTTACGGCTGCGGCGGCTGCTGCAAGGTTTGTGGTTACAAGTGCTGAAACAGCTAAGTCGTTTGCAGCAAGTGCGCTACCAGCGTTGAAGCCAAACCAGCCAAACCACAAGAGTGCTGCCCCTAGCAGTACGTATGGGATGTTGGTTGGTTTGAATTCGATTGCATGGTCTAAAGTTTGCATGTGACTTTTCCAAGGGACGGCACAGCCTTTTCTTCTGCCAACTACGAGGGCTGCTGCAAGCGCTGATAAGCCTGCGGATATGTGCACGACGATGCCTCCTGCAAAGTCGATGGCTCCTAAGCCGCGTAGCCATCCATCTGGGTTCCAGACCCAATGAGCTATGGGTACATAGATTATTGTTGACCATAATACCATGAAGATCAACAGGGATCTGAATCGGAATCTTTCTGCGCAGGCACCGATGATTAAGGCTGGCGTGATAGCGGCGAACTTTAACTGGAATGCGAAAAATAGCAGTTCAGGAATTGCGGGTGCAAGAGCTGAGTTAACGTCGTGTATTCCTAAAGTCCCCATGCCTAGCAAGCCAGGGCTGAATCCTATGAAGCCGTTGATGGATTCTCCGAAGACGAGGCTGTAGCCCCATAGCGCCCAAACTATGCTTATGACTGCAAAGATGACGAAGCATTGAATGATTGTTGATATTAGGTTCTTTTTGCGTACTAGGCCTCCGTAAAAGAAGCCTAACGCTGGAGTCATTAGCATGACTAGGGCTGTTGCGGTTAATATCCAAGATATATCTCCTGACGACATTTTTCATTTCCTCTTGACAGTTGTTTAGTTATTTAATTATTGGTTGGTCATTTATCTCAAACAAGTATTTAAAACTATCCGTTTGCTTTACAAACGCAACCTTTATTGAATAAACGTCTTTTAACCGCCGACAAATCACGATTTTTGTTCATTACCTAACACCAATCTAAACAAAAAATAAAAATCCATTCACAAAAACAGCAATTTAGTAATCAAACATCCACATAATCAAAAAACCATCTTTTATATGTCAAATCCTGACTTTCGATTTAAGGCATATTTCCAATTTCGCGACCTAAATCACATAGGACAGCATTTTAAAAAAGAAATACGCGAAATTACACTCGCCTCAGAAACTTGGGAAATTTTCCACAATTCTTTTTCCAGCCATAAGTTGCAAATATTTAGTTTTTCATAACAATTATGAACAAGTATCAACTATATTTATATTTAACTGGACATATAGAAACTTAAATTAATCTTTGGTGAACATAATGGAAAAAATAGTTGTACCATCGTTGAACGATCCTAACAGATACATGAGTGAATTCACAGACAAAAGCAAAAAAGGACACCACATTACCTATCAAAAAAGAATCGGCGAGGCGACACAAAGTGGGTAGTGAACAAACCCAAAGCGCACCCCAAATGAAGAAAACTCTAAGCCTTGCAGGGTTAACTATAAACGCCATGGCTTTGATTGCGCCTGGAGCTTTTCTATGGCTAAACTATCAAACTCAAGCAGCGCAAATAGACCCATCAGGAGCCTCAACCGCTCCAGACATATGGTTCGGTCTATTAATTGCATTAATATTGTCCTTCTTGACGGCAGCATCATACTCATGGCTAGCTCGACGTTATCCTGATGCTGGGACAGGCAGTTCATATTACTTCGCTCAACGTGCCTTACTCGACAGAGGCGCCAGCAACCGCAAAGCACGCAGCGCAAAGTTCCTAGTTGGCTGGCTTTCACACCTCTATTACTGGGTTTACCCGGGAGTAATGGTGGCATTCATGGGCTTTTTCATGACATACATTCTACAGACCGTTGGATTTGCCATATCTCCGCTAGAACAAATTGCAATCGTTGTTCTCTTCTCGCTTATCGTTGGTTTAATAGCATACAGAGGAATTCAAGGCTCCACCAACACGAACTTAATCATCAACATAGTGCAGCTCGTAATGCTAGTTGGCGTATCCATCTTGGCTCTTTCATATCGATTCATCAACCCTGAACACGTAACGTTCTACTTCTCAAACCCCGCCGCATCGCTCGCACCCTCCAACATGAGCCACATACTCTTCCAAGCAAGCCTTGCCATATTAGTACTCGTAGGATTCGAATCCATCACAGCATTAACCTCCGAAGCAAAAAACCCGAAAGATGTCCCACGCGCAATAATACTTTCACTGGTGATCCAAGGAGCCTTTGCCTACCTACTCGGCTTCTTTGCAATACAAGCCTGGATAAACGACAAATACACCTTCGGCATGGCCGCAGTCTCAGCTGGACCATTAGGCGATATAGTGCGAATTTCAACTGACGCATTGTTCGGTGGTGGCGGCTTCGCGATAATGTTAATAGTTGCCGCAGCCGTAGTAGCTGCCGTACTAGGAACAACCTTAGCATGTCTCAACACCGGAGTAAGAGTAACCTACGCAATTAGCCGTGATACAGAAGTTCCTCAACCTTTGGGCAAATTAAACCCGAGATATGGGACACCCGCAGTTGGCACATGGGTACTTACAGCAGTTTCAGCAATTATAGGCGCATTCGGAGTGCTATCACTAAGAAACCTCACCACTATCATACTCCTATCAAACTTTGGAACATTCTTGCTGTACGGAGTCACATGCATCGTTGCGGTTCTAGCGCTTTCCAGAGAACGCCGCTCAATCCTCACTAAGTACATTGTTCCAATCGCTGGTTTCGTCGCAAACATGGTGATGATGATCGCTGTCATATGGTTAGGAGTTATCGGCGGAGGAGACACACAATTAGCAGCTTTAAGTGCAATAGTAATCACTGCCATATGGATGGTCATTGGCTTTGCATACTACTACTTCAACTCCAAGAGCAAATCCTCAGGAATCTTTCCCTTCCCAGGAAAAGAAATGTCAAACGAAGAAAAACACAGCATAAACGACATCTAAAATTTCGGTGAGCCTGAGAGGCTCTTTTTTTTAAAATTTATTAAAGCGGCAATTTTTTAGTTTTTTAAAGAATTTTTGTAACGATTAAATTGATATAGAAATTATTTTACTAACAGTCCTGCAAATTACAAGTTCATCTGAACAATCCAAAATTATAAAATTAAACGCAGTTTTTACTGTACAACAGATAATGAAAAGTTTTAAACCTATTTTAAACACGAAAATTAATAACTGAAACAAAAATCTCAATTATTTAAATAAACAGAGGTACAAAAACGGAAATCTTGGCTAACGTTCCAGTAAAAGCGAAGAGTTTTGACGACTAATTACCCCTTGAAGGTACATCGCTTTTCTTTAGTTCTGAACGGAGTTTTATCCCCATTACTATGGCTGATCCTAATATGATGCCTGCCGAAATTAAATCCAATATTCCAATCATTTGTTCATTCACCTTTAGTTTTACTGTACAATTAACCAAAGAGGATGTAATTGGATATAAATGTAGTTATGATATGTTCATACTTTTTATGAAAAATAAGAATGGTTTTTAGTTAATCGTAGATAAATTGAACAAATGTTAATATATTAATTATTTTGTTAAACAGTTAGCGAGGGCAAAAATATATTGACGTGAATAGTTAGAAACGGGGGTTTTAGACTCAAACCAGTCTAATTGTTTGCGGAACATTGTATACTCCCATTTTCCAACTCTAGTAATGGCCAAAAATAATTTTGACGTGTTTTCTATGTCGCATGTTTTGGACTCGAGCATGTTTTCAATAAATTTACATTTTTATGTAAAATAGTTCAGTATATCAGAAGAATTATGCACAAATCACAAATAAGTTTATAGGGAGAAGGTGATAAGAGTATAAAAGTTAAGGGAGAAATAAAATTGCAAATCCCTGAAAAGTTCTGGAAAGCTGGAACCCTTAGAGAAAGGAAGTAAAACGATGAATCGATTATTGGCCTCTGTTAACATATTTGTGGAGAAATCCCAGAAAGAAAAGATATTGTTGGCTCTCTCAGAACTCAAAGGTATTGAAGAAGTTTACGACGTTGCTGGAGAATATGACATAGTGTCCATAGTTTCTGCTTCTTGCATTGAGGAGTTCAGAGATATTCTGCACAAGAAAATCATGAAGATTAAAGGCATAAAAAGCACTATAATCACTGTTATTTTGGAGCCTCACAAAGGACCCAAATGCCTCTTGAAGAAAGTGAATATTTCCACTTTAAAGTAGGAAGGAGCGAAAGGAGCCAAAGTGAATAGGCGTGCAGTCTTTTGGAGCCCAGAAATAAATGATCGATATTATCCAGGCATTGTCAGTTATACTAATTCTCGGTATTACAATACTTGTAGCGAAATTAATCGCACCTTACATCACCCGAGTTTATTGTCGAACCCCAGGTCGTTTAGATAGATTTCTAAATCCTGTCGAAAATTTTATTTATAAAATATGCATTATCGATTCATCGCATTCGATGGGTTGGAGACAGTATTTCCTTGCTGGCTTACTGCTTAACGTTGCCCAGATGGCCATTGCTTTTCTGATACTTGTCTTTCAAGGCAGTTTGCCCTTAAACCCTTTAGGTTTCCCGGGGTTACATTGGGACTTAGCTCTTAACACCGTAATCTCTTTTGGGACAAACACAAACCTTCAACACTACAACGGCGAAGCCACACTCTCTATCTTCAGTCAGATGACCGCAATCCAATTTCTCCAATGGACCTCCGCAGCAACCGGAATTTGTATGGCCATCGCTTTTGTTCGAGGATTCATTGTTGGCTCCAAAACCCTTGGAAACTTCCATGTAGACTTCGTTAGAACCATAACCCGAATCTTGTTGCCAATGTGCCTCATAGCTTCGATTTTTTTCATTGTTATGGGTGTTCCGCAGACTCTCAGTGCTTCCACTACTGTTACGACAGTGCAGGGCACGACCCAAACGATTCTCACTGGTCCAGTTGCTTCTTTGGATTCAATAATGCAGTTGGGTACAAACGGTGGAGGATTCTTTGGCGCCAACGCTGCTCACCCATTCATGAACCCATCTCCTTACTCGAACGTACTTATGATCGCTTTGATGCTTCTCTTGCCTACAGCACTCATCTTTGTATTCGGCGAATTATTGAGCAAAAAGCGGGAGGCGCGACCAATATTGTGGGGGGCTTACATAATCTTTGGGTTAGCATTAGTCATAGCGTTCATTCCCAACATCCCAATAGTTGCTTCAGGAATCGAGACAAGGTTCGGAGGTTTCATGTCGACTTTCTACACGGTTACGACGACCGCTGCCACAACTGGGTCCGTCAACTCCGCACTCTCAGGCATGCATCCTCTGGCTATAACTTCTGGCTTCTTAGGCATGTTTATCCAGTCGATTCCAGGCGGAAAGGGAATCGGTTTAATGTACATGGTTATGTACGTAATAATCACCGTCTTTATCGTTGGGCTAATGTCTGGCAGAACCCCTGAATATTTAGGAATCAAGATTACTGGACGCGACGTAAAGCTCGTAATGGTTGCTTTCTTAATTCATCCAATTATCATACTAATACCCACTGTAATCACGTACGCGTCTGGTGCAGCGGCAACTATTGGAGTCGGAGGTAACTCTGTTGGTTATACACAAATCTTCTACGAATTCACATCAGCCGCGGCGAACAACGGCTCCGATTTTCTGGGTGCGTCAGGAAACACACCGTTCTTTAACATAGCTACTGCCATCGTTATGTTCATCGGACGTTATGCTTCACTCGCCATCTTGCTAGCACTTTCAGGCTCTATGATCGGGCGAAAACGAGGAGGTACTACAGGTCTTAAAACCGACAGCCCAGTATTCACGATAGTCTTAGTCGCAAGCATTATCATTCTCGTAGTGTTGACTTTCTTCCCGTTCTTGGCACTTGGACCAATTTCATCATTTTTCAGGGGATTAACAAATGGCTTTTGATAACAAGACAACCCTGGTAAGAAAGAAAAGTAACGAGTCAGGCCCTGGAGGATTGAGAACTGCATTTTCTAGAAAAGTATTAATCGATTCGATAGTCCGTTTAAGCCCTAAATCTCTGCTCAAAAATCCAGTGATGCTGATCGTTGAAATCACGTTCTTTATGGTCGCGGCAATGGCAATAGTTCCTCGAGCTTTTGTGCCTGTTGCTAGTCCAAGCTTACAAATCTTCTATGTTGAAGTTGCTAGTATTCTTCTTCTTACAGTATGGTTTAGTACGCTCTCCGACGCTCTTGCTGAGCAGCAAGCAAAAAGCACCGCTGGCAGTCTAAGAAAACTGGAAACAGAAGTTTCCAGCAAAAAGATTGTGACGGAAGAATGGACAAGGAAGATAGTTGTATTAAAATCGACTGAATTGCGAAAGGATGACCTCATCCTTATCGAAAAAGGCGACACTGTCCCCTTAGACGCAGATGTACTTGAAGGAATTGCAATGGTTGATGAGTCTTTAGTCACTGGTGAATCAGCTCCAGTTAGAAAAGCGCCAGGCGATTCGCTTATCGGAGGCTCACGGGTAGTTAGCGACACTTTAACGGCTAAGGTTACCACGAACCCGGGAGAAACCTTCATCGACCAAATGATAAAAATGGTTGAATCTTCTAAGAGGCCCAAGACTCCAAACGAAATGGCAATAACCATTGTTTTGATAGGGTTAACAGCTATATTCACTATAATAATACTATCTCTCCTTGGCATGTCAGTCACACTTGGTCTCGGAGCGGACCTCTCTGTTCTGATTGCACTTTACGTTTGCCTTCTTCCAACAACTATAGGTGCTCTGTTGCCTGCAATTGGGCTTTCAGGAATGTCCCGATTATATAAACACAAAATAATCGCCAAATCCGGCAAAGCCATAGAGACGGCGGGTGACGCAGATGTTGTTCTTCTTGACAAGACAGGTACAATCACGGTTGGAAACAGACAAGCAATAGAGTTTGTTCCGTTTGAAGGGTGCAGCGAAGAGGATGTTGGGGAAGCCGC
The DNA here is from genome assembly GCA_963840325.1 of Candidatus Bathyarchaeota archaeon. Classification (GTDB taxonomy): domain Archaea; phylum Thermoproteota; class Bathyarchaeia; order Bathyarchaeales; family Bathycorpusculaceae; genus Bathycorpusculum. The sequence continues at coordinate 71,124 of CAWIYM010000007.1, forward strand.
GTTCCTATCTTCATGGCACGATGATACCCCTGAAGGACGCAGTATACTTACCCTGGCTTATGAGAAAGGCTTTGTTCCAAAAGAATTGAACTCTCTAGCACTCTCAGAATCAACACCGTTCTCAGCTAGTACGCGCACAAGTGGAGTCAAAATAACTCATTTAGGATTAACACTTCCAAAAGGTGACAAATCAGGACAACACCGTCTGCGAATTAGAAGAAAAACCTCAGAAATCGAAGGCGAAGCTGTCGCTTCAACGCTTGAAACAGAAATTAACATAACGAAAGGTGCTCCTGAATCCATCAAAAGAATAGTCTCTCCCGTTCCGCAGTATTATGATCTAATAGTTGAAGGAATTTCTGCAGCTGGAGAAACGCCCATTGCAATCGCCAGAAATGGCGAAGCTATCGGAATAATCAGACTTAAAGATATTCTTAAAGAAGGCATTAAAGAAAAAATTCAGGCCCTGAAAACGATGAGTATTCGTCCAGTAATGATTACTGGAGACCAACCACTAACAGCAAAGAACATTGCATCAGAAGTTGGGATCGAAGAATATGTCGCGCAAGCCAAACCCGAAGACAAATACAGCATTACAAAGAAAGAGCAGGCTGAAAGCAGAATCGTCGCAATGATAGGCGACGGAACCAACGATGCCCCAGCACTTTCAGCAGCAGATGTAGGATTAGCCATGAACTCTGGCACGGAAGCTGCAAAGGAAGCGGCGAACATGGTTGACCTTGAATCAAATCCAGCAAAAATAATCGATGTTGTCATGCTTGGCAAACAGTTGCTCATGACTAGAGGTGCCGTGACTGCTTTCAGCATTGCCAACGATATAGCCAAGTACTTCGCAATCATGCCTGTTCTGTTCAGTTCGGCAATACCGCAATTGCAAGCCTTGAACGTGCTACAACTTGGGTTGAAAAGCGCAGTTCTCTCAGCTCTCATCTTCAACGCTATAATTATACCACTTTTGATTCCACTTGCCATGCGAGGTATTGCATTTAAGCCAACCAGCACAATGACGCTTTTCCTGAAAAATTCCCTTATCTATGGTGTAGGCGGAGTTGTTGTACCGTTCATAGGAATTAAACTCATTGACTTGTTACTGGTTGGAGTATTTCATATTTAGGAAGGATTGATAATGACTGAAAACAAAGAAAAAATAGACTTCAAACCAATAATTGGCCTTGCTGTAGTTTCACTTCTAATATGCGGGCTATTCTTCCCTCTACTAGTTACAGGCATAGCCCAAGTTTTCTTTCCTAATCAGGCAAACGGTGAAATTCTCCAACTAAATGGCAAAGATGTTGGGTCAAACCTTATAGCCCAAACTTTTACGTTGCCTATCTTTTTCCATTCGAGAAACGAAACCGCTTCCCCATCGGCCTCTGGCGTTGATCCAGATATTACTCTTCAAGATGCTTACACTCAAATACCCCAAATAAGCAATGCTACTGGCATTTCTTCGGCGGCGCTGACAAAACTTGTTGATCAAAATCAGGAGGGTACTTTCTGGGTTTTCGGAACGCCTTATGTGAATGTTTTGCGAGTTAACCTTTTGCTCATAAGAGATTATCCGTCAGTCTATAACGATTTCTCGGGGTAAGACTACAAAGACATAGTAAAAAGATAATTAAAGCAGGCAAAAATGAGCGTTAAACAAATTGACTAAAATTTCAACGTGTTTTCAGCATTAACCCATTTTACAGTACATTAGTTGAGTTAATAGCGAAAATATTGCTTAAATGTTTGGAAAAAGTATAAATATCCCTGACACATGTTCGAATAGACAAGACGACCTATATGTCTAAACTACTAGCATTCGTAGATATCTTTGTAGAATCACCCGAAATGGATAATGTCCTTGAAGCCCTTGGCAAAGTTGAAAACCTCGAAGAACTATATGAAGTAACAGGAGAATTTGACATAGTTACTTTAGTCTCTGCTACAGACATCGAGGAATTTCGAGACGTCCTCAAAAACAGAATCATGAAAATTAAAGGAATAAAAAGCACCGTAAGCTCGATCGTTCTAAAAGCACACAAAGGGCCAAAATGCGAGGAAGAAAACAAAGTTCTCGCAACAACCTAAGGTTCATTTTTGGAGCCCATATTTTATTTTTCATATTTTCGTAAACCGGAGTTAGTTACAGGCAAATTTACTAAAAAATGGGTAAGTGAAGTATTTCTGCTTTAATCTACTTCATAGGTGAGAGAACGATGGATGTTTCTGTTCGGATTACGTTAGGGTCTTTTTCGATGATTTTGTATACTACTTGGTTTATGTTTTCAAGTGCTGGAGCTTCAAGGATTATGATTGCGTCGTATCTACCGAATATGGCGTCTGCGATAATTGCTTCTTTAACTTTTTCTTTTATTCTTTGGACTACTTCCAGTGAGGTACCGGGTTTGGTGCTCAAGAGGATGTATGCTTTCATATTTTTTCTTTTCCTCCTTGTTTAGTGTTTTGTTTGATATTTACTGAGATGACTAAACCTTTGTATATAAATTTTGTGTAACGCTGAAAAGATTTGCGAATAATCTTAAATGTACTAAACTTTTGTCTAAATTGCAGCAGTGAAAAAAAGCAATAATTTTAAAAATCAAAGTTTAATTTTAAAATCCTCTTTCACAACATTAAGCGTAATATTAGTCATCGTTTTCTTAATATGAGGAGTCACAAGCAAATTCTTAATCAAAGTGTTCAAACTATCCCGATCCTTAAGCTTAACCACCGACACAATATCAAAATCGCCCGTGATTTCATAAATCGCAATAACATTAGCCATCTGAGAGAGTTCAGTTTCTAAATCCTTAATGTACCCACCCTCAGTTTGAATAAAAATAACGGCTGTTAAATCATACCCCAACTTAACTGGGTCCAGAATTGCAGTATAACCCTTTACAACACCTTTGTCTTCAAGTTTCTTTATTCTTGCCGCTGCCATAACCCCTGAAATTTGCATTTTGTTAGCTAGTTTTCGGCAGCTTAAATGGCAATCTTCCTGTAGGATACTTAGAATTTGGAGATCAACTGTGTCGATTTCCATTTTTTGGTTTAGTTTCTGTTTCAAGTGGACATCTTCAGAATAGCTTAATATGTTGGGCTTAATTTTGGCTTGTTTGCGTTTTGCTTCTAAGTCTTCATGATTCCTTTATTCTTGACGATTTAACGTATGCTAAGCAATTTTAACCTTAACTGCACACTTATTACATTCAACTATTTAAAACTACCCAAACGGGCATAAATATTAAAACAATCTATCCACTTGTTTAAACGCATTAATATTTTATGTATTCTGCTCCAAAAAGCCTACCCGCCAAGAAAAACCCCAGCACAAAAAACTTATAACCACACGACCGCTTCTTTGCGATTAAGGCATGATTATGAAGTTCGGCTCATACACATTCCAACCCCAAAAACCCAAAGGATTCGACTTCCACATCCTGCGAGTAAAACCAGAAACCGGCATAAGGCTAACCCCCCAGCAAGACATGTACAGTAACCTAGCTCTCTTCGCCGACACCCTAACTGGACAAAACCATCCCGATTGGATATCACAATCGCCTTTGGGACCAGCCAAATTTGGAAACAACAACTTCAACATCTACTGGAGCGTCCTATGCCCAACACAACCAGAATACCGCGAAGAGCAACTCAAGTACATCGCAGATGTTGACAGGCAATCGCCCGGCATTTGGTTAAACAGCCAATACTTCGCCGACCACGACCACTGCACCTGCCCAAGATGCCAAGAACGACATGCCAAAAGCGGTTTAGGCTGGCTGGAATGGCGCCGAAAAGAAATCAACGATTACATGGCGCAAATCCGAGACGTAGTCAAAAAAGAACTTGTTTTTTGCCTCCAACCAGACCCTGTGAGTTCATATGAGCGTTATGGCGTGGCCTTTGATGATTTAGCCAAGTACGCCGACAAATTCTGCGTGGTTATGTTTAGTAAAAACTATGCGACGCCATGGTATTGGGAAATGCTGACGCGTGCGTTTAAAAAGTTGCTCAAAAAACCCTTCTACATCGCCTTCTATGTTTATGGTCCAGGAGACGACCCAAAAGATGTGCCCCTGCCCTCTGAGATTTTGACGGTTAGTGTTCGCTGTGCTAGAGTTGGGGGTTTGGAAGGTTTTCTGTATTTGACTGATGGAGAACAGGAAATGGTGGATTTCCAGAAAGCAGCCCTTGAAAAAGCCGAGTTGAGGCAGCGGTTGCAAACGTACGGAGGAGCACCAGTTCAAGAGTTCCTTGAACGGGTTGAAAGCTGGAAAAAAATTATTCAGTAATTTCTTTGTTACTTTTTTTTGGTTACAAATTTCAGAGTTGAACTTGCCAACAAATTTACACAAACAAGCAGTCAGAGAAATAATTCAGGTAAGTGTGAACTAAATTCTTAAATTCCCAAGGACTGTTTAAAGCTATGTCAAAAGTTAAGGTGGGAAAAATTTGGATTTAGAGAAAAGAATTGAACTTATATGCAGACCGCCCACGGAAGAAGTTGTAACACCAGAGGATTTGCGACAACTTCTGGAAACAGAAGAACACCCTATCGCCTACAACGGTTGGGAACCCTCTGGCTTGGCGCATTTAGGAACGGGAGTTATCTGCGCTTACAAAATGAAAGACTTTGCTGAAGCCGGAGTACATTTCAAAGCGTTTTTGGCAACGTGGCATGCATGGTTAAACAACAAACTCGGCGGCGACTTAACGCTCATCCGCAAAGCAGCAGACCTTTTCAGGCACTCATGGCTGTCGCTGGGTGTTCCCGGAGACAAAATTGAATTCATCTACTCAGACGAACTCTACAAAGACATTGATTACTGGGCAAAAACCGTCATAATCGCTAAAAACTTAACCTTAGCGAGAACCACCCGCACTCTTGAAATCGCAGGCAGGAAAGAAGGCGAAGCCCACTACGTCTCCGACTACCTCTACACCCCTATGCAGGTCGCAGACATTTTCCATATGAAAGTCAAGATATGCCAGTTAGGCATGGATCAGCGAAAAGCAAACATGGTTGGCAGAGAAATCGGCGAAAAAATCGGCTGCTGGAAACCCATCTGCGTTCATCATCATTTACTTCAGGGTTTAGCGAAACCTGGAATTTGGCCGATTCCCGAAGGACAAGAGCGAGAAGCTGTAGCTTCAGCTAAGATGTCTAAAAGTAAACCAGATACATGCATATTCATCTATGATACGCCTGAGGAAATCAAGCAGAAGATGAGCAAAGCGTTCTGTCCTGAGCGAACCGTCAAGTATAACCCCATAATGGACATCTGCAAATACATAGTTTTCAGGGAGAAACCAGTTTTTACGATCGAGCGTCCATCCAAATTCGGGGGAAATATCGATTTCCAAAACTTCCAGGAACTCGAAACCTGCTACATTGAAGGGAAACTGCATCCGATGGACCTTAAAAATGGAGTAGCAACCCAACTTGGAGACATCCTTGAACCTGTCCGCCGATACTTTGCGAACAACAAAGAAGCCAACGACTGCTTAGAGACCGTGCGTAAGGCAAAGATTACTAGGTAAAAGTTTGTCAACGCATCTAAAGGAGAAGCTGGAAAAAATCGAGCAAATCCTAACCCAGTTAACCGAGGAGTCAGCTAAGGGCAAACGCATCGTTGTCGAAGGCAAAAAAGATGCAGAGGCACTCCAAGAGTTAGGCGTTGAAGGAGTATTTGTGACGGTGAAGACAGGCGGCAAATCCTTCCTTGAGGCAGCAACGGAAATTGAAAACCTTGGTGCCCCTGAGGTAATTTTATTGTTGGATTTTGATAGAAGAGGCAGAGAAGGCACTAAACGTTTGCAGGAGAGTTTGGAGCGGGGAAAAGTCAAGGTGAACACAAGGTTTTGGCGTGAACTACATGGGTTGGTTGGGCGGGAAATAGTGTGCATAGAAAGCTTAACCGCTTACATGCGTAATCTTCAAGAAAAAGTGGGTTCACCAAACTAACCTTGGTTCTCTTTAAATGAAAGACCTTGAAAAATTAGTTCTGAGGCAATGGGTTTTTAGGCATCACACGTATTCTTTTTTAAACAGGCGGAATTATGCCATAATTTTTAGGTTGAATAGGTGTGGAGGAAAAAAGTTTTTACCGAAAAATAATCTCTGTTTCCTTAGTCATAATGCTGTTAGTGCTCGTTTTCGTAGGAGTTTACTTTTATGGGGTGAACCAGCCTAAAAGGCTGTATCCTGGCGAAATCCGCGATTATCAGGGACAAAACCTCGCATCCATTGCTGAAGTTCAGGAAAATGCAATCAGAGGAACCCAATTTCTCAACGATTCAAGCTACCGCTTAGTCATATCAGGGTTAGTGAACAAGACAGTGGAATACACTTACGACCAGGTAATCAGCGAATTCCAGAACTACCAGAAAGTCGTAACCCTATATTGTGTGGAAGGGTGGAACGCTACGATTCTGTGGGAGGGCTTTCTCGTGACTGATTTGCTTCAGCAAGCAGGCGTCAATTCCAGCGCTGTGGGAGTAATCTTTTATGCTTCTGACGGGTACTCAACCGAGCTTCCATTCGACTATATCACGAACAACCACATTATAATCGCCTACAAAATGAACGGGTTAACGATTCCACCAGAACGAGGCTTCCCATTCGAGCTTGTCGCTGAAAGCCAATACGGTTACAAATGGATAAAATGGATAACCCGAATTGAACTAACAGATAATCCTGATTACCTCGGCTACTGGGAAAGCCGCGGTTACCCAAACAACGCAACCCTCAGATAATCTAATATATTTTCTTTTTTCAGCTATTTTTCTCTGCTTGAAACCAAATATTTCTTTCTAATGCCACCCTGAAGCAGGTAAAACACAACCAAAAGGCTGTAGCCTATTTCAGTTATCGCTGGAAACTTGGGAATTCCCGGAATGCTGGGTAAATTCAGAAGCGTCAAGGAATCCGCAGCAATTACAAAAAAGGAAATTGCAACCGTACCAATCCACCCAGCCTTATTTTTTCGCCAAATTAAAACTGATAAAAAAAGAGTTAGTAATCCGAAAACAAATGTGTAAATGTCATAGGCTGTAGTTGTGTAGATAGAAGAATAGTTTTCATATGCAAGAAGCAGTAACCCGAAAAAAGCATGAATACCGCCTATAATTAGCTGTGCAACCGTTACAATGACGATTCCTATGTTTCTGCCTCTGTAGATGATTGTTGGTGGTTTTTTGCTCATGCAATCGCCGGGTATGAATTTATTTGACCGAGTAGTCAATAGGCTTTTCTGCTATTGATGACTTGTTTTTGTAGCTAAAATGGAGCGGAGCGCCCAATCCACATCATTGTTGGTGTTTGTTTTTCTTACAGTTTAGTTTTTCTATGGAATCAGGTAATGTACCGAAGTTTCAGTCCACAGAAACTATGCGAAATCGAGTCTCTTTGAGGTAAGCCAATTCTTTTTCCACAGCCAAACAAAAGGCAAAACAATTGAAAGCAGTATGGCGACACTGACTATGGCAATGTTGGTGTTACCGAACTGAGCAATTCCAAAGAAGGTTGCAACCGTGTTTGGGAAAGAAGTAATTGTGGTTACAATGGTCAAGTAGAAGATGACGACTGTTAAACCTTTTATTGAGAGGTTAATTTTGTTTGAGATAGATGATAAATGCACATTTATGGCGTCTGAGAGGATTTCTCTATAGGTTTCAACAATATCAATTTGTCTAGTCAAATCTTCGTGTGTAGTGTCAAATAGGTTTCTGGCTTTTGAAGCCATACAGCTGTCCCCGCATTTGTGGAGGTTAAAAATTGTTCCTCGTTCATACCACAAGATCTTGTTGAAGCTAATCATATTGGTTTTTAGTTTGAATATGTGCTTTAGTGTGTTTGGGGATGTTTTCTCAACTACTTCTTCTTCTATTGTGGCAGTAAGACTCTCCAGTTTTTCAATATGAACATAATGGTTGGCGACAATTTCATCTAAAATAAAATAAGCAACCTGCGAAGGCGGATCAACCTTGGGTTTACTCATTCTCTCTTTTGCGTTATCGATTATTGGCTGAATTTCTTTTTTCGAAACGGTCACAAGAAAATTCTTTGAAAACGCCAACACTACTGGATACACTTTTTTTGTAGAAACAACATCCTGCATGACAAGGAAATTGATAATTGCATAGCTCTCTTCTAAACGTAAATCAATATAACCATCTGCTTTGGACAGCCTTAAGAAATTAAGAGGCAACTGTGTAACTTGGGAGACTGCGAGTAACTCGTTTTCTGTTGGGTCAACAAGTTCCAGCCAAACATTCAACAAATCTTGCGCTTGAAGTTCCTCTAACTTAATTTCGCTTTCTCCGTTGTTGCCCAAGTTAATTGCGCGAATCATAATACAATCAAGCGTCTGCAAATCATATTAGATTTTTGGCTTAAATCCGCGACTTACGGTTTCTTTTTTTCCATTACCTTAGCCAATATTTCAATGAATTGTCCCATGCGGTCTCTTGTTCTACCAAAATCGATTATCGAGGTTATGGTAGTGACTGGAGTTTCAGCATTTATCGATATTCGAGCTATATTCTGATCTACCGGTTTCACTTCAATGTGGAGGCTTGAACCATAAGCCATGAAACCGCCCTTGGTCTTAACTTTAAACTTGCGGTCTGCTTCGTTTTTCTCTTCAATTGTCCATTCCAAAACTTTAACTGCTTCTGGAATAGCTGCCCAAATCTTATCCACCGGATAATCAACTTCTATAGTTTCTTTTTCGCTACGCAGGTAAGCCATTTGTCTTCACCAATTGTTTTAGCTTGTTATACTTAACTTAACTCTTCAACCCACTTGAGGAGGACTCTTAAAGTGTTTTATGCCTAAATTTATAAAATACTAAAGAAAACACGGTTGCAATCACAATAATCGTGATTCCTACTTCAGCGACAACCACAATGTTTGCGTAATTATTTTGTTTAACAGCTATACCTGCAAGCGCCCACATCACCACAAGGCAATAGGCAACGTCTCTTCGAGCCACAATTACCACCAATGTAACCACCAAAGCTATACTCATAGCTACAATAGCCCATGTTTCGGCGCTTAAACCAAACCCATCCCACCCCACCGAAACTAAAGCCGCAGCCACGTTAGCTAATGAAGCCACCGTAATCCAACCTAAATAAATGCTGAAAGGCAAATGAACGCAGAACTTCTCAGCTCGTGGAACGCTTGATTTTCCTATCCCCAAACGAATGTAAATAGCAATTAAACATGCTAACAACGCAAACATCATAACACATGATTCAGCGATGTAGTCGTATTGCCACAGAAAAAGCCAAACTACATTGAATATACTGCTAAAGATGAAGAGGGCACCGATTTGTTTTTGGAAGATTTTATCTTTTTGCTTTGGCAAAAATTGGTAAATTACGAATACACCAAGTAGAATGTAAATTACTCCCCAGATGGCGAAAATGTATCCTGCAGGCGTAAAGGGGTTGGAATATAAATCTGAGACTTGTGCGGTTGATCTTCCATTGAGAACTGTTGTGCCTGCTAAACCGTTAATTGCAAGAGTTACTATGAAAGCAAAGGTGTTTCCAAATCGAAAAAGTTCTTTGTTAATTTTAGCCACACTTACACCAACCCTGACTATCGAAGCTTAGGGAATAAAAGATTAACCCTTTATCTTTAACGCGCTACTAGTTTCCACTTCGAAACCTGCGGGAAAACTGCCCAGCAACGTCGAATTCAATATCAATAACCAGATGAACCCAGCAACCAACGCGGGAAACCACAAAACCGTAACAACTGTCATGATGCGCATGTTAAATTTGCCACAGCGCCGCAGTTTATCAGATTTCAAATGCAGCGTGGACACAAGCCAAAGTGCCCAAACCCCAAAAACTAGCAAGCATTGTTAGCCTACCAAAAACAACATGCACCATCCCAGCACTCGACAAACCACCTTGAGACGCCTTCTCAAACATCGTCCCATGCGGGTACCATAATTGCAGAAAAGGAAATAATATTTAGAACAACCTGCAACCAACATCAAACTTGCAGCGGTTCAATTTTACGTTTTATCTCAATTGCCAAGCCAACTGTAAGAAAAACAAAATGGAAATTGCAGGATTAAATCTATTTGAGCCGCAAAAAAAGAAACCGTAATAACTAAAAAAGAAAAAAGTTTTTTCTAATTAATTCTTCCGCTCGATTTATTTGAGTGATTCTTTTAACGCTGAAAAGTAAGTCATAACTTGTTCCATTTGGGCTTCAGCCATTGATAGAATTGCTTGAACTGCTGCTTTCTTTGGCGCCGTTGAGAGTGTTGCTAACGCGTAGTCCAGATTGGTGAAGAGTGGATCCCATGGAATGTTAACTCTTTTGCCTTTAAGGTTGTAGAGGGCAAGTACGAAAGCGCTGGCTCGGCTTAAGCCGTCTTTGAATGATTGAATGCTGGAGCCGATAACTGTTACTTCATATTCTATTCCTGCCGTAAAATTAGCTATAATTTCGTAATTGTGTTCTAAATTCTGAATCTCAGCAAGAAGGTCTTGTTTAATTCTTGTTTCTGCGTCGTTTTGCATGATGCATCCCTTTTCTGTATGTCCCAATCAAGTACATAAGACTTGTTTTTTACTTTAACGGAAAAGTTCGAGATTTAATTTTTTGCCGAACTATCGTTAGTAAAGAAACTATCTTATGTCTACTTATCCATATCATTCCCGATAACAAAAATGCGTACCCCAAGTATTGGGCACTCATCAAAACGCTGTTTACGCCTATTGGAGTATCATTAAAAAGCGAATATCCTAAGTTAAGGTTGGGCTCTACTCTGAATAGGAAATAATTCCATGTTGTAAAAAGATGCACGTAACTCATGCTATAACTAATTGTTGCCGCCACCAGAATGAATCCTGCTGAAGCGACAAAAAAGTAGGCTATCTTGTTTAGTTTCTTCTTTGCCTTGTCTATATTGAAAAGTGAGAGGCTTTTGGTTATCAATGATGCCGCTAAGAAACTTAGGAAAGGCAATGATTGATAGTCATATTTTATTGAGTTGAGGTATGGCGATTTAAGGTCTAAGCCTGCCCCCAAAAAAGTGTTAACGCTCAGCACACAAACAATAATGGTTAAACAAATGGAATCAACAAGGATAAACTTTTGAAATAGGCGTCTTTCCGCAAAGCAAATTATCAGTGATAGAATTGCAGCATCAATGAAAAACCAGCCTAACCCATAACTCACTATGAAATTGCCGACAAAAAAGTATGATGGAACAACGCTGCTTGCTTCATGTACGATAAAGTCAGGATGGATAAAAATTGAGCCCAGTCCATTTCCTGTAATTGTTTGGTACCACAAATAATAAATCAACATTACGGGCAAGGAAAATGCTACCAGCCATGTTACAGTCTGTTTTACATTTTTTGGTCCATAATAGAAAAGGAAGGCTAATAATGGGATAAGGACATAGACGGCGTATAATTTTGTGTTAAAAGCCGCAGCAAAAATTAGCCCCGAAGCAATAAAAAGTTTGAACGAATTCTTCTGTATTGCAATTATTCCTGCAAAAAGAGAAAGCAGACTAAAAAATAAGCATGGCACGTCAATTAGGAATGTTCTGGAAAGGAGCATGTGCCAGGGGCTAAAGGCAAAGAGCGCTGCCGCGAAAAAACCTGTGGTCTTGTTATACACTGCCTTGCCAATTGCATAAACTAAAGCGACGCATCCAAGTCCAAACAAAGTAACCAAAAACGTTCCGTTATTAATCGATGAACCGAACCCTTTGAAGAATGCTGCTTGAATGTAAAAGCCTAAAGGCGGCTGGTCCATCAAGTATAAACCGTTCGCGTAGGGTAAGCCATACTTCAATACGCCCATTACAGCGTCGTATTCCCATGCAGTATCCCCATTATGGTAAGGTCCTAATGAAAGGGCAACAAGCATGTAGCCGACTAAAATACTTACGAAGGGGTAATTTTCGCAGAAAAATTTTTCTATCCTTATCTTATCAAACGTTTGTCGGCCCGATATGTAAGTTTGATACATTCGGGTAATAGCTGTTTTGATTATTTTCAAAGTATAAATAGTTTCCTTGATTAATTATTCGTTGTTTTTAGGGTTTAAATTTTTGCTATTTAAGCGGGTTTAGGAGCTTGGAATAAATCGTTCGGTGGAGTTTTTTTAGTTTTCAGCCGATGATTCTTTTCACGTAAGGTATCTTCTTTATCGGAAGGATGATAGCTAAGCAGATTAGTAGGGTCACGGCGGTGATTATTGGAATTTCTATAATTGGATTCAAGTTTGTTACGCTTATTTTAAGGCCTAAATACCCTTTTTGGAGAGTTTCAAGAATTATTATGTGGAAAAGGTAAATTGGCAAAGTATTTTCGCTAATCAACTTTAACGCTCGGTTTCCTCTTGGGAAACGGGTTTCAATTTTTTTGGTTGGAACCGATGTTAAAATAAGGAACAGCGAAACTGAAGAGATTATTACGCTGAAGCTTGATGCATCGAGGAAAAATTGGCTATACTGTTCACCTAAAGATGCTATTAAAAAGTAAGTGCCAATTATTGTCCAAACTGAACCTAAAATCAACATTAAGGCAAGAGCGGATTTGCGCAGTGTTAATTTGGCAACGTAAGCTCCAAGAACAAAGTAACCCAACAATCCAACCAAGAGGAAAACGTTCTGCCTAAACCACAGAGCTTGAGGGCTGATGCTTGCATACAAAGTTAAAAGAGGTAATATGCCAGTGCCTGCAAACCAAATTATCAGAAAATACTTGATGGTTCTCCAATTGGTATGAGCCACGATTATCCGTAAAAGAGGTGTAATTAGGTATAAGCCTACTAGGACATATACGTACCAAAAGTGCACATAAGGTCCCGCTAGAACTCCCTGCAAAACAAACAATAATGTTGGAGATTGACCTCGGATAAAGAAGTCCCATGCAAAAAATATTGCTCCCCAAAAGAGGATAGGGATACCTATTCGGTTCCAGCGTTTTTTAAAGAAAACTCGAAGTGGTTCGTTTGCTTTGTTTGGTTGAAGTAGCAATGCGCCAGTTAACATGATAAACAACGGGACGGCTGACCGAGCTATTGAATTATAGACGTTTGATGTCCACCATAGCTGTACCCCAGGGGGTGACATTAAATCTAAGGTTGGGTTAGGTTCAATGGCTGCATGAAGTAGTATAACAAGAACTATCGCTACTGTGCGAACAAGGTCAACTGGAAGAGCTATGCCCTCATTCTTTGAGTCTGATTCAGGTTCCTGTGACATCTATCTTTCTGTACTTATGATTTACTAATTAACAGTTTGCATTTCAAACAAAAGCAGATTATAACTCACTAGTTATTCTTCAAGAAATCAACCTAAATACCCTTCACCGAAGTAAGAGGTATCAGGAGAACCATCGGGCAAAGTTATTGCATCATACACGTTGGAGGCAATTAACGTTGCGCCGTCATTGTCTGGGTGAACTCCATCCATAAAATAGTCAGAGTGGTCGCCAAAAGCACTGTACAAATCAACTGAAGGGAGGTTCATTTGGTCCGCTAACCTATCAATCTTGGGAAGTAGGTTCTTTTCAAGATAGGTATTGTTGTAACTTGAGTCTTGAGCAAATATCGGTGGCGATTTAACAACCCAGATCAATTGTCTTCCTTCAAGCTGCTCGAAAGCAGTGATGAGTTGTGAATAATCAGTTTCAAAACTGGTTTCGTTCTGGGCGATGTCGGGGTTAGCATCGTTAGTTCCCAACATTATCACAACGATGTCGGGGTGATAGTCAATTGCTTCTTGAAATTCAACTTGGTCCATATATGGTCTGTTAGAATAAGTCGAAACGGTGGATCCACTGACTCCAAAGTTAGCTACCATATAGTTAGAACCGAGCAAATCATTCAATTTACTTGGGTAACCGCTTCCTTGGGTTATACTGTCCCCAATACATGCTACCCGAATTGGATCACCTAGAACAGTTGTTTCAACTACGCTGAAAATTACAATACCTGACAGAACTACGATAATGAGGGCACCTATAGCTAACAGTTTCTTTTTCATAGTCAGGTTTATTTTTGCCCTCCCAAATTTTGGAGCCCCACGAACCAATTGGAACTTTTTTAACCACAATACCGCCTTAAAATATAAAATTTTAGGTCGACCAGTTGTTTTTTTCATGCTCTCCTATAAGAAATTAAAAAGCCGTTACGTTTAGACTTTGGATAGATACCATCAAGCTGAAACTGTCATTTGTGGAAAAAGCGTAACTATTCTTTAATCTTATCAAATGTTAATATGAAACAATGGCACCTAACCCCAATTTCAGCCGCATTTTAGATTATTATCGTTTTTTGTTTTGGAAGATCCGCATGCCAGAAAAATCGGAAATTGAATAATTCAGTTTTTCAATTCTGATTTGCGTTTGACTTGTTGACATTATGACTGATTGCATTTTAGGTTCACTTAACTAAAGGGGGGATAATACTCTAACAAACGTACTGTTCGGTTCCAATTGGGAACAAACTGTCCTAATTGGCATGGCAATTGTGATTGCGGTTTTAGCGGTTGCATTAATAATGTTGATATGGCGCAGAACGACTACACGTTAAACTTGCCGCAAACTATTGTTTAACTTAATAATAACAAAATTTTTTTGACTGATTAAACAGGCAACTTTGTTGATTCAATTTTAGATATTTCTTTTTTTATACTCTGATTAGTATAATTTACAATCCCTTTGGTATTAGCCCCAATAGATGGGCACTTGCCTGTCCGAAAAACCCAAAGGATACTGTATTCAAGGATAATAATCATCGTCATCCTTGTAAAATAACACTCTAAGCCTTCTTTCAAAAACGAAACAGAAGGTATATATTGGGTTGTTGAAATGTATGCTTTGTCTGCCGGTCAAAGGGCACGGGTTCCACCTGATCCCATTCCGAACTCAGAAGTTAAACCGTGTTCCGTTTCCAGCTGTAGTGTGGTCTTAGGCCACGTGAACCTGGGAAAGCTGGCAACATTCTTTTCAATTCTAAATTTTTAAGAGTAATTTGGCATAGCTTTATAACTTAGCGATAGTAGTTTTTGAAAGAAGTGGTGTCTTAAAGTGAGTCTTATTCCAGGGAGCGATTCAATTACCCAGATAATCAGTCTATTGTCATACGTGTTCTTCATAGTTCTTATTTTTTATGGGCAACGTATCCAGATGTACGTTATGATCCGAGAAGTTGAAAACAGCCTGCATAAACTAAAACACATTAAAGAAGAGGGCAGAAAAACTGCCATTGAAACCATCAAGGAAATCGGTAAACCAACCACTGACCCATCTGCTCGTGTAGACCGATACCTCGACTACTTTACCATTGGACCACAAAACATGGATCCAGCAGGCATCGTCAACAAACTCGACCACATCCTAGACGTAAGAGACGAACGCCTAAAAGAAGAAGTTAAACTCATGGCGCCACAAGTCCAAAATGATGAGGTTCAAGTAAACAACTTGGAAAACACCCTTGAAGCTGCGATGGCTCTGAACTTCATCTACAAAGTTGTACGCCACTACTACATCCAAGGCAAAAAAACCCTCAGCCTCTACGTAATTATGCAACTTCAAATGATATTGCCAATGGTTATGAAGGAAGCAGATGCATACTCAAGTGCTCTCAAAGCATTCGCATATGGTCAACCCATCGGTGACGGAGCGGGACCTCTAGTTGCAGGAAAACTCATGCATGGCTACGAAATTGTCAAGCTGCCTAAAGACTGCGTTATGGCAACTGTACCCATCGAAGGTCGTACAGCATTGGTAATCAAAGCCACAGGTCCAGGCGGAAACGTCGGCAAACCCGGCGAAGCGGTTGAAACAGTTATTGAACAAAATGAAGGCAAAATTGGCTGCTTAATCATGATTGACGCAGGACTCAAACTTGAAGGCGAACTCGTAGGTGAAGTCTCTGAGGGCATCGGCGCAGCCATCGGTGGACCAGGCGTGGATGCATTCAAAATTGAAGAGAAACTAACCAAATACAAGATACCCAACTACGCCATAATCGTCAAAGAAGATATCGGCGACGCAGTTTCTCCCATGCGTAAAGAAATTAACGATGCTACAGACAAAGTCATTGAACGGGTCAAGGCAGTCATAGTTGAACGCACCAAAGAAGGCGACAAAGTCATAATTGTTGGCGTTGGCAACTCCATTGGAGTTGGACAATAAAGGTGAATACAATGATTCAAAATCAAACTCAATCCACATCCGCAAACAAAAAAATCTCTACATACCTCACAATCATAGTTTTAATCGTCATGGCACTCGCAATAACTGCGCTGATTATTTCAATAGAAACCTACCTAGTTGGCGACCAATTAGCTGCTGGTGTTTTGGCTGGTATAGGTGTCCTCGCATTAGCAATGTCCGTGGGGTTACTGTTCCAATCCAAGAGACAATCAGCTGAAGTAAAAATTGAAGCCCCAAAAGTCATGACAATCACCGAGTGCAACAACAAAAGCTGCAACACAAAAACCAGCCGAGAATTCCAACGCGGCGACTACGTCTACAAAGAAATCGACACTCCATGTTCCAAGTGCAGCGGCAAACAAATGATAACAGCCATCTACAAAGAAGTTAAAGAAAAAGAAAAAACCTACAACGTTTAAGAAGTTAACCGTTTTTTAGGTTAAAACTTCACAACCATCATCTTTTATAAGCAACGTATGTTCAGCTTGAGCAACAGGTTTCCTGCTGGCTTCCACAAAAATCGGATACCCCATAATTGCTTTTGTCATAAACAACTCTTTGAAAGCGACTTTATGCTGCTCAGGGGGTACGACTCCAAGGAGCCAACGTTCTGCAAACGGCAAAGTTCGGAAATTGCTTTCGATGTGTTTGAGCATTTTTTTGGCTGCTTCAGTCTTTGTGGATTTGACTTTGAGTAAGCGGTAAATCGTGATTTGAGGAGCATCGTCGACTCTGCCGATTGCGTCGGGCTGAGTGACGAAAGGTTCTATCGCATACACTTCGCCTGCATGCACCTTACCGAGTGATGCTTGGGCTACGTTCGGGATGGATGTTCCTGCATGGATAAGGTAACGACCAACTGAGTGCCCCGTGAGGTTGCTGATTGGTTTGAAGCCACGGTTCTTGATGGTAGTTTCGATCAAAGCGCCGATTTTTCCCAGGGCCATGCCGCCGTGGATGTTGTCGATGGCTGTTTTGAGGGCGAGTTCGGCAGTGGTTGTCATGCTTCTGCCTTCCGCACTAAAAGCTGCGGTGAAGGCGGTGTCGGTGACGTAACCGTCAACTTGCACACCTAGGTCCACTTTAACTGTTGAGCCAACGGGAATCCTTGACTGGTCACAGGGCGGCGCTGTGTAGTGTGCCGCAACTTCGTTGATGCTGACGTTACAGGGAAAGGCAGGTTTACCGCCTTTTACTCGAATTAATCCTTCAGCTTTTTCGCACACATCAATTACAAGCATGTCTTCCTTTACGTAGCCACGCATTTCCTCGCGGGTTTCCCTCAGAATCCTGCCTGAAAGCCGGAATTTTTCGAGTACTTCTTTATCGTACGGCACGCAAACCTCAACTCTGTAAAACTGCATAAAGGCACACCACCCTTAAATGCATAACCACTCTCTTTTGAAAGCCGGAAAACAATTTTGGTCAGTTTTGCTATCTTTGGACTTTAGTCTTTCAAAAAAACCATAAGGGTAAAGAAAGAGTTTTAACACCAAGTAGCTGTTTTCTTTTCTCGAAAACCTTATCGGTATGTTTGAGAACTAAATTTCTATATCATTTTTTGGGGATATGATTATTATGAGTTACACTGTTGAGTTAATTAGTCCTGAAGAAAAAGATAGGCTCTACGAAATCTACGAACCCCGTCTCCTTTACACAAGTAAGGCTGAAATCTACGGTTGCTGCATAAAAATTTTAACCGACTCCGAAGCCACCAAAAACAAGTGGGAAGATAACTTTTTCACCGCAAACGAAAACAATCGCTCTCATGGACGTCTTATCGTTTTGTCTAATCCCGGAGAACCTTTAAGCGTCAAATATGATGCTTACACAAAGACTGCTTTTTTGATTAACGTGGATTATTACGGTTGGGTAAAGAGCATTGCATTGGCTGTCTCAGGTGATGTGCTGGAGGATGAACACAGGATTTACTCAGTTCACGGTGCAATGATAGATATTAATTGTTTGGGCGTTTCAATTATTGCTCCCTCAGGTACTGGTAAAACAACTCATTCATGGGGACTCCTGCGCAATCCAACTGCACGGTTAATCAGCGATGACTGGTACTTTGTGCGGCTTAGCAGTCGTGAACCTTTAGCTTTTGGTTCAGAAAAGAACACTTACATTCAAGCAGACATCGGCAAAATATGGAACGAGTATGAACGCTTAGTGGATAAAGCACAGTTTGACCAACGTGGCAGGGCAATTGTGAATATACGGTGGATTGTGGGCAACGGCGGCGTGATTCCTATGGCGACTCTGAACAAAATAATTATGCTAAAACGAGACCCAGACGACAAGAACATTGTTTCTCCTTTGAATGTGGAAGAAGGAGTTCAGTATTTGTTGGCTCACAACTTTTGCAACCCACATCAGCTGGTAAAAGATAACAGAAAAATCGCTGTTAGAACGAACTTTTTCCGAAGACTCTTTGAGCAAACAGAAGTTTACCTAGTTAACACAACCGCGACTCCTCACGAGACTCAAGACGAAATCAGGAAAGTTCTTGGCGTAAAATAGGTATTTTTAAGCAAAAAATAATAAGGCTAACCGAGCTAGCTATCACTTAACGAGGCAAATAGCTTGAAACTAATCTACGTTGCAATTGATGGAATGGGCGATTTACCGATAAAATCTTTAGGTAACAAAACACCCCTCGAAGTAGCAGACACCCCCAACTTAGACTCTCTTGCTAAAATTGGGAAAACTGGTTTAATGTACTCGGTGAAAAAGGGCGTGGCGCCTGAGAGTGACGTTGCGGTTATTTCACTTCTAGGTTATGACCCGTTCAAATATAGCACAGGCAGAGGAGTCATTGAAGCAGCTGGCGTAGGCTTGAATATGAAAGATGGCGATTTAGCGCTGCGATGTAACTTTGCTACGTTGGGTAAAGGAAAAAACATTCTTGACCGCAGAGTCGCCCGGACTTTATCTACAGAAGAAGCAACTGAGCTTACCAAAGCTGTTAATAAAGAAGCTAAACTGGAAACATATCCTTCCACCTTTGAGTTCTGCAACACCTTAGGACACAGGGCAGTACTGCTAATAAAAAGTAAGTTGAAGCCTCTTTCAAGCGACATAACTAACAGCGATCCAGCCTACACAATCGTTAACGGCTTAGGTGTAGCGAAAGCTGAAGTTGAAATGGTTTTGCAAAAATGCGAACCCACAAACGAAACTGAAGCAGCTAAAGTCTCAGCAACACTTGTAAACGAGTTCATTGAAAAGTCACACGAGCTCTGGGAAAATCACCCAATAAACGTAAAACGCGCTGCTGAAGGCAAACTTAAAGCAAACGTCGTCTTAACCCGCGACGCAGGGCATTTACTTCCACGATTCTTCAACATAAACGAACATTACCACGTTAATTTCGCTTGTTTGGCGGATATGCATGCAGAACGTGGCATAGCCCAGCTTGCAGGCATGGAGTCATCTCTTCTTCCGCCGCCTTCAGGTAACATGCAGAAAGACTGCGAGGTCCGAGTGAAAGCATTACTCGACACCCTGCCAAAACATGATTGCTTCTACATTCACCTCAAAGGACCAGACGAACCAGGTCACGACGGCAACTGCACATTAAAAACACAGATAATCTCAGCCATAGACAAATACTTTTTTGGACCACTACTGAAACAGATTTCGCTTGAAGACAATCTTATCTGCATAACCACTGACCACGCGACGCCTTGTTCATTGAAAGTGCACAGTGACACACCAGTTCCAGTTATGATTTCAGGCGACAATATTATTGGCAATGGCAAAGCAGTTAAGTTCTGTGAGAGAGAATGTGCAAAAGGTAGTCTTGGAACTATTGAGCGAGGATGCGAATTAATGCCTAAGCTAATGGAGCTACTTAAGAAATAAGCTAAAAAATGAAAGCACTTGACACTTCAAACCTCGTTTACCATCAAGGGCTCGCTTGAAAGAGAAAAGATAAGTTGCTGAATTTTCTTTGTGGATTCAGCAATGCTCCACGTACCTTCATGTTTCTTGGAGATTCTTTTTGTAACTGCAATTGCTTTTAACAATAATTCAATCAATCCAAAAGCCAAGGACATGACAATCCCCATTTGCTTTGATTAGCCAAGCTAAAAGTCTCACCGTAATGATAGGTCAAAATCGCGTGAAACTATCGATACGAGTTTTTAATAGTAAAACGCTTCTAGAAAAAGTTGATAAGAAATGATAGTCATACATTAACTTTAGGAGAAAATAAGGATTGATTTTCAATTTCCTATGGCTTATATGGCTATTTGGCATCCCAATATATTTCTCTTTGGCATATGATGTAATAAAGTACAGAAAAATACTAATCAAGAAAATATTTGTTCCAATTAACCCAAAAAGAGTGATATTTCAGATAACTTCTATAGGCAATATGCCTATTGTACAAGAGTCAGTCTATAACATTAATCGGATATGTAAAGAAGTTGGATATAGCAATTACGATTTATGCGTAGTTTCTGAGGTGAATGAAACTTTTGATGGTGCAGTTACAGTAACTGTTCCTCAAAATTATTCAACATTCAGTAATGCCAAATACAAAGCAAGGGCACTGCAGTATGCAGTAGAACAAAGAGAGAAAAACGGAGAAAACACGGGCGACATATGGATATATCATCTTGACGATGAATCAATGATTACTAAACAAGGTCTCTTGTCAATTCTAGATCATATTGATAATAATCGAGAACCAATAGCAGAAGGATTAATTACATATCCAAACAAAATTGAGGTTGGCAGCAAATTGGTCAAATATTTAGACGCCGTCAGACCAACATTATGTTATACATGCTGTGCCATGTTAAAATCACAAAAGAAACCTGATTGGTTACATGGCTCAAATCTACTTTTGAAAGCTGATATAGAGAAGAGTATTGGTTGGGATTTCCCCGATACCTGTGCAGAAGATAGCTTGTTTGGTTATGTTGCACATAAAGAATATGGAGGAATCTTCGGTTGGCATGGCGGGGTTCTTGAAGAACAATCACCATTTACATTTTCCGACTACATGAAACAACGACAAAGATGGATAAAAGGAAATATTGAAAATCTGAGTAGACTGGGTTTGTGGGAAAAAGCCAAAGCAACATACAGAATGGCTAGCTGGTTTTTAGGCGCAGTAAGTTTTTTTACATTAATACCTTCGTTAATCATAAAACAAGCATATCCTTGGTTTCTCACGCCGTTATTTGTTTTAAACACAATTATTCTGTTTGGCGTCTATCAAATAGGACTGAAAATGAACTTTGCTAAACTCAGTAAGGCACAAAAGATTCGTGAACATTTCACAGTGCTTGTTTTGTCCCCTATACTTTGGTTTCTAGAATCAATCCCGTTGGTGTTGTATTTCTTCAAAAAAGCACCTAAATTTTATGTCATTAAGAAATAGTTCAGGAATAGAAATGAATTTAGTGCAGATCTTTAAGAATTATAGTTGTAAGAATTATAGTTTTGAAAAGAAA
Source organism: Candidatus Bathyarchaeota archaeon (assembly GCA_963840325.1). Classification (GTDB taxonomy): domain Archaea; phylum Thermoproteota; class Bathyarchaeia; order Bathyarchaeales; family Bathycorpusculaceae; genus Bathycorpusculum. The sequence continues at coordinate 92,813 of CAWIYM010000007.1, forward strand.
AAGAACACTGAACTTTATGAAAAATCAAAATAGCTTTCTTGTTTAGATACTTCTGGGTCCTGGACGAGTATATGGCTATGTATCTTCTTTTTCCTTCGAAATATTCTAGCAATCGGGATTATTCCTGAGGCCCTTAGAAGACTCTTGACCTTTCGTTAGACACTGTATTTTATTGTTTTAAAATTTACGAATTGGAGCATCAACAATAAGTGAAATCACCGACGTTTCAGAAGTTGCCCGTCCGGACGCTTATCGTGCAGCAGTCGAATTGGAGAAAAAAGGTTTAATTGAGAAGATTGTATCTACCCCAGCCAGATATGAGCTTCCTTTACCCGAAGTTTTAGCCATATTAATAGAACGGAGAGAAACAGAAAGTCGAGAATTACAGGAAAAAACAACTATCTTACTCCATGAATATGAAGACTTTACAAACGAACAACACGTCGATGGATGCCAATTTGTTTTAGTTCCAAGCGGAAAGGCTTTTTCAAATCGACTCCAGAAACTAATTATAAATTCCAAAAAAATCATTTGCGTTATTACTGATCAAAAGACATTGACACAATTTTTTGATTTCATCAAAGAAATTTTTGATTCTATTATGAAAAAAGAAGTAAACATTAGAATTATTACACAAAAAAGTAAGAATAACACTCTAACAAAGAGGGCATATAGTCTACAGCAAAAAGCTCACTTAGAAATTAGGTTCGTTGATATTTTGCCTTCTTTTGCTTTAGTTACATTTGACGAAAAAGAAATTCTGCTTTCAACTCAAACCCAAAACAGAAACGACAGTTTTGTTGTTTATTCGAATAACCTCAGTTTAGTTGAATTATCCCAGAGGCACTTTAATGATTTATGGTTCTCAGCAGTAGAACCCCCTGGTTTAACTTTCAAACGAACCAAACTGCAATTTGACTATTTGTGTGCCAACATGCTTAACGGTTTTGCATATTGCAGAATGATATTCAAGAATGGAAAGCCGACAGATTTCGTTTATCTACAAATTAACGAAGCTTTTGAAAGAATAACTGGACTCAATCGAGGACAAGTAATTGGCAAGGGAGCTTTAAAAGTAATACCTGGAATCGAAGGAGCAAACCCAGAATTATTTGAAATATACGGTAGAGTATCCTGCAGCGGAAAAGCAGAAGAACTTGAAACTTTCGTTAAGCCTTTAAACCTCTGGCTGCATCTCTCGATTTACAGCCCAAAAAAAGGGTATTTCGCAGTAATATTTGAAAACATCACAGAGCGCAAGAAATCAGAAGCAGAACGCGAAATTATGATCAACTTTTTAAAAATAACCAACTCAACAAATAACACAAGTGATTTAATTAGAGCAACCACCGATTTTTTCCAGAAACAATCAGATTGCCAAGCAGTAGGAATCAGGCTTAAGGAAGATGATGACTTTCCATACTATGAAACTAGAGGTTTCCCCCCTGAACATGTCGAACTAGAAAACAAACTGTGCAGGAAAGATGATTCAGGTTTCATTATTCGTGATTTCAAAGGTGATCCAATCATCGAATGCATGTGCGGAAACGTCATCTGCGGACGGTTTGATCCCGCAAAAAAATTCTTTACTAAGAAAGGAAGTTTTTGGGCAAACGACACGACAAGACTTCTCGCCACCACAACTGATAAAGACCGCCAAACCAAAACGCGCAACCGTTGTAACGGGGAAGGATACGAGTCAGTTGCGCTAATTGCGTTACGCGTTGGGAATCATAGGTTGGGGCTGTTACAGCTTAACGATAAACGAAAAAACATGTTTACACTTGAAAAAATTGAGATGTGGGAAAGAATAGCTGATAATTTAGCCCTTGGATTATCTAAAACCATCGCTGAAGAATCGTTGTGTAAACATGAGCAAAATGATACATAAACTAACTAAACCTTTACTTGTTAACTCCTATGTTTCCCATAGAAGCACACGTTGTAGGCACATTACAGTCACAACTTCTAAAGAACTAACAAAACTCTACTATTTTCAGGTAATAATTCATGAAAATAGCAATTATAGGAAAAGGAAACGTTGGTAGCGCGTTATACAACGGTCTAATCAAGGCAGGACACGAAATTAAGTTCGGTCACCGCGACCCAAACGAACCAGTTGCCGACGCAGCTAAATGGGGAGAATTAATCATCCTCGCCGTTCCATATGAGAACGCAAACAATGCAATAGAAACAATAAAGCAGTTTGCTGACGGGAAAACCATAATTGACGTTATGAACGCTATCGGATCAAACATGGATTTAGGAATTAGCTGCACAACTTCCTCAGCTGAAGAAACACAGAAAAAACTTCCTAAGGCACATGTAGTAAAAGCCTTCAACACTGTATTTGCTTCTAACCAGAGCACTGGCATGGTTGCAGGCGAACAATTAACAGCATTCTTCGCAGGAGACAATTTGAAAGCCAAAAAAACCGTAGCCCAACTAACAAAAGACATCGGTTTTGAACCAGTAGATTGTGGGCCACTAAAAGCCGCACGCAACCTGGAAGCCATGGGAAATTTGATAATCAATTTAGCTTACAAGTACGGAATGGGAAACAAGATGGGCTACAAACTGGTAAAAGCCTAACCGCAAAAGTATATTCTGTGAAGTCTACATTCCGTTTTGAACAAATTAACCCCACAAACACAAAACTTTAAAAAATCTGTAAAACAACCGAAAGCTAAAAACCCAAGTTCAAAAATTTTAGTTCATCTTTCAAATCTAGACAAATTTTGATTTCTACTCAACGTAAAAAGCCAAGTTGCATACAATCTTGTGTTTTAAAAACCATAAAGTTTAAGGGTAAATGTTTGTTTTAGGTTGCATGTATTCTATCTTTGAGGTTTGTGGTTTGAGCACTACTAAAGTTGAAACTATTGAGGAAAGGAAAGCTGAGGTTCTAATTAAACTAAGAAAATACAAGCTTATTGAAAAAGAAAAATTTGAAGGCGCATATGCCTACATAATTGACATTCCTCAGGATAAAGAAAAAGCGATCGTTTGGTGCATTTTAGGCGAAGCCACTGTTGGCATCGCCGCCATGAACACCCTCTACAAAGTAATGAAAGAAAAAGACCTCGACCGAGCCATCGTAGTTACTGAAGGACGCTACACACACGCAGTGAAGCTCGGCGCAAAGAAGAAAAAAGTAGAGCTACTTCCCAAATCGTTCCCGGTGTTCGACATATTTGAGCACGCGTTAGTTCCATTCCACGAAATCCTAAGCGAAAAAGAAAAGAATCAACTGCTCGCGCAATTCAAAGTTAAGCCCTACCAGATGCCACAAATAAAATCAGGCGACCCAGCCGTTAAAGCGATAGGCGCAAAACCGGGCGATATACTAAAAATCACACGAAAAAGCACAACAGCAGGCGAACACATAACCTACAGGTACGTTGTAGAATAAAAAATAAAAAAATTTTTATTTTGCAATCATGATTTCTGTTGATTTCACGATTGCAGTTACTTCGTCGCCTACTTTTATATCTAATTCTTCAACCGCTTCTTTGGTTATAACTGCAGTTACGGTTACGGGCATTTTAACTTCAAGCTTAACTTTGGCTGTAATGACGCCTTTTTCAACCGCTAAAACTTTTCCTTTAAACTGGTTGCGTGCACTTAACTTCAAACCTTTCACCTCCAAACAACGTGGATCAGACAAAACTTTATCCAAATAAATTTCAGCTTGCTTATACTCACCAAGCAAACCCTTACCCAAATCAGTCAACTTTGCTCCGCCTCCGCCAGATTTGCCGCCTTTGTAGGTTTCAACGATTTGTTCTTCCATGACCGTTTGAATTTCCTGGATGTAGTTCCAAACGTAGCGATAGGACATTCCCAGCGTTTCTGCAGCTTTAGAAATCGAGTTTTCTTTGTCGATTGCTTCTAGAATTTCTGCGCCACCTTTGCCAATTAAGGGTTTTCCTTTGTATTCAATCCAAGCTTTGCAGGAGAGCTTATGTTTTTTATTTGCTAACAATCTATCTAAAACTATTTGCGATAAAGTTTATAAGGTTAATGATATGTATCTCAAAACATAACGGTGTTTAAAATGCAAACGTGGCAAAAACTAATAATAGTAGCTGCCCTCGCAACCATAATCGTCGTCGCAGGCTCACTCGTCTATTTCAACCAAGTCGCCGAAAGACGCCTAATAATATCCACAACTACAAGCCTCTACGACACAGATCTACTGACTGCACTAGAGGAAGACTATGAAAACAAACACACAAACGTAGACATCAACGTAATATCAGCTGGAACAGGAATAGCCATACAACACGCCCAAAACGGCGATGCCGACCTAATTCTCGTGCATGCACCTGCGCAAGAGCTAACTTTTCTCGAGCAAGGCTGGGGACTTAACCGCAAAATAATTGCTTACAATTACTTCACAGTCGTAGGACCAGAAAGCGACCCTGCACACATTGAAGGCAAAACAACAAACGAAGCATTAAAGAACATTGCAAACTACGGCGGGAACTTAACTGACCAATTAGGGCAAACCAAAATATTCGTTTCCAGAGGAGACAACTCCGGAACCCACAGTAAAGAGCAAAGCCTGTGGAAAGCAGCAGGCTACAACTACACAGAAATCTCAGCACAACCCTGGTACGCAAACGTTGGCCAAGGCATGGGTGCAACTTTAACGGTAGCTGACCAGAAAGATGCTTACACAGTGTCAGACATAGGAACGTTCCTAAAGTTTGAGAAAGATGGCACCATATCTTCAGTTGCGCTCTTAACCGAGGAAAAATCTCTCCTTAATGTCTACAGCGCAATGGCAGTAAACCAAACGGTACCAGCCAATCAAACCATACACGATAAGATAAACTACGTTGACGCGATGGATTTCATAAAATACTTAACCTCGCCGGAAACTCAACAGTTCATAGAAGACTACGGCAAAGCGGACTATGGACAAAGCCTATTCCACGGTGCAGTGCAACCATTAAAAGACAAAGCGCCACAACCAGTCGTAGGTTGGATACAAAGCGCCGCATTCTTTGACGGTTCCGAATGTCCGCCACAATACAGAAACGGCTACTCAGAGCTCTACACTTAGAGGACAACAGTATTGGTTGACATACTTAGTGGAATGTCAGAAGCTGGGCAGTTAATATTAGAAGGCGACCCAACACTTTACGGAATCGTCTTCCGCTCTCTCCTTTTTTCTGGAATAGCAGTAATTCTAGCTGCACTTTGGGGAACCCCCATTGCCATGGTAATAAGTTTAAAAATTTTCAAAGGCAAAACAATCGTTAAAGGCTTCTTTAATTCATTGATAGGTATACCAACAGTTGTATTAGGTTTAGTACTTTTCCTTCTTTTCTCAAAAAGCGGTCCACTAGGTTTTCTAGGGCTGCTTTACTCTCCAAGTGGCATAATAATTGGCGAAGCCATACTTGTAACACCAATACTAATCAGCATAATGGTAACATCCATAGAAGCAGTCGATCCAGAAATTATGAACTTGGCAAAAACTCTAGGTGCTTCAGAATCGCAAGCAGCAATAGCAGTTTTGAAGGAAGCTCTAAACGGTGTTTTACTATCAAATATTGCGAGCTTCAACCGAGCAATCGCCGAGTTAGGGGTAGCGTTGATGGTAGGCGGCAACATTGCTGATTTAACTGATGTTTTAACCACGGCTATTTCAAGATATACTCAAATTGGCGATTTTGGTTATGCCATAGCTTTAGGGATATTTTTAATGGTAATAATTTTCTTGATAAACACGCTTATAATTGTGGCTCGAAAAGCAAAGTGGTTATACACAATATGGAGAGTCCCACAGTAATTTCGGAGCTTAAAAAATGGCGATAATTGTTGAATTAAATAATGTTACAAAAGCGTATGCAATTAAAACTGTACTAGATAACGTTAGCCTACAAGTCAACCAAGGAGAAATATTGGCATTAATTGGACCGAACGGTTCAGGCAAATCAACTATACTAAAAATTATGGCTTTTCTTGAAAACATTTCAAGCGGTGAAGTAAAATTCAAAAATGAAATCCTTAGTGCCAAAAATGCTGAAAAGCTTCGCATTCAAAGCACGCTTGTATTTCAAAAAACAACTCTATTTGACACTTCAGTTTACGATAATGTTGTTTATGGGTTGAAAATTAGAAAAGTGGCAAAGAATATGCATGGTGAAGCAGTAAAAGAAGCATTGAGGATAGTGAAGTTGGAGGGTTTTGAGAATCGTCCTGCAAGAAAGCTTTCAGGTGGGGAACAACAAAGAGTTGCAATAGCTCGAGCTTTAGTTTTGAAGACGAAGCTTTTGCTGTTAGATGAGCCTACAGCAAATTTGGATCCAAAGAACGCGCAGATAATTGAGGATGTTATATCGACAGTAAATCGTGAGTTAAAAACTACGATTGTGATGGCAACACATAACATGTTCCAAGCGAAAGCGCTGCCTACGCGCATTGCACTAATAGAGGAGGGTAAAATCACTGAAGTTGGTTTACCCATTGATGTTTTCGGCAAGCTTTCACGTAACCTTGCAAGTTTTGCAGCTGTTGATAACAGGTTCTCTGGAAAAGCTCAATTGACAGCAGAGGGTACAGCCCTTGTGGATATTGGCAATGGTGTTTTGGTTGAAGTTACCGCTCAAAAACAAGGCGAAATATCCATCTTTATCAGCCCTCAAGATATAATACTATGTAAAACCGCAATCCAATCTAGCGCCAGAAATGAATTCAAAGGAGAAATAGTTGAAGTTGCCGATTCGGATTCAGTTGTTAAGCTTAAGGTGGATGTTGGCAAGGTTTTTGCTGTTCAAATAACTAAGAAATCTTTCAAGGAAATGGCACTTAATTTAGGCTCAGATGTTTATATTGCATTTAAGGCTTCAAGTGTTAATGTTTTTTAGGTTTAAGATTTCAGCTCAGGTTGCAATTCACCGAGAATAACAATTGCTTCACCAAGCGGCATCCCTAGCCTTTCAGCAAGTTCAACTGCCGAAACATCCTTTTTCTCGGGTAAAATGCTGTCTCGGGTGTATGCCTTATGAGTTGGATACATAACTGAAGAATGGACAGCTTGGACAAGCAATTGCCAGAGTCGCTCTTTTGAGTATTCTTCCAAGTTCATAAGCATCAACCATTGATAAGCTGCTAAGGTTATTAGTCTACCGCAAACAGGAGTTTAGAGAAGCCTTTGAAAGTTGTCATAACAAAATAAAAGCGCTCAGGATGGATAACCACAAGGTATATTTCTGTTAGAGAAGTGTTAACCCCAAAACCAAATGATAAACGGAGCCTACGATTTTGGCTATAGAAGCAGTAATATTCGACTTAGATGGCACACTTGCCCACTTCAACTTAGACTACAAAGCTCTACGTTCTGAAGTTAGAACCTACCTAATTAGCATCCACGTACCCGTATCCGTCCTCGATGTTAATGAGAACATTTTCGAAATGCTAAAAAAAGCAGAAATCTTCATAAAAAACAGCTCCAAATCCAGTGAAGCTTTCGACGAAGTCCGCACCCGAGCCCTGTCCATCGCCGAAAAATATGAGATGGAAGCCGCCACAACCACCAGTCTCCTAACTGGAGTGGTTGAAACACTCAAAGAACTGAAGAAAATGAATATAAAAATTGGTTTATGCACAACCAGCAGCGAAAAAGCCTCAAACTACATTCTGCAACGATTCAAAATTGACGGCTTCTTCAAAGCAGTTATTTCCCGAGAAAAAGTCAAGTATGTTAAGCCTCATACTGAACAGTTTGAGGTAGCACTTAAGGCACTAGGCATTCATGCAAAAGCCGCGTTGATAGTGGGAGATAGCATTGTTGATATGCAGAGCGCAAAGGAGATAAAAGCCATAGCAGTTGGGTTGACAACAGGTTTTTCCACAACAGAGCAGTTGATGGGCAACGGCGCAAACTTCATAGTAACAACGCTCACTGATTTGCCCACTCTGATAAAAGAAATAAATAAAGATTAAGCGACGGTTACTACATCGTCACCTTTGCAGACAAGTTTTCGCTCTCGAACTAATCGCCTGAGCACTCCAAAGAACACTGCAACAGTTTCTTCAAGTGGATGGTTTATTCCAAATATTTTGGCAGTTTCAGAAATCAACGATTCTTCGCTAATGCCTAAAGCATATTGAGCAACAATCATCATGGCTGATTCCACTTCTTCCGGTGCAATGTAGTCAGGTTTACGTCTAGTTTCTGGAACACCCTGTATTGGAACGCGGATTGGTGTCTGTTTCAGTCCAGTTGGCCAAAGGAAACTACCTTTGATGACAACTTTCTGTTCGCGTATGATGTTGTTTAGGGCTTCTTTGATGGCGTGAGAAATTTTTGGTGTCACCTTCTTTATGCCCCATGCTGCCGCTAATCGTTCAACCGCATAATCAAAATGAACTGGACCTTCGTTTTGTATTAGCTCGGCGAGGAGTTTGGTTTGGTTTTCTCGGTTTTCTGGGAAGTGGAATTCGTTTCTTTGTTTCGAGTCTATTTTGGTTTTGGCGGTGGCTATTTTGATGTATGGGTTGTATGTGGCGTTTAGAGGGTAGACTTTGTAGGGGATGCCGATTTTTTCGATACCTGCAAACGTATTTTTTTGCACGTCTATTTTTGGTGCAAATCCTTCTTTGATGTCAATTACTGGTTTTTGGGCATCTTTTTCAAGTTGAGTTTTCTGAGATTGTTCAAGTGTTTCTTTTAAGCGTCGAATTTCTGAGTCGCGTCTTGCAACCCAAGCTGGTGACCAGATGCGGTGAACTCGCCAACCCAGTTGCCGTAGAACCTGTTCGCGTAATCGGTCACGGTCTCGTGCACTACTGCTTGACTTGTAGGTGGTGCCGTCGCATTCTACTCCAAGCAAAAAGTTGCCAGGGTTAACGGGGTCAACAACGCCAATATCAATTCTGTATCCGCTACAGCCCACCTCTGGAACAATATCATAACCCAATTTCTTTATTTCAGCCGCCACGTCTTCATCGATGGCTGAGTCAAACGCGCCTCCTTTTGGTTTGTCTAATTGGGTTTCTGGTCCATGCTCAGCGTAATCAAGGTAGTTTCGCAGCGTTTGCACTCCTAACGCTTGTGCATCTTTGTCTATATCCTGCGAATTTATGGAAGTTATCAAAACAACTTTTTCCCTTGCTCGGGTAACGGCAACGTTTAATCGTCGTTCGCCACCCGGTTTGTTCAATGGACCAAAGTTCATCGTCATTTGTCCTTGCTGATCAAAACCGTAGCCAACACTGAAGAAAATGACGTCTCGTTCGTCTCCCTGAACGTTCTCAAGATTCTTCACAAAGAAACCTTCTAAACGGTCTTCTTTAAAGAAGGACTCGAATTCGGGTTGTTCTTTAAGTTTGTTTTCTATGGCTTCTTCAACGGCATCCATTTGGGCTATGCTAAAGGTTACAACTCCAAGGGTTTTTTTAGGGTAATTTTTGAAGTGTTCGAAGACGAGGTTGGCGACTTTTTCAGCTTCTTTGGGGTTGTCTCGTTGGCCGCCTCGGTCGTAGATTCCATCGGGTACGTGAACAAGTTTTACACCTAAACTGTCGGTTTGGTTTTTCGCCGCAGGGAATGTTATCATGGTGTCATCGTAGAAGCGGTGGTTTGAGAACGCGATTAATTCTTCGTGTTTGCTACGATAATGCCACCTCAAAGTTTTAACTGGCAATCCAATACCTAAACACTCATCTAGGATGCTGTCGAAAACTTCCACGTCGTCGTCGCTAAGTTCATCCCAGTCTACGTTGTCGAGTAGGCTTTTCTGGAAAAACGAGGTGGGTGGCAACTGCTTGTTATCGCCTGCAACGACAACTGTTTTTCCACGGTAAATGGCACCTATTGCGTCTTCTGGTACAAGTTGGGATGCTTCGTCGAAGAGGACTAGGTCAAATTTGTTATCAGGGGGGAGGAATTGGCTGACGGAGATGGGGCTCATTAGTAAGCATGGCTTGAGTTTTACGAGCAGATTAGGTATTTTTTGCATTAGGGTCCGTATGGGCATTAGGCGTCGTTTCTTGGCTGCTTCTTTTAGAAGTATATTAGCTTCGGAATCTGCGGCTTGGATGAGAATATCTTGGGGTTTTCTACTGTTGGCTGCTTCAATAACCATGCTAGAGGTCAGGCGGATTAGGTCTTCATCGAGTTTTCGGAAGTCAACAATCAGCTGCTCATGGTTCTCCCTTCGGAAACTACCCAATTTCTGGTCTTCATTGTAGAGGTTGTTAATCCATTCCTGGTAAACACCTTTTCGGAAAACATCGCCTAAATCGTCAACTGAAATATGCTGATCAATTAAGCGGCTTAAGAATTGATCCAGATTACGTAATGCAAAACGGTTTTTGACGTCTTTGAAGTCAATCCAAACCTGCACCTCATCAACATGATCGCGAAAAACTTGGATGCGTTCTCTTAAAACTTTGATTTCTAAGTCCTTTAGCAGTTGATTTTGATATTTCATTTCGGTTTCAAAGCGTTTTCCAAAATCTGCTAGAACCTTAAGTGAAGCGTCTCTTCGTTTGATTAGTTCAATGCTGGAAGGTGCTGCGACCGGTCCTTGAGCGGCTAAGTCAGCAAAAGCCTGCGGCACTGGAATGTCAATGAATGCTACCTGCACCTTATTGCACCACTTAAGCACAGACACGATGTCTTGCCAGTTGGTTTCCAATTCTTGGAATCGACTGCCAAATTTTTCATGCAACTGTATTTTTTCGCCGATGATTTGAGCTTCTTTCTTTCGGATGTCCTCTGCATTCTGGATGTCCTGGATTAGTTGTTTGTAGGTTTGCGGTTCCTGTTTGGCAACGGTTAAGGTTTCTTTGGTGAGGTTGTTTAGTGGGGTGAGTTGTTTTTCCGTTTCGCTTGCCCATTCCTCTAGCATCAACAAGGGTGTCTGGGTTATGGGTGCGTCCGACTTTGGCATCTTAATTGGAATCAGCGATTCAACGTCTTTGGCTTGCTGGTCCCATTTACCAACAGACTCCTGCAGTTCCAAACCTAAATTCTTAATCATGGGTGAGGGATTTGCTGAGGTTGTGAGCAGTTTGAGGAGCACGTCAGGAATTTGCGTTCCCCATGACAACTTCTTGATTTCATCTGTTAATGCGATGGCCTTTTCTGCGCCCTGGAAGTCTGTTCGGGTCTTGCGATAGTAGTGCCCCATCAAGGTGCGGACGATTTCAGCTGAAGCCTCAATCTTCTCATGCAACTTTTTTACTTTTCTAGCATCAATAAGGTCTTGCTGAACTGTTTTTGGGACTTTGCCGTCGCTTGTTAATCGCGCTATCTGTTTTTGGTCGTTACGGTATCCTGAATTGAAGATTTTCAAGCTGCCTTGGTATTCGCCATTATAACGCTCTATCAGTCCGTCAAGATCTAATTCATAAAAGCCTTCGCTGTAAGTTTCATCCAGTCGGCTCTTTATCTGGTTGTATTCTTGGTAGAGCTGTTTGGCTTTCAACATATTTTCTTGGACTTGCTCAAGATACTTAGCGTCAAACCATTCGGGTTCAGGCTTGTCCTCAGCAAAACACAGCATTGCCATACGTGAAAGCTGCCTGAGTTGTGTAATTGTCAAGTCGTTGTAGTCTAAACCCAGAAGTGGAGTGAGCGCTTGGGAGGTTTCACGCCACTTACGCGCAGCAAGTTGGGTACTCTTGACAAAGGCTAGGAGGTTTTCGCGTTTCCCTAAACCTTCACTTTCTTCAAAGTTGACTGCGGAAAGCATCTTGCCCACCGCTGAAACCGCCTGCTGCAATTCAACTGACCTGTTCAAAGCCAAAGTGAAGAGGGAAGGGTAGTAGCGTTCCATAAGGTTGGCGCGGGTGTTTTTTATCCAGATGCTTGTTTCAAAGTAAGTTTCCGCTTCATTCAAGAGCTTGTCAATTGCTAGGTTGGTTAGCCAATACGCTTCTGGCTTGGGGCTTTCAGCGAGGAGCTTGCTGATGTCAAGGAGCCATTGTATATTTGCGAAGGTTTCTGGCGGAAACACACCCAATTTAGATGAAAAATCTTCGGTTTCCATTTCAAGCCCGCGAATTATTTCGTCTATTCCATCGAGAGTTGTCAGAAGTTCACTACGGATCTCAAGGTTGTATTTGTCTGCGCGGTAGCCGAGCCATGGAAAATCTGGTTCCGCTATTACTTGCCAAACCTTACTCAGTTGCGAGACGAGTTCTTCGAGTTCGCGCATCTTTTGTGGTGTAAGAGTCGCAATTTCCGTTAAGCCTACTGACACAAATGGTACTCGTTCAAGGCCTGAGATTATGCTTAGAATCTCATAGACGCTTCGTTGCAGGTAGGGACGCTTCTCATGCAAAGAAGTAACGTAGCTGTTTAAGGCTTCACGATACTCAGCCATCCGCTCAAAGTCATGTGCCAAGGGAAGCTTTCGTGGAATTAGGTTCTCGTCTAAACTGCGTTTAAGTTCCGCTACAACTTGTTGCTTGTTGGCTTTGCTGCTGTGAAGTTCGAGACAGAAATGCGCTAAACCCACTTGGCTGAGTCGTTTATAGACGACTTCTAAAGCAGCCATTTTGTCGCTGACAAATAGCACGCTTTTTCCATTGGCGATGCATTCAGCTATTATATTTGCGATTGTTTGGCTTTTGCCCGTGCCTGGCGGTCCTTTCATGACAAAGCTTTGGCCTCGCAATGCATATTCAATATTTACACGTTGGCTGCTGTCGGCATCAAGGACCTGATAGGTTTTAGCTGGATCCTCTATCTTGTCGACGTCTTTCTCGTCAGGTAAGCCGTTTAGGATTAGGTTGTCTTCTTTTATACCTGCAATTGCTTTGATGATCGGGTGCTGGGTAACTAAGGCAGCATTTGTCTCCAAATCCTTGTAAATGACCAACTTCTGAAAAGAAAACAGCCCTAAATTGACGGAGGACTCAGTTTTCCAGCCCATCTCTAATACTGCTTGGTCTACTAATTGGAAGTATTCTGTCAGTTTTTGTTCTTCCCATTCTTCAGGTAGAGGTGGCAACTCAAGTTTGTAGTCGTTCTTGAGCTTTGCCTGCAGAGCGGGATTTAAAACCGCTTCATCTTCTACGGGGGGAACTGAGATGGTGTAGGGTTGGCGGATGGTGTCCCTTGACAACTCTAAAGGCACCAAAATTAATGGGGATTGGACATTTTCTTTTGTTTCTGCATCAACCCAGTTTAAGGTACCAAAAGCAGCATGCAATATACGGACGCCGCGTTCCATGTAATCGAGGAGCGATCGACCTTGCAAGTTTTTGAGGCTATGTTCAAGTTCCAGCCGACTTGAGCTTCCGCTTACTAGCTGGTTTACCGTAGGGCGTTTATTTTCTTCAGAAGTTTCTGCAGCTTTGAAGGGAGATTTTACAGTTTTAACGTTAGCTTTCCCTGATTTAGATTCGCCTTTGGCTTTTGGGTTTTCTGAAGTTTCTGGTTTTTGAACTTCTTCCGGAGGAACAAAAAACTCCAAACGTTTCTTCTTCAAAACAAGAACATCAAATATTTTCTGAGCATCAGGTTGAGTGATAGGTAGGTTTCCACGTTTACCTTTGCGGAAATAAAGAAGGTTATTTTTTCTTGAGAGATCAATTAATCGTGATTTCCAATCCTCAACACGTTTCATAGGCAACGAAACAACAGGTTCAGTCATTTTCAGCCACATTCACACGAGTACAAGCTAGCACTATTGTATGTATGATTGTTTAATACTTACGGTAGTTCCATTTGGGTTCAAGCAATCAGTCTGCAAACTTTTAGGGACTAATAGAGTCAGTTGACACCATTTGCATGGTTTATTGCATCCAAAATTACCTGCTTTACATTGTCTAAACCTATTTTTCTTGTTTCAAGAATCTTGAGGTTCATACCTGAATCTTCGATTTCTTGCAAACATTTTTCTGTGTCTCCACACGTGTCTAAAACCACGATGCCCTTGATTCCGCTGAACATATTTGCAAACGCTGCTTCGTCAACGCCTTCTTTCAACATTTGATCTTTTGCATGTTTAAAGAACCCAATCATACCTAGCCCCATAAACATTAAGTTATGTTCGGGGTCAGCTTCAAAAAATTTGCCTTTTCCACCGAGTTGACAGTCGATGCAGTTAACTGCATCTACTTTTGATATGCCATATTCCTTGGTTAGTTTTTTCATCTCTTCATCTTGCCCAAGACATAGGTCACCATAAACCAGCACTATTTTGCCCTTGAACCTTTTCTGGGTTTGTTCTAGAACTTTGCGCAAATTCTTTTCTAGTGCCGTATAGTCTATGTGGAAAAATTTGCTGACAAAAACTACATCAACATTTAAGCTGCCTTGCTTTTGGAGTTGCTGAATTTCTTCTTTTAGAACGCTACAGGCTACTAGACAAACCTCGGGTTTTTCTTTCAAATCTTCTCAGCTTCAGTGAAGCCTAAGTGTATATTGGCAAAAAAGCTTTTCTAGAGTTCAAAAAGACTGAATTAAAATTTCAAGTGGTTAAAGATCATATGTTTAGCAAAGTCTGGGTTTAAAGCAGTACCTTGGCCACTGCGGCCACTTCTGCGGGGCGTTACATGTTCCGAAATCCAAGTTTAATTCCATCCCGATCTGAATCTTTTCCTGCGTTGTGTTCTGTATCATTCCAGGGATTTTTAAGCCGTTCTCCAACTCCACTATGCCCACGGCATAAGGCGTTAATGCTTGGAACTGTTCAGGAGCAATACTGATGATTGTGTAAGTAAGCAATTTGCCTTTTCCTGAAACTGGAATCCACTCAAACTGTTGCGAAAAACAGTTATCGCACATTGGACGTGGTGGCAAATGGATTTTTCCGCATTTAAGGCATTTCCCAGCCATCAACTTTTGTTGCCCCAAGAACTTGTAGAACTGCTCAATTGTGAAGGGCTCTTTTGCAATCATTTCTGTGCACTCCCGTAAATGTGAACTACCGCAGTTGCTCCTGAACCCCCGACATTGTGGGTTAAACCGACTTTCGCATCTTTTACTTGGCGGTTACCCGCTTGACCTGTCAATTGCAGATACATTTCGTATGCTTGAGCGGTACCTGTTGCGCCAACTGGGTGACCCTTAGCTTTTAAGCCTCCACTTGTGTTGACTGGGATTTTTCCGCCAATACGGGTTTCACCGCTTTCAATGAATTTTCCGCTTTTGCCCACTTCGCAAAAACCGAGGTCTTCGTATGCCATAAGTTCAGCGAAAGTGAAGCAATCGTGAACTTCTGCTAGATTCATATCTTCTGGTTTGAGCTGCGCCATTTCATAGGCTGTTTTTGCAGCTAGTTTTGTGGCGTTTAGTGATGTGAGGCTTTTGCGTTCGTATAAACCGATGGTGTCACTGGCTTGAGCACTTCCAATGATGTGAACTGGTTGATCAGTGTATTTGCATGCAAGTTCTGGCCTAGTTAAGATTATGCAGCTTGCCCCATCGGTGATCAAGGAGCAATCGTAGAGTTTGAGAGGCCATGCAACGTACCTTGATGCAATAACGGTTTCTAATGAAATCTCTTTTTGCATGTGGGCTTTTGGGTTCATGCTGCCGTGGTAGTGGTTTTTTACAGCTGCCAAAGCTATCTGCTGCTCTGTGGTGCCGTAAGCGTGCATATGAGCTGTCGCCATCAAAGCGAACAACCCTGGAAACGTGATGCCCTGCCATTGTTCAAATGGGTAATCAGATGCCATAGCCAAATATTCCGTAACCTCGGCGGTGGTGCGATGCGTCATTTTTTCGACTCCGCCAACAACAACTACATCAGCTAATCCAGACAAAACAGCGTAAATTCCTGAACGCAACGCTGCGCCTGAAGATGCACATGCCGCCTCAGTTCGAGTTGCTGGGATACCTGTTAATCCTGCCCAATCTGCTATGGCGCTGCCGGTGTGCCCTTGATGTTCGTAGGCTTCGCCCATATGTCCAATGAACATTGCTTTAATATCATTTTTTGGTTCCAGTTTGGGGCAACGCGTAAACGCTTCGTATGCAGCTTCGCTGAAAATTTCCCTTGCCATTAAGCCTTCGTGTTTGCCGAATTTGGACATGCCAGCGCTTATTATGCTGACAAGTGGTTTCCCATTCAAACCAACAGTACCTCTTTAGTAACTGTACATTGATGCCAAGCCACAATAAAAACCTACAACTAAACAAGTTCGCGAAAAGACCCGATTTCTCAAAAGCTGATCTTACTGATAACTCCTTTGCATAGATATTATTTTGATTCGGTTACAAGAATTGCCTTGACTTCATTCCTGCCTATTACTAGTCTAACGTTTCTAAGCTATTTTATGGGTTAGAGGTTCAATTTCGCTCTAAGATTTTTGTTACTCGTTAATTATTTGCCAGGCAATTGGAAGAAGAAGATTTACCCTTTCCAGCCCTTTTCCACCCTTTTCAACCCTTTTAGACCCACAACCTGCAGACATTTCAAGCTCTAAAAGGTAAAATCAACCCAAAACAAGCTCATCCCAAAATGCATTTGCGAGTCTTCTTCTTCTTTTGCACATTATCCAGAAAATACAACTTGAATCAACCAGCAATTTGCCAAATGCTCTTGCAATTACCTTAGTTACTGACATTTTTTTAATGGCAAGTACGCCATCAAACTTACAACGGGGAGAGGCTTGTTTTTTGCACGACTAAAGCCCGAATAGGTAAATTCTTAGAGCCAAAACAGGCACAACCAAAACTAAACCGAACAAGGCAGCAGTCACAGTCATAACCCTCAAAGCCTTCGGAATATCTTTATGCGAAATCCCATGATCATCGCCCAGTGTGTAGTGACCTGGTTTTTCAAGCTGGATGTTTAGGGCTCCAGCCATAACAGATATAGTGTATCCAGCGTTTGGGCTTACAGTTTTGTGTTTGTCACGTTGCAAGATGCGATAAGATTCGCGCCAATTCTCACGCAGAATAAACGCTGCCGCAACCATCAAGTAAGCCGTCACCCGCGCAGGAATGTAATTGGTTATGGTATCCATTTTGGCTGAGAACCAGCCGATGTTTTTGAACTCCGCATTCTTGTAACCAACCATCGAATCTAAAGTGTTAATCACACGGTAGGCAAACGCACCAGGAATCCCAAATAAAGCGTAAAAAAAGAACGGCGCAGTTATTCCGTCGGTGGTACTTTCGGCGATGGATTCCACTGCGGCAGAAATAATTTGGCGTTCATTTAGGCTGTTTGGGTCACGCCTAACAATGTAGGGCAACCATCTTCGTGCACCAGCTAAATCGTTTTGTCTGAGCGCTTTTGCGATTGGGTTAGTGTATTGTCCCATGCCTCTAATTGAGAAGGTTGCTTTGAACAGTATTGCTCCAACGATTATGTAGAGTATTTCGCCATAGGGCAGTGTTCTTAGCCAGAATAGCAGCAGAAACACTGGAAGTGCAACTATAAGCATTATGGTTAGCGCCATTAAGACGCCGTTTGTTTTCTCAAGCCTCGGATTGGGGCTCTTTGCTTTTCGTTTGAGGTAGGAAATCATTTTGCCTATGCCGATGGTTGGGTGAATCCTGTCAGGATACTCCCCAAAAATCAAATCAACCAAAAAAGCTAACACAAAAATCAGGACAGAATCAATGAGCAAGGCGAAATTAAGCGTAAACATAGGTCACGACTCAAACTGGCTTAATTATGCCCTTAAGCGCTTCTATCAACCGCTGATTCTCCATGTGAGTTTTGACTGCAACCCGAATGTAAAATTCATCCAATCCTTTAAATGAGGTGCAATCGCGAATGAGAATGCCTTGCTTTAGCATTTTGTTTTTTATTACTGTAGCGGTTAAGCCTGATTTGCGGATGTCAACAAAGAAGAAGTTTGCGTCTGGAACAGAAAACTTGAATGACTCAAAATTCTCGAACTCACCCTGTAACCACGCTTTCTCTTTTTTGATAAGCTCGCGTGTTACTCTAAGGTGTTCTTCATCCTTGAATGCAGCGACAGCAGCAGCCTGCGCCAAACAGTTAACATTCCACGGAATCTTTGCACATGAAAGCACGTTTATGATTTCTTCGTTGGCGATGCCGTATCCTACGCGTAAGCCAGTTAAACCAAAAATCTTGGTAAATGACCGCAAAATAAACAAGTTGGGGTATTTGCTGATTTTACTAATCATTGTTTGAGTTTTTTCGTTCTCCACAAACTCCAAAAAGTCCTCATCGAGGAAAACAAAGGTATCCTGTTCCAAAGCCGCCTCAATGATGCTCTTTAACGTTTCTTGGGGAATAAGCTTGCTAGTTGGGTTGTTTGGGGTACATAGAAAAACTAGTTTGGCATCAACCAGTTCACGTATGAATGCTTCTGCTTCTATGTTGAAAGTTTTTCCAAGTTTAACGAATTTGGGTGTTTCTCCAGTTTTGCGGACTGCACTTTCATATTCGCCAAAGGTTGGTGCAGGCATAACCGCTTTGTCGCCTTTTTGGAGGAAGACCTCAGCAAACAGGTACATAAGTTCGGTTGAACCATTCCCAACAACCACGTTACTTTTGCTTAATCCGCTAAAGTGCCCTGCAATAACTTGCCGCAGTTCATTGGAGTTTGAATCGGGGTAAGCTGCAATTTGGCTGAAGGCTTTTTTGGCGGCTTCAAGCGCTTTTTTGGAGGGCCCCAGAGGGTTCACACTTGAACTGAAATCCAAAATGTCTTGCGGTAAAAGCCCACTTTCCTCTGCGGCACCTAAAACTTCTGCGCCATGAACGCAGGGCTTTAGATTTTTAACGTTATCCCTGATTAGGCTTTCAATGGGCTTCATTGGTTGTTTCCTTCAGCTAGGCCGCTAAATTCCATGGTTTCTTGCTGACGTAAATCATATAAATGTTTGGTTGGATGTTCCAGCCAAAAGAACTTGTCAGCAAAAGGGTTTTTGAATAGGAGAAACATTGGTATTATAAGATATTTTATTTGGGTAGATGCAGATGAGCGAAAAACTAGACAAACACAAAATTCAAGAACTAAGAGAAATGGTTAAAGAAAAAGACCCCAAGCAACCAATAGAGGAGCTTCTTGCGATATTTTGCTCACGACATGGACTTTCAAGCGGAACTTGCAAGTATTACTATAATTCCTTAGTTGAGCAAGGCGAAATCAAAGAAAAATAGCTTTAAACTTTAATTGCCTAATTACTCAAACAGGGTTCACATTGAACGAACTTGTCTTCATTGGGTTAGGATTAAACGACGAAAAAGGCATAACCATCAAAGGGTTAGAAGAAACCAAAACAGCAGATACCGTTTTCATGGAAACCTACACTAGTCTCATGCCTGATTTCAACCTCCAACGGTTTGAGATGTTATGCGGAAAAAAAGTTCAATTGGTTACCAGGCAAACACTTGAAGACGAAAATGGAACTTTAATTTTGCAGGCCTCCAAAGTTGGTAAAGTGGTTTTTCTTGTCCCAGGGGACCCCTTCATCGCCACAACCCACGTTACCCTCAGAATTGATGCAGAAAAACAGGGGATAAAAACCCGAATAATCCACGGCATATCCATAATGTCCGCAATAATAAGCCTATCAGGACTACACAACTATAAATTTGGAAAAACCGTAACCATACCCTTTCCAGAGAATTTTTCAGAAACACCTTACAACGTTATTGACCAAAACAAAAAAAACGGTTTGCACACACTTTGTCTTTTAGATTTGAAAGCCAAAGAAAACATATACTTATCGATCAATCAAGCCATCAAAATGCTGCAGGAAATTGAGCAAAAAAAGAAAAATAACGTAATTACCCCAGACACAGTTGCTGTTGGAATCGCAAGAGCAGGCAGCGACAACCCCACCCTAAAAGCTGACTTCATCAAAGATCTGGGAAATTTTAATTTCAATGAACCACCATACAGCCTGATTTTTCCTGGAGATTTACACTTTATGGAGATTGATTCATTGATCGCTTTTGCTGGTGCCCCAGCGATGTTTCGGAGGCTATCAAGGTGAGTTTAGAAACGTTTACTACCAAGTACATTTCAATGGCTGAGAAAGTCTTCAGCGAACTCAAACGAACCCAAGCAACAATCAGCCTAAATGAGGAGATGGTGACTTCTGTTTTGAGTTATGCTAATGATTATTTGGAAGATGCAAAGTATTATAAGGCTCAAGGCAACCTTGAAACCAGCTTAACTTCAGTAGCTTACTGTGAAGGGCTACTTGACGCGTTAAGATTAATTGGTGCTGTGAATTTCGAATGGCCTTCAAACCAAGAAAAAAAGTTGTCTTAGCTTCAGGTGTCTTCGACCTGTTACATTTGGGTCATGTGCGGTTTTTGGAGGAAGCCAAAAAGGCAGGCGGAGAAAACGCAAAGCTCGTAGTTATCATTGCTCGAGACAGCACTGTGGAGAAAATGAAAGGCAGAAAACCCATAATGTCGGAAGACCAGCGTTGCACATTGGTGGAGTCTTTGAAGGTGGTTGATGAAGCAGTTCTTGGCTACGAAGACCTAGACATTGGTGAAGTAATCGGCAAAATCAAGCCAGATGTAATTGCGTTAGGTTACGACCAAGTTGAAATGGAAACTGCAGTCCAAACTTACATTACTAAACATAAACTCCCCGTTGAAGTTGTCAGGATTGGCAAGTTTGGGGAGAACGCTTTAGATAGTTCATCCAAGATTAAACAAAAAATAATCGACAAACTCTCCAAGTAAGGGTTACACACTTATGGGTTGCGAGAAGTATAAGCCAACATACATTCTAATGGCAGCAAATGTTGTGGTCTACATCTACACTGCCATGCTAAGCGGAAACGCCCTTCAAACAAGCATCGACGTACAGGCTCAGTGGGGACAATATAATCTTCTGGTTTTCAACGGCTGGTACTACCAACTTTTCACTTCAATGTTCATCCATGCCTCCATATTTCATCTAGTCGGCAACATGCTCTTCTTGCTAATTTTCGGTTTGCGAGGAGAAGAAATGTTTTCCTTACCAGAATTCCTCACTGTCTACCTTGTCGGGGGCTTATTTGGAAACGTACTTTCTTTGACATTCGGTCCCGACTTCATCTCTGTTGGTGCCTCAGGAGCTATTTTCGCGTTGTTTGGCGCGTGCGTAATTTATGGGAGGCGATCAGTGCGACAATCAATTATTGGAGCGTTGGTTTATGCGTTTTTCCTATTCTTCATCAACACTGGCGAAGGTGTAAACATTTTAGCTCACCTGGGTGGGCTAGTTTTCGGTTTGCTCCTTGGCTACTTCATTGCAACAAGACGTAAACCTGACCACCAAGAAAAGCCTCGGAATCCATATTCGGTTGCTATGCCGTTTTAGCTGCTTTGTGTGTAAACTTCAACTTTCACTTTATTGCCGTCTTTTAGGCTAAGCACGTTTCGAAGGCAAGCAGGCGCAATTATTTCAAGCACCGAAGCGTCATAGTGACTACGCAAAGCCGTTACTAATGCTCCCTTAACTTTGTTGTTGATAACGACGGGGTAACATTTGACTAAGCCAAAACTGCGGTCCTCGTTTTGGAAGCCTTGAACTTCAATTGCAGGGTAGGCATCCAATTCCATTCTGGTCTTGATGTCATAATCCGATGACAATTTTAGGTTAAGTGTGCCTGGGTAAGGTTCAAAACCTAATTTTTCAAAAATCTGCTTTCTGTAAGACTCTTTTCCTATGTAGTAGGCGCCTTCACCTAACCCAGTGAATACGGTTCCTTCTAAGGTCACCGAAGGTGGATAAGTTTTCTCCATCAAAACCTTGAGACCAGAATACAATTTCTGCAGCTCCTTTATGCCCTGCTCTTCAATTTTTATTAAGCTGCCATCTGGAGAGATGTTGCGCTGCACCCAGCCTTGGCGCTCGAGCTCAATTAGGTAGCGCGAGGATGTTTGCTGGGAAATTCCAAGCTTCTTCGCTAAGTACTCAGTTGAGATTTTGGCCGTCCGCTTATAGGCACCCATCTCAGCGAGTTTTAGGAGCAGGTAGAGCTGTTGCCAATGCTGCTTTTCAGTCAAAGCATGCTTCTCCAGTGGATTAGAAAGTGAGCGGCTGAATATTTAAGCGGCTCGAAACCAAACCGATTAATTTGCGGATCCATAATTTAGTTTTGATATTCGAGGTGAACTCAACGGCAAACGTTTTTGATGAAATGGGCGTGTACTGGGAAGAGATAGCAGACCAAAACCAAACTGAAAAACAACTGCAATTCCTAAAAGACCACCTCAAACCCGATGGCTACGTTTTGGATGTCGCATGTGGAACGGGGAGGCACATGATCCCTCTAAGCCTGCACGGATATGGCATGGTGGGTTTGGATGCTTCAGAAAAGCTTCTTCGAATAGCGAAAAAACGCTCCAAAGAAATCATGGTAATTAGGGGAGATATGAGGTTTTTGCCCTTCAAACCTCAAACGTTCACGGCAGTCATAAGTATGGATACGAGCTTTGGATATTTACCCTCCGATGCAGATGACAGGGTTAGCTTGACTGAAATACAAAGAGCACTAACTCAAGGGGGCATTTTTGTTATCGACGTTTTCAACCGTCAAGAATATATCCACGAATACAAAGACAAAAACCCTTCTTCAAAGTGGAGGGAATACCACAGCTTTTTCCTACAACAAAAACGAACAATAAGCCCAAACGGCGATTGGCTCTGCGATTTATGGACCATTCAAGATAGAGCAAGTGGGCGACTATTGACTTTTGAACATGCCGTCCGTTTATATGAGCACAAAGACCTTGATAGTATGTTAGAAAAGACGGGTTTTGAAGTTAAGGGTGTTTTTGGAGGGTACGAAGGGGAAAACTTTAGCTCTGAATCTCGAAGGCTTATCCTCGTAGCTTTCGCAAAATGATTTTGGTCGGGTCCTTCTAAGGATGGTTGCTTTTTGTTAGCGCATAAAAGTTATAAGCGCCCGTAAAGAGAGTTGAAGAATCAGTGAATTAGCATGAACGCTTGGAAACTTCGGTTTTCTATGGCTGCAACTTTAGCAGCGATTTTCGGTTTAACCACGTTGGTTTTTGCTGTTGTCTTAACTTGGGCTGGAGTAGGCTTCAGTCTTCTAACCATCGGATTATTCGTGATTGGACTCAACGTAGCTCAATGGATGCTGTCACCGTACCTTGTAGGCTGGATTTACAAAGTTAAAGAAATGCCTCAGAACGAAAACCTACAAGTCCATCAAATGGTCTCAGATTTAAGCAGAAAAAGTGGAATTTCCACACCAAAACTCATGCTATCACAAATTCCCCTTCCAAATGCTTTCGCGTACGGTTCGCCTTTAACTGGCAGCCGGGTTGCTGTGACACAAGGACTTCTGCAGAATCTAGACGTAGGAGAAGTCGAAGCAGTTATAGGTCATGAACTTGGACACCTAAAACACCGCGACGTACAAGTTATGATGGTTGTTTCATTCCTCCCAGCGCTGTTCTATTACATCGGTTACACTATGATGCTATCAGGTATGTTCGGGGGAACAGACCGCAAGAACGGAGGCGGAGGAAACAATGCATTATTCGGCATTGCATTCATGGCTTTCTCGTGGGTTCTAACCTTGTTCACACTTTACCTAAGCCGCTTAAGGGAATATTACGCTGACAGACACAGCGCGTTGGTAGTTGAAAACGGCGCCCAAAAACTCTCCACGGGCTTGATAACAATCGTCCAAGAAAGTAAACGCGTGGGCAAACCAAACAAAGATGAAAAGAAAAACAACAGTTCCTACAAAGCTCTCTTCATTGCGGACCCTGATCGCGCAACCGCAGACTCAGCAGAACTAAACGCAAACCGTATAACAAACAAGCAAGACCTGCTTCGCGACACCCTTGCAAAGCAACCCACATCAGTCGACAAATTTGCCGAAGTCTTCTCAACTCACCCAAATATAATCAAACGATTGCGAGCACTCCAAGAAATCAGCCAAAACCCACCGAATGCATAATCAAAATAGCATATTCTCACTTTTATTGTTCAGGAATGGGTTTGTTCTTTTTTCTTCTCCAATCATTGAGGTCTCACCATGCCCAGCGTAGACCAATAAGTAATCAGGTAAATTGGTCAGTTTCTCTAAAGATGCAGCCATATCGCCCATTGAACCACCTGGAAAATCAGTTCTGCCTATACCGCCTGCAAACAATGTGTCTCCTGTAAAAATGAGGTGCTCGCCTACAATGCAAATGCTACCAGGTGTGTGTCCGGGAGTATGCATAACTTGGAGGGTCTCACTGCCGCAATGCAGAAAGGTACCTTCATTTAACATGACGTCACCTGGAAACTTGCCTTTTTCTTCTCCTTCGATGAAATGGGCGTCTAAAGGATGAATGCAGACTGGAACGTTATATTTTTCTTGGAAAACAACGTTGCCCTTAACGTGGTCTGAGTGGCCATGAGTGTTGACAATAAATTTTACTTTCAAATTGGCTTCCTCTATGTAATCAAAGATTGGTTGGGCTTCTGAAGGAAAGTCGAGCCCTGGGTCAATTACGATGGCTTCTTTTGTGTTTGGGCAACTCGCCACGTAACAATTCGCTGACAACATGCCAACAGTGAAAGTTTCAACAAGCATTCTAATCCCAATAGATACAGTTTGAGGATAGAATAAAATATTTGCCTTAACCATGTTTATCGAAGTTGTACTTTTTCGTTTAGTTTCCGCTAACAAACAAAATTAACTAAAAACTTGATTGGCTAATTCTCTCAACCTTACTGAAAACCAGTAACCTTTATAGTACTTCCACATTTGTTGCAGCTTACAACTAATTCCGCTAGTTCATCATTAACGACGTTGGTATCCAAGATTTGGTAGTTCTCCTCCGATTCGTCATCAGGCGATATTGATAGTCCGCATTTGGGGCACTGGAATGAACCGTCACCTTCAACACTCGCCAAGTTAATCTTGTAGGTCGATACTTTTTTGTCCAGCTTTTTCATCATCATTTTTCTTCACTCTTGATTTCTTTAGATTTCCATGACCTTTTTTATTAAATAACAATTATGAATTTAAATTCAGTATGCCGAATTCATTTAAAAGTTTGACGCAAGAAAAGGGAAAAATTTTTGTTTTGTTCGCCATCTTTTTCTAAGCCACCACTTCTTTTTCAAAGTTTTCAGGCGAAATATAATCGCCATACTTCTCTTTAGCTTCGAGCAGGCGTTGGCGTTGCAGATAAAGTAAGCCGAACATTTCCAGCGGCGTGTCAGTGACGTTTTCTTGGTAGAACCTTTGTACTCGCTCGATTTTTGCCAAGTTTTCTGGGACTCGTATCGTGAATTGTTTGATATATTCTTCTTTAGTGTAGTTTTTGCCAAGCACTTGTTTGAAGAGTTTTTTGAGGTCTTCGTATTTTGGTATGTAGCCTGTTGGTGTTTTTAGGGCGCCGACTTCGTTGTGAACGCGTAGTTCCATCCATTTTATCCAAACGTGCTTGTCTTGTGGGCTATTGAGGTATTTGTCGTTGCCAACTTCTTTTAGGAAATAGTTTACGCCGAAGACTATGGGTTGTTTTTTGAGTTTACGACCGAAATATAGGTTGTTGTGGACATTTTTACCCATTGGAATAGAGATAAAGTCTTGAATACTCATCATGTTAATTTCTGGCACGCCTTCTTTGCCGATGGTAGCGAATGTGGTTTCTGTTTCAAGTGAGGCGCCGTATGCGACTATGCCGTGGTCCCAACTGAAGCTTTGCTGTACAGGCACGTAGGCCTTAACATCGCGTCCGCCATACATTATGCCGCCTAATTCGACACCGTTGGGATTATCCAGTTCTGGATCAACATTTTCGAGTGCTTTTAATGCTACTGCGTAACGGGCGTTCTTATTGGCAACTGGGACGTCATTGCCGTTTTCGTCCTTTTTGCCTTCGTACCAGGTTCCACTGTAGTTGCAGCCGTCTTTGGGCAATTCCTGACCCATACCCAGCCAATAGGGTTTGCCGTCCTTTACCAGAATGTTGGAGAAAATGATTTCACCGGGACTTGTTAGAACCTTCCAGATTAGGGCATCATCCTTTGAGTTAACGTCCTGTATGATGCCGAATATGCCTGATTCCACGTTCACTGCACGTGCTCCAGAGTCTATATCTCGGATGTATGCAATGTCGTCACCAAGTATAGTTTCGCCTGGAAGCATTGCAGTTGAGGTTTTGCCACATGCACTTGGGAAAGCGCCTGCAAAGTAGGTTTTGCGTCCACCTGGACCAAAGACACCCATAAGTAACATGTGCTCAGCTAGCCAACCTTCACTGCTGGCTTTGCGGATTGCAAGTCGGAAAGCAAGTTTTTTGAAACCCACACTGTTGCCAGCATATTGGGTGTTTACACTATAGATGGTGTTGTCCATATGGTCGATGTAAATGCGTTTTTTGTTAAAGTCTGCGCTAACCATGTCACTGTTAAGTTTTCCCGCTGAATGCAGAACGCGAAGAAAATCGCTTTTTGTTCCGGCTTTAACAAATTGCTCGTATCCAGACCTGTAAAGTAACGACTCGGAATGGGCAACATACCAGGAATCAGTGCACTGCAAACCCAAGATCGTGAATAACGAGTCAGCAGGTCCAAGGGCAATGAATCGCACAATCATTGTTTTGCCAACCATAGAACCGCGAAGCAACCCCATAACTTCAAGGAGTCCTTCTTGACGATCCATCTGGTTGAGCGCTTTGCTTAACGTGAGACCTTTGGGCACGAGGTATTTTGTAGCTTGGCGGTCGCGGCCTTGGTCTTGCTCACCATCAAAGTGGACAGTGTGTCCGGGTATAGTTAGGATTGCTTGTTCTTCACCGGTGGCGATTGCTTGTTTACGAACGTAAGCAATGTCTTCGGCCGAGTCGCTGCAAACGAAGATTTTTTCGGGGTGGCAGAGGTCGCTTTCTTTGGCGATGAATTCGTGGACATTGGGGTTGTCGATTGAGCTCAGTTTTTGGAAGTCTTGGGGGCTAAGTTTGGATTGTAATGCTTCAAGATAAGGATTCATTGTATTTTATCACACTCAGTTTTAGAGCTCATTTACTGTGCCGGGGACGCGTGGGAATGGTTGACATTCACCGATGTGTTTGACGCCTGCAAGCCAACCGACTAAACGTTCCATGCCTATGCCGCCACCAGCAGTGGCTTTAAGTCGGCCTTCTTTCGCCATTTTCAGCACTAAGGTGTAGTTTTCTTTTTTAATTTGGTCACGTTCAATTTTCTTTAGGATTTTAGCATATTCGTACTCTCGTTTGGCTCCTGAAAGGACTTCACCGAATTGTGGCAAGAATAAATCATAGTTATCCCATTTACCTGTCTTGAAGTCTTCAAAGTCGTAGAATTCTCTTGGAATGTTGGTTACCCAAACTGGTTCGGTTGTTTCTTGAGCTATACTAGCTTCCCAGTCTGCGCCATATTTTGCTTTAAGGTCTACGCGATCGTAGATTTTGAAAGGTGTCTTGGGTGCTTTTAAGGTCTCGCATCGACACAAGGTCATTAATTCGCCTTTCATTTCACGTTTGAGGTCTTTAACTAAAGTGCCAATGGCTTCTTCAACCAAAGCGAAAATCTCTTTAGAAGTTGCATCTCGAGCTTCAAAATCCAGCTGCGTAAATTCGTAGATATGTTTACCTGTTTTGGCGCGTTCAGCCTTTTCAATACGTATGTTGGGAGAGAGTATGAAGAGCTTAGGGTAGGCTGTTGAAGCAGCGACAAGTTTGTGGATGATCATGCTAGCGGTGGTGCGAACTGGTTTACCATAGATGTCGACTTCGATTCTCTTCTCGATTGATGCACCTGGGTCAGGCCAAAGGGGATCGGTACTTTGACTTAATGCCACTGGCAATAGCCATTGGAAGCCTTTGTTAACGAAAGTTCCTGAGAGGCTTTTTAGTGTGTAAGTCATAATTTTGCCTATGCAGGCTTTTCTTTCTATTTCCGTTGCCGTCAGTTGGTCTAACGGTTTGGGCATTTCGATTAATTCTTGTTTTGGCAATTTAGGTCACTGTAAACTTGTTTGGTGTACACTGTGCATAGCAGGTAAATAAATTTTCTACAATAAAACATGGATAATTTACAACTAATACAAGTTTTTATACCTGAAACCTGCAATATTTACACATGAGCGGTAAACTAGACGAAAAAGACCTTTCTATCTTAACCCTTATCCAAGAAAATAGCAAACTCACCGCCAACCAAATCGCCAAAAAAATCAACATCCCAATCACAACCGTCTTCGCTAAAACCAAGCGCATGGAAGAAATGGGCATCATAAAACAGTACCGAGCCATCCTCAGCCCAGAAAAACTCAACTTAGGCACCGCGGCATTCATCTTAGCGGCGGTATCTTATAGCGCAAGAAATCAGGACGAAACCCCAATATCTCAAAGGCACGTTGCAGAACAAATCGCAAAGTTCCCGGAAGTCCAAGAAGTACACATAATCACAGGAGACTGGGACCTGCTCGTAAAGCTGCGGGCGGAAAATGTGGATGCTATTGGGAAGTTCGTGGTAGATAAGTTGCGTTTGATTAAGGGTTTAGACAAAACTTTAACGTGTATGGTTTTTGAGACCGTGAAGGAGTCAACAAGTCTACCGCAGACATTTAGAAAAACCCAGCCGAAGCCTTAGATCAGGCTGAACTGGAATAGTAAAGCAACGGCAAAGCCAGAAGCACCGTATTCTTACCTCTAGAGGTCAAAGAATACTCCACCCTCAGTGGCGGTCCAGAATTGATATTTCGTGTTATGTATCCATGTTTTTGTAGCATCTTGAGCTTGTCCGAGAGCGTGCGAGAGTTAACGGATAAGATTTTTTTTATCCCGCCAAAACCGATGGAATTTTTAAGCATCAATGTATAGAGAATTTCAAGACTCCATTTTTGGAAAAGAAAGTTGAAGCTTTCTTGGAGACTTTCCACTTCGTCTTTGAGTTCAGTGGGTGTAATTTTTTGTTTTTCCATGATTTCAGTAAACATGGCTTCTACGCCTTTTAAAACTTGATTAATTCGGGCTTCGACTAGTTTATGGAATTCTGCATTCAAAGTTAACGGGGCACTCATGCGTTCTACACTTGGTGTGGTTTTGCTCACTTCATAATTTATTAAGCTTTACATATACAACATGGTATACAAAGTAAAGTTTACTCGGAGGATGAAACCACTTGGAAAAATATGATGTTATAGTCGTTGGCGCAGGAACAGCAGGTTGCTTAGCAGCAAAAACTGTCGCTGAATTAGGTTTGAAAGTCTGCATTGTAGAGAAGAAGAAACGGGAAGAAATCGGCGAAAAAATCTGTGGCGACGCCCTTGGCGAACACCACTTAAAGACGCTGGGTTTAGAGAAACCCACAGGCGGCGAACTCGAATCCAAAATTGATGGGATAAAAATCTATTCACCTGACGAAAACACCATCTTCACCATCGCAGACAAAGACTTCATTGGTTTCCTACTCAACAGACGCCTATTCGGGCAATGGCTCCTCAAAAAAGCAACCGACAGAGGCGCCCTTTTACAGGATAACATGAACTTCCGATCCCCAATAATAGAAAAGGGAGCCATAGTGGGGCTTACAGCAAAGAACATGATAACTGGTAAAGTCGCTGAAATGCGTAGCAAGGTTGTAGTTGACGCAAGCGGCTACTTCGGCAGGGTACGCAAACAACTACCAGCGGAAATGGGTATCGACCGCGACATAGCAAACCAAGATGTTGAAGCATGCTACCGCGAAATCCGACAGCTCAAACAAGAAAACGAAAACACAAACTTCTGCAAAATCTACCTAAACCAAACCGCATCCCCAGGCGGCTACATTTGGATTTTCCCAAAAGGCGGCGCACGCGTAAACGTTGGCTTAGGCATATGCATGCGTGGAAACTATCCTAATCCCAAGCAACAACTCTACAATACCGCTTTAAAGAAAACAGTCTTTGAGGGCTCCTTAGTTTTGACTGCTGGCTCGTGGTTTGACCCTGTCCGTAGACCTTTAGATAACATGGTTTCAAACGGTGTCATGCTGGTCGGCGATGCAGCTTCACTAGTTAACCCTATTCACGGCGGCGGCATCGGACCCTCAATGCTCAGCGGCTACTTCGCAGGACAACAAATTGCTGAAGCACTCTCCAAAGGTGAGCCCACCAAAGATGCACTCTGGGGTTACAACAAAAAATACATCGAAACCTACGGCAAAAAGCAAGGCACCTTAGATATCTTCAAAATGTTCCTCTTATCATGCAGTGACGAAGACCTCAACTATGGCATGAACGAGAAACTAATGACCGAAGACGACGTGCTCAAAGCAGGAATGGGTGATGATTTCCACCTAAACATCACTGAAACAGCAAGACGAGTCTTCAGAGGTCTCCGCCGGGTTGGCTTTCTAAACAGATTGCGCTTGACGGTTACAATGATGAAGGGTCTGAGGGCACACTACAATACCTATCCAACTTCGCCTGAAGGTTTTGAGCCATGGCGCCTTCAAACAGTTAAGTTGATTGAGGAAGCTCGGGGAAAACTCGTAGATTAATCCTCGACTAACCTTTTCTTTTTTGTTTTCTCATTTAAAGTTTCTGTAAAGGCTTAAATTCCTATTATACACATGCATATTTACGGTGAAAATAATGGTTTACTGTTCTAACTGCGGAGAAAAAATTCCGGATGACGCTTATTTCTGCCCAAAATGTGGCACCAAAACCCCTAAAGGTAAAGCCTCAAATGTGACCTATCCTTCTGACGAGTTGCGGGATGCTTTCTATAAAGTTGGAATTGAACTTGAGAGGGCATTCTCAATGGCGGCACATGAAACTCACCAAGCTATTAAGAAAGCAAGCGAGAATATGCAACAAAAAACTGCCTCTAACCCTAAAGGAACTGTTGTTTGCTCCAGTTGCGGAACAAAAAATGTTTCTGGAGCAGTTTTTTGCCATGGTTGCGGCGCAAAAGTACCGTACACAGAAGAGCCCGCTGGAAGCACCTAAAAGAATGAGCTCAAAGAGGACTCTTGTCGCATATGAATCAAAGAGCGGAGCTACTGAGGAGTCAGCAAGGAAAATAGCGGAAACCCTGCGCTCAAAATTCCTGTTAGAAGTTGACTTGGTTGACCTCCGTGTGCAGAACATATCAGATTGCACCCAATACCAGAACATAGTGGTAGGAGGCGGCGTCAGGGCTGGCAAAGTCTATGGTAAGGCACTGAAATGTCTAGAAAACGATTTTACAGGCAAGAAGGTGGCTTTTTTTGTTTCAGCAGGTGAAGCAGGCAATGCGGAAACATATGAAAAAGCGAAAGCAAAGTTTGCTGAAAACACGCTAAGCAAGTACCCAAACATCAAACCCGTAAGTTGGGAAGCCTTTGGTGGACGCATGACTATTCTTGGAAAAAAAATATTTGACACAGTTGACTTGGCTAAGGCTGAGACTTGGGCAGAAGAACTTGGAAAAAAATTCACCCAATAAATCAAGAGGCACTCGGGCAGGCGCACTTCTTTGCCCAACTTGCTGCATCGAATACATCGAAATCGAGTTTGATATGGAAGTCGAAGGAATTATCCTTCACAACATAAAAGCCCTCCGATGTCCCGAATGTGAAGAAGAACTCTTCACACCCCAACAATATGAAATAATTAAGAAAAGAATCGACAATTCAACAGCGCCCTAAATAAGATTGTTTTAATCTTTTTTGAGCCTTATCTTTACAGCCCTATACTTATTTTATCAAGAGAGATGTGCACAATTAAATTTTTTCTTTGAGGTGATTAATCGAAATGATTGCTTCTGGGTTTCACGCAAATAAGGAAAAGCTGAAAATAAATTGTGAGCAAAAGATGATGAGATCTTACGCCGAGTCTTTACATTTGAATGGCTAAGGGGAATTATTTGGTTGTCTTCAAAAGAAGAAGAAGAGGTGCAATTGCATTTTGGGTAAAGCTTGTTTTGAGTTGTTTTCGTCGTTTAGGGTTTGGGTTGTTTGCAGGTTGTGGGTCTAAAAGGGTTGAAAAGGGCTGGAAAGGGCAAATCTTCTTCTTCCAGGCCTTTAACTGAGCAAGGATTTTTCAAAACGAGGTTTACAGATGAAATACTCAAATGTAAGTATCAAATTCATCCTGAGGCGTTTTCAGCTTAAGATATAACTATCTCTGAGTTATATCTGAAATCGTTTATGGGTATTTTGAACCTTGACTACGAGCTTGAATAGGTCAGAGGCTTCCACGAAGACCAAAGTTGCACTACATTTAGAATTATGCACACCTCTCTATCAATGTTTGATTTTGGTATAGCCTTTCTTTTTGTTGGTCGATAGGCTTTTATATTTGGCTATTGTGTCTATGGTTTGCAACAAACGGGATTTGACATTAAAGTATGGTCAGAAAAGCACGAATCCGCCTTACAAGCACAGATTACAGTAAATTGGAAGAGGTATGTGGAGAACTCAAAAGCATTGCCTCAAAAACAGGCGTGAAAATGAATGGACCAGTTCCATTACCGACAAAACGTTTGCGTGTTCCAGTTCTTAAAGGTCCATCAGGCGAAGGCACAGCAACATGGGATCGATGGGAAATGCGTATTCACAAACGCCTAATTGATATTGACTCTGAAGAACGTGTTATGCGTAGAATTATGCGTATACGTGTTCCAGAAGAAGTCCATGTCACAATCGAACTTATTTAGTTTTAATTATTTATTTTTTGTTTTTTAATTCAGTTATAGTAAATTCTCTAAATCTTCGCTGTACCTGACACTAAGATGTGAAATAATGAAAGACGTTGAGTCACATTTTAGTTGTTCACTATAAAGACTGGGCAGATCGATCAAGGATGGGAAAATAATCGTTAATTAAAAGAAAAGTATCCAACCTGTTATTGCTATTAAAACGGCAGATGGAATAACCGCGGCTACCCACACTTTCTTGTTTAAATTGAAGATTTTGTAGCCATCGAAAACTCCGAATGGAATCAGGTTAAAGATTGCCATGAACGCATTGATATATGCTGAGAAAATCAGCATTGACCACCAGTAAATATCAATTGAAGGCAACCCAAACGCTAAACCCAGAAACGTAGCGGCGAAAATCATGTTGGTAATGACTCCTGCAACGGAGATTTTCACCATGTCCTTGGATGTGGGCGCGTTTCCTCCAATCATCATAGCGCCGGGTGCAATCATTTTGAAGGGCAAAAAAACTGAAACAAGCGTTAACACGGCTCCAAATGTTGTTAGACGGAATTCAGCCCACATTCCTGCTTGTTGAGCCATTACTTTGTGAGCGATTTCATGAACCAAAAAAGAAACTGTTATAATAATTGCGAAAACAGACATAACAGCCCAGCTCCAACTGAAACTATACCAAGCCATCGATAAACCAATGCCTATGACGAGTGTAGTTGCGACGCTGAGGTGTTTGAGTTCTTTTAGGCTTGTAGTAATGCGACTTTTACGTCTGCAAGTGTCTTGACCGAACACATAGCTATAATTGTAAGAGTTGTAGCCTTGCTGATTCATCACACGCTCTTGGGTCTGTTGGCGGGCGTTATTGATTGCTATGCAACTATGGTTTTCGGGTAAATGGTGATCACCGCAGAATTGTCCGCCGCAGAACGGACATCGGAACGGTATAAAAGTTTCTGTATTGCATATTTGGCATTTCATGTTGGTCTGGCGCCTTTTACACTAAAATGCAAAGGTATCTTATATTTTTACGCCAAAACAATGAAGAATTCACCTTATGTTTAGAGTGAGCTGAAAAAATAAAATCCGAACACCAAATTTCTTCTGCTTAAAAAAAATAACAGCTCTATTACTAAACATGCATAAATGCTTTAAAACATGCAAACAATATCAACAGCACAAAAGAAACATCAGGGAACTCGCCAATTTGAAGCCATTTAGTTTTGTACACGCTGCAGATTTGCATTTAGGTTATGCACAGTATGGTCTAGAGACAAGGAGACAAGACTTCGACGACGCCTTCAAGGAACTAGTGGATAGAACAATTAAGTTGAAACCTGACTTCTTGATTATTGCGGGTGACCTTTTCCACCAAGCAAGACCATCCAATCACACTTTGGAGAACACCATTCGAAGTTTTAAGCGGCTAAAAGACGCGGGCATCCCAGTTCTAACCGTTGATGGATCTCACGACTCCGCCCCAAATACCATAACAAGCACAATTCTCTACCCTCTTGACAGCGCAGGACTAATCATTCATTTGCCGAGGCATCAGGGTGCATGCTGGAGCAAACAGGATTGTTGCTATGTTTACGGCATCCCAACTTATCACAACCGCCATAAAACCAAAGAAGCCCTACCAAAATTTATGGAGGAAAACCCGCCAACGCCCCAAGCTGGAATTGCCAACATTTTTGTTTTTCACGGTGCCTTGAATTTGCCAAGTGTTAAGGGACCTTTTGAAGCGGAAATTTTGCCTGAAGAATTGCCAGGCGGTTTTTGTTATTACGCGGCTGGGCACGTACATGAGAGATATCTGGGTAAGTTTAAAGATGGAATTTTGGTTTACAGCGGCTGCACAGAAACGGTAAGTTATAGCGAAGCTAAGTACCCTAAAGGTTTCTACCATGTAATAGTAGACGAGAAAGGCCAAGTTCAACCCGAACTAATTGAGTTATCGTCACCGCGCAGATTCGTCATCGTGGAACAGGATTTCTCAGGAATGTCCTCAGCCAAAATTACCGAGATAGCTACTCAAATGGTAAGAGATGCGGAAGCTGAAGGCGCTGTAATAATTCCTGTTCTAACAGGAACTTTACCCCCCGAAGCCAGCCGTACAGAAATCAACATCGCAAAAATCAGAGGTGCTGCTCCACAAGCTCTGCTTGTCCATCCACTTGTTCTGCTTAAGGAAAGGGCAGTTTCAGATGAAATTGTACGTTCCATCTTTGAAAGCGGTTTTAAGGACTTGAAAACCAAGGGTTTTGAGTATTTTATGGAAATCTTTTCTGCACGGTACGGCAAAGATGAAGCAGAAAAAATCGCCAAAGCCGCACTTAGTTTAATTGAGCCTTTAAGCCTCAAACAAGAAGAAAAAGTTAAGCAAACCATCGAGGAGCTGACTAAATGAAGATAGAGATAGTTCAGCTTGAGAACATTCGCAGTCACGTCAAGTCTACAGTGCCTTTCACTCATGGATTCAATTGTTTAGTAGGGGGCGTGGGCTGCGGCAAATCCAGTGTTATGTATGCTATTGATTTTGCATTGTTCGGCGACACGATCGGCAGCAGAAGTTTTGAGTATCTGATGCGGGAAGACGCTGACTGGTGCAGGGTGATGGTACAATTTACTCAAAACGGCTGCACCTACAAGTTAACTCGTGGCTTGAAGCGAAAGGGCAAAAGCATCAGTCAAGACTTTGAACAACTCAAACTCTTTGAGGATGACGAGCTGGTGGCAAGCATGAAAACAGAAGCCATCGCTGAACAGTTTAAAGCGATCACCGGCCTCGATAAGGAGCTTTACCGCGAAATTGTTTGGTTTAGACAGGAACATCTCAAGGATCTTTTGGATGCTAAACCACGAGATAGGCAAACACGTTTGGATGAATTGTTTGGGTTATCGGATTATGAGGTTGCATGGAGCAATATCGCGCAGTACCAACGGGATTACGATCATGAATTAAGATACCTCCAAAATGATGGTGATGTTAAAAGCTTAGAGAAACTCAGCAACGAATACAACAGGGCAAGCGAAGAATTCACGTTTTTAGAGATGGATTTGGAGACTTTAACCCAGAAGCTGGCAGTTGCCAAAAGGGGGCTGGATGAAGCAAACGCCAAACTCAAACAAATGGAAGAGAAAAAAATAGCTGTCGAAGAGCTCAAGCGCAAAGAAGCTCGGTTTAACGCTAACATCAGCAACATCACTGCAACATTGGCTTCGCTTAATCAACGCCTTGAAGGCAAAAAAACAATTGTGGACAACCTGCGTCAACGTCATAGCTCACTTGATTCTCAAATAAAGCTGTGTTTGAGCAAGCTTGAGCAAGCAGGATTACCCGTCAATCAGCCTATTGAACAGTTGGGTTCTTGTCTGGCTGGGTTTGATGATAAAATCAGCAGTTTAAAGGCAGAGCAGGAAGCCACTTCACGAAGCATGCAAACGGACCAAAAAAGAGTAGTGCAGTTAGCGGAAGAAAGTAAGTGTCCGCTTTGTGTTCAACCCTTAACTGGCGAATACAAAACAGGTTTACTTAAAAGGATTCAGCAGGAAAACGTTGAGCGAGACAGTATTATTAACAAGCTTAGGTTTGAAGTCGCTGATCTGCAAAAAACCAAAGCCACAGCATCAGAAGCTTTTTTGAATTTGCAAACTTCTGTTACTCGAGATGCTGATTTGAAGGCACGGATTGCAGAAGAGGAAAATAACCTTGTCAACCTTTCAACTGAATTAGCCGAGAAGCAAGATCTGGAGTTGGATTTGCGTTCCCAGGTGGAAGGGTTGCTGTATGAAATTAGCAAATTCGATCTCTCACATTTAGAAGAAGCCCACGTTCATAGGGAGCATGCTCTTAAGCAGTTTTATGCTGTAGAATCAGATTTGCGCACTAAGGAGAACCGTAAAAAAGACCTTACTCAACGCTTAGACGATACAAAAGAACGCATCGATCTTGCCCAAGAAAAAATGGAGCGTATGGAGAAAATCCGCAAAACCGTCGAAATCCTCGGCGGCATCCGCGACGCTTACAGGAGTATTCAGCCAAAACTTAGATGCGAGTTTGTTAAGGTTCTGCGTAATTTTGTGCAGCAAGTGCTCGATAGCTTGGTTTGCGGAGAAACCCCAATGCTTAACGTCATTATTGACGAGACTTACACGCCATATGTGAAGAGCGAAGCAGGTGTTGACCGAGAAGTTAGCAACCTTTCGGGTGGGGAACGCACGTTGCTTGCATTTGCGTACCGTCTTGGTTTGGGGCAACTAATTATGCAGTCAAGGACTGGTCATGGGTTGGGTATGTTAATGCTTGATGAACCTACGGAGAATTTAGGGAGCGAAGACGGGAGTATTGAACGGTTGGCGGAAGCTATCAGCAGATTTAAAGCTATTGAACAAATAATCGCAGTCACACACAGTGAAGCGTTTGCGGCTAAGGCTGACCATGTAATTACTCTTGAAAAAGAAGCTGGGGTCAGCAAAACCTCAATCGAAAGATAAGTCTTTTTAAGTATCTTTTATAAACGGTTTAGCGCTTTCTAGGGCTTTGGGACAAAAGTTCTTTGAGTTATTCTCTTCGTTACCTGGTGATTGATTGTTTGGTTTAGGGAAATATGCTTTTTGTAATCTAGTATCACAAGAAAAAAGACTATGAAAACCTTATAACTAGCCAGTACTGTAGAGTTTCAACCATGAAGCTGATGGTTAAAAGCGCTAAAGAAATGCTAGCAGTTCTTGAAGAAACCAAAGAAACACTCTTCACAGACCGAAAATGCACCTATCCCTACACCGAATGGGAACACAAAAGAGCCCAAGTCAAAGAAAGGCTTCATCGCATACCAGAATATATCCACCAAGCCGTAGACGCCATCAATAGAGAAGAGCAGAAAATGGGCAGGCCACCCAAACTAGATCTAGAAAAGAAAGTAAATCTCTTCATGCTTGTGAGGTTTCTAAATAAATCTAACCGTAACGCTGAGGAATCACTGCAGTATTTTCAGCCTCTTTTTGGCGTGGATGTCAGCTACAAATACATAGAACGTCTCTACAGCGATCCGGAAGTGAAACTGGCACTTCACAACCTGTTTGTTTTATTGCTAAAAGAGGAGGGAAATAGTGGCGATTTAGCTGGAGATGGAACTGGCTATTCTGTTAGTGTTGAGAATCATTATCGCAGTGATCCTAAAAAATACTGCAAGAAATATGTTCATTTCTTCTCACTTATTGATCTTGCAACTGGAATGTATGTTGGCTGTGGTGTATCGCGGCTCTCGGAGTGGGATGCTTTCTCCAAAGCAATCGCAATGATTAGGCGATTTGGAGTGGCGGTGAAGTCAATGCGTTTGGATAAGTACTTTAGTTCACGAAAGGTGATTAGGATGTTTGATAGGTCGGTTTCTTTGTTTTTGATTCCTAAGAAAAACATCGCTAAGATCGGTGCTTGGAGTGACATTTTAGGCAGGATGATGGCTTCTCCGGTTGATTTTTTGTCTGAGTATTTTCATCGCAATGTTTGTGAGAGCGGTTTTTCTGCTGACAAAGGACGGTTTGGCAGAATTATCAGGCAGAAAAGAGAGGACAGGCAACAGACTACTCTTTTCTCAAACGCTTTTTTCCACAATCTCTACGCCATAAGGATTAACCCAAAATAGTTTTGTCCCAATGCCCGCTTTCTAGACAAACCTTATATCTAATTTCATTCCAAAGAGAAAGCCAGAAAAAATTGGTGATTCGATGAATAAAAAAACTATGTACACTATAGTAGCGGTTTTAGTGATTGTGATTATCATTGCAGGCGCAGCTGCATACGTACTGATGAATAATAATGGAAACGGCGGAACAAACGCAACACCTACACCTTTCCCAACAACAGCTCCAACTGTCGTGGGAGCATCTTCTTTGCAATTCACAGTTGACGAAACTACCAATGGAGCAAACCAAGTAATCTATAATTTTGCAGTGAAAAACTTTAACGCTTCAAACGAAATGCTACGCGTTGATATACCATCTGCCAACTACAGCTTAGTCGTAAAGCTAGCGGATTCGACATCCTTCTCAAGTGTAGATAACGGTGCTACATGGATTGCAGGTGACTTTGTCACTGATGCAGGCTTTGCAACAACACTCAACAACTACGTAACTGAACTTGCAAACTGGAATGGTCACGATGCAACTTACTCATACACTGCAGGCCAAATCTCAAATGTTATCTCAGCTATCCACGTGAATCCACCACTTGAAGATTCACTTTTCGCAACCAGTTAAATTAACCGCAAAAATGTTGGCCTATCCCCAACCCATTTTCTTTTTTTTTGATTAATTCTATAGTAAAAAAAGCAAATTGTTTGAATGATTCCGCAACAACTTTTGAAAACTGTGTTAAATGATTCTGTGTTCCAATGACTCAAAGATATGATACTGTTTAGGCATGATTCACCAAAATTAGGTCAAGCATGGTTTACAGTTTCAATCGTAAGAAACAAGAAAAAAATGGCTAAAGCAAAGCGTAAACAATAATTACAATTCCAAAAACAATGCTCACTGAACCCGTAAGAGCTTTAATTATTTTATGAACTTTCTCAAGATTTGAGGCTGTGTAAGCTATAACCGATCCCACTAAGCAAGCAACGCCCACCATGCCCAAGATTACACCCGCGCCAAAAAGACAAATGAAAACTAAACCTACCTCAACTGAATTCACAGTTGACAATGTCACTAACATCAAGGCTGCGCTGCCTCCGAGTCCCTGTAGAGCACCTGTAAGAGCTGACTTTTGCAAGTGAGCATGCCCATGGTGGTTATCGACAGCGTGGTCGTGCGAATGTGAATGCGGATGCGAGTGCGGGTGGGAATGGTTGTGTTCATGGATAATTTGGTTAGTGTTGTTTTTTTCGGTAATTAACGACCTAAGCACAATTGTCCCCAAAGTTATTAGCAAAACTCCAGCGGCGCAATCGAACAGTTTGAGGACAGATTGGGGAATTACCACGCTAAGGGTGAGGACAAGCAAACCAATTATAAACAGCACCGTTGAATGCCCAACACCCCAGAATGTTGCTGAAGAGATGGATTTGCGTAGGCTTTTGTTATTGCACAATAAGGTGGATACTGCCACAATATGATCAGGGTCGAGGGAATGCGCGAAGCCTAACCCCAATCCTGTCAAAAGGACAAAGATTATCGACAGATCCATAGCAATGCATACCATTTAACGGAATAGTAATACTTTTCCGTGTCACAAGGTTAAGACCAACAAACAATCAGCAAAAATCTCTAGTTGGCTTTTTTGAGAATGGCCTTCAAAACGCATTTGGTAAAAGGGCCTAATTGTGCTTCGTCTCCTGGCCTCTCCTTGTTGAAGCTGAATTCTGAAAAATCCCCTTGAGCGCACTTCAGCGCTGACTGAACAATCTCTTCAAACGAAACTTGATCTACTGTGTCAGTTGTTTTTTTAGGGATTAATCCTTTTGCTAAATCTTCATCTAGCCTCAAAGCAGCAATAACAAGGGATACAATTTTTCTGTCAGACAGAATTAACTCAAATTGCTTCTGGAGTTTTTGGTACTCGGGGCTTTTGCTCGTTATCTTACCCCCAGAAACCTGGGACACAATAGTTTCAATTGAGATGCATCTATCCGCCAACCTTTCAACGAGATGCCTGTTTGGCACAATATTCTCTTGTTTAAAAATTGCTGTTTTCACGCCTTCCCGCACGCACTTTCCAATTAACTCTCCAAGTATCGTGAAAGTCCCAGCGTATTGTATTGTTTCACCATTTTTGGTGCAGCCTATGGCAATGCTGTCCGTAAGCGTCCCGGTGGCGAGGTCGCCGGAGAAACGACTCCTAATGTCCAATTCGCGAATAGCTACTGTTTTTGCTTCGGTTGCTGTTTTAACAGCTTCGACCATACTGCCTTCAGTTAAATTTCCATCAACAATTATTATGACGTTTATTGTGCCGATTTTTTGAAGCTGACTACTCTTTGTGGCTCCTGGTTCACCTGCAGTAACTGCTACCGTGACCCCAGCTGTCACAAAAACTGTTAAAGTTACATTACCATATTTTTCGGTCGATGCTACCACATTCTTCATTTGTGCAGCGGTCATCAACCCTACTACATTGTCCTTTGGAAGGTGAAGCTGTTTTGCAGCATTAATTAAGAAATTTTCAGGACCGCTCCAATGCATATCATTCATGTCACTCCCAGAGCCCTTAGGAACCTGAACATTAATTATTCCATTCGCCTCAATCAAACCCCCATTCAAAAGAGCAGAACTAAGAATCTTTAGGGGGTTTTTTGACCAAATGACAAGGGTTTGATTTTTGACTTCAGCTGTAATATTCTCGATTCCTGTATTCAATTTCACGTTATAGCCCTGCTTCTAATTTGAGTGGAAGGTGAATTTTTGGTTATTTAAGGCTTAGCTAGAGATTCGCTTTTCAAATTCTTTGCTGCCGTTTGAACTTCAAAAAGATTGTGGAAAAACCAGCTAATCTATTAAAAGCAAAGCGAAGGTTTCTGGATATTTATCAAAGGGCAAAGTAAATTTTATGCCAGCTTTTTCGGCAGTTGCTTTGACATTGACTCCGACGCCTTCCTCTGAAAACCGTTTCATTGTTGGGTGGATGCAAACTCCTTTTTCCACATTACATTTTTCGCATAGCTGACACGCCCCAGAGACCAAGCCGACTGCAAGCAAGTACCCTTCTCTAGCCGCTGCTTTTTCGAGGTCATGAACAATGTCGAGCATATTTTTCATCTCATCTTTCCAAGCAGACCAAAACTTATCCACCTTCGCCTTCATCTCAGCTGGAACAGAAAGGTCATCACCTTTTGAAAGATACTTAATCAGTTCCAAATCTCCTTCGACTTTAGTTTTAAATTTCATGAACAAGGCAAAATGGTATTCGCTTACGATTTTTCGGAATTCCTCAGGTGTTGGAGCGTGAGGGGGACATGCTAAGGTTTTGCCATATTTTTCGCAGCCTAGTTGGCATTTGAAAACTACCCGGTTTTCGATGACTATTTTTTTGATGGAAATTATTTTTGCGTCTAAAGCACCTAATTCGAAAGCTTGCTTTTTGAGGAAATTAAGCGATTCTATCTTGCCAGCTTTTGTCATATCAATTCGCCAAAGTTTTTAGCTTGATTGGTCGGTAAACACAGGCTGGGTCCGGGTTTAAGCTGTCTTTACTGTAGATATAGGCTCGTGCACGGCAACCTCCGCAAATAGTTTTGAATTCGCAGGACCCACATTTACCCTTCAGGTTATTCCGATCTGCTAGCTTCTTTAATGGTTGGGATGTCCGCATTCTATCCATTATTTGTTGAATACTGTCGGTTCGTATATCACCGAATTCCAAGTTTAGTGGAGCACAGGCGTAGGCTTTCCCGTCCTCAAGAATTTCTAGCCACTCGTATTTTGTAAGGTTATCGCACATGCTGCAGGTGCTTCTCAGTTCCCGGGAGGGTTCCTTTGTCTTCAACACTCGGTTATTGAACATTTCATAAGGAACTATGAGGATTTTATCCTTGATTTTTTTGTTAAGTTCATAGATTTCGTTTAATTGGTCTTCTCTTTGTTGTGGCGTTGGCTCCAGTGGACCCAGAATTTTCAACTGGTTTCCAACGTCTATTGGCTGAGGAATAAGCGATGCCAGATGGAAGCTGCGTGCTCCCAAGTCCATTGCAAGGTTAACTAAAGCTGAAACTTGGTTAGCAACATATTTTGTGTTGATGACGCTTATGGCGAATGGAATTTTAAATTCTTTGCATAAATTAGCAGCGTTAATGCTATCTTCAAAAGCGCCTTCCCCACGAAGTTTAGCATCAATTTCTTTTAGCCCAGCAAAGCAGATGATAGCCTTGCAGTTTGCGGCCGAAAGTGCTTTAGCAACTTTGGGTGTAAAGTGCCAACCGGTAACTTTCACATAAGGGGACAGCTTCAATTCGGCTACATAGCTGATGAGTTCTATGAAGTCTTTGCGCATAAGCGGTTCTCCTGTCCAGCCAGCACCAGAAATAAAAAAGTTGTCTACCCCAAAATCCGCAGCCTTCTTTAGCATATCCTTAGCTTCATTAGTTGTTAGTTCATTGGATAGGGGCTTTCCGTTGCCGAGCGAAAAAGTATGTTTTACGGGGTATGCTCGTGTGCATGACCAAATGAAGTGATCAAGTTTGTTGCCGTGTTTCTCGGAACCAAAAAATTGTTTGGTTTCTGCTTTGGAAGATAACTAAGTTGCCCCCTTATGATTAGAGGTCTGAGTGATTACTTTGGGTGCATCTTTCATATGTCCAGGGATCTTGGGTTGATGTTTGAGTAATTCCATCTTTGCGTGGGTAGCGTTAACGAGGGTTGGCAGCTCGGAAGGGTATTTGATGAATATAGCGCCTGCTTTTTTTAGCTCTGTCATTAGGGCTGTTGCTTTGCCCCCAGTAAAATCTCGGCTTTCTATGGGTACCTCATTTATCACGTAAGTTCGGATGCCCTGTTTAACAGCGTCTAGAGCCGTCTCAAGGTTAGAAAGGTTTCCATACCCAAAAGGAACCGAGGTCACTACGATTATGGCAGATTTTTTTATCATTTCTAAAAGCAAACGCTTTGACTCCTCAGTTATGGGTGAAAAAGGCGCCTCGCTAACAGTCGGAATCTTCAGAAGCACAGCAGTTTCGTAATCGGTATCAAGCATGTTCAACACGCCAGCCGTCACTTCATAGCCCTCGTCCACCAAGGCCTTCATTACCACTGTTCCCGTGCCTGCTCCAGCGATAAGATGAATGGCGCAGTTACGTGGGGTAGAAGACTTCTGAGGGGTGAGAGGAATTACGAAAAGCGAGTTTGTGACTAGGCTTTTCTTAACAATTGCGTCGACGTGAAAGACCGCTTTTATGTTTTCACTCGTCAAAACATTTTCTACTGGTCCAGCTGCAAAAATTCTTGCGCCCTTAAGAAGCAAAATTGAACTGCAATAGCGTGCTGCCAAGTTCAAGTCGTGGATCACAGTCAAAACAATCAAACGCTCTTTGATGCACAATTCTTTTACCAGATCCATGATTTCTAGTTGATTAATCATGTCCAGATGCGTTAGGGGTTCATCGAGCAAAAGAACTTTGGGTTCTTGTGCTAGAGCGCGGGCAATGACGACGCGTTGTTTTTCTCCTCCGCTTAACTCATTTATGGGTCTGTCGGCTAGATGCCAAGTGTTTGTTCGATTCATCGCTTTCCGAACGATGGTTAAATCAGCTTCTGATTCCATTTGGAACCGCTTCATGTGTGGGTTGCGACCCATCAACACAATATCTAATGCGGTGAAACTGAAGCCTATGTTGCTTTCCTGCGGAACTATAGCCATTTGTTTGGCAAGATCCATGCTTTTAATGCTGTAAACGTCAGTTTTGTCAAGAAGTATTGTTCCCTTGTAGGGTTTTAGTGTTCGGCTGATGCTCTTTAGAAGTGTGGTTTTTCCAGAGCCGTTGGGTCCTATTATTCCAACGAAATCGCCTTCATTGACTGTGAAGCTGACGTCTTCTAAAATCTTCACTGATCCATAGCGGCAATCGACACCATCTACGCTTAGTAATACCGTATTCGATCAACCATCCTAAAGTGAGTAACTTGTTTTTCTTTTCCTAAGCAGATAGACAAAGAAGGGGGTTCCAGCTAAAGCAGTTATAACCCCTACGGGCAATTCCGAAGCCCCTGTTGCTACGCGTGCAACGGAATCGCAGAGAATGAGAAATATGGCTCCGACGACTGCTGAGGTAGGCAGAAGAATCCTGTGGTCAGGACCGATTACTAATCGTGTCATGTGAGGAATGATAAGCCCAACAAACCCGATAACTCCGCTGATGGAAACAACAGCCCCAGTAATTAAAGAGCCTACAAGCAGAAGAATTTGTCGCACTCGCTCAGTGTTAACTCCTAAATGTTGAGCAGTATCATCACCCATAGAGAGCATGTTGAGATCTTTTGTGAAGAAATAAGCAAGTACAGTTCCTATTAATACGAAAGGAAAAACAACGAAAATGTGGGTCCAAGTGATATTGGAGAAACCGCCGGCTATCCAAGCGACGATACCAATAAGCGCCTTGCCTGAACGTAACTCAAAAACTGTTTGAAGCGCCAAAATAAAAATATTCACAACAATGCCTGACAGCAAAAGCGTTGTAATTGGCACTTTATTTCCGACACGTGACATAAAGTAAACAAGAAAAACTGTTAAAACGGCCCCCAAAAAAGCAACTAATTGAAAGATTCCAAGCCCAAAAAAGTTGAGGACTAAAGAGCCTGCGTATAATGTGGCTAAAGTGTAGCCAAATGAAGCTCCTGCTGAAGCACCTAAAAGGTAGGAGTCAGCCATTGGGTTTCTAAACACACCTTGATACATGACGCCGGCGGCTGCT
Source organism: Candidatus Bathyarchaeota archaeon (assembly GCA_963840325.1). GTDB lineage: Archaea > Thermoproteota > Bathyarchaeia > Bathyarchaeales > Bathycorpusculaceae > Bathycorpusculum. The sequence goes on from CAWIYM010000007.1 coordinate 137,751, forward strand.
AAACCAGCGCCAACTAGGGCACCTGCAAGTATGCGAGGTAATCGGATTTGGAGAATTATTGCTTCGTTTACATTGGAAATTGATGAAGAGTCAACATAGCGATTAAGGAAGGGAATTTGCTTACCTAATATTGCAAGGATATCTGAGAAGTTAATGGGTGCAAAGCCTATGTTCAAACAAAGAATTACGACTAGAACAAGCGTCATAATCAATAGTAAAAAGATTAGCTTCCATCTTGAGGATCGCTTTGAATACTTTTCTTTTACTTTGTCGGTAGTCATAACTTAACCAAAAAAAGGTTAGAGAAGTTAAAAAAGGTCTGGGTAAAATGCTTTGGCGGCTGCTTCTATTTGATCGGCTATTCGCGGTCCTGCTTCAGCGAAGAGATCTCCGTTTACGATGATTATGCGGTTGTTTTGTATTGCACTGATTGAGCTCCAGCCTGGCCTTGCTTTAACTATGTCTACACTTCCATAGAAGGGTGCTTCATCTGTTTGTGCCATGTTAGTGGGTAGCATTATAACATCTGGGTTCTTCTGGACTATTGTTTCTGAGCTAACTGTAGGATACTGTTGTGTTTCTTCTCCGAAGATATTTTCTCCTCCAGCCTTAACAATTACGTCATTTATGAATGAGTTGTTGCCTGCAGACATAAGTGGAGGTGTCCATACTTCATAGTACACTTTTGGCGCAGGTAAGTTGGCGGCTGCTATTTTGGTTTCAATAGCGTTAATTTTGCTGGTTAGAGAGTTCACAAGTGTAGTTGCGTTTTGGTCTGCCCCTGTTGCTTTGCCTACAATAGATATGTCTTTGAATACGCCGTTTACATCGTTGGGATTGAGTACCAATACCTTGTAACCTAAGTCTCTTAGCGTGACAACGTCTGGATCGTTTATTGGTGTTGCGAGAATTAAGTCTGGGTTTAGTGAAGCGATTGTTTCTTTGTTGGGTGTTGAGAAGCCCCCGATGCTTGTCATGTTGCCAGCAGCAATCCAAGCAGCGAAGTCATATGGGTAGTGGTCATAGTCGGTTACGGCAACTACTCTTTCACCTACACCTATGGCGAAGAGGATTTGGGTGTTACTTGGAGCAAGCGAAATAATTCTTTGAGGGACCGAAGTGAAATTGGTTGCGTACCCTTCGTCGTCAATTACTGATAAGTTTTGAGTTTCTGTATTGTTTGATCCTGGGTTGTAGTTGCTGTAGATGAAAGCGCCAGAAACGATTAAGACGATAATTATAACTGCGGCAATATAAATTGAAAATTTTTTGTTCATATTTTCCTTTAAACCCCATATCTGGATGGATAATCCAGCCCAATATATAAACTTTGATAAAATAATGCTCAAAAGACCAACCCCAAAAAAGTTGATGCTGTTTTTAACCCTCCACAGCATTACAAACTCTTGACTTGTTGTTGTATCGGTACAGCCACTTATGTTTAAGAATGCAATCGATAACCAATAAGGTAGTTTTGTTTACCTGTTTTTGGTTCTTAAGGAGGTGGATTTATGGAAGCAACAGAAAAAAGCGGTAAAGTAAAGTTTACTTTTGAAATGGAGTTAAACAAGCCTGTAATGGATCTAGTTAGGCAAGACATAGACATGATGATGGATTTAGCTTCGCAGGGAGCTGACATCATGAGAAAGAATATGGGAGAACGAAGGAAACAAGGCCACGGCATGGGCATGATGATGCATGGCCAAGAATAATCCCTGAATCCTAAAGCAGTTCCGCACTAAAAGGTGGTTCACCCGCTACAGAAGCAACAATTTGCTCAGCAAACTCTTCTTGCTCTTCTTCGCCTGTGACAGCAATCCAGCATCCGCCTTCTGCACCGCAAACGCCGCCAGCCGCAATTAACTCTACATGGGCAGCTGTCAGAGCTTTCAACGCATCCAATTCTGTAAACACTTCACCAGGAACCGGTAACAAACGGTATCCTCCAGCCCCAGGTGCATTAAGCTTCTCTGCCAAACTGTTTAAATCGCCGCTTACCCGTTTTTCTAAACCTACAGGGATTATGAGTCTCACCCGTCGACCCACCACCGCGGGCAAAGCCAAACCGATGGTCCCAGCTTTTGGGTGACCAACCAGAATAGCTGCGTGGTTACGAGTTAAATCCAAAGCGTTTGCTCCTTTCAAGATAACGTCACCTTCCTTTAGGCTGTCAATTACGTCGCCGATTGTTTTTCCTTTTTGCAAAATACCCTTAGTGATAACAATGTCGCCAGGAAACTTGCTCTCGTCAACAAGTCTTCCTTCGTCGGTTACTCCCTTTGTGGGCGGCATGGTTATGCCGCGGAAGAAATGTTTTCTTGAGAAATCGTTAGCGATTTTATGATTTTTTAAGATTTCTTCCGCTACATAACCATTCGTTGTTCCAGCGACAATAACAAGAGTCCCATTTTTCAACGCTTTAATTATGGCCGGGTGATTTGAAAGGGTTTTTGCTATTAACCTTTTACCAGCTTGGGGTGTGATGAGGAACTGTTTCATCTAAACATCATCTCTATTTCATAAATCGGGTGAAGAAGCAATAAAAGTTTTGATAATCACTTTCACTTATTTAAGAAAATACTGGGTTTCTTAAGGTTGAATAGAACAGCTTTAAAAGCAAGTACGCCTTAGAATGGGAGGTTTAACGGTGAGTATTTTGGCCCAAAAAGTTCACGGAAGAATAACTAATTATCGCACAGGGATTAGAGAACAAACATCACAAGAGTGTTTAATTGAATTTGAAAATGTTACCTCCGTAGCCCTAGCAAGTAAATTAATAGGGCAAAAGGTTACTTGGAAAAATGGAACAACTAAACTTATTGGAAAAGTTAGAGGTCCACACGGCAAGAACGGTATGGTTAGAGTAAGATTTGTGCGCGGAGTTCCTGGCCAAGCAATCGGTTCAATCGTCGAATTAACTAGTTAAACCAATCATTTTTTAAAAAAAATATTTATTTTTATTTTATTTTTAAAAAAAGACCATTTTATAATTCGCCTACGTCTGGACCTTCGTAGACGTATTCGAGTATTTCAGTTTTTCCATCTTTGACTATTACTTGGTAGTCGGCTTCGCAAATTGGGCAGGCAACTATTTCACCGTCTTTTAAGCATTCTCGCTTGAATGTATTGCCGCACTCTGTACATTTTAAAATAATGTCTTGGTCCTCCTACTCCATTTTGAGATAGTTGTGGCTTCTTAGCCAGTCGGATTGATTTTTACGGTAACGCCAGAAGATGTCGCCTCTTGTGTCGGCTTGGAAATCCCAGGGTGAAACTAGAACAATATCGCCTTCTCGGATCCAAACACGCCTTTTTAGTTTTCCGCGTACTCTACACATTCGTTCTTTGCCATCTTGGCATTTAACTGTAATTCGTTCTGCACCGAGCATCTTAACAGCTACGCCTAAAACATCGTTTGGGGAAGGTAAGACCATGCTGTCGAGGCTGCCCTCGTTTGTAATTTTTCGTTTACCCATTTCTTACACCTTTGGCTTGACGCCAGCTTGATAATCAGAATAATCTTGAGAAAAAGCGTATAAGTGGTCTAACTCTTCCTCTAAAGAATTCTAACCTTACATCAAATAGAATTGCAGGGGTATATTAGGGTAGCCTACTCAAATTAGCTTTTTATCCGTGATTTTAAGATATTTTTCAAAATAATTTTTAAAAAGATTCAAATTTGAAAAACCGCTTGAAATTTTTTGCCTTTTTCAAAAAAGGCTTTTCTAATCCATTCATTTATAAGCAGGCAGCGACACTCATGGTTGAAGAGTTTCTTTATTCCTCTTGGATAACCTGAATGAATAATGGATCCTTTTCAGAAAACAAATTGAGGTAAATAGCTTTGTGTATGTTAAGAGCAGGTTTAGTTAAAAATTGTCGCAGATGTAAATCATCAGTCAGACTTAATTGTGTTTTAAGAAAGAAGTCTGGAAAGAAGAATTACACCGATAACAAGAAACGAACTGGATCGGAAACAAAGTCCTAAGTTCATCTAAAATAACGAGTTTTTTGCTCGTTCCTAAGATTTTATTTTCAAATTTCTAATTGTAAATTAATTGTATAACATTGCCCAATTTACTAAGCAACATTTTTTAGAAAATAATAAAAAATAAAAAAGAAAATTGTTATAAAATTAAAGATATTTAGCTAAAAAGCTTAGTATCTTCGTGGTGGTCTTCGTTTTGAGTAGCACTCTCGGCAGTAAACTGGCCTTGTACCGTCTGGCTTGAAAGGAACTTCACATTCTTTTCCGCAATCAGCGCAAGTTGCCTTGTGCATCTCTTTGTTATTATACATTCGCTATTTCAACTCCTACTACTTTGGCTGTGCAAAAGTCTCTTTCGCACAGTACCATCTAACTATTGTTCGATGCTTATAAATTGAATGCTTATAAGTAATGATTAAATCCATTAAGATAACAGACCACCGAGTTAATTTTATAACTTTACTTTAAAAAAATGGACGTCTGGATTTAAAAAAGCCTCTAAACCTACAAATTGGCGAAACGCAGTTTTTCATCGTCAACCTAATATAGTTAACATTGCATTATTAGGTAAATACTCGGGTAATTGAGAAAAAGTATGAATAACCTCCTGCGTTTGCTTTTTCTCTTAACTTTGACTATGATTTGAGAGGGGTAATTTGAGACAGAAAAAATCAACCTTAGGCGAGCATTTAGCACTTCTTTCAGTAAAATATAACATCTATCCTAACGAAGTTTTTCAAGCTTTAATTTCCGCAAGAAACAACGAGAAGGCAGTCTGTGGAAACCTCACAGTAGAATATCGCGGCAAAGTTAAGGGTGAAACCATCTTTCTAATAACAAAAGACAGCGCTGTCGTTGCCCAGTTCCGCGTAGGAGAAGAATTCCTCTTAAGAAAAGACAACCCCTTCGAAAGTTGGATGAGTACTGATAAAATCCGCAAGAAAATTGCCAAACAAAATACCGAATCAATCTACACTTCAATTCATGATCTTAGGGCAGGAATGAAACGGATAAACTTGAAAGCGGAAGTAATAGAAATTCCTAAACCCGCCCAAGTTCACACACAATTCGGCAACACAGTCATGGTAGTCAACGCGTTAGTTGGGGATGAAACTGGAAAAACTAAACTTTGTCTATGGGAAGGACAAATAGGAACAATTGCTGTCGGTGACAACATTGAATTAAAAAATGCACAAGTATGCGTTTTTAGAGGCGAGAGACAACTGCGACTTGGGAAAAACGGTATTCTTAACGTGTTGCAAGCATCCACTGAAGGTTCCAAGCAACCGTTAGCAACTGCGGCAATAAGATAAAATAATTTTATAGAAATTATCTAATTTTTATTTATTTCCAGTCGGTTCTTCTTCTGGACCAGGCTTGCTTTTCATTAGAATCAGCATTTGAACCTCTGTTTTCGGTCCCTCTTGGGGTGCTGTGTTTTGCTAAGCATTCTCTACAATAGACTGGTTTACCTGCTGTTGGTTTAAAAGGTACAGTTGCGGCTTTGCCGCAATCACTACATTTAATTTCGGTTACGTTAGTTCTTTGAGACATTAAATTACTCCATATTATTGTGAAAATACGGAAAAGTTTCCTTATTTTTCGAGTATTTAAATGTAAAAGGTTGACTTAAACGTTTCCGTCAACTCAAGTTGTCACTAAGGACTAAGTAGCCTTATTTGATAGCCATTAACCAATTTAATGTTTTAATGAAGAATTTTCATCAATGTCCAATTCTTTCTCAAAATCCATCAAAGCCATCCGCATAGCTTCACTCACACACATACCCAAACGAGTAGACAACTCTACTGTAATTATTTCGTCTCATTGCATGAGCACCTAAGAACAGAATTTTCCACTGTTTTTGAACCGTTTTGGGAAGACAGTTTTTATAGCGGTATGAAGTATTTGGTTGGATAAGAGAAGAGGGAATATAGTTAATTGACCCTTATTGTTGACGACGCAGGCAGCGGAGATTTACTTTACGGAGTTGTAGTTGGCGCCTACCACGAAGAAACAGGTGAATTCAAATACGACTTAATCGACGTTAGATTCTACCAAGACATCTTCCGCGAAAAAGAGTACCTTCAAGAATCATCACGCGTCGTCTCCAAACTTGTTTCACGCTTCAACCTCAAACCAGACGAAGCTATCCACATTTGCCAAGGCTGCATTTTTGACGTTGCCGCAGAAGAACTACAGAAAGTCTATGGCGAAGACCGGGTAAAACGCATACGCGTAATTGGTGAAGCTCAAAGGCTTGTGGAAATCGCTTACTTAGATGAAATCCGCAACCTAGGTTATGAACCGTTGGCGGAGCGGGAAGAGAAACGAGGTAAAAGCTTCTTTCACATGATGCGTTGGCTAAAAGACAAACCAGAAATGCTACAGTATGCCAAAACAGGGTGGCCACGCCTAAAAAACTACCAGATGTTCAAACAGTTCCAAACTCAACAAGCCTTCAACGCCTTATGCAGTGAATGTGGAGTCGAATGCGAAGTGCCATTTAAGCCAAAAGCAGACAAACCCGTCTACTGCCGCAAGTGCTGGTCAATTCACAAACCTCAAAGAAAAGGAAAAGCAGTAAAACACTAAAATTTTGGGCTAAACATGAATGTAATTTTCGATTTTAACTCAAACTGGTATATTCTCCTATTCGCGTTCCTAGCAGCATGGGCACTTCTGTTGGTTGTCCGCCGCAAATGGCTGGTAAAACATGAGGTTAAACAGCAGGTGTTCTTGGCTTTCGGCGGCATGATTTCACTGGCACTCATGGAGTTCTTTGCCGTATCCACGGGACTCTGGAACTATACGCCTGGCAACTGGCCTGTTATTCTCTGGCCCACCTACTTTGTAGCCATACTATTCGGTTACCAACTGCTTCGCTCAATCGAAAGCCTATTTCCACACAGACCTGTCATATAGATTTTCATTTGAATGCTTAAACCCCGATTTTCCACTATTTCTAGTGGATGTGTTTTATTTGATTTCTAGTAATAGACCTTACTGTGCATATGTACACCAATTTTCACATTTATTTGATAGTTGATAGTTTTTTCTTAATTGTTATGAACATTTCTCAAAACCCTTTAAATCCATAGCGGACCAATAAGTATCCAGAGCAAAACAAAAAAGGTGGAAAATGGTATGTTGGAAATAACAATCCAAATATTGGCATTAGCAGGCTTGTCTTCCTTGCCCTTCATATTCATAGGGTATGTCCGTTCCCGCGTACGCCACGCACCAAGAGCAGTAAGCAAGGAGAACATAGCATGTACCGTACAATAGTTTTGGATTGCCAAACCAACACAGCCACCCCCTGCTCCGAAGACTGCATCGCCTACAAAACCTGCACCGCCCACACAAAAAGCCGTCGAGCGTATACACATGCATGTTACATATCCTTATAAGCCAAATTCACCGATGCAAGATGCCCCAATAGGAGGCGAAAAAAAAGTGTTGAGTAGAGACTGCGACGGCTGTACCCTGCTACACATGTGCAGTGAAAGATACAGACGTGTCAGCAAAGACGAAAAAGTTTACTGTCCAGACGGAACAGCACACCTAGTAGACCAAAACTAAACCCCAACTTTTCCTAATTTTTTGTTGTTTTCGGGGCAAACGCTGAAAAGCAAGCAACCCACAATTAAGTTTTGATTGGTGATTGTTTGGATAAAGCCGACTTCTTGATGTGGAACCGCAAGTACGATAAGGCGTTTGGTTGGCAGGCGCAGCGGGAGCGGGAACTCGGCGCAAAATTCCGCAAAAATAAAGCGTTGACTTGTAAGGATTTAGCTTCGATTGTTGAATGGAAATTCAAAGACGACGCTGAGAGGCAGACGCGTTCCTTAGCGTTGGTGGCTCGCAATGACGAGGCAACAGTTAACCGATTATCCAGCCAAGCCCTAAGCATTCCAGGCTGCGAAGACAGCTACCGAATGAACTGTATAACCCTCCTCGAAGGCGTCAGCCCAGTTCTCGCCAGCATCATCCTCACATTCTTCGACCCCAAACAATACTGCATCCTCGAAAGTTTTACATGGAAAGCCTTGCTTGGCAACGTACCCCCAAACATGCAAACAACCCAAAACTACCTGGTCCTACTCGCCGTCATCAGAAAAACCGCAGCCAAACAAAACCTCGATGTGCGAGTAATAGATAAAGCATTTTTCAAGAAAGGCTATGACGAATCCAAATAGCCCTAAAATAACCTTTTTCCCGGCAAAATGAAGTAGCGGTGGACCACTACGGTTTGACGCCCAGACTCCGTCTGAAACCTCCAAACCCTACACTCTTACCCGCACCCCCTTGAGCGCGTAACGTCCAAACTTAGGTTGCTCTCTCCCGAGCCTAGCCAGGTTCGCCTGGTAGACAACGAAGTAACTTCCCTACGGAAGCCACCCGTTGACCGCCAGCCCCAAAGGACGGATAGTCACAGGTTCGGAAATGGAAGTTCAAGCGGCCTTTGACGCCTCATCCGCAGATGTCAGCCCGTCATGTAGAGGATTTACGGTACAATGGACCCCTAACCCACCGCCTAAGATCCACCGCCGCACATAGATGGATTAATCGGACTTTAAAACTTTCCCAGTACGGACAACGCAGCCTTAGGTTACTTTGAGGTTGTTGCTGCTGCTTTGAGTGCTTGAGCGACTGTTTGGAGCTCTCTTAGCATGGTTGAGCTACTTTTTTGGATGATATTGATGAACGCACTGCCAACTATGGCTGCATCCGCCCCAGCTGCAATAACCTTCTTAACATGTTCAGGTTTTGAGATGCCAAAGCCAACAGCTAACGGGATTTTTCCCGCAGTAAACGGCAAGATATGCTTGATTAGCTGAATGGTTGAGTCTTCAACTGTTGTTTTGGTACCTGTAACTCCATAACGGGAGACGAGATAAAGGAAGCCTGATGTAGCTTTGACTATCTTAGTTAATCGCTCGTTTGATGTGGAGGGCGCAGCAAGAAAAATTGTGTCCAAGCCAAAGGCTTTTGCGGCTTTTTTGTAGTCTGCTGCTTCTTCCATGGGTAAGTCGGGAACGATAAAACCGTCAACCATACAATCTTTAGCTGAACCCAAGAACTTGTCCAAGCCTATTCTGAAAACAGGATTATAGTACGTCATAACCACTATGGGCACGTCATGCTGCAGTTTAATTTGTTTAGCGATTTCAAGAACCTTCACCGGGGTGGTTCCAGCGGTCAAAGCTCGTAAACCTGCGGCTTGAATCGTGGGTCCGTCCGCGATGGGGTCGGAAAACGGCAACCCCAATTCGAGGATGTCTACCCCTCCTCTGATGAGGGCATCAGCAATTTTTGGTGTCTGTTCAGGGTTTGGATCTCCAGCCATAATGTATCCGATTAATGTTCCGTTTCCCTGCGCCTTCGCTTTTTGGAACACTTTAGATATGTTGTTCATATTTTCGCCCCAATGAAATCAGCGATGGTTTCCACGTCTTTGTCTCCACGCCCAGACAATGTAATCACGATTGATTGGTTTTTCTTCATTTTTGGCGCTATCTTCAGGGCATAAGCTACTGCATGCGAAGATTCCAACGCTGGCAAAATACCCTCTTCTTTAGATAATTCTAAGAAGGCATCCACTGCCTCTTTGTCTGTAATAGAGGCGTATTCCGCACGTTTGGAGATTTTTAGAAAAGAATGTTCTGGTCCAACTCCGGGGTAATCCAGGCCAGCCGAGACGCTGCTCGTGTTCTGGATTTGCCCGTTGCTGTCTTGCAGCACGTAGGTTAGCATGCCGTGGAAGACGCCTTCTGCTCCAGCGCCTAGGGATGCGGCGTGTTTGCCTGTTTCGATGCCTTCGCCTGCAGCCTCAACACCGTAAAGCGCGACTTCCTTGTTGTCTTCGAAAGGGTAGAAAGTGCCTATGGCATTGCTTCCGCCGCCCACACAAGCCACCAATGCATCGGGCAGTTTGCTTTCTTTTTTCTGGAATTGCTCTTTGATTTCGTTGCCGATTACGCTTTGGAAGTCCCTAACAATCATTGGATAAGGATGCGGACCTACGACAGAACCAATCAGGTAATAGGTGGTTTCGAGGTTGGTTACCCAATCGCGAAAGGCTTCGTTTATGGAGTCTTTGAGGGTTTTGGAACCCGTTTCAACAGGATGCACCTGCGCATTTAGGAGTTTCATTCGAAAAACGTTGAGTCGCTGGCGCTCACAGTCCTCAGTACCCATGTAAACCTCAGCCTTCAACCCTAAAGCTGCGCATGCAATAGCCGTAGCAACGCCATGCTGCCCAGCTCCAGTCTCAGCGATTACACGTATTTTTCCCATGCGTTTGGCGAGGAGTGCTTGTCCGATGGTGTTGTTTATTTTGTGTGCTCCGCCGTGGGCGAGGTCTTCGCGTTTGAGATAGATTTTTGCGCCCCCAAGTTTGCGTGTCAAGTTTTCGGCGAGATATAGTGGGGTTGGTCTACCTACAAACTCGGAGAGGTAATAGTTGAGTTCTTTTTGGAATTGAGGGTCTTTTCTTGCTTTATCATACGCGTGCTCAAGTTCACCAATGGCTTCCATTAGTACCTCTGGAACAAAGCGTCCACCAAATTTTCCGTATTTGCCCTCAATTGGATAATTAGTTAACTTCATGTTTCTACAAACTCCTTGACTTTTTCTTCGATGTTTTCAGTTAGCATTATGCTTGAACCTATGAGGAAAGCCTTTGCGCCGCATTCCCGTAGAAAACGCAGGTCTTCGGGCGTTTTAATTCCGCTTTCACTTACAACCATCTTGCCACAAGTACTATTTCTTTTAAGAATTTCTTTTGTTGTGTTCAAGTCAATTTTGAGGGTTCCAAGATTCCGATTGTTAATTCCAACCAAATCAGCTCTGGTTTCAACCGCCGAACGGAATTCCTCTTCTGTGTGGGTTTCCAGCAAAACCTCAAGACCCATTGAATGAGCAAACGCTACTGTCTTATCTACGCTCATTTCACAGCATCCTTTATTAAAAAGCCCTTGAATCAACAAAACTGCATCTGCCCCGATATGCGCAGCAACTTCTATTTGTTCCGCAACAATAATTATGTCTTTCATTAGGATGGGCAGTTTTACTGCTTCTTTTGTTTGAATGAGTGCGGATAAGGAGCCGTTGAAGTGTTTAGGTTCAGTTAAAACCGAAATGCCAACCGCGCCGCCTTTTTCCATGGCTTTTGCAATTTCCAGTGGGTTTACTTGGCTTCTGATTGTTCCAAGAGATGGCGAGGTTTTTTTAATCTCTGTTATCACGGGGTTTGCTTTGCATTCTAAGATTGCTTTTTTTAGGCTAATCTTTGTTTGCTTTGTGAACGCCGCGGTTTTGTAGTATCCGCTGTCAATTGTCTTTGTGGCGTCCATTGCCAATGTTTCTAGAAAATCAATCATATTTTGCTTCCAATTCCTCAAGTCTCTTTAAGCTTCCGCCTGATGCTTTAATCAGGTCTTTTAGTTTCTTGTATGCATCTCCAATTTCAATTGATTCTCTGGCTTTTTGCATTCCTTCTGCAAAGTTTTCAGCTTTGCCTCCAACGATGATTCCTGCAGCGCTATTTACGAGCACAATCTCGACCTTTGAGTCATCAACAGTTTTTCCGCTCAGGATTTTGAAGATTATTTCAGCGCTTTCCTCAGGCGTCGATGATTGCAAATCAGCTATCGACGCTGTTTTTACTCCAAAATTGCTTGGGACAAATTCTAATTTGGTTACTTTACCTTTCTTTAAGTGGGCGATAACTGTTTTGCCAATCGTTGAAATTTCATCCAACCCATCAAGCCCGTGAACAACCATCGCTTCGAGGCAACCCAACTTCTGAAGCGCAAAAGCCATTGGAACCACCAGTTTTGAGTCATATACTCCAAGCAGTTGAGCATTGGCACACGCCGGGTTGGTTAATGGCCCAAGTACGTTGAATACTGTGCGGATGCCGATTTCGCGTCTAGTTTCTGCTGCGTACTTCATGGCTGGATGAAACGTTGGAGCAAATATGAAGCCAACTCCGACCTCTTCAATTATTCCTTCGACGGCTTTGGGTTCCAAGTTAATGTTTAAACCGAGGTTTTCTAGTACGTCGGCGCTGCCGCTTTTGCTCGTAACTGCCCTGTTCCCATGCTTAGCCACAGATACCCCAGCTCCTGCAATCACAAACGCCGCTACCGTACTCACGTTGAAAGTTTTTATTTTGTCGCCGCCTGTACCGCAAGTGTCCACAAGGCGTCCCTGTACTTTAGGATGGATAGTGCAGCAATTAGACCGCATAACTGAAGTGAATGCAATTAATTCCTCAACTGATTCACCTTTCATTCGCAACGCGGTGAGAAAGGCGGCTGTCTGCGAGTTTGTGGCTTTCCCCAACATAACTTCGCTCATGATTTGGCCCGATTCCTCAAAAGTCAAGTCGGTGCCGTCGATAAGTTTTTGGATGCCTTCTCGAATCATTGTTTGTCCTCCAAGAAGTTTTTTATTATAAGTTTGCCGTCTTCGCAAAGGATAGATTCAGGATGGAATTGTACTCCGTAAATCGGGTATTTTACGTGGCGTATGCCCATGATTTCTCCATCTTCAACTGATTCTGCGGTAATTTTGAGGCAATCAGGGATAGATTCTCGTTCGCCAGCAAGCGAATGATACCTCGTTGCAGTCAGTGGGTTGCGGACGCCTTTGAAGATTGCTTTTTGGTCGTGTTTTATGATGCAGGTTTTACCATGCATGAGTTTTTTGGCGTGAACAACTTTACCACCGTATGTATGGATAATTCCTTGGTGACCAAGACAAACACCCAGAGTGGGTATGGTTGGGCTCAGCGTTTGTAGAATTTCTTTGCAGACGCCAAAGAACTTGTCATCCTCAGGATTGCCCGGACCAGGCGAAATCACGATGCGGTCAGGTTTCATTTTAGCGGCTTCTATGAGAGTGATTTGGTCGTTTCGGTAAACCACAGTTTCTGCGCCAAGCTCTCCTATGTATTGAACCAGATTATAAACAAACGAATCATAATTGTCGATGACTAAGACTTTCATAGTAGCTTTTCTCCTGCGGCATGTTCAAGCGCTTTCATGAGCGCCTTGGCTTTTTGGTCGGTTTCAAACCACTCTTTCTCTGGAATGGAGTCGGCAACGATGCCTGCACCTGCTTGGACGTAGGCGCAGTTGCCCTCCGAGAATAAGGTGCGGATTGTTATAGCAAAGTCTGCATTGCCGTTACAACTGAAGTAGCCGACTGCACCAGCATAGGGTCCGCGACGTGAGGGCTCAAGTTCCTCAATTATTTCCATTGCGCGAACTTTAGGTGCACCAGAAACCGTCCCTGCAGGAAACACCGCTTTTAGGGCATCAAAGCTTTCCAAACCTTCTTGTAAATCACCCATAACTTGGGAAACGATGTGTTGAACGTGGCTGAACTGGTGAACATGCATAAACTCAGGAACTGTAACGCTTCCGTACTTGCTGATTCTGCCCACATCATTCCTCGCCAAATCCACAAGCATTACATGTTCGGCGCGTTCTTTTTGGTCTTTTAGCAATTCTTTGCCCAGACGGAGGTTTTCTTTCGGGTTTGCGGTGACGGGTGTTGTGCCTGCAATTGGAAAAGTTATGACTTTTCGGTTATCAATCCTAACCAGCATTTCTGGGCTAGCGCCAACGATTTGGCGTTTATCGGATTTGTAATAGAACATATAGGGGGAGGGGTTGATTTGGCGTAGGCTCTTGTAGAAAGTTAGCAGGCTTCCAGTGTATTGGAATTGGAACCGTTTGGATAAGACAACTTGGAAAACGTCTCCTGTCGTGACGTACTGTTTGGCTTTTTGGACTGCTTTTTCAAAATTTGCTTTTGAGGTGTTAACTGTGGGTTGAGTATATGTGAACTGTTCCTCTGGTGCTGCTGGTTTTTTGAGTAGCTCGGTGACTTCTGGTAAGCGGTTTTCGCCCCTAAAATAATAGTAAGATTGATTGATGGTGTGATCAAATACAATACCATCCTCGAAAATCCCCATCTCAACATCGGGGAACTGGAGGTCGTCTGGTTTTTGGTTGGGTAGCTTTTCGATGTATCCTATGGCGTCATAGGATATGTATCCTAAGGCGCCCCCAACAAAACGGAAATCCACCATGTTGTTTTCAAGTGGTTGCAATTGTTCTTGGATGACTTTGAAGGGGTCTCTGGTTTGTTGGGTTGTGGTTTGGCTGGTTTTAGTGTTAGTTATGGTGACATTGCCGTTTTTGACTGTTATGGTTGTTTTGGGACCAAATCCTAAAAATGAGTATTGAGCGAGTTTTTGGGGTCCTTCGATGGATTCTAGGAGGTATGCGGTTTTGTATTTTTGGTGGAGTTTGGAGAATATTTCTATGGGTTGGGTTGTGTAGTTGAATTTAACATAGTTTAGTGGGTTGACTGTGGTTTGGGTTTGTGTTGGTGTTTTGCCAAAGGCGATTCCCCATTGTAATCATACATCCTTCATGGTTCAGAAATATACTGAAATGTTTTATTTAAGGCTTATCTGAACAAAAGTGTACATGGTTACTTGAGGACTTCGCCCATCCAAGACAAATAAGCCGCAGAACCCTCAACAATTGGGATTGCCAAAACTTCAGGCACCTCATAACTATGCAATCCCTTCAAACGCTCCGCCAACTCCACAAACAAATCCCTGCGCGACTTCATAACCATCAAGCATTCCTCTGCCTTGTCGATTTTTCCTGACCAGAAAAAGAACGAGGTGACTGGGTTGATGATGTTGGCACAGGCAATTAGTCGTTCTTTTAGAAGTGCTTGGGCGATTTTTTCTGCTTCCGCCTTGTTTGCGGATGTTACCAGAACGATAATGTAATCGTTATTCATGAAGCGTCCCTGTTAAATTGTGGATTAAGAGAAATAAAAACTTGCCATTTGTCACAAGTCGGGATTGACACATTTAAATTTGCCAAGTCCCTTGTATAGGCATAAGAGCGAGGCGAAGTTTCTTGAAAGAAGAACAATTCAGAATTCTAAAAACTATGAACGAAGCTACCAACCGCATGGACTTAACCATGTTTGCACAAGCTGTAAACCTAAACCAAAACCAAGCCATATCGGAAGTGCAGGAACTTGCCAGGGAAGGTTTTTTGCGCAAAGTCGGCGGCGGATTCGGTTTAACAGAAAAAGGCAAAAACGCCATAAAAGCATACGTGTTTGTTTCGGCGGATTTGGGTTTTAACTTTTACGTTGATGTTGATAAGCCGTTAGGTTTCTCAGCGTTGTCGCTTGATGAATTCTACCGAACAATTAAGCAGGTATGTTCTGACTCTTTGGAATTTCATCTTTATCGGGGCGATTTTGAGAAATGGCTACAAGTAGTCTGTAAGGACGAAGATTTGGCTAAAGCGTTCGGAAACACAAAAACTGAGGAATTGAAGGGTGAAGATCTCCGAAAAGCGCTTCTACAAGCCCTAGATGCCAAATATGGTGTGGGAGAACTACTATAGCTTTTATTTTTCAGCGTTGAGTTTTTTCCACCATTCAGGAACTTTAGCGTTTTCCACCATATCCCAGAAATCATAAGTTTTAATGTCTAAAACTGGCGTATCATCGTAGGCATCCAAACCCCTAACCGTTAAAACGTTGCCATCTACTTTAACCAGTTCAACCAACGTTAACCCGATAGGATTTGGACGCAGCATTGTTCTAGCCACAAAAACCCCCACTAAAGGCATATCTTGCCTGCCTCTTGGATGAACTTGCAAAGTCTTTCGTTGTTCAGTGGTGACTTGGTTTAAGTAGAAAAGTACAAACAAATGTGAAAATCCCGAGATGCCACTTAAGGCTTCAATTAAATCGTCGCGGAGAACGATCTGGGACAATGACGTTTTATCCTTGACTTCTTCGCCTTTAGCAGTGGTCTTGACGTAACCTATTGGGTTTAGAACAATTCTTTCTTGAAAAGACACCGTTACTCCTCATCCGTTTGAGTGAGTCGTGAAATATTTAAATATTAAAATAAAATATTTTGACGATACTATTCTTAAAAATCTGCAAGATGCAACTATATTGCAACTCTATTTATGATGAATTAAGAGGTTGTTAAAGTTGGACGAAGGTGAAGATATCGTCACCCGGTTAAGCTTTGGCCAATCGGATCAAGTTGATTGATAACACTATTGGTGTGTGAATTGGTCGCATCATCATTATCATTATCTTCTTAGTTGTTGTTAACATGGTTTTGTCCTCATTTCTGTAGGATTAGGCGGTACAATTTGGGCATCTTTGATTGTTGCAACCGTTGGCAGCGTGCAGTTGCAACAACAACTTCTCTTCCAAGTGTATCCAGTTAATAGTGTCCTCTGGCAAGCAGGGTTGGTTCAATTTGTTGGAGGATTTGAATCTTATCTGTTGAATTTCAGCAGGATTTTATTCTCAGGTTAACCAAGTCTATTTTATGTTACGTGTTGGTCATCGTGGCGCCAAAGCCTATGCGCCTGAGAATACGTTAGCAAGTTTTAAGAAAGCCATAGAAATCGGCGTTGATGCAATCGAGTTGGATGTTAGAAAAACCAAAGACAACCAACTTGTAGTCATTCATGATGCTGATGTTAAGCGGACAACTAATGGCGAGGGCTTAGTAGGCGAGTTTACCCTTGTACAAATTAAGGGTTTTTCTACTGACGGTGGAGAAAAGATTCCGACGTTTGAGGAAGCGCTGGATTTTTTGGACAAGAAAGTGAAAGTTTTGGTTGAGTTAAAGGAAAGGGGCATTGAGGAACAAGTGCTTTCGATAGTGCATGCAAGTGGTGTTGAGAAAAACGTCGTGATAACCTCTTTCCTTGAAGATGCCCTAAGAAAAGTCAGAGAATTAAACAATAGCGTTGAAACAGGTTTGATTTATGCTAAACACAACAATCCTGTTAAAGCAGCTTTGGAACTCAAAGCAAACTACCTAATTGCTTTGTACAGATTTACCCATACAGCCACCGTACAGAAAGCGCATGAAAACGGCTTAAAAATCATAGTTTGGACCATAAACACTGCAGAAGAAGCCCAAGAATACGCTAAGAAAGGCGTAGATGGCATAGCGAGCGACAAACCAGACATACTAACGGGAATCAGTGCATAGTAACCTGTGCTTTTAGAATCTGCTCTATGCGCTCCACATCCTCAAGGCTCTCATCATTTAAGGGCGTTAACTGAATCTCATCCACTGATTGGACTCCAAAACCCAGCTCTGCAGCCCTTTTCAACTGGTCTTGGTCAAAAACGTTAGCTTCGCCCACTTTTCCTTTTGCACCATACATTTTGAGGATAGCAACGCCAGCGGCGTCGATGGCTACTCGGTCTTTGCTTGCAAGCAAAAGGTTGGGCACAACTTCCTTGCCTTTTTCTGAACCGCCCGAAACAAACGCTTTTATGCCATCCATCAAGACAAAGTCCAGATTGTAGTGGTTGTTTATTTCTGCAATCATCTGTCGTTGAAAAGGTGAACCATGCAGTTCCCACATGTAATCGTACATGCCATCGGGAACTTTCTTGGCAACTAACCCCACAGAATTCTTCAGCGACAGGGTGAAGTGACCGCCAAAACGATGGGTTTTAAGACAACAGGTCTGTACGATTTTGTCGGCATCATGGAAAAGCTTAGCCATGTAAAAGCCGTTTAACCAGTGGGTTTACCGCGTTCAAATTTTATCCACCCATCTTTGCTTACATCGTCGAGAACAACAGCTTCGAAACCTAACTCTTTTGAAAGAGCTGTTACACCCATTTGCTCAAACACCTCTGCAGTGTTGCCCATGCCGCTACGTTCAGCCAACGTTATCCCATTTGGACCAACGCCATTTAGGGTCTCCACAATAGCACGCAGAGTGTCAATGTGGGTTGAAGCGGGAAACGGGTCGGCACTGTTAAAATTAGCTTTAAGCGCTACTTGCTTCCCAGAATAATCAATTAAACCAAACTTTTTGAGGAGCACAGGAACACCTGTTGCGCGGTCAGTTGTTTTTAGAACAAAAACTTCTCCTGAAGAATTAGCCAAAAACATCACCATAGAAAAAGAGCAACCGCTTTCTATTTAGTCTTCTCTGCATCAGGCTGCAACAACAAAACCGCAAGCTCTATATTACTCAATGAAGCCCTTTTTCAAACCATGCGGGTCCGTAGCTCAGTCAGGCTAGAGCATCGGACTCTTAATCCGAGGGTCGCGGGTTCAATTCCCGTCGGACCCGCCAAATTAATTCTGAAAACTTTTGTATTTTTCTAAAGTCTGCGGGGTTTTTGATATGGCGGGTTTTTTGGTTGGTCAGGGTTTGGTTTGGCTTCTGTGGTTAGGAGCTTCTTTAGTTGCCAGACTAGTACATCGCGGTCATTGGGTTGCTGATGGGTCCATTGCTCTCGGAACTCTCTAAATTGTTGACCCGTGATTTTGCCCTTAGTTTGCAGTTCACTAAGTAATTTAACGAATTCTCTTAGCTCCAACTGTTCGTTTGTCACAATGTTTATGGTTTTTCCTTCTCCGGAAGGGTTGGCCGTAGGTTTTTCACTGTCTGGCGGTGGATAAGTGTTATATAAGAAAACAGCAAAATACAGGGCATCCCAACGTTGAGTTAAAGGTAAACTGTTTTTGGCTTTTAACAACTCTGTGATATAGTATTCATATTCTTGTCCAAGAGAGAAATACTTAGTTTGTCCGTTGACGGCATCGGCGACGCGGCCAACAAAATGTCGAAGATGTTGATTACTAAAAATAGGTAAAACGGTTCCACTTTCATAATTGAAGCAAAATATGATTTCTTTAGCAAGTTGCTTGTCTTGTCCTAATCCGCCTATTTTTTCCCAAGGAGCGTCAACTTTTTGCGCTAAAGACTTTCGGCTGTCTACTGCGGCGCGTAGCAGATTTTTGAAGTCTCCGATTTGTAGGCGGGTGTTACGGTAAATGTTAGAGTTGTTAAAGGTTGGGTGACTAAGAGGCTTAAGAGAGCCCTCTATAAGACGGAAGAATTCTCCGACTTCATCAGGGTTTATTTTGAAGAGCTTATCGGGTTCCAACCATTCTATCGACCGGAGATTTTCGGCGAAAGGATACTTCTGCCTAAGCTCTTTGAGCGATGCAAGCGCTCTATCTACTTCAGTGTGCATTACATTGACTTTGTCGTATACAGTTGCTTTTTCAAGCATTGAATTGATTCGGGACATTTTCAACTACCCAATGTTAATTGTAATAGTTATAGAAACGCAGGTATAACGGTTAAACTTTACCACCCTACGAAATCAAGCTGAAAAAAGATATTAATCTTAGTGGTTGTTGATTTCACGGTTAAAGGCATGAAGAAGCAATTGTTCATTTCAGGTCCAATCATAGGCATGGAAAAACAGCAGAACTACCGCAAAACCATCACAGCAGTCTGCGCCAAACTGGGGTTCGATGTGATTGACCCATGGAAAAGGGAACGTGTTCTCTACAATGGAACGGAGGAGTGTTGGTGGGACAAAGTGCCCACGTTTGATTTTGTTCAACGAGATTTGGATGATGCTGACTTATGTGATGTTATGGTTGTCTATTTGCCCATCCTTTCAGCAGGCGCCTGCATGGAAATGTTTTATGCCAAACGCAAAGGCAAAAAAGTCATTGTCGTGTCGGAAATGAAATGCCTCAGCCCCTGGATAGTTTTCCACTCAGATATCATAATAAAAAGTTTCAACCAACTTGAAGAAACACTCAAAAAGTATCTTTAAGTCTTGGTCTGTTTGAATTCTTCTCGGACTTTCATCTGCCTTCGTTTGCGGTTGTAACCCAGTGAAAAGTCGTGAGCTGCATCACGGATTTTTCTTAGCAGAAGCATCATCTTGTTGTTTTTGTCAAAGTTTCTTGGAGCTGCTTCGTCTGCCAAATAGATTTCCTCATGTTTCTTCGCTAAACCGATAAGTGGCAGTTGGAGCCCGAGGGTTTGCATTGCGGTTTTTGCTGCGCTTACTTGTCCAGGTCCACCGTCAATCACTACTAAGTCGGGCAGAGGAGTCTTCTCTTCTATCAACCGCTTATATCGCCTCATGACAACCTCGTGGACAGCGGCGAAGTCATCTTGTCCTTTGAAAGTTTTGATTTTAAATTTGCGGTAGTTTTTCTTGTCGGGTTTCGCGTCTTTGAAACTGACCATGCCTGATACCACGTGTTCAGTTCCCAAGTTAGATATGTCAAAGCACTCGATCATACGGGGCAATACGGAGAGGTTTAGGTTATTTTGTAAATCAACCAACGCGCTGTCAACCTCTAAGCCTGATTCCAGGTTTTTCTCAGCTAATTGCACCAGACCTAACTTATCTGCCCGTCTGGGAATCGACAATGAAACAGGCGCTACCCGTTTTGACGAAAGAAATTCTTCGAGAGCTTTTTTCTCTTCAGGACCCTGCCAACATGGTTTGTTTAGCATAATTTCTCGGGGAATAGGATTTGAAGTATAGTACGCTTTCAGAAATTCTTGTTCAATTTGGGGTTGCAAATCGACGCTGAACTCTTTCTTGCCCAAAAGCACACCTTTGCGCATGCCCATTTGAACGGCCAGCATCTTTTCGCCCACCTGCCTAAACACCAACACGTCCTGGTCAAAACGGCGTTCTTTATCGACGATTTGATGTTCGGTCACGAGCCTTATGGAAAAGATTTGGTTGCGAATTTCAAGGGCAGTTTCGTACTGTTGAGCTTGGGAGGCGGTTAACATTTGGGTTCTTAGTTGGTCGATTGTTTGTTGGTAGTTTCCGTTTAGGAAACTTCGTGCCTGTCGTACTTGGTCTGCGTATTGTTCAGCTGTGGCTTTGCCGATGCAGGGGGCAGTGCATAGGTGAATGTGGTAGTTTAGGCAAGCCCGTTTGGGCAGGGTTTTGCAAGTACGGAGCTTAAAAACTTTAACAACTAAGCGCTGCAAATCCTGTCGTGTGAATCCATCTGTGTAGGGACCAAAAGATTCCAGTTTACGAGAAACCTTGCGGCTAGTAAGTATCCTAGGATAAGTTTCTCGTGTCAATGAAATATATGCGAAGGTTTTGGCGTCTTTGAGGTTAACATTATACTTGGGTGTGTGTTGCTTGATAAGTTTGTTTTCCAAAAGCAAAGCTTCGACTTCGGTGTTGACAATAACCCAGTCAATCTGGCAAATATTCAACACCAACTGCCGAGTCTTAACTGGGTGATCGTTACTTGAAAAATAACTTTTAACCCGCGAACGCAAGCTTTTGGCTTTGCCAACATAAATGATTTCCCCTTGCTCATTGCGGTAGAGGTAAACGCCTGGATTAGTCGGTATTTCAGAACTTTTGAAGTCTGAGGGCGACGTTATTTGAATCATGCAGGCGGCTTCTCTGCCAAAACAGTTTCGGCATGGTGGTTAAGTATTTTTTTCAAGAATTCACCCGTGTAGGAAAACTTGTTCTGTGAGACTTCTTCAGGTGTGCCTTGAGCAAGTAACTCCCCACCAGCGGCTCCTCCCTCAGGACCCAAATCGATGAGGTAGTCACAGCTTTTTATGACGTCTAGGTTATGTTCAATAATGTACACCGAGTTGCCGTTGTCCACTAGCCGATTGAGCACTTTGATGAGGCGTTTAGTATCTTCGAAATGCAGTCCCGTAGTGGGTTCATCAAGCATGTAAACGACGTGACCTGACTTATGCTTGCTGAGTTCTCGGGTTATTTTTATGCGTTGGCTCTCGCCTCCTGACAGCGTGGTTGAGCTCTGCCCCATCTTAATGTATCCAAGCCCAACATCAAGCAGCGTTTCAAGCTTGCGTGAAACCCTTGGCGTGTTCTCGAAGAACTTCGCCGCTTCCTCAACAGTCATATCCAATACTTCAGCAATGTTCTTGCCCTTGTAGAGAACGCCTAAGGTTTCTTTGTTGTAGCGTTTGCTTTTGCACTCGCTACATTGCACATAAACATCTGGTAAGAAATTCATTTCTATGCGCAGAACTCCGTCGCCTTGGCAAGTTTCGCATCGCCCCCCTTTCACGTTGAAGCTGAAACGTCCTTCTTTGTAGCCCCGTGCTTTTGCTTCTTTGGTGGAAGCAAAAATCCGCCGGATCTCATCAAACAGCTTCGTGTAAGTCGCTGGGTTGCTTCTGGGGGTTCGTCCGATGGGGTCTTGGTCAATCACAATAACGTTCCGCACAACCTGTGGAACATCAAGCGCCTGATGCTTCCCAATTTTATCCACTTGTTCACCGAACATTTTTCGCAGAGCAGGAATAACCGTCAGATTCATCAGTGTGCTTTTGCCTGAGCCAGAAACGCCCGTGACTCCGCATAGAACTCCTAGGGGTAGCTGCAAGCTGAGGCATTTAAGGTTGTTTTCTTGTGCGCCTTTAACGGTAATGTAGCTGACAGGTTTGCGCCTATTTTCAGGAATTTCAATTCTTAATTCGCCTGAGAGGTATTTGCCAGTGAGGCTACGAGGATTTTTCATTATATCTTGAGGGGAGCCTTCAGCAACAATATGTCCACCGTGAATACCAGCACCCGGTCCCATGTCAACGATGCAGTCAGCATGCCGCATTGTCTCCTCGTCATGTTCTACCACGATTAATGTGTTACCTAAATCTCGCAGACGCTGCAGGGTATTAATGAGTTTGGCGTTGTCTCGCTGATGTAAGCCTATGCTGGGCTCATCGAGTATGTAGAGTACGCCCATAAGGTTGCTGCCAATCTGCGTGGCTAAACGGATACGTTGGGCTTCTCCGCCTGAGAGCGTCTTGGCGGCACGAGACAACGAGAGGTAACCTAAACCAACATTCTTAAGAAAACCGAGTCGTTCGTTAACTTCTTTTAGCACCTGCTTTGCGATGAATAATTCATTTTCGTTTAATTTGGGCGGCAGGTTATGAAAGAAGTCAACGGATTCTTCAATCGAGAGGTCTGTGACGTCGATTATGCTTTTGTCAAGGATTTTTACCGCAAGAACTACAGGCTGGAGTTTTTTGCCTTTACAAGTGGCGCATGGTCTTGAGGTCATGTATTTTTCGATGTCTTCTTTGCGCCAATCACTCTCAGTCTGTCGATACAGTCGCATGGTTTGTGGGATGATGCCTTCCCAGCCGTCACGCATCCACATGCTTGCGCCGTTTGACCAGCTGCCGTTGATTGGCTCTTTGTCTCCGTATAGTAGCACTTGGAGTTGTTGTTCAGTGAAATCTTTAATTGGTGTGAAGACGTCAAACCCGTATTTTTTGCCCACTGTTGCTATTTGTTGCGCTCGCCAACTAAGTTCCATGGTGCCCTTGTAAACCGCCAACCCCCCATCCATGATGGAGAGACTTGTGTCGGGAATTACTTTGTCTGCTGTTACTTCAGTGATTTCTCCTAAACCGTGACAGGTTGGGCAAGCGCCAAACGGAGAGTTAAAGCTAAACATTCTGGGCTCAAGACTTTCAAAAACGATTTCAGGGTGATTTGGGCAGGCTCCGAAGGTGCTGTACATGGTTTCGTCTGCGAAGCGTTCAAGTTCCTTTTTCTTTTCGCCCTCTGCTTTTTGGGCGTCGATTATTATCATGGTTCCTTTGCCGACTTGAAGGGCTTGCTCTACGGCTTCGGAGATGCGTGAGCGTTCCTCATCTACAATTTGCACGGTATCGATGACTGCTTCAATCCAATGCTTCTCATATCGAACAAGCTTAACTTCTTCTTTTATTGTGTCGGAGTTGTAGATTTTTTGGTCGGCGCGGATTTTGGTGTAGCCTTGTTTTTTTAGGTCTTCGAAGACTTGTTCGTGTGTGCCTTTTATGCCCCGTATTACTGGTGCTAGGAATGTTAGTGTTTTTGTTTCTTCAGCCATTACGAGACTAGTAATGTTTTCGGCACTCTGGGGATGTATGGAGCTGCCGCATTTTGGGCAATGATGAACGCCGATTCGTGCAAACAAAAGCCTTAGGTAATCGTAGATTTCGGTAACTGTTCCAACAGTTGAGCGCGGGTTCTTGCTGGTACTCTTCTGTTCAATTGAGATTGCGGGTGAGAGCCCTTCAATCGAATCTACATCTGGTTTGTCCATTAAACCCAAAAACTGGCGGGCATACGCGCTCAGGCTTTCCACGTACCTTCTTTGCCCTTCCGCATAAATTGTGTCGAAGGCTAATGTGGATTTTCCTGAACCTGAAAGCCCCGTTATAACTATGAACTTGTTTCGGGGCAACTCTAAATCGATGTTTTTTAGGTTGTGTTCCCTTGCACCTTTAATCGAAATGTTATCTCGCATAACTAATTCCTATTTTGCTTCTATTTTGTAACAGTTTATTCAGGAAGATTAGAACCTTTTTGCGCTAAATCTTTATTTTTCTGGCGTTACTGCTTCATTTTCCATTTTCTTATCCAGCGCGTTGTTGAGTTCAGCAATTGCATCCCGCAGTTCAATAGCGCGTTCAAAGTTCAGTTTCTCCGCTGCTTCCCGCATCTGCGCATCTAACTCAATTATTTGGCGTTTTATGTCGGATTTTGGCAAGTGCTTGGTGCCCCTGATTATGCCTTCTTTATGTGAAACACTCTTAACGATGGTCTTAGGGGTAATGCCGTGTTCTTGGTTGAAACGTTTCTGGAAACTGCGGCGAAACCAAGTGATTTCCATGGCAAGCTTAATCGATCGAGTTTCAACATCTGCATAGAGAATTACTTTGCCATTCACGTTTCTTGATGCTCGCCCAATTGTTTGGACTAAGCTTCGCTCGTCACGCAGAAAACCTTCCTTGTCTGCGTCCAAGATGAATATAGTTGCGACTTCGGGAATGTCTAAGCCTTCACGTAGCAGGTTGATTCCTACAAGTACATCGAATTCACCAATTCGCAACTGCCGAATTAGCTCTATACGGTCGAGGCTTTCGATTTCCGAGTGCATATACCTGACACGGAAGCCTTCCTTGGACAAGTAATCGGCTAAGTCCTCAGCCATGCGCTTTGTTAAAGTTGTGACAAGCACTCGGTCACCTCGAACGATAGTTTTTTTGGCTTCCACCATTAAATCCTGCATCTGCCCTTCGATTGGACGCATTTCAACCTCAGGATCCAAAAGCCCAGTAGGGCGAGTAATTAATTCGACTGGTGGACCACTCTTTTCCAACTCGTATTCAGCGGGAGTTGCTGAAACGAAGAGAACTTTACTCATTTTCTTTTCGAACTCCTCAAACTTGAGCGGTCTGTTATCTAGTGCACTTGGAAGTCTGAAGCCGAAGTCGACAAGGTTCTTTTTTCTCGCAAAGTCACCGTTGTACATGGCCCGTGATTGGGGAATAGTTTGGTGGCTTTCGTCAATGATTAGCAGGTAATCCTTGGGGAAGTAATCCATTAAAGTAAAAGGCGGTTCGCCTGGTTTGCGTCCGTCGAAGTGGCGGCTGTAGTTTTCCATGCCAGCGCAGAAACCAACTTCCTTGATCATTTCCAAGTCATAGTTTGTTCTCTGTTTTAGTCTGTGGGCTTCAAGCGGTGGAAGACTGGGCAACCGTGCTTCCAATTCCTGTTTGATGAGTTCAAGTGCCAATGCATGCTTCTCCTCGGGCACAACGTATTGGCGTGCTGGGTAAAGGGTAAATTTGTCGAGTGTTGTTTTCACGTCACCATTTAACAAGTTGACTTCTTTTATTTTCTTGATTGTGTTTCCTTCAAGTTCAATGCGTAAAATTTCGTTTTCGTATGAGGGTACAACATCCACAGTATCACCTCGCACGCGGAACCTTCCTGCCTCAAGTACCATGTCGTTGCGTTCGTACTGCATGTCTACGAGTTCACGGATGAGCTGTTGCCTTGAGATTTGTTTTCCAACCTCCAAGTCTGCTGCCATGGTTCTGAAGTCATCAGGGTTACCCAAACTGTAAATGCAACTAATGCTTGCCACTATTATGGTATCATTTCGACTTACGATGCTAGAGACAGCGTGCATGCGCATCTTTTCAATTTGCTCGTTAACAGTTGAATCCTTTTCAATGTACATGTCCTGCGCAGGGAGATAAGATTCTGGTTGATAGTAATCATAAAAACTAATGAAATATTCCACTCGGTTATGAGGAAAGAGTTCCTTTAACTCCGCGTAAAGTTGTGCTGCCAACGTCTTGTTGTGGGCGATGATTAGGGTGGGTTTTTGGAGTTTATTGATCACGTTGGCCATTACAAACGTTTTTCCACTGCCCGTTATGCCTAGAAGCGTTTGCTTATCTTTCGTGGAGAAGTTCTTAACTAGCTGTTCTACCGCGGCTTGCTGGCCTGGCGAGATTTGGAATGGCGCGACAAGTTCAAACTTCATTTTGCTTCCCCACGAACAACAACAAATGACCGAACGTTTGAATTAATTAAGTTTTTTCCAAAAACTTGTTTAATTCGGGCGTTTCTTTGGTCTAGAAACTAAATTGTTAGTTGGATTATTAGTTAATATGGTTTCTTTTTGTTTTATTCTGTAGAACTGCCAACGTTCAAAACAAGTGGCTAATGAAACTGCAAAACAAAGAATTTTAGCCATCAAGCTCTCTAAAAAGGCTGATGGAAAAATTATTCCACGGTAAGCTTGCCGAATTTGCCAACGTTGAGTTGAATCTCACTCTTAAAACTTGTAACATAGCCGTTCTCGATTTTAATATTATCCCCAACGTTGATTTGGTCAATCTGCTCGTTCCAAAGCGTGAGTTTTACGCTTCCTGTTTCGTCTGCGACAACAGCGTCAACTATTCGGTAAGTTTCGTCTTTGAATCGTGATTTTACTTCTCTTGGGTCGCCTTTATCCACGACTTTGGCTTCAACGCTGACCCGTTTCATGCCATCTTGTAAATCTTTAATTGCAGTCATTCAATTCAGCTCCAAACTGTTTACTAACAGTCGGTTTTCAATTGCAAAGGTGACCTGCAATCATATAAATCTTGCTAACTAAAAAAGAAATGAAAATAGGTTTGGCAAACGCCGTTAGGCGTTGCTTAAATTGCCCCGACCAAGAAAATAAGGAGCAGGATTACTATTGATATGCTGCCTGCTGAGAGGGCAATTTTCTTAATGGTTGAGAACTCGGGTTTGAGTGCTCCTATGGCGAATGCAACTACTGCGCCCAGCCATACGTAGGAAACTATGAACATGCCTGAAACTATATCCCTGAACAGCAGTGTTGCTGAGTCGATGTTGTTGAAGATTGTGTGTGAAATTGCAGGTAATGTTCCTAGCGCGTCTGATGGGTAGTACAATGCTGCGAAGGGGTCAAAGCGTGCTCCCAGCGATAGGTCGTATGGGTAATAGACTGTTGGCAGGACAAGTGTTGCAACGAGATTAACTAGCGCTCGAATAACCATTATGACCATTGCATAGCCTATTGCTGTAAAAAGCGGTTTCCAAAGAAGCGGACTTTTCTGTAGCCTGCAGACTAAGTAGATTATGCCAGTTAAGATGAACCAAGCGAAGATGAATTGTAACGAGAATAGTTGTAAGAACTGGAGAAGAATACCGGTGCTGTTGTATTGGATGGGTGTCAAGTATTCACCATGGAAGAATAAGGCCCCAACCCGAACAGTAATGTTTGAACTGGATGGATAAGTGAAATCCAATTGCAAAGAAGTAATGTTGCTCCATGATGGAACACCCTTACTTGTCCAGCTTGCTGCGTTTGGTCCAAGAGAAATAGTAAGGTTGGTCCATTCCCCATTAGTTGCATTGGACAGTAAAGGCGCCATGTTAAATTGATAAAGATTCGAAACTCCAAGACAATACAATGTTAAAGTAGCATTTTGAGGCGCTACTTGAGGCTGCACAAGTTTTAGCGATATTGAAAGGTTCTGGAAAGCATTAGGACTACAATCAACGTTTGAAACGTTTCCTAAAGCGGCTGTTAGCGTATTTGTGTTGGAAACACTCATTTGCATGCTGTTGTTCCCAAAGAGGCTATAGTAAGCGTTTGGGTCCGTTGGCGGAAGCCCAAAACCCGCCACGTAAATACTATAATTTATGTAATCGTCAAAATTGTTTGTTAATACGACATTTGAAGAAGCTGCCCAAGCTGATGCGTTCGTGAAAGTTCCCAATTGATCAATCGTTGGCGAGGTTTGTTCAGTGTAGGTTTTTGAGAACTGTGAATATTCATAGCCTATTTCTAAGCCAATAAAGAGAAGTAAAATAATCAATGCGCCAAGATATTTTGGGTTTGAAACGATGCTTTTGAATACCTTGTGCGGTGCATAAATGACCTGTAGGATGTCGTTAATAATCAATCTGGTCGCTCCCTTCGCAATGTGAAATTACTCGGCATTTATTAAGGGTTATTCAAGTCTCCAATTAAGTTAACGACAAGTTGCCTAATTTAAGTAAAGTTTTGCAAAAATGGTGAAATTCAGGGCTACATCCCTGTCTTGAGTCTCCGATATGTCGTGTAATCTACGTACTCAATGAAGGGGTTTTCTGACTGGAATTTAACGGTTATTTTTTGCCGTTTGCGTTTGTCGAGAATTTGACTTGTTGTCCTTAGCAGGTATGCGTCGCTTCCGGCGCCTGAACCGTAACTTGCAACCAAAATGCGTTCATCCGGTTTTGCAACATCAAGCACTGCGGCTAAACCCACCATCGCGGCACCCGAATAAGTGTTCCCAAACTTAGTTATCTGAATCGCAGGCAAGTACTGTTCATCCCTAAATCCGAGTTCTTTTGCGATTCTGACCGGGAATTGTGGATTAGGCTGGTGAGGCACAAAATAGTTCAAGTCGGCTGCTTTTACGTTTAGGCGTTCCATAAGTTTTGTGGCTGATTTGCGTACGTGTTTAAAATAAGCTGGGTCACCTGTGAACCTTCCACCATGCATTGGGTATTGTTCACCGTCTCTACGCCAGAAATCAGGAGTGTCGGAGGTGCAAGAGTACCAACCTTCAACTTCAGCGATAACATCTTGTTTTCCAAAAAGAAAAGCGGCACCGCCATAACCAACGTACATGTCCAACTCACCTCCTGGGCAACCTCTAGGTGCTGCTTGAGAATTATCTGCCCCGATGACCATAGTGTATTTGATGCCTGAGCGTGGATAACTGACCAATGCTGAGGCGTCTTTGAACATGCTTGTGCCAGCTTTGCAAGCAAACTCGGTATCTACGGCGTCGACCCCTTGGATGTCGCCTTCTTCTTCGCCTAGTTGGAGAACCTGAGCTACTTTTGATGCGATGGGTTTAACTGCGTACGGGTTTGATTCGGAGCCAACGTAAACTTTTCCAACCCATGAACTGTCGAGACCTGAATGGATTAGTGCGAGTTTGCCAGCTTCAACTGCAGCTGTTATGGAGTCTTCATCGATAAAAGGAACAGCACGTTCTAATCCGCCTTCTTTTATTCTGAAACGCGAAGCATAGGCACCGTAACCCACGATGCCTGGTAATTCATATTCTTTTGTTGGTTGAACCACTTTGTACTCTTGATGTGGGTAGTATTCGTCGGCTAATGTGAAAGCTAAAGATATCGTTGGTACAACGTCGCCTTTACTGACTGTATAGCGTCTTCGGAATCGAGGAATTACATCCCTTCCCTCAAGGCTCTCTAAATCAACGTCTTCTCCATCACAAATTAACTGGTCTGTTATTCTTCCAGGAACACGGATTTTGCCATCATGAAAAGAGACAATGCCGTAAACGTAGCTACAGAGTTTAGTGAACTTGTTTGTGGGCTCATTAACGTATGTGCAGACTTCTAGTTTGCCCTTGTCGTAGAATAGGTCTATGCTGTCCATTTTGCCGAAGCTTTTTCTGCCGCAGTTACTGCAGTAATCGCGAACTTCAAAGTATTCCTTGCCACAACATTGACAGCGACAAGCCTTCAAGCGGTCACCTAAGTAAGAAACTCGTCTTTCTATCGGTTCACTACTCATCCTTACTCTCTCCTAAAATGGTAACGTATGCTTTAGTTCCAAAACCCTCAAACTCCAGTACAGCGCCGTTTTGGGGTGAACCACCACTAACTGTAACTTGTCTTTCGCCAGCTTCACCTCGAAGTTGACGATAAATTTCAAAAATCTGTGCGCCCCCAGTTGCACCCAACGGGTTGCCATCTGCTTTTAACCCGCCGTTGGTGTTTACATAGAGTGGTTTTCCATCTATGTTGTAGCAGTTTTCGCAGCCATGAATGCTTTTCCATGCAGTTCCAGGTTTGCAAAAGCCCAAGTCTTCAAGTGAAACCATCTCCATTACGGTAGATTGATCGTAGACTTCGATAACCTGTAAATCTGAAGGTTTAATTTTGGATGATTGTATTGCCCTTTTCATGGCGAGTTCAGCTGCAACAAAATGGGATAGGTCTTCTCTTTTTGGATAGTTAAGGTAGTCTGTTGCTGACCCACAGCTTAAAACGGTGATTGGTTGTTTAGTCATTTTTTTGGCAACTGAGTTGCTTGTAAGGATCAGGGCTGACGCGCCATCGGATATTGGGGCAAAATCGTAGAGGCCCAAGGGCTTATGGGCTGTTTTTCTTGCGGTTAAAACCTGGTCGATGGTGATTTTTCTTTGGTATTGGGCGTACTTGTTTTTGGTTGCGTTTGCATGGTTCTTAACAGTAACCTCTGCCAGAGCTATGCTGAGTTTGTCGAGGTTTTCGCCTGCTATTCCATGTTTTTTTATGTAGGCACGAAGCATGAGTTCATGGTTTGATTCTGGTGTGCCGCCTGCGTAGTAGCTCCATGGGTCATCAAGAAGCATGAGGTCGTCGCGGATTTTGTCCCAGCGATCCGTCATTTTTTCTATGCCACCCACCAGAACTGTATTGTAAACCCCAGCTTGAATCGCATTGCAAGCTGTCATCAAGGCGGCGCTAAACGAACGTGTAACTTCCATGGGTACATGCAGTTCAGTTAATTCTGAGAGGAATCCCTCTTCAAGACCCAACTTATTGGTGATGGGAAGAAAACAATCGGACATGTAACATGCTTCTAAATCTTTGCGTTCAATGCTGCATTCGTTTGAAGCGGCAAGCCAAGCTTCCTCAATTAGTTTTTCTGGCTCTTTACCGTAATGTTCTCCAAACTTGGTGCGTCCAACAGCAACGATAGCTGGGCGGTTTTGCATTCAAGGTCTCCCTTTTTTGGATAGCTTAAAAGGTTTTTCAAAAAGACTATTAAGTGTTTGCCATCTACCCCAAAAAATAAGAAAATAACATAAATACCTAATCGGAAAATACGGCACAGACGTTAGTATAGGAAAGAAAAAGTTAGTATTAAGAAGTTTCAGAAGATTGACAGTTTTTTTACCTATGCGAATACTTAAAAGCCTTTTAAAAGATTTCGCCTCGTACCAACATGGCGAAAACAGCTACTGCGACGAATTCAAAAAAACGATGCAACAAAAAAGTTGAGTGAGCCTTCTTTAGAGGAATCCAACATTTATTTCATTTTTAGTTAACTGAAGCTTCGTGGTTTTTATGAGCTCCTGAAGTTTCTCGCTTACTTCAACAGGAAATAATGGAGCATTAGTTAGCGTTTTAAACTCTGCTGGAAGCTTAGAGAGGCTATCTGAAGCTTTAGCGCGAATTTCGTTAAGCGAGGGTTGACGATAGTTGAGTTTGCCCTTCTCCATTACTTTGACAAGCAATGGTTCACCACTCACTCTCTCATCGGCCAAAGCAATGATGTCCTTTCTAAAAACGCCTTGAGTATCTTGGAAACGGTAAACCTGCTTTCTTCCCGGTAAAGTCATTTTATCTTTGCTTAACTTCATTATTGCAGTAAAACTACCATTAGAAGACATAGTTTCACAAAGTTTGTATATAACATCCAGGTAGGGACGATCTGCAGAAGTACCCATCTTTGTGCCAACACCAAACGAATCAATCTTTGCACCTTCATCGAGCAATTGACTGATTTTATATTCGTCCAAATCCCCGCTGACAAAAATTTTTACATAACCCAAATTATTTTTGTCTAGTATTTTTCGGATTTTATTGCTGGTTTCCGCCAAGTCTCCACTGTCAAGACGTAACCCGCCAAGCTTGAAGCCGTTTGATTCCAACTCTTTTGCAACAGTGACAGCTTTTTCTGTGCCAGCTATATCATCATAGGTATCTATTAGAAGGGTTGATTTGTTTGGGAAGGTTTTTGCAAAGGCACGGAAAGCATCAATTTCTTTAGGGTAAGACATGATGAATGAATGAGCCATGGTGCCGAAAACCGGGATGTCGAATACCATGCCCGCTAAAACGTTGCTGGTGCCTTGGCATCCGGCAATGTAGCTAGAACGCGCCACTTTCATTCCGGCGTCGATGCCTTGTTCACGCCTTAAACCGAATTCTATAACTGCTTTACCTCTGGCAGCGTACACTACTCTTGAGCTCTTCGTGGCTATCATCGTTTGCAGGTTAATGGTGTTTAGCAGAAAAGTTTCTATCAATTGTGCTTCGATTATTGGCGCGGTTATCCGCATTAAAGGTTCATTGGGAAACGCTAAAGTGCCTTCTGGAACTGCCCACACTTCCCCCGAAAACTTAAAATCGCGAAGGTAGTCGAGAAAGTCTTGGCGAAATCCCTGTTTTTTTAGGTAAGCCAAATGCTCGTCGGTAAACTTAATGTTTTGGAGGTACTGCAAGGCTTCGTCTAAACCAGCAAATAAGAAGTAGCTGCGATTTTCTGGCAGCCGTCGTACAAAGAGGTCAAATGTTGCAGGCTCAAAGTTTTTGTTGTCAAAGTAGCTTGCACACATCGTTAACTCATAATAATCAGTAAATAAACTCATGTTTTCTGCTGTAAAGTAACCGAGAAAACTTTTCATACGATAGTAGAGGAGGAACTTCCGATTTAATTCTTTCTAGCCTGCTAAGCGGTATCAGGCTATGTTAAAAGTGATGGATTTGGTGTTCTAACAAGTAGATTTAAAAGCAAATTCAATAGACAAGGAGATTGATATCCAATGCCGCTAATGTACCCCATCAAACATGTCTTCCGCAACTGGAAACTTTTCACTGCACTCTTAATCGGCATAGCCCTTGCAGCAACTTTTTTCGCAGCAATAGGAGTAAAATCAAATTTAGCTGCTGAACAAGCAATGGACAAACAACTCAGCAGTGTACTAACTGACATGGAGTTTACTGCACCTCTAAACCAATCAAACCTTGCCTTAGCATACCAAAACATAATCAACATTGAAGGTGTGAAGAAGGTAGATTTGGTTGCTATAATAGATTCTTCCCCAATTAGATTGTCTAGCGATAATTTTACTATTCCCTGGTTTCCGCAAATGGCTACTTTCCCAAATGATTCTAGGATTTATGATGAATGGTTAAACCAACCTGTTGGCGGCATCCCAGAAAACTACACTTACCTTATAGCAGGAACAAGCCTTGCCAAACAAGTTTCAGTCGGCGATAACGTTACTACTCAGATTACTTTTCCAACTCCAAAATACTATAACATCAGCACTATTTACGTTAATTTAACCGTCGCCGGATTTGCTGAATTTACCGATAATGGATACCAGCTTTTGTCTGGCAGCGGCGGCAACTACTACTCACCGCCACCTGTTTTTACCACGGGTGTAAATAGCGTTCAATTTAGTAGCAGTTCCTTTGGTTACAGAGGCGACACGTTGATTGTTGGTTGGGACAATACATTCGAAAAACTCTGGAATACCACACTTGACAGCAGCACTGCTCGTATAACTTTTTCGATAGGTGTTGACCGCAAAACCCTGATTAGCCCATGGAACATTCAAGGATCCATTGATAAAGTCAATGTCATTGGAGACAAAATACAGAATCAGATTATGGCAAAATATTTTGTACAAAGCAACTTGAATAACTATCTCAGCAATTCACTGGGTGGACTTCAGGTTAATTTCTCACAGACTTTAGTCAGCTTCATTGTCGTTTCTCTCCCGGTATTCTTTATAGCTTGGTATCTCGGCGCAACAGTTTCAGATGTATCCTTTAACATTCGCAGACGCGAAATCGGATTATTATCAACCAAAGGACTATCCAGCGGGCAAATACAAAGAATGTTCTTAACCGAAGCCTTAGTAATAGGCTTGGTCGGTGGAGCATTAGGCGTAGTTGGCGGCTTAATACTAAACCAATATTACGCTGGCACAGTAGACCTAAATAATCTTTTAAACTCCCAAATATACGACCCAACCATCATGGCAGTCACAATTATTTTTGCTGTCATTTTGGCAATTTCTTCAGTGTTTTTGTCTTCCCGCAAAGCTGCAAGAATGCCGGCAGTAGATACGCTAAGAAATTACATGCCAATTGATACGAATAAGCCTCGTCAAAAAATAGTACCTTTAATAGCATTAATTCTTGGAACCTACAAAATTGTTGTTTTCATTTTAGGAATAAACGTTCCAATGGCGCTTAACCAATTATCTTCCGCCGGAGGCTATTACCTGTCTATTGTTCAGGTTCCGATAATGTTATTTGATGCGGCATTGACCTACATTGGTCCGCTTCTGTTTCTGTGGGGTTTAACAAAGTTGCTTATTAAAGAGTCAACTAAATTCCAGCAGTTAG
This sequence comes from Candidatus Bathyarchaeota archaeon, assembly GCA_963840325.1. Lineage (GTDB taxonomy): Archaea > Thermoproteota > Bathyarchaeia > Bathyarchaeales > Bathycorpusculaceae > Bathycorpusculum. The sequence goes on from CAWIYM010000007.1 coordinate 172,162, forward strand.
CATCTAAAATTTCCTCTTTAATGGGCGACTTAGGGGCTTTAGCAGCGAAAAACGTTCGCCGAAACCCTGCCCGATTAGCCGCTATTGCTTTCTTAATTGCCTTAATCATCGCATACAGTGTGCAGGTTACTGGTCAAATTGCAAGCCAACAAGATTATACGCTTCGCACTGTTCAAAACGATGTAGGCGCCGACATAACGATTAACGTGGTAAACGCGACAAAAGGTCAATTAATCTTGGATGATATAATTGCGAATGTTTCAGGTATTAGGAATGCATCAATCGAACGTTCCCTTACGCCTTCGCTTAGTAGCAATGTCTTGGGGTCAAGTTTAAGCATAAGAGCTATTGACCCTGCTAACTGGAGTGCCTCAGCCTATTATGAGCCAGAATGGTTTAGCGGCGTAAGTGTGCAGCAAGCGTTAAAAGATCTCCAAGCAAGCAATAATACCATAATTTTAGACCGAGCTTACGCCAAACAACTGAACCTGAAATTATACGATGAAGTCGCCATAAACTTCAACTCTTATCCCCGCACACTACGCATTGTAGGCTTCTTTGGTCCTGAACCTTCAGGTGACTCGGGTCGAGTTATTAGTTCTGGATCATTTGGCAACTCAAAACCAATGATATACTATTATTCCCCGTATTATTCGTTCGTGCCAAACAACCTCTTCAATGTAAGCAGTCCCTTTAGCGACGCCTACAAAGTGGAAAATTTTGGCACAACTCTTAGAATCAAACTTGATTCAGGCGTCAACGGAACAGATCTTGCAAAACAGATTCGAACATTGGAAGGAAATGAACTCTACAGCGTCACTTCCTTTGATGAAACATGGCGACTATCAGAATCAAGTAACTACCTTGGAACAGTCGGAAACTTACAGACTTTAGATATTCAAGGGTTAGGACTTGTGTTTGCCGTGCTATCAGCATCAGTTGGCACAGCCCTAATAGCCATTGTAAGCTTGAAAGAACGCAGTCGTGAAGCCACATTGATGAGCGTTCGTGGCTTATCCTATCGCCAGCTAGTCTGGATGTTTCTCACAGAAAGCATGGCAATCATCACCTTTGCAGTCATACTCGGCGTAGCTGTTGGGCTAATAATCGTTTACGGCACCGTCACATCAGCCAACTCTATCTCCTTCATGCCCCTTGTTACACAACGCCTCATCTATCCCGCAAACGCTTTAGCGACCATAGGTACGTACATAGCCCTAATCTACGCAGCCACAATAGGCGCAATTATAGTAATGACAACTCAATACGTAACAAAACTTGAAAAGATGGTTAGATCAAGATGAGCGGACTAAACATAAAAATCAGAGACCTAGTCAAAGTGCACCACACCGGCAAAATAGAAGTACAAGCCCTAAGAGGATTAAACCTAGACATATCATCGGGCGAATTAGTCTCTATTATTGGCCCAAGCGGCAGCGGCAAATCAACCCTCCTAAACATTATCGGCGGCTTAGACAAAGCAACTGCAGGCACCGTTCAGGTTGGCGAAAAAACCGTGACAAACCTATCCGTTAGGCAACTCGTTGATTACAGAAGAAAAGTGGTAGGTCACATCTTCCAAAACTTAAACTTAATTCCAACCCTGACAGCACAAGAAAATATCGAATTTTCAATGGTGGCTTCAGGTGTGAAACGGGGAAAACGCAAACAACGAGTTCAAGAACTTCTCAAAACAGTAGGTTTACAGGAACGCGCGGACCATAAACCGGAAGAGCTAAGCGGCGGTGAACAGCAAAGAATCGCCATAGCAGCAGCATTAGCGAATGATGCGCCTATTCTGTTAGCTGATGAACCAACTGGGGAGTTGGATACTGCAAACGCAAGAATCATTGCAGAATACTTGGTTAAAGTGAACCAGGATTTCGGCAAAACCATTATTATGGTTACTCATGACCCAAGTGTTGCTAGAGTTTCAAGCAGGATTCTGCGCATTGAAGATGGCTTAATTAAAACGTCGTTGGCGCCTTCAGAAGTTATTGTTCAAGAGAGGGCGGTTTCTTATGTTGACCAGCTTAGAGATAGGATTATTGAGATAAATGGTGAGTTGGAACAATTAGATAGGGATTTCCGCTCTGAAAAAGTAGGCGGCGACGAATACGTGCAGAAGAGGCAGAGCTTGAAGCTGATTAGAGATAGCCTTAAAGAAGAACTTTCAAGGATGGGCGTTATTCCACCTCAATAACTCTTTTTTAAACCAAAAAAATCTTCATCCCCTATTATCATAGTAAACCATTTCAGGTCTTTCTGAAAACTGTAAAAATTGCATTCACTTCCAATTACCCCTCCCCTGTCACCAAGCTTTGTTTATTCGCTTGTTTTAAATATCTCAGGCAATACATCATCCTAAAAGTGTGAAAAGTAATGAAAGAAGAAGACTCCGACGTTGAAGCCCAGGAAAACAGCGAAGAACCAGAAGAATCTATACTTGAAACAAACAAGAAAAAATACCAGTTCATAGAAGACTTGCCAGGCGTTGGTCCAGCTACAGCGCAGAAACTCAAAGAACTTGGCTACCACACCGTGGAATCTTTAGCCATGGCGACCCACAGGGAACTTGAACCAGTTGGAGTAAGCGAGAAAAAAGCTTTCCAAGTCATCGAAGCTGCACGTTCATCGATCGGCATCTCATTTATCCGAGCAGATGAACTCTTCAAAATGCGCCAAACTGTCCTACGGGTAACTACAGGCAGTAAAGCCTTAGATAAAGTTGTGGATGGCGGCTTAGAAACTCAAACCATAACGGAGTTTTACGGTGAGTATGGTAGCGGCAAAAGTCAAATGTGCCATCAACTATGCATCAACGTCCAGTTGCCTCCAGAAAAAGGCGGACTCAACGGTGCAGCCCTATACATAGATACCGAAAACACCTTCAGGCTAGAACGCATCGTGCAGATGGCAAAATTTGCAGGGTTAGATCCGGCTGAAGCCGTTAAAAAAATAATTTATGCTGAAGCGTATACTTCCGACCATCAAATGTTCCTGCTTGAGAACGCGGATGAAATAATCAAAGCTAACAACGTCAAACTAATCATAGTAGACTCTTTAACTGCTCACTTCCGAAGTGAATACATCGGCAGAGAAATGCTCGCGTCAAGACAACAGAGACTCAACAAACATATGCACAAACTTATTGCATTAGCACGAGCATTCAACGCTGTAGCAGTCGTAACCAACCAAGTTATGGCTAAACCTGACCAATTTTTCGGCGACGCTATCCACCCTATCGGCGGAAACATCGTTGGCCACACAAGCGCAACACGAATTTACCTAAGACGCGCTTCTCATGGACCCATACGCATTGCGAGGCTAGTTTCAAGTCCATATTTGCCTGAAGGCGAGGAAATCCTTAAAGTCACCGAGAACGGAATAGAGGATGTCTCCGAAGAGGAGAAAGCAACTAAACCGCGTGGACGCTAAGTATGCCGATTTCACAAGCCCTAGTAAACTAGGTACTTTCAGCTCATAGTCAGCAGGCAATTCACTGAAGCTGAACGTGAGCTGGAACGAGTTAAACAAAAAATGCAGAAAACCGAGTGGAATAGAGGATATTTTAGGGCACTCTACGGAATGTACCTCTCACGCAAAAACAGCGCCACAGACGACTACGCTTTTTTCTCAAAAGTAGATTTGTCGGACAAAGTGAACTTGCACGCTTACCGAAAAGAGTTCCTCGAGCACATGGGCAACGGTTTGCATGGAGATTTCGACCGCGGATTCTTTTCTGCATGGGCAGACTGCATGCGCATCATTGCCCGCATGGATGTTCCAGCGCCACAGAATGGCAACGTCAAAGTAGTTGGAGAAGAAAAAATCGAAACACTCAGAAGCGATAAAAGTCAAGCTACTATTGCGAATTTTCTGAAGAACCAGCCCGATAAAGAAGAATAAATAATTATTCTTTTTTAAGCTATAACGTGAATTGCTGTGTAGAACAGCACAAAGAATGTTAACCAAGCAAAGAAGTACATACCGATGGCTGTACTGAGAATTTTAGATTGTTTCTCTATTTTATTCTTGTAGTAACCTCTAACGATGTAGTATGTAACGAAGTAGATGAGCAATGCTAACGTTATGCTGTTAAGCAAGGTTGTGAGGTCATTTATGTTGCCGAAAAAAGCTAAAACCGCAGTTATTGCCCCTGCAACCATGCCTAATACTACTCTTAACCAGTAAAGTTGAACAACGGGTGTCATGTGAATCTAATCCTTGTTGTGTATATTTATTCTTACTAACCCAATTTAAAACTGGGTTTTCCACAAGACTCGAATTTTGTCTTTAACTTAAGTTCTTATGGAGGGTAAGTTGTGTATGAGATTACAGACCCAATTATTAAAGAGTTTCTTGACTTAATAGAGAGACCAAGCACAAAAAACTGCTATAAGACATTCCTGAATAAATACTTGGAGTGGTCAGGTAAGACTGGACAACAACTAATAGAAGAGAAGAAGGCCACCCTGAGGATGGAAAAGTTGAAAAATCATTGCTCAATTTTAGAAAGCGGATTCTTGACAGCGAGAAGATCACAAACTATGCAAGCTCTGCTATGGGTCAGTAGACGGTTTCTATCACCACAATAGGGTAAAACTAACATTCACTAAGTCTGAATCAAAAACAGAGTTGAGACAACAAATGAAATTTTGAAAAAGAAGATTGATGAGGCCACTAAAGTTAATAGAAAGAGAAATCCTTTTGGAATACGATTCTATCCAAAAGACCTGATTTTTATTGGTTCACCTACAACCCAGCCATAATCATAAACCCATTGTAACTTGGAGGAAAGTCAACCGTGACTATATAGGAAATTTTAGGGTGCTTCATTCGGTTATTAATTACTTAAAAAAGAAAAAAAGAAAAGGTTGTTGGTTTTTTATGGGTGCTTTCTAGACATTATCAGAGCCAAGACGACGAAGCCTATAATGACTAAGATGAATAGGCCTGCGATGGCGGGGATGAAGTAGGTGTCAGCAACGGAAGCAGGTGCTGGTGTTGGGGCTTGGGTACCCGCTGGTGTATTGTCTACGTTGAATGCAGTTTCTGCATGTGAGGGCCAGTAGGATTCTGAACCATCGAAGTTTGCGAATACAGTGTACTTCCCAGCAATGTCGGGTGTCCATGAATAACTGTAGCAGCCGTTCTCGTCGGTTGCGGTGTTGCCGATCTCTCGGTAGTTATTGTTGGCGTCTATTGCATATAGCGTCACAGAAACGCCGATAGTATTGGTTGGCCGAGGCTTATCCATGTAAACGTAATCCATCCAGTCGCTCATACTTGCGTCTGAAACCGCCGGTACACCGTTTGGAAAGCGTCCAGCTTGTTCAGTTTGTTGAGTGCCTGCAGCTATGTCTGTTACGGTGCCTTCGATGATTACGCTGCTGCCTTGAACTGAAACTTTGGGTGAAGCGGTAACTGTAGTTTGGCTTGGGCCTTTACCGACATTGTATAACTGCAGATCGTATAAGTTTAGATATACAAAGTAGCCATCTGCAATAGCAAAGGCGTTATTAGAGCCGTACCCATCGATTGTCCATATTTCAGCTCCAGTAGTTGCGTTTATCCAACGGAATTGAACGCCTTTGAGGTGCGGTGCGTTGGCAGAGTGTTCAGTGGTGTACAAGAAGACTTTTCCATCAGTGATTGCTCCTATGCCTAGTGGGAACCCTGGATAGCCTGCTTCTAAGCCAGCTGGTGCCGTGTAGTTCCAGAGTTGTTGTCCGGTGTTAAGATCGTAACAGTAGACTACTCCTGCATAGCCTGATGAGTAGAGTTTGCCGTTTGCAACAGCGTATCTTGTTAGACCAACGTCAGCATAGTAGTTGAAGTCAACTTCTGATTGAGTTTGCCATAGTTTTGTGCCGTTATCAACGCTGAAACCAACCCACTGTATCTCTTCTTTATCATACATTGTAAAGACGCGTGTGGTTGGATCTATGAAGAGGCTCATGAATACTGGCGCAAAGCTTAGAGTTATGTTGCCGGATGGAGCATCATAGTTTTTCATCCACAAAAGATTGCCGCGGCTTTCTGGTTTGAGACTTATTGCCCAAACTGTATATGGATTCCAGCTGCTGCCTGGTGCAGGTAGAGTGCCGTTGCTGCCAATTAATACGTCGTTGTAGATGAACCCTTGTATGGTTCCGCCAGCCATTAGTGGAACTGATACGTTCCATGAGTATGCTGTGCTAGCGTCGACTGATTTGCCTACAGGTCTCCATTGATTGTAGTTTGAGGTTGTGTAATCTTTGGGGTCAGTTGAGGCTGTTAAGCCGTGAGCTGCGGTGTTGTTCCATAATGCGAGCCATTTGCCATTTGAGCCGAGCACATATCTGAGTATTTCGCCGTTTGGACCGTAAGATGCGGTTCCTGTTGGGACATTAGTTTCGTTAAATAGCCAGTTTCCTGTTAGGGGGTCATATGCAATTAATGTTGTGCCTTGAGATGCCCATAAGTAGCCGTTTCGGATCATTCCGTGTTGGTTGATTGACTCGTAATCGTAGAGTTGACCAAATGTTGGAGTGACTGATGTCCAGTTTTGATACCAGATTTGTTTGCCAGTCATTAAGTCAACACAGACATATCCTGAGCCTTTAGGCGCATCGCTTAGAGTTAGTGGATAGTAGAGTTTTCCTTGTATGATAAGTGGACCGCCAAAGATGCCTTCGTAAGCGGTTCCATCGTAGTATGTAATGTCTTGGATGCCTGTTTGGGATACATCGCCACCTACGACACCTCCGAACGCGTATGGTTGCGTCCACATTATGTGTGCACTGTTAGGTGCTGAGCCACCCAGTTGAACTTTTCCCCATATCTGGGGGGATCCAAGCCAGTTGGATGCGATACTATACCATTGTGTGTTTTGTCCTTCTATTGGGCGTGTCCAGTATTCGGTTGGAAGCGGATAGTTAGGTACTGTTGGTATTGGATCTTGTTGAACAGTAATTGATGTAGTTGCAGTGCTTGCTGCGTAGGTATCGTTGATACCTATGTTATAGTTGTAGATGCCTGTTCCGTTGCTTCCCGTTATGACTTGTGGTCCGAAACGAGAAGTAAATGTGTACGTTCCAACCATATCAGGGGTGAATAAGTAGTAGCTGCCTCCGACGGGATCGGAAGTGAATGGCCCTTGTGTTGTGGTTGTGTTGTCAGGTGCTTTAATGTCTAATAAGAAGATCCATCTGTCTCCGGCAGTGCCGGCTGCGGAGGGTGGGATTTTGTCAACCCAAAATACGATGGTTGCAGGTTGACTTACTCCGATTGGGTTAGGTGCAGCGGTGATGTAGGCGTAAGTCGGATATGTCCAAGCAGGATAATGTGCATTAACGGTAGGCAGAGCAAAAAGCGGTACAGCAATAGTTATCAATAGAAACATTGCAAGTATTGCAGCATTTCTCTGTTTTCCGTAATTTTTTAAGAATTTCAAATTTTTCTTTCTCCTTAATTTTGTGTTCTTATATGTGAAGGCTACGTTAAATTTAAGCGCTTGTAACAAATAGAGTTACTTACAAAGCAACCGTTGACAGTACAAGAAAAGTGTTGAATTGATAGAAATATGTCTATAAACTTCGAAATGTTAATATTTTTTGGGTATCTTTTTAAGTTATTACTTAGCTTATATTTGTCTGCTAGGAACAAAGATGACCCTTAATGATTGGGATAGTTATGTTCAAACGCTGCAAGCCTTCGGATTAAGCTTAGTGCAGGCAAAAACATACTTAGCACTTCTAAAGCTTGAAGAAGCTGACATAAGAACAATCGCAAAAAATTTGAGTGTTGCTCGTCAAGAAATTTATCGAACAATGCCCGTGCTTGAAAAACTGGGGCTCACGCAAAAAATCATCGGTAAACCAATCACTTACCTAGCTACACCGCTAAGAGATACACTTGCAATTTTGCTTGAAAAACAACAAAATAAAGTTGCTGACCTCCTCGCCAAGCAAAATTGGTTGATAAATAATTTCTCTATAGACAAGGGTTTAGAAAAAAGGATTTATGAAGACGACGCGCAATTCATGATTACTTCAGAGATAACGCTTTTTTCTAAACTTCACGAAAAACTGCTTGCTAAAAGCCAAGAAAGCATCGACATTATTGTGCCGTTTGTATCTCATAAATTTTCTAGGTACTGGTTGCAACTTAATGAGGCAATCGCTAAAAAAACAAGCCTCAAAGTTAAGTTGATTACGGAAAAAAAAGAACAAATGAAGATGCTACCAAGAATGCTATTGGAGGCCCCAAACTTCAAGTTAAAATATGCTAAAGACCATTTTCAGTTTGGGGTAACAATTTTTGATCGAAAAGAAACAATGATCGCTATATCTGAAAATGGATTACCAAGTTTGTGGTCAAATAACCAAAACATAGTCTCATTAGTTAACAATAACTTTAATCTGATGTGGCAAAGAGCAACCACTCCCAAGAATTCTTGATCCTGATTTCGTAGCGTGTGCTGTAAAAAGCATGAAAGCCAGAAAGACCTTAGATAAAGCTTTTTTCCAATTCTTTAGAATTCATAGAAATACTCTGATGAAGTATTGAAAGAGAGTTGGTTGAAATAATGAGAATATCAAAGGTAGCTCTTAGTCTGCTCCTCAAAAAGCCTGCAGAGTCCTATTTTGGATGAAGATAATTATAAAAAATGCCTAACTAAGGATTGCTTTCAGAAGTCCACTCAATTTTTAATTCTGTACAAAACACAAAAAATATTTGGCTTAATCTTGCTTAAAGATGCCCAAGTATTAATCGTTTTTGCCAACCAAAGCATGGTTTAAAACATTTTCTTATTTTTTTGTGAAAACGGTTATTTCATAGCCCACTTAATATAGACTCGTAAATGTTGGTGGATGGATTGCGCAAAAAAGAGTTCTCAAGCTTTGACATTGCAGCGGCAATCAAAGAACTAAAAACCACTTTAGCCGAATCAAGAGTGAATAACATCCACCAACTCGACGAAAAAACCGTTGTCTTCAAACTCCACAAAACGGATCTGCCTCCAATTCGGCTGGTAATGGAAGCAGGCAGAAGATTACACGTCACCAGCTATGCGGAAGAAAACCCAGCTGAACCTCCAGCATTCTGTATGATACTAAGAAAGTATCTGAGAGGCGCGTGGGTGGCTGGTATTGACCAATATGAATTTGAAAGAATCGTAACCGTTAGCTTTCGAACCAAAACTGGCTTGCTCAAGCTTGTGGTGGAGCTTTTCGGCGAAGGCAACATCATATTAACAAACGAGCAAAACGTAATTATTCATGCTTTAGCTTTCAAAAAAATGCGTGACCGCGACATCCTCCACAACGTAGTTCTCCAGCTGCCTCCCTCAAGCAGCAAAAACCCCTTCAAAGTAACCCAAAACGAACTTGAGGAATCCCTCAAAAACGCAGGGGAAACGGAGGTTGTTAGGTCTATTGCGCGGTTCTTAGGAGTGGGCGGAGTTTATGCTGAAGAAATCCTGCTCCGAGCCAACGTAGACAAAACTAAGCATTGCAATACCTTGACAAATGAGGAAGTTAAAGGAGTTTTTGAAGCTCTACAAGCCTTGTTGGCTGCGGTTTCCGGTGGCAACTTGGAAGCATGCATAATTTTGAGCGAGGAAGGAGATTTTGTTGATGTTGTGCCCATTAAGCTAAAACGATATGAGGGCAGCAAGGTGCAAGCCTACGATAGTTTCAATCAGGCTTTAGATGAATTCTATTTACGGGTCACGGTAGCTGAAAGAGCAGTTAATCACTTAGAAGTCGATAAGATAAAGAAAGAAGCCGAACGACTAAGGCGCATGGTAGCAGAACAAGAAAGATCAATTCATGAGGATGAAGCCAAAGCCGAACGAGACAAACTAATCGGAGACACCATCTATGCTCACTTCAACGAACTCCAAAACTTTCAAGACCAACTCATAAAAGCAAACCAGCAAGGATACGAATGGAACGCAATTATCACAACTGTTATGGCTGCAAAGAAAACAGGCAAAGTGCCAGCGGCTTATGTTGAAGGGTTCGACGGCAAAAACCTTGCTCTAAACCTTGGCATAGATAATTTCCATTTCAGTTTTAATTTGCGAGAATCACTCTTCGACAACGCTAACAGGTATTATGAACATGGCAAACGGGCTAAAGAGAAATCCCAAGGCGCCCTCTCAGCCCTTCAGGATTCTAAGAGGAAACTTGCTAAAATCGAGCGTGAATTAACTCTAGCAGAAGAGTTAAAAAGTCTTAAGCCAGCGCAAATCATGGAAGCTCTCTCGAAACGTAAAGAAGAAATGGAGAATAAGGAGTGGTACGAGAAATTCCGTTGGTATATTTCTTCAGACGGTTTTTTGGTGGTTGCGGGAAAGGACACCGTCAGCAACGAAGTGCTCATAAAAAAGCACACTATACAGGAGGATGTGGTTTTTCACGCTGAAATCACGGGTTCACCATTCGTCGTCGTTAAAGCTGAGGGCAGAGTGATTAGTGAGCAGGCGCTGCATGAAGCGGGTGAGTTTGCAGCGTCTTTTTCTCGTGGTTGGCGGGAAAACCTTGGGACAGCAGATGTTTACTGGGTAAAAGTTGACCAGTTAAGCAAGAGCGGACCTTCGGGCGAGTCGGTTCCTCATGGCGCCTTCTTTGTTGTGGGAAAACGCAACTGGTCACGCAATACACCGCTAAGGGTGGCAGTCGGCATAATCATTGGGGAAGAAACAAAGTTTGTAGGTGGTCCAGTCGATGCGGTGAAGGCGAAAACAAAAACTTATGTGGTCCTGGTTCCTGGGGATACTGCGGGTAAAGATTTGCTCAAGCAAATTCTCAAGTCCCTGATGCTTAAATTGCCCAAGGACCTGCGGGAAAAGGCAGGCAAAACCTCGATTGAACAAGTCCGAGAGTTCGTGCCCTACACGAAGGGTACTATAAACCAAAAAGCAACCTGAAATATACCACTAAACGCGAAAATAATCGGGTATTAAAAACTAAACAAAGAAAAAGAAGTCTTATTGTGAGCGCTGAAATAGTTCAGTCGAGAACACTCTGTAATTCTCTATTCGCGGCGCCTTTTCAAGTGATTCCTCTACTTTTTTTGCAGCACTGGCAAACACGCCTTGCTCTGATTTCTTTAGGGCGGCTTCATCCTGCCACAGCGTCAAGATAGTTACTACAGTTGGATCTTCATAAGAAAGTAACGACATGTAACCTCGAAAACCCTCTGAATCCTGAGCCAAAGTATTAAGAATTTTATCAAGCTCTGCAAAACCTTCTTCACGTTTCCCTTTTTTAAAATACCAAAAAGACATTCTGGCTAATACCATAAAATTCACCTAAAAACAAATGTAATTCGTTTCATTTATAGTTTTAACGTTGACATTTCTGGCTATTAAGCTGTTAAGCGATTGCTATTGTGCAGTGCACTAGTTTTTTATTTATAGTTCGCCAAATATGAAAATAGGTGAGTTTGTTGGATAAGGTTGACTTAAAAAAAGAATTAAAAAACCTCTACAATCCGTCGGCAAAAGAAGTTACTATTATTGATGTGCCAGCCATGAACTTCCTCTTGGTAAACGTCGAGGGTGCACCTACATCCCCTCAATACAGCGGGGCCATTGAAGCATTATTTACCGTCGCTTATACACTCAAATTTATGGTTAAAAAAGGCAAGGGCATCGATTATGTGGTTATGCCTCTTGAAGGTTTATGGTGGGTTGACGACATGACAAAGTTCAGCGCGGACAGAAAGGATGAGTGGAAATGGACAGCTATGATAATGCAGCCCAAATACGTTACTGCTGAAGACTTTAACTTGGCGATTGAACAAGTAAAAAAGAAAAAGAACCCCGCTGAACTGCCAAAAGTTAGGTTTGAAAGTTTCAAAGAAGGACCCTCCGCACAAATAATGTATGTTGGACCATTTTCAGCTGAAGGACCAACCATAGCAAAAATACACGCCTACATCCAAAACAGCGGACACTCATTTAGCGGTAAACACCACGAAATCTACTTAAACAACCCAGCAACAACTGCACCAGAAAAATTGAAAACCATCATAAGACAACCTATGAAATAACTTCATTTTATTGGTTTGAAAAAGTGCCATACCGATCTACCGCCAATAGGCTTTTTTCATTGACTCTAATAGGGATCAAAATTTGAGTTCATAGGGTGAAATCGTTTAGTTTTTTTGGAGTCTTTTTGCAAGATCAGAAATTTGCTTCCTAAATTGTTCACCCATTTTTGTGAAACGCATTGCTGCTGACGGATGGATGATCTGAATGTATTCTATACCTTCCATTCGAGGAGTCTCTTTTGCCGAAGCCCCTAGAAGCACAATTATTTGTGGTTCAATTATTCTGATTTGTGCGATTAGGTAGGGCAAGCATGCTCGTACTTCGTCGTCGAATGGTTTTCGGTTTTTTGGAGAAACGTGCTTGACGATGTTTGTTATGAAGACTTCTTCTCGTTTTATCCCGAATTCGAGAAGCGTCTTGGTTAGATATTTTCCTGCTCGGCCAACAAACGGCCTCCCGAACTCGTCCTCGTCTGAGCCTGGGTTCTGACCTACAAACATGATTTTTGCATTTAGGGGACCTTCTCCAGGAACGCCATGTTTTGCGCCCTGCCACAGCCTGCATTTTTTGCAGCCGTTAATTTCAATCGTCAATTCATCCATCGACAAAGTAACCATCTTTGTTGTTGCATACTAACAGTCACGCAACCTTAAAAAATGCCTCCTACCTAATACTTAATCAAGTTCTTGATGTCAAAACAGGAACATTTTCGGTAGTCTTCAGGCTAATTTTGCGAGGAAAAAAAAATGACAAATGAAGAATCCGTTTCTGAATCTCTAATTAACAGCGCAGTCCGCGTTCTAATGAAGGTTGCTTTTGTCTTTGAACCCTTAGCGCCAACAGCCATCACGGCACTAATGAATCAGCAACTGCATAGGTATAAGGAAACAGGCGCAATTGGCGAATACAAAACCCATACTAAACGTTTAGGCAAGTATCACTACCGAATCGTAATAAATCTAGATTTGACAGGTATGCAGGCAGCGCATCTTTTGGGTAACTTGTTTCCTAAACAATTAAGTCGGTTCAGGAGGTGGTTCCATGGCTGAAATGAGCGACAAAAAAGGCAAATTGAAAATAACCGTTGAACTTGAAGTTAACGAGGAATTGATGGATGTTGTTAAAGACGCAATGTCTAAGGCTTCCGCCAAGATTCCTGAGATGATGAGGAGAGGCGGAGAAAACAAACAATAAGATATTCCGTCTTGACTCTCCAAATTTTTTTCTTATTTTTTGAAAAACCATTTAGTCTTTACTTGCTTTCTCTAAGACTTGAGTAATTAAGTCGTCTCGTATTCGCTCCGCTTCTGCTTCTGCGGCTTTGGGGTCTTTAACTTTTTGCTTGTGTGTTTCGACATGGGCTTCGATTGCAGCACTCATGAGTTTAACATTGGGAACTATCATTAGTTCTTCTCCACAAACAGAACACTTAATCAAGGGCAATCCTTTGTCGTCGCTGACTTTTTTCTTACCAATTCGACTTGGCACTATTCGGACCTTCAAATTTTGTTTTCAACATATCACCCTGATTTGTTTTTATAAATGTTTATTTCCAAATTATAATAAATCAGGGTTTATACTTATGATGGCCCTTGAAAAAACCACCCAGTTGTATTTCAGTTTTTTGGCAGGAAAATACAACGGATGAAAGTTGCTTTTTTAGTTCAGAGAAAGACTTTTTATTTCATAACAGCCATTTCTAATAAAGGATAAACATGAAATTCTTAATAATACAAAAAATCAAGCGAGAGGTTCCAATAGAAAAATGGGCGAAACTGCTTCCGCTGCAATTCAAATATTTTGAAAGCTTAGAAAAAGAAAAAACCCTCGAAGTCCATTATCACTTAATTGGGCAACAAGGAAGCATGCTTGTAGTCAACGTTGACTCAGACGAAAAGCTTTCCAAAATTGTTGGCCAAGATCCTATGTTCTTTGATTCTGAACGAGAAATCTACCCCTTAACCACACGCCAAACACATGAAAAACAAATCCGAGACCTCCTAAAGCCATTACCTGAAGCGGGTTTTTAACGGATGGGTTGCCACGGAGGTTTTACCCTCGATGAAACAACAAGACGGTCATGGTACAATCCAGAAGCCATCTTACATAACCTGCAAACAGGGATGGTATTTGTTGATATTGGCTGCGGCGAAGGCTTCTTCAGTATTTTAGCTGCTAAAAAAGTTGGCGTAACCGGAAAAGTTTACGCCGTTGACATTGACGCCGCAGCAATTGAAAAACTCAAATTGAAAGCGAAGGCCGAAGATTTAACGAACATCACTGCTAAAGCCTGTAAAGCTGAAGAAACAGTGTTATGCAAGAGCTGCGCCGACTTCATATTTTACAGTATGGACCTTCATGACTTCAATGACCCCGCCAAAGTCCTTCACAACGCTAAACAAATGATTAAACCAATGGGGGAACTAATCGATCTGGATTGGAAAAAAATGGACATGCCATTTGGCCCGCCTGAAACTATAAGGTTTAGCGAAGAAAAAGCATCTATCTTGATTGAGTCTGCGGGTTTTACCGTGACAGACGTTAGAGATGCTGGGCGCTATCATTATGTGATAACTGCAAAACAATAAGACAGATTTATTCGGCTTTTGCGTAGAGTTCAAGCAGGTCATTTTTGAACTTTTCAGGTTGGTCTTTGTAAGCGGAGTGATTTGCTCCGTCGTAGACTATTAGTTTGGCGTTGGGTAATTTGTCTGAGAGTGCACGCATGTCTTCGCTTGCAACTATGTTGTCCTCTGAACCCCAAATTATGGTTGTGGAAAACTTGAATTGACTGTAAACAGACACCAAGTCGGGTTCAAGTACTCTTGACGGCGAGACCAAAAGTAAACCCCTCACAGGAAACCTTGCTGCATATCTAAGTGCCATGTTGCCGCCTATACTAGCTCCGACAAGAATAGGCACCGCTGAACCAAAAAAGGTTTTGACCGATTCATTAACGAAGGTGATGTTTTTTTCGGGGTCACGGGTTTTAGGTTGGCATTCACTTTTCAAACCATAAGGCATGTTCAAAGCAAGAAAAGGTACGCGTTTTTTCATAAGCAAATCTGTTATGCCTATTCGCTGCCAAATGTCAGCAGTATACGATAAGCCATGAAGGAAAACTATGGGAACACCTGAGGCCGTGTAGTATAGGACTGGGCACTTGTAGCCTGAAACGTTCAATAACTTCTCCAACCAATTCACCACGTTTGCTATGTACACAGACGTTTATATCGTTTAATTTGGGTGCGAAAGGCATAATAGCCCTCAAAAGCCTCTATTGTCTGGTGATTTTTTGACAGTTAAAGTCGGCGATAAAGCGCCTGATTTCACGCTTCCTTCCCAAATGGGTGATAACGTGACGCTCTCGGAGTTTTTCGACAAAAAGAATGTCGTTTTGTATTTTTATCCGAAAGATGAAACGGTTGGTTGCACAAAAGAAGCCTGCACGTTTAGAGATAATTATGAGGAATTAACTAAGTTGGGTGCGGAAGTGTTGGGTGTAAGTGGTCAGAGCGTGGAATCGCATAAATCCTTCGCCACCCACTATGGGCTACCCTTTATTCTCCTAAGTGACCAAGACAACAAAGTTAGAGAACTCTATGGTGTACCTTCAACTATGGGGATAATTCCAGGGCGGGTTACATACATCATCGACAAGAAGGGTATAGTCCGCCACATTTTCAATTCCCAAACCCAGGCGCCGAAGCATGTGGAAGAAGCCAAGAAAACGCTTAGGGAAATAGAGAAAGAAGAAAAAGCCACGGTTTAAGAGGAAAAAGAAATTGCTTAACCTCTACAACTCGTTAACAAGGAAAATTGAACCATTCCAACCAGAAGAAGATGCCCAAATTAAAATGTACACTTGCGGTCCATCAACCTACCAGCCTGCACACATTGGCAACTACCGCACTTTCCTCTTCGAGGATATCCTTCAACGCTACCTTGAATATTTAGGCCACAAGGTTAACCGGGTGATGACCCTCACCGATGTAGAAGATAAAGCGATTTCCCAAGCTAAAAAAGAAAACCTAACGGTGGAAGAGCTGACTCACAAAAATGAATCAATCTTTTTCAAAGATTTTGAAGTTTTGAAAATAAAAAAACCGGATTACCCAGTTAGGGCTTCAACCGCGGTGGATCAAGCAGTAAACTTGATTTCAAAGCTTCTGGAAAAAGGCATCGCATATTATTTTTCACAGGAAGGCGCAAAAAACGTTTATTTTGACCCGCTAAAATTCAAGGGATTCGGCAAACTTGCCCATTTGAACATGAGTAAATGGCCCGAGAAGAAGCGGCGCTTCCACAAAGATACCTACCCAGGTACGCCATGGAACATGGGGGATTTTGTGTTGTGGCATGGTTGCGAACAAGACGACGTTTGTTATCAAACGCCGATTGGAAGAGGCAGGCCAGCGTGGAACATCCAGGATGCAGCGATCGTAACCAAGCATTTAGGCTTTATGATTGATGTTGGTTGTGGCGGAATCGACAACTTGGTGAGGCACCATGATTACACTCTTGCTGTTGCAGAAGCGGTTTCTGGCAAACAGTTCTCAAGATATTGGCTGCACGGTGGTCACTTGTTTGTGGACGGAAAAAAAATGAGCAAGAGCAAGGGTAACGTTTACTATCCTAAAGATATCTTAGCTAAAGGCTTCAGTGGTGGACAGTTAAGATTCTTTTTGATCTATAGACCCTATAGGCAAAAACTTAATTTCACGTTTGAAAAGTTTGCTCAGACAACTCAGAAATTGGATTCTTTTAAGAGCATGGTTGCGGATTTCGAAATAGGAAAGCCGTTAAGTCAATCGGAAAAGCAGGAAACACTGACCGACGAAATTTCGGCTGGTTTTGAAGAATACATGAATGACGATTTGGATGTAAAATCTGCCTTTGACCATATCTACCAAACCGTTAGTGACTTTCATAATAAAAGGCAGTCGCTAAGCACTAAAGAAGTAAAAAACGTGTTGGATGGCTTGCACAGAGTTGACAGTGTGTTGCAATGCCTGTTTTAGACGAGGTCGCCCACAAATTTTACTCGCTTAAAAGTTTCATCTCGATGCGGCGCCATCTCAAGCTCATCGGTTAAGTCTTTGCCAGCATCATGCATGCCCATGTGGTCGCCTTCCATCCAGAAACTACTGTCTGAAACATCGTAAACTTTACCTTTGTAAGCCAGGTATGCTGGTTTCCCGTTTTTTCCATTATTTTCTTGGAGTTCTTGACTTGTTACTTTTTTTGGCTGTGACAAAAAATTCACCTTTTCTTTATTTGTTTAAAGTTTAAAGATAGTTTTAAAGGTTTAGGGATTTGGCAAAATGCTAGTTTCTGAGGCTGGGACCAGCTAACGATTGATAATTGGCATTTATGTTGATGCTACCAAGGTTTGTTCGGCTGTCAATTTCGATATTGCTTACCGCAGGGTAATTGTCAGATTGGATTGGGGATTGGTTACCTGAAAAATGCTGTACATCCAAATTTATGCTTCCCAAGTTGGTCTGTGAAGCAAGTTTTGCACCGACACCGCCATCAACAATTAAGCCAATGTTCACTGAACCCAAATTTGTAATTGCATTAACTTGCAGGTTTCCTTGAAGAGTCTTGGTTTGGGTTATATCCATCGTTACTGAACCAGCGTTCGTGTGTAAATCAACTGTGTTGTTTCCTTCAACGTTGACTTCATTCATTCGAATATCCACGCTTCCTGCTTGAGTTTTAAGGGTTACATTTCCTGAGATTGTAATGTTATCAAGGTTTGCCTGAACGACACCCGCTGCCGATTGCAGGTTAAGGAATTCAAAGGTTGCGGGTTTATCTGCAGTTAAGCTGACTTGTCCTGCTTGAGAGGTAACGTTAAGATCTAGAATTAAAGCTGGATTAACGTAGATGTTGCAGTTAACGTTGAATCTGGAAAAAACACTTGACTGCGTAATTTTCGCGGTTATTGTTAACTCTTTGTTTACAGTATCGTTGTAGAAGGCGATTTGGATGGGGCTATCGCTGCCACCGTTGATGCCTTTTGAAGCGGTTCCGTCAAGTGTAATTAAAAAATTATTGTTGCGGGTTACGTTCTGAGTAAAAACGTTTACTTTTAGAGCTTGAGATTCAACATTTAAATTTAACTTGTTAATTCCCACGGTATTGTCCTGGTATGACTGGTTAATGTTCACCGTCGCAAACGATGCCGTTAGTAGAACCGCAACCACTACTCCTCCAACTAAGATGGCTATTAACACAATAGCCGCTATAACAAGTGGCTCACTTCGGAAAGGCTTAACAGGCGCTGAGGGAACTGGAGACGTATAAGTGACTACGACCGGAGTGCCGCATTTTTGGCAGAAATGCGCGTCATCAGCTAGTTCTGTTCCGCATCTTCGACAATAAGGCAAAGTAAAACCTCAAACTACGAGGTATGTGTTTACAAAATTTAAGCATTACCAAAAAATTAGCCTTAATATTTGAAAAAGATATTCGTGGAGTCGTTTTCTCTACTCTTATTTAAAGCGTCAACAGCAAAATAACTAACGGCCCTGCCCAAATTTTCAAAGTACCCCTTAATACAACGAAATAGTAAACACCCAAGTCTGAAGTCACAAGTGTTAGAATGGTTGAATGGAATAGGAGCTACTGAAAACTCCGTAAGTCAGTAACTCACCTTAAACACGAATATTAGACATATTGTCGCTGCCTGGATACAACTCATTTTAAATAAGGGTGGTGCTAAACGATTTGTTGGAGATAGAGTTTGCCTGAAAAAGTTTTCGTTACATCCGCTTGGCCCTACATCAACGTCACGCCGCATCTTGGGCAACCTCGTCGGCTCAGTCTTATCCGCCGACGTTACAGCCCGATATTACCGGCTGAAAGGCGACGACGTGTTGATGGTCAGCGGTTCAGACACCCATGGCACACCCATCGAGGTAGAAGCCATAAAACAAGGCATAACCCCCAAAGAGCTCTAACTGACCGCAACCACGCCCACGTCGCGGAGCTCTTCCGCAAATGGGACGCCTCTTTTGACAATTACACCAGCACCGAAAGCCCAATCCACAAAGAATTCGTGCAGAAAACCCTGCTGGAAATCCAGAAAAACGGCTACATATTCGCGCAGGACACCCAAATGCTCTACTGCGAACATGACCAACGTTTCCTGCCCGACCGCTTTGTCGAAGGCAAATGCCCCTACTGCGGTTGCGAAAAAGCCCGCGGCGACCAATGCGACAGCTGCGGCAAACTCCTGGAGCCTACAGCACTTGTTGAGCCGTACTGCGTCATCTGCAAAAACAAACCCACGGTAAAAACCACACGGCACTGGTACATTGACCTCTCCAAACTCGCAGAACCATTAACCCAATACCTCAAGAAAAATCCGCAACTGTCCAGCTAACGTCAAAAACTTCAGCTTAAA
Source organism: Candidatus Bathyarchaeota archaeon (assembly GCA_963840325.1). Lineage (GTDB taxonomy): Archaea > Thermoproteota > Bathyarchaeia > Bathyarchaeales > Bathycorpusculaceae > Bathycorpusculum. The sequence continues at coordinate 191,625 of CAWIYM010000007.1, forward strand.
CTGGATAAAAGAAGGCTTAAAACCCCGAGCCGTCACCCGCGACATCGAATGGGGCATCCCAGCGCCGTTTGAAGGAGCAGAAGGCAAAACCATCTACGTCTGGGTCGACGCCGTCTTAGGCTACGTTTCCGCAACCATCGAGCAGTGCCAACGCATGGGGCAACCTGAGAAGTGGCGTGAATTCTGGTTTGACAAGCAAGCCAAAACCCTCTACTTCGTGGGCAAAGACAACATCCCATTCCACACCATCATCTTGCCTGCGTTGCTGTTGGCTTCGGGCCAAGGCTACAACTTGCCCTGGAACGTTTCCGCCACCGAGTTCCTCCAGTTCAGCGGCCAAAAAGCATCAAAAGCCAACGAGTCGGCATCTGGATAGACGAAGCCTTAGAGATGTTTCCACTGTGGATTACTGGCGCTTCTTCCTCATCGCCACCCGACCCGAAAGCAAAGACACCAACTTCACCTGGAGCGCGTTTATCGAGAAAATCAACGCTGACCTAAACGACACCTTCGGCAACTTCATCCACCGCACGCTTAGCTTCATCAACAGCAAATTCGACGGGCAAATCCCGGCGCCAACCAAACTCGACAAAGACGACGAAGCAGTTTTGCAAGCGATAAAGGAAAAAGTTGCGCAAGCTGCGAAGGAAATTGAGGATTCATGGCTACAATCAGCCGCTAACACGCTCATCAGCATTAGCCGCATAGGCAACCAGTACCTAAACACCAAAGAACCATGGAACCTCATGAAGACCGACAAGGAAAAAGCTGGAACTATCTTCTACGTAGCAGCGCAGGTGGTCAAGGCAATCGCGGTGGTTTCGGAGCCGTTCATGCCCCAGACCGCACAGCAACTCTGGCAAACACTCAACCTACCCGAAACAGTAACCAAAAGCAACTGGAGCGATGCATTAAACCCCATAGAAGCAGGACACAAAATCGCAAAGCCAACACCTCTTTTCCACAAAATCGACGCTGACGAAGCAAAACTTGAAGAAATGTTAGCGCAAATACGGTCAAAAGTCCAACGGCTGCCTCGATATAGCTTTTCTTTTTATCTTATATTTCCAACATTTTTATTAATGTAAGACAATAGTAATTCGTAAGGTGGAATTTTATTGACTGAATCAGAAACAGTAACTGTTTCTTCGAAAGGGCAAGTTACTCTCCCGTCAAGATAAGAAAACGGCTAAAGATAGTGAAGGGCGAAAAACTATTTAGTTGTTAACGAAGATAACGTCATAAAACTGGTTCCTGTTCCCAAATTATCCAAACTAGCTGGTATTGACAAAGAGTTGTTTGCAAATAGAAAACCCTCCAAGGAATTGGAAACCATGCGCAAGGAGTGGACAACGGAATTTGACAAACGAATCAAAGAAGCATAAGCTACTACTTGATACACACCCTCTGATTAAACTCTTTGCGAAAGAGGAAGGCTGGGAAGCGATACAGAAAATACTCTTACTTATTGAAAATGGGGAAATAGAAGCAGCCATCAGCGTTGTCACCTTAACCGAAATTTATTACAAGTATTTGCATGAAAAAAGAGCTGATTTAGCTAAGGCAAGGGTTGAAGAGCTAAGGTATGCAGAATCACCTAAAAAAACTTGGAATAGATGAAAAAATAGCGATTAAAGCAGGGGAATTTAAAGGCAAATACGCCGTACCCATAGCAGATGCGTACATTTCAGCAACCGCATATTACAACGATTCAATTGTTCTGAGCGATGACTCAGATTTTAAGAAAATAACCGAAATAAAAGTTCAAAGCGAGCAAGAGTATCTTTCATCTATAAGTGATTCTACTAAATACTAAAGGTAATAAGATTGGAAAAAGGGATTTAATGCCGATTAGAATCAAAGCCGACCTCCACGTCCACACCACTTACTCAAATGGATTCACTGATAACTCCCGAAGACCTCATTTATTACGCGAAGAAGCGCGGGTTGAACGCGGTAGCAGTCACCGACCACAACCAGCTTGAGGGCGCCTACAAAATCGCTAACGAAACAGATTTTCTAGTTATTCCAGGCATGGAAGTCTCCAGCGCCGATGGACACATAGTCGCGCTTAACGTCAAAGAGCTCATTCCACGGGGTTTTAGCGCCGTTGAAACAGTGGAGCGGATTCACAGGGCAGGTGGAGTCGCAATTGCATGCCACCCCTACGTTTACTTCAAGGGGTGCCTGAGAGATAAAGTCTGCGCAACGTTCGATGCAATAGAAGTCATAAATGCCCGAGCCTTTCCTTTTAAGAGACAGCGTGAAAAAAGCCGAGGAAACCGCGGAGCGTTTCAAGCTTTCACGTGTGGCTGGAACCGACGCGCATTATGGTCCCCAAATCGGCTATGGCTACACCGTTATTGAAGCCGCTGAGCTCAGTGTGGAAGCTATTGCAAAAGCCATTGTGGATGGGCATTGCCAGCCTTTTGGTCAGCCTGTGCCTCTTGTTCATAAACCTCAAGCAGCAACTTCTGAGGTTAAAGAGGATGGTTAAAAAATTCAGCCACACCTAAGAAGCGCACATTTAAGAAAGCTGTTTTGCCCTCTCTATTATCAAGATTTTTTGTTTAAGGAATTAAGCCTGAAAGCTAACAAATCCAAACCAATCTTCTTAGCATCACGAACAGGGTTAACTTTTGAAGCACCCTTATCCCGCTCAGCCCATTGAACCGCCACTTCAGCCACTGGAAAACCAAGCTTTTTGCAACGCACAATCATCTCAGTATCAAAGAAGTAGCCGTCAGATTTGGAAACATTCAAGACTGCTTCTGCAACTTCGCGGCTCATTATTTTGAAGCCGCATTGGTGGTCATGGATACCGTCTAAAAATAGCAGTCTCACAGCTAAATTGTAGGTTAAACTAAACAAGGTTCGAGAGACACGACGTTGAACTCGTGAGCCTTTGATATGTCGGGAGCCAATTGCCATACCGCCATTCGTTTTTACGACCTGCAAGAGTTTCGGTAAACATGCAAGGTCGGTGGCTAAATCAACATCCATGAAAGTTATGAATTTGCCCTTAGAGGTGCAAAGCGCGTTTTTGATGCCTTTACCCTTACCCAACCGGTCGGTTGAATGGAGTAAAACAAGGTTTGGATTGTGCTTAGCCATTTTAGCAACGATTACATCGGTGCCGTCTGTGCTTCCGTCTTCAGAAACGATAATCTCATATGATTTGGAAAAGGACTTGACCGCGGCTTCAACTTCCCGCACGCATTTTTCAATCTGCGCTGCTTCGTTATAGGCTGGCAGCAGGATTGAAATTTCTTTGTTAGGCACCCCACTCTTCAACTGTTATTCGACCTTTTCCAAACTGGGAAACAAATGAATGATTCAATACCATAAATGACTTTTGTATCTTCCCGAAAACTTTCATCGCCGCATTCCTTGAGTTATCCGCAAACTCTTTTTAGATGCAACAATGTAATTTTCATTCCACAAAGGGGTCGCTAAAGATTACCTCACCAACAAGCATCAGCGAACAAGCCACACATAGTTTAGCAGGGTTCGCTAAAAAACATCAATATCGATTGTTATTATTGGTTTTCTTGATTGGTTTTGCTGTTGCTGCTTTGTATAATTTGGGTTACATGTCGGTTCAATGGGACGAAATGCCCCATCTCTACGGCGCTACGATGCTTTCGCGCGGACAAACTTGGGATTACATGACCACTTACGGTTATTACCCACCCATATTTGACCTTGTGACTACGGGTTTCTTCCAGATTTTTGGGGCTAACTCAGGTTGCAGGGCGTTTGGTGGCGGTGACTTTTTCGTTGCTGGCAATTGGGCTTTTGTTTGAATTCACCAAAAAAACATATGGGCAAAGAAACGCGTTAATCGCAAGCATCCTACTCGGCACCATGCCGGGGTTCTTTTGGCTTTCCCGAGTAACTATGCTAGAAACCATGCTCATCTTCTTCTTCACGTTGGTAATGTTTGCGTTTTACTCGTGGATAACTAAGGACAGTAACAAGGCATTGCTTTTCAGCGGTTTAGCTTTAGGCATAGGCGTTTTCGCAAAGTACCAGATTATTGTTGCAGCCTTAGCAATGTTAGTAAGCATCCTGTTTCTATCAAGAAACCGTTTGAAGATTAGTTTAGCAAAGTTTCTTGTGATTTTCGCGATTGTCGTCTTGGTTGTTGTGCCGTGGTTTGTGATGATTTATCACTACAACGGAGTCACCAAATTCGAAACGCTCCAGTACGTTATGAGTGAAGGTGGACAGGACCGCCCAGCCTATAGCAACCGATTCCAACCCATACCCGTCTACTACCTCGTCGAGATGACTTGGCCCTTCAACGACATTACTGTCCACCCGATTTCGCTGCCAATCTTTGCGTTGGGTTTGTGCGGGTTAGGGTTGTTTGCTTATCGAAGAAAAAAACAGGACATTTTCTTCTTGACATGGTTTGTGGTGGTTTACGTGTTCTTTACGTTAATTCCAAATAGGCAGTGGCGTTATGTGACCCCGCTTTTTCCGATTTTGGCCATCTCCGCCGCATGCTTCATCATGTTCCTCTACGGCAGAATTCATGCGTGGAAGCCTAGTCAAATCGGAATCAAGGGTGAACATACAAAGAAACTTGCTGGAGCCTTCTTCATCCTGATTATAGCGTCGGCCGTTGCGTATACCAGCTATGACTCTTACCAGATGACGGTTCGAGACCAAATCCACATCCCTATCCAAGAAGCAACAGATTATTTGGCAAGCCAATTAGAACAAAACCAATCTGCCGTGCTGGTTTGCTCTTTCAACCTTCTCAACCAAGACATGTTCCGCTTCTACTTGCCGTCAAACATGTCGCAGGATCAAATCTGGCAGTACCCAGCGTTGGCTGTTGATGCTTTCACACCTAACTTTAACATCAAAGAGTTCGTAAACCTCTGCCAACAACGAAACGTAAAATACATAATTCTCTATGATTTCGGAATTAACACACAATTCTTCAATACAACATTAGACTATACGCAAGTAAAAACGATGATTGCGAACACTGGCAGGTTCGGTGACCCACAGGACCAGCCTTTCTGGGGTGACTTCAATGGTTGGATGGGACATAGAATCTTCCTTGTCCGATTCTTAGGTTAGCATTCTAAAAATTCAAAGCCTGTTTCTTTGTTTTTGGCTCTTTTCGCTGAACCGCCAGCTAATTCTAAAATGACTACTTCCCCGATTTGCCAAACATCCACACCCATACGCACACAACCTGTGATTGTGTTGTCGTTTCTGCCAAAACTTGCATGCATGTGCAGCTTGGGTTTTCCTTCATCGTCAGTGAAGATTGTTCCAATACCGCAACCTTCGTGGACACCTTTCAGCAGTGTAATCATCGGTTGAGGGGGCATTGCGTTGCCGTCTTTGTGGTCCTACGACGACTTTGCTTTTGTCTTGGGCGCCGCCGAGGAAGAAGCAGAAGGCGCTTTTGATTTGTTTTTGGGCTGCAAATTTTTCTATGACTTCGTGAAGGCGTTCGTCGTTGTGGAGTCTTAGGACAAAGATTCTTCCGAGTTTGGCTTCGGTATAATTCAAGGATTTAGCCTCTTCTTGGTTAAAACGAAGAGTTTCAAGTATAAAAGAATTAAATTGAGGAAAAACTGGTCTGCTTAAAAAGAAAGCTTTTTGCGGCTTATATTCTGTTTAGGTAGAGTGTTTTTTTGGCTTCTTCTTTTCTTTTCTGTGAAGGCACAATTGGCGCTAATTTAACCGTTGTTTCGGCGGTTATTTGGCAGTTTGAGCGGTGCCTTACATCATTTTTCTGTGACATATTTTTCGACCTCTTAAAGAGCCAACGAAATACCACATTACGCTTATAAACTTTATCCCGATGTAAAAAACGTTTTTTGAATCAATAAATGGTTGTAAATGAAAAAATAATGCACACAACAAGCTTGTTAATTCTACACAGCCATTCTTCGCAGTTAGCGGTTGAAACGGTCGTTTTTCCAAACATCCGCGCTGTCACTGTACCCTCGCTTCTCCCAGAACCCTAACTCTTTGCCACGCGTAAACCCCAAACGCACAACCCACAACGCACTCTTGTAGGCATACTTACTCGGCACAATCAGACGCACTGGAAAACCCAGCCCCTCATCCAGCGCTTCACCGTTAAGCTTGTAAGCTAAGAGCACATCGTCGCCTTCAAGTTCCTCACGAAAAAGCGAGGTCCTGTAGTTGTCGGCGCAATCAAAAGTGACCGCTCTTGCCACAGCCTTGGGTTTGACGAGTTTTTCGATGTCTTTGATTTTAACGCCTTCCCACTTGCAGTCCAGCACACTCCAACCTTCCACACAATGAAAATCGCTGACAGAAACGGTTTTGGGCAATGCCATAAAGTCGTTCCAGCTGAGTTTTATGGGTTTCTCCACTTCCCCGTCGATGGTTAAGGTGTAGGTTTCCAGCTGCAACTGCGGATTAGTCGAGGTTATTCCGGGATGGTCGTATCCCCAGCGTAAAATATGGTCAGTAATTTGCTGGTCAGGTGGCAATCTTTGTCTTTTAGCTGAGAAAATTATCACCAATTTCTATATGGTTTGGAGAAAGAAAAAGTTTGCTTTTAAAATCACCCTGATTGGAAAAAGCTTGAAAGTTGCTTCTGCCTTGGCTCCTCTTTGCTGAAACCTGAAACTTTTACGCCGACCCTGCGAATTTCAAGCGGTGACTCAGCTAAGTATTTTTCAAATAATGTTTTAGTGTTTTTCTTGATGGTTTCCTTGTCCTTCACGGGTTGCTCAAGCGTTACTGAACGGGTTTTGCTGCTTAAGTCGATCATAACCGTGTAAATGGAGACGGTTTTGAAACTTAGGTTTTTCTCGGCGACTTCTTTGAAAATGTCTTCGGTTAATTCATCGGTTTTCTGCAGAATGAACGCTAAGTCATGTGTGTTCTGCTTGAGGGTTCCGATTCGGCTGATTGATTCAGCTTCGCCCTGCTCCATCACTGGTTGGTTGTCAACTGCGTTTGCAGCGTTGTGAAAGTAGATTCCCAGCACTTTGCCGAAAACTTCAACGAGCCGTTGGCAATCGTATTTTGATAAGTCGCCGATTGTTTTGATTCCCATTTGCTCCATGCGTGCAGTTGTTTTTTTGCCTACACCCAAAAGGCAGTCAACATCCAGCGGATCAAGAAAAGCCCTGGCTTCTTCAGGTCTGACGATGGTTAACCCGTCGGGTTTTTGGCTGTCACAAGCAATCTTCGCCACAAGCTTGTTTGGTCCAACACCTACCGAAAACGAGATGCCAACCTGATTTTTCACGTCCATTTTGATTTTTTGCGCGTATTCTTTGGCTTTCTCGAAACTGCCTTCAACTTCCTCGGTAACATCCAAGTAAGCCTCATCCACACTGACTTGCTCAAGGCTGGTTGCGTAGCCACGGAAAATCTGCATTATCCTCTCGCTTATTTGATCGTAGTATTCGTGGTCAACGGGCAGGAAAACGGCGTCTGTACCTTCAAGTTTACGCTTCGCCAAAAACAGGGGCATACCAGATTTAACACTATATTTTCTGGCTATGTAGTTGCTGGTGCTCACTGCGCCACTCATCTCAGTGCGTCCTGAATATACGCCGACGACGACGGGTTTGTCTTTGAGGGCTGGGTTTCGGAGTTCTTCGCATTGCGCATAGAAATAGTCGAAGTCAGCCAACATTATCACGCGATTTTGCACTGCTTATCCTCCTTTGGTTTAGGCATCAGCCAAGAGCCGTCGCATGTTGCAGTGTTCAATTGAGCTAAGCCTTCGCGGCAAACCCCAAACTTCATTCCGTTTGCTTCAGCTAAATCGCGCATGTTCTTGAGGATTTTGTATCTGAGGTCTTTGGGTAGAAGAGCGCTGCCACCGATTTTTTCGCCCTGCACAAAATAGAGCGGTTTCAGTTTTTCCGTTATTTGGGGCAGAGCTTGTGTGAGGCGCATCCAATTGTCTGCTTTTGCCTTGTAGGTTGAGCAGGTTATAGTGTTTGACGCCTATGTTTGCGAGGGTTGCGATGAGTTTTTGCGGTTGGTCGTTTACGAATGGGATTATTGGGTCTATTCGCACAGAAACGGGTATGCCTGTTTTGATTAAGTCCTGTGCAGCTCTAATTCGTTGGGATGGTGTCGGTGCAAATGGCTCAAGGATTTTGGCGAGTTGATCATCTTCAGTTGTTATGGTTAATGCAACCGTCGCTGGGACTTTGACTAGAAGATCATCATCTCGCGTTACGAGGTTGCTTTTGGTGATGATTTGGATTTTGCAGTTGCTTTCAGCGAGGATTTCGAGGCACCGCCTCGTTAAACCTTCAGTCGCTTCAGCTCTTGGGTATGGGTCGGATGAATTAGAAATGGATATGGTTTCTCCGTTGAGTTTAGCAGCCTCGCGTTTGAGCATTGGGAGAGCCTCTTTTTTGGGGTGGCAGTCTTTGAAGTTTGGTATGTAGCTTGATGCGTAGCAATAGGTGCATTGGTGGTCGCATCCCGTGTAAGGATTAAATGTAAGCTTAGGTGGGCAGGTGCAAAGGCTTGAACGCCAAGGGTCAAAGCTTGAAATCAACGGCACCAAATAGTCACACCTCTATTATGTTGAGTTGGCAAACAAAAAGTATTCGCAGAAAACAGAATATTTAGATCCTAATATTCAGCAATTACAGCAAGTTTGAAGGGAGAGTTAATCAGGACCTATTTTGATGCTATTAGAATATCACTTGAAAGACTAAAGGGATAGCGCAAAGAACCCAAAGTTTAAGCTGTATTTACGATTTCTAATAAATCAGAAGGTAAAAATTTGGGTTGCATGAGGACATTGTTTTTCTTAAACATATTTACTAAACATTCTCTAAAGAGTCACTGGTGGAAATATGGTTGATGAACTACCAAGAAGCATTTACTGGTTGGACAACACACTTTACCTCAACATAACCAACCAATGTTCAAACAGCTGCTATTTCTGCCTCAAACGTTACAAACAGGGCGTCGGCGGCTTCAACCTCAAACTAACCCATGAACCAACCGTTCAAGAAATCATTACTGAGCTTGCCGAGGTTTTGCAAACACGCAATTGGGATGGGTTGGTTTTCTGCGGATTCGGTGAGCCAACGAAGAGGCTGGATGTTTTGCTTGAGGTTGCGCGGTGGGTGAGGCAACATTATGGGCGACCGCTACAAATTCGTCTTGATACAAATGGGCATGGTTATGAGCTTAATCGGGGCAGGGATGTCGCTGGTGAACTGAAGGCAGCGGGAGTGGACAAGGTAAGCGTTAGCATAAACGCTGGCGATAAGGAAACTTACGTGGAAATCTGCAAACCCACCTTTCCCGACGCCTATGAAGCGGTATTGGATTTCATTCGAAAAGCCAAATTGGTGCTCGCGGTTGAGGCTTCGGCAGTGCGGGTACCCGAAGTGGATTTAGCGAAGGTTAAGGCGGTTGCTGACAGTTTAGGCATTAAATTTAAGGTTCGGGAGTACATTCCCTGCTTCTACTGACTCAGCCAATCGAAATCAAAGTTTTAGTGCCCACACAACATGACAAAACACTATAGACACAACGAAAACGTTTTAAACTCAACGAGCAAATGCCATAGGCTGGAGAAGAAATCAAATGAGAAAAACATCGCTCTTTGAATTCGACGTGCCCAACTACCGAAAACGCTCTGTCGGGCTCGTAGCAAACCAGAAGCAATCGAGATAAGCAAATCTTGAGATGCTTCAACCTGGAAGCCATAAAATAGCAGTTTTCCTCAAAGTTGTATTGAAATTTTTCGTCTCTTAACGTAAAAAGCCATAACCAAGGACAAAGCAGCAAAAAACAGAAATGCAATTATCCATAGTGGGAAATCTAAAGTTTGTTCGGCGTTGGAGAATTCGATTACCAAATCTCCAGGTAACGATTTTCCAGAGACATCAGGATATTCAGAGTACATTAGGATATTGACAACCTTAGTTGAGTTTTCGGTTGTGCTTGTGTAGTTTATGGGTTTCCACTCGCTCGCAGTGCTATCGGGTAGAGCAGTGTAAGCATGCAGGTCTGTAAAGTTTGTCTCCATGCGCACAGTAAAATACGCTGATGAATTCTCATTTTGCTCAGATAAATATGGACTTATGTTTAGGTCATAGAGAAACAAATGACTCTCATTCACCACTTCAAGCGGATGCTCATAGTGAATTCTAAGTGTGAAAAAACCTGAAACATTTGGCAGAACGCTGTAAATCATCCACCAATTGCCTATAGCTGTCTGATGCAAAGCATCTGGTCTCGATTGTGTATAGTTGCTCCAAGCGACCTCTCGGTCATCTAAAGTGACTTTTATGTTGGTTGTTCCTGGAGGCATCGGATAAACCATCGGCAAGTCACCGTTAAACTTGTTTTGGATGTAGATGGGGTACTCTCCGTCTATTCTTGCCCACAGCTTGCTGTTGATTGTAGCGATAGTATAGTTGACATGTTCAATTGGCATAGATAACGTTGGAACTGACTCAGCTGAGTTGGCTGAGCAGAAAGAAACAAGTTGCAAGATAGTTATCATTGAAATTAACAATGACATTATAATGAATATTGACAATATTTTCTTCCGCATGCCTGCCGAAGCGATATTCTGTTTTGAGTTACTTTTATTTTTTTTGCAAATTCTGTCTGGCAGAGAAAAAATTTTGGCTCTGACATATTTATTTTAATAAATGCTTATTTTCCAAAATATCCTTTTCAACAAATATTTAACAAGGATTTTGTACGTACACAATGAAGCAGACTAATGCCCATAATGATACACAAAAAAACAGAAATAGAGTTAAAAACTGCTTACTAAATAACTTAAATTAAAGAAATGGCTTTAAGGCAAAACCCACACCCCAAAGACAGTTTACTTTTCAGCGCAAAACACCTTTTTGGAACACTCCAAACTTACACCTAAACAGCTTATTGATTTAACCGAGGAAAATTGTAATGTTGACCCAAAAAAAGAGAAAAGGGATGTTGTATTTTGGTTTGGTAGTTGGTTTATTTCTTTCTGAGCATCAATAGAGCTAAAACAATAGCCACTATGATGATAAGAACGAACAATCCTGCGATTGCTGGAATGAAGTACATGTCTGCTGTAGATTGAACTGGTTCGGCTGTTGGTGCTGGGGTAGCTGGTGCATCAGATATTCCCATGTATGTTTGTGCTGAGGAGCTGCCGTAAGAATTGGTTCCTTTGAATGTTGCAATAATCTGTTATGTGCCAGCGATGTCTGGGGTGTACTTGTATGCGAAAGCACCTGTTGAGTCTGTTGTAACATCAGCGATATGGACGAAGTTTCCATTTGGATCAACGGTATGTTTGACAAGTAACCTTTTGAAAGTTTACTTGCCAACAATTGCCTAATGGCATCCAGAGCATTTAAGAGAAACTCATTTATCGTGAGTGCGAAAAACCGACTGGTAGTTTTGGCTTAGGTTTATGCATTATGTTATATTTCCTATCGTAGCTTTTCAGCCAATCCTACGGAGAGGCAAACCTCACACTACAGAAAATGTGTGTATTAGAAAATAAGGCAGTATTAAATGTCAAGAGATCAAACCCAGATGCTATCGGTGATAATAAATCCTAATTTATCAACCGGTCAAAACAGAATAGCAAAACAATCGCTTTTTCAGATTTAAAAAAATAAAAGGGAAGAGGGCTGTCATATTGTTATGTGCCCTTTTATTGTCTTTTTTTGATTGCCATAAGCATAAGTACGCCAACAATGGCAACGGCTATTATGATAGCTGCTCCTACGCCTATGATGTAAGTTTCAGTCGGAGGTAGAATAGTCACAGGGTATGGCGACGATGTGGGTGCCGCTGAGTCAACCGCAAAAGAAGTAACCGCATGTGAAGGCCAATAGGATTCGCTACCGTCAAACGATGCATATACAGTATATAGACCTGCGATGTCAGGAGTCCAGTTCAAGCTAAAGTAACCATCGTCATTGCTTGTGGTTATGCCTATTTCTCGTAGATTGTCGTTGCTGTCAATGACACTTAATGTAACTTTGACACCTGTTATGTTTGTTGGGCGTGGCTTTTGCTGGTATATATATTGCATCCAATCACTCATGCTTTCGTCAGAAACTGCTGGAACGCCTTTTGGAAAACGAGCAGACTGCTCAGCTTGATTTGTGCCAGCGGATATGTCGGTCACTGTGCCCTTAATCACCAAAGACTTACCAAGTTCAATTGAAACGTCGGGTGCTGTAATTGTAGTTGCGGTTGGGCCTTTTCCGAAGCAGTAGATTTGTTCATCAAACAGGTTAAGTCCTACAAGGTAGCCGTCTGCTACAGCATAGCCCCAAGGTACATAACCCGAGGATCCGTGGAAGGGTATTGACCAGATTAGATCCCCTGTTGTCGCGTTGAGGCACATGAGGGGTGAACCTTTCCAGTAGGGTGCACCTGAAGAGTGCTCGTTGGTGTGCAAGTAGAGTTTTCCGTCAGCAACAGCTGCGAGGCCAAGCGGATAGCCACTATAGGGTGTTGAGAATCCAGCCATCGAAGCTGTGCTGAAGTTCCAAAGTTGGCTGCCGGTTTTAGTGTCGTAGCAGTAGACTATACCGGAATAACCCGTAGAGTAAAGTCTTCCGTAAGCAACAGACTGAGTCCAGAGAGCGCCACCGCCACCAGCATATAAGTTCCATGGGTTCTCAGAAGGTGTTGTCCAAAGATATCTTCCATCATCAAGACTGTAGGCTGAATAGGTCACTGTTTCTTTATCCCAGAAAATGAACACTCGGTTCACTGGATCGATGAATCTGAAGCTTCTAGTGAGATTGCCAAGTGGCGCTGCGTAAGTTTTTGACCACAATAGAGTTCCACGTGATTCCGGTTTGAGGCTAATCGCCCACATTGTGTAGCCTGGGTTGATTTCGCTGATTCCACCGAAGGTACCATTGCTGCCAAGTAGTATGTCATCGTAGATTGCCTGGCGGATGGTTGATCCTACAGGCAAAGTGGGTATTGTGATGTTCCAGGAATAGGCATCGCTCATGTTGACGCTTTTACCTATGGGTCGCCATTGATTATAGCTTGTGCTGGTGAAGTCTGTGGCTATTGTTGAACCAGTTAAGCTGTGACTAGCAGTATTATTCCATACCGCCAGCCATTTTGCATTTACATTGAGCACATATCTTAGTATTTCGCCGTTGGGACCGTACACTTCAGTTCCTGAAGGAACATCAGTCATATTGAATAGTAGTTTACCCGTAAGAGGATCATACGCGTTTGCGAAGTTGGTTGTCCATAGGTAACCGTTTGGAACGACTCCATGTTGGTTCATTGAATCGTAGGCATATAGTTGACCAAATGAGGGTGCAGTAGCTGCAGAAGTGCCAATGACGTTGCTGGACCATAGGGTTTCTCCAGTGCGAAGATCCAAACACATGTATCCTCCGTTGGCGCTTGTGCTGCCCAGAGGTTGCGTGTAGTAGAGTCTGCCATACATTACAAGCGGATTTTGGAATTGCATTTCGTATTCAGTGCCGTCGTAGTAGGTGGTTCCGTTTTCTCTTGTGTTGGTTCCTCCGACGACGCCTCCATCTCTCAGAGGTGTTGTCCACATTATGTGGGCACTGTTAGGTGCGATGCCGTCGGGTTGGAACTTCTGAATTTCATGGGCGCCTGCTAACCAGTTTGATGAAACTTGGTACCATCCGTTGTTCTGTCCTTCGATGGGGCGTGTCCAATACTCTTTTGGCAGTGGATAGACTGGCGGGTTGGATATTTGTTCTTGTTGAACAACTATTGTTGCTGTCGCATTGCTGGGTAGGTAAGTATCGTTTTCATAGACACTAGCGCTTCCGACAAGTCCTGTAGGGCCAGTTCGTGAGAGAGTCTGTCCAGGGAAAGTGAAGAAGAATGTGTATGTCCCTACCGAGTCAGGAGTGAATATAGAGTAGCCACAGCCAACTGGGTCTGAGTTATATGGACCTAAGGTTTCTTTGGATCCATCAGGTTTTGTAATCTCTATTTGGAGGTTTCGCCATCTGTCTCCAGCGAAACCAGCTGTTGTTGGCGGCAGTTTGTCTAGCCAGAATGCGAGAGTTACGGTTTGACCAACACCTACTGGATTTGGTGCAGCTGTGATGTATGAATAGGTTGGAATTTCCCACGGAGGGGTATGTGCAATGGAGGTGGGTAGTACAGTGAAAAGTGCAGATGCTGCAATAGTTAACATTAGAAAAAGCGCAATCGAAGAGTTCTTAGTTTTGTCTTTTAATTGATTCATTTTTATTTTTCTCCTTAATCTATTTGACAAGTAACCCTTTGAAGGCATACTTGCCAACAATGCCGTAACCTTATCAATTACATTTAAAATATCCTCACCTATCGTGAGTAATAAAAAAAATTAGAGCATAAATTCACATCTGACTACTATCTTAAAGATAGTTTAACTTTTAAACTATAATAAGTTGGATGAATAAACCGACGATTACTCAATAGTGTAAAGTGGTTGAGTAAGGTAGTTTTTCGTTTCCGAAGGCATTGATTTAGTTACCCGAAGAATACTTGTTGCAGGACCAGTAGTTATATAAACAATTTCGACTTTAGGGAATTGCGTTTCTATCAACTCTTTAATCTTGTCAAGATCTTTTTCGTTCGCTTTAAAAATGAGAGCTCTAGGCTTGATTTTGTAAGATGTTTCCGAATCCAAATGCACTTCTTGCGAAATAACACTATCTTGTGTGTTTTCCTTGAGGATTGGCTCAACCATATTTGTTTCAGCTCTTTTTCGCTCTTTGATTATTTTATTTGCTAAACTAAAAAAGGGGAAAGATAGTTGTTTTAAAAATTGCTTATGGTCGCTTTCTTAGCACTATTATCGTTATTGCAAAACCGATTGCTATTGCAATGATGATTGCTATTCCTGTGGCTAGAATGTAGGTTTCAGTAGGTGGCAATGTAATTTCTGGGTAAGGTGATTGTGTTGGGGCCGCGTTGCTGACACTCATGTATGTTTGAGCTGATGATGCACCGTAGGATGTTGATCCTTGGAAGGTTGCGATGATTTGGTATGTTCCTGGAACTTGTGGTGTCCAATCAAGACCGTAGACGCCTGTTAGGTCGCTTGTAGTGTCTCCGATGTGGATGTAGTTACCGTTTGGATCGTATGCGTCTAAGGATACTGGTACTCCAGTGGCGGTTGTTGGCTTTGGTTGCTGTTTGAATAGGTATTCCATCCATGCTTGCATGCTGTCTTCGGATATTGCGGGTGTGCCTTTGAGTGAAAAGTCTTCGCCGACGCCTTGGGCTTGAGTTAATGAAGGTACTGCGTAGTTTTCGTTCAGTTTACCTGAGGGTGTCTGGTCAGTGACTGTGCCGGTTAGGGTGACGCTGTTGCCGAGGGTTATGTCTATTTGGGGTGCGGATACTGTGGTTCCGGATTTTCCTTGTCCATAGCAGTATAGGTAGTTGTCGTAGCTGTCTAGACTCAGGACACGTCCGTCTGCGATGTATACGCCGGTTCCTGCTGCCATGCCTGCTGACCAGTGGAGGATCTTCCAGACTTCTGTTCCATCGGTTGCATTGATGCATCTTAGGTCTGATCCTCGCCAGAGTGGCTGGGTAGGTGAGTGTTCGCTGCTGGTTAAATAGAGTTTGCCATCAGCTATGGCTGCGATGCCGACTGGATAGTTTCCGTAGGGCGATTCAAAGCCTTGGTCTTCTGCTGTGTACTGCCAAACGACTTGTCCTGTGGTTATGTTATAGGCTGTGACTTGACCACCGTAGCCGTAACTGAAGAACTTGTGGTCGTACACGGCGCAGCAGTCAGCTGAACTTAAGCCGTAGAATTGCATTTGCGATTCAGGTTCGCTTTCCCAGAGTTGTTGACCGGTTTTCAGGTCAAACCCCCAGTACTGTCGTGTCATGTCTTGTCTGTAGATGAAGACGCCATCTTCAACGCTCATCGATTCGTACATCATGCCTGGTCTGGAACCGGCATATACCAAAGTGCTTGCTGCTGCTGGCGGAGTATAAGTTTCGTTCCATAGCAATGAGCCGATGGCTCCTTTGGTGGGGTCTAAGTTGAGTGCCCAGAAGTTGCCTTTCACTATTGTTGTTCCGTCGTTGCTGCCTGTTGTTCCACCGACTACGTCTATGCCTTCTCGTACCCATCTGATGGTTCCTTGCACAGGAAGTGATCTTCCGCCTTGGCCGTCAAGGGTTACGTTTAGTGAGAAAGCTTGTCGTCCGTCATGTACAGCGTATTGTTGGGGTCGCCATTGCCAATAGTTGGTTCCGGTTGCTCCCAAGAGTTCAGAGGGGATAGCTGATGAGTTCCAGATTGTCAGGTATTGTTTGCCGCCTGAGGTTGGGATGTTGTAGTACAGTATGCTTCCGTCTTGACCGTAGACTTGTGTTCCGCCAGTTGAAACGTTGGCAATTTTTGTGATTGTGTCAAAAGTGTAGCCGTCGAGACATTCCCAAGTTGACATTCCTGATCCTGTAGTAGAGCCTGTTGGGAGTGTGACGCCTGATGTTCGCCAAAGGTAACTGAAGCCGCCGTGCTGGTTGGGTGACTCATAATTGTATATTGATGCGAATGAGGGCATGACAGTGTTGTTGTATTGAGCCATTGTTTTTCCAGAGTACAGGTCGATGACCCACCAACCGTTGTTTCCATGTGCAGTATTTCGGTCAGAAACAATGATTTTTCCGTTGAGGATAATCATGCTGCTGATGGAAAGTCCGCCGTAATGCATTGTTTGATAGCCTATGTTGCCATAGTCCTCATCCATGAGGCCGCCTGCGAAGTAGGGTCGTGACCACAAAATGTGTGGACTTTCCGGTCCAGGACCCATATTGTACTTTGTGTTGGGGGCCAGGATGATTTGTGCACCAGATAGCCAGTTGGCTGAAAGTGTGTACCAGTCCCTGTTTGCGCTATAGATTGGGCGAGTCCAATAGTCATTTGGAAGCGGGGTTTCTGTCCATGCAGCGATTGGGTCTCGTTGTGCTTTAAGATTAACTGGATCGCTAGTAGCTGGTCCGTAGGTATCATTGACATTATCACTTGCGATTGGAAGTCCGTTCGCTGAAGGAAGTCCTGTCAATGTATATGCAGGCATGCGTGCCACAATGGTGTAGTTGCCCTCCTCAGTTGGAGTGAACAGTGTATATGAACCGCCTACTGGATCGGAAGTCAACGGTCCTAAGGTTTGGTTGACACCGCTAGGCGAGGTAATGTCTAAGTAGAAAATCCATCTGTCGCCATAGCGGCTATCAGTAGACGCTGTGGGCATGACTGTGCCGCACCAAAAGGTGATTAGTGCTTCTTGTCCAACGCCTATAACGTCTGGTGCAGCGGCTGCATAAACCCATACTTTGTAGTTCACTGATGGATTATGTGCTGCCGCGTTTGGTAGAGCTGCAATTGGAATAATCATAGCAATCATCAGAAACATTGCAATTATAGAGTAGGTTTTCTTTTTGTTTAAGTTGGGATTTAGTTTCATTTTTCTTTTCTTTCCTTTTTAGTTTGTGAACTATCTATTGCTTAAGTTATATCTAATAAGCCCCACTCACCTATCGTGAGTAACAAAAAAAAGTGACGTCCGCACCAAATTAACAAAACAGCTTATTTTCATGGGATTCTAATTATCTTTTACTTTGAATTGGTTAAAACATGTCTTTCATGCGTAGACTTTTACGGAGAAAACATGAGTTAAGAATGATTTGTCAGGTACCGCAACAGCATGCTGCATTTAGGACATTTAGTCAGCAAAATCAAACCTTAGATAGGATAATAGGTTCGTACCATAAATAGTGTTAACCACTTGAAGAAATGTTGACGCAACTTGATACAACAAAGAATGAGGTTGAGGGTTAGCTTCAAAGGAGAAAAGGGTAAATGCCTAGTAAACCCAACACCCGTGCACCCTCATACCCCAAACTCTTCTTTACAGAGTTAGAATAAAACGCTGGAGTTAGAACTAATAAACTACGCTCACCTATCGTGAGTAACAAAAAAAACAGTTATCCTTGAGTTTCAAGGACACACTTTAAGCACTTATCAAGAGAAAACAAAATAAAGGCAGTATTAAACAAATTAGCATTATGTACCAAGAGGCCCGTATCACAGTAGAAGTTGTATCGGCAATTATTTGCTTCATTCTTGTAAGATATATGATAAAACCATATTCACTAACCAGAGAGGGGCGTTATATCGGCTTACCTTTAGGATTTGCTTTTCTTGGCGTATCATACTTTATTGCCGCCTTTGCGTACTCCGAACTATATTATTTCGCTGAGCTATTATGGATTCAGTTACTTACAAGAACATTCGCATTTGTGTTCCTTGCAGTCACGTATTACTTTTCTAATAAACCTGCAAAAAATACCAGAATACTGTGGGATATAACCTTTAGTTTGTTAATCGTTAGTCTTATCGCTCTATTTCTAGTGATATTCATTTTTCCACAAGTCGCTTCGAATAACTATAATGAAAGTCAAATGTACATTAGAGTTTTTAACGTAATTTGCCTTTCTTATATTTTTATTCATACACTTAGAACTCATATAAGAAAGCCAGATCCAACAACAATATGGGTTCCATTAGGTTTTATACTGTTTGCAATAAGTCAATATTCCCTATTATTTTGGTATACTGACAATAGTTTAACTGCCTTTGCGGGGTCCTTGACACTTCGAATAATGGCGTTGGCCGTTTTTCTGACAGTCGCCTATCGTTCATTCGCGGAGGGAAAAAGAACAAAAAAATGAGAAAGTTTCCGCGTAGAGACAAATTGAAGATTTATGGTGATCTTTTGTCCGTTCTTTATAGTGAAGCAAACACTGAAAAAATAGTGTTAACCCGCATTCAGACACGAATTAATGTACCTTTTGACCGACTTAAAAATTATATTCTTGAACTAAATGACCTCGGTCTAATTCAAGATGAAAAAACACTTAAACTTACTGAAAAAGGCAAACAGTACCTAAGCGAATATGAGAAAGTCCTTGAATTTATGAAGCGGATGGGTATTGGCTATCAATAGCAAAATTCTCTTCTAATCTCCCCAGTTTTTTATATAGTCCAAAAGTAATCAAATTTGTCAACTAATAAACTTGATAAAATGGGAGTGGTGACGATATATTTGGATAGAGGATTCGATGCCCCTACACTAACATAAATGAAATTGCATGGGGAGACATGTGGTAATTTTTGTTAAAGCTTGCTTTTTCCAAAGAGTTAACATTTCAAACTCGAACGAATTCAAAACCTATCTATCGGTCGGCTACACCCATACGTTCCATGAAATCAAGGATTTTCTTGTATTCATCTAGATATTGTTTGCCTTTTTGAGTGAGAGTGTACGAAATTTGGTTTTCGATTAAATTGAGGTCTTCTAAATCAATAATGTAGCTTTTCAAACGGTCAAAAGGAACATTCATTTTTGCCTGAATGCGAATCAAAACTATCTTGTCTGTGTTGCTTTTTTCAGCCTTAAGAATAGACAATAGTTCGCCATAGATTTTCATTTTGTTTCTTCTGGCTTTCTTCTTCATTCAAGACTCCTTTTTTTTGGCCCATAAAATGTTCGGTAAGCAATCAGAAGGAATAGAATCAATCCTATCCAACGAAGCGCTAAGCCTCCATAAAATGGAAATTTATCATTGACATCTCCCACAGACCAAATTAACAATGAGTACTGACCTATTCCAAGGAGCATGTATCCGAACGGAGTCAATATCGTCTTTGAATCTTGAGCTTCTAAGTGACTTCTAAGTGTATGGATAGTAATGTAGAGCAGGCAAACCATGTCAAAAACCCTGATGTAAATAGATATGATACGATAATTACCAAGAGCAAATGATGGGGCGACAAAAAACAGAACAAACAAGCATGTCAAAGCAACGATTAGGACACTCAGTGTTATATCCCACATTAATCGGGTATTTTTTGCAGGTTTCTTGGAAAAATAATATGTGAACGCAAGAAATGCAAAGGCAAATGGCCTTGAGAGAAGTTGGAACCACGTTAAAGGATTAACCGAAAAATCAGGGTACGAATGTGCAAAAGCTGATATCGCATAAGAGACACCAAGAAAGCCAAAACCAAGTGGAAGCCCCAAATACCGACTTTCTCTACTGACCTTGTATGGCTTTATTAAGAACCATACGAGAATGAAGCAAATGACTGCAGAAAAAGTCTCCTCTGCAACTAGAAAAACCTGTTCTGAGATTTAGTGGTGCCCCCTATTTAGCGTATTATAGCTAAGGTCTATGTATATTTCATTTGCTCTCTTTAAGTGACCACTCATGCGGTTGCTAATCTACCGCAACAGGCAGGATCAACTCATTCTCTAAATAAATAACCGTTGGCGTTGCAGGTCAAGCGGGAATTAACCAGACCTAATGGAATTTTCTTAGAACAAGCGCGAGCGTAGTATTCTAAATTGTCAGATCTGATAAATATTGTTTTTAGATTTCTGAAAATGAAAAAAAAGCACTGTTAATATGGCTTCAATCTGTGTTTTGCCCTTTCATCAGAACGTTGCATTTAAGAATTAATGCATGAATTATAGACGTTGAAAAAAGGCTTTAATTAAACCAAAACTTAAATGAATACTTTGATAAACCCTTATTTCATACGTATATACAGATTTTTTCAGCAATTTTCGGTTGAGAAAAATGGGTACATGTGAAGAGAAACCAGAGAAGACAAAAGAAGAGAGACACAGCAAGCGTGTGCTGGTTGGGTTTACTGTTTGGTTAGGCGTAACAATCCTTGTTAGCGGCTTACTGGACCTGTTCGCAAAAGGGGTACAGCTTGGTTTTACTATGCCGATCCTGAACGCTCCCGCAACTTTATCAATGATAGTCTATTATGTTGCCATTCTGACAGCCGCAATCTACATCGGTGTCGTCGGCTTAAAAGAGCTGGTTTTGGAAAGACGCTTTAGCGTAGAATTCCTTATGGCTGTTGCGGGTTTAGGAGCACTATTCCTCGACTACCGTTTCGAAGCAGCCACAGTGCTATTCCTTTACTGTTTAGCCGAGTACTTTGAAGGCTACATCCAGGACAGAGCAAAAAGAACAGTTGAGAAAATATCCAAAGTCATTCCAGAAAATGCTCGCATAATAAGTCAAGGTGAGGAAAAAAGTGTATCCGTAAACGAAGTGGAAACTGGATCAATTCTACTTGTTAAGCCTGGCGAAAGAATCCCCTTAGACGGCAATGTGATAGACGGTTTTTCACATGTAGACCAGGCATTGGTTACTGGGGAATCGGTGCCTGTTCCCAAGAAAGTGAATGACTGCGTATTTGCAGGAACCCTAAACACAACAGGGGTCTTAAAAATCTCAGTAACAAAGAAATCCACTGAAACCCTCGTTTCGCGAATTGTACAGCTTGTGGTGGAATCACAAAAAAGAAAGGCACACATAGAGGGTTTAGTTGATAAATTTGCAAGGATTTACGTGCCCATAGTAATTGCACTTGCAGTTTTCACCGCAGGAGCCTTGCCGTACCTTATCGGCGGAAGTTTCCAAACCTGGTTTTACCGCTCACTCATACTACTCGTGGTTTCTTGCCCAAGTGCCTTCATCATTTCCGTACCCGCAACCATTTTCATAGCAATAACAATCGCAGCCAAACGCGGCGTAGTAATAAAGGGCGGAATCTTCATCGAAAAATTGGCAAAGGTAAAATCTGTGGTTTTCGACAAAACAGGCACATTAACGCTTGGACGTCAAGCAGTCCACGAAATTAGGCGACCAGATACTTCTAAAGATGAAGATTTAGCCTTAACTTACGCAGCAGCCCTTGACCAGTTTTCTAACCATCCAGTTGCCCAGGCTATTGTGCGCAAGGCTATAGAGCGGGGTATTGACCTGAGCAAGGTCAAAGTGACGGATGTTCTAGAGGTTCCAGGTAAAGGTATCGTCGGTATAGTAAACGGTAAACATGTTGCTATAGGCAACTTGGAGTTAATGCGTGAGTTGGGCTGTGATTGTACAGATGCTTTTGAGATACTTGAAGGTGATAGCCATACTGCCGTTTGTGTTTCTGTTGGCAAGACAGGGTTGGCTGCGGTCTGCGTGGTTGACGAAGTCCGCGAAGACGCCTTAAAGGCCATTAATGCCCTCAAGCGAGCAAACATAAGAACCGCCATGCTGACTGGAGATAGAACTGAAATTGCCAACGAAACAGCCCATATATTAGGCATTGATGAAGTGCATGCTGAACTGTTACCCGAAGACAAACTTCAATGTATTGAAGACATGAAAGGGAAAGATGGTTTGGTGGCTATGGTTGGTGACGGCATTAATGATGCGCCTGCACTTGCCGCTTCTGACGTGGGAATCGCGATGGGTGCAGGTGGAGTAGATGTTGCGTTGGAATCAGCTGACGTGGTACTAGTTAAGGATGAGCTGGCGCAAATTCCGTACCTGCTTAAATTAAGTGAAAAAACAATGACCATTGCAAGGCAAAACATCGCCGCTTCACTTGTTGTTAAGCTGGTTTTGGGCGCGTTGGGCCTGATGGGGTTAACGCCGCTATGGTTTACAGTTGCTTCAGGCGACGACGGAGTAACCATGCTGCTTTTGCTGAATACGCTGCGCCTTGAAAGAGTCAAATAACTCCAATTTCCATTTTGCCGCGGAAACTTTAAGAGTACAGTTCCTCAGCATGTTCTAAAGACTAAATCAAGGACCGACCAACATTGAAATTTGGAATAATGACGCGGAACATGGAAGCATGGAGCTCCACTCAAGTCAGAGAAGCACTAACCAAACGGGGCATCCCCTACGAATGCTTCACTTTTCCAAGGCTTGTTGCGCGCCTTGCATACAGACCTTACTTTAAAGTTAACGGCACCAGCATCTTAGACGATTTAGATGCATTGATTATTCGCCCAATTGGTCGGGGATCACTTGAAGAACTTGTTTTCCGCATGGATATGCTCTACAAGCTGGAACGTAAAGGCTTCTACATGGTAAATCCGCCAACCGCCATAGAGCACTGCGTTGACAAATACGACATCCTCGCAATCCTCGAAGACGTAGGCGTTCCTGTACCCCGTACCTTAGCCACCGAAAGCGTCAACGAAGCGCTGAAGGCTTTTAATGAACTCGGCGGCGACATCGTCGTCAAACCAATCTTCGGATCTCGCGGACAAGGCGCCACACGCGTCAACGACATAGACATCGCCGACACCGTATTCAAAGCCATAACCTTCCATCACGGTGTCATTTACATGCAAGAATTCGTCCCGCATGGGCACTCAGACATTCGCGCCTTTGTAATTGGTAACCAAGTTGTTGCATCCATGCGAAGGGTAGCTACGGGATGGAAGACTAACTACAGTCAAGGAGCTAAACCTGCGCCTGCAATAATTAGCAAAGAGTTTGAGGAAATGGCTGTAAAATCTGCTAAAGCTGTAGGTTGCAAAATCGCTGGAGTTGACATACTTGAAGGACCTGATGGACCACGCATTGTAGATGTGAACAGCCAACCGGGATGGAAAGGGTTGCAGGTTGTTGCGAAAGTTAACATCGCTGAAGAAATTGTTAACTTTGTGTTGAAGGAACTGAAAAAGTAACTATTTGCCAGAAAGAATCTGGGTGTAAGGGTCGTCGGCAAACTGAGGAAACTGCACTTCTTTATCCTTCTTAATTAGCATCCGTTTTTTGTCGGCTGTGAATTCACCCAAAAAACATGCCGAAAGACCAATCTTCTCTAAAACAGTTTTGACTTTTTCGCGGGCTTGAGGCACTACAGCCGCCAAAATCGTTCCCGTCGAAGACAGCGAGAGCACTTGGTCATCTGTAAGTTTAAAATGTTCTTTTAATTTATAAACTTCTTGTGTAACAGGGATTTTTTCCCAATCTACCCTAAACCCAACCTTGGAAGCCGCGGATAACTCGTTTAGCGCTGCAACAAACCCGCCCTCTGTCGCATCATGCATGGCATGCACCCCTTCAATCTCGGCAAGCTGGAGAGCTTCTTTTACGCAGCTTTGCATGTAAACCTGTTTAGCGAGTTCTTCTTGCTTGTCAGCACCGAATAACTTTTGAGCTTTTTCTTTGTGGATGAGTGAGAAGTTGGTTATAGTTTCTATGCCCAGTGATTTTGTGCATAAAATCAAGTCGCCCAACTTGGCGTTTCCTGGCGTAATCAACTTTTTGGGTTCTACGGTTCCGTAAACGGTGCAGACTCCAAGCATGTCTTTTAGGCTTTGGTACGTGCCTGTGTGTCCTCTAACGATTGCAATGCCTAATTCGTTGGTTGCATTACAGGTTTGCTTCATGATTTGTTGGAAAACTTCAGGTTTTGTGCCTATTGGTCCGAGAAGATTTATGGTGCAGAATTCTGGCTTAGCTCCGAAAAGCGCCACATCGGAGGCGGGATAATTTATCAACAGCCACCCAAACCATTCTTCAGGAACTCCAGTGCATGGATCAGTTGCAACTGCCACATATTTGCCATGTAAAAGGTGGACTCCTGCATCGTACCCAATCATAGGCGGAACGATGACTCGAAAATCCTTCTTTATGCAATCCAACATTTTTTGGAGTTCTTCAGCAGCAAGTTTACCCAATTACATGTACACTCGCAACACTTTGCTTTTCTGCAACAAGTAAAGTATGAATCCGCTTATTACCAGTTCTGGCAAGAGGTAGCTAACGTTGTAGGTGGCTGAGTAGGCAAGTGGGTCTAAGTTTGGAGCGTATATTGGGGCCCAATAGACTACGCCTGCAATGAAATGCATCACGAATCGCCCAGCTATACCTACGGCTGCTCCCACAATAGGTCTTGTCTGGAAGAATCCAGCTAAGCCTAAGACAGCAAACGCCAAGGGATAATCCAGCAGTACTTGTATGGGGTCAATTGCGTAGGGCAGAAGCATGAACTGTATTATTCCGTACAGAATACCTGTGGATACACCTATTATTGGTCCGCGTCTGAGTGCCAACCAAATAATTGGAACCATTGAAGCTAATGTAATTGAGCCACCCTGAGGCATGACGTAGATGACTATTAAACTCAGCACCGTCGCCAATGCTGTAAAGATGGCGATTTCAGCTAAAACTTTGGGGTTTCTAAAGGAAGTTGGCTTTCTGAATTCACTTGTGTATGTAGTAGTCATTTGTTTTTCCCTCCGCCAGTATTACCTGGTTCAGGTTCCTAAGGGTCGACAGCAAACAGCCGTCCTCTCAGCCAGGTACTTTTCCCAGCTCCCCAAGAACTAAGGGGATAATGTTTTTAGGTTATATTTTAGTTTTCCTACCCCACACACTAACGAGTTGATTAGCATGCAGCCTATGCCTAAAGAATACAATTTTGCTGAGATAGAGCGGAAATGGCAGAGTAAGTGGGAAGAAATGGGCATTTACCACTATGATTGGAATGACAAAGATCGGGTTCCTTTCAGCATCGATACGCCTCCACCTTATCCCTCAGGCGAGCTTCATATGGGCAACGTTTTGAACTGGACATATTTTGACATGGTTGCCCGTTACAAACGAATGCAAGGTTTCAACGTGCTATTCCCTCAGGGTTGGGACTGCCATGGCCTAGGCATAGAAATCCAAGTTGAAAAAGCCAAAAACATCCGCAAACGCGACGTTCCCCCAGATCAGTTCCGCGCCTGGTGCATCGAATTAGTCGAGAAATACATTGCGATGATGAAAGAAGGCATCCTCAAGATGGGTGCAAGCATTGACTGGACCACCGAGTACAAAACGATGGACCCAGACTATTGGCGCCGTACCCAACTTAGCTTTGTTTTGCTTCATAAGAAAGGCTTCATGTATCGGGGCACGCATCCAGTGAACTGGTGTCCCAGAGACGAAACCGCCATCGCCGATGCAGAAGTTGATCACATCAAAAAGGACGGCACCTTGCATTACATCCGCTTCCAACTTGAAGGCAGCAACGAATACTTGCTAATCGCCACTTCACGCCCCGAATTCATACCAGCATGCGTCGCCGTGGAAGTGAACCCAAAAGACGAACGATTCAGCAAGTACATCGGCAGAAAAATCGCTGTACCCCTAATGAACCGCGAAGTCACAATCATAGCCGAAGAATCGGTAGATCCCTGCTTTGGAACAGGCGTGGTTCAGATTTGCACTTATGGCGATAAAGAAGACGTAAAAACGGTTATCAAACATAAACTCCCAGTTATCCGTCTTTTAACTGAGAACGGCAAAATTAGCGAAGCAGGATGCAAATATTCAGGCTTATACGTCAACCAAGCTCGGGCTGCAATAGTCGCGGATTTAGCCGCCGCTGGACTACTTGAAAAGACTGAGAAGATACAACAGGAAGTTGGTGTCTGCGACCGTTGTAAAGCCCAAGTTGAAATCTTGGAGGTCAAGCAGTGGTTTATGAAAACTATGCCTCTCTGCGAAGCCGTTGAGAAGAACGCTAATGCGATTCCATGGTACCCCGATTACATGAAAAATCGCTTAATCGACTGGACCCGCGCTTTGGATTGGGATTGGGTTGTGAGCCGCCAAAGACTGTTTGCTACGCCAATTCCAGTTTGGTACTGCAAGAGTTGCGGTGAAGTCATCATTGCGCAAGAAAGCTGGGTACCAATCGACCCAAGAATGGAAAAACCCCGAATTGAAAAATGCCCTAAATGCAATGGAACGGAATTTATGGGCGAAACTGATGTTTTAGACACGTGGATGGATTCCTCAATCACCTGCGCTGTCCACGCCGGTTGGCCAGATAGAGCTGACTGGAAACGCCTGTACCCAGCAAGCATGCATCCGTCAGGCACAGACATCATCCGAACCTGGGCATACTACCTCATGGTACGCCACCTAGCCCTATTCGATGAACGCCCATTCAATAGCGTCCTCATAAACGGCATGGTGCTGGGAGCTGACGGCAGAAAAATGAGCAAATCACTCAAAAACTACGCCGCAGCACCTGAAGTATTAAACAAAAGTGGCGCAGATGCCACTCGACAGTGGGCAGCTGGCGGAGGCGCAACAGGCTCAGACATACCATACCGTGCCCAAGACGTCGAATACGGCAGAAGATTCCTAGTTAAATTATGGAACGTTGCAGGGTTCGCAACCAACCTCTTAGCAGATTACGACCCTAAAGCCAATGCGGAAGTTGACCTACAACTACTCGATAAATGGATTCTCAGCAAAACTGAGGACCTGACTAAAAAAGTTACAGAAGCCTTCGAAAAATGTCAATTCAACATCGCTGTCGAAGAGATCCGAAACTTCACTTGGCATGTCTTCTGCGACTATTACATTGAATCAGTGAAGGATAGACTTTATCGTCAAGAGAAGGAAAGTGCAGCGAAAAGGCGAGCTGCTCAACGGACCGTTTACGAGGTACTGTACAAAATTTTACAGTTGTTAGCGCCAATAACCCCTCACTTGACGGAAGAAATCTATCAAAATATGTACGCTAAAGATAAAGGCTTCAAAAGCTTGCAGATAACAAATTGGCCTAAGGTAGATGACAACCTCGTCGACAAGACAATAGAAGACCAAGGAGACAAAGTGATGGCTCTAATTGAGGATGTGCGAAGAAAGAAAGCAGCGCAAAAGCTACCTCTAAATATTCCCACTTTGTCCCTTGAAGTCTACACAGGAAGTCAAACAAGCGCTGACATAATCATTTCAAGCAAAGAAGATATCGCAGGGACACTCAAAGTTGCTATAGATGATTTTAACGTTATTCCTAAACCAGGTCAAGGACAGGAAGTGCCACAATTTCCAGGGGTAATTCCTGTCGCTATCTTCGGGACGGTAACCAAGAAATGAAAAAGGTTGGGTTGATTGGCTGCGGCGCCATCGGCACGGTTCTCGCTGAAGCCATCGAACGGAAACTGGTGGTCTGTGATGAACTGGTCATTTTCGATGTGGATGCGGCAAAAGCAGAGAAACTCAAAGACTCATTAAAATTCCCCGTAAAAATCATGCCGAACGTGGATGAGTTGCTTGCGTCCAAGCCGTCAATAGTTGTTGAAGCAGCATCCCAGCAAGCCGTGAAAGAATATTACAACAAAATTTTAGCGGCAAACATCGACTTCATCATCATGAGCACAGGCGCACTTTTAGATCTAAACACAAATACCCCTAAACTGCATTTTCCCTCAGGCGCCATCGGAGGATTAGACGCGATCTCTCCTGCTGCTTTAGCTGGAATCAACGAAGTCACGTTAACTACCCGCAAACCCCCAAAAGCCCTTGGAAAAACCAACAGCCAAGAAGAAACAGTGTACGAGGGTTACGCAGAGGAAGCAGCAAGACAGTTCCCACGGGAAATGAACGTTGCAGCAACATTAGCCTTAACCGTTAAACCAGCCAAAGTGAAAGTGCAAGTGGTATCAGACCCTACCGTCCTACGCAATACCCACGAAATTCATGTTAAATGGCGCTACGGCGAAATGACCATGCAGTTTGCAAACGACCCCCACCCAGACAATCTCCACACCAGCGCACTTGCAGCATGGTCAGCTATAAACCTGCTAAAATCACAACTAGAAAAATAAGCCAAACAACCCAAGAAAGTAGCTAATCATTTTTTCTTTTTTTCAAAAGGGAGATAAATCCTATAGGTTGCTCTTGAAGAAACTAAATACACCCACATAAAGAGAGAAACTTACAATTAAAGTAAAAACAAACTAAATTTAACAAAAAAGAAAAGAAGAAGAATACGGTTTATTTTGTTCAGTTGTGTTTTCGTCGCTTTCTTCTGCTCGGGGGGTTTGGTCGCTGTTGTCCGCTTCCGTTATCAGTTCCAAATACGCCACCTGGGGCGCTTCTGAAGGGTGGGACGGAAT
The DNA here is from genome assembly GCA_963840325.1 of Candidatus Bathyarchaeota archaeon. Lineage (GTDB taxonomy): Archaea > Thermoproteota > Bathyarchaeia > Bathyarchaeales > Bathycorpusculaceae > Bathycorpusculum. The sequence continues at coordinate 220,394 of CAWIYM010000007.1, forward strand.
GTGTGCCTCCCTCCACCAAGGAAATAGTTTCTATTGCTGGTTCTTCAAGTACTTTTTCAAGGGTAGTTTCGATTGGAGCTTGCTCTGTTACTTCGAAATCTTGGAGTGGAGCTTCAATTACGGGTTGTTCTTCGTGAACTGCTTCTGCAATTGGCTCGGTCGCGATAATTGTCTCTGCTGGAGCTTCGACTTGTGTTTCGATTATGGGGGCTGCTTCACCTGTGAGTGCTGGAGTTTCTTCAACTGCGATTGTAGGCTGCTCAATTGGAGCTGCTTCTTCAACAACTGCTACTTGAGCTTCCTCAACGATTGCGGCTGGCACTTCAACTGGTGCTTCGATGATAGGAGCAGCTTGGATTACTTGTTCTTCGACTGTTGGCTCTGCGATTACTGCTTCGGTTACTATTTCAACTGCTGGAGCCTCAACGATTGGAGCCTCCTCAATTTTGGCAACTTCAATTTGAGCAGTTTCTTCGACAAATAAAGCTTCAACTGGTACAACTTCCTCAACAAGTGGGGCTGCCTCAACTATGAGTGCTGGGGCTTCTTCAACTGGGATTGTTGGTTGCTCGATTGGGGCAGCTTCTTCAATGATTATTGTTGGAACTTCTTCAACAATGGCTACTGGAGCTTCTTCAATTACTGCCACGGGAGCTTCAACTGGTATTTCAATTATTGGAGCTTCCTCTACAACTGGAGTTACTTCAACTATTGGGGCTGCTTCAACTGGAACTTCAATTACTGGAGCTTCGGTTGGGTTTTCAACTGCTTGAGCCTCAACGATTGAAGCCTCCTCAATTGGGGCAACTTCTATTGGGGCTGTCTCTATTGGAGCAGTTTCTTCAACAACTGGAACTTCAACTGGTGCAACTTCTTCAACAATTGAAACTGCTTCTGCAACGATTTCAACTGCCGGAGCTTCCTCAACAACTGGTGTGCTTTCAACTACTGGAGCGGTTTCAACTGGGGCTTCGATCGTGGCTTGCTCAACTGGAGCTTCCACTGGGGCCTCTAAAGGGACCACTGTCTCCACTGGAGCTGCTTCAACAACAGGAACTTCAACTGGAGCAGTTTCTACTGGAGCACACTCAATTGGGGCTGCTTCGGCTACTGGAGCCTCTAAAGGAGCAGTTTCAATTGGTGCTGCTTCAATTGGAGCGACTTCTTCTACGATTATTGTTGGAACTTCTTCAACAATTGCTACTGGAGCTTCGATTGGTGTTTCGATTATGGGGGCTGCTTCAACTGGAGCTTCAATTGGTGGAGCTTCTGCTGCAGTTTCAACTGCTGGAGCCTCAACAATTGGAACTTCCTCAATTGGAGCTGTCTCAACTGGAGCTGCTTCCGCAACTGCTTCTACTGGAGCGGCTTCTTCAATAATTGGGGCTACTTCTACGACGATTTCGACTGCTGTGGCTGCTTCAACAACTGGTGTGCTTTCAACTACTGGAGCGGTTTCAACTGGGGCTTCGATCGTGGCTTGCTCAACTGGAGCTTCCACTGGGGCCTCTAAAGGGACCACTGTCTCCACTGGAGCTGCTTCAACAGCTGCAGCAGTTTCTACTGGAGCACACTCAATTTGGACTGCTTCTGCAACGATTTCAACTGCTGGAGCTTCTTCCACTATGACCGGAGCTTCTTGTACTGGAGTTTCGATTATGGGAGCTATCTCGATTGGCGCTGCTTCTGTTGGGGCAGTTTCGACTGGGGCTGCTTCAACTGGAGCGGCTTCTTCCATGATTATTGCGGGAGCTTCTTCAACAATTGCTACTGGAGCTTCAACTGGTATTTCAATTATTGGAGCTTCCTCTACAACTGGAGTTACTTCAACTATTGGGGCTGCTTCAACTGGAACTTCAATTACTGGAGCTTCGGTTGGGTTTTCAACTGCTTGAGCCTCAACGATTGAAGCCTCCTCAATTGGGGCAACTTCTATTGGGGCTGTCTCTATTGGAGCAGTTTCTTCAACAACTGGAACTTCAACTGGTGCAACTTCTTCAACAATTGAAACTGCTTCTGCAACGATTTCAACTGCCGGAGCTTCCTCAACAACTGGTGTGCTTTCAACTACTGGAGCGGTTTCAACTGGGGCTTCGATCGTGGCTTGCTCAACTGGAGCTTCCACTGGGGCCTCTAAAGGGACCACTGTCTCCACTGGAGCTGCTTCAACAACAGGAACTTCAACTGGAGCAGTTTCTACTGGAGCACACTCAATTGGGGCTGCTTCGGCTACTGGAGCCTCTAAAGGAGCAGTTTCAATTGGTGCTGCTTCAATTGGAGCGACTTCTTCTACGATTATTGTTGGAACTTCTTCAACAATTGCTACTGGAACTTCGATTGGTGTTTCGATTATGGGGGCTGCTTCAACTGGAGCTTCAATTGGTGGAACTTCTGCTGCAGTTTCAACTGCTGGAGCCTCAACAATTGGAACTTCCTCAATTGGAGCTGTCTCAACTGGAGCTGCTTCCGCAACTGCTTCTACTGGAGCGGCTTCTTCAATAATTGGGGCTACTTCTACGACGATTTCGACTGCTGTGGCTGGTTCAACAACTGGTGTGCTTTCAACTACTGGAGCGGTTTCAACTGGGGCTTCGATCGTGGCTTGCTCAACTGGAGCTTCCACTGGGGCCTCTAAAGGGACCACTGTCTCCACTGGAGCTGCTTCAACAACAGGAACTTCAACTGGAGCAGTTTCTACTGGAGCACACTCAATTGGGGCTGCTTCGGCTACTGGAGCTTCTGCTGAAGCAGTTTCAATTGGCGCCGTTTCAACTGGGGATGTTTCTATAATTGGGGCTGTCTCAACAGGTGTAGCTTCCACTGGGACCTCTAAAGGGGCAGCTTCTACCGCCGTCGGTTGAACTGCTGGAGCTTCAATTATTGGAGCTGGTTCTGGAGATTGAATTTGGGCGCAGGGAAAAATCTGGTCTATTGCTTGTTTTATTACGCCTAATTCGTTTCTTGTTGTTTCAAGTGTATTTGAAAGCAGGCTTATTTCTCGACCGTAACTTTCCTCGTCTATTTCTCCAACAACATGTTGAATTTCATAGTTAGCGAGAAGAGTCTCTAAGGTTTTTAATTGACCTTCTAGTTCCAGGGTTTTTGCTTGCATTTTCTCTGCTAAGTCTTTGCGTTGTTTTTCGATATCAATTATTGCCGCACTTATGTCGCCAGTGAATGAGTCGCGTGTGGCTTGTGAAATTTTACCTGTTACAAAAAGGTTGTCTAAGGCTTGCTTCTTTTTGTTAGCTATTTCATATTCTTCATTTAATCGTTTAAATGTATATTTCCATGAAATCACGTTTAGGGCACCGTAGCATGCTTAAGGTAAAATGTGAATTAACGTTTGTTAACATGCACGTATATCGCTAACTAATAAATCCGTGTGAGTTAGCAGAAAAATGGAAATTTTAACGTTAAAATGGCTGAGGTTTGTATTGGTTTATGTATATAAATAGTGAAATTTTTCTTGAAATTAACTTCAATAAGATTACACTTACATGTTAACTTTCATGTGTATAGATACATGTTATGTAGCCATATATTGAAACGAATTGAGCGGTTTCTCCAAGTTTTCTTTTTGCGAAAGCTAGCTCGCAAAGCCAATAAGAGTTTATATTGTTTAAACTTATCCGAGTTTGTTACAACAAACTATTCCAAATCCGAATAAATCTTATATATCTAAACAAGAATAAACATTAATGAGGAGAACAAAACAATGGTAGCATTAACGATAATGGTAAATGGAGAAAAATCAGAATCAAGAATAATCAAAAAAATGCATGAACGCGTAATCAAAAACTTCATGGACACCATCATCATGGCTGAACTCCAAAACGGACCCATAAGCGGATACGAGGTCATCTCATTCATACACAACAAATTCGGCTTCCTCGCCAGCTCAGGCACGGTTTACTCACTACTTTATTCACTCGAACGAAACGGCTTAGTTGAAGGAATCTGGATCGAGCGAAAAAGAGTCTACAAACTCACAGAAAAAGGAGCAAAAACCATCACAACCATCCTCAACTCACAAGAAAGCATCAAGAGCTTTATGTCAATAATCCTCAAAGCCCAAACAACCCATTAAGAATTCCTCTTTTATCACTTATTCAATAGAAATACTAAAAAACCCCTTCGTGTTTTTCTATCAGCCGCAACGAATCTTCGCGGGTCCGTAGCTCAGTCAGGCTAGAGCACCGGACTTTTAATCCGGGGGTCGCGGGTTCAATTCCCGTCGGACCCGCCATTGTACATACAAAAAGGTACTAGATTTTTTCTATTTTAGCAGCATGAAGTTAACAGTAAAAATAATAAGAACTTTTCAATGACACAACGCTTCAAGTGAGTGGATGATTAAGGTACAGAGACCAAAGTCTTATTGGTCGGGTCTTGTAACTTTTAGTTACTCTATTTTCCTTTTTTGACAAGGCATTTTATCAACTACTTATTATCTTTACATTTACCCAATCATTCTTAATGTGTTTGGTTTCTCGCCCAAAGAACTTGCTTGGCTCTACTTAATGAGCGATTTCACAAAGACTTTGGTTTTAATTACCCCAACTCTTGGTGGAATTATACTGATGATGGTAGGCTATTGGCTTATGTCTAAATGGCAAAAGTTAAAGGTAATGTGGGCAAGTGCAATAGTTCTAGTTTACTCCCTTATTCTCCTCTTCCAGACTATTTGGGTACTATTCGGTTATCCACATTTTTCCTCAGAAGTATACAGATATTTAACTTCCAACATTTTCATTAATTATCCAAGATTTTTCATTGTGCTGGGGGCAGTTATTCCTCCCCTTGTAGGTTCAATCTTGTTTATGCTTATTGGATTATATATTTGGAAAAATAATGCAAAAAGAAACAGGTTAGCCTCTGAAAATAACCGAATTCCTCAGAACTAGTTTTGGAGGGTATGACAGTTATCAAAGCACCCAATTTGTTATCTGCCAAACGCTATACTGAGAGGATTCGCCTGAGCGTCTATCCTGCATTATTATTCCGCCTTCCATACCCGTTCCTATCTTATCTGCCAGAATGAAATAGGCTACCTCAGCTTTTCCATACAAACCTCGATCGCCAAAACCTTCAGGAAACCTGTGAACAAACGCCAATATCTTATCTGTAGCCAAAATTTCATCCACAGATTCCTTTGAGATAGAACTTTTCAGTTGCCTATCCACTTTTCCCGTTAGACCTTTCATATAAGAGATAAACTCACCCTGAGAATCATTCAAAAAGAAAAACTGCTCTTCTCCATTTTCATACAGAAAAAAACCATCCTCAAGACCGTAATAAGTTGCATTAGGCTCCCAATCTTTTCTAATGAAATCCTCAACTGGACCAATCCAGGAAACATCTCTAGGAGCAAGGTAGTAGTAAGCAATCAGTACTGGAGCGCATAAAACAAATGCCAAATAGACTATGAGACCTATGTAACCCCTGTTCAATAGGCGCACCTAATTATAATGTTATGAATCAAATATTTAGGATATACGATAATACCGTTTGAACTAATTTTGGAGCGAATTAGAAGCTAAAATGTTAAATTTGCATTCAATAGAAAAGGGCTTATGCTTACTTTGTGTTTGACACTGTTACCTGAGCCTCTGAATATTTACCACTTGTTATGTAGGGTAGCTTTTACTCCAAAATGTTTACGGGAACAGCATCTTTACAGTGGTTATAGGTCATATTCTTGTAAGTATATTGGAGCGGTCACGTTCCATCCGCCCTTTGAACGCAGATAGTTCTCTATGCTCAAGATCGGTCCTTCTTCGCCATGAGTCAAGAAAACATGCTTCGGGGGAGCTTTGAAGTTGTTAAGCCAACGGTGCAAATCGCTCATGCCAGCATGCGCAGATAAACCATCGATATTCTCGATCTTTATCCGCACCGGATAGGATTGTCCGAGAATACGGACTGGAGATGTGCCGTCTAAGATCTGTCGTCCTAGCGTCCCTACGCCTTGGTAGCCCACAAAGAGAAGCGTAGATTCAAGTCGAGTTATCTCTCTGACTAGATGATGTTTAATTCTTCCTCCTGTAACCATCCCCGAACCAGCCATAATAATTGTTGATCCCTTGATCAGGTTAATCGCCTTGGACCCTTCAATAGACTCTACGAGCTTCAATCCCGGAAAGTCAAAAGGTGATTGACCATCCTTGAAGAGCTCTATTGTTTGTTTGTCAAAGTACTTCTTGCTTTGTTCAAAGACCTTCGTGACTTCGACAGCCATTGGGCTATCGAGAAAGGTCACAATATAGGGAATCCTTTTTGCATGCGCTAATGAACTAAGATAGTACAATATTTCTTGGGCGCGTTCAATTGCAAAAGTGGGGATAATGACATTTCCACCAGCCTTCACGGCTTCATTGATGACGTTGCTGAGTTTATTCTCAATACCTTGTGGGTTGTCGTGGTCGCGATCTCCGTAGGTGGACTCCATAATCACGTAATCTGCTCGATCGAAGACAGAGGGGTTTTTGAGAAGCGGCTTATCCCACTGACCGATATCGCCAGAGAAGATGATGTTACGCGACTCTTTCTCTTCTTGGAAAACGATCTCAATCATGGCCGAGCCAAGGATGTGACCTGCATCATGGAAACAAACCTTAATTTGGTCGTTTAGAGGGAAAAACTCTCCGTAGGGAACAGCCTTTAGAAGTGGAAAACACTTTTCTGCATCTTGAACAGTATAAAGAGGGATTTCTGGGTAAGGTCCATTTCGACCTTCCATTTTATGGCGTCTTTTCTTGAAGGAAGCATCTTCTTCCTGAATTCTAGCAGAATCTAAAATTACTATTGGGAACAATTCCTTAGACGCAGCGGTCAGCAGAATATCTCCGTGAAACCCTTCTTTGACAAGTTTAGGAATAAGTCCGCAGTGGTCTTGGTGAACATGGGTGAGGAGGAGATATTTGATTTGATCTGGAGGAATGGGGAAGGCATCCCAGTTTCTGTGGGAGTAATCTCGTTCCTGAAACATGCCGCAATCGACAAGGATTTTCATTTCAGCAGTTTCCAGTAAGTAGCTTGATCCTGTTACTTGATGTGTTGCGCCTAAGAATTTTATTTTCATGAATCTTCAACTACATTGTTATTTCTCATTTCTGACCTATGAGTTCTTCGTATTACTACTCATAGTTGAGTGCAATCTCTTTCTGTGCAACTCGTGGACTGATTAGAGGTCCCGGCTAGGACTTGTTTTTTTATCCTTCATTCTTAGTATTTGACTTTCTTTAGTTTGTTCTACTGGGCGCGAAGCTGCCAGAATTTTGGGAGCCTCCTTCAAAAGCAGGAAAAACTCTTCTACGATACTTGGAGTATGTACACCTACAGAAAAGGGTCAATTTCTAATAAAAAGAGTGACTGGAACCTGCAATAATAAGAAATCGTTTGGATATGCAGATCTTGTTGTTTTTGCCCTAGGGTTATTCCTCATGTCCTTTTGTTTCATGGTGCGTTGTATCTCTGTGTCTCTCCATTTCCGAGTGGGTCTTGAAGGTTTTGCCGCAGTCTGGACAAGGAATTTGGCTCGGTTCTATTCCACTCATTGGTATGTCTTGAGATGAAGCCGCTCCCAACGTATGAGGCTGCTGAGTTTCTTTTTTACGCATGACTTACACCTAAACAATCTATTAGCGGGTTCAAACTTTCTTAAGTATATGTGACTGTAACAAGACGACAACAAAGGCACCCTTATGTCAAAAAACAAGTACATAGAGGGTCTAATCAGGGACTATGTTGAAGTCACTGGAAAAACCGCACAACGCGTGTTTGAAGCTTCAGGCTTCTCTTATCTGTTCCTTCCCAGCGGAAGATAGTTGAGAGCAAACCCGTTTGGACGGGAGCTTAGTATTGTAAACGTTAAGTAGCATAAACGGTTCAATGAATATTGTGTTTAGTGATATTCATGCGACTTCTGGTCAGAAACGGCCTCGTGCCCTTGGTTTTTACTTCTTGCTTTAATAATAGTTTCTTGAGCTTTGTTTTCTGCCTTATTCAACTTGCCTTTGTATCGCTATCTTTCGCTTATAGCAGTCTTGTCTTTTTCTTTAGGATCCTTGCTTTTTGTTTGGTCGGCATTTCCCTTTTTTCTTGGTTGCTCATAAAACCCCTAAAATCTTGCTCACACAGTGTCTATTAAACAGATGTTTTTGACTCTGCAGGCTTCAAACTTCTGCAAAAAACCTATAAGCGTCGTAGGTTCACTTTATCGGAACCAAGTTGAGGCGGATTCAAATCAACGGAAGCAAAACCGAATCATGAACAAACAGCTCAACCAGTGCTCAGTGCCGAAGAGGTTCTTAGCCTTCCAACAAACGAGCTCCTTTCTCGGTTAAACACTTCCCAAACTGGACTTAATTCTCAAGAGGCAGAAAAACGCCTCGAAATTTATGGCAGAAACGAATTTGCCAAAAAGAAGAAACGAGCTACAATTTTTAATTTTCTTTCACGCTTCAAAAGCCCACTTGTAATAATACTAATGATTGCAGGCGGAGTCTCTGCCGCCCTAGGGTCAATTCCCAGTGTAATAGTAATCTACACTATGGTTTTCCTCAGCGTAACCCTCGCGTACTATCAGGAAAACAACGCTTCAAAAGCCGCCGAAATGTTAAGGGAAAAAGTCGCCACATTAGCAACAGTCCTAAGAGACAACAATAAGCAAGAAATTAAGCTTCCACTGTTAGTTCCGGGAGACATAATCCATCTTTCGGCAGGCGACATTGCACCGGCGGATGCACGAATTATCGATGCAAAAGATCTTTTCGTCAACCAATCCGCATTAACTGGTGAATCATTTCCAGTTGAAAAAACTCCTACTCCGATAAAAGCTAAAGGCGCATCGATAACTGAGTGGAGCAACTATCTATTCATGGGCACTTCGATAGTCAGCGGAACAGCCATGGCTGTGGTTGTGCGGACAGGTGGCTATACGGAATATGGAAAAATCGCGGCAAAGCTAGTCGAAAGAGCCCCTGAGACGGAATTTGAGAGAGGTACCAAACAGTTCGGTTTTCTCATAATGCAAGTTACCTTTTTGCTAGTGATGTTTGTTTTTCTTATAAACGCACTTTTGCATCCTGATGCAAACGGCATATTGCAAGCGCTTCTATTTGCCGTTGCTCTTGCCGTAGGCTTAACTCCCGAGCTTCTCCCCATGATAATTACCATAAATCTTTCCAAAGGCGCCCAGAGGATGTCTAAGAAAGGCGTAATCGCAAAACGACTATCAGCTATTGAAACCTTTGGCAGCATGAACGTTTTATGCACAGACAAAACGGGCACGCTTACAGAGAACCAAATTAAACTCTTGCTACACATAGACATAGAAGGAAAAGAAGACGAAAAAGTCCTGCTTTATTCTTTCCTAAACAGTCATATGCAAACTGGACTTAAAAGTCCCCTTGATGATGCTATTCTAAAGCACCAAGAGATCGATATTACAAACTTCCAAAAGATAGACGAGGTACCTTTCGATTTTGTAAGAAGACGTGTCTCAGTTGTGGTTGAAGAGAAAAGGCATCGATTCTTCATAGCTAAAGGCGCACCTGAAGAAATACTCAAAGTCTGTTCCTACTATGAAGTCGAAGGCTTAATTTCCGATATCTCTGAAGAAATCCGTAGAAAGATTCAACAGAAGTATTTCGACTTAAGTGCTGAAGGTCTCAGAGTATTAGGCGTCGCAAGTAAAAAGCTAAGGGAAGAAAAAGCTGTTTACTCCATAAATGATGAAAGGGACATGACCTTTTTGGGGTTTGTGGCATTTCTAGACCCACCTAAAGAAACGGCCAAGCAGTCCCTCCAGATGCTCAGCAAAGCAAATGTGGAACTGAAAATTCTCACAGGTGATAACGAACTTGTTACAAGAAAAGTCTGCAGCGAGCTAGGCTTTGAAGTTAAAGGTGTAGTTTTAGGAAATGAGATTTCGTTGATGACTGATGAAGGACTAGCAGCCGTTGTTGAAGATGCGAACGTGTTTGCAAGAGTAACTCCTGCCCAAAAAGACCGAATTATTACTGTTTTGAAGACCAACGGGCATGTTGTTGGCTTTATGGGTGATGGCATCAACGATGCCCCCTCAATAAAGACTTCAGACATAGGAATATCAGTTAGCAACGCAGTTGACGTTGCAAGAGAATCTGCTGACATAATTTTGCTAAAGAATGATTTGACCGTTTTAGGTGAAGGTGTGCTTGAAGGAAGGAAAACCTTTGGCAACACGATGAAGTACATCATGATGGGTGTAAGCTCAAATTTTGGCAACATGTTTAGTGCCGCGGGCGGTTCAGTGTTCTTGCCGTTTTTGCCAATGTTACCCATCCAAATTCTCCTGAACAATCTCTTGTACGATACTTCTCAAACGGTCATGACAACGGATAACGTTGATGCAGAGTACATTGAAAAGCCCAAGAGATGGGATATTTCCTTCATCAGACGGTTCATGATAATTATAGGTCCAGTCAGCTCTCTGTTTGACTACATTACCTTCTTTGCTATGTTGTTTATTTTCAATGCTTGGACAAATCCCGCATTGTTCCAGACCGGCTGGTTTATTGAGTCTCTTTGCTCACAAACGCTAGTAGTTCTCATCATAAGAACTAGGCGAGTGCCTTTCTACAAGAGCAAACCAAGCAAATATCTAGCTATAATGCTACTGACTGTCATTAGCTTCGCCATTGCAGTACCATATACTCCTATTGGAGCGTTTTTTGGATTCGTACCGCCTCCACCTGCATTCTATTTAGTTTTAGCTGGAATTTTAGGTGCTTATGCGGTTCTTGCTGAAACGGTCAAGAGATTTTTCTACAAACGCTATGGTAACCGTGTAGAGCAGGTTTTGGTACCTAAAAGAAAGACTATTTACACAAACAGAACAGCGAAATTCATGCAAGATATAGTTGCAGTGATTAGCCTTCGTTTTGAAGATGAAATTTCGATTGATTCGCTATCTGAAGATTTGACAAGAGCCATCAACTATCCGATTAACCTAAATCAAATGATAAAAAACCTTCATCATCTAAAACGTTCAGGTTTAATTAGCGTAGATTGGCATCGTAGAACGATAAAGCGAGAAGAAGAACTTGAGGAATACGTTAAGAAGAATTTCGTCAATAACGAGATTTGGTCAAGTGTAGCTGAAGATTGGCGAAGAATAAGTACCTCAATTGAAAGCACGCGCACAAAACTAAACTCAAAGTACCAAGAATTGATCAATCGTAAGGAAAAATAATCTTCTAAATCAAGCTTGCAAGCTACATTAAAATGAGGGGTTAAATATTTTGTTTCTAACTTTCAAATTATAATGTTTGAAAGAAAATGTCCTGAAAGTACAATTCTACATATTCACTTCTTGACCTTTTCTGCTTAGAAAGCTCTTGATCTATTTTCTCCAATACGCGATTTGATAGGGCTATGCTTACTGGGTGTTTGCGAACTGTAACCTGAGCCTCCAAGTATTTGCCGCTTGTTAATATTTAACACAGAAAGACGCTGGCACTGAGCACTAACTACTTTTTGCCATCTTTGCTATCGAAATTTGGGAGCAAAACTAAGGAGACCACGGTGGAGCTATTGAATGACATCTGTTGAAAGTCTATTCCAGTAAAAATATCGGGGTAGGCACTATGGCTCGGCGATGTTGCTTTTTTAAAACACTCTTCAGTTAAATAGACAAAAGGGATAATAAAAATAATTTTCTAGCAGCGCAATTAATGTATTTGGAAATGTAGAAACTGTTCTGTAATCCTATTTGTCTCCGACTTCCCTTCGGCGAATTACCCGTTTTTCTAACCGGTATTTAAGAATTGTTATCTCAAATGGATCAAATAAGCTATATCACCCTTCTGCCCAAATCTATTCTTTGATTTTCATGTCGGCGAATGAAGTATTCAAACAAGACGGTGCAAAAAGCATTGTAGCTTCCAAGGTTTACCACATTGTGTATTGCCTTGAAATTAAGCATTCTTTGGGTGAGGTTTGGTGGCAAATATGGTATTTGCTTAAGTGCCCTCTAATCGGGTATGGTAGTCTTGCTGAGGCTCAGCTTGGCGCAAAGTTTCAAACGATGATTATTGGTGAAACTGATGGGGATTTTGAGAGCGTTGATTTCGATGGATTTTTCGGTATTAGTGTCATTGGCGGGTTGGATGCTGGCGAGTTCGAGTTTCCAAATTTTCTGCTTGAAGAGAGCTGGTGTTTATGAAAGGTCAACCGTGGACTTTTGAAGAGGAAAAGCAACTTCGTGAAATGTTGCAGGAGCATAGAAGGCTAAATGAGATCGCGACTTTTTTTGGCAAATCTCCTGAAAGTGTTAAGAAAAAAATTAATCGCCTTAATTTGAAAGTAGTCGTCCTGCAAATTCCAAAGACGACTACTACTAATGTCTTGCCAAGTGTTGAAAAAGCACTCCAGCAACTCAACGATGCATTAGTTTCATTGGAAACTCCCGGGCTTGATCACTCTGAGACGTTGCGGTTACGCAGCATAATTCAAGGTAGGAAGTTGTATATCGAAAAGTTTGCTGATTTTTTGAATTACCAGGAGCTTGAAGCTCGTTTGTATGAGTTGGAGGGTAAATATGCCGCGCTATCTGAGAAGAGCAAGAAGACTTGATATTCATTCGTATCGCCGTATTCGTGGGGATTTGGATAATTCCGTAGTGGAGCTTGAAGTTGAGGTGGCGAGTCAAGTTACGTCTTTGGGTAGTGATGTTAAGGCTTTTTTTGAACAGATTTTCGGTTTTACTCCTTTTAAGTATCAGCTTGAATTGGCAGATTTGTTTGAGAAGAATCAGTTTACAGCTGTCCGTTGGTCTCGTCAGACGGGCAAGAGTTTCTGTGTTTCAGCTTTGCTTTTGAAGTATGCGTGGGATCATCCTGATAGTTATATTGCGATTGTTGGACCTAGTTTTCGCCAAACAAAATTGAATATTAGGCGGATGGGGGGTTTCGCTAGAAAGCTTCCTCAGCTTTCAGGACTGCATATACAGAAGACCAGGATCACTCTGCCTAACGGTAGCACTATTGAGGCTTTTCCAAACAACCCCGATACAATTAGGGGTCCAACGTTCAAAGTTATCTGGATCGAAGAAGCAAATTTTATCCCAAACGATGAGGATCTCTACGATGCAGTTCTATTTACGCTTGGAACAACTAACGGTAAATTGATTGCTACTTCCACACCTTTTAATACCGATAGTTTGTTTTGGAAAATGTGCAACCATAAAGATTTCAATGATTTTGCGCGGTCCCATATACGATGGAGCGATGCTATGGCGCCAAATGGCCCTTGGCATCCAGCCATGATTGAGAAAATTAAACGCCAGTTCGTAGATGATCCGCAACGTTGGCGCCGAGAAATGGAGGCAGAATGGGCGGAAGATGAAGACACATGGCTAGCTCAAAGCCTAATTGTTAGCTGCATTGGCACTGAGAAGAATTGCGGTGTGGATCTGCAAGAGTTCAATCCTGAAGCTAGTTATAAAGGTGAGTTTTTCGTTGGGTTAGATTTGGCGCAGACTCGAGATTTCTGTGTACTCTGTGTTGTTGAACGTTTGAATGAGAAACTGTTTCTTAGGCATTTAAAAATTTTCAAACAGCCCACATTGTACTCGACTGTTATGGGATACCTTAAGACGTTGCAGGATCGTTGGGGCGGATTCGAGAAAATACGCATTGATTTCACGCGGGAAGGTCCCAGCATAATTGCTGATATGACTAATGCTGGAATTGACAACCCCGAAGGTGTGAACTTTAGCGTACCCCGCAAAAGTGAGATGGCGAGTTTACTTAAGCAACGCATGTCTAACGGCGATTTATTTTATCCGCTTCTAAGTTGGGAAAAGCCTTATCGAGGGGACATCACAGCTGAGTTAAATGTTGAGCGTTATGATTTACGCAAGGATGGCGCTATAGGTTTTTCTCATCCTAACGGTACACACGACGACGTATTCTGGAGTATAGCCTTAGCAGTTTATGCAACCGTGGAAATGAGTCTCGAACAATTCGTATCGGTCATCCCAAGGTGAGCAAGAAATGAATACTGAAAAACCTACCTCATGCTCGAAAAGGATTTGGCAGAACGCCAAGTTCTTACAAATTGACTGAAAAAGCGGCTGATAAAACCGGAGACTATAATATAAATGCCCTTGCACAATTGCGATTTCGACCCGCCAAAATTCGCTGGTTCTTTTGAATCTTGTTTTTATTAAGAATACATTTTTCCGCAAGATAGAAAAAGAACATCCGCCGACTTACAATTATGACAACCCAAAAAAAGCAGATTCTTTGGCTTGATGAATTAACCACCAAAGAAGCAGCTCGAGCCGCCAAAGACGGCGCCGTCGTAATTTTTCCTGTGGGAAGCGTTGAGGAACATGGCGACCACTTACCATTATGCACGGACAGCATTCAACCTGAATACATTGCCCAAGAAGTAGCTAAGGAGACTGGCTGCCTAATTGCGCCTCCATTCAGGTATGGAATCTGTAATGCCACACGCAACTTTCCTGGAACAATAACAATTCAGTTTGATACCCTTTACAAAGTAGCGCATGATATTCTATCTGAGTTAATCCGCAACGGCTTCAACCGAATAATCATACTGAGCGGCCATGCTGGAAATTCACACATGGTTGCACTTAGGCTTGCGGCACAGGATGTTGTTATAGAAAATGAGGAAACAAGAGAAAAAGATAAAGTTCGGATTATGGTTTTGTCGGACTTTGACTTTGCAGAGGAATTAACTCCCCAATATGCAGACAAAAATGACGGGCATGCAGGCACACTCGAAACATCCAGAATGATGGCAATTAAACCCAATCTAGTCCAAGCAAATGGAAAAGCTAGTGTTTGGCAAATGCCCCGTTTTGAGGTTGTTGCTCATCCAGAAATCTATTTTCAAAGTGGAGTAAACGGCGACCCTACAGCGGCTTCGGCAGAGAAGGGACAAAAAATTAACAAATACATAGTTGAAGAAGTAAAGAAACTAGTAATAAAACTTAAAGAATAAAAAATTATTATTTTCAAAAATACAAAAAAACATTTTAAGAGATTTTAGAAAAGCGATTATTTCTTCGTTTTTTGGGGAGTCTTTTTCTTGAGTTTTAGACAGTGGTTTTTGCTGGAGCTTTAATGGTTTCATTGGTTCATAGCAACATTAGTCCGTTTGGACTGTTCTCTAAACTAATCAACATCAAATTTTAAACAGCCATTTTATTTTATTTTTGTTTTTGAAAAGGATTCCCTCAAAAGTACCGCCATATGATTGGTTTGAAACAAAGCTTATATTACGAACAGACGAATAGCGTTCTAAGGATGAAGTATGAAGGGAGCAATAGTATTTTTAGTAGTATTTGCAATAGTCGTCGTCATAACTTTGGGCAACACAAACATTCCACCTGGAAAACTTATTTACGATAGTGTTTTGCCTAACACCGAAGCTGCTTCAGGCTACTTAATCGGCGGTACAGTCAATGCAGTCACTGCAATAATTGCAGTCTTCAACGGAGTCATCTACGCGTTCATAGCTTGGCTAATATTCTCATTGGCAACAATGGGCAGAAATAAAAACAAACAAAACGTACACCAAGTCGTCAACGTAAATGCCGCCGACAAAAGTCCATCACCCCCACCACCAGCTCAATAAACAGTAAGCTGAATTCAAACCAAATTTGCCCTAATTTTTTCTCTTAGCCACTAGCGTAAGCTCCAGCAAAACAGAAAAAGTTAAAGCCTTCCAAAAACATCACTGTTTAGTGATTCTATGCAGTTTTTCACGGTAACGGACCAATCTAGTATTAAACATAAAGTTCTCGTAATACCCTTGAACCAAAAAGAAATGACTCAGTTAGTTGGGCAATGTGAGAAATGTATGCCCTCAATTACTATTTCTTCTATGATTCAAATTGGACATCCATATTTGGTTGTCAGTTTTGGTGGAGACGCCTGGAAAACAGGCATAGCCCTTGACAAGGAATCGGATGACGGACACAAAGTTGGGGACGAACTTGAAGTCGGCGACGTTTTAAACGTGATTCTAACCTCTGAACCTCAAGCCCTAAGTGTTTCCAAGGAAAGAGTCTACATGAATGTACCATTAGAAGCAGTTTTAGCATTCAGTATCCTTTACACTGCAGACATCGCAGAAACCTACGCTTTGTTTAAGATGATTAAGCAACCTAAAGGCGAATAAAACCAGATTTAACGCAGGTAACGCAGGAACCATTCAGTCGACAACTCTGCAACCTGCTCAAGCGTTCCTGGTTCCTCAAAAAGATGCGTTGCACCTGGAACAATGACCAGTTTCTTTTCAGCAGTCATTTGATCAAGCGCTTCTTGGTTTAACTCGATCACTTCGGTATCTAAACCACCCACTAACAAAAGAGTCGGCGCCACAACACCAGGCAGATATTCTCCTGCAAGATCAGGACGTCCACCGCGGGAAACCACAGCCGCAATTTCATTTGGAAGCTTTGCGGCGGCAATCAAAGCAGCAGCTGCCCCCGTACTTGCTCCAAAGTACCCGAAAGCTAACTTTTTTGTTTTAGAGTCTTTACTAAGCCACTCCGTTGCTCCGATGAGTCGCTTTGCTAAAAGGGCAATATTGAACCTGTACTCGGCGGTTAGAATGTCTTCTTCTTCCTCTTCTTTCGTTAAAAGGTCAAAGAGCAAGGTTCCGATGTTTGCTCCGTTGAATTCTTTTGCAACATATTGGTTTCTGGGGCTAAACCTGCCGCTGCCGCTTCCATGAGCAAACAAAACAACTCCTTTAGCTTTAGGCATCAAAGTCAAAGTGCCTTCAACCACTACGTTACCAACCGGGATTTTCATTTCTGTTTGATTATGAATCATACCTTAACCATCCCCGTGGATTTTCGCTTGGGTTTTTGTTTGCTTTCCCCCAGCAACCTTATTACTTCTTCATCGGGGGTTTGAGAAAAATCTGTGTAGAATTCGCCTATTGCCTGGAAATATTCGGGTTTGTAGAGACAAACAACTCGGTCCGCCAATTCATTGAGTTCTTCTATGGTTGAGGGTGGACCAACTGGAACAGCGACGGTTACGCTTGCTGCGCCTCTATTTCTGACAGAAGCCAACGCAGCTTTCATGGTTGACCCCGTAGCTATTCCATCGTCAACAACGATTACATCAAGATCCTTGAGGTTGGGGTAAGATGCGTCTTGCCTGTACAATTTTAGCCTCCTCCCGATTTCATGTTTCTGACGCTGCGTCTCAATCGCTATGTATTCCCTACTGACGGCCAAATATTTGATTAATTGATTATCAAGAATTGTGGTTCCATCCTCTGCAACGGCGCCAATCGCAAGCTCAGGGTTTTCTGGGGCTCCAATCTTGCGGGGAATAATTACATCCAACGGTAGGTTAAGCGCCTTAGCAATCTCAAAAGCCACCACAACACCTCCTCTGGGAATCGCTAAAACAATTCCGTTTTTGGCTGAAAAATCATTCAACGCTGAAGCTAAACGTTTACCAGCATCTATTCTGTCGGTAAAAAAAGCCATTTTGACTCCTCAAAATCTTCTGCTAAAGTAATAAGGTAATTTAGGTATAAAAACTGGTTGACTAAAATAGGCATGCAAAAACATTTGCTACAAGGTTTTGATTAAGAAAACAGAAGGCATTTGGAACGTAAATGGAAATAATAGCCTATAGATGTATAGGTGGCTGGGTGTTTTTCAGCCAAAAATGAATATTAATGGACCCGGTTATGGTCGTTTTGTCAGAACCAAATTTTCTTTGTCAAAAGCGTAGTCACCGAATCTTTGTGTGTAGTAGAGTCTTAAGTATTCCGCTGCGAAGCGTGGATGGAAAGGTAGGTCCTGGGGCAACAGTTTTTCTTTGACTTTTAATTGTTCTTCGATGGCTGCTTCCGCTAACGGATAGTTTAGCAGGAACTCTTTGCGTTCACTATAGGCCGCTAAAGTTTGAACTGCTTCGTCCACGTATGATAGGTATTTGGGTAGGTTTTCCATTATTTGGTTGATCTGGTAGTTTGATGGGCTGGATAATATTTCAGTGGCTGTTTTTAAGCGGTCGCGCAGGGTGCTGTTTTTCTCCCACAAATAATCTTTTGTGGGTAGCAAACGGTCAATTACTTCTTCGTCGTTGATTAAGCCGGTGTAAAGCATAGATAAGATGTCGTTGGACATGCTTATGAAAGCTTGAACGTCATCTTTTAACGCTATAAGGTCGAGTATATCGACTTTTTCTTTCTCGGCTCTCTGCGCGGCAACTTCTTTCATAGATTCAGCTTTTTTGGCATAATTGAGTACTTTTTCAGTGTTCTCACCGAAAACGGATGGCAAAGTTTCACTTTGATAACTTAGGTTGGCAATTGGGTTAATCGAATTTCTCAGGTACCTCATTGAGGCTTGAATCTCTGTGCTATACTGACGTTTCCAATTGTTAAGAGAATTATATAATGCTTCAATAGCTATCCAAGGAGCTTCCTTTTTCTGCAACTTTTCGTTTGCGAATTCTACTGCTCGGCTTTTCTCAGGCAAAGAGGGATCATAAAGCGGCTTGATGATACCGTAAATAGGCTCGACAACAGCGACAACTTCCCTCACAAGTGCTCTTCCACTTTCTAAAACCTGTTTGATAGCTTCGATCCGCTGTTCTAGCGGCATCTCGTTTTCGTAATTAGTGTTCATGTTAGTTTTAATTATTAAGCCCGCATCTTTGAGTTTTCCCACCCAATCTGAAAACTGACAGTTAGCAAATATTTGGTACTCAGCCAGTATCTTGTTAAGTTCTGCTTCAGCAGCATCTTTATCCATGCTCAATTGGTTTAGCTCTGCGAATTTTTTATCCAAATCTGATTGGTCAAGGTCACGCATAACAATTTTTTTGAGCATTTCGTCAAGAGAGTCTTTTATGACTAAGCCTTTTCCTTCAGGAGCTGTTACAATCACAGGAATGTTCTCTTTCACGTTGTCTATTTGCGCTTGAAGAATACCTAATTTATCTTTTAGTGACTCTGCTTTTGCTTTCAATTCAGAAAGCGATGTTGTCTGCTTGGGCGTGGTATCGATAAAGAGAATAGGTAACGTGAAGAGTAAGGTTGCAAAAATACCAAGTACCATTGTAGTTGGGCTAATATCTGCTGTAAATGCTAAAGGTACTTGAAGAGAACTTAATAGGATGAAGAAGATTGCGGCTGCGAGTGTAGCGGTGAAACATTGGAAAAATTTATCACCGTAACCAAGGATTCCTTCTTTAACCATGAATCTGGTGAAGAACATAAGCGTCAAAGCCAATCCAACAACAATTACAGCGAACATCAATATTCCGGGAATTGAGTCTCGGTATTGTGTGACCGCATCTCCAATGGTGCGCCCAGCCCAGTCGGGGGTCCATGTGGTTTGCCCGACGATGGCATTTAAAACATTAGACAGGTCGTATAGGCGGAACTGGGTCATTGAGATGGTCAGGTCTTTGGCGATTGAAGTTAAGGGAACAAGTAGCGGTGGGCTAGAGCCAGGTGCATTCCACCAATCTGACCTAACAATCGGTAAAACAGTGTATTGGTAATACTGCAAAATTTGCAAGGGAACAGAAAGCAACACATAATAGATGATTGTTAAGCTAACATATTTTTTGAAAAAAACCGCAGAAGCCAAAATCAGAGGAATTGCCAAAAAGTAAATTGACCCAACGAAAAGGCTAGCAACCGCTAATATTCCGAAATCAATGGCAAGAGCACTTTTGTATCGGTTGAAGATTACGGGTGGAACAATGAATAAAACCATCCAAATAACGATGAATGCGACTCGGACTTGAAAATCGCCTAGAAAAGAAATAAAGTACAACTGAGCCAAATGATACATTAAACCTAAACCGATAACGACGCCCCCAATTGACATTCCCACACGGGGAATTTTAAAAGTGATAAATCCCACTAAAACAGCCAGGAAAATTGGCAGAGGTTGGGGAAACAGCGGCAGAACTGACATTCCAACCGCCATGGCAACGAGGGTTATCACAAAAGTGAGCATCTTAAGCGATGAAGGTTCAAGGTTACGTTCTTGTTCTTCCTTCTCTTTGCGTTTCTGCTTTTGTGACTTATACCAAGAGCTAACACTAGATACTTTCAGCGAGGGCGTCTTCACTTAATCAACCTAAAACCTTATTTTACTTAAACTCCTCTTAAAGCTTATGTAGGTACCTCGGATGAAAGATGTCAAAGAGACTTTTGATGTATTGGCAAGTGTTGAAAAACACATAGAAGCGCTAAAACCTCTGTTGCCCAAACAAGCATTAGTTTGCATTGGCGAGTATCCCATAAAAACGCTTCTGAAAGAGACTGGTATCAGAAAACAAGGTACTCTGCCGATATTGATTGAAAAATCGAGCGATGAAATCTACAAGTGGCTTCCAAAAGGTTATCCTGCCCACTTTATTTTAGGTTTTGAAGATGCAAAAATCGATACCCATTTTTGGTACAACGTCTTACCAACCATTGCGAAAGATGATTCAGTAATTGAGAGTTTAAAGAAAAAAAACGTTGAAAAACTTCATAGCGCCATCATCTTTTCGTCGATTTGGGATGGAATTGGCAGCGCTACCCTACCAACGTTAATAAGTAAATTCAAAGCTTCAACCATAGATTCCCTCTCAATAGCAATCTTGCCCTCTAAAATACAGCCCTCAGACGCTCACTTCAACGCTTATGCAGCGATAGAATTATGTTTAGCCACTGATGGCGCAACAGTTTTGCTAATGGATAGAGATCAGATTGAAGGCTATGAAGGGATTGACAGAAAAGGCGAATTAATCAAGGGCAATACGCTTGCCAATTATCTCTTGAACCTGTTTTTAGATAAAGATTCAGTTGTCCAGGAAATCTCCGAGTTATCGAGAACATTTAACGTTAAATTGTTCACTCCTTTGGTAGTTACGGGTGCAAGCTACAGGATTTATGGCTCATTTGAGAACATGTTAAACACTGCTTTGTTGAAGCCATTCTTGACGTTTGATATGGCAAGCGCCTCTTTACTGTACGTACTTTTACGTATGCCCTTAAACATGAAAGATATGTTGCCCAGAGGAAGAATAGAGTTAGCGATAACAAACTGGTTTAAGGAAAAAACAAGCCTACAATCAATCTTCATAACAGAACCAATCTACACCGAAGATATGACTGACAGAATAGACGCAGTATTATTCTTAGGAGGATTTGATGTCAGCAAAATGCTGTCTGGCTTGGAGCAGAAATTTAAGTCGCTAAAAGCTCAGGCAGTTGAGAAGGGCTTCATGACAGAAGATTGGAAAGTAATAACTAAAACCGAAGTTGAACCTAAAAAAGAAGAGATAACACAAAATCTCGACTTACCTATAGAAACAGAAGAAACAAAAAAAATAGAAGAACCTCAAGCTCAGATTACGCCAATGATTGAAGATACAAAAACTATGGATAACACAAGTACAGGCGAACCAAAAATTGTTGAAATCCCACCAATGTCTGATACAATCCAAAACGTCGAGGAACCTATCCGTTTAGTTAAACCAAAAAGAGCACGCAGAACCAAGAAAGCAGAATAAAAAAATTGAGTTGAATAAAAACAGATAAGGGAAAGGAGCTAAAAACTCCTTTTGTCTAACTTACTTTTTGTTGTTTTCGTTTGAACTGTCGTTGTTGTTTATTGCTTTGATGACGTTGCTTGCGTGAACTCCGTGTTCCAGTAGGAATGAACGCGATAGGTATCTTTCGAAATCGCTGGATTTGCTGTACAGTAGTTGCATTTCGTCGAAGGATTCCATGTCGTCGGGTTTGCCTCTTCCACCAACCACCATTACTCTTGTAGTCCATGCATCTCTTGACTCGATGACGCGTACCGTGATTGTTCTTGAGACTTCGCTGGTGACATAGCCTGCAAGTGCAGTGTAGACTTCTTGTGAGAGGTCCTCAGACCACATGTTAGGTGGGGTTGAGATGGTTACCCATATGTAATCGGTCTTGTATGTAGGTTTGAATCCCATAACGCTAGGTGTCTTGAAAGCTCGGATAACACTCTTCATGTAGTCCTTGAAATGGTCCATGTCAAGAATTTGCTTGAAGATTACTTCGCGTGTTAGAGTGTCTTCTTGTTCAGTGAGTATTTTGAATATTATTTTCAGTTGCTCGCGTTCAGTTAAGTCTGCAGATTTCTCAAAGTAAGGTTTTTGTGAGGCTATTTCAGCGATTTTTGCATTGTATTCATGATGCAAATCAACGATTTTGTTCAACCGTTTGCGATAATCAGACACTAGTTCGAAGCGTCTTGCCAATTTTTCGTAGAGTTTGATTGTGGCGTCAACTTTGTCGAGGTTGTTCTACTGCAAAAGCTTCTTCCTGTTCAACCCGCTTGAGTTCTCGATCTATATCCAACAGTTGTTCTCTAGCGTACCGCTTGCCGCTAAGAAACTTTCTGACTTGCCGTTCCATTTTAGTTTTGTCGAATTCTTTGCGTTTCTTGATTTCTTGAACTCTCATGACTTCATTGTCGAAATTGCCTCTTTTCTGCATGCGCTGAGTTAAGATTTCATTTACATAGGTTAAGTGTTCGTCAATCATTCTGGATTCGTCGGCTGGTGTTCTTAGCATGAGTTGAATAATCAGGTAGATTGTTCCAAGTTCAGTTTGGATAGCTTTCAATTCTTCAAGTTCAGCTTTGCATTCGGGTAGAACTTCGTAGTACCGCATTAATGCGTCTGTTAGGTATCGGGTTTCATCGTAGAATTTGAGTATTGCAAGTGATCTTTCAGTAAGTTCAGCTATGTTGACTAGGTCCTCTAGGACCTTCTTTTGTCTCAGGGTGAAGATTTGTGAGCTTGGAATGAGTTGATGCAATCGTTCAACAATTGCTGCTTTTCGTTGTGGGAATTCTAAGTAAGTCTTTGTTAGGTTGTTTAGTAAAACTTCTAGGTTATCGAGTTTTCTATTGCCTTCTTTGCGCAGTGTTAAGCTTATGATGGATTCTTCAATGGGACCGCTCTTGCCCATGAGTTTTATGGTCGATAGAAACTTCATTATGTCGTCAAGCCAGTTTTTGACCTGTATTTCAGTTCCTTTAACGTGTAAGGTTGTGTCGTCTTCGAGGCGTGGGTTGCTGTTTATTGTGGTTTTTAGTTTTTCTTCAAATTGTTCTTCATTGAAGGTGCCTGTTTTTATAAGGTAGTTCTTGAAAAGATCTCTGGTAATATCGCTGTCCACTTTAATGACGTTGTTAATTTCTTCCAAGATGTCGAGTTTTTCTTTTCTTGATTCTTGCAGCATCTGCATGCCTTCGAAGCTCAACTTGTAAGCCATAATGTAGTTTTCAACTGGATACGTCACTTTGGTCATGCCTAAGGTGTGAGCTGAGTTGGTGGTAAGTCCCACTTCGGTACCTATACCGCCTAAGAAGGTCTGCTAAGTCGAAGTCCATCAAAACGTAGAGCAAGTCTACTACCATTTGGTCCATTTCTTGTCGGGCGCTAACGATGTTTCCGACCTTTGAAAACGCTGGTAGCAATGGCAGGTAGATTAGTGCATTAAGTGGGTTTCTGTAGATCTCGCCGTAGGTTTTAGTGACGTACTCGTTGTAGTCTTTGTTAAGTAACAGAGAAAGCTCGTTCATGGCTACGAAAGCTGAGCATCCTTTTGCTGGAGGGTCATCTCCACCGCACGGGGTAATGACAAAAGCTATTATTGGAACACCGGAACCTAACACTTTTCGCAGGTGCCTAGCAAAGTCAAAGAAGACACCGCTTCCAGTTCCACCGCCAAGTCCATAGACCATAACTACTGTGGGAGTAACTATTGATGAGAGAGCTTGTTCTTTGAACGCGTTTATGCAATTGCGGATAATGCCTAGTTGGTAGTAGTTTAGCGCGTAGATTGCTTTTGCTAGAGCTCTTCTTCTTCCGGCGCCGCCAGCCATTGGTGGAATAGCCATAGTTGTTTGCAGCCAAGGAACAAATGTTTCGAGTTTCGAACCTTCACCTACCAAGTATTCGCCGTATTTTTGGTTGATAAAGTCGAACATTGCTTCAGCAGTTGGGAACTTTACAGATTGAGCAATTAAACGCATTCGTTCTTGTGGGATACCTGCTTTAATCATTGATCTGCCTATTTGTTCGTAGGTTTCTTGTAGGCTTCGGATTTCAGGGTCAGCTATGTCGATGGCTAAAAGAGAAAGACGGGTTAGGTCATTCTCCATTAACTCTTTAGTCTTTTTGTTGGTTAGGAATGTTTCGACGATGTTGGTGCCTGCTGAACCGAGGCCTATTAACTGAACACTATTTTGGTAGATTCTCGTGTACTATCACATCCCGACTAATCTTTTCAATCTGTCTTTTACTGATTCTAAGCTTGACGACATTGATCGGTCAATCTTTGATGCTCTAAGCGTTAAGCCTTCTAGGTCTTTGATTTGGTCTTCAACCACGAGTTGGAAGTAACTGACTTTTCCTCGTACTCGCAGGAACATAACCACGAATATCACTGCTACAACTGCCAATACAATCATGATTGGTATAAAGAGCGTTGCCGTCGCTGAAGTTACTGGTGCATTCGAATTGTTGAGGCTGTTTAAGAGAGCTGTTGCATCGCTGACATCACCTGCATTAGCTATTGTTCTGGATGCGTTGAGAACATTTGTGAAAATATCGATGTACCCTTGGTCAACTCCGCTTGATATGAGTCCTTTGAGCTTTGTCTCTTGCTGAGAGTAGAGAACGTTAAAGTTGGCTAAATCTGCGCTGGTAGCTTGAACAATTATTTGGTCGAGTGCAGGCACCGCCTGCGCTGGCTGAAAGGCTAACAACTTTAATGGTTTGTGCAACGTTTGAGGTACTGCTTGGAACTTTGCCATAAAGGACCATGTCGAATGTTCCAACGGTCCATTTGAATGTCGTAGACTGTGAGGCTGGATTGTATGTGGTGCCCATGTCGTAGGTTGTGGTCTGAAGAGCCCAATATCCGCTGGGGTTTGAGGTTGATTTTTGCAGGTTGGTAGTAAGTTTCAGTAAATCTGCAGCCTGGCACGATAACGTTGACAGTAAATGTTACTTTTATGTCGGTTCCAGGTAATACTGGCGCTAAAGTGTTTGTTGTGTTCGTAGCAGGATCATATTGAATTAAAAGTTGTCCTGTTGAATCTTCAATTTGGTATGTGGTTATCCATTGTCCTAAACCTACAGCCTTGCTGGTGGCGAAATGGAAATTATCATTACGGTCGTTAATATTAGGAGGAGACTTAAAGCTAGAATTTTGTTTTTCAATTTGAACCCTCCCGAAATTTTCTATAAGATGATACATATAACACTTGTGCTTATCCGCTTTTATGTATGGATTAAGAAGAGTTTTTAGTAGATATAATGCCAGTTTATTTGGTTTATTGTACATGGTGACGATGCATTTTTGCTTGCATCTCCTTTTTTTATCCGCAATTCCTGCTTCGGCGCAGATCTCATACAATCACTTCGAGAACCATGATTACCTATCTTTGATAAACAGATTTCTCGGTTAAGGTTTCATACGCTTTTTAGTTTTTCTACTTTTCAAGCATAGTTTATTTCTGCAAAATACCTTATTTTTACTTTTTAGATGGGATAAAGGATAAGAGAATTCAAGCACAATACGTTTGTAATACGGGACTAAATATGGAAATTATAAATGTCCGTTTACCCGATAAAATCGCCTCCGACATTGATAAACTAGCAAAAAAACACAACCTCACACGTTCAGAAGTTATCCGCCAAGCCCTAACCATCTACTTGCACCTAACTGAAAACGTCGGCACCATGTTAAGACCCATATTCTTCCAAGTTAAGCCTGCCCAAATATCTTATACTCGAAGAGGCGACGTTTCAATCCTAAAGGTCCCAACAGGTCATGCCATCGTTGCAGGTTCTACCTCCTCAGGTGCCGTGGGGTCAAAAGAGTTGGATAAAGTCAAAGTCGATGGGCGGTGTTTTGGGAAAGTTTTTGGCAAGGGTTGCTTTGATGGATGTAACCGCAACAGGCGCGTTTCCCGTGCTGCTTATCAGCAACTTTAGGTGTGGAAAAAGAGCCCACAGGCGACGCAATACTTGAAGGAATACGACGGGAAGCCAGAAGTATAGGTCTTGACCCCAACCAAGTGCTAATGGAGAATACGGAAGATAATTTTACCACATGCAGACTGGCGTAGGATTAACTGTGGTTGGTTTTGCAAATGAGGAAGATCTCAGGCTAGGCAAAACATGTCCAGGAGACTTAGTAGTTGCCATTGGAAAGCCCAAATTGGGAGACGAAGTAATAGCTGCAGAGATTCGAGGCGAAATCGCGGACCTTAAAAACGTAACCCAGCTTTCCCAAAGAAAATATGTTCATGACATTTCACCAGTCGGCGGGTTTGGGATCACGTGTGAAGCCAGAATGATGGCTTATGGGGTGGGTAGGCAACTTAAACTTCTTGATGTGCAAGGATTAGATTTAAATAAATCAGCTGGTCCAGCCACAGTTATTTTAGCCACAATCGATAGGGAAAAGCTTGAAGATTTAACCTCTTTGATTCCTAAGCCCATCCAAGTGGTTGCAGAAATACTTTAAAAACTACCGCTGAGCAATCTTCAACATATGTCCGTTACGATCGATTTCTCCACTTCGAATACGCGTGGTCGAAATAGGAGAATTGTTTTCAGCTGGAACCATATTTACCGTGACGATTTTAATGGGAGATAGCCCAGCTTTTTGGCGTTTTTCGTTGATTTTTTCTGCTGTTTTCTGGGTTTCTTTGCTTACTACCAATGCTTCTAAGCCTTTGCTTTCCATTGTACGCCCAAATGGATCATCGAGAGGAATGATTTCAGCTCTTTTAGTCAAACCTGAATCTGCCAAAAAAGTCAAAAGTTCCTTGCGCCGTTCATCGTAGGATGCTGTTATGTGGGGTTTACCCATTTTCATAACAAACACATCAGATGATAAGCCTATGACAACTTTGTCGCCGACCTCAAAAGCCATATCAAGCAACGCTTTGTGACCTCTATGAAGTTCATCAAAGGTTCCTCCTACCGCGACTTTCGTGTATTCTTTCATTTTATCAGCCTAGCGCCCTGAAAATCGATCTTGCTAACTATCACTTGTTGTTGAGGTAGGGTTTGCTTAAAAGCTTCTGCTACCGAGTCAGCATTCTTCTCATGAACTATAGCGTGGACGGCTTCGCCAATCATGTTTTGGGCTGCACCAACCGCTCCAGCATTCTTCGCTGAGGCAACTAATTTGCGGATATTTTCAGTTGCAAACCCAGCTTTCTGCGAGAAATCCCAGCAGCATTCAAGAAAATTTTCAATTGTTGGTTTTGCAAGAATAGCTTCTAAAGTTGCGTTTCCGTAACTGTTTATTTCCTTCTTTTTTTGAGGTGAAGAAAGTACCGATTTTTTTGATATTTTGGATTTGAAAAAGCCTGCAACCACCATGTATTCTGGACTTATAGGTATCCGGTCAATTTGACAGATTCCAGGCGCACCGGGTTCGATCACAAGCACGCAACCACCACTAAAAGCCAACGAACTCACTGTACCTAAACCAGTTTGGCATTCTATCTCGGCAACGTGAGCTATTTTCCCAATTTGATTATAGGTTAAAGGCAACTCTAAAGCTTCCCTGAGGGCTAAGCCCGCTGTTAATGCTCCTCCTGCGCTAGTGCCAAACCCTGTTCCAATTGGGACTTTAATTTCGTGTTCTACGCTAACAAAGTATTTTGTTGTTGTTTTGCCTAGAAGTGTTTCTACTACTTGCTTTGTTGTTTTTGCTTCTATGGCAGGTTTTGAATTAATTATAACGTTGATGGTGTTTTCTTTGGCTTCTCTGGCGGTTACTGCGGTTGTGACACCTTTTTCAAGCCCAAAACCGCCACCTATTGCGCCAACTTTCTCCAAATCAACAATTGGTTTATTATTTTGTGTGTCATGGATTTGAAAGAAGCTTGAGATTGCTGCTGGTGCAAAGGCTTTGGCGGTTTTCTTCACTGTCATTCACTTTTCTGATGTTTTCGAATTAAGACGGGAAATGCTCGATTGATTGCAGCAATTATTGGTGGTCCAAGGACTATCACAAATGGGATTTCGGTAAAGAATGTAAAGAAAAAGGTCGATAGGGCTAATGGAACAGTCACAGGGGCCCCGTTAAGAAAATATGCCAAGAAGGGCGGTACGGTAGCTGCGATTATACCTGCGCCCAGAAGCATACCCAATACTGAGCCTACTTCAAAACTTCGCCATCTTGAGTTTCTCAGAAGAACTACAGGCACAAGGAAAATAATGTATGATGCAGCGACCACACTTATGAAAGCAATTTTAGTCCAAAAGTCCAGACCAGTGTAAGCATAACCTATCCATATGAAAACGGCTGTAGCAATACTATAAGCTATTACGGGTGTTATCCAGCGTATTTTCTTTTTGGCAATGTAGCCGATTAAGAAAAACGCGACGAAATTACTTGTTACACCTGCAATTAAGCTCAGCAACAGATTGTTTCCGAAGATTGCATCGCTTAAAAATATGCCAACTGCTGCGCCTATTCCTCCGACAAGTGGACCAAACACGACAGCGAACACTGCGGGAACAATGACTGGAGGCCAGAATCTAACGCCGCCAAATGAAATGGGAATTAAAGTGTAGAAAATATAGCCGACTGCAACATACAATGCTATGTTTAACGCTAACCCAGCAACATCAATTGCTTTCAGTTTCAGCATCTTAACTTTTGCTTCCTTGTTATTTAACGGTTAACGCTGTTGAGAGTTCTCTTTTATAGATAAAACTTCCCTATGAACTGTTTAAACATGTTTAAACTCTATTATGTTAAAAATACAATATAGGAAACTGGCTAAACATTAGCAAATTAAGAAGTTGGGGTAAAAGCTAATTTGGCTACTTTTTGTGCCTTTTGATTCTCTCTTGCCGCTGCGTTTTCTTGCGCCAGTCTTTCTTTCGTTGGGTCTGCATAGAGAACCTTTCTTGGCGTGGGACATCTAGCTTCCTAAAGCGAGAAACGTTTCCATAGAAGGTTTCAGTTGATATTTTGTTATCTTTCAATTCTTGAATGTTTTGGTTTAATTCCTCTTTAGATTCGACATCACTTGCCTTTTCAAATGCTTCTTCATAAACAAGGAATGCAGCATGGAACTGAAAATTCGAGAAGTCATCGATTAAAAGTTTCTCAATTTGAGGGGGTGATTCGTTATTGCTGTTTTGCTCGTTGTTGGGTTGTTGAGTCATGTTTATCCGTCTTTTGAATAGAGCAATGATTGTTTTTCACCCTTTTATACATGTGCCTATTTTCTTGGCAAAAAACTCTCGTTGATTCTAATGCGCGAAGAAACATTTGCTCTTTCGATTTAACACCACAAAATTCAACGTGCTAAAAGTCTTCTAAAAAATCCAATACAATCTCTCCTTGAAGAAATTGCCACCCTCTCGTAAAGTAAAAGAACCTTATAAGGTTAAAATGGGCTGCTTGTCGACAGGCTACAATTTGTGACCTCTGTTCGCAACTAGATGTGCTGTTTTATTTTTTCTGCATCTTGCTCCAACGCGTCAGGGTTGCGTGGATTTGTGTGGTCATGGAAAGCTTTGCCGTGAATAAAACCTTCAGTTGAAAACATTGGAATGACGTGCAGATGCAAATGAAAAATTACTTGTCCAGCCGCCCACCCGTTATTCTGTACAATCCTAATTCCCTCTGCATCCATTGCATTCTTAACCGCATGAGCAACTTTTTTAGTTACCTTAAAAAGGTAAGCTGCTTCCTCTCCAGGTATCTCATAAATATTCTCGTAGTGTTTCTTGGGAACTACCAAAGTGTGTCCCTCGTTCACTGGACGATTACTCAAAAAGGCCACCACTTGCTCATCCTCGTAAACGATACTTGCAGATGCCTCTTTGCGGATTATTTGGCAGAAGACACAGTTTTCGGACAAGGAATCATACCTTTCATAGTTTATTGGTAGGATATAGCTTTAATAGAATTTCTCCAGTCAATAATACTTTATGGACACTTTAGTTGATGATATCGGCAGTTTCCCCTTGCCTACAGGAATAAAAAGAGAAACCTATAGCAAAGCGTATGGACTTTCAAGACAGGCAATCTTCGAAGGCAAGGACATAACTAAAGACGACTTTTTGAGGGAGAATTTCTACAATGTTGTACTCGACTCTTTTAGGCTAAAACTTTCTTCGGGCTTAGATGTTGTGAATTTTCCTCAGCATTACAGCGGAATCAAACAAGTCGGCGACGCAATCCACGCAGCCATGGAGAAAGGTTCTTTTGTAGTCGACCAAGAAAGGGCCTTTCTCCCAGAAATTTTCGTCCTAAACCAAGAAGCAAAGCGTCTTAGTGAAGAATTCAGCAAAAAAATCCAGCTTCGCGTTTCAATTTTTGGTCCCATCGAGCAGTATTTAGCTGAGGTCGGCGCAACCGCTTACCCTGATGTGCTGGAAGGGTTTGCCCAGACCATTAACCGGTTCGCAAAAAACAGCATCCTAAACAACAAGTACATAGAAACAGCGGCAGTATCCATCGATGAACCCAGCCTTGGACACACCAATATCTCAGCCACGCCAGAATTGATTCGGGAAACACTCGAAAAAGCATACGATTTTCAGGGACCAATAAAACAGATACACTTACACTTCGCTTCAGGAATACATGATTTGTTAATTGTAAAGGGCTTAGACGTATTATCGTTTGAATACGCTGCTTCCCCAAAAAACATCGAGACGGTCCCAAAAAGCGTGCTTGAGAAAGCCGACAAGCAAATCCGTGTGGGCATCGCAAGAACAGACATCGACAGCATATGGGCTGAACTCTACGAGAAAGGCATAACTCACCCGTCAACAGAACAGATAGTTGAAACTCCTGAAACGATAAAGAAACGGTTCAGGTTTGCAAAAGAAAAATATGGCGCGCGCATGACCTTTACTGGTCCCGACTGCGGATTAGGAAGCTGGCCCAGCCAGGACGCAGCCGCGCTGGTTTTGAAGCGAACGGTTGAGGCAGTAAAAACCGCTTAACTTGTTATTCTTGCGGCTCTTCCGGTTGCGGCGCAGCTTTCTTTGCTGATTTCTCGCCGGGTTGTCCTCGAGGTATTTCTTTCAATCCGTATGTTCCAATTGGCGGCCAACCTGCTTCAGGCATAGATGCAGGCACAAGCATTATCGTGTTTGTACCCGCCTGTTGACCAAGCTCGTAGAGTATGTTCATCCACCTTAACCGCAAACCTTGTTCGCTTGATTCATACATTTTTGCAGCTTCAATCATTTTTGCTGACGCTTCGAATTCCGCAGTGGCGAGTGTTACTCTCGCGATGCGTTCACGTTCCGCTTGTGCTTGGCGGCTCATGGCGTCTTGCAGGTTGCTTGGGATAATGACGTCTCGGACTTCGACTGCTGTGGCTTTGATTCCCCAAGACTCGGTTTTTTCATCTATGATTTCGCGTAAGTGAGCTCCGACTTTTTCGCGTTCAGCAAGTAACTCATTGAGACTTACTTTGCCGATTACTTCGCGAAGGGTTGTCTGGGAAGCTAATTGAGTGGCTTGGTAGTAATTTTCGACTTGCAGCACCGCTTTCTCTAGATCAACAGGTTTCATGTAAAGAACTGAGTCAACGTTTACGGGTACATTGTCTTTTGTTAGGGTGGATTCTGTTCGGAACTGTATGGTGTCTAATCTTGTAGAAATTTTGAGGGGAGCACGGTCAATTAAGGGAATAAGATAAACTAAGCCTGGACCCCTCAAACCCATATATCGTCCTAAACGCAGAATTGGCATTCGTTCCCATTCCTTAAGCACACGAATACCGCTCAAGAAGAATAATGCAACCATAACAGCTACAAACCCTAAAACAGGAGTTAGAATATCAACCATTCAATTCACACTCAAGTAGGCTATTGACATTCTGGAGAGTTAAGCTTTTCCTCAGTCGGCTTGACCACAAGAAACATGCCTTCTAAACATATCACTTCAACAGCCCCACCGTTTGGGATAGAGCCCTCTTTTGCTATCGCTTGCCAGAATTCACCCAGCACACGAACTTCCCCTTTGGGTTTTAGGTCAGTGGTTGCTACGCCTTTAGCACCGATTAAGGCTTCTTTGCCAGTTTTTACGCTCTTATACTGCGCTCTGATACCAGCGTAAAAAAGCCAAGCCGCAATGCCGGCTGTGACTAAAAGTATTATCGCTAAAACTACCGCTATTTCCCAGGCTAATCCGATTGCAATGCCTAAACTAGCTGAAACAATAAGCGACCCAGCAGTAACTATCAGTATTCCAGCAAGAAAACCTAGCCAAGCATGCATACAAATCCCGTAACATAATGTTGTTAGAATGCGCTTATAAGTTATTTTAGAGAATACAGCAAAAAGTAATACTAGTAAATTTAAGTAAAACTTGATAGATAGTAATACTGTGAAGAACATGGTTGAAGGTGTTGTTGGTCAAGAGGATAAAAGCGGTAGAAAAGAGCAGAGGCATAAACAACCCTGAAAAGTTAACACAACTAAGCAAAAAGTGAAATACCCGCGGCTTCCGCCGCGGGCATCCAAAGACTAAACGCGGTTTATGTATTGTTCGATTTTCTCGCTTGTAACAATGCCTGCAGTTCTAACAGCGTAACCATCTGACCACAAATGTCCACCCCAAAGCCTCAATTTAATGCAAGGAAACTCCTCAAACATCACCCTAGCAGAAACACACTTCAAAACACGCACCATCTCGGGAATCCACACCTTAGGTGGAGCAGAAACAAACACATGCACATCATCTCCATCGTGAACTCTAGCAGACAGAAGCCGGTAGCCATGTTCATCAGCAATCATTTTAAGTACTTCCAGAAGCCTAACCTCAATTGAGCCGAATAGTACCTTGTGCCGGTATTTGATGGCCCAGATGAGGTGGTAATTGGCTTGGAAAGCACAGGTCTTTGCCTTTTCCAGGTCTTTCACCGCCTCTTCTAATGGTGACAGACCTATCAACTGCATGGCTTAATTAGAACTACGTAAACTTTACGCATTCATCCTGCCGCTGCCGCGGCAGGTATTCTGCTAGGTTTTTTATAAAAAAAG
Organism: Candidatus Bathyarchaeota archaeon; assembly: GCA_963840325.1. Classification (GTDB taxonomy): domain Archaea; phylum Thermoproteota; class Bathyarchaeia; order Bathyarchaeales; family Bathycorpusculaceae; genus Bathycorpusculum. The sequence goes on from CAWIYM010000007.1 coordinate 253,492, forward strand.
AAGTCCTTTTAGTTCCAATGTTCGTCTATGAATAGTCTTAGCGATGAATTCTCGCGTGGGACAAGGCTTATCTGTGGCATCGGTGAGGGTCGTCTTCGGAGTGGAGGTGTGGGCATGGGTGATGGCGGTTCAATCTCTAAGGGCATTTTGTTTATCAGTCTTCTTCGCCTCCGTGAACGGTTGGGATGATTGTTGTTTCGATTAGGTTTTCTCTGCGGATGATTGTTAGGGTGGCTTCTTTGTTGATGACGTCTTCTGCGAGTAGTCTTGGTATGTCGTAGAATTCAGTGACTGGTTTGCCGTTGAATTTGACAAGTACGTCGCCCATGGCTAAGCCTGCTTTGCGTGCTGGTGAGCCTGCTTCTACGCTAAAGATCATGACGCCTGTTTCTTGTTCGAGGCCTGCTTGTTCAGCGATTTCTTCTGGGATGGCAACTGTGTTGGCTATTATTCCGAGGTATCCTTTTTGTGGTGAGGATCTCCTCGGTGTGCTGGCCGAACTCCGGCGCCGGCAGCCGCACTGATCCGGGCGTCTCGCGCAGGCGGACAGGGATGCCGACGACCGGTCCCGGACCGAACTGCGGGTGGTCGAAGCTCGGCGATGTAGTCGTTGGCTTGCACCTGCGGGTCGTCGGGCAGCTCGTCGACGCTGTTGATGATGGTGAAGATGAAGTCACCACCGGCGCGCAGAATCTGCACCCACTCGGCGCGCGGCTTGGTGGCGAAGACGGCGTCGAGGATCTCGATGGCGGCGCCCGAGTTGGCGGCGCGATTACGAATGTCGACGAAGCGCTCGTCGGTGGCCAGCTCCGGCCGCCCGAGGACACGGACGAAGTCGGCCCAGTAGCGATCCGGCTGCAACATGCCGAGGCAGATCCACTTGTTGTCGCCGCACTGGTAGTGGTTCCACAGCGGATTGTTGGCGAACTTGCGCGGCATGCGCGGGATGGCGAAGCCCATCATGCAGCGCGCCGCGACGCTCAGGCCCTGCAGCCAGATCATGCTGCCGAGGTGCGACGCGTCGACTTCCTGGCCGACGCCGAAGCGGTCGCGCGCCAGCAGCGCCGCGAGCACGCCGTAGGCCAGCATGATCCCGCCCATCTGATCGGCGATGCCGCCGGCGATTTGCAGGGGCGGATCGCCGGGCTCACCGGCGGCCAGCATCATGCCGGAGCGCGCCAGACCCATCTGGTCGAACGACGGATCCTCACGCTCCGGACCTTCCGGCCCGTAGCCGGTGGCGCTGGCGTAGATCAGCTTCGCATTGTGTTGGCGCAGCGTTTCGTACCCGAGCCCAAGCCGTGAGGCGACCCCGAAGCGGTAGTTTTGCACGAAGACGTCCGACTTGGCGACGAGCTGATAGACGATCTCCAGCGCCTCGGGCTTCTTGAGATCGAGCGTGAGGCTCTTCTTGTTGCGGTTGTTGGCCTCGAAGTAGAAGTTCGGCCGGTCTGCAGATCGATGCCGCTCATCTTCAGCATGCCGCGGCCCGGATCGCCGCTCTCGCGCTCCTCGATCTTGATCACCTCGGCGCCGAGGTCGCCGAGCATGGACGCGCAGACGGGACCTTGCTGCCAGATCGTCCAGTCGATGACTCGAATGCCTTCCAACGGCATCGGCATCCCAGCACTCCTCGTCCGTGGTTCGCGGCGGCACTCTATGGGTCCCTGCGCGGCGCTGACAAGTTGCCGGTCTCACGTGCGTTGGCGGACCCGTCACCTCGCATGCGAGCGCAACGTTTCTGCTTGACTTCGCGCTGGCGCCGACGCTACCGAACACGTAGCACAGCAGATTCTGCAGACCTTCTCATTTTCTGGCAGGGACGGCTCGGCATGGCGCGGCAGGGGGTGCCCGCGACGATGTCGCCCGTGGCGGTGACCGGCGCAATGGCTCGAACGGACGATCTTCGCGGCAGCTTCTGGCAGCGGTGGCTGCGCAACAAACCCGCGGCCCCGTCAGCGCGACCGCGCAACGAGGGCCTGGAAGCATTCCAGGAGGGTCGCCACGGCGACGCCGAGCGGATGCTCGGCGCCGACCTGGCGCGCATCGAGCGCCAGCAACCGGGGTCGCTGGCCGCTGCCCGGGCGATGGTCGACCTCGCCGAGTTGTATCGCGGGCAGGCGCGCTTCGAGGAGGCCGAGGCGCTCTTCGCACGCGCCATCGCCCTGCTCGAAGCGCTGCCCGGCACGCCGCCACGGGCCCTGGTCAAACCGCTCAACAGCCTGGCGCTGGTCTACCGGGCGCAGGGCCTGTACGCGCAGGCCGAGCCGCTCTGCCAGCGCGCCCTGGCCCTCGCCGAGGGCACGCACGGTCCCGAGCATCCGGCGACCGCGAGCGTGGTCGGCAACCTGCTCACGGTCTATCTGGCGCAGGGCCGCTACGGCGAGGCGGCGCCGCTGTTCCAGCGGTCGGTGACCCTGAAGGAACGCCTGCTCGGACCCAAGCATCCAGACCTGGCGTCGAGCCTCAGCAACTACGCCGCCTTCCTGCGCAAGACGCAGAACGAGCGCGAGGCCGCCGCCTGGGAAGCGCGCGCGCGCGCGATCAGCGGCGCGCGGCCGGGTCAGAACTGAGCCGGCCGCGGCACATACCCGTATTCGGAGGCGGCGATCTGTGGTCATCTGGGCGATAGGCTGACGCCATGCGACGCTCCGGGCTCGCCCTCCCTCATCCCCGCCGCGGCGATGCTCGCCGTGGTCGCGCTCTGGAAGCTGCCGCAGTGGCAGACGGCGGAGTGGCGCGCCTTCCTGACGCCGCGCGAGCTGCTCGACCTGCAGAACCAGGTCCGCCAGACGCTCGCCATCCTGCTCGCCGCCGGCGCCATGCTCACCGGCCTGGCCTTGCTCTGGCGACGGGTCACCGCCAGCGAACGCGCCGCCCTCGACGCGATCCGCCTGGCCGAGGACACGCAACGGCGCGAGCACTTCAGCCGCGCCGTCGGCCAACTCGCCGATGATCGGCTCGAGGTGCGCCTGGGCGCGATCTACGCGCTGGAGCAGGTCGCCGGCGAGTCACGCCAGCAGCACCAGCCGGCGATGGAGGTGCTCTGCGCCTACCTGCGCGAGCGCGCCGCATGGGATCCCGAGCGGCCGCCGGCGCCGCGCCTGCCGACCGACGTCCAGGCGGTGTTGACGGTGCTCGGCCGCCGCCCCACCGCGCACGAGGAGGGGACCTCGTTCCGTCTCGATCTGCGCCGCACCGACCTGCGCGGCGCCGACCTCAACGGCGTCAGCCTGGAGCGCGCCAACCTCTTCGAGGCTCACCTGGAGACGGCGACGATGCAGGCCGCGCGCCTGGCGCATGCCGATCTGCGCGGCGCCTGGCTCGACAACGCCGACCTCGTGGAAGCCGATCTGCGCGGCGCCGACCTGCGCGAAGCGCACCTCGACGGCACCTACATGGTCGAGGCCCGCCTCGAGGGCGCCGATCTCGGCGGCGCTCACCTCGCCGGCGCCTACCTCGGCGGCGCCTCGCTGCAGGGCGCCGACCTCGGCGGCGCGCATCTCGACGGCGCCTACATGTACAAGGCCAACCTCGAGGGCGCGTCCCTGCACGCGGCGCGCGTGGTCAGCACTATCGGCGTGCATCGCGACGAGCGCGAGCGGGTCAACCGCACCGCAGCGGCGCAGGAAGAGATCCCACCACAGAGGGACACAGAGGCGCGCGGAGGGCCCGCCGAGAGCGCCACCCCCGCCCGGCCGACGCTGGTACGTCACGCGCGGCGCTAGGATCACCGAAGATCGCCCAGGTCTTCGGACGTCACGCCAGGCGACCTTCCGCGCGCTCACGGTGCTGGCCGCCGTCGTCACCGTCTTGGTCGCACCGCTGGCCGGCTGGTGCGCCTACGTCGGACTCTTCGCCTAGGGAAGCTCTGCACAAGTCGAGCGACTCAAAGTCATCCCCGAATTCCCCGAGTAGCGAGCGCAGCGAGCGTATCGAGGGGCAGACACCACCGTTCGCGACAGGGAGGGCGTAGGCGAGACACGGCGCGAGGCATTGCACACACCCCGGGATGCTGCGCGCGATGGCCGGCGATCCGGCGCCGTGGCCGCGGGCGCTGTTCCCGTGGACGATCGTCGCCGCCGAAATCGGCACCGCGCTGCTCGCTCTCGTCCCACGCACCCGCACCTGCATCAGCGACGAGTTCCTGCTCATCCTCGAGCGGCGGCGCTTCACCCCGGACGATCTGCGGCAGGTGATCCTGCGCTGTCCGGTCGACGCCGAGGCGCCGGCGGGCGAAACGCCGCAAACCCGCTTGTAGGGTACCCGGGGCTCGGATAGCTTCCCGCCGTCGATGGCTTCACTGATCCCGGCGAGCAACGAGCGCAACGTCCTGCTGCTCACCGGGGTCGGCCACTTCGCCACCCGCTTCTTCGAGCTCATGTTTCCCACCCTGGCGGTGGCGCTCGCCCGCCAGGCGCACGTGCCGCTCGACCAGGTGCTGAGCTGGAGCTTCCTCGGCTACCTCGCCTTCGGCCTCGGTGCGCTGCCGATGGGGCTGGCTGGGGATCGCGTCGGCGCTCGCCTGCCGCTGCTGGCGTCGCTGTTCGGTCTCGGCGTCGCCGCGCTCGCCGCCAGCGAAGTCACCTCGCCGCGCGCGCTGATGATCTGCCTCGCCGCCATGGGCGCCCTGGCGAGCATCTATCATCCGCTCGGCATGAGCCTGATCTCGCGCACCACCGACGCGCGCGGCCGCGCCCTCGGCCTCAATGGCATCTTCGGCAACGCCGCCGTCGCCCTGACGCCGCTGATCACCGCCGCGCTGTGCGCCCGCTTCGGCTGGCAGGACGCCTACCGCATGGTCGGCTACGCCATGTGCGCGCTGGCCGTCGGCTGCGCCTTCCTGCCAGTGCAGGAGCCGCCACCGCGCGTCGTCGATGCCGGCGAGCGCGTGGCGCCGATCGCCTGGCGGCCGCTCATCGTGCTGCTCGTCACGGCGACGCTCGCCGGCGTCAGCTATCGCGGCAACACGCTCGTCCTGCCGGCCTACTTCGCCGAGCGCGTCAGCGAGGTCTGGTTCGGCGCCACCGTCTCCGCCGCCTACCTGCTCGGCCTCGGCGGCCAGTACGTCGGCCGCGTGCTCGCCGATCGCCACGACCAACGCCGCCTCTACCTGCTCTGCCATGCCTGCAGTCTGCCGCCGCTGCTGCTCATGACCCTCGTCGGCGGCCTGCCGTTGGTCGTCAGCGCCGCTGGCTTCGTCTTCTTCAGCCTCGGCATGCAGCCGATCGAGAACAGCCTCGTCGCCCGCTACGCGCCGCCGCATCGGCGGGCGACGATCTACGGCCTCAAGTTCGTCTGCACCTTCGGCATCGGCTCGCTGGCGGTGTGGCTGGTGCGCTGGGCGGACGGCCTCGGCGGACTCTCGTACGCAGTCCTCTGCCTCGCTGGCGTGGTCATGCTGGTCGTCGCCGCCGCCGCGGTCCTGCTGACGATGGACGACAGCCCGGCCACCGCGCTGCTGATGCGCGAGCGGGTCGAGGTGTGCGGGCCTGGAGGCCCGCAACCACGGCACGCAGGTCCGCGTCCACAACCGGACTCACCGGTCGTGCCATGACGGTGGTCAGGCGTTTGGTGTTGGTCCGGCACGGCGAGACGACCGGCCACTCGAGCGTGCGCTACTACGGCGCCACCGATGTTCCGCTCAGCCATGTCGGCGAAACGCAGATGCGGCACGCCGGCGCCGCGCTCGCCGGCGAGCGGTTCGACGCCGTCTACGCCAGCCGCCTGCAGCGCTCGCGGCGCGGCGCGATGCTGGTGGCCGGCGGGCGGCATGTGCCGACGGCGGTGGCGGCGTTCGACGAAGTGGACTTCGGCGACTGGGAAGGCTGGACGCGCGAGGAGATCGCGACCCGCGCCCCGCAGGAATTCGGGCGCTGGCAGGCCGACCCGGAGCACTTCGTCTACCCCGGCGGCGAATGCCGCCAGGCCTTCCGCCGCCGTGTCGTTTCCGGCCTCGCCGAGGTGCTGGCGGGCGCGCCCGGTGAACGGGCGCTGGTGGTCGTGCACCGCGGCGTCATCGCCGTCGCGCTCACCGAGTTGCTGAACCTCAGTGCCGGCACACGGCGCGCGCTGGAGATCGATCTCGGCTCGATCCACGTCCTCAACCGCGAGGGCGGCGGCTGGCGCGCCGAGCGGCTCGACGCCGGTCGACCGCACCTGGCCGCCGAGGCGGTGACGGCATGAGCCGCCTGTTCACCGGCGGGGTCGCGCGCGTTCGCGAGCGGCGGACCGGCCGCGCCGCCGAGCGCCTGCGCGGCCTCACGCTGTCGCCGATCAAGGACGTCGAGCTACAGGCCAGCCGCATCCCCGGCGTGGTGTCGCTGGCGCAGGGCATCCCCAGCTTCGACACCCCGGAGCCGATCAAGCGCTTCGCCGCCGAGCGCATGGCGGAAGGTGCCTGCGCCCGCTACTCGGTGAGCCCCGGCCTGCCGGCGCTGCGCGAGGCGATCGCCGACGCGCTGGCGGGTGACGGTATGCCGTACGATCCCGATCGCGAGATCCTCGTCACCGTCGGCTCGATCGAGGCCATCGCCGCGACCCTGCTGGCGCACGTCGACGAGGGCGACGAGGTGCTGGTGGTGTCGCCCACCTACGCCTCGTACCTGCCGGCCATCCGCCTCGCCGGCGGCGTGCCGCGCTGGGTGCCGCTCAACGAGGATGCGCACTTCGACCTCGATCCCGACGCCATCGCCGACGCCGTCTCGCGGCGCACCCGCGCCATCCTGCTGTGCAACCCCAACAACCCCACCGGCACCGTCTTCTCGCGCGCCCAGACCCTGCGCATGCTGGCCGTCGCCGCCGAGCACGACCTGCTGGTGATCACCGACGAGGTCTACAAGGACTTCGTCTACAGCGAGGCCGGCATCTTCAGCGCCGCCATGGAGCCGAGCGCGCGCGAGCGCGTCATCCGCGTCTGCTCGTTCTCCAAGGCCTACGGCATGACTGGCTGGCGGGTGGGATTCCTGCACGGGCCGGCCGAGCGCGTCGCCGACGTCCTCACCGTGCACGACGCGCTGGTCACCTGCGCGCCGGTGATCTCGCAGTATGCCGCCCTGGCGGCGCTCGAGCAGGGCGATGCCTTCGTCGCCGAGTTCGCCGCCGAGTTCCGTCGCCGCCGCGATCACGTCGTCGAGCGGCTCGACGCGCTCTCGCACGTCTTCGA
>CAWIYM010000008.1:0-12633 GCA_963840325.1 Candidatus Bathyarchaeota archaeon
CCCTATTGTTGAAAATTTTTCGGGCAATGAGGTCTTCAATGATTGATGACACGGAGTTTTACCCTCAAGTGGCTATACTTTTGTTACCGTCTTATTTTAGCTTTCTGAAAATCTGCATATGTCTAACTTCTTGGATTTTTTGTTTTTCTGCCCTGTGATCGATTAAAAAGTAATTTATTAGATGCCGACAAGAGCCAAAACAAACCACATGCACACAAATCAGACCCAACCTAATAGAAGAACTCGTCAACTTGCAGTCCCAAAAAATGTTTTTATTTAGTCTGTACTAATACCTATCATTTATGGTGCTATAAAATGGGTAAAGGTTCTGGTTACGGAAAAGTCATATTGTTCGGCGAACACTTCGTCGTTCACGGTATTCCCGGCATTGTTTCAGCTATCGATTCCACAACAGACGCTGAAGTAAAAAAAGGAGTTAAAGGAATCAACGTTCGAGATGAGCGGAAAACCGCTAAGGGTTACAGCGAGGAAAAACGTCTCCAGCAATTGGAGTCCATTCAAAACATGTTTAAAGCAATGGGCGTCGACCCTAAAATCGCGTTGAATATTTGGGTAGGCGGAACGCTGCCAGGGTTTAGCGGACTTGGTGCCTCAGCTGCAAGTAGCGTTGCTATTGCTCGAGCTATCGCCCAAGAACTTGGCATGAAAGTTGCGGAGGAGAAGATTAATCAGGTCGCTTATGAAGGCGAGAAAGCCTATGCGGGCAATCCCTCAGGCATCGACAACACTGCAGCCACTTACGGTGGCTTAATGTGGTTTAGAAAAAACATGGCTGGCGGAGCTGACAAAGTTGAACTCTTAAGTATAGAAGCGCCAGTCGAAATAGTCATAGGCAGCACAGGCAAAGTCGCCAACACCAAAGCCATGGTAGAAGGCGTCGACGAACGAAAACGCAAAAACCCACAAAAGTACAACACCATCTTCAAACGAGCTGAAGAACTCGCTTATGAAGGCAGAGCGGCGTTGGAGTTCTATAACCTTAAAAAAGTCGGCGAACTTATGAATGAAAACCACCGTCTACTTCAAGAAATTGAGGTTTCAAGCAAAGAACTCGATCAACTTGTAGATGTTGCCAGAAAGCAGGGCGCTTTTGGCGCGAAGTTGACGGGCGGCGGAGGCGGAGGCTGCATGGTTGCGTTGACACCTGGAAAAGAGTTGCAGAGCAAAGTTGCAGATGCAATTAAGAACTTGGGCTTTGAAGTTTTGAGCACAAAAATTGGCGTCGTAACCAAATACTAAAAAAAGAGGCGGAAAAGAACCGTACAATCTTTTCCTTCTAAGTAAATATTTCATTTTCCGCCAGAAAACTAACAACCTCATCTCGGAAATCCTTGAGGTGCCCAACAAAGAGGTGCCCGCCTGTTTTAAAGGAAAAAATTTTTCGCCAAGTACATGTTGAGCTGTATATTGACCAAATTCATAGTTGACTAAGCTGTCATCTTTGGCATGCAACACCAGCGTTGACATCTTTGTTTTCCAAGAGAAGATTAAAGTGAGTTTGGCTGCAGACTACGACGTTTAGTGTACCTGCTTGACGTGCACTTAAAGGCTGCATTTCTCTTAGGATGCCCTTACCATATACTCGATCTGCCTTGGTCATGTTAGCTTGAACCTACTCTGAACCGCCCAGAAAAGTAAAGAACTGGCTCTGGAAACTTGTAGTGAGCGCATAAACGCCAAGATTTGAGCGAAAAACAACATGATGCATAATGTTTCCCATCACATCAAAAGCTTGAGCTGGATCATTTTTTCGCTCAATATTTTCCATTAGGAGCACAGATAGTTTCATCTTAAACTAAAATTTAACTGGGTATTCGTTTGATTTTTGGTTTAATTGAAATGTGAAGAATTCTTTTGAGAAACCTTCACGCTAATTTTGAATTGCCTGCTTATCATTAGTCTAAGTTCAAAATCCCAGCAAGTATTGTCATTACCCAAGGGCTTTCTTTGCTTTAGTTATTTTTAAATTAATGACTAAAATCGACGTTAGCGCCTTAGCAAGGCTCTATAGGTTTATCGTTTCGTTCTTCTCTGGAATGCAAACATCCGTTAATTCATCAATCTGTTTGGAGAGAGCTTCTGCCTGAGTTAAATCGCCATGAACAAGAATCGTTCGCTTTGGCTTCAAGCGTTGCACTAACTCCACAAGCTCTCCTTGATCTGCATGTCCTGAAAGCTCTATTTGAACAATTTTGGCCTGTACAGGGTACCTTTCACCATCAATCTTAACATAGCGTTTGTCTTTAGCTAATTTCAAGGGACTGTCAGGCGGCAAGTAACCTGAAGTTACAATTATTGTATTTTCTTCGATTTCTGCCCATTTATTAAGCAAGTTGAGGCTAGCTCCCGCATGCCCAAAACCAGGAGTGCAAACAACTATAGCTGGCTCATCAATCTCGGTTGTCCTTTCAATTTCCTTTACATGCCTATACTCAAATGGCTTTGCCAACGGCTGAGTCTCTTGCTTGAACAGGTCCTTGTAATTGTTAAAAATTGTTGTTATTTTGCGGGCTAACTTTGAAATCATGTAAACGTTGCGGTTGGGTAATGTGCCGTTTTGAATGGCTACGTCTAACCGCTTAGCCATCTCTTGGCTTCTATGAAACGCAAAAGTTGGAATCAAAACATTGCCCCTATGCTTTAACGTGCCCTTAATTTCCTCGAGCAGTTGGTCTATGAGTTCGCTTCGTGGTGGCCTAACTGTTCCACCGTAGGTTGATTCAGAAATAAGACCGTCAGGCTCTTTAGGAAGTAAATCAGGGTTGCAACCCTCGAGAATTTCAGTGTCGTGAAAGCAAAAGTCTCCAGTGTACAAAAGAGATTTTCCCTCTGCGCGAATACCTGTCATGGTGGCGCCCGCAACGTGCCCCGCAGAATACAGTTTAAGGTTCATGTCTAGCACATCCATCGATTCCGAGGATACCCATGAACTTTTTAATTGGTCAGCTGTTTGACTTTCGTATCCTAATGGGGTACCGTTGAACTCGTTTACCTTAACCATGTCTTTTAGCAACTCGACGCTGACGTCACGAGTAATTTTTGAGCCTACGATAACCTGCTTATTTTGAGATTTTGATAGGCGCAAGAGGCTTCCTGAATGGTCTAAATGAGCATGACTGACAATGATTGCATCAAAGTTTTTCGGGTACTCGTCAGTTGCGCCTTCAAGCTTTATACCGTAATCTAAGGCAACCTTGCAGCGGTCAGTTGAAACTGCAATGCATGAGCCGCCAACTTCTCTTGCTGCACCTAAGACCCGAATCTTCAGCCTGGTACCCCCCTCTCTTCGCTAAAAGTCTTCAAGAAGCCAAAAGTACACCCATTAAATATTAACTTAATCTTTCCCCATACATTATGTTCAGGCAGCAACTAAAAAGATGAAGGACTGATCCAATAATCCAAGAAAAAGCGGTTTTTCAGTGATATCTAGACATGCACCTGTTCAGAACCATTGTTTGTGGTTACTGGTTGTTTTCCAAAACCTATAAACCCAGAAACGTCGATACACTCCTATTCAGGCGAAAGCAAAATGGGTTTGCGAAGCTTCATTGATGAACTCCAAAAAAAAGGCGAATTAACAACAATCACAAAGCCTGTCTCAACCGAGTACGAGATGGCAGGCATAATCGCTGCTCTGGGCGAAAAACCAATCTATTTTGAGAACGTTAAAGAATCCAGCATCCCCGTGGTGGCTGGGCTAGTATCTTCTAAAGAGTTGATTTGCCGCTCAATGGGCATAACCAAAGAGCACCTTCTCCCGAAACTGCTCTCAGCCAACGAAAAGCCTATCCCGCCACAAATGGTTGAGAAAGCACCTTGCCAGGAAGTTGTCGAAAAAAACGTTGATTTAACCAAGCTTCCAATCATGCATTATACAGAAAAAGATGGTGGAAAATACATTGCATCGGCGGTCTCTATCGTTAAAGATCCTCAGCTTGGTAGAAACATGTGTTTCCACAGATTAATGCTCAAAGACAAAAACCATTTTGTAGCCCGAATCGTTGAGAACCGTGGAACAGACACAGCGCTAAAGAAAGCAGGCGGAGAACTCGAGATTGCCATCTGTCTTGGTAACTCAACTGCAACTCTGCTGGCGGCAGCTACAACCCTGCCGATGGGCGCGGACGAGTTAGGAATGGCTAACGCTCTAGAAAAAACTGACATTGTCAAATGCAAAACTATTGACCTTGAGGTTCCAGCGGACTGCGAATTCGTACTTGAAGGGCGCATAACAAAAGAAAAAGCCACGGAAGGACCATTCCTCGACTTAACCGGCATCGTTGACCGCGAACGCCAACAACCCGTCGTAGAAATTAAATGCATCACCCACCGCAACAACCCCATCTACCAAACCATACTCGCCGGCAAAAACGAGCACAAATTCCTCATGGGAATGCCCAAAGAACCCACCATCTACAATGAAGTGGGAAAAGTCTGCCAAGTCAGAGACGTCTACGTTACGCCGGGCGGATGCAGCTGGCTCCACGCCATTGTACAAATCAAAAAGCAGAATCCGGACGACGGCAAAAAAGCAATAGCAGCCGCGTTTAAAGGACATGGATCACTCAAACACTGTGTCGTCGTGGACGAAGACATTAACATCTATGATCCGCAGGATGTTGAGTGGGCGATCGCCACAAGGCTCCAAGCAGACAAAAACGTTGTAATGCTTTCTAACCAGCCTGGTTCCTCTCTTGACCCATCAGGCGACCTCTCCGAGGGCAAAAAAGCCACAACCGCCAAAGCTGGCCTAGACGCAACCGCGCCTCTGGTATCCACGGGCAAGGGCTTCAAGAAAGCAGACTACATCAAAGTTGACCTAAACAAGTACCTGTAGGCAATGCTATGTCCTTCAAAGCATACATGCAAAACATTCAAACCAAAAGCGGCAAAACCGCTGAGGATTTTTACCGAATAGCCAACGAAAAAGCCTTCATTAAAGAGGACAAGATAGTTGCAACTCATCGCCAACTTTTGGAATGGCTTAAGAGCGACATCGGCTTAGGACATGTACACGCAAACTTCATAATCACGTACTTACGTTTGCGTACCCATGACCCTAAAGTAACCGAACAAATGAAAACCTGGGCACACAGCACAGGATACCAAGAGAGTGAGTAAACATGGAATTAACTAAACAAGAAAAAGAGATGCTGGATGGCAAAGAAGGCTACGCTGTCCGAAAAAGCATGGAAATTCTCGTTGCATTAGGCGAAATTTTTGGCGCAAAAAGCCTAATCAAAGTGGGCAGCGTTCAAGTGGCAGGTGTATCTTACCACAACCTTGGCGACGCAGGATTAGAATTCCTAAATGAGCTTGCAGTTGATGGAAGAGTCAAAGTTCTCACAACCCTTAATCCCGCAGGAATGGATCTTGAGAATTGGCAGCAACTTGGGATAAGCCCAGAATTCGCCGAAAAACAGAATCTTGTTATCGACGCTTTCAAACGCATGGGCATCATAATCAGTTGCACCTGCACACCATACTTAATCGGCAACCTGCCTCTCTATGGAGAGCACCTTGCATGGTCAGAGAGTAGCGCAGTCACATTCGCCAACTCCGTTTTGGGAGCACGAACCAACCGTGAAGGTGGACCATCTGCACTTGCAGCAGCATTTGTCGGAAAAACGCCCAATTATGGTTTGCACTTGGATGAAAACCGTGTTCCAGACATCCATGTCCAAGTTAATGCAGAATTAACCAAACTCTCTGATTGGGGAGCATTAGGATACGCGATTGGCAGAAAAGCAGAGAACAAAATCCCATACATCACAGGCATCAAAACAGCAGAACTCGACGACCTCAAATCATTCTGTGCTTCCGTCGTAACTTACGGTGCCAAACCGCTTTTCTACATGAAGGGTGTAACGCCTGGAGCTGAACAACAACCTAAACTTAAAGAAAAAGTGGTAATCGAGCAGAGTGAAATCAAAAACGCTTACGATAACATCAACGATGATATATCTGAGATTGAACTCGTTTGTGTTGGTTGTCCACATTGCTCGATAAAGGAAATTTCTGAAATCGCCGATTTAGTTAAAGGCAAAAAGGTCGCGGAGGGCACAGAGTTTTGGGTTGCCACATCCCGAACCGCCAAGCAACTTGCAGATAAACGCGGCTACACAGCAACAATTGAAACGGCTGGAGGAAAATTCGCATGCGACACCTGCATGGCAGTAGCCCCCCTAAAAGGCAGATTCAAATCCTTGGCAACAACCTCGGCTAAAGGATGTTTCTATTCGAGGCAGAATCTTATGAAAACAAAGATGGGCAGTATGAAAGAATGTGTGGATGCAGCGGTGACTGGAAAATGGAACAGCTAAAAGGCAGAATAATCTACAAAGGCAAAGCCAAGGGAGAAGCCCTCGTTACGGAGATGCCGATTTCCTTCTATGGCGGAGTTGACCCAAATACAGGTGTAGTAATCGAGAAGGGACACCAGCTGAATGGTCAAAGCGTTAAAGACAAAATCCTCGTTTTCCCCCAAGGCAAAGGCTCCACTGTAGGCAGCTACACACTTTACCGAATGAAGAAAAACGGCACCGCCCCAGCAGGCATGATAAACAAAGAATCCGAAACCATCATAGCCGTCGGCGCCATCATCAGCGAAATCCCCACCATAGACAAAGTTGACACCTCAAAAATCAAAACAGGCAACAAAGTAAGCATAGAAAACGAGACAGCCACCTTATTTTAGATCTGCATTTTTGCCATCCTATTTTTTAAGTCTTTTAAATAACGTCAAACATATTTGACGCCAATGAGAACGCTTGACGAAATAAAATCAGAGCTCGAAACCGTCAAACCCTCACTCGAAAAACGTTTTAAAGTGGAAACCATAGACATCTTCGGTTCATACGCAAGAAATCAAGCGACAGAACAAAGTGACATAGACCTGCTCGTAACCTACTCAACCACAGATTACGATTACTTTACAATTATAGGCTTGAAAAACTACCTTAGAAGGAAACTGGGCGTTAAGGTGGATTTTGTCTCCAAAGAGTTCCTAAACAAGAACATAAAAGATAGGTGCTCAAGGAAGCCATGCCAGTATGAAAAGAGATAGCCTTGAAAGAAGCCCTCGTTTGTACCTAACTGAAATTATTGAAAGCATCGAAAAGATAGAAACATTCATCAAAGGGTTCTAGGTTGGTTATTCTTCCCACATTGTTTCTTCCATTAGTTTGTCGAGTTCTTCGGGTGGAATGTAGTGTTTGATTTTGGCGGGTTTATGGAGCATCTTCCAGAAGGGATCGTCTTCAACTTTTTCTGAGGTGAAGTCTAAGATGTTTACTTTGAAGCTGTGGTTGTCGAGGGGTTCGATTATTACTGTGTCGCCTGGTTTGATGTGGGTTTTGGCTCTGGTTTGTTTGTCTATGACTATTCTGTGTTTTTGGTCCACGCGTGATGTTGCCATGGTTTTCCCACGTTTATATCTCACAAAACGGTAAATAAAAATTTTGGAAAAACTAAAACTGTGTTTGCTTGCGACTGCTTGGACAAGCACCCTGCAACTTGGGGCAAAAGCTGCTGGCAAAACACAAATTGCATGTGAGCTTGTTGGTTGTTGATGTGTATAGGAAAGTTTCCCACGCAACTACTACCGAAAATTTGTGCATAACTAGACTGACGCGTCTACAGATATGACAGGCAATAACAGTTCATATCCAGAGGATACCGCAGCGAACTGTAATGTTAAATTAGCAGAACCCGATTAGACATAGTTGGTTACGATTACAATGAGCGTTTCAAGACCAATTATCCTTAAAATTGGCGGTTCTGCCATCACTGACAAAGCTGGGGAATTAGCTGCAAAAACCGAAATAATCAATCGTTTAGCAGAAGAAATTAAGCGGGCAGACCTCGACAACCTCATCGTTGTTCATGGAGGCGGCAGCTTTGGTCACCCGACTGCACTAAAATATGGCTTAAAAGACGGTTACAATGAAGACTCAACTCAAAAACTGGGCTTCGCCGAAACCCACCATGTTATGACTGTGTTAAACGGCTTAGTTATGGATGCTATGATTTGGCATGAGATTGCGGCTGTAAGCATAGCACCATCTTCGTGCTTCTTAACGGAGAACGGAAAAATAAAATGCTTCGACGAAACAGTCCTTAAAGCCATGCAAAAAATGGCATTCACACCTGTTATGTATGGTGATGCGGTTTTAGATCAAAAGTTAGGCTTCACAATCCTCTCTGGCGACCAACTCGTTGCTTACTTAGCCATAAAATACAACGCATCAAAAATTGTCATCGGTACCGATACTGATGGTATATTCGATGCAGACCCAAAAACCAACCCAGACGCAAAACCCTACAAAAAACTAACACTTGCAGAACTTAAAGCGATTCAACCAAAACTGGGCAAAGCATCAGGCAAGGACGTTACAGGCGGTATGGCAGGCAAAATAGCCGCGCTCATCCCAGCAATCGAAGCGGGAGTCCATGTTACAGTTACAGGAGCCACAAAAGGGTTATCTATTTACAGAGCCTTAACAGACCAAAGTGTGTTAGGCACTGAAATAGAGAAGACTTAAGATGGCTCACGAAACAGGTAAACGCAAAGAAGACCATATCAGGATTTGCTTGGGGAACCAGGCTCAAGCCCGAAATGCCACTGCAGGCTTCGAAGACATCCAATTGGTTCACCGAGCGTTGCCTGAAGTCAATAAAGCCAAAATCAACCTTTCAACAACTTTTCTTGGCAAAAAATTTTCTGCTCCAATAATTGTTGGAGCCATGACGGGCGGAACAGAACAAGCCATCCAAATTAACTCTTCAATCGCTCAAGCCGTAGAAAATCTTGGGTTAGGCATGGGAGTTGGAAGTCAAAGAGCAGCTATCGAAGACGAAAAACTCGAAGAAACCTATGCAATAACACGCAAGATGGCACCAAACGCGTTTCTAATCGCTAACATCGGCGGAGTTCAGTTGGTTCATGGATACGGCTTAAAAGAAGTTAAAAAAGTCGTGGAAATGATAGATGCAGATGCCGTTGCTGTGCATTTGAATGCTTTGCAGGAAGCAGTTCAGCCTGAGGGGCAAACTAACTTTAAGGGTGTTTTGGCAAAAATTGCCGAAGTTGCAGGTGCGATCGATACACCTGTGATTGTTAAGGAGACGGGTGCAGGGATTTCAGCTGAGGATGCTAAAGCACTTGAAGATGCCGGCGTAAAAGCCATTGATGTGGGTGGAGTTGGAGGCACAAGTTTTGCAGCAGTCGAATACCATCGCACATCAGCTAAGGAGAATTTGTGTGGGGAACCATTTTGGGATTGGGGCATTCCAACTGTAGTGAGTCTGATAGAAACGGTGCAAACAGTAGAGTTGCCAGTGATTGCTTCCGGAGGCTTGCGAAGCGGAACCGACGTAGCTAAAGCGTTATCGCTAAACGCCTCATTAGCAAGCATTTCTCAGCCAATTCTTCAAACTGCAATTAAGAGCGCAAAAGAGACCGAGGAAAAACTTTCATGTTTACTCGAAGAATTACGCAATGCTCTGTTTTTGGTCGGGGCAGAAAAAATTACTGATTTAGCAAAAACACCGGTAGTTATTACGGGTAAGACTGGCGAGTGGCTACTAGCCAGAGGATTTAACTTACAAAAATACGCAAAACGAGGGGCACATTAAGTTGGATATCGAAAAATTTCTAGAAGACACTGCACCTTTAATTGATAAAGCCATCGAAAAATACATCCCAAGAATATTCACTGAAAAAGCAGTTCTCTTTAAAGTTAATCCACCAATGTACAGCTACACGCTTGAGCCGCTCAATAAGGCAATTGCTGACCCAATCTGGGATATGCTGGATCGCGGCGGCAAACGATGGCGTCCAGCCCTCTTCCTACTCATCTGCGAAGCGCTCAATCAAAAATCAGATTACTGCTTAGACTTCTCAATCATCCCCGAAGTCATCCACAACGGCACCCTCGTCATCGACGACATCGAAGACAGTTCAGAAGTACGCCGAGGCAAACCCTGCACCTACAAGATTTTCCAAACAGACATAGCCGTTAACGCCGGAAATGCAATGTATTACCTGCCGCTTCTGCCGTTGATGACGCAGCGAACAAAACTTTCGGCTGAGAAGCAAAGGGATGTTTACGAGGTTTACGTGCAGGAAATGATTAACCTAAGCATGGGGCAAGCCATGGACATCGCATGGCATCGCGGAATAGCAAACGCCGACGCGCTAAGTGAAAAGGATTATTTGCAGATGTGCGCCTACAAAACAGGTACCCTCGCACGCATGGCAGCAAAAATGGCAGCGGTAATAGCTGGGGCGGAACCCAAACTTATCGAGAAGCTCGGTCGCTTTGCAGAAAACATCGGTGTCGCCTTCCAGATGCAAGATGACATCCTCGACTTAACCGGACAAGAGTTTGCTAAGAGCAAAGGTTGTGTCGGAGGAGACATTACCGAGGGTAAACGATCCCTAATGGTAATTTACACTCTCAAAATAGCCAAACCCCCAGACAAAAAACGACTAATTGAAATTCTCAACATGCACACTTCTGATCAAAAACTCCGCGACGAAGCCATTGCGCTCATGCAAAAATACGACGCCATGAAACACGTTAAACAAACCGCGGAACAAATGGTTATGGAAAGCTGGAACGAAGCAGAAAAACTTCTGCCCTCACCCCAAGCTAAGGAAAAATTAAAAGCGTTCGCTGAATTCTTGATAAAACGAAACAAGTAACATTTCAGCGAGCGTAAACGATTTGGCATTAGAAAACGATAGTGAACTTAGGGAACTTATTCGAAAAGCCGCCTTGCTAAATGCAGTTGGGCATGAGGGGAAAGCTCAGGCAGGTGCGATGATTGGCAAGGTTCTTGGCGAGAAGGCAGAGCTTAGAAGCCGAATTAAGGAGCTCTCGGCAGTAATCAACGCGGTTGTTAACGAGGTTAACAGTTTATCACTCTCTGAGCAAAAGGCAATTGTTGAAGCAAATTGGCCAGAAACCCAAAAGAAAGAAAAAGCTGAAGAAAAAAAGCTGCCGCCGTTGCCGAACGCCGACAAATACTCCAAAATAGTCACACGTTTCTCGCCTAACCCCGACTGCGTATTGCATTTAGGTTCCGCAAGAGCCATACTGTTAAGCCACGAATACGCCCACACCTACAAAGGCAAATTTATCCTACGCTTCGAAGACACCGACCCCAAAATCAAACGTCCATCTTTAAAATTCTATGACAGCATCCGCGAGGATTTGAAGTGGCTGGGCTGCACTGTCGACGAAGAATACATCCAAAGCGACCGCCTACCCATCTACTATGAATACACCGAGAGACTGGTCGGGGGCAACAACGCTTATGTTTGTGAATGTGTGCCTGAAGTTTTCCGCAAAATGATTATTGCTAAACAGGCTTGTCCTTGCCGTGAGTTGCCAGCCGCCGAGAACCTGGAAAGATGGCACAAAATGCTCAATGGCGGTTACGCAGAAGGGCAAGCAGTGGTTCGAGTAAAAACTGACCTTGAAAACCCAAACCCAGCCGTCCGAGATTGGCCAGCACTGCGAGTTATAGATACCAAAAAGTATCCTCATCCAAGGGTTGGAAGCAAATACTTCGTTTGGCCCCTCTACAACTTAGCTGCGGGCATAGATGACCACCTAATGGGTATGACCCACATCATACGCGGCAAAGAACACTTCACCAACATGGTCCGACAAAAATACATGTACCAATACCTCGGCTGGGAATACCCCCAAGCCATCCACTACGGCAGACTAAAAATCACAGGCGCCGACTTGAGCAAATCCAAAATCGTCGCAGGCATAAAAGCAGGCACTTACACAGGCTTCGACGACCCAAGACTTGGAACATTCTCTGCCCTAAGAAAAAGAGGCATTACCCCTGAAGCAATCAAAAAAATGATAATTGAAGTAGGCACCAAACCAAATGACGTTACCTTGAGTTGGGAAAACCTGTTTTCGTACAACCGCAAAATCCTCGATACAATCAGCAACAGATACTTCTTTGTGGCGCAACCTGTAGAACTTAAGGTTATAGGAGTCCCAAAAACTTTCCAAACCAAACTTCCACTGCACCCCGAGCAACCAGAACACGGATTCAGAGAATACACCATAACCCCATTTGGCGACGATAAAGCGGTGAGTTTTTGGGTTTCAAAGAAAGATGCAGAAACTATGGAACCTGAAAAAATCTTCAGGCTAATGGAACTCTTCAACGTCAAAATTGAAAACAAAACAGAAAATTCAGTGACTGCCAAGTTTGCCAGCGAATCCTACGAGGACGTACGCAAAATCAAAGTTCAACTTATCCAATGGATTCCCAAAGACACCGAATTCCCCGTCCAAATAGTGATGCCTGATGCATCAGTTACCGTTGGGTTTGCGGAAGCAGACTGCAAAAAGTTAAAGCCAGACGCCATCATACAGTTTGAACGCTTCGGATTTGTACGCGTAAACGAAGTAGGCGAAAAAATAATCGCTTACTACGCACACAAATAGGTGACATATATGAGGAAACTAGATAAAGCAATAATCTGGCCAATCTACTTTGACTGTAATAAAACACGGAAAGATGGACGCCGCGTCCCCAAAAATATAGCAGTGCAATCGCCAAAGATTGTGGAAATAA
>CAWIYM010000009.1:0-169881 GCA_963840325.1 Candidatus Bathyarchaeota archaeon
CTAAATCCTAAAGTTTTTGGCATACAAACGATTGTTTGAAATTATTCAACTTATTTCTGTTTTTTATGCCTTCATCAAACCCATTAGTCTTCCAACTCCAAGTGCGTTAATGGCTCTTCTCATATTGTAAGCCAACAAGGTAAATCCAACTTCTCCCTTAACCTTCCTGAGACCCTTCAAAAGCAAATAACCCTGATTAAAAGCCCTCTTGATGGTTCCAAACGGATGCTCAACAATCGTCCTTCTTAAGCGGCACTTTTCTCTGCCTTCAGAAGTCTTCAATCTCGCCCTAAGACTATCAACAGCACTATCAAATTCTCCACTAAACATATACCGTCCATGCTTATTCCTTGTACACTTACTTCTAACAGAGCAGCAAGAGCAAAGCGCTGTTCGGTACAACCTGCCTTTTAGACCACCTTCTCGACCGCCCTGCTTCCAAAAAGGCAACTCGTCTCCAGCGGGACAAACATACACATCTTTAGCTGCATCGTAGACAAATCGGTCGGAATAGAACCCTGGTTCAGGAATCCCAACTCTCTTGTATGGATTCAAAGCCGCAGGAATAGGCATGAAAACCCTAATTCCATTAGCCTCACAATCAGAGACGTCTTTCTCAACATAGAATCCTTTATCGCTTAAAACATCCAGCTCATCAACACCCAAAGTCGCCTTCGCAGCCAAGGCATCCTTAGTAAGCTGGTGATGATCAGTTGAATTGTTTATCACGTCATAATCAACGATAAGATGCTGCTTTGCATCAACAGATGTCTGAATGTTGTAGCAGACATCAAACCTTTGGCTGTCCACCCTCATTAAACGGCTATCTGGGTCCACAAGAGAAACCTCTCTTTGTCCTGTTGTCTTCATTTGGTTCTGAATTTGCTCGTATCGTTGCTTTTCCTCTTCAAGTTTGCATATTTTCTCCTTAAGATCATCGACATTTGTGCTTTCATCTTCATTTGAATCAGCTGTGTCGTTTTGGGCCATTTCTTTGAGGTATTCTATTATCTTTTCTTCTGTTTTTTTAAGCCTTAAAGCGACTGTTTTCTCGTTGAGGTTATTGCTTCTTGAGTTCACTGCTTTGAATTTGGTGCCATCAATGGCAACGAGTTGTGCACCATACAAATCGAGGTTTCTACAGAGGTAAACAAATTCCTTGAATACCGGTTTAATGCAGTCAATATTGTCTTTTCTGAAATCGGCAATCGTTTTGAAGTCTGGAGCCAACCTTTTCATGAGCCACATGACCTCAACGTTGCGGTGGCACTCTTTCTCCAGTTTCCTGCTGGATCTCACCTGGTTTAGGTAGCCATAAACGTAGAGCTTGAGCAGATCTGACGGGTTATAGGAAGGTCTTCCTGTGTCAGCGGGGACTGAGTGCTTGAATCTGAGCTTTTCCAGGTTAAGGCTGTCTACAAAGGCGTCGATAAACCTCACAGGGTTTTCTTTTTCAACATACTGATCGATAGTATTGGGAAAGAGCACTGTTTGGTCTCTGTGGGTACCGTTTACATGTTCGCTCATGACTTTTCAGTTGTTATGAAGCTAGCTTTAAGCTTAACGGTAAGTAGCGAGGACAGAAAAGGCCTTTTCACACAGTCTGTTAGGGGTTCAAGTCCAGCCAGGGTCCATTTTGGACCGGGAGGTAAACGAAAACAGGTCAACTATTTTGCAAGAATGAAGTTGGTTTTGCTGAGGCTCTGGACCTTTGTTCTTTTTAGGAGAAAAAAAGGGTCATCGAAAATAAGGATTTTGGAATACTATCCACTTTTTCACTCTAATTTCAATTTCGGCTCGTTTAGCTACTCGCTTGCCATCATGCATATAGTTGTTTACAAATGAATAATATAAATTGGTTCGCTAGCTGCTTTTTTTCTTACTTCAAGAGGGACTTCGTTTAGCGTTACAACTATTTGAACTGCACTATTATCCAGCTTTTCCTTGCAACACCGAGATTGATTCATTTTATCACTTCTGTTTATGTCATGGCAACATACAATTATACGTTGCTTTGAAAGCAAATAATCAATAGTAAGATATAAGATTTATGTTACCTCAACATCACCGATGTCTGCTAAAGAACTGGGTTGGTGTCCTTCCTCTGGGGGTCCAAATCAATTAAGTATAAAAAAATAACTCACTTCTTGAGAAGGTTAGAAGGGAGGGCTTGCTGACTCTCTGGCACTTTTAGGAGAAAAGAGAGAATGCAAACTCAACAGCTACTTCAGCTAATTTTAACAAGAGCCTACTCAGCCCGCTTAATACTGAATTGCTAAGAGTTCAATCTTTTGGAGGGAACGTCTAATTTAAAGAATTTTAAAACATTATTCCCGGCTTTGGTGATGTCATAAATCATTTTATTACTAAATCCAGTTTCTTTACTAATTAATTTCTGATTAACAAGTAGTTCTAAACTATCTTTTAGTAAGCTTTGTTTAATCCAAAATTCGGACATTATCTTGGAGGCTTCCAGTGGACCTTTGTGCGCTACGACTTGCAATATGAACACGCAGTCATCAAGTTTGCTGGATTTCAAAGTTGGTAGAACTTGTTTAGCAGAAATATTTTTTACAGGTTTTGCTACAACTTCATTCATTTTTTTCCCTCAACTAATTTATTTTTAGAATCCTGAAGAATATGGAAACAAATATTGGCTGAACTATTTTTGGGACAACCCAACCTTTTGCGTTATTGGTACCGTTTATTTCGGGTTGACAAGGGCTTCTGCAGGATCTATTTTGTCTTGGCGATCCACATTCTTATTGCTTCTTCGACAGCTTTGGATAAGTCGCCTTTTTTTCCGCCGAACCTCTCGACTGTTTTCAATCTGAGTTGCTTTTCCAATTCATCCGGGAGATCTACGCTGATTCGACCCATTTTTAATCATCCAGTTGATGTTAGATTTTTTTGTACGGTTCCAAATTTCAGGTGTTTTTCCAATAAGCGGACGGCAAATCGCCACATTTTATTCTTATTTTTGTTTTTGTTATTCATTCTCTTGTTCACTTATCATCTTGTCAACATAATATCTTATATGCTTACGTGCTTATATACTTATTGACTTAAACAAGAAATCATACATCCGTCAACACATGTCGCAAAAAGGACAAAATAGAGATAGCCAACACAAAAGTATTTTATTTTTTGATGTGTGATGGAAAATCACAATTCCGATTTAGCCTTTCTTACTATGGAACAAAAAATTGAAAGGCTCAGTCTGCTATTCATTACAACTAATTTATACTTGACAGTTTGCTGCTACAATTAGAACCTGCTCTGTTAACCGTTTTGAAACAACACTTGCATTCTTGTGGTTGGTAACATGATTTTTTATGGCTCGACTCATGGCTTTCAAATCAGGTACCAACAAAATTTCAAAGCCACAGACACATTCGACAATAGGCATACGTGTTTTATGGGCCCCAAATTTGCCATTACGATCCTTGTTAAAAGTAAAGTTGCTTTCCTGAACGCCCCTTTTTGACATGCCTATTCCCTAATCCCGAGAAAACATAATAAGTTCAATCCGAAAACATATAAGATATTGTAGTAGGCACGGCACAATCACAAGCATATTGCAAAAATTAATAACTTATGTATTATATACAGCTTTTAATTCATTTTATAGATTAAATATTAAATTTGCTAATAAAAAGCATAATTGTTTGAATTAAACACTGGAAGCTTTATAACCCTCATTCACATAACATGCATAGAGGGAAAGGGATAGAAGATGAGACGATCAAAATTAGAAATGTACGTAGACATTCTTAGCGTGTTGGCGCAGAGAGGGGCAATGAAGTTAACACACATCATGTACAAAGCTAACGTCAACTGCAGCGTTCTCACTGAATATTTAGATTTCCTAATCAAACAAAAGCTAGTTGAAAAACGAACAATCCAAAAAGAACGCACAGTTTTTACAATTACCCAACGCGGCATAAATGTACTCAAGAATTTCCGAGAACTCACACAAGCACTGCCAATAACAGAAGAAACCCAAACA
Organism: Candidatus Bathyarchaeota archaeon; assembly: GCA_963840325.1. GTDB lineage: Archaea > Thermoproteota > Bathyarchaeia > Bathyarchaeales > Bathycorpusculaceae > Bathycorpusculum. The sequence continues at coordinate 4,010 of CAWIYM010000009.1, forward strand.
ATGCTCTACCCACAGATGACTCACCTCGCAAAGCTTGCGCACTAGTTGCTGTATATACTATAGAACCAAGGCCTTCAAGAACTGGACGCCATAAGAAAAGACAAATCATAATTTTTTTATTGTATTTTATATGTTCTGATGATAAGGTAAAACCCGTAAAGCCTTTCCCTCTATACCCCCGATCGGCGGAAGGCCTTCGTGCCAGAATCAGCGTACATTGTGAAGGCATTAGGTTACTTCTGCTCAACTTCATCGGCTTCGAGAATTCTGAATTCATCGATAAACAGGTAGCCGCCTAAGACGATTAGGCCGATGCCAGCAACGGTTAGAGGGATCTGCGGAGTCATATAAGCACCAAAGCCGAAAACAATCAAGGCAAGGCCGAAAACTGCCACGCGGACGCCCAGAACCTTGAATTTGCGGTTTACGCGTTTTTGCCAATTTGTCTCCATTTCAATCTCTCCCATGCCCAAATACATTGATCGGGCTAATCCGCAAGAGCCTTGTCCCAATCGTCGACAAAGAAGTAAATGCCTAAACAGATTAGAGCTAAACCTGTAGCCGCAATCACGGCAGAGGTAGCACTGAACTTTCCCGCCTCGAGTTTGCCTTTTGCCGTCTTTGCAGTTTCTTTGGTTGCCGCACTCTGGACAGCTTACTATAGGTCTCTCGGAATTGCCATTAAGAATATCCTTTGAGATGATTTTGCCGCAGTGTGGGCAATTGATGATTTTATATTCAAACGATACCCATAAAACAAGAATCAAAAAAATTGATTTGCAATTCATAAGGGTTTTTAATGTAATGTTCATTTTGGAGGATAATTATAGAAAAAGATGTGTAATGGATGACTGAAGAGAAAACCATAAAGAAAGGACGCTCCGTTGCTCTCTCTGGCGTTATTGGGTTTGTATTAGCAGCTCTCTTAATTGGAATGTTACTAGGAGGAGCTATAAGCCTATTTGTTGTAGGACCAATTTTGTATAAAAATAACGATGATCAAGGAATCAATGGAAATCAAAACACCAACAACCAAAATGGCAACAACAATCAAGTACCAGTGACAAGCAGTCCAGACAACAACCAAAACGGCTATTACACGAATGATAACAGTACCCAAAATAATAACGTGGACAAGGACCGAATAACAACAATCCGCCAATAACCAACCCGACAAGTCAATACAGCGCCACTGGCAAGCAATTCTCTTTGAGTATTCCAGATCAAAACGGCGGCCAAGCTTCAGGAGCAATATCGGCAGATGTCAGCTGCGTTGTGCAGCAGAGTGGAAACAACATACAATTAGACCTAACTGTAACCCCCACAAGCATTCCTCAAAGCTTAAGTCAAGCAATTAGCAGCAATGCCCAAGTGACCTTTAACTTCGCAGGCACAACATCAGGCTCACAAATTAATGCACAAGCCTCAGGCAACGCTGGCTCCGACAGCAACAGTCCAACTTTCAACTTGAATCTTAGCGGATCAATTGGATCAAATATGTTAACCCTAACGGTGACTTCAGCTTCAAACTCGCAGATCAACATCTCGACCACACAGCCCATTACTCTCCAATCCAGTTGATTCGTTGTAATGTCGTAGAAGAGGTTTACCTCTAACCTTTTCCATTTTATAATCAAAAGTCGAGCAAAAAAAATTATTGCAAGAGTATTTTTTCTTAAAGCATTCGATTCGGAACCCTGGTCCCATTGCCGATTAGCTTGAATCCAAGCTTTTCTTCACTTAGCAAGTTTTGGTACCTCGAAGGAAAAAAAGGAATTTTGGGTGAAATCTCTTTTAGGGCGCAGGTTCAAATCCCTCCCCGCCCGCCACGGACAAACCCCGCCTGTTTTGGACGGGTGATACCTACTTTTGTTTTCTAAAGAAGCTCTTTAAGTATTAGAAATTACCCCTATTTTGCTTCTATTAATCGACAGGCTTAACATTTGTTGTGAGAGCACTATCAACTGCAGGTGACGACCGTCTCAAAGCATGAGGCGCGAGTACTTTCCAATGAAAAACCCCGTAGGAAACGATCAGTCTAAACCAGAAAGTTGCAAACCTGTTTAGAAGGATTGAAGTCACGCCTATGGCTGATGGAATTCCCAAAGCTATGAAAAGAGAACTTCTTATTATTTCGTTGAACCCTAAGAAAGATACTCCTTCAACGAGCAAAGTCGCAGTCAAAGCATACGCAATTAAAGCTTGGTAAGCTGGTAACTCGTAGCCCAAAGCCATGAAACATAAAATAAAGACCACCAAATCTGCAAACCAAGCCAAAACCGAAAAAACAATAGGCCACAATAAACCGTGCGGATTCGTTTTAAGAGTAACAATACCCCTATGAAAATCGAACAGGTTTTTTTCCATTTTGCTTCTAAAACCAGTAGAGTCCCATTTGTTCCTGCGCAAAAAACTGATTAACCGAATGATCCCATCCAGCAACTTGCCTGTAGCTCGCTGATTGTAGCTTAGATAAAATATCATCACTAAAGTGAAAACTAGTACTAAAGAGATCCCAATTATTATTCCAAAGACAGCTGAGTCCACAATTCCATAGCCTAAAATCCATAACACCAAACCAACAACAGTGTTTACCAAAAGTATCATAATTATCAAGATTTTATGGGCAATAACAGAAGCAACAACCTTGCCTGTCTCGTGTGCCTCGGCTTTACATAACCAATAAGCCTTAAACAAATCACCAGTTACGCCTCCAGGAACAACATTATCCACAAAAATTCCAATCCAACTAAACCAAAAAGCTGTTCTGATACTAATCCGACAACACAAATGATCCAAAAGACCCCGCCAAACAATAGAATGAAAGAAAACACTAGCAACAACCAGAACAAAAGCCAACGAATAATACCATAAATTCAGCTTTTCCAGAGAAGAGATGAAACCAGAAATACCCACATAGTAGTAGAGATAGAGAACAAAAACAACGAGTCCAATAACCGAGATTAAAAAGACTGGCTTCGAAAGCTTAGGTTTCGTTATTGAGCTCATTCTAACACCTGTATCTTTAGGGAAAACAAAATAACAGTAGAACACTTCCATTTAATTAACTAATTCTAATTACCAAAGAAATCTTATAACGCAAGCGTTCATTGAAGTGGCATGAAAAAGCTTTTTCATAGAAAAAAAGGGAATTCGGGTGATATCTCCACTTGAGCGTAGGTTCAAATCCCCCCCAGTCCACTCAACATTCTTTTAAATAGACCCCCGTCTTTAGGGTGGATGGTGACTATTTGCGTTTTTTGAGGATTTTGTAGCCGTCGTAGTCTCAAACGAAGTCGAATTATGCTTCTGTATCCTTGCAAGCTTCTTTTTCAGTGTGAGCTATATTCTGATGATTAGGCAAATCCCAAAAAACCTCTTCCTCTAAAGGGGTCTAAATTTTGGAAGACCTTTAACCTCCAAAACCATTTTAGCATCTTGTCTCTATGATTATCCCGGGATTACCAATTTGTCAATAAACGCTGAAAAGGGACAGAAAATACTCAGTCCGGTTCCTTACGAACAAGGTTTCCATTTTTTCATGCCAGATGGTCACTATTCAGGTGAAACTGCCATGTCTCTTTGCAATTTCTTAAGAGACATAGAAAGGATAGATATGATTTCAATCAGGTTCCACTTTGAGCGCGGAGACTTTCAAAAGTGGCTAAGAACCACAATCGGCGATGGGGAGCTCGCTCAAAGAATAGACAAAATCGCCAAAAACGTTCCTGAAGAAACTCTGCGGCAGCAGCTATCCGAGATAGTGCAGAAAAGAATTTCTGAATTGCAGCTAATTGATACCTAAGGCCTTTCCAAATCTGGGTAACATTTGATAAATCAAATCAAAATATAGTATTTGCATTTTATATGTTGTGATGATAAGAGAGAAAAGGTTAGTGTAGGATTTTCGGTTAAGTAGTGTCTCAAACGAAGAGAGCTACTTCTTTCCGGTTTTTTCTTCGTGTTTTTTCTTTTTTGCTGCGTTCTTTTTTGCAAGTGAAGGCATAATATTCCTCTAGTTAATTCTATTTTAGTTATTATGTACGAAAGTACCTAAAAGCTTACCTATTAAAAACATCAAAGACAACTGATTTAAGCTATATATAATGGGTTATACAGTCTCATAAAAGTAAAATTAACACTGGATTTGGGGGATAATTGGATTGGATGAAGTCTTAGAAATGTTGGATAGAACTGCAAAGCGTATTCAGAAAGTTGCGGATGAAACCAAAGAAGTTACCGTAAAACAGACGGCTGTCTATGAGCAGCTTCTTGCGTCTCCGCAATCGTCTCAGGAACAAAAGTTAAGGGCGTTTATTGGAAAAACACTTGATTTAGATCGCCTTGAGAGGTTGAATTCTCAGCTTAGCTTGCTTTATACGCTTCAAATTTTCGCATTTAAAGTTAAGGTAATTGAAGTTGCTGTTTGCAAGATAAATGAGCAATTGGTAAAATCTGGGGTTCTGCAGAAGAGCGGCGAAGTGGAAGACATAACAAAGAACATTGATGCTTTGAAAATTCTAATCGAAGCCCACTACGAGTCGATGAAGGAAATAAACGAAACCCAGAACAAAAACTTAGGGTACATACAATAAAAATAAACTAAATAAAAAGGGCAGCCTTGGTGGTTTTTCACCACTATAGGTTGTTTCTGCCTGCAACGGTTTGGCTTATTTTAGAAGAGCTTTTCCCAACTTGTAACTAAGTCGAGAACTTCTTGACCTGCTTTTCCGCCGTAGCTTACTAGGCGTTCGCGTACATCTTTTTGGGCGATTGCTGCTTTTTGGAATTCTTGCATTTGAGCTGCTTTGTCTGTGAGGTATAGTAATCCGTCTACTCCAGCGCGTGCCATTCGGACTGAAACTGTTAAGAGTTCAGCTGGGGTTGGTGTTTCTTTTGGATCGTCGCCGGGCCCGATAACGTAGAGTGCAATGTTTAGTTTGACGTCTTTGAAGAGTTTCTTGAAGTTGCGGGTAAGCATTTCGTTGTACCATGGTGTGGCATAGTTCTTGTTGAACATGACGACGAGGAATTCATCAGTGAGAGGTGCGAGATCGTCGAAGTTGACGCCGAAGCGTTCATAGTTTGTTACGGGGTCTGGAAGGACACCGATGACGAATTTTTTCTTTGCTCTGTTGCGTACGCGGTCGCTTACTTGTGCCATGTAGTCGGTGACTTCTTTTCGTCTCCATTCGTACCAGCTTAATCCGCTTTTCTTCCATAGATCTTTGCATCGTGGGCATGTGCAGTGGCCATGTTCTGCGAAATGAATGCTGTTTAGCCAGATTCCTTGGCTTTTACGTGCAACGTCTTCGATGTAGTCAAGTTGTTCTGCTCTGTGTTCAGGTTGAGTTGCGCAGAGGACTTCCCAGCGTACGTTGAAGTTATCGTTGGTTCTCCATGCTGGTCCTAAGTCGGATTGACTAATCCAGTCTGGATGAATGCGGGCGGTTACGTTGTCTCCGAAGATAGCGATGTTGCTGTGCATGTCAGCTTTTGGTGGCATTCGTCTGCCTACTTCTGGTTTTACTCGGAAAAGGTCATAGTCGAAGCCTGGAACTTTTTTTGCTTCAAACATGTATGTGCCGAATTTCATCTTGATTCTACCTTTTTAGACTCAAAACGTTCGGCGCTGTTATAAAGTTTTGCATAATAAGTCAAAAAGTGGTTACAAAAAATAAATTGATGCTGGCATGCTTATGTTTCTGTTATTAAATCGAAAATTTACAATTAGTTTTAGGCTTGAACCATCGCTGTCTTGTTTTAGCTGTACCATTTTTACATTGTAAAGGTCTCGAATGAACAAAAAGAATGAAAAACAAGCATAAAGAAAACTTAAAATTCCAGCATTAACCTGCGCAATCTTTTTAGGGCATAGTTGCTTCGCAACCTTTAGTAATTATCCAAACCAAAATTAAGTTTAGGTGCTGCCTTGAGCCAACCGCATTCAAAAGACCCACAGGAAATGCTTACTTCGTTGGGCGTTAACCCTGAGAAGGGCTTAACAGAACAAGAGGCAGCAGTGCGCCTAAACCAATACGGCAAAAACACGCTTGTAGAAGAGAAAGAAATCCGGTTTTTAGGCATTCTGCGGGAAGAAATCACTGAACCAATGATTCTCCTCTTAATAGCCGTCGGAGTGCTCTACAGCATCCTGGGCAGCTTAACAGACGCCTTAACAATCATCGTAATAATCATCATCCTTGTCCTTGCCGAAGTCTGGAACGAGTACCGAGCCAAACACTCAATTTCTGCTCTCAGACAATTGGCACCTCCTACAGCGCTGGTTCTTAGGAATGGTCAATTAGTTAGAGGTGCAGACGTCGTTTTTGGTTCCAGGCGATATTTTGCTTTTAAAAGTGGGGCAGCGAGTTCCAGCCGATGCAAGACTTTTGGAAGCCTATGGACTTAGAAGTCGACGAATCCTCATTAACTGGCGAATCATTCCCAGTCTGCCAAAGACGCCTCGGTCGGTGTTGCCGAGTGAAACCAGAATTACTGACCAAACAAACATGGTCTTCACTGGAACCGTAATCACCAGAGGAAGAGCAAAAGCAGTCGTAACAGCGACAGGCGTTAACTCTGAGCTTGGACGAGTTGCAGGCATCACCAAAGCAGCAAGAGAACCCAAAACTCAACTTCAATTAGCTATGAAGCAGCTTTCAAAAACTCTTGTTTGGGTCGCACTCTTCTTCGCCATCCTAATACCGATTTTGAGTTATATTCGAGGATTGCAACCCAGCCCTGGAGAAGCTGTGCTCTATGGATTGTCTTTGGCGTTTGTCGTTATTCCAGAGGAACTTCCCATCATAATAACGATGGTTTTGGGTGTCGGCAGCTATGCCCTGTCCCGAAAAGGCGCAATAGTGAAGCGTTTACGTGCCGCAGAGACTTTGGGAACTGTAACAGTCATAGCCACCGACAAGACAGGCACGATTACAGAAAACAAGATGCGACTTGAACATCTCTACTTTGACGGCAAAATAACTTCAACTAATGAATTTAACGAAAACGAAAAAGCATCGTTAAGGACCGCACTTTTAGCAAGCGACGCAATCCGCAGCAATACCACAGCCGCCTGCTTTGGGTAATCCTATGGCACAAGCCATCCAAGAACGTTTAAAACAAACCGGCATCAATGTGCAAGCAGTATCGAAGGATTGGGTTCTCAAAGATGAGTTAAGCTTTGACGTTAACCGCAAACTTGCTTCCTACGTTTATCAATACGGCAACTCCCAAGTGGTCTTATCCAGCGGCGCACCAGAGAAACTTCTAGTAAACTCTAACCGAATTCTGTTAAAGGGCGAAGAAGCAGATCTGACCGATGCCATACGAATCGAAGTTCTTAAGCACAGTTGCACAGATGGCTCACACAGGCGAGCGACTTCTTGCATTTGGGTACCACCGTTTACCCACCGATTCTGCAAAAGAAAATCTTGAGACAGACATCGTTTTTGTTGGCATCCTGGGTTTCATCGACCCGCCACGCAAAGAAGTAAGAGGTGCCATACAAACCTGCACAGAAGCAGGAATCAAAGTAATAATGATTACAGGTGACCACCCCGAAACTGCAAGGACAATCGCCCGCCAAGTCGGCATAAACAGCAGCAAAGTCTTAACTGGGAATGAAATCGCAAAAATGTCTGATGCTGATTTGAAAGAGGCATTGAAGGATACATTCGTTTTTGCTCGAGTGACACCTGAGGATAAACTCCGGTTGGTTAGGCTACTTAAGGAGAACGGGGAGGTTGTAGCTGTCACGGGCGACGGAATAAACGATGCTCCAGCCCTCAAGGAAGCTCACATCGGCATCGCTATGGGTACACGCGGAACCGACGTTGCAAAAGAAGCCGCAAGCATGATTCTAACCGACGACAACTTTGCCACCATCGAGACCGCTGTAAAAGAAGGACGCAAACTGTTTGGTAACCTGCGCAAAGGTGTCCGTTATTACTTAGCATGCAAAGTTGCCTTGGTCTCGATCTTCATTGTTCCAATAATTCTTGGAATTCCGCTTCCGTTTGCTCCAATCCAAATAATAGTGCTCGAACTCTTCATGGACTTAGCTGCCTCCGCCACCTTCGTCGCTGAACCCGAAGAAACAGGCGCCATGCAAAAACCACCAATTGATCCAAAAGAGAAATTCCTCAACAAACCCATGCTAAGACGACTCTTCTTAGGCGCCCTAAGCCTCTTCATAGCAGTCACGGCTACTTTCCTGTTCGCATGGTACACAACATCTGACATAACTTACGCAAGAACAATTGCGTTTGCTACTTGGATGTTTGGCCACATTTTCCTTGCCCTAAACTTCCGCTCAGAACGTGAACCCCTCATTAAAGAAGGGTTACTTTCAAACAAAGTCATGCTTCTTTGGGCGCTAATAGTGTTTGTGACCTTGATTTTGGGCACTTCACTGCCAGTCATTCAGACTTCTCTACAAATTACAAGTTTACGTTTGCAAGATTGGATTCTAGTAATTGCAGTGCCGTTTGTAGCCACCTTCTGGATGGAGCTTGCGAAAATCCTGCATAAAAGCGCCTAGCTTTTTAACCCAAACAACATATCACATGATAACGTGAGAGGGACGCATGCCGATAAAGTATTTTGAGGCTCCAGAAATCAAAAAACAAGTTGACCAGTTAGCAGAAGAATGCGAGTTCTACCATGTAGTTCCCCAATTCGTTTATTGCGTGCGAAGCAAAGGCTCAAAAGCACGCCGAACAATAGCCCGAATCCATGGGTTAGGAAAGATTTGGCAGGGTGTTATGAACACTCCACCATCCTACATCATCGAGGTTATTTCAGAAATTTTTGATAGAATGACTCCTGAGGACAGGGAAAGAACGTTGATTCATGAACTTATGCATATTCCAGGCGGTTTCTCAGGTGGTTTTCGGCCACACAAGGGCTATGTTGAAAGGAAAAATGTAGATATGGTTTACAAGAAATTGCAGAGTGATAGGGCTTCAAAACGGCAAAAGACACTATTTTCCTGAAAATTAAAGCCAATATTTTGCTTAATGTTTTTAAATTGCGAAAATGAGTCTATGGAAAGTTGCTGTTTTTGCAACGAAACCTAAAAAAAGCATATCTGAACTATTAGGTGGCAAGGAAAGAAAACTTTGCCGAAAAAGGTGTCTAATTAATGAAGCATGTTATGAAAAGTTTAAAGCACAACGGCATTTACGTTCCGCCTTACGACCTCAAAGGGTTCACAATCAAAATTCAGGGTCAACCAATTAAACTTACGCAGAAAACCGAGCCTATGGCTATGGCATGGAGCCGCCGAATTCTATCAACAACTATACCGCCTCCAGACAAGGTTTTTACCAAGAACTTTATGAAGGAATTTCTTGATCAGCTAAAAAAAGAAGATCCCTCCTCAGGCTTCTTGAACAACTTTATCCCAAAATACCTTGCAAGCATCGATAACTCACCAGCACCCAAAAACAATGGTGCTGGACAGGTTAACGAAATTGATTTTAGCCAAATTAAAAGCTTCATCCTTGACGAAAAAGCCAAGAAAGAAGCTATTAGCAAAGAAGAGAAAAAGAAGCAGGCTGAAGAACGCAAAGTTAAACGTTTAGAATTCAAAGAAAAATATGGTTACGCAGAAGTTGACGGCCAAAAGTTGGAAATCGCCAACTGGACCGCTGAGCCATCTTGTCTTTTTGCGGGGAGAGGCGATCATCCACAGCGGGGTAAATGGAAAGAAGGCCCAAGCGAGCAAGACATTACTCTTAACTTGCCTCCAGACGTATCAAAACCATCGGGAGACTGGAAGGGCATCGTTTGGGAACCCAACAAGATGTATGTTGCAAAGTGGGAAGACAAGCTCACCGGCAAAGTAAAGTACGTCTGGTTCTCCGACACAGCATTTCTAAAGCAGAATCGCGAGAAAGAGAAGTTCCAGAAAGCCGAAACCTTGGGCAAACAAATCGCTCAGATAGAAGAAGCACATCCTCAAGAACCTTGACGACAAAGACGATACAACGACGCAAAGACGCGACTGTTTCTTGGCTAATTTTGGTGCCCAACATGAGGGTCGGTGACGAAAAAGACCCAGACGAAGCTGACACAGTAGGCGCAATCACCCTGCGAAAAGAACACATAAAAATTGTGGGCGACATCCTTGCACTTTGATTTCTTAGGCAAAGATAGCGTAAGGTGGGTTAAAGAATACAAGGCACCGCCTGAAGTCATCAAAAACATCGAGTATTTCAGCAAAACAAGCAAAGAATACCTCTTCGAAGGCATAGACTCCAAACACGTCAGCCGCTTCCTCTCAGAAAAAATGCCCAAACTCACCGCCAAAGTCTTTCGTACCTGGCGCTGCACAAAAACTGTTAAAGAAGAACTTGAAAAAAGCGGAATAACCAAAGATGACCCCGACTACAAGAAAAACTTCGCTGCAAAAATGGCTAACTTTAAAGTTGCAGAAGTTGCAAACCACAAACGCAAAATCCCACCAACCTTTGACCAGCGAGTAATAGATAAGGAAGCAAACCTCAAAAACCTCCAAGAACTCCTAAAAGCAAAACAGAAAGAGGGCAAAAAAACTGAATCACTCGAAACCAGAATTGAAAGAGCCAAACTCGACATTCAACTAACAAAACTAACAAGAGAGTACAACTTGGGCACTTCGCTGAAATCCTACATTGACCCGACTGCGTATGTTAAGTGGGCAAAGAAAGTCAAGTTCGATATCGAAAAATTCTATCCTCAAACCCTCCGCAACAAGTTTAGTTGGGCATTGGAGCAGCGAAGGAAAGCTGAAGCGACATGCAATTCTGAGTGCATAACTCCATGAGTATCAGCGAAACTAAAGATGGCGTAATCCTCACAGTTTTTGTCAAACCTAACTCTTCCAAATTCAAGGTAGAGTTTGATGGTGACGAAATCGTAGTTCACTCAACCGAGGAACCTGTGAAGGGTAAAGTTAACAAGGAAATAATAAAAGAGTTCACAAAATGCCTTCATACCAAAGTTGAGTTTGTAGCTGGTTTAACTTCTAAAGAAAAGCAACTGTTCGTTAAAGGCGTGACTAAACAGCAAGCGGAACAACTGCTAAAATCGTTGTGCTAAGAATATTGCGAGAATCGAAATATCCCTTATAAGCAAAAAAACTGGTTACATATTCAGAACGAAGAGAGAGGGACTTACCCCTCACCTTACCCCAATCCAATTTTGATTCTCCAAAATAACTTCCTCTATTATTAAGGGCAATTTAAGAAAACTGACTTATTCCCAAAGACTAGATTTTTGTGATAGCCCTTATTACCAAGAAGAGACTTTTCTTCAATGTTGTGATTAGATATGTGTGAATTTAACGTAATTATAGATGGAAAAATCCTATTCAGAGATGTGATTTACTCTAAAGTTGAAGGCGACAATATCGTTGTCAAAAACATTATGGGCGAAGCTAAAGAATTCAAAGGCTACAAAATCGTTGAAATAGACGTTCCCAACACGCGGCTTGTACTTTCTGCCCTAAAACCGTAAGATTAAGTACAAAGTTAAGTCTAAGCTTGAGTAACCCGAAAAAGTTCAGCCAGATATTGATCTATAGCAGAGAAAGGACAAAAGATGAGTAATAGAGAAAAATTCGATCGAGACTTAACTGTTCTTCTATCTAGGCTGACAAGTAATGCTGCCCCTGAAGTAGAAAATAAACTTAACATGTTAAAAGAATGGCTAATTAAACTTCAAAAAGAAAATGTCGTGAAAATTAACCATTCAGTAATGGAACTCGTATGCGCCAAGTACCTTATCCTAAAAGGCTACGAAGTCCAACTTGAATACCCCTTAAACGAAATTTTAACTTGCGACTTGTACGGCATAAAGGGTTTAGGAAACCAGATTGTTGAAATTGAAACGGGTTTTATTCCACCAGAATACGCTTTGGCACCCTTAACTTACACAACCGCTCGACTAGCAAGCAAAATTATTCGATACAGCAGCTTTGCAGGGAAGTTCGCTTTAGGTGTGCCCCCACATTACATTTTGCCCATTCCACCTCCATTAGCAAAGCCACCCAGAAACCGCTCCGACCAAGAAATAGAGCAAATCAAAAAGCTCTGCGACGCATATTACCAGAAACCCCCCGTGACCCTTGAGGAAATTCGAAATGCACGCTTACAAGAAATTTACATTATCGACGTCGATCGCGCTTTGGTTCAGGAAATGGATCCTGAAGCGTACCTTAAAAGAGCCATGCAAAAAGGCATAGTCTACGAATACCTGCCAACCGATGTTAAGGAGCATTAACGCTGGAATGCCGTTTTACGTTTACATTTTGTTATGCATGGATGGTAGCTTCTATACAGGCTACACGGGAGATTTGAATGAGCGAACAAGGCAGCATGAAAACGGGAAAGGTGCAAGATACACAAAATCCCACAAGCCCCAAAAATTGGCATATGTGGAGCTTTTCACTTCAAGGAGCAGCGCGATGAAACGGGAAAGGGCAATAAAAAAATTGACCCACCAACAAAAACAAGAGTTAATCATCTCCCAGACCAAGAAATAACTTTTAAGAAAACTAAGGTAGGAACTTAGCGATATTTCCTTTAGATAAGTAACGTTAATGCCGCACCCGTAATCACTGGGATCAAAACATTATCATTCACCGGCAAAGGTAAAACCTCAATAGTCATTGCGATCGCTGCCCCTGCCAAAGCTAACCATGGCGAAACAAAAAACGATCCTGCCAAAAAAGCAAAAATAAACCCGGCTAAGGTGCCCTCCCAAGTTTTTCCTTTGTTAAACGGCAACGAAGTGGAAATTAATCCTCCGAAGAGTGAAGCTGCACTATCACCAAAGCAAAACATTGCGATGGCTGCACTGCCTGCACGGGTTGGGAACAAAAGCAAAGTTGCCACTATTCCAAAAGCAAAGTAAAGAGGCGCCGCAGCAAAACCATAAAGTTCAGACTCGGAAGCTGCATGCCGGGTAACCGCTGAAACCAATCGGAGTTCGCGTCCCTCTAAACGCCTAAGTTCAGAAACTGTGTAGACGAATGCGATAAGAATGATTATTACCGCAACTACGGGAATAGTGATTAGTCCCGCGATTACAGGCATAAAAAACCCTGCAGCGTGAATGTCTTCTCTAACCAAATCGTTAATCGATGGAAAAGACCCTTTATGTTTTTTCCCGTCAATGACGGGTAGAATACCTGAAAGTTTACCGTTAATTACCCTGTCAGCTTTTACGCGGATAACAAAATCGGCGTTAAAACCAATTTTTAATACTTCAGGCGAAAAAAGGCAGCGGTTGTTTCGGTCATCAGCGACAACCACACAATCCTTCAGCTCTAAGTTTTCGGCAACTAAAATTTTAGTTAAAATTTTCATTTTTCCATAAAGTTCAATGGCTTCACCGCTTATTTGACCCGTCAACTTTCCGTCTTGGGTTTCAACATCGATGCCAAAGGCGTATTCTGCACCCAAGCAGTCTGCAAACTTTTTAATGATAACCGTTGGCAACCCTGAACTTATTAGAGCAATCTTGTAATTCCTATTTTTTAGTTGATTAAAAATGCTTAGCAGAAGGGGCGTGGCAGGAATCTTGTCAAAGATGCACTGAAGATTTTTAAGCTCAACCCCCTTCAAATTGCTGAAAACATGTTGTAATGCCGATTTTAATTTTAAAATGCCTGCTTCGTAGAGAAAACCGAAAAAAAGCAGCTTAACTAGTGTAGCGAATCCTAAGGTTTTGCCCACTTCAAAAATGAAGCGGTTTTTAGGGATCAGCACTCCCTCAACATCGAAAACGATAAGCCTGCATTTTTCCGTTTGAGACATTTCTCTCTAAACTCACGATTTAGCGCTATTTACTTTAAAAGAAATGGTTGCTTGCTAAAGATAAGATTATCCTGTCTGGGCACATTGGTGCTCCTTGTTTTGCAGTTCCAAAGGGCATCCGCCACCGCAAACCTGAAGTTGAGAACAATCCTTGCATTTTTCTTCAACATATTCTCGTTTGCGAAGTTTTTCTGCTAGTGTGTTGTGCCAAATCTTCTCCCACGGCTCGGTTAAGATGTTGCCTAGGCTTTCAAAGTAGCTTTGGCATGGGTAAACGTCGCCGTTGGGTCCTATGCAAGCGTTTATCATTGCGGCGGTGCAGGATTTCACGCCTAATCCTAATTGGACAGGGTCAAATTGGCAGTACTGTGTTGGGGTGTACCAGAGGAATTTTAAGCCAATCAATTGGGCTTTGTCTCGTATTTGGGGTAAAAGTGTTTTTAACTCGTTAACGGATAGAGCAAACTCTTCGCTTGCAGCTGGTGCTTTTCCTGAGTATATGAGGCTGTTGCAGCCAAAAGCATCTACGCCAAGCCCTTTGATGTAATCGATGGTTGTTAAGAAGTTGGCTGCGTTATGTTTGCTTAGCGTTGTGTTCGTTGAAACATAAATTTGTGATTGAACCGCATTTTGGATTCCGGCAACGGTTTCTTTCCAGCTGCCCTTCACCGTGGTCATTAAATCATGTACTTGTGGTTTGTGGGATTCCAGTGTTACTTGAACAAAGTCTAAGCCTGACTTCTCTAGAATAGTCACATATGCTTTATCCTTGAGCTTTCGCCCATTACTTATTAATCCAGTTACCAAGCCTTTGTTTTGAGCGTAAAGTAATAGTTCAGGCAAATCATCTCGCATCGTGGGTTCGCCACCGGTGAAGGTTAAGATGAAAACGCCGATTTCGCTGAGTTTATCGATCACGCTTTTCCACTGCGGTGTTGTTAATTCTGGGGTTTCATGAGGTCCACCCGCGTAACAATGTACGCAGTCGTTTTGGCATCTGAACGTTAAAGCTAAATCCATTCGTAGAGGCGCTGAATACTGGTAAGTGAAAGGTTCTTCTTTCTCAATTCCCAAAAAGGTGATAGGGTCAATTTTTTCGGTCTGCGCCAAGGTGCTAATCGTATAAACAAGCTTCTCGTAATCTGCCTTTGCTGTTTCAGCGTTAACGTTGTACATGCGGCGAATTTTGCCTAAAACATCTTGCTCGGGAAAGCCTTGCATGAAATAGTAAGCGAAGGCTGTTGCTGTGTGGTTTAGGTGTAAAACGGTGTTGGCATTGATTACCATTACTCCTTGCCCAGACTGTTCAATGCGTAATTGCAGAGACATGCCTGCAAATTTGTCTTCGCCACGGTACATATAACGTCCGACTGGAAGCTTGGGTTTACTAACGATTTTTTTCAGAAAACTCATTTAGTGTCCTCCTCCACCTGCACATGCACAAGCACATGAAACGCAAGCGCAAGCACAGGCACATGCATGACAAGCGCAAACGCAATCTGCTCCTTTACGTGCTGGTTCATGGGACGCCTTGGGTGGTGCCGGGACGATAGCGTTGGCGAATTTTTCGATGTTGACAACTATGTTGTTTGAAGTTTTTTCGACGGATGTGGCTATAGTGTTTGCGAAGTCTGCACCTGGAATTGCCGGTGGTGGACCTGATTGTGCTGGTGCGCTAGGGTTTGGGGTATACGTGGGATTTGGATGGTAAGTTGTGTAGCCGTACCACCACCAGAACCACATTGGATTAGGCTGAATAACCCTGTCCCTGAAAGCGGTTTCTGTGCGCGTCCGCTGGTTAGGATCAAGCATAAGCCACAGCAGTTGCTCGTCATAAGCGTTCGCAGCCAATTCGACCGTGCCTGCTTGTTCAACTTGAGTCCAGGCTTGAGATGCGATTTTTCGGTAGTAGTCAACGGTGTCTTTTCGGCTGTAACCTTGAAGTTTCTGCTCCACTGTATCGCGAAGGAACATGATGGTGTGTGCAAGCTTCTCCTCATCGAGTGAGCCGTCAGCTTTGAGCGAATTTAGAAAATCTATCTCGTAAAAACGCAGCGGATTGTCTTTGGGACCAGTTTTATTATCAAACGGAGGCAGAACCTTTAGTTTGAGTGAGGGTTTGGTTTCCGTCGCCCAAACTGCCCTCTTCTGCAAAAGGCTGTAGAGGATTTCTGTTACTAACTGAGGTGGCTTCATGTCAAGTAAATAGGAAGCTTCTACAGCGGTTAAGCCGCGTTTAGCGCCTAAACTCTCCATGCTGACCTTTGGCGAAGTATAGGAAATTTTGCTGACTGCTTTAATTATTAAAACAAAAATAACAAGTGCAAACAATACTCCAACAACTCCCAGTATGGTGCCTAAGATTCCGAAGTCGATGCCGCCGCCTGTTTGGGGGGGATTATAGTTTGGCAAAAATTTGGATGGGAAAGAAACCCCGACCGTGAACTGTTCGTTTGGTTGGATCACTGGTTTTTCCCAGTAAACCGCCAACCGCCCCTCGACAGTGGAGGTGCCGTTGTAGAAGTTCTGGGTAGTTTTCACATCAGCCACGGTGACATCGGGCGGCAAAACAATCTGGATCCGAACATCGCTAATCGCTGTGTCCGATATCCACTGGGGAATAAACTGCATGCCATAGTTGCCGGGGTTTGTGGTGTCGTTGCTTATCATGCCTGCAACGTTGGTTGTAACTTGGAACCAAACAGATTGCCCAGATGTTAAGGGCTGAGCTAGCGTTACGTCAACTTTGTAGTCGCCGCTGCTGCTGACATCGGCAACTTGAAGCGAGTTTCCATTTTGATCCACTGCTGTTCCAGGCGTAAAGTCGCTTTTGGGTTGCCCAACGTAGAATCCATGCATGATTCCTTGGGTGACGCTTACGGTTATGTTGTAGGTTAAGTCGATGGTGCCGTCTTGGTTGATGAATATCTGCGCCCACTCATGGTCTACTCTGTAAACTAGGTTTTGGGCATTAACGCTGCTCGCAACTGAAACTGCCAAAGTAAAAATTAGAAAAGAAATCAGGAATAGAGGGGCGCGTTTTACCATTTTGGTTCCTCAGTAACCTCAAAAGTGGTGCCGCAATACGGACATTTAACGTATGGAACGCCAGAAACAATTTTGATTTGGTCAGCGTTTATTGATCCTCCACAGTTGGGGCATTTGATTTGCGCTGCCTTCATTTGTCCTGACACTTCCAGTTGCTGGATAACCGTTTTGGGCTTGCGGGTTGTGTAATAGATGCCCACGATTATGGCTAACCCAATTACGAATAGTATGCCGCTTGTCGCAAGTCTAGCCGTTGTTGCTTGCACGGAAGCGGCAAGTGCAAAGATTACTGCAAAAAAGAACAAAATCGTTACCGCAATGGCGCCAAGGATCGTTATTGCTTTCATAATTAGGGTGGTGTAGTGATTCCCGATTTAAACTTAGTCCTCAACGGAAAGTCCCACAAAAAATTGACCGCTTTAAACAGTCAAATCTTGCAATATTTATTTAAACTTGGAAAACCAAACAGAGTCATTATATTAATTAATATATACATGGTGCACAATCAAGATACCGAGGATGTCGTGGCTTGGCAATTTGGTATGAGGACCCATTAATTGTAATAATTGTATTATTAGTGGTAATCATAGCTGTTGGCACGGTAATCTTTGTAATGCGAAGGTATGGAAAAAGTCCTTCGCCAGCAAAAAAAACTCCGCAAAAGCAAGCCAAAGACATAGATCCTGAATACTCCAATTTGCCGTTTAAAATTTCTAAAAGCGTTCAAACCACGATGGCTTCAAGCGCAAAAGATGAATTGCGCATTCTTGATTTAGAACGCGACATCTTGGGCGACGCGATTAGACGGCTCTACGAAGCTCATGCTGAAGGCAAGATTACTGAGCAAGAACGTGAAAAACTAGCAAGCACTTACAAAAACAGAATGAACAGTATTAAAGAATCGATTTCTAAAGACGAAGGAATCGTTGCGCTGCATGAACTTGAGGGTATGCAGGAAGACCTCATGAAACTTTTCAGTGAACGCTTTGGAGAACTCACCAGCAAAGTTGAAGAACTCAGAACAAGAATCGACGTTAAACCTATTCGGGAAATCCCCATAAAAATGCCGTCGCAAACTCCAACGCAAATAGAAAGTGATGAAGACGAAGAAGAAGAGGAAACTGAATCACCACCAGGCGGCGAAGAGAAACCGAAAAAGAAACGCAAACCTGTGGAACAGAAACCTGACGCTAAAACTGAAGCTGAAAGACGTATAGAGTCAATTCGTAGTGAAGTTGAGAAAGTGCTAGATAAATTGGGGCAGATGGAAATTGAAAGCTAACTTAGACCCAATTCAAATGCAGAAACAGAGAGCCGCATTAGAAGCAGTTAAGCACGTGAAAGACGGCTACATCGTAGGATTAGGCAGTGGAAGTACAGCAGCGTTTGCCATCGAAGCCCTCGGCGAGCGAATCAAACAAGAAAACTTTCACATAATGGGTATCCCGACTTCTTATCAAGCGTTTCTTTTAGCTGTTGAATGCAAAATCCCAATCACAACACTCGATGAGCACCCAGTTATCGACGTAACTATCGACGGCGCAGACCAACTAACTCCCGAACTGTTCCTGATTAAAGGCGGTGGCGGAGCACTAGCGAGAGAAAAAATTGTTGCCTCAGCCACCAAACTCAACATCATCATCGCAGACGAAGCAAAAAAAGTCAAATTACTCGGCGAAAACAACCAATTTGTACCCGTCGAAGTCTTGCCCTTCGCCCTTCCAATAGTTAAAGAAACAATCATTGCCATGGGCGGGAAGCCTGTTGTACGTGAAGGCAAAGGAAAGTTGGGTCCAACAATAACGGATAATGGGAATGCAATCATAGACGCATACTTTGGAGAAATAGTGAATCCCGCTGAACTCGGTGTTAAAGTCAAGATGATCCCTGGCGTGGTTGAAACAGGGTTCTTCATCGGCTTAACCGACATCGTCTACATTGGCTCGGACAACGCTGTAGTTAAAATCAAGAAGCTGCGAAAGTAAACAGTTGGTAGCTCAAGAAGCATGAAATCTTTCCTAATGGCTAATTAGTAAAGCGCTTTGTTATTTTGGTGTATGAAAGTCTTTTAAACAAACTCAAATATATAAGGCTCAATTCCGATTTGGAGAATAATGCATGCCCCTCAAGTTTCACAACAACGCTATTTGTTTGAGCGGTCTCGCTGGAACAAAATTAAAATGCGATGTTATTGGCGACTACTACCCATTTTGGTGGAAAATTACGTCAGGTGGGGCCCGATTGAATTATCAAAATCCAACAGCAATTATTGAAATGAATGCTGCTTCTGGTGAAGTCTATATCGAAGACTTGAAACTCGCGGTTTTGGGCTCAAAAGGTCATGCCCTAGAATTAAAGGCAAAAAATCCCAACACAAATAATCTTAAAGTTGTCTTAATAGAAAGCGACGTCGAATGCTTCTTTAATTTGGAGAAAGTAATCGCGCGTAGATGGCCTAACATAGATTTAGAAGAAGCAAAGGGTTCTGTAGGTTCCAATAAAGGCGGCATCTACTTGCTTAACAAAGGTGTTGACGATGCACTTGCTGATATTAGTAAACTTTACTTAGGAAATTCTCTATACTTTTTTGACCCATTACGGAGCGTAGAATACAACACAATAAACCACGTAGCACTCCAAAGAATGCCTTCAGCCTTCAAAACAGGGACAGAATTTTTTATTTTTAGCTTCACTTCTGATTGGTTTCTAGGGCGGAATGAATTTGCGCCCTTGCCTTTAAACCCCGATAAGATGATTTGGTCCAATGCAGAGGCAAGCACCGTTCAACAGGCAGATGACCTATTTGGAAGTAAACTATGGCGTAAAAGTATCCTTACCCAAGATATCGCAATTAAACAAAAGCAGACAATCTTCATGCGTTTTATACAAGAACCGTTTGCATAGATGGTTTCGTTATGTTCTTGCACTTCCATACAACCCCAAAGATCAACAACTTTTCCACTTAATATTGTGTTCTAATTATGAAGCCGGCGTAAGGATGACAAAAGACGCTTACTCAGCGATTACGTGTAATCCCAAATATACACCAAGTAATCAGGAGGCACTAGCAAAATTCAAGAGCCTGCACCCCGGGTTGTTTGCTAACATACCCGGAAATAGACGACCTGTCGAATGGAAAATACTTTGGAAAATAATAAAACAACACGAGGAGAGTTTGTGCGATTTTCAATGTAATGACCTAGTGAAAGAAGAACCTGATGCAAAAGCTAGAATTGAAGCTCTTCATTGGCTATTGAAAAAGGGCTATCTGAAAGTTGTCCATATTGAGGATGCTTGGAAACATAAAAGGCAGAGATATGCGGTTAAGTGGAGCACTGTAAAAGCTAAGATAGGGGTTGATATGCCTCCAAAATTGCGTCCTATCTCACCACAACAGCTAAAATCAAGAAACCTGCAAAATGTGGAAGAAGAGTAAAAATATGCAATGCAATAGTCAAAGCCACAAAGTAACTTCTGGTACAAAAGAATGGGCAGATTACAATTATAACTGTATTATGGGCTGTCTTAACGATTGTAGGTATTGTTACGCAAAAATGATGGCTCGACGATTCGGCAGAAGTACTTCCTCATCTTGGAAAGATATGAAAATAAGAAAAGAAGTTCTAAACAAAAGAATGCCTAAACTGCCCGGTCGTATTATGTTTCCGAGCACTCATGACATCATCGCAGACTCTCCATTTAAAGAAGAATGTTTTACTGCTCTTGAAAACCTCCTTTACAGCGGAAACACCGTTTTAATTACTTCAAAACCCCGTTTAGAGGTCATAAAAGAAATTGACTCCAAATTCTCAGAATTTCAAAACCAAATTCAATTCAGATTTACAATAACTTCTTCTTCTGACGAGCTTCTATTATTCTGGGAACCGAACGCTCCGCTTTTTAAAGAAAGGTTTTCTTCTTTACAGTACGCGTATTCTAGAGGATTCAAAACCAGCGTTTCCATAGAACCATTCTTAGACTACGACCCAATACCGCTGATCCAGTTGGTGACGCCTCTAACAACGGAGTCAATATGGCTTGGGCGAATGAATTATATTGCTTGCCAGAACCTTTCAACCGAAGAGGCTATTTATTATAAACTAGTGCGGAAAAACTATGAAACCCCGCATTTGATCGAATTATGGAATTCGCTGAAATGTTACCCAAAGATTCGTTTCAAAGATAGTATAAGAAATCAGATTAGCCGAAAGAGTGGAAAAGTCGCAGAGAGTATTATTCGATGGCAAACAACATAGGTCGCTACCTGTCAATTGCTGTATCAGGTCAGGCGTGTTCTGGTAAATCCACAATTTGCAGGCTTTTGGAAGAAAAGACCGGTTGGAAGCATATTGACGTCGGTGGTGAGTTTAGAAAACTAGCGGTAAACTGCAATCTTGAAATTGAACAATTTGGTTCAATTCCTGACACCTCATTAAGAAAAGTTGATCAGGAAATTGCTCAGCGCATTGCAATGGAATTCAATAAGATTTGGGACGGTAGATTAGTCTGTTACCTATCGCAACCCATCGGTAGTGTCTTTAAAATATACTGTACAGCGTCAATGGAAGTAAGAGCAAAAAGAATGGGTCTGAGAGAAGGAATTAGTTTTTCAGATGCGCGCCGAAAAATAATGAAACGAGACCTCGAAGAAAAAGAAGTATTTCAAAGGCTCTATTCTCTTTCTGACCCATATAACTCAAAATGGGTTGACCTGCAACTTAACACAGTAGAGTCCCCCGATGTTCTTGTTGATCAAGTAATGAAATTTTTAAACTAGGTCCTGCAAAATTGGAAGGGCGTTCATTTCTTTTTTTGTTACCAGCTTCGCAGGACTATAACGGTGTTGGTTTTCATGATGTCTTCGAATCGGCGAATTTTCTCTATGCGTCCGTTCATTTCGATTAAGTTCCTGCCGTTGATGATGGGGACTATGTCGTATTCGCCTGTGACTTCGTAGATGGTTTCGAGGTTATTGCGGATTTCGCTGTATAGGCTGGTTATGGTGCGTTTTTTGTTGGCTTAACCGATATTGTCAATGTTGAGACAAGCGATAAAGTAGAAGATTTGAGAAGTAATGATTGTTCGTTTTGGGCAGAAAGGTGATTTTCGGCCTCTTCTTCAGATTTCTCAATAAACACGATGATTAGCTTTAGAATACGGTGGATCTGCCTACTATCCCAAAAGTACACCAAAAATAAATGGATATTGGGATTCCAAATATGATTTCAAATGATTTTAGTCGTCATCCTTAATTTTGCTTGCTACATCAACAAGCCGAACAAGTAGAAACCAACATGGTTTTTTTGATTAATCAATTAACCCAAGCTTTTTTTGCGGATTTTTACCACTTTTCAGCTCGTTGTTAAGATGATTTTTGTAACACTAAACAATTATCACGACAAACAACATTATTTCTTGGTCAGTTACTTTTAGCCCAGTTACGATGCGAAATGCGATTAGCTGGGCTAAGATATAAATGGCGCGCTCTAGCGCAATGTGTTAAATCGGGATTATATTAACTAGATAATATATGGTAGAAAGGAAGCATATTTTTCCTGTCCTCATTGTTTGGTCAGACGTTTTGATAGGTGCTGTAGTGTCCTGGGCTCTAAAAAAAATTCTTGATTTCATGTATGATTTCAGTAAATCAAAATTTGCTCCTTTGAAGAGCTCAATTTTAATGCGAAACCTTGGTCTTAATTTAATTGTATTTTCTTTACCTATGATGACCGATTTTGATAAAACAGACCCTATCATGAAAACGTCTTTCTTTTCATCAACTATTAAGTCTGTTTTGGAATCTCATGCTCGAGGACACAGAAGAGACAATATAGAAAACTGTGAACTTTGCAGACTAATCAATAAGCACAAGGGATACTTTAGACATGCTTTTCCATCAGATGCCCTTTATCCTCCGTTCATTAAAAAATCATATCAATTTTCTTAAGTCAAATGTGATTGCTCCCCCTTGAAATTAAACAAACTCGGTTTATTGCCTGATTGAGAGGAGCTAAAATATCGCTAACTCAAAATAGAAGCGTTTTTAAGAAATTGGTTAGCTTAAACTTATATTTCAGGAGCCTCACTACAGAAACGCTTATATTTTTTCGACATATAGGTGATTGACAGGTTCGAAGCAATGCTCAACGCCAAAACTAAAACCGATATCGCTGCATTACAGTTTTCTAGCTTCGACTACTACTTTTATTATTACCATTTTCCATAAGCCCAGGACTAACAAATTTTTTGAGAATAGTTCTGGGCGAAACACGGGGGTACCCACATGCAAACTAACAAAACTATAGTTGTAAAATTCGGTGGTTCCAGCCTCGCCGACCATGAAAGGCTCCTTAAAGCAGTTGTTGCCGTAGTGAATGAAGCTAAAAAAGGCACCAAAATCGCCGTTGTAGTTTCTGCCATGGGAAAAACGACCGATGTTCTCATGACCACTGCCAAGAACACTTCGAATGGAAAACTGCAAAAACACGAATTAGACGATATCCTCTCGATGGGTGAACGTACAAGCGTACGAATTTTCGCTGCAGCATTGAGGAACAATGGCGTAGACGCTTGCTACTTTGATCCTATGGATAACAAGTGGCCAATAATCACTGATGACTCATTCCAAAACGCTAATCCAATCCTAAAAGAATGCGATAAGAACATCAAAGAATGCATCTTTCCACTCGTAGAAAAAGGCATCATACCCGTAATCGCAGGGTTTGTAGGCAAAACCAAAGACGGCAAAATCACCACATTGGGCAGAGGCGGAAGCGACACCACCGCATTCATACTAGCCCAGGGAATAAACGCAAACCAAGTTGTGTTGGTAACAGATGCCGATGGCATAATGTCCAGTGACCCCAAAATTATTGCATCTCCTAAACTGCTTACAGAAATCGACGTCACTACACTGGTAGGGCTTGCGGATTCAGGCGCCAAATTTATCCATAGCAAAGCCCTCAAATACAAACCCAAAAACATCGACGTTAAAGTAATCAGTAATGCAAATTGCGATTTGAGCCGGGCAGGCACCTTAATTAAAGGTGGATTAGCCACGGAATTGGATGCCGAAATTGCTCATCCAACCCCGGTTGCTGAGATAACGGTGATAGGAAACGGCATATCTGCTAACCCTTTAGTCGTCACTGAAATGATTGAGAAAGTAAAAGAAAACTCTATGCTCCTGGGAATGTCAATGAACACCAACTCAATCATACTCTACGTTCCCCAAGAAAAAAACATAGATGCCCTCTTCAACCAAATCCACAAAATAACCATAGACAACAAAGAAACCATAGCTATGGCAGTGAAAAAAGACCTTGTTTTCCTAAAAACCAGCGGAGTTGGCTTAGAAGAAACCCACGGCATCATCGGCAAAATCAGCGAGGATCTCAGAGTTAACGGCATAAACATCTCTGGTATCCTAACCATTACATCCAGTATTCTTTTGTTTGTAGATTGGAATGAGAAAGAAAAAGCGTTAAAGTTAATTAAAAACTCGCTTAAAACACGTTAAGGTGGAAAAAATGAACTCAGGAAAAACTCGCAGATTAAGAAAAATCATGCAGCAAGACAACCACACAGTAATTGTACCAATGGACCACGGCGTCACTATCGGACCCATCCAAGGTATAACCAACATGCAACAAATCACTGACCAACTAGTAAAAGGCGAAGTCGATGCTATCCTTGTCCACAAGGGCATAGCCAAACAAATTGACGTTGGCAACGCCGGTTTAATCGTTATGCTCTCAGGCATGTCGAATCTAAGCCCCAACGTAAACGGCAAAGTCCAAGTATGCAGCGTGCAAGAAGCTATACGAGTCGGCGCAGACGCCGTTTCAGTCCATATAAACGTCGGTTCGCAAGACGAAGACAAAATGCTATACAATCTTGGCAAAGTCGCGGACGAATGTGACGTTTTCGGAATACCACTGTTAGCGATGATGTATCCGCGCGGACCAAAAATACAAAACGAACATGACGTAAATGTCGTTGCACATGCTGCAAGAATCGGCGCCGAACTTGGCGCAGACATTATAAAAACCAACTACACAGGCAGCATAGACACCTTCAAAACTGTCACTGAAAGTTGCCCGGTCCCAGTCGTAATTGCAGGAGGACCAAAATGCAAAACCCTAGACGAAGTCCTTCAAACCACAAGTGATGCCTTGAAAGCTGGCGCCGCGGGGCTTTCAATCGGACGAAACGTTTTCCAATGCGACAAACCAACCCAAATATGTAAAGCGCTCTCAGCAATCGTCCATCAAAACTCATCTGTTGAACAGGCGCTAAAGATTCTCGGTGAAAACCGTTGAAAGAACTCTGGATAGAAATAGACCCGAATGCTTCACCTCAAGAAAAAGAGAGTTTACTTAGCCTTGCCCAGGAAAACGCCGATGTTATCCTTGAAGGGGATCTGGCAAGCACCCGTAGCGGAAAACTAGAAATTGTTTTCCTTGATGATTTGAACGAGAAAAAGCTAGCTCAACTAAAGAAAGAAGGCAAAAAAACTGCTCTAAGAGTTACTATTCAAGGTAAAGAAGACGAGAACAAAGCCGCCAAAGCTGCAGACCTTGGCGTTGACTATGTAATAATTAACTGTCTTGACTGGCGAGTGATTCCGCTTGAGAACTTGATTGCCAAGGGAAGAGGCAAAAACACCTTAATCGCTGAAGTCACCACATCCGAGGACGCGAAAGTGGTTTTGGAAGCACTCGAACTGGGAACTGACGGTGTGCTTCTTAAAACTGGAAACTCCAATGAGTTGGAGAAAACTGTTAAACTCATTAAGGCTAAGGCTCCGAAAATGGCGTTAACTGCATCGACGATTTTATCCATTAAGCCAATTGGTTCAGGCGCAAGAGTCTGCGTTGACACAGTGGATTTGATGGTTCCAGGCGAAGGTATGCTTGTCGGCTGTCAGTCTGCAGGCTTCTTTTTGGTTGAAGCTGAAGTAAACGAGAACCCTTACGTGCAATCTAGGCCTTTCAGGGTTAACGCTGGACCAGCTTCCCACTACACCTTAACCTCGATGCAGAGCACAAGGTACCTCTCGGAACTTAAAGCAGGAGACGAAGTCTTAATCGTCAGCCGAGAAGGCAACGTAAGAATCACAAACGTTGGTAGATCCAAAATCGAATTCCGCCCCCTAATTCTCATCGAAGCCCAAGCAAACGATACAAAAATCAAAACCATCCTCCAGAACGCCGAAACAATCCGACTAGTAACCCCTAAAGGCTCCAAACCAGTTACAGAACTAAAACCAGGCGACGAAGTTCTGGTGCATTTAGCAGCGAAGGGAGGAAGACACTTCGGCATATCAGTGCTTGAAGAAACGGTGATTGAAAAGTGACCGCGAGAATCTGTGTTTCGATTCTCCCAAAAAACAACATAGAAGCATTAAATTTAATTGAAAAAGCAGAGAAAGCTCAAGCAGCCCTCATCGAAGTTCGATTGGATAGCCTTGAGATAACCCGAAAATTATCCGACCTCTCCGCGAGCACAAAAATCCCCTTAATTGCAACTAACAAACTCCAGAGCGAAAAAGGCTTCTTCGTCGGAACAGTATCTGAGCGGCAACAAACCCTTTTAAACGCCGCCAAAAGCGGTTTCGAATATGTTGACGTTGACTTGTCTAGCCCAAAGCATATAGAAACAATCAGCCAACTAAAGCAGTTGGGTGCAAAAACAATCTTATCCTATCACAAATTCGATGGTGCACTCAGCGTTTCAGCAATGGAGAATATTCTTGACAAGGAGATTGCCAGTGGAGCGAGTATATGCAAAATTGTAGTAACCGCCAAACAGGTAGAAGACAACCTTCCCTGTCTAAGTTTTGTCTCTTTTGCATCCAGCAAGGCTAAACTCATTTGTTTTTGCATGGGTGAACACGGCAAGATTTCAAGACTACTATCTCCTGTGTTTGGAGCATTCTTCACTTTTGCCTCACTCGAACAGGGCAACGAAACTGCATCGGGACAGATGAGCATAAATGAAATGAGGACTGCTTACGCTCTATTAGGGGTAAAATAACATGGATATGTCGGGAAAAACAAGAGTTTGTGGAGTCATCGGCGATCCTATAGAACACACGCTAAGTCCCCTGATGCATAATGCAGCATTTGACGCCCTCAAACTCGACTACGCATTCTTAGCCTTCAAAGTGAAATCTGCAGAGTTAGAAAGCGCTGTGAACGGCATGCGAGCCCTAAACATACGTGGCTTAAATGTGACAATGCCCCATAAGACTTCAGTCCTAAAATTCTTGGACAGAGTGGACTTGTCTGCTCAAATTATAAATTCAGTTAACACTATCTTGAATAGAGACAACAAACTTTTTGGGTTCAACACCGACGGCGTTGGAGCATTGAAAGCATTGCGCGAGAACGGTGTGGAACCTAAAGGCAGAAAAGTTCTGTTGCTAGGCGCAGGGGGAGCCGCAAGAGCCATAGCATATACGATGGCGCGGGAATCCGACGAACTCGCTGTTTTGAATCGAACCCTAAAACCCGCTCAAGAATTAGCAAAACTGCTGGAAAAGACAGCTAACAAAAAAATAGTTGCAGGCTTGCTTTCGCCAAAGGAAATCCAGCATAACCTTCAAGACTCAGACATACTTATCAACGCTACATCTGTTGGGATGAAACCGAAACCTGACGAGAGTCTTGTCCTGCCTAAACTGTTACGTCCCAATTTGGGGGTAATGGACATTGTTTACAACCCAATAGAAACCCAACTGGCCAAAGACGCCAAAGTCGCAGGCGCTAAAGTTGTGAGTGGGGTTGAGATGTTGATTTATCAGGGTGCGGCGTCGTTTGAAATCTGGACGGGTAAGTCTGCTCCTGTTGAAGTTATGAGGCAGGCAGCACTTAGTCATTTGCAGAAGGTGTAAACTGTGGCTGGGAAAGCTGTAGCAATTGCTCATGGAGCTGCAACCATCGTTAACGCTATTGCACTGGGAAAAGGTGCGGCGTTTGGGGTTGACTTGTGGACTAGAGCTGAAGTTAACTTAACCGATGAACCAGGCGTTATCAGGGCTGAGATAGTTTCCGACCCCAAAGAAAGCACGCTCCTCATAGAAAAAACCGCCTCGAGGATCCTGCGGCATTTGAGTTTAGAGAAAAGTTTTGGCGTAAAAATTAAAACGCTTTCAAATATCCCCATCGCAAGAGGGCTCAAGAGCAGTAGTGTAGCCGCTAACGCAACAGCTCTGGCAACCACCGCAGCACTGGGAAAAACCCTCGACGACTTAGAAATCGTCAAGTTGGGTGTTGAAGCAGCTTTTGACGCCAAAGTCACAGTTACAGGCGCGTTTGATGATGCATGTGCCTCGTTCTTCGGCGGCATAGCAATCACTGATAACTTGAAACGGGAAATAATCAAGCAAACTGCCTTGCCAGCGGATTTAGTTGTGCTCTTCCATGTGCCGCCCCAAAAAGCCTACACAATCGACTGCAACGTAAATAGGTTAAGCACCCTCAAGCCCCTTGTGGAAGTTGCATTTGAGAAGGCTTTGGAAGGCAAAGTCTGGGAAGCACTGACACTTAGCGGGTTGATTTACTCTTCAGCTTCAAACCTCAACACTGCAATCGCAATCGACGCGTTGGCGGCTGGAGCTGTGGCAGCGGGACTATGCGGTAAAGGACCCGCGGTGACAGCGGTGGTTCCCACAGACAAGGTTGATTTGGTGAAGGCTGCCCTGCAAAAGTACGACGGCGAAGTTTTGCAAGCAAATATGAACTGTGAAAAAGCCAAGGTGCTATAGCAATGACAGAGGTAACCATTAAAAAAACAGGAACGTTGAATGGTCAAGTTTGTGCGCCGCCCTCTAAATCTATCACTCAAAGGATGGTCATCGCCGCTGCCCTCTCCCATCGAGCATCCAAAATTTCTAATCCCCTCTTGTCTGAGGACACCGAAGCCACTGTCCGAGCAGTTACCGCTTTGGGCGCAAAAGTGGAGACTTCGGACGGCTGCTGGACCATCCAAGGCGTTAACGAGCTCAAGGGTGCAAAGGACCCGATTGACTGTGGCGAATCAGGCGCAACACTGCGATTCATGATTCCCATTGCTGAATTGGCGAAGGGTTCTTCAACATTAGTTTTTAATGGGTCAATCGAGAAGCGCCCAGTGGAACCGTTGCTGGCAAGCCTCAAAGACCTTGGAGCCAAAGCCCACGTGGGAAAACTCGGCGGCAAAGACGCCGTCTTCGTGGAAGGCGGAGGCATCGTTGGCGGAGAAACCTCGATTGCGGGCGGCGTGAGTTCGCAGTTTATCTCGGGTTTGATGTTTGCTTGCCCGATGGCTCAAGTGGACACGGAAATAATGCTGTCTTCCCCCTTGGAGTCTGCGGATTACGTTAAGATGACTCAGGTTGTCCTTGCAGACCACGGGATTAAGGTGCCTTCTCACGAAAACCATATTCATATCCCAGCAAACCAAACTTACACGCCGTCAGACGGCAGAGTTCCGGGGGACTTTTCCTCAGCCGCTTTTCTCCTCGCGGCAGCCGCCATAACCAACTCGAAAGTCCAGATAAATAACCTCGAATACGCGAGCGTTCAAGGAGACAAGGCTATTATGGGCGTCCTCAAGCACATGGGCGTCAACGGAAAAGTTTGCGATGACAGTATCACGATTGAAAGGTCAAGCAAGCTGCTCAAACCTGTAGAGGTTGATGCCAAAAACATTCCCGACCTCGTTCCAGTAATTGCAATCTTGGCCTGTTACGCGAAGGGCATATCCCACATTTTTGGCGCTCACAGGCTTCGACTAAAAGAATCTGATCGCCTCGAATCGCTTTACCTTGAGCTAACGAAGATGGGCGCACAAATCACAATCAACAGCGACGGTTTAATCATAGAGGGCGGTTCACCGTTGCATGGAACCGTCATTGACCCGCACAACGACCACCGAATCGCAATGGCGTGTGCAGTCGCCGCCCTACGCGCTGACGGAGAAACCATAATCCAAAACTCCGAGTGCGTCAGAAAGTCTTATCCGCAGTTCTTCACTCATCTAAAACAATTAGGAGCTGACTTAGTTGGCGGGAAATTCGATAGGTAAAGAATTCATTGTTACCACGTTTGGCGAGAGCCACGGCAAAGTCGTCGGCGTAGTTGTGGATGGTTGCACAGCAGGTTTGCCGCTTTCGGAAGATGATTTTCAAGAGGCGCTTGACCGCAGGATCCCAGCGGAACCAAAGATTGTTTCTGGGCGTGTCGAGAAGGATGGTGCCAAGATTTTATCTGGCATTTTTAATGGTTTCACAACTGGCGCTCCAATCGCTGTAATAGTTGAGAACAAAGAAACCAAATCCAGTGATTACGAAGACATCAAAGACTTGCCAAGACCAGGTCACTCCGATTACCCTTCCCGTATCAAGTACGGCGGCTTCAACGACCACCGCGGAGGTGGGCGCTTCTCAGGTAGAGTCACAGTAGCTCTCATAATGGCTGGAACCATAGCCAAAAAATTGCTTGGCAGATATGACATTGATGTGTTAGCTTACACTCAATCGATTGGTACCATTAAAACTGATAAAAAATTCACTGCTGCAGAAATCCGCAAAAACAAAAATGCAGCCGCAACCAGATGCCCCGATTTAGCTTGCTCGGAGAAAATGGAGGAAGCCATAATCAATGCACGAAAAGAAGGCGAAAGTCTTGGGGGAGTTATCGAATGCATGGCACTCAACATGCCAGCAGGGATCGGAGAGCCATTGTTTGATGCGTTAGATGCTGATTTAGCTAAAGCATTGTTTGGTGTTCCAGCTGTGAAAGGGGTTGAGTTTGGCGCTGGGTTTAGGGCTGCAGAACTGACTGGGTCACAGAATAACGATGCGTTTTTGTTAAAGAATGGGAAGGTTGTGACTTCAACGGAGAATGCCGGCGGTATATTGGGCGGTTTATCCAGTGGTATGCCTATCATGATTCGGGTGGCGATTAAGCCGACGCCGTCGATTGCGAAGGAACAGAAAACAGTTAACCTATCATTAATGGAGAACGCCGAAATAAGCGTCAAGGGTAGGCACGACCCCTGCGTCGTCCCAAAAGCTGTACCAGCTATTGAAGCAGTAGTTGCCATAACCTTAGTTGATCATCTGATTCGCTCAGGATTCCTGTCCAAAGTCCTTAAGGAGCACTAAAAATGGATGAAATTCCAAAGCTGCGAAAAAAAGTAGATACAATCGACGATCAAATCCTCAAGGCTCTATGCGAAAGAGTCAAAGTTTGCAAAGCCATCGGTGATTCCAAGAAAAAGCAGGGCATGCCAATACGTGATACGTCGAGGGAAAATGAAGTTTACAGGCGCATTAAAGAAAAATCTGTCCAATGCCAGCTTAATCCATTTCAAATTGAACTGGTTTACCGCGAAATAGTTAATATGTGCAGTGCTGTTCAAGAATAAAGAACTCTTAACGGAGAGTCCAAAGATGCTCTACGAGATAAACGAGAAAGCCCTCAAACTTGAAAGTGAAGGAAAAAAGATAATTCGTTTAAACCTTGGTGACCCAGACCTAGCTACTCCGCCTGAAATTGTGGAAGCTGCATACACTTCTATGAAGGCTGGCAAAACCAAGTATTCATCTTCTTATGGCGAGATTAGTCTTCGGAAGAAACTCGCTGAACTGCACGGCGTTGAAGCTGAGAATGTTGTTATTACGCCTGGTTCAAAATGGGGTATATTCGCCACCATGTTTTTGATGATGAAAGGCGGCGGAAACGTCATCATTCCTACTCCTTACTGGACAGCCTACGATTTGATAGCCAAAAGCCTAGGCGCAAAGACTAAACTATTGCGGACTGAGCTTGAAGACGATTGGAAAGTAGATTTAGACAAGCTAGAGAGCCTAATTGATAAAGATACACGCATGATTATTCTCAACAACCCCAACAACCCCACAAGCAAAGTCATAGATGCCAAAACTCTCGACGGCATAGTCGAAATCGCCAACAAAAAAGGCGTCACCATACTCTCCGATGAGGTTTACGGGACAATAGCCTTCACTAAAACAAAAAGCATCCTAGACTACAACGGCGAATGCAAGCATATCCTATCAAATGGGTTCTCTAAAACCTTCAGCATGACGGGCTGGCGAGTCGGCTACTTAATCGCCAACAAACCTCTAATCGACAACTTAACCAAACTTAACCAAATCACGATCAACAACGTGCCAGTGTTTATTCAAGACGCCGCGCTAAAAGGCTTAGAACTCCACCAGCGAATCGCATCCAAAATCAAAGCCAAATACCAACAACGCGCAGAACTCGCAAGCACCAAACTCTCAGCGGCAGGCTTCAAATTCACCAAACCAGACGCACCCTTCTATGTATTCCCCAAACTTGACGGTTTAGATAGCGAAAAATTCACCCTCAACCTACTAGACAAAGGCGTAGCCGTAGCACCGGGCACCGCTTTTGGAGACTACCGAGAGCACTTCCGCATATCTCTAACAGCGCCAGATGATCAGATCGAGGTTGGGCTCGATAAAATCTGCGAGGCAGCAACTCGATGAAGGTTGCCGTAATCGGCGCGGGGAAAATGGGCGTTTGGTTCGCCAAGTTTTTCCTCTCTAAAGATTACGACGTTATATTGGCTGATAGAAAAAAAGAGAAGCTTGCAAAACAAAAAGACCTTTTAGTGGACTTAACCACAAATTTTGCGGAAGCTGTGCAGGACGCTGACCAAATTTTCCTTTGCGTATCTATAACTGCGGTGGAGGAAGTCGTTAAAGCCATCAGCCCCGTCATCCACGAAGGGCAAGTCGTCATGGACATCTGCTCCATCAAAGAAGCCCCAGTAAAAATCATGCATCAATACCTTAAAGGCGCCACCGTTTTGGGGACTCACCCAGTTTTTGGTCCGGGAAGTAACGGCGTCAAACATAAAGCCTACGTCCTAACGCCCACGAACGCGAAGGAACAGGAATTTGCAGAAAAATTCAAACATTGGCTCGAGCAAGAAGAAGCCAACGTCTTTATAATGACTCCAAAGAAACATGACGAGCTCATGTCGGTGGTTTTGGGGTTGCCACATTTCCTTGGATTAGTCGCATGCGAAACCTTGCTCGAACAGAAGAATTTGCCTGAAACCAAAAAAGTCGCAGGCACCACCTACCGAATGCTATTCACGCTAGCAGAGGCAACGGCGCTGGAAACCCCTGACTTATATGCAACCGTTCAGACCAGCCTTCCGGAACTAAGCAAGATTGAAGACACTTTCATGGCTAAAGCTCAAGAACTGCTTGCGCTAATCAAAAACAAAGACACCAAAGCAATTGTCGAACGTTTGGAGCGGTTAAAGAAAAAGCTCAAAGAAACTGATAGCGACTTCGCAGATTCTTACGATGTCATGTATAAGATGCTGGAATACACAGAAAAATAATTTTTTGGGTTAATTGTTTTTTTCCATAAAATACTTATATTATTTGTACCATTTGGTATCAAGGTGCCAGATTAAGTGCAGAAGCAAAAAATCAACGACCCTGTAGGACTTCAAGCCGCAGTTAGACTCTCCAAATCCGACTACAATAAAATTCAACATCTCGTCGATGCAGGACTTTATCGTAGTTTCGCCGACTTCCTACGAGAAGCAGTGCGAGACAAATTGGGAAGTATGGAAGTTGTCAGTGTCAAAGATGTGACCGCAAAAGAGGCGGAACGCATGATTGAAGATTACTTGAAGTCGCATCCAGGTCCAAGTTTTGCCAGCGAAATAGCTGACGCACTGGGGCTGGATTTTGACATAACATTTATAATAATTAATAAGCTGCTTGAAAAAGGGCGCGTCAAGAAGGCAAAGAAATGACAACATTAACCCATGAAGGCGACGGCATAATTGGCAAACGCATACTCTACATCGCGCGCAAGGTTTCGGGACCACGGCTAGTTATGAAAAGCGGAAGACACCGTGGAATGGAAGGAATCCTTTACGACGCGAAAGCATATGTGGACTTAGCGGTTGAGATGTGACCCACACGATCAAATCGTTGATTGTTAATTGTTCCCTGAACGACACGATAAGCACGGATTTGCTTGTTGCAGTGAGAAAGTTTAGCGAATGTAAGGTAGTCAATTTTAGAGATGTCGATGAGAGAGGTCAAATTGCCAAAGGATTCGATGCTGTTGTCATCGGTGGGTCGGCAGCCAGAATAGTTCAAGCTTCTGATAGAGCCAAATTCGAAGGCGTTGAAGAACTAATAAAAAATTGCAACGTACCCCTATTGGGTATTTGTTTTGGTCATCAATTGCTCTGTTGGGCTTTTGGCGCCGAAGTCGGTTCGCTTCCTCAGCAGGTAACTAACCGATTTGAGGACGTAAAAGTTATTCAATCAGGCGAAATCTTTGCCGGCTTCAAAGAAGGGCAAACAATACCGTTAGCAGAAAACCATTACGATTATGTTTTAAAAGACAGCCTTAACAGTGCAGGCTTTATTCTGTTGGCTGATTCTCCCTCATGCGAGGTTGAAGCAGTAAAACACAAAACCAAACCCTTCTACGGCGTCCAATTCCACCCAGAACGCATAACAATCAACGGCCAAACCAACCCTGAGGGTCACAGGATTATTGAAATTTTTCTCACTATAGTAGTCAAACAATAGACACCAAAGGTTGAGCAATCATTCTGCATTTGCCCATTGTTTAGGTTTAGCACAAAATCTAATTACTGCAAACACCACGCATAAGCAAAGTGATACCTATGGAGACATGTGCAAGGTGCAGCAAAGAACTCGCTTGGCATGAACAAAAAATGGTCTTTTGGAACAAGCAACTTCGTAAGGGCTACATAAAATGGTTTGTTATAGGTTCAATGCAGTTTGGTAAACGCAAAGAATTCCCAGAGTACACTGGAAAGAAGCTTTGTCAACTATGTGCAGATGAAGTATTCAACGGTCCCGTTTCTTCGGAATCAAAAGAAGCCTTGCCCAACAACCAAGAGAAGGAAAAAACCCAAACAGAAAATATTTCTCAGGTAATAGCCGATTTTGCTTCCCTAAATGTGTTCCTCAAAGAAAACGGTGTCATAATGACCGCTTATGACTGCCCAAAATGCAGCAACATGGTTGAAATACCAAAAAACGGCAAAATCCTAATTTGTAAACACTGCGGCAACCCAATCAAGCCATCGGACATATTTGAGAAAATAAAATCTTTGATAGAATAAATGGGTAATTTGGTGTCACAGAAAAACTCAAGTAGCCATTTTTAGTTTTTACTATTTGAGCTGTTTTTTATGGAATGGAAAAAAGCGTCAGCGGAACTTGTAGATTTTATTATGGAGAAAATGAAGGATAAAAACTGTGATTACAAGAAAATGTTCGGGTACCCAGCCTATTTTTTTAACGGCAACATGTTTGTGGGGATTCACGGCAACAAACTGTTCCTGCGGCTCTCCGATTCTGACGCGGCGGAAATACTGAAGGATTGCAAGGATGTATCTGCTTTTGAGCCAATGCCGGGAAGAGCAATGAAAGGCTATGTTGTTTTGCCAAAATCCCTTTACACAAACAATAAGGTTTTTGATGATTGGCTGTATAAGTCAATGAAGTATGCTTCAGAGTTGCCCCAAAAAAGAAAAAACCTGAAACTAAGAAAAAATGAGGATTGACTTCAGCAAGAACTAAGCCTTAACGAATAATATGTGTGTTTCTAATGTGTGTCCTTCTTTACTATCCATTTACTAGAATCCAATTTGATGCTAAGATGTTTTATATTTGGATCCTCAGTGTATCTTTGCTTTGAGGCTTCATCCATTTTCCAATTTTCAATCGCTTTTCCACCGTGGTATTTATCGAAAGTATCCAAATCAACGAGATACAAATCTGCACTATTCGAGGTTTCAACGTAAACTGCATCCCACGGTTCACAGCCAAATGCCTCATAAGAAGATTTCAGCTTTTGTCTATCATCTTTACCCTGATGAGAAAAAACATTAACCGCTGTTTTTTCTTTTCCTTCATTCCTTGTTCTCGATTTAACCGATATGCCTAAACGTCTTTTGTTATGTTTGTCAAAAGCTATTACATCAAGACCTGTATGGTCAGCCCTAATAACTTCGAAGCCTGCTTTTGATAGAGAACCACATACAAAAACTCCCCGAATTCTCCTATAATTTTTGAGTGTCTAGTACTTTTATCCATGTTTCCTAATCCTTAATTATCAGAGGTGTGAATCAGCAATAAACAGCAACTTCCAATTGTCTTTATACTTCTGTTTATCTTCCCTTATGAAAAAACAGAATGGAAAGTCATCTCCCTTGTTTCGGTCATACTTAATTTTTAGATTATTCTTTTTTGCAATTTCGCGGACATTTTTTATGCAAACGCCTGCGGTCCAAACGATTCCCCATGCAGTTTCATGGTTGTTAATGCGTTTTACCACTTCTTCAATTTCTGCTTCATTAGGAGTCACATTATGCATCGCTTTTTCGAAGCGTTCGTAGTCATGATAAACATCCTTTGACGGAACAATATAGTATTCTGGGCGAGCATTTGGTTGATTGCTTAACAAATTCACAAATACGTAGAAAAGGTCCCTATTGTTCAAAGCTTTTCCAAGTATCCAGAAATTGTATTTAATTTTATTAGCCTTCACTTGTACATAAATTGTTTTTGTCAGGTCTTGTGTTGAAGCAATTATATCAATGCCTTTTGTGTTTTTAACCGTTGGCAAGGCTATAAGACCTAATCGAGATAGTTCCCCGACAACGAAATGCACTCCAGCAACGCCTGATAAGGAACCGGATGCTCTTGTTTTCTTTTGAAACGTTGTCGCTTCATTATCAGCGGTTTTCTGAATTTCATTACCCTTTGTTGGTAACAACCTCTCCCCTCAAAGGGTTAGTCTGTTTGTTTAGCATTTAAGTTTTAAGAATTATTACGAAAAGTTATAAAAAACTACTTAGCTTTCGGGTACGACCCAAGAACCTTAACGAATACAGCGTATTTTTCAAGCGCTTTCAATCCTTCGGCACATTTTGGTTCTGTTCGGTGCCCCTCAAAATCCAAGTAAAAGTTGTATTCCCAGGCGGTTTTCTTTGTTGGTCTGGATTCGATTCTGGTCAGGTTGATGTTGCGTTTAGCAAACTCGCCTAACGCATTGTAGAGTGAGCCTGGTTCGTGTTTGGCTGAGAAGATAATGCTGGTTTTGTCCTTGCCTGTTGGGGCTGAATCTTCATAGGAGAGAACGAAGAATCTGGTGAAGTTGTCTTTGTTGTCGGCAATGTCTTTGGCAAGGATTTGCATGCCATAGAGTTTGGCGGCACGTTGGCTGGCGATGGCTGCGGAAAAGAGGAGCTTTTCTTCTTTAATGATTTTAACGCTGCCTGCGGTATCGTAAGAGGGGACAATTTCCCATCCTGCTTTCTCTAAGTAGCTTCTGCATTGAGCTAGCGCTTGCGGATGAGAATAAACCGACTTAATTTGATCAATCCTAGTTCCGGGATTAACGATCAAGCAATGCTCTATTCTGACGATAGCTTCTCCGCAAACTTTAAGGTCATAATTGAAAAAAAGATCGTAGTTTTGGTTGATACTTCCTTCAAGCGAATTCTCAACGGGCACTACACCAGCCGCAACCGCCTTTTGCTTCACGTTTTCGAAGACGTCTCGGAAGTCCTTGCATGGCTTTGCCTGAACCTTTGAGCCGAAAAACTGGTAAACTGCGGATTCGCTGTAGGCGCCGGGTTCGCCTTGGAAGGCTACTGTCTTCACTTTTTGTTTACCTGCTTGTGGTTCTTTAGCAAAAGCTTGTTTATACCGTTTATCATTGCTTCAACGCTTGCCATAACGATGTCTTCTCTGGCTGCTCTGGCAGAGACGATGTTCCCTTTTTCGTCTTCCACTTTTATGACAACTTCGGCGACTGCATTTGAACCGCCCGTTATGGCTTCCAAGCGGTATTCGCTTAAGCGGATATTTTCTATGCTGCTTGTTAACTTCTGAATTGCCTTTAAGACTGCGTCCACTGGTCCCACTCCTGTTTCAGCGGCAACATATTCTTTGCCATTCAAAATTAAACGTACGGATGCTGTGGGGATAACTTTGATGCCAGTGACCACTGCCATATCGCATAAGTCAATGATTTTTTCTTCCCCAATCACCTCACCCATAACTGCCGAAGTCAACGCTATCAAATCCGCATCTGTGACCATCTTGCCTTTGTCACCCAAGTCTTTGACTCGTTGGACGATTTCTTTGAGTTGCTCCTCTGTTGGGAGTATGCCGATTTCTCCCAGCGAAGCTTTAATGCCGCGTGTTCCCGCCAGTTTGCCTGCGACAAGTTTTCTTGTTCGCCCGACCAATTCTGGATTTATGGGTTCAAAAGTTAATGGTTTCTCGGTTATTCCACGCGTGTGAATGCCTGATTCGTGGGCAAACGCGTTTTCGCCGACAATTGCTTTGTTAGCTTGGACCGTAATGCCCGTTAATGATGCAACCAATCGGGAAGTGCTGTAGAGTAAGCGAGTGTTGACGTTTGTTTTGTACTTGTAAATCAAGTGCAGAGCCATAACAACCTCTTCCAGCGAAGCATTTCCTGCGCGTTCGCCTAAGCCGTTGACCGCGACATGCACTTGGGTCGCTCCTGCTTCGACAGCAGCTAAGCTGTTTGCGACTGCTAAGCCGAAGTCGTCATGGCAATGAGTGCTTATCGGAACTGTGACGACGGTTTTTAGTTCCTCTATTAGTTTGATGGTTGTTTTGGGAATCATGATGCCGACGGTGTCTGGAACATTTAGGCTATCCATGCCAGCATCCTGAGCTGCTTTGCAGACTTGTTTCAGGAAAGGCATCTCGGAGCGAGTGGCATCCATTGGCGAAAACTCGCATTTTACCCCATGCTTCTTCACATAAGAAATCGAATCAACCGTAGAAGCCAAAACCTGCTCAGGCGTCAAATTAACCGCATACTTCATCTGGACTGGAGAGGTTGGGATGAAAACGTGAACTAAATCAACATCACAATCTAAAGCTGCGTCAATATCACCTCTTGTTGCACGGGATAAACCACAGATTTCTGAGGTCAAACCCAAGTTGGCAATATCTTTAACAACTTTTTTTTCGCCATCAGACGAACTTGGAAAACCCGCTTCGATAACGTCGACGCCCAGCTTGCTGAGTTGGTGTGCAATCTCAATCTTATCGTCTGCGGTTAAAGAAACTCCGGGGGTTTGTTCCCCATCTCTTAATGTTGTGTCAAAAATTCGGATATTTTTTGGGGGTTTATTGGTCATACATTCAGCCACTTTTCACGGTTAAGGCTGCAGCGATGGCCTCGGCCATACCCACAGTTGTGGTGGTGCCGCCGCAGTCTGGAACAGATTGACGATTAGTCAAAGCGTACACTACTCCGTTCTCTATGGCTGCGCCTGCTTGTAAGCATTTCTTGTCACCGTATTTTTCGCCCAGCCACTCCAGCATCATTTTTGCTGAGAGTATCATGGAGATTGGGTTGGCTGTGTGTTTTCCTGCTCTGTTTGGGGCTGAACCGTGAATGGGTTCGAATAATCCAAAGTTGTCGCCCACGTTTGCGCCTGGAGCCATACCTAAGCCGCCGATTTGTTGTGCAGCTTCGTCAGATAGGATGTCGCCGAACATGTTGCAAGTGCAGAAGACGTCGAATATTTGTGGTTCCTTGATTAATCGCATGGATGCTGCGTCAACGTAGAGTTCGTTAAACGTGATGTCCGGGTAGCGTTTTGCTGTTTCGCGGCAGACGCTGGCGAATAAGCCATCGGTGATGCGCATGACGTTTGCTTTGTGAATGGCGGTGACTTTCTTTTTGCCATTGCGTAAGCGTGCGATCTCAAAGGCTTTTTTGGCTATGCGTTCGCAGTTTTTGCGTGTGATAACTCGCATGCAAATGGTGGTGTCAGTGCCAATCGCGAATTCTAAGCCCTTGTAAACATCCTCAGTGTTCTCCCGGACAAACATCATGTCGATGTCTGGTCTGGCGACTGGAACGTTGGGGTAAGCTTTCAATGGACGCAAGTTAGCGTACAAGTCAAACATGACTCTGAGCTTGACGATGACATCAGCTGCAGATTCACCCACTGGACCTTTTAGGCAAGCGTGTGAGTTCTTGATTTTCTCCACTGTGTCAGCTGGCAATGCGGCGCCTACTCTCTCAAGAGCAACGTCACCTGCTTCAGCTTCAATAATCTGAAGTTTTACGCCGAATTTTTTCTGAACTGCATCTAAGACTTTTAGTGTGGCTTCGGTTAATTCTGGACCGATGCCATCTCCTGGAATTAAGGATATTTTGTATTCTGTCATTTTTTCATCTTTCCTCGTAAGTTCTCGATTAATCCGCCATCTGCCAATATTTCTAGGATGAATGGTGGAAGCTTTTCTACTTGAAACTTTTTGCAGTTTGAGGTGTTATCGATTTTGCCCGCCTCAAAGTCTACGACTAATTCGTCGCCTGTTTCAACAGCGCTTGATATGCCTTTGCATTCGATTACGGGTAAACCAATGTTTATTGCGTTGCGGAAGAAGATGCGGGC
The DNA here is from genome assembly GCA_963840325.1 of Candidatus Bathyarchaeota archaeon. GTDB lineage: Archaea > Thermoproteota > Bathyarchaeia > Bathyarchaeales > Bathycorpusculaceae > Bathycorpusculum. The sequence goes on from CAWIYM010000009.1 coordinate 44,377, forward strand.
GAACGATTCGGCGATCACACATTTGACGCCTGAATACTTTAGCGCTAAAGGAGCTTGCTCACGGCTTGATCCGCAGCCGAAGTTTTTGCCTCCAACTAATATGACGCCGCCTTTGGCTTTCTGGACAAACTCTGTGTCCAAGCTTTCCAGTGCATGTTTAGCTAATTCGCAGGGGTCAACTAAGATCAGATATTTGCCTGGTAGGATAACGTCTGTGTCGATGTTGTTGCCGAATTTTATTGCTGGCGCTTTGATTTTCCTGTTCATGGTTTTGTCTCCATTGTTGTGGGATCCGTTATTTTGCCCGTTAATGCAGAGGCCGCCACGGTTGCAGGTGAGGCTAAGTAAACGCTGGCTTGGGTGCTGCCCATTCTGCCTATGAAATTGCGGTTAGAAGTGCTGATGCATGATTCGCCTGCGGCTAACAAACCAATGTGACCTCCCAAGCATGGTCCACAAGCAGAACCGCACACTATGGCGCCTGCGTCTGTGAAGATTTCCATTAAGCCTTCCTTTAAGGCTTGGCGGTAGACTTCTTGGGAAGCAGGAATAACCAAGGCACGTACGCCGTCTTTAACTCGTTTGCCTTTCATGACTTCTGCGGCTAACCGTAAGTCTTCTATTCTTCCGTTAGTACATGACCCGATGAAGGCTTGTTCGATTGGAACGTTGCCTACTTCTGAAATAGGCTTCACGTTGTCAACTGAGGATGGGCATGCAACTTGGGGCTCCATCTTGGAAACGTCAAACTCGACGGTGCGCTCGTAAACTGCATCTTTGTCGCTCTTTAACGCATCAAAATCTTGCAATGCTTTGACTCTGCCCTCTAAAAATTTACGTGTTGTTTCGTCTGGTTCGATGATGCCATTTTTGGCACCCATCTCAACTGCCATGTTGCATACGGTCATTCTTCCTGCGATGCTCATTTTTTTGATGGTTGGACCTGTGAATTCAGCTGCTTTGTATATGGCTCCGTCTACACCCATGTTACCTATGACATTTAAGATCAGGTCTTTTGGTGTAACGTACTTTTGGAAGGTGCCTTTTACGTTAACTTTGATTGTTGGGGGAACTTTGAACCAGATTTTTCCTGTAGCCATAACTGCGGCTGCTTCAGTTGAGCCTATGCCAGTGGCAAATGCGCCGAATGCTCCGTAGGTGCATGTGTGTGAGTCCGCACCGACGATTACATTGCCTGGTGTTACGTGTCCTTTTTCTGGCATAACTTGGTGGCATATGCCGCCTCTACCTACTTCGTAGAAGGTGACGTTTTGGTCTTTGGCAAATTGCCTCATGGTCTTATGTAGTTCCGCTGCCTTAACTGATTCTGCTGGAACTTGATGATCCAGAATTACCACTACTTTTTTGTTATTCCAAACTTTTTGTGCGCCTATTTTTTTGAAAGCTTCAACCGCTAGGGGTCCAGTTAAGTCATGTATCATAACCATGTCGACGTTTGCGTCAACAATCTCGCCTGGATGAACGACTTTCTTTCCTGAAGCCTTGGCTAAGATTTTTTCTGTAATATTCATAGTCTTTCGCTTACCTGAATTAAACTAAATATGCCTAAAGATAATTGGGACTTTTAAAGAACAAGCAATTAAGTATTTCCGCTATAACGATGCTGTTTAATCGTCGATTCTTATCGATTTTGCGCCTCGGGCTAGGGCTGTTATGCCTGTTCTGGCTAGTTCTATGACTCCGTAGGTTTTCATGAGGTTCAGGAAAGCATCGATTTTGTCGGGGGTTCCAGTGATTTCAACGGTTAAGCTGTCGGTTGACACATCGATTATTCTGCCGCGGAAGACATCTACACAGTTGATGATATCGCTGCGTTCTTTAGAGCTTGGCACGTTAACTTTTATCAAGGCGAGTTCGCGCATGACAAAGTTACCCTGTGATAGTTCGCTTACTTTGAGGACGTCGATTTGTTTTGCGACTTGCTTGACAACTTGGTCGATTGTTTTCTCGTCTCCGTTGATGGTTATAGTCATGCGGGATATGTCTTGCTGCTGGGTGGGGCCGACGGTGATACTTTCGATGTTAAAGTTTCTTCGACGAAACAGGTTTGCTATGGCGTGCAATACTCCAGGTTTGTTTTCGACTAGCACGGATATGACTTTGGTTTTTCCAGTTTCCATTAGTAATCACCTATCTGTTGTGGTAAACCGCAGCCTGGAGGCACAAAGGGAACAACATCGGTCTCTGAGCCAATAGGCACATCGATTACTGTTGTTACTTTACTAGTTATTGCTGTCTTAACTGCTTTGTGGAACTCCTCGATTGAGGTTGCCCGCAGGCCTTGTGCTCCGTAAGCTTCTGCTAGCTTAACGAAGTCGGGTGTTTTGCCCAAGTGGACGGCCATGTAGCGTCGTTTGTAGAGCATTCTTTGCCATTGAGCTACCATGCCGAGGATTGAGTTGTTTAGCACTATGACGGTAACTGGGATGTTCTCAGTTATTGAGCATGCTAATTCCTGTTCGCTCATTATGAAGCTGCCGTCGCCTGCTATGTCCACGACAGCGCGATCTGGACACGCGACTTTGGCGCCAATTGCTGCTGGGAAACCAAAGCCCATGGTTCCCAAACCGCCTGAACTTATGAAAGTCCGAGGTTTTAATGCTTGGAAGTACAGGGCTGACCACATCTGGTTTTGTCCCACTTCGGTTGTGACTATGGCACTTTCAGGCAACAGCTTTCGTAACTCGCTCAACAAAGCTTTAGGAACCAAGTCCATAGGTAAATCTTTTAGCAATGGACTCAGCTGTTCCTTTGCTTCTTTAACATGTTTTGTCCATGCTTTGCCCTCGCCCTTCTGCAGCTTCTTTGAAACCGCAGCGTAGAGCATTTTCATCGATGTCTTAGCGTCTGCAACTATTGGGATGTCTACTTCAATGTTTTTGTTGATTTCTGCATCATCTATGTCTAATTGGATTTTTTTGGCGTGGGACGCGAATGTGTCCAAGTTTGCGGTTGCGCGGTCAGAGAACCTTGTTCCAACTGCTAACAAGACGTCTGCTTCACCCATCAGTTTGTTTGCTGCGGGGTTGCCATGCATGCCGATGCTTCCCAACGATAAGGGGTGGTTTTCTGGGAATACGCCTTTGCCCATGAAGGTTGTGGCAACTGGTGCCATAAGTAGATCTGACATCTGGGTTAGTTCGTTTGATGCTCCAGCAATTATTGCTCCACCACCTGCCAGAATGATTGGTCGCTCAGCCTTCGCCAACAAAGAGGCGGCTTCGCTGATTTTCGCCATATCTGGGTCAGGAGGCAGTTTATACCCGCCGACGTCGATCTTATCTGTAAATTCAACCTCGGCGATTCCTGCTTGAACGTTCTTTGGCAAGTCAATGAGGACTGGTCCAGGTCGACCTGTGGTTGCTAAATAGAATGCGCTTTTGACGGCTACGGGAACTTCGGCGACGGTTCTTGGTTGGTAGTTGTATTTGGTGATGGCGGTGGTGATGCCGATGATGTCTGCTTCTTGGAAGGCGTCTCTGCCAATCATGTAGGAGCTGTTGACTCCTGATGTTGGGATTTGTCCTGTTAATGCGATGATGGGTGAAGAATCCATGTATGCGTTGGCTATACCTGTGACTAGGTTGGTGGCTCCTGGTCCGCTGGTTGCCATGCATACTCCTGCTCTTCCGCTGGCGCGTGCGTAACCTTCAGCTTCATGTGCTGCGCACTGCTCATGTCGTGCGAGGATGTGGCGTATTTTCTTGTTGCCACATAATGCATCATATACAGGGAGGATTGCACCACCTAAGATGCCGAATATAACATCAACATTTTCTCGTTCAAGGGATTCTAAGAGTGCTTGTGCACCAGACATTTTTGCCATTTTCAATTAAGTCTCCTATGGTTTAAATTAACTATACTCTCGTCTAGGAAAATTGTTTGCGAGAATCTTTCGGTAGTTTGTTCAGAGGTTAACCTGGGTGAATTAGAGAAGTTGTACCCGACGATCCCGGCTATGGAGGTGACGATCCCTCATATTCTTGCCTCTTTTAACTCCGTTCTTTAAAAAGAATCAACAGTGCAAATAAAAAGTTTACGGTGTCTAGCTAAACCTTTACAGTTGCAATAAAAACAATTTGCCGAAGTTACAAGCTTGTTAGTAATTCTTGTTCATACCGAATGGCTCTATGTTGCATCTTACACTATTGACAAGAGTAGGCGTGGTTACAGTGACTTATTTGTTGTTGTAACTGGATTTGTTGTTTGGAGCCTATTAGTCGTCTTATCTTGAAGTAGTCGTCCTGCAAATTCCGCAGATGACTACTCTTAATGTTTTGTCGAGTGTTGAAAAACAAAATATTTTGTCCGAAAGAAGAAATTACATTAAAGAAAGGCACGCTAGAGCAATTTAACGGATGTTTTATTATCATTCTGCAAATCACTCCCAATTTCTACAGCAAGCCGCCTATCCTTTACAGAATGGGTATGGGTATGAGGAGTGGACGTTACTGGTAAAAACCAGTATCACAGTCTCTTACCTCTTTCTTTGCTCTTTACGTGTTTATTTTTATTCTGTTGGCGTTGGTTTATAACGTGAGAGTATGCCCTTTTTGATTTTGGGTTCCCTTGGCTTCCAAGCAGCTAAGCGTGCTTTTAGTTCTTCGTCGGATAATTCCACTTTTAGGGTGCGGTTTGGAATGTCTATGGTTATGATGTCGCCATTTTTGAGACCCGCGATTGGACCGCCGTCGAAAGCTTCTGGAGCAACGTGTCCGATGCTTCCTCCGCGCGTGGCGCCTGAGAATCTTCCATCCGTGATTAAAGCGACGCTTTCACTAAGACCCATGCCCGCAATTGTTGCTGTTGGAAATAGCATTTCAGGCATTCCAGGTCCTCCTCTTGGTCCTTCATAGCGTATAACGACTACGTCGCCAGGCTTGATTTGGTTGCCGCGGATAGCTATGAGGGCTTCTTTTTCTGAATCGAAAACTTTTGCTGGACCAGTATGCTTTTGCATTTTTGGCGAGACACCTGCGGTTTTTATGACTGAGCCTTTAGGTGCGAGGTTGCCTGTTAAAATTGCTATGCCGCCTTCTTTATGAACGGGGTTGGCTAAGCTGTGAATGACTTCTCTATCAAGAACCTCTGCATTCTTGATGTTCTCGCCCACAGTTTTTCCTGTCACTGTTATTAGATTCAGGTTGAGTAGACTTTTGAGTTCGCTCATGACAGCTGGAACTCCGCCTGCTGCGTCCAAGTCTTCAAGTGCATAAGTTCCGCTGGGTATCATGCTGCATAAGTGGGGAACTTTTCTGCCAATTTCATCAAAAACGGAAAGAGGCAGAGTTAAGCCTGCTTCTTTGGCAATTGCTGGAAGATGTAGAGTTGTGTTTGTTGAGCCGCCCAGTGCCATATCGACCGCGACGGCGTTTTCGAAGGCTTCTTTAGTGAGGATTTGTGACGGTTTAAGGTCGTCTTTGATTAGTTTGAGGATTTGCTTACCTGTAGCTCTGGCTAATCGAAGTTTGAATGCACTGTTTGCAAGAGAGGTTGCACAGTAAGGCAACGACATGCCTAAGGCTTCAGTTAAGCATGCCATCGTGTTGGCTGTGAACATGCCGCTGCAGGAACCGCATCCTGGACATGCAGTTGCTTCCATCTCAAGCAGTTCGCCTTCAGTCATTTTTCCCGCAGCCACTTGTCCGAGAGCTTCTGGCATTGAGGAATAGCTAATTTTTTTGCCATGATGGTATCCTGCCGCCATAGGTCCGCCTGTAACCATTATGGCTGGGATGTTAACTCGTGCCGCCGCCATAAGCATGCCTGGAGTAATTTTGTCACAGTTCGAAATCATAACAAGCCCATCTAAGCTGTGGGCTTGAAGCATAATCTCCACTGAATCAGCAATAATTTCTCTCGAAGGCAAGGAATAACGCATACCTTCATGCCCCATTGCAATGCCGTCACAAACCGCTATCGTGTCAAATTCAAACGGTGTGCCGCCTGCAGATAGAATGCCTTCTTTTACCGCTTCTCCTATAACTCTGAGGTGAATGTGTCCTGGGACGATGTTGGTGTAGCTGTTGGCTATGCCAATTAGTGGCTTTGCAATATCATCGTCTTGTAAACCTAATGATTTTAGGAGCGCTCGATGAGGTGCTTTCTCTGTTCCCTTTTTTATTTGGTCACTACGCATACCTTTTGCCTCTGTGTAATCTTATGTCACCAATAATTTTATATTTAAGCTTGACCCCTTGAAAATGAATGTGATTTAAATGGGGTATTGCTTTATTCAACCGCTTCCCTAAGTCTGTTAAGTTTTTAGACACCACCCTGCGTGATGGTGAACAAACACCCGGAGTATCTCTTGTTCCCGAAAATAAACTGCGGATTGCTCAGCGCCTAGACGAGCTCGGCGTGGATTTTATTGAAGCTGGGTTCGCTGCGGTTTCTGAGGGCGAAATGGAATCTGTTGCCTTAATCGCCAAGCAGGGTTTGAGGGCGCAGGTTTTCAGCGCTGCAAGAGGCACAAAAAACGACGTGGACGCGGTCCTAAAAAGCGGTGCTTCTGGCGTTGCGATGATTATACCAACTTCTGATTTACACATCGAGTGTAAACTTCGCAAGACTCGCGAGCAGATATTGAAAACAACTCAGGATCTTGTATTGTACGCCAAAGACCATGGTTTATCAGTTGAGCTTTTGGCTGAAGACGCGACCCGCTCCGACTTTGACTACTTAACCAAAGTGTTCCTAACCGCGGTAGATGCAGGCGTTGACAGAGTTGTTCCCTGCGATACCGTGGGGATCTTAACGCCCGAGCGAGCAGCAGAATTCTTTGCAAACCTCAAAAAATCGATAAAAGTTCCAGTAGCCGTGCACTGTCATAACGACTTTGGAATGGCGGTCGCTAACACTGTTGCCGCATTGGGAGCAGGCGCAGAAGAATGCCACGCGACAATTAACGGTTTAGGTGAGCGCGCAGGCAACGCAGCACTCGAAGAAATCGTGATTACTTTGCGGTCGCTCTACAAGCTGAACTTAGGCATCAAAACCGAGTTGCTTTATGGAACATCACAATTGGTTTCGCGGCTAACGGGCGTTCATGTGCAGCCAAACAAAGCTGTCGTGGGAGAAAACGCTTTCACTCATGAGTCAGGTATTCACACTCAAGGTGTGCTCGCTAACCCCTTAACTTATGAGCCGTTTGCTCCTGAACTCGTCGGATGCCAAAGACGCATCGCTGCAGGAAAACACTCGGGTTCCAATGCTATACGCGCAGACCTCAACAATATGGGATTAAAACCTACTGAAAAACAGTTCAAGGAAATCTTTCAACGCATAAAGGAACTAGGCGACAAGGGCAAGACCGTCATGGATGCAGATGTTCTCGCCATAGCTGAAACGGTGATGGGCTTGGGTGGAGATAAGCCAATTCAGCTTGAAGAAATGACGTATGTCGGCGGTGATAAAGTTACGTCGACTGCTTCTGTACGCCTGAAACTAAACGGCAAAGTCGTTTGGGGCGCTGCAGTCGGAGTTGGACCCGTGGATGCAGCCATAAACGCCGTCAAAGATGCCATCGCAGAGACCGAACCCATAACGCTGGAACAGTACAACGTTAAAGCCATCACAGGCGGAACAGATGCTATGGTTGAAGTTCTCGTGCACATGCGTAAGGGCAACCGAACTGTCACAGCTTTGGGTGTCCGCGAAGACATCGTTAAAGCCAGCATGGAAGCAGTCCTCAGCGGCATGAACGTGCTAACAACAGACTACAACAATAAAATGCACTAGCGTTTGCAAAGACTGAAGACCTTATTTAAATGCAAAATCGTTTGTTGCAGTATTGCAACTACTGCAAATCCTTTTACAGTAAAACCCGTTAAATTTTGTAGTGACTTGCTTCTGAACGGCGAGTCTTTTTTCCAAAACAGAAAATAAGGGGTTTTTGTTTGGGTTTAGTCGAAGGAATAGAAATGAAAACCGAGCGCATATCAAAAAGGCACCTTACGGCTGCATGGAAAACACTTAGCAGCAAGCCAATGCCAAAAGTTAAAGCGCTAAGGTTAAGCGATGACGATTTTAACAATGTTCTACAGCACCGCCAATGCATCGAAGATGATTTTCGAGAAATAGAAGAGTGGGGACGGATCCTTTCAACCCATGGCACTGATGCATGCGTGTTTAATGGTGACGAAACCGACGATGCCGACTATATTATTCTAGTAAGGAAGAATCCTTATCACAGCTTGGATGAAATCATTGTTCACGAGTTATCGCATATTGCCCGGGGAGACCTCTAACTATACTTTCTTAACGACCTCTTCAGAAAACAACTTTAATCCATTTGTGCTTGGCAAATCTGCGAAGTACAACATAAAATAAGTAACTCCCAAATCAACATAAACCTGCAACTGCCTCCTACATTCGTGTGGAGTGCCAATCAAATTGCCCTTCCTGAATTCATCCATAGGCAAACTTGAGGGTTTGCGCAGAGAAATCATTTCTTCCAATTCTTTTTGGTTATGAGCAATCAACACTTGACCTCCAGGCCAGCAGGAACGCTCAATCTCGCCAAAGTCTCTGCCAACGACTTTGCATTGTTCTTGTAACAACCCAAGTTTACGCTTATAATACTCTACACTTGACAAAGAGCCCCAATCAAACCTGTCAGCATACTTCGCCGTAATTTTCATCGTCAGTTTCTCGCCGCCCCCGCCAAGAGTGATAGGTGGATGCGGCTTCTGCAACGGTTTCGGCTCACAAACGGCATCTCTGAGAATGTACCGTTTTCCTTGGTAGTTTGCCCTCTCTTGAGTCCATAGCCGAGTTATCACTTCCAAAGCTTCACCTAAGCCTTCAATTCTAACACTTGCTTTAGGAAAACCATACCCATAAGCTAAATGCTCAGCTTCCTGGCAACCTGCCCCGACCCCAAATTCTAATCTTCCATTCGAAAGGACATCAAGGGTGGCGGCGGTTTTAGCGAGCAAAGCAGGGTCTCTGTGGGCATTGCAGGTAACCATGGTTCCCAGTCGTATCTTCCTGGTTAAGGCTGAGAGAGCGGAGAGAGTTACCCATGGCTCAAGAATTGGCCAATTATTGTACATTAAATGGTCGTCAAGCCAAACAGAGTCATAGCCTAAGCGTTCGCTTTCTAAAACTATGTTTTTTAGGATTTCATATTGTTCGGTGGGTGTTTTGGCTTGAAATGCGTAGAAGGGTAGGAATATGCCGAATTTTAGTTTACCCACGTCATTTCACCAGCAGCTAATTTGGCTGAAATACACATCATCAGGTTGGGGATATTAGGTTTTAGGATTTGATGGTTCTTCTTTTCGTATTTCTTTCCCACCTAAAATACGATAACGCTCATGTGATAATCAAGATTGCTAAAACGCAGCTTCCAACTAACCCAATGTTCTGAAGCGTTCTCAATGGTCCTGAGATGCTGCCGAAAGCCCCTTGGCGGGCGTTAGCCATTATGGCGCTGTTATTGGCTGGGAAGGACATGGAGGTCCTACACCTGACACGGCAGAGGCGATAAGCACGATATAAAATGATGACGTTAGTGGTCATAGTTGAGTACACTGCTAAAGCTACGAATTTTAAAAATGTGCATGGAACTCAAAAGCGGATTCAAAAAATTGTGGTCTGCATGGCGTAAAACAGCAAACCTTGGGATAAGTAATTAATAATTCATAAACCCTATTTTAAAAAACAAACCTAACTTAAACTGTGATTTCCAATATGTCGTCTAAACCACCTTCTGCATACGAGCTGATGGATGAAGAAACGAATACCCAGGTTGACGAAGAAGCAGAGAGGCGGCAGCGGCGCAAAGAACTTCTTGAACCCACAGGAGTTAAGGAACTTTTCAAGGAAGGAAAAATCAAGATTAACGAGTTCACCTGTGTCGGCGGTCAATGTAAACTATGCATTAAAGCCTGCCCAACCAACGCTTTGTATTGGGGCACGGGCAAAATAGGTATCGTGGAGGACATGTGCGTCTACTGCGGCGCCTGCGTGCTCAATTGCATGGTTAACGACTGCATTAAAGTTGAGCGTAAACGTGAAGATGGCGCAGTGGAGAAGTTTAGCAAGCCAAACGACGTCGTTAAACTTTCGGAAAGGCTCAATAGTCAAAAACGTTTTGAACGAGTGAGAACGAATGCCGCAACAATGCGGCGCTTCAAAGATAAAGACGATATCACCGAATGTCAGAACTTACAGAGCAGTCCATAAAGAATCAACATGAAGGTTTTTGTAGCAACAACTCAAACTTTAACGATTGAAGCCACCGTTGCAGATCGGGTAGATAACTCCAATTTACCCCCAAATCCTTTTTTCACATAAACATTTTTTAAGTTCAGCTTTTCGCCAACTTTTACATCTTTAAGGTCCTCAGCCTGTTCTCTCCAAGCAGAAACTCGAACACTGCCACTCTCATCCTTCAAGTCAAAAGCAGATAGCTTAATTGTTTCTCCTTTGGATGTGGTAACTTCTTTGTTTTCTCGCAAACACGAAACGGTTCCTTCAACATCAACTATCTGGTTCTCAACTAGGCAAGCAATTTTTGTAGTGCGTAAAGCGGCAGCTTGAATATCGATGAATGTGTTTGAGTCGACGTGAACTTCTATACTGCCATTTTGGCCTTCTTTCACCTTTGCATTAACTAACAGCAAACGTGCGTTGGCTTTGAGAGTGTTTTCAAGTTCTGTTGCTTTTTCATTCCAAAAAACCACGAGGGCTTGACCGGAATCATCAACTAAAGTTAGCCGGATTACGGTGCCTACGCTTGAATCGTTTTTGATGAAGGAATTTTCTGCTAAAATCTCTTTCACGACGCCTGAAAGATTTACGTTGCCACATTCGATATTTAATGTGTTGATTTTTGTTGTGAACTTGTCGATAGATGGGTATTCGTTGGCTTTGTTTTGGGGTTCAACTTCGATTTGGCTCTTGGTGCCCAAATGGAGTTCTGTTTTGCCGTAGCGATCTTCTCGTGTGTACCCATGCAGGAACTTGACTGCCTGTCCAGATTTAAGTTCACCCCTCTCAACCAACTCCGCCTTCTCGTTCCATAAAACCACACGTAAAAGCCCTTCCTCATCCGCGATTATTAAGGTAGCAAGCTTCCCTGATTTTTCTGCGCTTTGGAAGGATTTAGCTGGAAAAACAGCGATTAATTTGCCTGAAACAGTAACATCATATAATCCTGCAAACAGACGGCTTGTTTTGAGGGTTTCACTGTTTTGGATATTGTTTTGTTGGACTTGGACGCCTAATTTTGCGGCAATCAACCGCAACAACGTTTCATCTCCGAGTAAACCACCCGTTTTGGCCCTTTCAATCTGTAGTCTTTCCTGGATTTGCTCTTGGCTGATTAAGGGATTTTTTCGTTGGATTTCTTGGATTAATTCTTGGGTGGTCATTTGCGCCGACACGATAAAGCAGTGTTGGAGCTTTTAATTTTTTGCATTTCAAAGGGCAGCTGGCTACATTTATTAAAAACGCTGGTTCATCTTGCTGTTGAGGTTGAGGCGAAAATAGTGGATCTCGCGGTTTTCTATGGGTTAGGTTTGGCTTTGGTTGTCATTGGAATCATAATAATTGTTGCCGCAGCTAATTCTTGCTTCTATGGGCGGAGCCAAAAAGGGTAAAGTTCGAGGGGCTGGCGATCATCATGATTGGGCCAATTCCAATAATTTTTGGCACAGACAAAAAATCCGTAAAAAACGTTTTGGTGCTTTCTTTAGCGATTACTATTATGGTTTTAATTATCACTTTAGTTTATTATTGGTTGTTGAGGTAACTGTGTGTTGAGTGACGAAGAAGCTGAAGATGAAGGCATTGGTTTATCTGGTCGGTTGCTTGGTTTTTTACTTTTAGGAATAGCGTTAGTTTTTGTTGGCATTGCGGTTATTGTGGTTGTTTCCGTGGTTTTAGGTGGGTCAGGAAGTGTTGGCGGCATAATTCTTATCGGACCAATCCCGATTGTTTTTGGAGCTGGACCAGATGCTGGCTGGCTAATCGTAATCAGCATAATGCTGACTGCTATAAGTGTAATATCTTTTCTAATATTGAATAGGCGACAAAAGAAGGTATAACAATTAAAAAGTTGGGTTTATTCGGTTGTTTCTTCTTCTTCCTTGCCATAGTACGCGTACAGGAAGATTAGCAACAGAGCAATAAACGTTGAACCCATTAACACGTATTGGAGTACAGTGAAGTATGCACTTAGATCCATAGTGATTCTCCTTGTATTTTACTGTAATCTTGTAACTCTACATATTTAAGCAGTAGCTTTTTTCCACTCATTCATTAACATGTCAAAGCACTCATCTTCTTCCTCAATGGTTTCAAACCAACCTAAATTCTGTGCAATTTTCTGCGTTAACAAGTGATAGCACATGTGAACTTTCTTGTCCAGCACCCGGAAGTAGAAGTCGTGGCAGGTGCAGAATTCAGCTTCAGGCATAATTAAGTAATCCCGTTCCCTACCTACCACTATCCAGACGGTTCTGCCGCTGGGTTTAAAATTGTATTTTTTTACTCTGCCTTCTTTTAGGGCATCTAATGCTTTGGTGAATCTTGACCCAAAAAGCTCATAGAGCTCTGTTAGGCTGTCGCCTGACAGTTTGCCAGCTGCTTTTGCATCTCGACAAATAGCTTTTAATGTCTCGATTTCCGAATTCTCACTCATCATGACACTGCTGCTCTAAAGACTTATGAGCGGGTAGAGTTTTTAGGCTTTTAGCCTATGTCGATTGGCTCGCCCTTTGGCTTATTTGAAATCTCGGCTTTGGGAAGCACCACTTCCAACACTCCGTTCTTGTAGGTAGAGTTTGCTTCTTTAACTTTCACTTTCGCTGGTAACTTTACTTCCTTGAAGTATTTGGACTGTGGAGTATCAACTGAAATCGTTAGTTCATCTTCGGTGCCGTGAAGTTTTATGTCTGTTTTTTCTACCCCGGGTAACTCCACAACTACATGAACATCTTCGTTAGTTTCCATGATATCGACGAGGGGTTCACGTTCCTCCTTGACCTCTGGTGGTCCCTTGAGTCCTTTTTTGAGGTTGCCGAACTCTTGAATTTCAGGTTTCCCATCTGGACCAATCTTCATGCTATACCCGTGTACAAAGGGTCCCATTTCCTTAACTGTGCTGCCGTCTGGAAGCTTGCGTTCCTTAACGTATTCCTTTGGAACTTTATCGGTGAAGTTTTTGAGATCTTCATCCATCATCTTTTCCATTTCACGGAACATGTCATTTATTTCGCCGAAAAACGGATCCTTAGATTGGCTCCGGCGTTTTTTGAACCATTCCGGATAGTCGTCGTTATTATCTGAAGACATTAGCTCACCACCTCTAAAGTTGGTTTTTCAATCCAATAAATTTATTGTAACAAAAAAATTGATTATATGTTTAAAAGTTTAAATGAAGGAAAACAGACTAAAAGACACGGCTAAAAAAATCAGTGGTTTATTGCCGGGGTAGCCTAGCCTGGCTAGGGCGCCAGACTCATAATCTGGAGTGCAAAAGGGGCCATCGCCCTATGCCCAGAAGTCGCGGGCTCGAATCCCGTCCCCGGCACCACAATCTTATTAATTTGTTATACGTTTGGCAGAATATTTCTAGGTGAACAAATATGGGTTTTGGGTGCCTTATATTTCCGTCTTTGTTCATTCTTTTCAGAAATTCTAAGAAACACCTCAAGTCAAGAAGACTTGTTGAGACTTTCAAAATTTAATAACTCCAATCTTGAATCGCAACCGAAGAATTTACCTTATTTGAACTTTGAACTTTTTTTAAACAAACCTCCAATTAAGCAATCCTTTTTTGATGTTGGAAGAAGAAGATTTACCCTTTCCAGCCCTTTTCAACCCTTTTAGACCCTCAACCTGCAAACAATCCAAACCCCAAACATCAAATGCAACCCAAAACAAGCTTCCCCAAAATGCAATTGCGAGTCTTCTTCTTCTTTTGCAGACTATTTAGAAATACCCTTTGAATGAGTATTTCAGCAAACCAAAAAACTCTCTTAATGGCAAGAGTTTTTACCTTTAGTGCCAAATTATTCCAGGATCAAAACTTGATAGAAAATGAATTCCCTTGGTTTAATTGCTGGCCTTCTGGAGTGCCAAAACACATAGATTATCCAAAGTTTCCTCTGCAAGAAATCCTAACAAAAACCGCCGCTGCTTTCCCAGAAGAAACCGCTATTGCCTATGGTGAAGAGGAAATTAGCTATGCCCAACTGGAAGAGTTCTCAAACCAGTTTGCCAATGCGCTAATCAAGTTAGAAGTGAATTTAGGCGATAGGGTGGCTGTTTTTTTGCCAAATATTCCTCAATTTGTAATTGCGTATTTTGGTGCTCTTAAGGCAGGAGCAGTTGTAACGACGATAAGCCCGCTGCACCGGGAGCGCGAAATTGAGTACCAACTTTCCGATTCTGGAGCAGAAACCATAGTTACGCTGGATTCACTTTATCCGATCGTAGAGAAAGTTAGAGAAAAGACCCAGATTAAACACGCAATAATTACTATGTTAGAAGAAAACGCCTATTCGCCAAGTCATCCCAACGCCATGATTTTCGACCAGTTGCTTAAAAACAGCCCAAAAACAGCTCCAAAAACTAAAGTTAATCCGCTCGAAGATTTAGCCGCACTGCAATACACTGGCGGCACAACAGGAACGGCTAAAGGTGCGATGCTGACCCACAGCAACCTGGTCTCAAACGCAGTTTCCTTTGCAGCTTGGATAAAGGGCACGATAGCCCAAGAAACCTTCCTGACGGCGTTGCCGCTTTTCCACATCTACGGCATGACTACCAGCATGACTGTGCCTATTAGTTTAGCCGCAAAAATGGTCCTTATGCCCAAATTTGAGCCAACAAAAGCTCTGGAAATCATCCAGAAACATAAAGTCACAGTTTTCTGCGGTGTCCCAACCATTTACTCGGCATTGCTAGGCAAACCCAGATCTTGGTAAATACAATTTAACTTCTATTCGTGTTTGCATTTCTGGCGCTTCCTCCCTGCCCCCTCAAGTCCAGAAGAAGTTCATGGAAGTGACAGGCGGGTTCCTTGCAGAAGGGTATGGTTTGACTGAGGCGTCGCCAGTTACGCATTGCACTCCTGTGGATAAATCTATGAAGACTGTGAAAATAGGTTCAATCGGCTTGCCCCTCCCTGACACAGATGCACGAATCATTGATTTAGAAAATGGCAAAAAAATACTCGCGATTGGAGAAACTGGGGAGTTAGCTGTGAATGGACCGCAGGTCATGAAGGGGTATTGGAACAAGCCTGATGAAACCGCTTTAGTGCTGAGCGACGGGTGGCTTTTAACAGGAGACATCGCGCGCATGGACAGCGACGGCTACTTCTACATAACCGACCGCAAAAAAGACCTCATCAAAACCAAAGACTACAGCGTTTACCCGCGCGAACTCGAAGACATACTCTATGAGCATCCAGCCGTCAAGCTTTGTGCAGTCGTCGGTGAACCTGACCTATTGGCAGGTGAGGTTCCGAAAGCATATATTGTCCGCAAAGAGGGGGCAACTGCATCGGCAGAGGAAATCATGACCTTTGTCAACAAAAAAGTGGCCACCTACAAAGCAATTCAGATTATCGAATTCAGAAAAGAGCTACCAATCAGCTCTGCAGGCAAAGTTTTAAAACGCGTGCTTCAGAATCCGTGACTACTCTTTTTCTTCCAAACCCTAAGAACCACTCTCTCGCCAACCCAAGCAAAAAACAACAAAACCACAAACGGACCCACGAAGAGCTCAAAAACAAAATCGTTGTTGGCGGTTGCTGCTTTCCCCAAAACCTCTGGATAAACCATGATGCCAGCAATGATTAATGTAGCAGTCAGAATAAAAGCAACAGTAAACGTAACCCATTTCATATCTCAATGATTCAAAATTGTCTGGTTTAAGTATTGCCAGAAAAGGCTTCGAAATGTATAAGAGAAAACCTTGAGCATGATTTAGGTTAAGGCTTGCATTTGCGAGTTAAAATAAATGTCACTGGCATCGTTCAAGGCGTCGGTTTCCGCCCATTCATCTACCATTTAGCGGTGCGGACTGGCTTGGCCGGTTACGTTCGCAACAGAGGTGATGCCGGCGTAGAAATCCTCCTAGAAGGCGACGAGAAGAGCATCGCCTATTTTATGCATGATTTGACAGCTGAGAAACCACCGCTAGCCCAAATCTATAGTATAAACAAGACTGAGTTTTCAGGCAAGATCCATTTCCAAAACTTTACGATCTATAAGAGTTCCAAAGAAGCAGAAACCTCCGGCTCAATCATACCTCCAGACATCGCCATCTGCAACCAATGCCTCGCTGAACTACGCGACCCCAAAGACCCCCGTTTCGAGTATTTCTTTATCACCTGCACCAACTGCGGACCACGCTTCACTATCATCGAGCGTCTGCCCTACGACCGCGAAAACACCACCATGAAAGAATTTCCGCTCTGCGGTTTTTGTCTAAAAGAATATGAGGACCCAGCGAATCGGCGGTTTCATGCGCAAACGGTGGCATGTCCAACATGCGGACCCAAAGTCTATTTGACAACAAACACTGGGAAACTAATTGAAACCCAAGACCCAGTGCGATTGGCGGGAAAGTTACTATCAGAAGGCAACATCCTGGCGGTGAAAGGTTATGGCGGATTCCACATTGCAGCCTCAACGTTGAGAGAAAAACCTCTTCAAACTCTTCGAGCCACGAAGCATAGACGCGAGAAACCCTTCGCCATAATGGCAAAAGACCTCGACGCGGCAAAAGGATTCGCCGAAGTGGGTTCGAAGGAACAAGAACTCCTCACTTCCCCCTCACGACCAGTCGTATTGCTAAACAAAAGCACCCAATACAATCTCTCGACCTTGGTTGCGCCGCACCTTCACAATGTCGGTGCCATGCTACCTTATACAGGCTTGCACCACATGCTCTTCGACCACGTAGAAGACCCCGCGTTCGTGATGACCAGCGCCAACCCACCCAACCAACCCATCGTGAAAGACAACGAGCAAGCACTAAAAATGCTCAGCAAAACTGTTGATTATTTCCTGTTCCATAACCGCCAAATTGCGCACCGCTGTGATGACTCTGTCATGCGTGTTCATGTCAGCCGCCAAGTGTTTCTTAGGCGAAGCCGTGGTTACGCGCCAGCACCAATCAGATTAAAGCAGAAATCTAAACGCTGCGTTGTAGCTTTGGGAGGCGAATTAAACAACACTTCTTGTGTTCTCCTTGAGGATAAAGCCTTTATCAGTCAACACATCGGCGACGTCGAAAACATAGAAACTCGCAGTTTCCTTCAAGAAGCCACAACTCATCTTCAGCACCTAACTAACTGTAAAGGAGAAACAGTTGCTTGTGATTTGCACCCCAAATTCACCACCACTATTTTGGCAAAGGAACTTGCTGAAAAGGATGGTTCGCCATTGATCCAAGTTCAGCATCACCATGCACATGCAGCTGCTTTGATGGCAGAGCATGGTTTGGATGAAGCCATCAGTGTCGTTTGCGATGGTTATGGTTACGGGACAGACGGCGAAGCCTGGGGCGGTGAGGTTCTTTTTTGCCCAATTGAATCAGTCGACTTTAAGCGCCTTGGACATTTAGAAGCTCAGCCGTTACTCGGAGGAGACTTGGCTAGCCATTATCCTATGCGTGTTGCAGCCGGAATGCTTAGCAAGGCAGGAGTAAACGTTGAAGAATGGCTCACTAAAAACAGCCAACACCTTCCTTACGGGGAAACCGAAGCTAAACTTATCCTCAACCAACTCAAGGCAGGCATGGGCAAGGTTGAGACGACGAGTTGTGGGAGGGTTTTGGATGCTGTTGCTGCGGTTTTGGGCGTTTGCTTTGAACGTACCTATGAGGGAGAATCTGCCATGAAACTGGAATCCGCAGCTTTGACAGGTAAGGACATTTTAAAACTTGAGCCCAAATTTCACGGAGGCGTTTTGGAGACATCTTGTATGATTAGAGAAATTTATGACAATTTAGGAAGGGGTTCTGCTGCAGATTTAGCTTATTCTGCACACGCCTACTTGGCAAGAGGCTTGGCGGAAATGGCAATTCAGGATGCAAATTCTAAAAATGTTAAGAATGTTGGTTTTTCAGGCGGCGCCGCTTGCAACCAAATTCTTGCCCAGAACATGCAGAGAACAATCGAATCTGCAGGTTTGTGTTTTTTCGTCCATGAATTGGTTCCAGCAGGAGACGGTGGGGTCTCTTTTGGTCAAGCAGTTGTCGCTGGATTTTCCAAGTTTTAGACCAATCTGTTTTTATCGCCGTTCCATGCGTCTTTAATAGACTGATAATTATGTGTTTAGCAATTCCAGCAAAAATAATGAGCCTCGACGGCACAAAAGCCCATGTGGATTTCGGTCAGAGCGTTTTGCGTGAAGTTGATGTATCGCTTGTTGAGGCAAAAGTAGGTGAATACGTGTTGGTTCATGCTGGCTACGCGATTCAGGTTTTAGAGGAAAAAGAAGCCTTAGAAACCCTCAGTCTATGGAATGACATTTTGGCTTCTGCTGGAGAATAAATCTGCAAGTTGAGAGCATGGCACAAAACCTAAAGTTCCGAAACCCCGAACTGGCACACAGCATCGCCGAAAAAATCAAGACTGTGGCGCCGAAAAAGGGGCAGGTTAAGTTTTGTCATGTTTGCGGCACCCACGAATGGACAATTACTCATTTTGGCTTAAGGAGTTTGTTGCCTGAGAACGTCGAAGTTATCGCTGGACCAGGATGCCCCGTGTGCATTGTTCCTGCAGCAGAAATTGATGAAGCAGTGCAACTATCCCAAAAAGGAATTGTAATGACCTGCTTCGGCGATGTTCTTCGCGTGCCAGGTAGCCAATCCTCGCTTTTAGAAGCGAAAGCCGCTGGAGCCGACATCAGAATCGTATATGCCGTCTCTGACGCGGTTGAAATGGCTAAACGTGAGCCAACTAAACAGTTTGTATTTTCAGCAGTTGGGTTCGAAACCACAGCGCCCATCACAGCACTTGAAGCGCTCGGCGATTTACCCAAAAACTTTAGTTTCTTAGTTTCACACCGTCTAATTCCGCCTGCTATGGAACTTTTGCTCGGAGTTGGCGATTTGCAGATTGACGGATTCATCGCACCTGGACATGTAAGTGCCATCATCGGTTTGAAGCCATACGAACTCTTCACAAGGGTTTATCGAATGCCCACCGTTGTGGCTGGCTTTGAACCCAATGACGTGTTAATGGCAATCTACATGCTCCTAAAACAAGTCAGCGAAAGCGACGCAAAATTAGAGAACGAATATTCGCGCGTAGTGAAGCCTGAAGGGAACCCGAAAGCTCTAGAAATGATGCAGAAAGCTTTCACTGTTACGGCCGGGAACTGGCGTGGCATCGGTAGGCTACCCGACTCTGCGCTTCAACTTCGCGAATCGCTCAAAGAGTTTGATGCCAGAGAAAAATTCGATGTTCACATCAAAGAAGGCAAAGACATAAACTTCGGTTGCGAATGCCACCTCGTAATCATTGGAAAAATCAAACCCAAAGAATGCCCCATGTTTCTCAAAGCCTGCACCCCAGCCAAACCCGTCGGCGCCTGCATGGTTAGCAGTGAAGGCACCTGTTGCGTCTGGGCAAAAAACGTGGCTGCCCAAGCCTAACAGATTCTTGGCACGGGGTCGCCGACTGGTTTTGCAATTATTCTTTTGCCGCCAACCATGCGTCTGCATCGCTACACCTTTGAATTCGGTTGTGGTTTCGCCGATTATTTGCGCATCCTTGCCCTCCATGGTTTGTTTTAGGAATGCGAGTACTTCTTCGGCTTTTTGTGGGACGACGCCGAAGATGATTTTGCCTTCGTTGCCCACTTCCAATGGGTCCAGTCCGAGCATTTCGCATGCTGTTTGAACGTCGCTTCGTATGGGAACTTTGTTTTCGTGGATTAGGATGCCTATTTTGGATTTTTCTGTCCACTCATTTAATGCATCAGCCAATCCTCCTCGAGTTGGGTCTTTCATTGCGACGACTCCGCCCACCTTACCCAGTAAACTTTGAATCATGCGGTTGAGTGGCTTAACGTCTGATTTTATTTCGCTTCCAAACTTCAAGCCCTGCTGAGCCGAAAGCACGGCTAATCCATGGTCGCCGATGGTTCCTGACAATATGATTTTGTCCCCGACCGCAAGGTTGGAGTCCAGTACCCAGCGGGTTTTAAGCTCCCGATACTGTCTCACAACTTGCGAGATCATTGTCAAGAGCAGCCGTGCGTTTGCCGATGCCTGAAACGTTCATTACGCAGCCGCCCAAACTGCCCTTCTCCACCACCTTCGTGTCGCCCGTAACAATGCCTACGCCCGCCTCAACACAAGCCTGTCTCATGCTGGCGAGGATACGCTCCAAATCAGACAGCAGCAAACCCTCTTCAAGGATGAGCCCACAAGCCAATGCATAAGGCTCCGCGCCCAAACAGGAAATGTCATTTACCGTGCCAGAAATCGACAGGCGCCCGATGTCGCCGCCTGGGAAAAATATGGGTTTCACCGCGTGTGAATCACTTTTGAAAACAATGTCGCCGATAACTGCCGCATCATCCATGGCTTCCAAGGGTACTTCTGCTACGTTGCCCAATCCGCCAAAATATTTTACGATGTAGTTTTTGACGAGGTCATGCATTACTGAGCCGCCCGCGCCATGCAGCATAGTGATTTTCTCGGGTTTATCCATGGATTTGCTATCTCCTAAGGTTTTTAACTAGAATAGACTACCCTAAATGTGAAAAATAAACGCATCGCAAAAGACTGAGAAATTTTTCTGCACATCTTCTTTTAGATTATTTGAAGTTATTATTGTCGATTTAATTTTTTTGGGGTTTCTTGGGCAAACTATAAAAGCCTAAACGCAATCCCAAAACTGTACACCTCACGCGTTCGAATAGTTCCTCGCAGGAACACCCACTTAGTCAGTTAAGAGTAAAATCTTAGTTGTGATACGGAAAGCCATATAAATTGCTTTTACGTGTTTGAATGCGCACTGGAGAAATATTAATGCCAAAATGGGGATACTCAATAATTGAAGAAATGCTCAATCCAGAAAAAACAGCGAAAGCCAGCGGTAGAGAACTTAAGGTATCCCATAAAGCCGCACGGGAAATCTGTAGAGCTGTTAAGGGCATGAATCTTGTTCAATCTAAAAGTTTTTTACGCGACGTAATGATTAAGAAAAAAGCCGTTCCATATTACTAGGTACACTAAAAAGCTAGGACATAAACGCGGATTGGAAAATCACTGCGTAGGCAGATTCCCAATTAAAGCCGCTGAACAAATCCTCCATGTTATCGAAGCAGCCCAAGCTAACGCAGAAAACAAAGGCTTAGACGTTGACCGCCTTCGAATAATGCATGCAGCCGCATACCAAGGTATAAAACTAAAACGTTTCACGCCAAGGGCACACGGCAGAGCCTCGCCAAAATTCGATAAAACGACACACGTCGAAATCGTCTTAGAAGAGAAACCGACTCAAGGAGAACAATAAATGAGCATAGTCAAACGTTTCATCACAGAATCTATAAAGAGAACAGAAATTGATGAATTTTTACAAAAAAAACTTGAACGCGCAGGATACGGAGGAGTAAACCTATCCAAAACACCACTTGGAACCCACGTGGTTATCTACGCGATGCGTCCAGGCTTAGTTATCGGCAGAGGCGGAGAAACCATAAAGGAACTCGCCTCAGCCTTAGAACATAATTTCAAAGTTGCTAATCCTCAAATTTCAGTTTCAGAAATAGAAGTCCCAGAATTCAACGCACATGTAGTTGCAAACCGCGTTGCCTCAGCCCTCGAGCGAGGAGTTCATTTTAGACGCGCAGGTTTCTGGGCACTAAACCAAGTTATGGAAGCAGGCGCACTTGGAGCAGAAATCGTAATCAGCGGTAAACTTACAACTGAAAGAGCCCGCTTCGAAAAATTCAAAGCAGGACACTTCCCAATTGTCGGCGAACCAGCCCTACGAGCTATGAAAACAGCCGAAGCTCACGTTCAACTAAAACCCGGCATCATCGGCGTCCGAGTAAAAATTATGCCGTCAGACGCTTACTTCCCAGACAAAGTCACCATCATTGAACCAGCACCAGAAGAAGAACAAGTAACTGTTCCACAACCAGCAACAGTTGCTCCAACACCAACCCCTGCACCAGCGCCAGTTAAAGAAGCTGAAAAAGAGCCTGAGCCAGAAGTGCAGGCAACAGAAGTTGCGGACGAACCAAAACCTGAGGAGACTAAAGAGTAATGCGTGTAAAAGAAATTAACGCTCTATCAACTGAAGATAGGGAAGATAAACTATTGGATTTACGGATTGAGCTTGCTCGTATCCGAACTATGGTTAACGCAGGCGGCGCGGTAGAGAACCCCACAAGAATACGGGAACTACGCAGAACAATTGCTCAAATATTAACTATCCAAAATGAGAAGAAACTGGGAATTCGCCAAGCAGCAGTTGAGGAAAAAACAGAAAAGAAAGTTGAAAAATCACCCAAAAAACCAAAGGCTAAGGAGACCGTTTCCAAGTGAAAATAACTCCAGACATCATCCGCTACGAATTTATCGGTACTCAAGCAAGAATTGCACAAAGTGCCCATCTAGGCTACATTGGTTTAGCTGGTCCAGTTATAGCTGAAACAAAAAACACCTTAACTCTTATTCATCAGGGTCAACCAAAAAGCGTTATAAAAGATCTTGCAACGTTTGACTTCTCATTTGACGATGGCACAACCGTTGAAGTTGACGGTAAACTTTTAGTCGGAAGATCCGAAGACAGGCTAAAAAAAGGTGTAAAGAGGTTATGGTAATATGTCAATGACTTTTAAGAAACCAAAAAAGACCTGTGATGATCGAAACTGTCCATTCCACGGTGAATTAGCCGTTAGAGGTCGTGTATTGGAAGGCGTCGTTCACACATCAAAGATGGATAAAACCGTTATAGTCGACAGAAAATTTCTGCAATTCTCATCAAAATTCGTACGTTACGAAAGACGCCATGGACACATTCCATCACATAATCCACCATGCATTGATGTTAAGGAAGGCGACCGCGTAAAAATCGCTGAGTGCCGACCAGTCAGCAAAACAGTATCATTTGTCGTTGTAGAAAAGCTAGGAGAGGAACGGTAATATGTGCGCAGCGAAGGCAAAGCAGAGAGCCCTAACAGCAAAAGGTATGCTTTCACACGGACAAAAAATCAGTCGTGGACTCTTAGCAGGATCCGAACTACGATGCACAGATAACACAGGCGCACGAGTGCTCCGTCTCATACAAGCTATGGGTTACAAGGGCAGACTAAGACGTTACCCATCCGCCACAGTAGGCGACAAAGTCACCGTTTCAGTACGCCAAGGATCACCCGACATGCGGAAAAAAATCTTCCAAGCCGTAATCGTTCGCCAAAGAAAAACCTTTAGACGTGTTGATGGTGTCTGGGTTCAATTTGAAGATAACGCCGCAGTAATTATCACTCCCGACGGCGAAATGAAGGGTTCAGAAATCCGTGGTCCAGTAGCAAGAGAGGCAGCTGAGAGATGGCCAAGAATCGCAAGTGCCTCCAGCATAATAGTGTAGGTGTAAGATAATGCAAGATACAAAACGAGTAAAGAACCCTGGTAAACAAAGAAAGAAGCTTTTTAACGCTCCTGCTCACATTCGTCACAAACTCATGTCAGCGCCGCTATCACATGAGCTTACAGCATCAAGAGGCGCAAAGACTCTTCCAGTCAGAAGAGGCGACACCATCCTGATTAAGCGCGGAGACAATAAAGGCTTTGAAGGCAAAGTTTCACGCGTTGACCTGAAAGCATTCCGCATTTACGTTGAAGGGTTAACACGAGAAAAAGTCGATGGAACAAACATTTTCCTTCCTATTCATCCATCCAAAGTTGAAATACGCAACCTAAACTTAGACGATAAATGGCGCAAGAATATCTTTGAGAGGAAAAAGCACGCAGCAAAACCAGAAAAACCAAAAGCGAAGCCCACAAAGAAAGCTGAAAAAACTCCAGCCAAGGAAGAGAAACAAGTTAAAGTAACACCGGTTGAAGAAGAAGCGGCACTTGAGGTTGCAGAAGAACAAACAGCAGAAATGACAACTGAAGAAGCACCAATACCAAAGAAAGTTGAAGCAAAGAAACCTGCCACTAAAAAAGCTGCAACAGCAAAAGAAGAAAAAGCTCCAGCTGCCAAAAAGGCAGCAAAGAAGTCACCTGCCGCAAAAAAGACGGAAGAAGAAGCCACGCCTAAATCGCGTGCCAAACCAAAAGCCTCTGAAAAAACAAAGGGAGGACAATAAATATGGGTAAAAAAGGAAAAACTGCAAGGCTGAAACGTAAGCCAGCTCCAGCATTCTGGCCTATTCACAGAAAAGAATTGCCGTGGGTAACAAAGCCCTCGCCAGGTTCACATTCACTCGATAAATGTCTACCATTAACCTTGGTTCTAAGAGATATCCTCGGTGTAGCGCAAACAAGAAAGGAAGGCAAATTAATCCTTGCACAAGGCAAAGTATTAGTTGACGGTAAAGTCGTGAAAAAAGATGATTTCCCAGTCGGTTTAATGGATGTCATCTCTATGCCTGACTCAGATAAATACTACCGCATAATGCCATCACACAAAGGATTAATTCTAACCCCAATTAGCAAAGAACAATCCACCACAAAACTGGTAAGAGTTGAAGATAAAACCACAGTTCACAACGGAGTACAAATCGCACTACACGACGGCACAAACATGCTCATAAAAGTTGCAGACCCCAAAAATCCGCAAGAAGTAACATACGAAACATTCGACATCCTGAAAGTAACTTACCCAGTAAAACAAGTAGTCCAAAGCTTGAAAACAAAAGAAGGAAACCTGGCAGTAATTACAGGCGGAAAAAACATTGGCAAACAGGGCAAGATAATTGAAATCGAAAAAACAGTTGCTAAAAAACGCCGCCAAGCCCTAGTAGTCGTCGAAGACTCAGAAGGTAAACGTTACCAAACAATCTTGGAATTCATCTTCTCCTTAGGAGAAACTGAACCACTCATAACATCATTGGAGGCACCAGCACTTGTCTGAAGAAGCACTTATCAATAATTGGGAAAAGCATCCAATGCTAAAACCACGAATTGACAAAGTCGTCGTAAACCTAAACGTTGGCAAATCCGGCGAACCACTCGAAAAAGCAAACAGCGTCCTCAAAGAAATCACTGGCCAAACACCAATTAAAAGAAAAGCCAAAAAAACTATTCGTGACTTTGGCATACGCGAAGGCGAATCAATAGCTGTCGTGGTAACTCTGCGAAAGCAAAAAGCCGTGGACTTCCTCAAAAAAATACTGCCCGTAGTAGATAATAAAGTTGCAAAACGTTCATTTGATGAACGTGGCAACTTTGCATTTGGTCTAAAAGAACACATTGAAATTCCAGGTGTAAAATACGACCCTGAAATTGGCATCTTCGGAATGGATGTCTGCGTCTCGGTTAACCGCCCTGGACAAAGAATCAAAATTCGACGCAAACAAAACAAATCCATTGGTCCAAAACACTTGTTAACACCTGAAGAATCAATCGTTTTCATAAAACAAACCTTAGGAGTCGAAATCGTCTAAACCGGAGAGTGAATGTATGGGAAAAGAGCAAGTTAAGAAAGTAAGAAAATACGGCAAAGGTTCACGCCCATGTGTTAGATGTGGCTCGTATGGACCAGTCATCCGACGTTACGATTTATATCTATGTAGAACATGTTTTAGAGAAGCGGCCCCAAAATTAGGGTTCAAAAAATATGAGTAGGAGCTAAAGAAAAACAATGGATACCTTAACAAATGGTTTGATAACCATCAAAAACAACGAAACACGCAACAAGCGTGAATGCATAATTAGCCCCGCCTCTAAACTTCTGGGACGCGTTCTACGCATTATGCAACTTAACGGCTACATCGGAGAATTCGAATTCATCGATGATGGACGTCAAGGAAAATTCAAAGTTCAACTACTAGGCAGAATAAACAAATGCGGTCCAGTTAAGCCACGATTCGCCGTAAAAGTCGACGAATTCGAAGAATGGGAAAAGAAGTTCCTGCCCTCAAGAGACGTAGGCATAATGGTAGTCTCAACATCCAAAGGCGTAATAGCCCACAAAGACGCAGAACAAAAAAACCTTGGAGGAAGGCTCTTAGCCTTCATATATTAAAGGAGTGTAATCCATGCGGCTTCCAGAAATATCTAAAACCGTTCAAGTTCCAAACGATGTAACCTTAAGTCTAGAAGGCAAAAAAATCAGCGTCAAAGGCGCCAAAGGAACATTAACACGCGACTTCTCATTTGCTCCAATCGCAATAGAAGGCGAAGGCAAAAACGTTCGTATATCAGCAAAATGGCCACGCAAAAAGGAAGCTGCTCTAGTAGGCACCATCTACTCACATATCCAAAACATGATTACCGGCGTAACAAAAGGCTACCAATACAAACTCAAAATCGTCTTCTCACACTTTCCCATCTCAGTAAAGCTTCAAGACAAATCAGTATTAATTGAAAACTTTACAGGTGAGCGCAGGCCCCGCAGAATAAAATTAATCGGCGGCGTCAAAGTGAAAATTGAACCTGACGACATCATTGTTGAAGGCACAAACTTGGAAGAAGTCAGCCAAACCGCCGCAAACATTGAACAGGCTACACGAGTCAGAAACAAAGACCCACGCGTTTTCCTTGACGGAATATACGTATATGAAAGAAACGAAGGAATTGCATAATGACCGAAAAGAAACCGTCCCTATCACGCGAAGCACTCAAACTTAGAGCGCGCGCTAAGAACAAAAAACCCAAATTCGTAAGGGCTGAGAGCTGGAAGTACGATCGATTCAGCTTAAGTTGGAGAAAACCCCGCGGCTTAGATAACAAGATCCGCCGAAAAATCAAAGGTTGGCCACCAGGACCCAGCATGGGCTATAAAGGACCAAAAATCGCCCGATTCCTTCACCCCTCAGGATATCGCGAAGTCATGGTTTTCAACGTAGCGGACCTATCAACAATCGACCCTAACACTCAAGCAGCACGCATCTCACACACAGTCGGCAAAAGGAAACGTGCTCTAATAATTGCAGAAGCAAAGAACCTCAAAATAAAAATCTTAAACATCAAACTCTCCAAGGAAACCGAAACCGAGGACGCTGAAGGCGAAGCACCAGCGGCAGAAGCGGTAGAGGAAAAAGTCACAGAAAAAAAGCCAAAGAAAGAAACCAAAAAGAAGGCTCCTAAAAAGGCAAAGACTAAACCAAAGAAGGGAGAAAAGAAACAATGACTGACTTAAGCGGACAAAGACGTTTAGCTGCTCGAATATTGAAGATAGGGCAGAACCGTGTTTGGATTAATCCCGAACGCATGGATGATGTTGAAGGCGCGATTACACGTGAAGAAGTTAGAAAGCTAATTCACGAAAGAATTATCGTTTCATTGCCTGAACAAGGCGTGAGCAGGTCCCGAGCAAAGGTTATCCGAGCTAAGAAGCTTAAGGGAAGACGTAGTGGTCCTGGAAGCATCAAAGGTGCTAGCCACGCAAAAGTAACCAAGAAAGAAGCTTGGATGATAAAAATCCGTTCTCTAAGACGCAAACTTAGAGATTTGAAAGCAAGAAAAGTCATAGCTGAAACCACCTACACCCAGTACTACAGGATGGCAGGCAGCGGAAGGTTTGAGTCTATAGCTGATTTAGAGCGCAATTTGAAAGCGCATGATTTATGGAGGAAACGTTAGATGGCAAAAAAAGCAAATTACCGAGTCCAACTTCGACGTAGGCGTGAA
Organism: Candidatus Bathyarchaeota archaeon; assembly: GCA_963840325.1. Lineage (GTDB taxonomy): Archaea > Thermoproteota > Bathyarchaeia > Bathyarchaeales > Bathycorpusculaceae > Bathycorpusculum. The sequence continues at coordinate 72,190 of CAWIYM010000009.1, forward strand.
GGAAAAACTGATTACCAAGCACGTAAGGCTCTAGTTACATCCAGAAAACCACGGCTTGTTACAAGAGCATCCAACAAAAACGTTGAAGTTCAAATTATAATTGCTAAACCCCATGGAGACCTGGTTTTAGCGTCAGCCAACAGCCGTGAGCTAATAAAGTCTTACGGTTGGAGAGTTCCAACTGGCAACATCCCCGCCGCTTACCTAACAGGGTTACTATGCGGGATGAAAGCTAAAGCAACAGGCATCCAAGAAGCAATCCTCGACATCGGATTGGTTTCACCCACTAAAGGCTCAAAAATCTTTGCTGTCTTAAGCGGGGTCGTAGACGCAGGCGTAAATGTTCCCCACAGTGAAGAAAAAATTGTTAAAGAACGCATGAAAGGCGAACACATTGCAAAGTACGCTAAAAGCTTAGGCGCAGGATCCGAAGAATACACCGCCAAGTTCTCACAGTATACGGCCCAAGGTGTTGCTCCAGAAAAAATCGGCGAGCACTTCACTAAAGTTAAAGCCGACATCGTGGCAGGTTCTAAGAGCGCAAAATTACCAGTAGAAGCTGCCAAACCGAAAGCAGCCTCAAAAGAGAAAACTCCCAAAGCAGCAGTTGAAGCGGCACCCAAAGAACCCGCTCCTAAAGAAAAAGCTCCAGTTAAACCTAAGGAAGAAAAACCAGCAAAAGTAACACCTGTTAAAGAAAAAGCTCCAGCCAAAACTAAAGAAGAAAAATTAATAGAAGCAGTGCCTGTAAAAGAAAAAGCTGCAGCCAAAAAAACCAAAGCAAAAGCCCCAAAAGAGAAGGCTCCTAAAGCAAAAAAAGTAGCCAAAGAAAAAGCTACCAAAGAAAAGGTTGCACCAAAAAAACCAGCACCCAAAGAAAAAGAGCCAAAACAAAAGGCTGTTAAGAAAGGTGGAAAGACAGAATGAGTAGAAACCGAAACGAAAGAGAAAAGCGCACAACCAACTTAGAAACCTGGGTCCCAAAAACTAGGTTGGGTAAGATGATTCAGGAAGGCAAAATCTCAAGCATAGAAGACGTCTTCCTATCTGGCATAAAAATCTCAGAATCACAAATCGTCGACTCACTGATTCCTGATCTGCAAGAAGAAGTCATAAATGTCAACCTAGTACAGAAACAAACTGACGCAGGCGAAAAATCCCGCTTCAAAGCCATAGTAGCAGTCGGCAACCGAGATGGCTACATCGGCTTAGGCTCAGGAAAAGCTAGTCAAGTCCGAAATGCCATTGAAAAAGCAGCAGTAAACGCCCGTCTGAACATCATCCCAGTCAAACGCGGATGTGGAAGTTGGGAATGCGGCTGCGGAAAACCTCACTCAGTTCCATTCGAAGTAGAGGGCAAATGCGGCGGAGTTCGCGTAATAATCGTTCCAGGACCAAGAGGGTTGGGCTTAGTTTCAAGCGAAGTCGCCAAAGTCATCTTGGGCTTAGCAGGTGTCAAAGACCTTTGGATGAGAAGCTTCGGTTCAACAAGAACAGTGCCCTCTTATGCATGCGCAATCTTTGATGGACTTCGGAAGACTTATAATTTAATTACCACAGTGGACTGGGTGAAGTAAAATGGCGCAGAAAACTGAAGAATGCAAACCTCTCGTCGTCGTTAGAATCAGAGGAACCGTCAGTGCACAACGTGAAGCCAGAGAAACCCTTGAACTGCTCCACTTAACCCACACAAACCATGCAGTCCTAATCGACAGCCGACCAGCCTACAAAGGTATGCTGCAACGTATAAACAGCTACATCACCTACGGTGAACCAACAAAAGAAACCGTGACCATGATGATACAGAAACGCGCACTCTTAGCAGGCGACAAAAAACTAACCGAAGAATACCTAACAAAAATCGGGTATAAATCAGTCGATGACCTCGCCGCAGACATAATAAGTTGTAAAGTGCAATTCGGCAAACTCCCAGACATGCAAGCACGCTTCCGACTGCATCCACCGAGCAAAGGCTACAAAGGTAAAACCAAAAAAGGTTTCAAAGCAGGCGGCGAAGCAGGCTACCGCGGAGAAGCAATCAACGCACTAGTCCAACGCATGGTCTAAACAACCGACCACACCATCATTTTTGTTTTATTAAACTTCAAGTTCAGTTCAATCTTAATTTTTGTTTACAATATTTAAGTTCGGACAACCGAAAGGCCTTGTTTAATGAATCCTAATCGAAGCGTTATTAAAAAAATTAAGACTCAAGAATAATTGAATCCCAATATCCAGTTATTGCGTTCCGTCTAATAGTTTGAGTCCCGGCAGTATTTGGCGATTTCTGCATCCATTGGTATGTTTAAACCTAAATTCACCCTCAGTTCCTGAGCTTCTGCCAAATTCACATGTTTTGTGCCTGCGGAAACTATGGGAATCGCCGTCTTCATGGTGAATTTGCTTCTTGTTGTTCAGGTGTTTTGTAACCGTTTATGTGCGATACGTTTTATAATGTCATTAGAGAGATGCGTTAGTTAATTGGAGGGGGAAAGAAACAAAATGAGTGCAAGATGGAGAAGAACAAGCAAGAACCGAAAATGGCTCGACTTTAATGGACTGAAAGGCGGGAAACCCAGGACATCCCAAATTATAAAACGTTCAAAATCGATCCCGACTCACACAAATTTTCGTCCGTCCAAAAGCTTCGCTAAACGCAGTTTAGTAGAACAAAAACCACTAATTGACATCTTCCAAGAAAACAACACGATAACAATCGTGGCCGAAATAGTAGGCTTTAATAAGGATTCTCTCAAGATAAATGTGAAAGACCAGAAACTTACACTGTCGGCAAAATCAAAAGATCGAAGATACTATAAAAGTTTAAATCTTCCGACGGTAGTGATTCCAAACGCAATGCACACCAAATTCAAGAATGGCGTGCTAGAAATTAAGCTTAAAAAAGCTGAAACATTGGATAAAGAAGCTGATCAAAATGCCACATAAACTAAGAAAAATCAGGAAAACAAGAGGCTCAAGAACACAAGGTTACGGAAGGATAGGTCAACATCGAGATTCAGGAAGCAAAGGCGCCAGAAAAGTAGGTCGCCACAAACACCTGTGGAGCTTAGTCGTTACATCCGAACCTAACTATTTCGGAAAACATGGCTTCACTTCACCCCAAAGTCTACACACAAAAACAAGCACAATCAACTTAGTAAAACTCGATCAACTTGCACAAACAAATGAAATCAACCTGACCGAACTTGGCTACACCAAACTTTTAGGCACAGGAAAAATAACCAAATCCCTTACAATTCACGTAGCTTCGTACTCAAAGACAGCGCAAGAAAAAGTCACACACGCAGGCGGAAAAATCATAGCTCCCCAAGCCCGCGGAGAGTAAAGTTGCTAGATGCCTGGAAGATTCCTCAGCCTCTTTAAACCAATAGGCAGAGTTTTACCTGAAATAAAGAAGCCTGAGCGCAAAGTTAGTTTTAACGAAAAAATCTTCTGGACTGCACTTGTTCTCATTATTTTCTTGGTCATGACTGAAATCCCTCTTTACGGGGTTGCAAAGTCAGCGTCAGACCAGTTTGGTCAATTAAGAGTAATTTTCGCCTCAAACAGAGGCACCTTAATGGAGTTGGGCATAGGACCTATCGTCACGGCTGGATTAATTCTACAGTTGCTCGCCGGCTCCTCAATCATCAAATGTGACATGTCAAACTCTGAAGATAGAGGACTCTTTACTTCAGCAAGCAAAGTCTTCACTATCGTCCTCACAGCTATTCAAGCAGGTGCATATATCCTGAGCGGAATGTATGGACCAAGCCTCAGTGGACCAGTGATATTGGTAATTTTCGCACAATTGATAATTACAGGCTTAATCGTGATGTTAATGGATGAACTCGTCCAGAAAGGCTGGGGACTAGGCAGTGGAATTAGTCTATTTATAATGGCTGGAGTTGCCCAGACCATCCTTTGGTCAACGTTCTCGCCCCCAACTGGGCTTTTCGTCGGGTCCCTTTCATCTTACTTAGGTGGACAACAAACCTTAGTACAATGGGCTTTCGGCTCAGAAGGAGGCGTTTATCCCTCACTTCTTGGCTTAATCGCCACCATCGCGGTATTCCTGATAGTAATTTACTTGCAGGGAATTAGAATTGAGCTTCCAATGAGCTATGCTGGTTACAAAGGTTTCCGGAGTAGATACCCAATTAAACTGTTATACGTTTCAAACCTGCCAGTAATCTTTGCATCAGCGCTGTTCGCAAACGTTTACTTCTTTAGCCAACTAATATGGAGTCAATTTGGGCGACCCGCTCCAGGAACAAACATCTTCTTCCAAATAATAGGTGACTACAGCTACAACGCAACCTCTGGGAGCACCACGCCTGTAGGCGGTTTAGCATACTACGTATCGCCGCCGCGCAACATTCAAGGCGTCATTGCTGCACCAGTTCAAGCTTTCGTCTACTTAGGAATCATCATAGCCTTCTGTGCCGTCTTCTCGCTCATCTGGCTTGAAGTCGGCGGTTTAGGGCCCTCAAAAGTTGCTAAACAACTAATGGACAGCGGCATGCAAATTCCAGGCTACAGACGATCAGGCAGACCAATAGAAGCCATCCTCAAACGATACATCCCAGTAGTTACCGTATTAGGAGGTATTATCGTTGGGCTTGTAGCCGGAGTCTCTGACTTCCTAGGGGCTTTCGGTTCAGGCACAGGTATATTGCTATCCGTAGGCATCATCTATCAGTATTACGAACTATTGATGCGTGAGCGGGCTGCAGAAATGTTCCCAGCGTTTAGGCGAATACTAGGCGAATAGCTTAAACTTCGCGATGAAAAACTATAACGCTTGGGAGTCAACCCAAAATTTTTTCTTATCTTTTTTTGCTTCTAAGGCAAATAGGCTGGTCGCTATACTTTTTCTTTATCTTCAATCAGAAATAGGATTTCATCAACCAATTTACAGCGTAAATAAGTGAAAATGGTTATTAACAAGAAACATGTAGGCATAGACTTAATCGGTAAGAGGAAAAATCATGTCTGAAGTAGTAGTAACTTCGTTGCCCCTGGCAACATTAATAATTATGGGTATAGCTGCTGGAATTGCTTTCCTAAATTCTGGAATAAACAGGGTTTTAATCAACTACTTCATCGGCTGGGAACAATACCGCGTCATGCAAAGAGAAATGGCTGAATACCGCTCAGAAACCATGGCAGCCATGCGCGCAAAAGATACAAAAAAGGCTGAAAAACTCAAAAAGAAAGATTCACAGATAAAAAACATGCAAGCAAAAATGATGAAGCCCCAAATGGTCCAGTTCGGAATCTCTTTTGTGTACCTTATAGTTTGGTTCTTAGTGCTAACGCCCGTATTTGGAAGCACCCAGATGGCTTTCATACCGGGAATCGGAACAATAGCTAATGCACAACTCAATGGAGACGTTGCAGCTAATGCTATTCCAGTGTTCTACTGGTACCCCATTTGCTCGCTTTTCTTCGGACTGCTCTCCTCACGAATAATAGGTATAATGCCTATTGAACAATGACAAAAGATAATGCCGAAAATCGAGTGACTGCTCATGGCCAACCAACAAAAGACATGCATACCCACCCCAAAAAAGATAATCTGCATTTCAGGAATGGCTGGAACCGGAAAGAGTACGCTGTCAAAAAAACTAGCTGAAAAATATAATCTGAGATACTACTCTGGCGGCGACGTTTTGAAAGATTTGGCAAAACAAGAAGGCTATGACGTATCTATTCGGGGCTGGTGGGAAAGCCCAGAAGGACTAAAATTTCTAAATGAGCGAGTTAAAGACCCTAAATTTGACAAAGCGGTTGACGACAAACTTTTAGAATATGCACAGCAAGGTAATGTTCTCTTGGATAGTTGGACCATGCCTTGGCTGTTAAAGGCTGGCTTCAAAATTTGGCTTGAAGCATCTTTTGAGAAAAGGGCGGCAAGAGTTGCCGACAGAGATAACATGGGTTTTGCTGAAGCTCTTAAGGTGCTTAAAGAAAAGGAATCTCATACTAAAGCCATCTATAAGGAATTGTATGGTTTTGTTTTAGGGGAAGATTTTAAGCCGTTTGATTTCATTTTGGATACAGATAATTTGAGTGCTGCAGAAGTTTTTGAGGTTCTATGTAGAGTAATCGATAACGTGGCTATCGTTAGGTCATAATGTCTAATTTTAGATAAATAGAACTTTCATTCCAAACTTACATCTGATTTAAAAACGTTAACAAACATATAACCGTCTTCATCAAACAAGATCTTCAGGGACAGGATGGGGGATAGAATGAAGACTTTAAGTCGAATAGTGTCAATTCTATTAATAGGATCAATCATTCTGTGCCTCATAGCGTCTTATTTTCTAATTAAAAATTTTCATTCATTCGCGAATGTTCAATCCACTGCAACACTTGTAATCTTCAATATTCTTTTTGTATCAATAATGTTCCAGTTACGTGGTTCAATAAACCGAAAACTTTTTCTCTTAACCATGGGGAACGTAATAGGATTATCCTGGAACTTCATTTTTAACTTCTTAGATGTTGCAGGAACCATTTCATTTGGTGAAAGCTTCAACTTTCTTTACATGGTTTTCTTTCCATTCCTTAGTTCACTTTGGATCGTATCATTTTGGTCTTTAAGCCTAACAATTCTAAATAATTCTGGTGACATTCAAAAGGAAGCTTAAATCTTTGATTATTGAATCCTTAGAAATCCTCTTTCTCTTCTTAACGGCAATAATGATCTTATACCTTGTAAGGCACTATATTTTTACATTAACTGTTTTAAGATTAGCAAACAAACAAAATACTTCTCAAACACCCGATTTGAAGTTTGAACCAACAGTATCTATCCTCGTTCCCGCATTTAACGAGGAAAAAGTAATCGGTCGCTTACTCAACCGAATAACAAATTTAACCTATCCAAAAGGAAAGCTCCAAGTAATCGTAATTAATGATGCTTCAACTGACACTACAGGCAATATTGCCGAGCAATACAAGAAGCAGTATCCTTTCATTGATGTATTGCACCGTGGTGTAAGTATTGGCAGAAGAGGAAAATCTTCAGCAATGAATCATGGGTTCACCAAATGTAGTGGAGAAATAGTGCTCTGTTTTGACGCAGATTATTTTCCGCAGAAAGATATTGTGGAGAAACTTGTGAAAGAGTTTGTTGACCCCAAAGTCGGTGCAGTACAAGGTAGAGTTGTTGTTTTAAATGAACCCCAAAATATCATCACCCGGTTAGTTGCGCTTGAACGAATTGGGGGATATCGTGTAGACCAGGAAGCAAGGGACAATTTAGGTTTGATTGTGCAATTTGGGGGACTGTGGGCGGGTTCAGAAGCAGTGTCCTTAAGAGTTTGCATGGTTGGGATGCATCGGTTTTGGCTGAAGACACTGATTTGACTTTTAGAGTTTACTTAGCTGGATACAAGATTCGCTACATCGTTGAAGCTGAATGTTATGAAGAAGCAGTAGACAATTGGAAATCCTATTGGCACCAGAGGTACCGATGGGCAAAAGGACACATGCAATGTTACTTTAAGCACTCCTGGGATGTTTTAGAGAGCAAAAACTTGAATAGAAAAGAAAAAGTTGATGGATTAATGTTATTGGGCGTTTACTTCATGCCTATCTTGGCCCTGCTTTCATTGCTAATAGGTTTACCGCTGTATTTCTGGGTTCATCCCTTGCCATTGGACTATGGTTTTCGGTTCCAATTTCACTCTATTGTTTCGTTGGTAATTTTGCTCCGTTTTTTGAAGTTGGAGTAGGATTGTATCTTGATAGGAGAACAAGAGCGCAATGGTTGATTCCACTTTTGTTATTTACTTTCTTCTTCAATGTTCCCCTTTGTTTAAAGGCGTTTTTCGACGTTTTAATTTCGAAGATTCTTAGGAAAAATAGAGCCATCTGGGTAAAAACTAACCATTCTGGAAATGGAAATTGTTATATTGAAAGTTAGAGCTAATCTGTTTTGATATTTAATGATTAAGAGTCTAGAGACATTGATAATTGCCTTAGTAGCGACTGCAATTTTATGCATCGCTCTTCTGTTTTTACCTGCAATTATTGAATTAAAAAAGCCTAAAGACGCAGGGCCAAGATCCTTTGTGGATTTTTTAGCTCGATTTCGATTAAGCACATTAAAAACTGCTTTAATAAATACTAGAAATATTTACAGGTTCATATTCAATTATTGAGCAGATTGGTGGATTATCTTTATAAAAAACCTAGCAGAATACCTGCCGCGGTAGCGGCAGGATGAATGCGTAAAGTCTACGTAGTTCTAATTAAGCCATCCAGTTGATAGGTCTGTCACCATTAGAAGAGGAGGTGAAAGCCCTGGAAAAGGCAAAGACCTGTGCTTTCCAAGCCAATTACCACCTCATCTGGGCCATCAAATACCGGCACAAGGTACTATTCGGCTCAATTGAGGTTAGGCTTCTGGAAGTACTTAAAATGATTGCTGATGAACATGGCTACCGGCTTCTGTCTGCTAGAGTTCACGATGGAGATCATGTGCATGTGTTTGTTTCTGCTCCACCTAAGGTGTCGATTCCCGAGATGGTGCGTGTTTTCAAGTGTGTTTCTGCTAGGGTGATGTTTGAGGAGTTTCCTTGCATTAAATTGCGGCTTTGGGGTGGACATTTGTGGTCAGATGGTTACGCTGTTAGAACTGCAGGCATTGTTACAAGCGAGAAAATCGAACAATACATAAACCGCGTTTAGTCTTTGGATGCCCGCGGCGGAAGCCGCGGGTATTTCACTTTATTCCAAACTTGGAAATTTGATTTTATTTGAAGAGTAACTTGGCGTTTTTCCATTGATCCCTTGCAAGTGATATATGACCACTCGGGCTTCCATGGAGCGAATAGAACACGTAGCAAAGGTAGTTGCATTGGGTACATTCGTGGTATGTTCCTCGTAATTCTTTGAATTCTGGGCTTTTCCATTTTTTTGGCAAATCAAAGACTGATCCAGCAAAATTGTGACTGTGACAGCCTGCAACTCTTCCCAAGTGATCAACTACCAAGAATTGGTTTAGTGCTTGACATTTCCAGGTTCTTTTACTTTCTTCTTCATACAAACTTCGTAACGCTACAAGCAATTTATCGGTCATGAGAATTTTCTTGTTTTTCTTTTTCATGTCAATAAGCTGGTTGCATAAGTTAACCATGGCTTGCTTATCCGTAATCACTAAATCATCGTTTTCTTTGCCAATCCTAAACAACTGTTTGCTATCTATCGAAGTATCATAAGAATAGAGGCAATACCAAACTGGAATTCCTTTTGAAGTATAATGATTAGTTATGTCAACGATTTCATAGAGGTTCTTTTGGGAAATCGTTGGGGTAACAGCGACCTTTATTCCTTCTTTGTGAAGGATTTCTACAGCTTGAGTTCCGCTTTTCCAAGCGCCTGGCACATTTTTTAGGTAATCATGCTTTGCTTCATTGAGGCTATCGATGGAAATTGCGACAAAATCAGTTTTTCGCAGAAGATCCATTTTTTGTCCAGCCAAACTTCCATTGTCGTAAACCGTTGTGACAAATAATTTTGTTGCATGATCGATTATTTCGCCAATGTCCTCTCGGAGCAACGGGTCTCCGCCAGAAATTACAAGTTCAACAATGCCGAGTTTTTTTAGAATATCAAACCCTTTTTTTATTTCATCGGTTGAAAGTTCTTTTTGTTCTTGTTCTTTCCAGACGTTGCAGCCGCGGCATTGATAATTGCATTTTCTTGTGACTAGCCACTGTGCATGGTGGGGTTTGCCGGGGGTTAGAGAACGTGCCGCAATGGAAGTTGCTTTCTTGAAACCTGACGTCAAATAAATGTCACTAGCCAGTTAATTGTTGTTACCTATCTCATGTTGGACCTATAAAAACCATTATAAAACTTGGGTTTGGGTCTATTGATTCATTTGTTGAGTTCTTGTTTTGTTTAAAACGATATTTTTGTATGCGTTCCCCGTCTTTTTTGAGCTGGAGTGCCGATTAACGATTTATGGGGGGATTTAACGAGATAATGCAATCCACAGGTGGTCTGAGGTTGGTCTTGGCAGCATCTCTGTTGAATCGTCTTTATGTATGAATATCCGTTTGTTTGGGTTTGAGTTGAATTCCCCGATGACTTCAGCGTAAATATGCTCCTGATATAGACTTTCGATTATTTTGCTTACAGCCTGTGGGTCAGCCGCTATAAGCAGTGCACCTGAACTAATTAGCTGCAATGGGTCTATTTCATAAAACCTGCAAATCTTAGCTGTCTCTGGTTCAACGGTGATTTTTTCCTTTAAAATGCGTATTCCAAGGTCTGCAGCGTCTGCCATTTCATGGATACCGTTGAGGATTCCGCCTTCGGTTGGGTCATGCATGGCATGAACTCCGCCCGTCCTGTATGCGGTTAATGCGTCTTTGACGACGCTGATTTGTTTATAGAATCCTTTGGCGCTATCCAATAGCGTGGCATTGAAGGTTTTGGAGAGTTGTGTTTCGCGGTCTGAAGCCAATATAGCTGTCCCCTCGATTCCTGCACTCTTAGTTAAAATCAGTTTGTCGCCTACTTTTGCGCCGGCTGCGGTAACGTATTTGCCTTTTTCGGTTAAGCCCATGATGCATCCTACCACAATCGGGTTAGCTAATCCAGGGGTTGATTCGCAGTGTCCTCCCACTATGGCTATGCCTAGTTGTTTTGCTGCGTTGTGCATTTGGGTGGTTATGGTTTCGATGATTTTGCTGTCTGCGCCTTCTGGAAGCATTATGCAGGAAAAGAAAAAGGCTGGTTCAACGCCGAAAGTGGCGACGTCGTTAGCGTTGATATTTATGGCCTCCCACCCAATCCTTTCAACAGCGCCTGTAATGGGGTCCATGGAGACTATTGCGTTTTTGTTTCCGAAATCCAAAACTGCGCCATCTACGCCTGCGGATGGTCCTAAGACGACTTCGCTGCGTTGGGAACCGAGGTTTTTGAACACGACATCTTTTAGAATGTCAATAGGGATTTTTCCAGGCGGAAGTTTCATGCCTTATCCTCTGTTAAAACTGGCTTTTAAGCTGTGGGAAAACACGAAGCACTGCATGCATAACCGGTACAGCAATTATTAAGCCTATAAGCATCTGTACGATGTTGAATGGAATTTCCAGGGCTGCCAATGAATAAGGGTAGCTTAAAATGAGGGTTTCATAGAGGAAGTATCCTAAAACCATTTCAAACCCGCCAATGGCAATGGCGATGGTGGCACTCAAGGTTATGCTTTTGGTTTTTTGGACTAATTTCTTGTATAGAAAGCCGACGAGGAAGCCTTCTATTGCTTTAATTGTGAAGGTTCCTGGCGCAAACTGGGCAGCTACAAGTGCATCTGCTATTGTTGCTCCTGCACCTGCCATTGCACCAACAAAAGGTCCGAATAGCAATGCAGCGACGTAGATGAGTGTCTCGCCAAGATTGAAGTATCCGCTGGTGGCGGGAATAGGGACCACAAACAGGAGTGTGGCGGCTGCAACGAGTGCGGCAAAGATGGCTGCAACAGCAATTTTGAAAGCTACCGAGACATAGCTGGTCAGGGTGTTTCCAGAGTTTTGGTGCTCCTCATCGGTCATGAAATTCACAGCTTCAAAGTTTCAGAGATACCTATTTTGGAAGGGGCATATAAAAACACATTACTTGAATGCCTTATTTTTTAAAATTCTAAAACATCCGACAAACCATTAGAAGTAGTCGTCTTTGGAATTTGCAGGACGACTACTACCAAGTTAGGAATCAATATTTTCTTGACACTTTCAGGGGATTACCAAAAGGCAGTGATCTGGTTGAGCCTTCTGGGCTCCTGTAGCATTTCGAAGTTGCTTTTCGTCTTCAACAGTCCAAGGTTGAATCTCTAAGTATTTCGCCAAGAAACATGCACCCGAGCTGCTTCCAGACATAAAAAACAAACAAAGTTCCCAACACTAATCTCCCTGAAAACGCTTATCCTTGAAGCGGAAAAACTTGGGATTTTCGCATTCACCCACAACCAACCGTCTCAATATACTATTGAAGAAAAAACCTCATACCAAAACAAATAACCGCTCTAACCCTCAAAGAAGTTCTGAAGTACTGATAAATAATGCGCCGTAGCTTTCGCCGAGGAACTGAGGAGAGTATGTTGCGGAAGGGGAAAATCTAAATGTGACTTCTTCGATGAATAATACAGAACTAAAAGAGTTGCATAAAATGAGCACTGTTAGAGAAGACCCAATTAAGTTGCATAAAGACGCTAACGCGTTGATGGAAAACGGCAAGTATGTTGAGGCACGTGACCTCTTTGTCAAAGTAGCCGAACTCTACTACAAAGGACAGAACTACTTTGGTGCGGCAGAAATGAACTATAAAGCTGGCGAATGCAGTTTCGCGCTGAAAGAATACGCAAAAGCTGCGGAGCTCTTTAAAAAATCTGCTGATGTTGCCTTGAGCAAGGGATTTGATCGATATGGCATTAGTGGACTTGAGCAGGCCCGGGAAAGCCAAAAAGCGTTGGGCAACACCAAAGAAGTAGAGGAACTGGAGAAGAAAATTAAGGAACTCAATGATAAACAGAAAGAGCCTGAGGGCGAATCATCGTTCTCTGTGTTCTCCTAAATACTCAAATAGACCCGATGGGCTTCTAAACCCAAGAACCCTTTTTGCTTTGCTCTCCACTTAAAATAACTGTAGAATTTTAATATGTTTATTTAGATAGTTTCAAAAAATATAGTCTCATTTTTAGGGATATTTTCATTTTTCTTTTGTTTATAGTAATAAAACAATAAAATCAAATACTTGGGCGAATTGCCAGATCCAAAGGTTGACATATTTTGCGTATTTCTAAATAGTGTGCAAAAGAAGAAGAAGATGTGCAATTGCGTTTTTGGGCGGGATTGTTTTGGGTTGCTTTTGATTTTTAGGGTTTGGATTGTTTGCAGGTTGAGTCGGCGGAAGTCGCAAAAAGTCGTATCTTCTTCTTCCACCTGCATGGGACTAAGCGAATTAACTTTGAAAAAATACAACTACCGAGAAATCAACGGTGCTAGAATTTATCGCACAGGCTGATTGTTCAGAAAAGACTCAGTTAATTAAGCCGCAATTGGTTATTCATATATCTAAGTTTTAGGTCAGATTTATGCCTGCTTTATTCAAATCCCTCTGCGAACTGCTCGAAAAAGTAGAGGCTACAAAAAAACGCCTCGAAATTATAAACTTAGCCGCAGCCTACATCAAAACTCTCAGTGGCCAAGAAATTGGGGCAGCAGTCAATATGATGGTTGGCAGAGCCTTCCCAAGTTACAGCCAAAAAACCCTTGACGTAAGCTGGTCAACCCTCACTCGCATCTTTGAAAACATAAGCGTCTTTGACTGGGGTATCTTAGGTCAAGCAATGGCAAAAACTGGTGACATTGGCTCAGCCACTAAAGCTGTTCTTGAACAAACCAAAGCCAGAAAACAAACCCAACTAACCCAAAATCCTCTAACCATAACAGAAGTTCGAGTGACCTTAGAAGGTATTGCGCAAGCTCAAGGTTCCCGTTCAAGAACCAAAAAAGAAAGATTAATCACCACGCTAATGGGGCAAGCCGAACCAATTGAAGCAAAGTATTTGGTTAAAATCTTCACTGCCGAAATGCGTACAGGGCTACAGGAAGGCTTGATGGAGCAGGCAGTTGCAAGAGCATTTGACGTTAAGCTTCAAAAGGTTCAGCATGCGGCTATGGTTTTGGGAGACATTGGTGAAGTTGCCGCTATACTGAAAATGAAGGGTTCGAAGGGTTTGGACAAGGTAGGTTTTAGCGTTTTTAGGCCTGTGAAATTGATGCTTGCACAAACCGCAGAATCAGTGCAAGAAGCGTTGTCAGAGCAGGGCGGCAAAAGCGCCTTTGAGTACAAGTATGATGGCGTGCGGGTACAAATCCACAAACAAAATAATGTGGTAGAGATTTTTAGTCGAAGATTAAGCGATGTTACAACGAGCTTGCCCGAAGTTGTAGAAGTGGTAAAACAGAACATGCAGGGGCAATCTACGATCGTTGAAGGAGAAGTCATTTCACTCGACATCGCAGGTTATCCTATTGCTTTTCAACATTTGATGCGGCGGTTCAGACGGGTCCGAGGTGTCGCCGATATGGCAGCGAAGATTCCAATTACCCTCTTTCTCTTTGACATACTCTACCTTAACGGCGAAAGCCTAATCACAAAACCTTACACCCAACGCCGCCAAATCCTCGCACAAACTGCTGGGAAAATTCAGTTATCAAAGCAAATAGTAACCGACCAAACAACGCAAGCCGCAGAGTTCCTTAAAGAAGCCCTCGCCGCTGGAAATGAAGGGTTAATGGCCAAGAAACTCGACAGCCAATATACGCCGGGGCGTAGGGGCAAACGATGGCTAAAGATTAAAACTATCCTTGAACCCTTAGACCTTGTCATCACCGCGGCAGAGTATGGTTATGGGCGTAGAAAAGGTTGGCTATCTGATTACTATCTCGCAGCAAGAGATTCAGCTACAGGCGAGTTTTTGAACATTGGAAAGACTTTCAAGGGTTTAACTGACACAGAAATCATAGAGTTAACCCATCGGTTAAAAGAAACTGCTACAACTCAGGATGGGCATCGTGTTAACGTAGTCCCAAAAATCGTTGTCGAAGTTGCTTACAACGAAATTCAGGAAAGTTCCCGCTATAAGAGTCAAATGGCGCTACGCTTTGCTCGAATAACTCGGATAAGAGATGACAAATCTCCCGAGGAAGTTGATACGGTTGAGCGGGTTAGGGAAATATATGATAGGCAGTTCTGCAATAAAGGCAAATACAGCAGCGAATAATGGGAAGCGGTTGAGTTGGATGCGCAAGAGAAAGAGGCGTTTGCTAAGGAGTTTTACAGTCGCCAGACAATTCTCAAAGAGCTTGGCGAAAAAGGGCAGCAGACCCTTGCCAAATCCAAAGTTGCTATCGTCGGAGCAGGCGGACTGGGAACCGTATCCTCACTCTACCTGACGCTGGCGGGTGTCGGCTACATTCGCTTAATCGACCAAGACACCATAGAACCCCACAACCTCCACCGCCAAATCCTCTACAACCCAGACGATTTGCACTATCCCAAAATAGAGGTTGCCGCAAAAAAGCTGGAAAAACAAAACCCGCTTATCTCCGTTGAGGCGATTCCTGAAAATGTGAACGCAGGCAATGTTGAAAGGCTTCTATCAGGTGTGGACTGTGTGGTCGACGGCTTAGATAATATGGTCACTCGTTACCTCGTTAACCGCGCCTGCATAAAACTAAACATCCCATACGTTTTTGGTGCAGCTATCGGAATCGAAGGAAATCTGTCCGTTTTTGCTCCACCCGAAACAGGCTGTTTGGAATGTTTAATGCCGAACCTATCCGACTCAGACCTGTTTACCTGCAACACACGCGGCGTTCTTGGCGCTACAACAGGAATAATCGGCGCCCTTCAAGCCATGGAAACCATAAAACTCCTCGCAGGCATAGGCTCAACGTTGAAGAATAAGTTGATGGTTTGCGACTTCAGCGATATGGATTTTACAGTTATAGACATCTCAAAAAGCACTCACTGTCCTGTGTGCCATGGCGATGTACCCTCAATTGCGGGCGGAGAGCGTTTGGTTTGGCTCTGCGGCAAAGAAACCGCCAACATCAACCCTGAAAAACCCTTAAAACTCAATCTCGACGAAGTGTACCCACAAATGAGTAAACACTTCAAAATGCGCCTGAAATCACGGTTAGCTTTAATGTTCTACTACAAAACCTATGAAGTTAGCCTTTTCAACGGTGGACGAATGCTGATAAAAGGGGTTGTCGACGAAAAAACGGCTTTATCTGTCTATAGGGAAATTTTAAAGAAAATGAACGTGAGCTAACTTTCTAGCGACGTTACCAAGTATTTTGCATCTTTTATCCATCCGTGGATGATTTTCAAGTTTTCCTCTAACTTTTGCGGATTCTTCTCAAAGCCTCTTAGCTGTTCCTGCTGGTGAACATAGTAACTTGTCAATTGCTTAAGTGGTTCAATGAACTCTACTGTTGAAGCGCAACTGTTCAAATTCGCTCCTAAAGTTTTGAGGATTGTTTGCATTTCATCAATGGAAAATCCTGTGGTCTTTTTGAAGTCCCTTGATATCCATTGGCGTTCGAAGAGGTTGCGTTTCTTCCATCCCTCAGACTGCTCAGCATAAGTCTTCGCAACAACCTGATAAAGTTCATTTTTACTTCTGTTTTTAGTCGTCTCTGTTAATTGTGCTACTTGTGGTTGGCTTGATTTTTGTTCTTGCACTTGAGATTCTTCTTGGTCTGTTAAGGGTATTCCAGCTTCCCGCAGAACCTGAATGGAGCTGGTTTCTTGTCCATGGTACTTTTTGGCAAGTGCAATCGCAATGGCAAAGCCTGCGCCAGCCGCCTCAGGCGAAATCTGCGCATTCTTGTTTAGTTCAAAGAGCTGCTCAAGACTCATCCCCATAAGCGACGCCACCTTACCACCGCCTTCAACAAACCCTGGTGTTTTGGAGATTCCGGGTCCAATTGTGAAAGCGTACACTCCTGTCCCTTCAATTTCGGCGGAGATTGTGTTTGATAATTCAACTTGAGCTGTTTTGAAAACTTCGTAAGCTCCCATGAACGGCGCTGCGCCCGACGAGGAAACACAGACAAGGACGCCGTGTTTGCGGTCAAGCATGGCGGGAAGGAATTTTCTTGCCAAAACCACTGGTCCCCGTAGATTCACGCGGTAACTAAAATCCCATGATTCAATAGGCGTTTCTTTTACTGCACCCATCGGGAAGACTGTAGCGTTGTTTAAGACAATATCAACTTTGCCGAACTTTTTCAACGCTACTTCAGCGAGTTTATCTATATCCTTTTCACTTCCAATATCAGTTTTAACAAAAAATGCTTTGCCAGCACCAAATTCTTTGTTAATTCTCTCTTCGGCAAATTTGCCGTTTTTCTCGTCAATTTCAGCGATGACCACATTTGCGCCAAGCCAAACTAAGCTTCTTGCTGCTTCAAATCCGATTCCTCGTCCTGCGCCCGTTACAATGGCAACTTCGCCCTTCAACGAATCCTGAGTTAAAGTCCCTTTACTGATTAGCATTCAAGTTACCCACTACTTTTATTTCATTTGTATTAAAAAAGCTTAAACCCAAATCAAATTAATTCTACCCATAAAACTACCAATGCAATAGCAACCTGATCAATCGACAATGTTGCCCTCCAGCCGCTTCCAATCCTTGGACAACATGAATATGCTGACATAAACAGGACATTATCCCAGTTACCGTACCAACAAAAGAGAAGCCGTCGCACCGATGCCAGCTGCATACCCCAACCGCAAACCCTGCGGACGCTTAACCATCAAGAAAAGTGTTACTCCAAAGATAGCTATCCCAGCGAATGTAATGCAATCCAATGGTGTGCCGCGTTTCCTTTAGCAAGCGTTGGTTTGTGGTATAAAAGATTAGCTTGCTAAACAAGACAGAACTTAAGATTACTCAAACAAAAAAGTTTGAGGCTATAAGCGATTTCATTTAACGGTTTCACTTTCACTCAACCCTCTCCTGCTCTGAAAGGTTGTTTGAATGATAGCTTAAATAGACTATTCAGGCGTAATGCATTTTCGTGGAAAAGTATGCAACAAAACCTACTTCAACAGAACCTAATAATGAAACCTTCATTAGCACAAACAGCTTTAACACGGTTCTTTTTTAATGTTCGAGACATTGATGTACTTTTTCCAGGATTCAGATTAGGGGACTTTGCCGTCCTCTATGGCCCCCAATCTGTTACTTCACTATCCTCTTCGCTATGCGTTCGTGCCCAATTGCCCGTGCAACTTGGTGGATTGGAAAGCGACGTTGTTTTCATCGACTGCGCAAATAGTTCTTCACTTTCAGACATCGAACACGCCGCACAACTGCAACGATTAGACGCCAAGGCAGCAATTGAAAGAATCCACAACATACGGGTTTACACAGCCTACCGATTAACTTCTTTAATAATGGAAAAACTAAAAGAAGTCGTAGAAACCAGCGGTGCTAAACTTGTAGTAATCTCTGACATAGCAAGTCCATTCCTTCACGAAAATGTGGATGACCAAGAAGCAAAAACCTTTTACAGCCAAATTATGAATTACCTCGCTAACTTTGCAAAAAAGCATCATCTAATAATAATTGCAACCTATCTCTCACATGAAAACAGTAGAAGGAACAGTGCTCTCCAAGAAATAGCAACCGCGAAAGCAAATACAGTGTTACGCTTTTCTAAAACCCCATATACCAAAGAAGTAGAGTTAGAGAAACATCCGTCTTACATATTAGGTGTAGTTGATTTAACCTCTGAAAATCAAGCCTTAACTGACTTCATGGTTACGGCTAGAGATAACAAAGATTATTTTTTGATGTAACAAAAAATTATTAAAAAAACTAAAAAGGAAAAGAATTTTACTCTTTCTTTCGTTTGGGACGCAGAGATCTAACGGTTGAGCCTGCGCGCCACATTTCGCTGTTGCCCATTTCTTTGAGTTCGTCAGCAAGTTTCTGGCGGTAATCCGGTGCTTTGCTTTTTTCGAGGACGATGCGTGTTTCTTCTCCTGCTGCTACGAGTTCGTAGAGTGAATCGAATACTGGCTGGGTTGATTCACGGAAACGACTTCTCCAGCGCAATGCGCCGATGCGTGCAGTTTCGCTGCAATTACAGTACATCCAGTCCATGCCGTTTTCATCGACAAGTCGAATTAAGCTTTGTGTGAGTTCTTCAACACTTTCGTTAAATGCCTCACTTGGGCTGTGTCCATGTTCGCGCAAAGTTTTGTATTGAGCTTCCAGGATACCTGCGAGAGCACCCATCAATGTGCCGCGTTCCCCCGTTAGGTCACTGTAAGTTTCTTTTTCGAATGTAGTTGGAAATAGATAACCTCCGCCAATGGCGATGCCCAACGCTTTAGCGCGTTCTTCAGCTTTACCTGTTGCATCTTGGAATACCGCATAACTGCAGTTTATTCCGCTTCCGTCAACAAAGTTTCTGCGCACAGATGTCCCAGATCCTTTTGGTGCAACTAGAATAACGTCTATGTCTTTGGGTGGGATGACGCCTGTTTGTTCTTTGTAGACGATGCTAAAACCATGGCTGAAGTATAGTGCATCTCCTTTTTTGAGGGTTTCTTTGATTTTTGGCCATACTGCTTTTTGTGCTGCGTCAGTTAGTAGGAACATTTTGATGGAACCTTTTTTGGCTGCTTCTTCCATAGGGAATAGGTTTTTGCCTGGAACCCAGCCGTCGGCAACTGCTTTGTCCCACTCTTTTTTGAATACACCTTCTTTTTCTTGTCCAATGATTACTTTTATTCCTTGGTCTCGCATGTTGAGTGATTGAGCTTGACCTTGAATGCCGTAACCGAGCGAGACAACGACTTCATCTTTTAGGATTTTTTGGGCTTGTGCTAATGTGAACTCTTTACGTGTAATGACGTCCTCTTTGACGCCTCCGAAATCCATTTTCACCATTTTTTATGTTACCTCAGCCACTCCATTTATCGGACGACATAATTAAGAATTATGTTGGTATTTCCTGTGATAATTATGCCACAGTCCTAACCTAAGAGTAAGTAACCGAAAATCAGCATTCTAAAGCCGCTATCACTAAAGGGGGTTTGGACCGTGTTTAGTTTCACAGCGGCACGAATGAGGGTTTTGAAGGCTTCCTTGTCAATTGCACCCTTGAAGAAAGTGTTGACTCTATGTTCCTGTATAAAATCTTTGGGAAAAAGATTAAGTTAATATTTAATGGTTGCACTTTTGGCTTCTTAAAGACTTTTAGCGAAGAGAGGATAAAAGGCTGAAGATTCAAGTCTTAGGCGCAGCAAGAGAGGTTGGCGGCTCCTGTATTGCAGTCTCAACTGACCTCTGTAAGGTCGCTCTAGATTACGGTATAAAGCTTGAAGGTACAACTGACGAGTACCCGAAAAACTTTGATGCAATCGTTGTCAGCCATGCCCATTTAGACCATTCAGGTAGCCTCCTACGCCTATCAAACTCAAAAAACAAGCAGGTTATCGTGAGCTCAGAAATTACGCGTGACGTCAGCGTCGAATTGCTCAAAGACATGGTTAAGGTAAACGAGTTCAATGGTACCCCATTAGGATACGACAGTCAAACAGCTGACCAATTAAAAAGTTCATGGGTATCCTCGGAATCGATGGATGTGCTAGACATGAACCTTAAACTGTATTCTGCAGGGCATGTTGCGGGCGCCGCTATGACGGGTATTCGCGCAGAGGGAAAATCTCTTTTGTACACTGGAGACTTTTGCCTTCATGACACTGAAATCCTTGAGGGTTGCAACCTTGATTTGCTTCCTAAAGAGACTGATCTTCTTATTTCTGAATCAACCTATGGTGGAACAGTTAGGCCACCACGAGGCGAACTCGTAGACCAACTGCTCGAGGAGATTAAGGCTACATTAAAACACCGGGGTAACATTTTGATTCCTACCTTTGCGTTCCATAGAAGCCAAGAGATGGCTAAGCGGTTAGACGTGGCCATTGAAAACGGTTCATTGCCCAACCGCAACGTCTATATGATTTCAAAGTTAGCCCATCGAATAACAACGGTTTTTAATGGTTACAAGGATCTTTTCAAGCAAGAGGTGGGTCGATCGCTAGCTAAGCCATTTGAGTACAAGCATGTAAAGGAGATCGAGAGGACAGCCGATATTGAAGAGCCAGCCGTAGTTGTGTGTACTCCAGGATTTGGACATGCAGCAGCAAGCCTCAATTTGCTAAATGCGTGGGCAGAAATCGAAGAAAATACGATAATCGTAACTTCAGGTTATCTGCCGCCTGACAGCCCTTTGAAATTAGCTAAAGACAAGCACTACGTTAAGATTGATGGCGAAAGGTACCCTGTACAAGCCAAAATTGTTCAAATAGAATTGTCAGGACATGCGGATCAAGAGGAACTATTGGAGTTAGTGCAACGTCTAAAGCCAAAGCGAACGATTCTTGTTCATGGCGACTTAAAGCAGGCGGAAGCACTTTCTGAAATAATTTCATCTCTAACAGAAGTTTCTATCCCAGAAAAGAATGAAAATATAACTATTTAGGAACTTCACAACTATATCAGGGGATTTTCGACACTAACTAATTAAGAATTATCCTTCACAATTTTAACTTGCTATTCATGTAAAAGCGTAAACCAATTAAACCGATTTCGTCTAATACCAGTTTATGGCGACCGACAAATTTACGTTAGAACTCATAGCGCCATGCGGCATGAATTGCGGCATATGCAAATCCTACCTGGCATATTCCCGAGGAGTGCCCACCCAGAAAGGCAAAGTATCACACTGCAGCGGCTGCCGAATCAGAGGCAAAAACTGCGCGTTTGTCAAGCGGGACTGCCCAAAAAAAGTGGGAAAACAACTCATGTCCTGTTCCGAATGCGGCAACATGCCTTGCAGGCGACTGGACATTTTAGACCAACACTATCAAGAACGTTACGGCATGAGCATGGTGGCGAACCTCAAAGAAATCAAAGAAAAGGGCATGACTGAATTCCTCAAAGGACAAGAAGCCAAGTATCATTGTCCAAGTTGTGGCGACGTGATCTCAATACATGACGGCAAATGCTATGCTTGCGGCTACGCTGCACCAAATATGGGTAGACGTCCGGGGTCTTTTTGGAAACCTATCAAAAAAGGTGAGTAACAGCAACAAGCGCCGGTGTCAAGCTCTAAATTAAACTACGCGCCCATTAGTTTGAGATAAATCGCCTTCGCCGCGTACAACCGGTTTTCGGCTTGCTCATAAATCACCGATTTGGGGTTCTCGATGGCTTCTGCGCTTATTTCGTAGCCACGATGAATGGGCATATCATGCATAATGTAGACATTGCTGCCTTGTAGTAACTGTGCGTTGATTTGGTAGGGCATCATTAGTTTAATGCGTTTTTCTTTTTCTGCCGCAAACTTGGGGTCAGTGAAGAACTCCATATCAATCCAAGTGTCTGTATAAACAAAATCTGCATCTAAAACAGCCTTCTTTACGTCCAGGGTTGATTGCCAAAGACCAGTTTTCTTTGCTTCAGAAAGCAACTCGTCATCCCTTGCTGCCTGATTAAATATAGGTGTAACAGTCGTCAATTTGACTCCTGTTTTGGTGCATCCTTCGATTAGAGAGTTTGTAACGTTGTTGTGAACGCCGATGTAAACTAGTTTGGCGCCCTCAAGTTTGCCATGCTTTTCTTTTATTGTGATCAGGTCTGCTATTGCCTGGCTTGGATGATACATCTCGTCGCACCCATTTATAACTGGAACACGGGAAGCCTTAACCATCTTGAGCAAATCTGCGTTACAAAGTAACCGCGCCATTATGAAATCAACGTTGCGCGATAGATATTGTAGTTCATCGGCTATTTCTGCTAGTGCAAAATTGGTCGTGCGCCAATCAATGTATAGGGCATGACCGCCAAGCTGGGTCATCGCAACTTCAAATGAAACCCTTGTGCGCGTGGAAGTCTTCTGGAAAATCAACGCTGTTGACTTGCCCACAAAGGATTTAAGATACTTCTTTGGGCTATGCTTAACTTCAATGCCTAAGTCAACTATTGCGCCAAGATCTTGACTGGTTAAATCTTTGAAATTAATCAGATGCATCTTTTCAGTGCCTTCAATAGACGCTGAATCGAGCATGCAATTAAAGCTTTATGCAAAACCTTTTTCCACTACAATCATGAACCAATTAAAAGAGCAAACATGATTCTGCTGGTTGCTTCAAACAAGGACGTTGCAAGCCTAAACATTAAAGAACAAATTCTCAATCACTACCCTTTCCACAAGATAGCTGAGATTTTCCAGCAGAATCCCGTCTACACCGCAGAGATAAACCACAAAACAGTGAATCTTGTTACTCTAAAAGAAGAGTCCGTTGAAGCTCAAGACATACCTAGCAAGTTTCCAAACGCAAAATTAATCGTCTTTATCTCGAGGCATAGTAGCCAAAGTGGCAAACCTACATTATCAGTTCATCCTCCTGGCAACTTTGGTAATGCGGATCTTGGTGGGTTGCCTAGGGAGCTTTCAATTTCTCCTGCACTCGCAATGCAGGAAGCTCTAAAAGCTCTTATGTACTTCAACGAACAATTAAACCTCAAATATGAAATCTCATTTGAAGGTACTCATCATGGCCCGAGCTTGAATGTTCCATCAATGTTTGTGGAGTTAGGAAGCTCCCCTGAACAATGGAGCGACTTAAAGGCTGCTGAAGCCGTTGGGCACTCTGCAATGGCGACAATAGCCAACTTCTCAGCGCCCACTAACTCTTGTGTCCTCGGTATAGGTGGAACCCACTACAATCAACGATTCACGCTTATGGCATTAATGGGTGAAGCTACCTTCGGGCACATGATACCTAAGTACGCGGTCCATTTAATTGATTCAGATATGTTGAATCAATGCATTAAGAAATCTTTAGAGAAGGTATCATTGGCTGTTCTTGATTGGAAAGGAATAAGAAGTGAAGATAAACCAAATTTGCTCTCTGTGCTGAAAACTGTGGGTTTGCCCTTCAAGAAAGTATAAGATTTGTCTGTAGAAAGGAACATTTAAAAGGCTTGATACAGTAGTTTTTAAACTAAAAAGTTACAGTAACGTTTATTATATATTAGTGAAATCTTGAGTGTGCGGTAAAATATGGGCGTAAAAGATTGGCTAACGCAGGCAGCAAGAACCTTAAAGCTCGCCATAAAACCTGGACGTGAAGAGCTTTGGCTCTCAATAAAAATCAGTCTTCTAGGTATAGGTGCAGTTGGCTTAATTGGATTCATAATTAAATTGTTGTCTTATGCAGTAGGCGGAGCTACATCAGGTTCAGCAACAGCTTAGAGGGAAACTTGACCATGGATAAAAAAGAAGATCTAAATCAACAAGTAAAAATATTCGTAGTAAAAACAACAACTGGTCAAGAACGCAACGTAGCACGTTTAATCGCATCAAAAGTAGATATGTCTCATATTCCGATTAAGTCTCTTCTTGTTCCAGACACATTGAAAGGCTATGTGTTCATCGAAGCAGATGGACCACACCTGGTTGAAGAAGCAATCACAGGCGTCAGGCACGTCAGATCAAGAATTCCTGGGTTAGTAAGCTTTGCCGAAATAGAACGGTATATTGTTCGTAAACCGGTCATGGAAGATCTAAACGAAGATGACGTCGTAGAAATTACTGGTGGACCCTTCAAAGGTATGCGCGCTAAAATCACAAGGCTCGATAAGTCAAAAGGTGAAGTTACCCTCGAATTGCTCGAGGCAACATTCACTTTGCCTATCACAGTACATTCAGACTATGTAAAACTAGTTGAAAAAGCAAAATAAACGGTGAAACAAAATGGCAGATAAAAAAGTTGTAGAATTGATTGTCAGCGGCGGACAAGCCAACGCAGGTCCCCCATTAGGTCCAGCTCTTGGTCCACTAGGCGTAAACATAGTGGCTATTGTCAATAAAATCAACGAAATCACAAAAGAATATGCTGGAATGAAAGTTCCAGTAAAAATAAGTGTTGACACAGAAGAAAAAACCTTCGAGGTAACCGTAGGTACTCCCACAGCATCGGCACTTATAGTTGCTGAACTCAAAGTTGAGAAAGGCTCAGGTACTCCAAACACCGTTAAAATCGGCGACTTAACCATCGAGCAGATGATAAAGATTGCCAAAATTAAAGGTCCTCAACTCTTAGCACCCACTCTTAAGAAAGCAACAAAAGAGTTACTCGGCACTTGTGTAAGCTTAGGTGTTACTGTAGAAGGCAAAGATCCAAGAGAAGTCCAAAAAGACGTTGACGCTGGCAACTATGAACAACTATTCGGTACTGAACAATGATAAGCGAATATTTTTATAATGGGTTTCCAATCCCTCATTGGCACGAGGCTTAAAAATGCCCCTAGACAACAAGACTATATCCGAAGCAATTAAACAGGCAAAGGCAAAGTCTGGTCAGAAAAAATTTAATCAGACTGTAGATTTGATTCTCGACATCGTCGAGATCGATATGAAGGCGCCAGAAGGCAAAATCCAAGAGGTTGTAGAGCTTCCTCACATCACTGGTAAGCCCAACAAAATTTGTGTTGTTGCTTCAAGCGGAGACTTCATTGTAAAAGCCAAGAACTCTCAAGCTGACAAAGTAATTGAACGCGCAGATTTAGACGCATTAAGCGGCAAAAAGAAGGAACTGCGCAAAATTGCTACTGCTTTTGATGTTTTCATATGCGAAGCCCCATTAATGCCACTTGTAGGCAAAACTCTCGGTCCAGTCTTGGGTCCACGAGGAAAGATGCCTATTCCAGTTCCACCGAACGCGGACATTGCCTCTCTAATTAATAAACACCGCAAAACAGTGGTTGTTCGCATGCGTAGTCAACCAATCATCCAAGTTTCTGTTGGTTCCGAGCAGATGAAAGATGAGGACCTTGTCGAAAACATAATGACTGTTCTTCGTGTTTTGGATGGAAAGTTAAAGCGTGGTTTGAAGAACGTAAAGTACGCTTTCATCAAGACATCCATGGGTGAACCAATCAAAATTAAAGCTTAAAGAGAAGAAAAAACTATGCCGTCCCAACAAGTATTAGAAGCAAAATCAACCGAAGTAGATGCAATAAAGGACATACTAAAAGAGTACAAGTCCATTGGCATCGCCAGTCTCAAGAAGGTTCGCGCTTCCCAACTTCAGGAACTTAAGAAAAGCATGGCTGGTAAAGTTTACCTCCGTGTCCTGAAGAATACACTTATCAAAATCGCCTTAGAAGAGATGAACCAAGCAGAGCTCAAGAAGCTTGAGGTATACTTGGATGGATCAAACGTTTTCTTGTTCACTGACCTTAACCCATTCAAACTGGCATTGTTGCTGGAACGCGGTAAAGTTAAAACAACCGCTAAATCAGGCGACATAGCTGCGATGGATGTGGTTATTCCTGCAGGAAACACGGCTCAACCTCCAGGACCAGTCATCAGCCAACTAAACGCAGTTGGATTACCCACCAGAATCGAGTCAGGCAGCGTTTGGATCAGTAAAGACACATTGGTCGTCCGTAGAGGCGAAATAATCAACGAACGACTCGCAGGAGTCCTCTCAAAACTCGGCATTAAAGCAGTAGAACTCGGCATATCAATGCGCGCAGTTTTCGACAATGGCTTAATCATAACTGGCGACCAACTCAAAGTTGACGTTGATGCAACACGCAAGAGCGTTCAAGCAGGAAACTCGGAAGCATTCGCATTAGCCCTCGAAATAGGCTACACAAGCAAAGACACCATCAAACCACTGCTACAACGTGCTCACCAGAAAGCAGTCGCATTATCCGTCAGTGCAACTATACCCACAAAAGATACCATTGCCGACATCATCCGCAAAGCGAATGCTGAAATGACCAGCCTAAGCGGAGTAGCTGAAAAGGTTAAGCCCAAAGCTTAAGCCAAAATTTTTTCATTTTCTTTTCAATTAAAGAATTATTGTTCTACACACTTAGTCTGTTGTGTTGTTGTTGTAACACTTTGCAACAGCACAATTTTAAATATTTTATAATGTTACTGTATAACGAGGAGACCGCGACACTGAGAAGTTGAGCAGGTCTAGCTGCTAACAAAGGATAAGGTTCTTTGCATTTTTCTTTCCTTCCTTATCTTCTGTTACTTCTAGACCTGCCCTACAGTTAATTCCATTATGTTTAATAGTTGAATAAATTAATTTTGGTACAATTGAACCATATAGCATTAAAGTCTTTTTGTCATAACGTACGCGTCTTCGCCGTCAGAGTAGTACCCGTTTATTGTTCGGGTGACTTCAAAACCCAGTTTCTTATAGAGTGATATTCCTGCCTCGTTTGTCACGCGAACTTCTAAGAAGCATTGTTTTGCCTTATAGTATTCCATGCCTTCCAGCGCCTTCTTGATTAATTCTGAAGCCATGCCTTTGCGTCTGCTCTGCGGCAAAACTGCAATAGAAACCACGTGTCCTTTGCGTATTAAGCCGCCTAAACCGTAATTAGATAACCCGACTTCGATTCGGCACATGATGTATCCGCCGATTTTGCCGTTATCTTCAGCAATAATGAAAGTTTCAGGGAACCTTTGATGGAGGTCCACGAAGAAGAAGTCGGTGTAGTTTTCTGGAAGACAAACACGATTGATTTGCATTACGCTTTGTAAATCGTCTGGAATGAATTTTCGCAGCATAAAGGGTTGTTGCATTCTTTCGCCTTCTAAACCAGATTTCAAGTTAAAACTTAAAGGTTACGCTTCAAGGCTCAATCGCTCACTTTATGGTAGCTGGGAGTAGCTGATTGTTTAGTTTTTTGTTTCTTCTGGTGCCTTAAACACTGGTAGTGTTAAGTTCCCCAAAGGTATAGCCCAAACTCTTGAGGCGGACCCTGCAATTTTAAAAGCTTCTGCCAAAGCGTCGTTGACGGCTCGGGCAGTCTTGAGCTTGAATACACTGCTAGCATAGTATTCCGGAAGCGAAGAAACCAAGATTATCTGATGATTTGACAACGCTTTTAGTAGATAGTAAGTTTTGTATCCACCTAGGACAAAGTTGCGTTTTATTTCGCGTTCCACATTCTTGATATCCGCTAATCGTGTCATCCATTCGTAGAAAACTTGGTTGCCGTGGCCCTCGGGGCATTCTGCAACAAGGATTATTGCTCCACCCCGTTTAACAGCATCTAAAGCGTTATCTAAACCCTTATACGCTTCATACAGACTCATGTCGGCTGGGTACCCTCCTGCACTTACTACAATTATATCCGCTCGCCGATCTACAGTTATACGGTACATTTCCTCGTACAATTTCACTGCTTCTAAAAACGCAGCTTCCAAATCACCCGAGAAAGCTTTTACTACTTCTCCTTTTCGGTTTGTAACTACATTAACGATAAAATCAACCTTAGCTAATCGCGCCGCCTCAGTCATATCCACATGCACAGGATTATCCACCAAATTACCTGACCTCGCATTAGTGCTCACTAGCATGCTATGGTTCTGCTTGATGGTTTCTTCACCGCAAATTCCAGGTAAAACACCCTTCCTTCCCCCACCATAACCCGCATAATAATTAAGGTCAACATCACCCAAAAGCACCTTAACGTCCGATTCCATGAATATGCGGTTTATCAATACTTTGTTGCCATGGGTCTTTGTAGTGCCCACATGAACTAAGTCTGGTGATCGGCAATTGTGGCTAATCGTTTTGACGCGTTTAAGTGCTTCTTCACCGATAAGTTTAGCGGCTTCTTCTGGTTTTACAGCTCCGTAGGTTCCGCAGCCAAAAACAACCGTGACGTTCTCATCTTTGACGCCTGCTACGTTAAGCTCAGCCAAAACGGGTAAAAGCAGGATTTCACCAGGAGTTTTGCGGGTAGCAACATCTACTACAATTGCCACCTTACTTTCTGGGTTAACAATTTCGGATAAGCGTTTTGTGCCGATGGGGTTATTCAGAGCACGTTCAACCTCTGCCTTTGAATCTGCTGCAGCCTGCTGCTCTTTAGGCTCGATTGTTCCAAGCAAGTTTCGTGCTGGAACGCGAACGCATACGTCGGTTTTTCCGTAGGGAAGCCACACATCAACCATGCCAAGTCACGCTAACTAATTTACATGTACTCGACGTAAGAAACTATTAAGCCTTATCAAACTGCTGTGGATTTTTGAAAAAGAAATGGCAGAGAAAAATTTTGCCAGCCGCAATATTTGGGTCCTATTGGCTATCTATTGAAAGAAGTTAGAACGGTTAGCTCGATAGTCTAGAATCCCTATGGAGGAGCATTGTTGTTTCTTCGGCTTACATTGTGATGAAATTTTGTTGTTACACAACTTCTTTTAAAAGCTCCTTGCATAATAATTCATGAGGAATCAAGAAAGTGTCCATTAAGAAGACGCCAGAGAAAAACAGCATACTTTTCGTTTGGCTCAACAACTACTCCGGGATTCTCCTAAAGACTCCTACCAAAACATTTGCTATCGACCCCGTAGATGTCAAAGCTAAAAATCTGCAAAACGTAGACGCGATCCTAATCACTCATGAACATTACGACCACCTCGACCCGCCTCTAGTTGTTGAAATCCAAAAAACCACAGGTTGCACAGTAATCGCAGACGCTGCTTCAACCAAAAAACTCAAACTCGCCCTTCCCAATGACAAGCTCCAAGAAATTAAGCCTGGCATGGAAATAAAAGTCGGCGAGGTCTCAATAAAAGCTGAAAAAAGCAACCATCCAGCACAGGCTCCGGTCACATACATTATAACTAGCGAGGACAATGTGAAAGTCTATCATACAGCCGATAGTTTACCCTTCCCCGAACTCGCTAAGCTTGCCCAAAAAGAAAACTTTGACGTGGTTTTCTGCACCGTTGGCATTGCTCCGGGTGCTTCACCTAAGACAGGTTTTGAGATTGCGTGGTTAACTAAGCCGCAACTTGCGGTGCCCTACCATACTGGAACTGTTGCGAGCCAGAAGGAGTTCGAAGAATTTTTGAAGAAGGAGCTGCCGAGAACCGCATGTTTGATTCCCCAACAGAGCAAGATTTATCAGGTTTCAAAGAGGAAGTGAAAAAATGGTAACTAAAACCCAAAGTTTAATTCAGAAAGAGAGAATGGCAAACATACTCTTCAAAATCGACGCTATAAAATTCGGCGTCTTCAAACTTTCAAGCGGAAAAGCAAGCCCCTACTATGTGGACCTGCGAGTAATCCCTAGCTTCCCAGATGCGTTTCATGAAATATGCGAATCCTACGCCCAATACATAACTAGCCAAATTGGCATCAGCAGCTTCGATCGGGTCGCAGCCATACCCTTGGCTGGGATTCCCTTTGCCTCCCAACTCGCCTACAACCTCAAAAAACCCTTCCTATACGTGCGCAAAGGCATCCACCTGCATGGCAGAGAACGCCGAGTAGAAGGGATTTTGGTATCAGGCGACAAAGTTTTGTTAATCGACGATTTGCTAACCACAGGCTTAACCCTCAAAAAAGCTGCAGATGCAGTGAGAGCCGAAGGAGGAATAGTCACTGAAGCCGTTGTTTTCCTTGACCGCGAAGAAGGAGGGCAACAACTACTCGAGAAAAACGGCATAAGACTTCATGCATTGATGAAAATAAGCGAAATCGCAAATATCCTCTATGAAATGGGTGCAATTGACAAAGAAAGCTTGAAAACGATTCTAAAACAAGTAAAGAAGAATTAAGAAACAGCGACTATTCATAGAAGATTAGGCTGGTTTCTTCGAGTAGCGCATGCAATTTATCTACCGCTTCGTAAGTATCCTGTTCTTTCTTGCCTCCAGTACAAACCAACTTGCCACTGGCGAAAAGTAGAATCACAACTTTTGGCTCAGCCATACGGTAGATCAAGCCGGGAAATTGTTCAGGCTCATACATTGCGTGCTCGAGAGTATAAGCCGCTTTTTCTAGGTCAATCATGCCTCCTAATATGCCTGAGGCAACGATGTTTTGGATTTTCATTTCGGGCTTGCTTATTATAATAATGCCGCCTTTTTTGAGTTCCTTCACCACTTTCATGACGGCTCGACGTGCTTCTTTCTCAGATTTGGCGCCTGTACAAACCATCTTTCCCGAACTAAAAATCAAAGTTGCAGTTTTTGGGCGTTTAAGGCGGAAAACTAAGCCGGGAAATTGTTCAGGGCGATATTCTACCCCAGGGTAGCCTTTGACGACAGCGTTTAAATCGACTTTCTGGTTGAGAGTTGCAGAAGCGACCACGTTTTCAATGCTTAATGTAGCTTTAACTTTTGGCAAACCCTTTCCCTCTTGCATATCGCCTTTCTTGAATGTTCATCTACAAAGGCTTTCTTTATAAAGACATCTATGGCTGAATGTTTTATTTATTTTGCTGTGCAGTTTTCTTCTTCTTTTCCTTAACCAACGGCAAAATAAACTCAATAACTACAAGCAGTATTATAAGCACAATAATTACGGGTAAAGCCCACGAATTACCCCTCATAAAAAGAGTAATCCACCCAAACCATGGAATACGTAAAACCACTTTACCCTCAATTAGATTTTCGGGTACTCCTTTGGAATCGGGTATGTTGTCGTAGATGTTGGGAGTTTTAGGCCAAACTAAGGGTCCATTGCCATCGCCTTTAGTTTTAAAGTACAACGTGCCATTAATTTCTTGTTTCTCTATTATTCGGTGAACGATTGGGGTTTTTCCGTTGGGGTTTCTGTAAACAATTATGTCGCTGTTGGGGTAGTTGGCGTTTAGGGTAGTTGGGTCTACATTCTGGATGATTATTATGTCCCCAACATGTAGCGTTTGTTCGAAAGTATGACTCCAACCGTTGCATCTTCCATCATAGGGTACACACATACTGCCACTTTCTACAACCCTGACTGGAACCGAGGCGCCAAGGGCAAGTTGCATACCCACAAAAACCCCGACAATAACGACAATAACTAACGCGATAGCAAGTGCGGTTCTAAAATAGTCGTTTTTCCAGAGTTTCTTGAAATCAACCAATTTGCCATTTGCCAACCTAATGTCCTGTTCATTTAGAATTGCTTGGTTTTAAAACTACCGCTTTATAAGAAAAAGAAAAAATGAGAGAACAAAAATATGCGACTGCTTGGTTTGGTTTGCAGTTTTATATTTTTTGTTTGCTTAGTACTTCGCGGAAAACGTTGCCACATTTTGGACATTCGTAGAGACCGATTTCGAGTTGCATGCGTTTTCCAGCTTTATCTGGTCGACCCGCCATTTTCCAGGTTTTCTTTGGCTTTGCTACTTCGGTTCCGCATTTTGGACATTTAGCCATTTAATTTTCCTCCAGTGTTGTTACTTCCATGCTTTAGGCTGATGGGATAAAAAACTTTCCATAGCTTTCACTAAGATATTTATTTTTTTAACATAGAGATTAAACATTTTTATGTCAATGTCTTTTCTCTAAAGTAAAAGAAGTGTCGAAACTTCGTCTTATATAATTAGATATTAGCTTAAAACAATACCAATAAATTGTTCTTCAACCAGAAAAATGCGTAAAACCCCTTACAACCATAGTTTTTCTTACCAACTTCTTTTATAGCGGAATCCAAGCTTATCTTTTTAACAGTCGGGGTTCAGTTTATAATGCAAGCTACTTCTGAAAATGCCTTTGAAATACTCGTAAAGCCACTTCGGAGGCTCATCGAACAGAAGGGATTCTCTAAACCGACTGAACCACAAGAAAAAACCATTCCCAAAATTCTGGACGGCAAAAACGTTCTCTTAATCTCGCCTACAGCCACCGGCAAAACAGAAGCCGCTTTCCTGCCAATTCTAAGCATGCTTCTGCAATTACCCAAAACTCCAGGCATAAAAGTGTTGTACATTACACCGCTTAGAGCTTTAAACAGGGATTTGCTTGAGCGATTGCAGTGGTGGTGCAACAACCTCGACATTAAATTGGCTGTAAGGCATGGCGACACCGAAACGAAAGAGCGCACCCGCCAATCCCACTGCCCACCAGACATCCTAATTACCACTCCAGAAACTCTACAAGCCATTCTAACAGGGTGGTTGCTTCGTCAGAGTCTACAAAGCCTCAAATGGATAGTTATCGATGAAGTGCATGAGTTAGCTGACAGCAAACGTGGTAGCCAACTCTCGCTGGCATTGGAGCGTATACGCGATTTAATCGGCAAAGACTTCCAAATGGTGGGCTTATCCGCAACTGTTGGCAGTCCTGACAAAGTTGCCCAGTTCCTTGTCGGCGATAAACGGCCTGTCGAAATAATCCGAGTTCCAGTTGCGAAAATGGTGAAGCTGCAGGTTATCTATCCCAAACCAACTGAAGAAGACGTCCAATTTGCCTCAAAAATCTACACCCACCCAGAAGTTGCGGCGAGATTGTGCATTATTCGAGATTACATGACTAAACGCAAATCAGTGCTTCTCTTCACTAATACGCGTTCGGTTTCAGAGGTTTTGGCTTCCCGCTTTAAAGTTTGGGATGTTGATTTTCCAATTTCTATCCATCATGGCTCACTTGCTAAGCCTTCTCGCATCGCTGCTGAAACGGGACTCAAAAAGGGAGCTCTAAAAGGCTTAATTGCAACCAGTAGTCTTGAACTAGGTATCGACGTTGGTCATATAGACCTCGTAATACAATACATGAGTTCAAGGCAAGTTTCACGTCTAATCCAGCGGGTTGGTAGGGCGGGCCACACTTATGGAAACTTGTCTGAAGGCATAATTATTGGAATGGATTCTGATGACACACTCGAAGCTCTGGTTATTGCAAGACGGGCTTTGAGTGAAGAGTTGGAGCCGCTTTCAGTGCCCGATAAGCCTTACGATGTTTTGACGCATCAAATTGCTGGGCTACTGCTCAAAAACCGTCGCTTAGCCTTCAACGAAATTCTAGGAATATGCAAAAACGCGGCACCTTTCGAAAACCTAACAATAGCTGATGTAGAAAAAATCCTAAAGTACATGCATAATCGTTTTCCCCGCTTGGCTTGGGTATCTTTTGAGGACCAAGTGGTGCTAAGACCCCAGCGAACCAAGGCGCTGTTTGAATACTATTTTGACAATTTATCCATGATTCCTGAAGAAAAACAGTTTCTCGTAATCGACGAATCGACTGACTCGTCCATCGGTGTCTTAGATGAAGCCTTTATGGCAGAGTACGGTAAACCAGGGACAAAATTCATTATCCGAGGAAGCCCTTGGCAAATAATCCATGCCACCGAAGAAAAAGTCTACGTCCGCCCAGTAGATGACCCCACAGGCTCCATACCCAGCTGGATAGGAGAAGAAATTCCAGTTCCCTATGAAATAGCTCAAGAGCTGGCGGATATCCGGGGGTTTGTGGAGGAGAAGTCACATAGCGGATTTTCTGGCGAACAAATTAGCGCGTTGCTTTCGGAACGTTACCCCGCTAACCAAGAAACAATCCGACATGCGCTGGACGAAACCTTAGAGCAAGTGCACAGCGGTTTTCCAGTTCCAACTCCTGAGCGGATTGTTGTTGAGGACTGGGGTGAATTCATCATCGTACATTCAAACTTTGGGTCACTTATCAATCGGGCTTTGGCTCAATTCTTAGGTCAGGTTTTGTCTGATAAACTTGGCCGCGGTATTATTGTCCAGCATGATCCATATCGAATTTTTGTGCAGACCATTAGCTCCATGACGGCGGAGCGCCTTGTTGAAGTGCTAAAAGAAGTACAATGCATGAGTGAACAAGCCATCCGAAATACGCTGACGCAGTCAACGGTGAAAACAGGCTTGTTTAAACGTCGTGTGATTCAGGTGGCTAGGCGGTTTGGGGCGCTCAAGAAGTGGGCTGATTTTGGTAGCGTAAGCATCCAAAAGCTAATAACCAGTTTTGAGGGCACCCCAATTTACGAAGAAGGACTCAAAGAGGTTTTCTCTAAAGACATCGACGGCGATGGGCTCGTAATGGTGCTTGGGCGCTTACGTGACGGTTTAGTTCGTTTACAGGTGGTTGATACAGGCGGTATCGCAACGCCGGTGGCTCGCGTCGGGATTGAAAGAGTTAGCATGAAGACAGACCTAATTCCGCCTGAACAAATGCGCGCCGTCCTTGTCGAATCCGCCAAAGCAAGGCTTCTAAACGAGACAGGAAACTTCGTTTGCACCGCCTGCTGGGATTACATGGAATCGGTACGTATCAAAGACCTGCCTGACAAACCCAAATGTCCGCGGTGTGGGTCTTTGGCGATTGGTATGCTAAAGATTGAAGAAGAAAAGGCTATGCCGCTAATTGAAAAGCGGGGTGAAAAGTTGGCGAAGGACGAGGAAAAGATGAAAGTACATGCTAAACAAACTGCAGAGTTGATAGAAAAGTATGGTAAAGCTGCCGCAGTGGCTTTAAGCGCAAGGCGTGTTTCATCAACTGATGTGCGAGTGGTTTTGGAGAAGGAGCCCAGGGTTTCAGACAAGTTCTACGAATTGGTTTTGGAAGCTGAACGTAAAGTGTTGAGCAAACGTTTTAGATAGCAAAGAATACACCTAAAACGAATACAAAAAACTTAAACAATACCGCGTAGAGAATTACGGTGCTGGTGCCGGGGTATCCGAGCCAGGTCTAAATAGGTGGCCAGATAACGATTTACACCTAAGATATGGAGGAGGACTTAAGATCCTCTGGCGCAGGCCTTCGTGGGTTCAAGTCCCACCCCCGGCACCACTAAATTATGTTTTCAGAAAAATCACATTGCCCAAGCGGCGGAAATGTTCGTCTCCAGTAACTACTGTTCCTTTCAAACTTCTAGCAGTGCAAAGAACTATTGAATCTGCCAACCCCCAGCCTTTTGCTTCGGCTTTCAATTCCTCACTAATTTCGCCTGCTTCAATTGCGATTTCAAAATCTAAATCCAAGATCCTGCTTGTCGCCCGTATAAATTCTAATCGTTTTACTCGTCCTTCTCGTGTTTCATTTCCCAACTCAATATCTTTTCTTAATTTCCGACTGATTTCTGAAACTACAATTGTGGGCGTGATTGAATGCTCACTTTCAATAAATCCCTTTGCAGCCTTGCCCATTTCGGAAGCTTTGAAATATTCGATCCATGCATATGTGTCTATTATGTAGTTAGAACTCATGAAATTCAGCTCGGTCTTTTTCAGTAAACGACGTGAGTTTAGGGTTTGAGCCAAACATAGAACAAGGAATCTTTTTTTGTTCTACTAGTAACTTCTTTATTACTTCGTCATGGCTTTTTGCTTTCATTTCCTTTTTAGCTTTATTTAGCATTTGAAGAGTTTTCTCGTTTACTTGAACTGTTGTCGGCATAATGACTTCCCATCTAATATATAGTTATAGTTATAGATTTAAAAGTTTCGAGCGATGCTTTTTCTTATAAAATAATTGATTGCCTAAGATATGGAGGAGGACTTAAGATCCTCTGGCGCAGGCCTTCGTGGGTTCAAGTCCCACCCCGGCACCACTATCATGAATTCTGCTGGGGATTGAATGCTCACTTAATAGGCGAAGTAAGAACTTGTTCATTAGAAAATCATTTTTCTTCTTTTTTTAAAAAAAAATGTTGCCCCGAGAAAATGCCTGTTTTTTCTTCTCGATGGTTTCAAGAGGGGCAATACGGATAAGCGTGTGTACTACATTTGATTAGTGGATAAAAGCGTGCAGGAGGGGCAATTAAAATTAAGAATAAAACTAAAAATAAACCGAAAAGCGAAACAAAGGGACAAACAAAGAACAAAGGGAAAAAGGCGTGGAAGCAGCAGTAAAATAAGCTGCTTTAACATCCATTTTGGATTATAAAAGAGTAAGCGGGTGATGTCTGAGCCTGCATCTAGGTTTCAAGCCCATGTTATCGGTGATGGGTAAATATATTCGGGGGTATATCCTATTTTCAAGGGCATAGCATCTTGGCAATATCTTTTATCTTAAATTAACCAGTAACTAGCATGAATAAAGAAGAGAATTTGGTAGTTATCGAGAAAGTTGATGAAAAAACTTTTAATGATTTTTTGGGTTTAATCGACAAACTAGCTGAGTATGAGAAACTGGCTCCGCCTGATGAGGAAGCGAAAAAAAGATTGCGACAGGACTGTTTGTCTGATAAGCCCAAATATCAAGCTTTTATTGGGAAATTTGGCGATAAATATGTTTCTTATGTAATTTTTCTGTTTACTTATTCAAGTTTTCTTGCTTTGCCTACTCTTTTTCTTGAAGATATTTTTGTCCTTGAGGAATATAGAAGACACGGGGTAGGAAAAAAAATGTTTGCCTTCCTAAAAGAAATAGCTAAACGTGAAGGATGCGGCAGGATGGAGTTTACAGTTTTGAAATGGAACAGGTCAGCCCAGGAATTCTATCGAAGAAACCGAGCCAAACGATTGGAGTGGTTTTTATATCGTTTAGTAAAAGAAGATTTTTAGTTTAACCCCTCTGAGGGATGGGTTGCTTTTCTTTGTAGGAACGTGTTCAAAGCATCTATGAGGCTTTCACAAGCAAACCATCGCTCTTCCAAGGAACCATCAGTTTCCAGGGTTTGGATTATTTTTTGGAATTTTTTTATTTGCTCCAACACGGGCTCTTTTTTTCTGTCGTATTCAGATTGTAGATCTTTTTGCTTGATGTTAAAATCTAACATAGCCAATTCAAGTTCCGTTTGCCTATTGTTTAGTTCTTTCGTTATTGCTATTTCTTTTTGTTCTCTGTCTTTTCTGGAAACGCCATGGAAAAATCCTGTTTTCATCTGAATCACATTGCCCTGGTCTTTTTTCAGATGGTTAATAATACCGTTAAAACGCCTAATTTCGCGGTTTCTTTGACCTCTTAGGGCGCCTGCTAAAGTCGCGTATTCTTTATTGATTTGTTTAAGCCGATTTCTCCAATCTGATAGGTTTTTTAGTTCTTGGTCAAGTGTTGCTTCTTTGCGGTTTATATTTTCAAGTTGAAGTTTAATTGAGGAAAGTGTCTGTGAACGCTCTCTTACAAATTCATCGTCTACGTTTATTTTTGGGTGCGACTCGAACTCGCCCAGAACAGTTGTTACATTCATAAGCCAACGGTCGAAATGCTGGTTGAACGGAGAAGAACCAAACTTCTGGATACCGAGAGTATGAAGTCGCTTCAGGGTTACTTCTGAAATCTCTCTTTCAGACATAATATGCTTCTCTTCAAGCATTGAACGACCAATACCTCTGCGGATGCGCTTTCTATCTTTGCGTTTTTCACGAAGAGGCTTTTTATACCCGTGAATTGCGCCCTTAGGCGACGTTTTTCGAGGTTGGTATCCCATAAATAAAATGTATCAATCTTGAAGTATTTAGTTTGTGCCTAAATTTCATCTCAAACCATGCTTATTGAAGGTTCCACCCAGGCACCCCGATAGGCAAATACTATTAGTTTGTGAGATGTTCTGGTAATAGATAATTATTCTACGTTTCTATGTTCTCGTGCTTATTGTTTTTTATTTATCAGGAGCAAACGCTTAGTTAATAGGTGAGGAGAGTCTGTGACGGGGTTGAAGAATTCCTTTCAATTTGGGTTTTTTCAATCGCCAAGTAGGAACGGACTAACCATTTATGATTATTTTACCCTCGGTTGCCGTAACTTTTATTCATGCAGTCCTGGCAATAATTCCTTTTAAACCGTTTTATTCGTTTGGGCTGAAAGAGTTTTCCGCATGAACTACACTTTATCTGGTTAACGGTTTTGGGATCGAGCAGTTTGAGCCTACGTTCAATCTCGTTTTTTACATCCAAATCATTTTCGCTTACTAGGGCATGGGTTAAGAGCGTTTTTGCTTGTTCTTCACATTTCTCGCCGAACATCTTCGAAAAAACGTTATTTTTCTTTTGATCAACGCTAATCTGAGAAGGCAGCATACAAATGAAATTCGATGGATAACTCTTTGACTTGTCTGAGTCAACAACTGCAAAACGATATTGCCTGCCAACATAGTTGCCTTCAAGGTTATCTTGTGCGAATATCTGTAACTTGAACTTCATAATTGAACCTACCCATATAGAGTTGATTTACCAAGCTAATATCTGTTAGTTTTCGATAGACATGATTTCAAACCTAAAATCGATAGCATGCAGCAGAACCAAGGAAAACAAGTTATTTCTCTTGACTTTTCTGTACACCGGTAAAGCCTGCAAAAATTCCTTTGTAATCGAACACCGCAACAACTTCTTTAAAGTTAACACCGATTAGAGCCATCAAAGTGAAGAATGGTATAAGCGAATAATAGTATAGCGGAGTGGTTATACCTGACTTAAAGACCATGCCTAAGAACCCTGAACCTATTCCTGGGTATAGAAGCATTACATTTGAAAGAGCCAATGCGGCTATTGCGCTTGTTGTCGCAGATTTGAGGTTTTTTCGGTTGAACATTATGAAGAGAGGAAGAGCGAGTAATCCGAATCTTACGTCAAAGAAACCAAGTGCCAAAGCAATTCCTGAGAGCGCAGGTCTTGATTTGCTGCCAAGATAGAAGCTGAGTAAAAGCAGGAAAGTTAGGAATATTTTGGCTTGTCCCTCGCCCCACTGCCAATAGTAACTCAGAGATAAGCCCCCATTTGGGGAAGGAAATGGTAGCAGCAAAGCAATCACCATTACCGTAAAAGTTACGGCAACATGTTTGTTGCCTAAGAGCTTGTAGAGCATGAAAGCTATTGCGGGCAGAAGCATAAATTGGATGACATCAAAAACGAGGAGCGCTTCCTGGTAATCCAACGCCATTAAAGGAGAGATAATTAACAGAAAAGAAGGCAAGTACTTATAAGCTTCAGGATACGGCGGTGTAAAGGGTTCTGCTCCGCCTAATCCGCCGAAATGGTAAATCTGGGAGGGATTGTGCCAGAGCCTCCATG
This sequence comes from Candidatus Bathyarchaeota archaeon, assembly GCA_963840325.1. Lineage (GTDB taxonomy): Archaea > Thermoproteota > Bathyarchaeia > Bathyarchaeales > Bathycorpusculaceae > Bathycorpusculum. Next base: position 111,545 of record CAWIYM010000009.1, read on the forward strand.
AACCCACATAATATGCTGAGAAGTCTTTTGCCAATATGCTACCTTGAGTGTTGATGCCTGGCGAGGGAGTGTATGTTTCTGGATAGGCGGCTATGAAGGTGTATAGGTTTAAGGCGATAAGGATGGTGGCCGCGATGAAAAGAATGATTTTTGTTTGGCGTAGTTCGGCTTTCATTTTAGTTCACCATTAACTTTTTATTTGTTTTATTTGACTTGGAAACTTTTATACTTTGATTAATGTTGCCTTCAGCCGCTCGTAGAGATGTATTACATATGTAATACATGTGGTAATGCTTTTATGCAATCGCTGCTTTGAAGCCGGTAACTGCTTTAGTCCCAAGGAATGAAAAACAGACCATGATGCAAAAACATACAAGCGCAAAAAGAGCCTCAATAATCGCCATGACAACAGCCCTATACGTCGTATTCTTCTTCTTATCCTACTCCGTTACACTGCCCAACTTCACCCTCCTATACCTTCCAATAATATTGCTGGGGGTTTTTCCAATATGGTTCGGCTGGAGCGGACTAGTCGGCGCCATGCTAGGAGGATTTATCGGCGGCGCCTTCGTAGAAGGCTTAGGTTTTCTGGGAATTTTTGAGTCAGTAGTAGCCCTCCTCATCTACCTCATCAATTGGGCACTTGTTCCCAGACGAGCCGCTGAAGACGGAAACAAACTCAACCTACTTGCCCTCCTTGGCATATTAACCGTGAGTCTTCTCGCAGGCACGAGTTACATTCTCTGGCAATACACTATTCTGCCTCAACTCTTCACTACTTCCGACGCTTTAGTAATTCTTGTCCCGACCTTTCTGATTAACCTGCCAATTGTCCTGATAACATGTCCACTGTTGATTCGAGCGATATCGCCTAAATTGAGAACCTGGGGCATGTACTCTGGCAACTTTGCAGAATGGAGAAGCCGCCGAAACGCGAAACCACAATAATCCTCTTCTCACCCTTCTTTTTCATCAAGATAGAAAATACTTTTAAGTTATCAGCCACTAAAGGCAATTTGAGTGGTAACCATGAAAATTCGAGTTATCAAACTAACACCTGAATCCCTCGCTGGAATCCTTCAGGGCAAACCATCCACTTTCACTTCAAACCTGCCCAGCGACGCTGAAATTTTAGACATCAAAATGGACCTATTCACAAAACAAGTTTCTCTGGTCGCTAGAAGTGAGAGCTTCGAGGATGTTGCCGAAGCAATGCCGATTCCAGAGTTCCAGATTTCAAAAGTCACCGAAGTCAAGGGAACGCCTAAACCCACGTCCACCTTTAAATCTCAAGTGATGCCTGAAGCTAAATCAATGGTAGCGAAGTTGCCTCAGCCGCAGCCAAGTCGAATGGCCTCAAAAATGGAGAATGAATTCAGCCCTGACCAGCGCAAACTGCTCAGTTTCACCGTTAAAGAAAACTGTGTGGTTGCTAAACCGGTCGTGTTTTTGAAGGCTGAGTGGGATGACATCAATGAGGTTGTGCGGAGTTTAGGCGGCAAATGGGTTAAAGGCGACATAATCAGTTACTGGGAAATTCCTCTACAATAGCTTAGTGGCTAAGGCAGAAACGAAAAAACTTTAAACAAGAAATCCCTAATCAGAAGTGTAGTGAGTTAAAGATGGAAAGAACAACTGATAAACCTCTAACAAGGGACGCCTTAGTATCAATGCAAGTCATAGATGCAAAAGGACGTTTAGTAGGAAAAGTTAAGGACCTTGCCTTCTCCGTTGGAAAAATGGGAATTGCATTAACAGTTGAAAGCGAAGATGGCCAAATACAACACATTCCATGGGAAGATGTGCAAGCCGCAGCAGATTTCATTGTTCTAAAGCCCCAGTTGATCCAGCAAACTCCGTATCAGCAACCGGTTCAAACTGCAACTCAACCTGTCCAACAACAGACAACTCAACCGCTTTGTCCAACATGCAGCAGACCCTTAACTTGGATTCCGCAATATCAACGATGGTACTGCTACAACGACAAGAAATACGTCTAAAAACGTATTTTTTTTTCAAACATTTTTTTATTTATTATTTATTTTGTTTTGAAGAGCCAGAAGGTTTTTGCAACAAATTAATTAACCAATAAATACATTTTCTATTTCTAAGAACCAAGTTTTTCTGGAAAAGTGTTAAAAAAATAGTGAAGTTTAGGCGAATTCTTTTATTCGCCCCAGTCTTCGCCTTCAATCGTTAATTCTTGAAGATCTATGCATCCACCTCCATCATTTATTTTTTTAACTTCGAGTTCCAGTCCGCAACCTGGGCAACTTAGGATTTCTCCTTTTTCGGTGTCGCAGGGAACGATTAGTTCAAATTCGCAGTCTGGACACTTGGTTTTGTTGTTCTTGTTTTGAAAATTTGAGTTTGTGGGATTAATCATTGTTTTTTTTCTCTTGTTTTAGGGTTATTTCTCTTTATGGTAGCGGATGTCTTTTATATATTGTGACTTTTCTGTCACAAATTATGCTATATGTGTCTCATTTGGAACAAAAAAATTAACCTAAAACAAGCCAAATAACAATCCAAAGAAAAGGGCGGTTATTTTTGTTTGGATATTCTTCTGTAGTCAAGATAGGCAAAAATTACAAGCAAAACGGTCCATGTTATGAACACAATGTGGACACCGCCTATGAAAATTGGGTCCGAAATCACTCGGTTGATTATTGAAATGGCAATTAGGAAAAGGTGACCCATTTTATTTCTTCGAAGAATCCAAACAAATGCCGCAAGGTTTAGCATTGCAAAAACTGCGGCGTTCGCAATCGCTATTCTAAAATCAACAGCTAATGTGACGCGTGCTTTTCCAAGCGGATTGGTGGGGTTTACGGTCCAAAAAATTATTGAGGCAACTTCAGCAATAATTGTTGTCGCAACTAAAATTAACAGAATTTTGTGCTGTAGGTCTCGCATGGGTTCAATTAATTAGGGTGTTTGAATAAAAGCGTAAGTCGCGCTGAGGCGTCGGTATGCGGGTAATCTTCCATTTGGATATGGATCATTTCTACACGGCGGTTGAGGAGCGGGAACGCCCAGAAATCAAAGGGGTCCCCGTTATTGTTGGTGCTGATCCAAAGGAGGGTAAGGGCAGGGGAGTTGTTAGCACATCCAATTATGAGGCTCGAAAGTCGGGTGTGCGTTCGGGTATGCCGATTTCTCAAGCCTGGCGGCTTTGTCCACGGGCGGTATATTTGCCGCCGAATTTCCCATTGTACATTCGGGTTTCAGGCGAAATCATGGAGTTAGCTCGGAAGTACGCCGGGAAATTTGAGCAATGGGGGATTGATGAGGCTTTTTTGGATGTCAGCGGCAAAGTGGATGATTGGGCTGAAGCGGAAGCGCTGGCGCAGCGAATTAAGCAGGAGATTAAAGAAAAAGAAGGCCTTACCGCTTCGATTGGTGTAGGACCCAACAAGCTTGTTGCCAAAGTTGCTAGCGATTTCCAGAAGCCTGATGGCCTAACAATTGTTAAAGAAGAGGAAGTGGAAAAATTCCTTGAGCCCCTGCCTGTTCGGAAGTTGTTGTGGGTTGGGCGCAAAACCGAAGCCAAACTCAAGGAGCTGGGCGTCAACACAATCGGTGACCTAGCACGCATATGATCCAACCGCGTTGTCCTCGATGTTTGGTGTCATGGGCCTGCAGATGCACTTGATGGCGAAAGGCATCGACCGCAGCGAAGTCGAGGAACGACTAGGCGTTAAAAGCGTAAGCCATGAAACCACGTTTGAGGAAGATACCTCAGACTCCACCGTTATTTTTCAAGCTTTGGATGCTCTTTGCGAGGAAGTTTCGAAGGAAGCCGTCAACCAGCACTTACTATTTAAAACGGTGACTGTGAAGATTCGTTACCAGGGTTTTGAGACTCACACCCGAAGCAAAACCCTGCCTTTTTTAACCAACCGTCTCCGAGACCTGCAGAAAGCCGCCAACGAGTTGTTGTTTTCTAATCTGTGCAAAGAACGAAAAGTCAGGTTAATTGGAGTGCGGGTTTCTAGTTTGGTTTCGGGTGAAAAGCAGAGGACGCTGTTTTAGAGTTCTTCGATTTTCTGGGGTATCAAATGTTTGCCAAACACTTCTTCGCTAGCGACTTCGCTGAGAGATTTCCTAGTCCGAACCAGGTTTAGAAGTTTGCTGGATAGATCTATGTGGTTGCCTGGGTAGCCAACTGCTATCATTACGAGAACCTCGAATTTTTCTGGAATTTTCATGGCTGTTTTGATGTCTTTTTCATTAAAGCTGCCAACACAGCAGGTTCCTAAGCCCAAGCTTACGGCGGTTAAAACCATGTTCTCCACGGCTAAGGCAACGTCGATGGCGTACCATTCGGGGGAGGCTTTCTTGTCTCCGCACGCCACAATCACAAGTGGCGATTGCGTTAGGAACTTTGCCCAGGTGCCCCCAGACAACGTTTTGCGCTTTTCGGCGTCGGTTACGGCGATGAAATGCCAGGGTTCACAGTTTTTGGCTGACGGCGCCAATCGTCCCGCTTCCAAAATCTTCTCCATTTTTTCTCTCTCGACGGGTTTGTCTTGGTAGCTGCGGATTGAACGTCGTTCCTGTACGGCTTCAAAAACATCCATTTTTGATCGCTTCCTAAACTAGCAAATAACATTGTAGCCTAATATTGGTTTTTGCCGCTTAATTTTTAACATTCCGTTTTCAAAATTTTTTTGGGTAAATTGAGTTGATTCGGGAAGCCACGAAAGTTGAATATTCTAAGCAAGGTAATCGTAGTTACTTTGAAAGATGCAACTGTTGTGCAGAATTCAGTTGCAGCAGCAACAGCAGCAGCATCTTCTTCATTTTTGTTTTCTGATTAGTCTTCGTATTTCGTTGGGTCTGCGACGTCTGCTTCTTTGAAGGCTTTTTTGCGGTTCACACAAGACTCGCATTTGCCGCAGTGCTTGGCGCCGTCACGATAACAAGACCACGTTAACTCAAAAGGCACACCGAGTTTGGCGCCTTCTTTGATTAAATCTGATTTTTTGCCCCCGCTAAAGGGCGCTTTAATCGTAATTTCTTCGCATGTTCCCAGTCGCGCGGCTTTCTCAAACGCCTCGTAGAATTCTCGTCGGCAGTCAGGGTAGAAGGGTTCATCTGAGCCTTGGGCGCCATAGAAGATTTTGTCAGCGCCAACTGTGACTGCGTAGGCTACGGCGGCGGAGAGGAAGATGGCGTTGCGGAAAGGCACAATGATTGGCGCGCTGAACTCTGCAGTTAAGGGAATGTCGGTGTTGCAGAGTGAGGTCACGCCGCTGAAGATTTCTTTGAGGGCTGAGAGGTCGATGATTTTGGTTTTTGTGCCGAGTTTTTCTGCGATTTTTTGGGCAGCTTGAGTTTCTTTGACGGCGATTTGTCCGTAGTTGAAGGTTATGGGGTAGATTTGGTAGCCCTGCGTTTTTGCCCAGTAGGCGACTGTGGCGGAGTCTGGTCCCCCGCTAAGAACTATTACGCATTTTTGTGTGAGGTCTATTTTATTCTGCCTTCTTTATTGGTGGTTTTTCATAGTTTCCTAACCATCTCTGGAATACACCATTCCTCTTTAGTAATTTGAAAAGTGGCCATCCGATGAGTACGCTTGCAATTACATTTCCTATTGCAACATAAGCGATTGTGAGAAGCAGTGGCAAACCATAGAGGTAAGAGAGCATCCATCCAACAGTTGTGCCTAAGACTGCAGAGTAAGCTATGCAGGTTCCGATTACGGTGTAGTCGTTTTGGGTTCGTTTGTAAGACATAGTAGACGACAAAGGACATGGCAAACGAGGGTATGGTGTTTAGCAGGTCAAGGGGGCCAGCCGAAGAGAATATGTTAGCGACGAACACTCCCAGAGTGTGACCCAAAACCCCCGCTAAACCAAGCAGAGGAACCACAGCAACCAAAGAGTCTGCTATTCGGACTTGAACTGGTCCATAAGAAAAACCTCCGAGGACAACTACAAGCGCTGCATAAAGTGCAGCATAAATCGACATTAGAGCTAAATCTTTCGTGCGTATTTTCAGGTTCATTTTCTCCCTACTCCCGGGTTTTATTTTCGTTGGCGGAACGGGTAGGAGAATCCACTCACCCGCCAATTGCCCATAAAAATATGGTTCTACCCTAAAAACGTTTAGTGAAGTGTGTGCATTTATTCTGGTTGTCTTTTTTGGCTTCGGCGAAATATTAATTAGGCTCTCGGAAAGATTAGATCATGCTACTTCCTAGTGGATGGCATTCCGATAAACGGAGTTTTAGGGAGCACAAAACTATGTCTCAAAATAATTCAACTAGCCAACTAGTCCTTAAAGGAACAACAACAATTGGTGTCGTCTGCAAAGATGGCGTAATCTTAGCTTCAGACACCCGAGTAACCATGGGCTATTATGTTGCTCACAAATTCGGCAAAAAAGTCTACAAAATCGACGACCACATCGGCATGACCATTGCAGGAACCGTCGCAGACGCCCAACGTGTCGTTGACATTTTGACCGCCAACGCGCACCTCTACAAAATTAACCTGAACCGCCCCATGCCGATTAGTTCCGCGGCAAGATTGGTCGCAAACTTGTTATTCTCAGCACGATACGTCCCCTTCGCAACCCAGGTCCTGGTCGGCGGCATAGACGACACAGGACCACATGTCTACAACTTAGACCCATACGGTAGCTTAACAGAGGAAAAATCAGTTTCCACAGGCTCAGGTTCACCAGTTGCTTACGGTATACTTGAAGACAAGTACCGTGAAGACATGACCATCAACGAGGTATTACCAACAATCGCTAAAGCCGTTAACGCAGCAATGAAACGAGACGTTGCAAGCGGCAACAACTACAACATTATCGTAATTGACGAATACGGTTACAAGGAATTATCAGACGAGGAGAAAAGCAAACTTCTCAAAGTAGGAAGTTAAAATTTGTGGCTCGAACCCAAGAAAAAGACAAAGATAAGATAGAAATCAGTCAATATATTCTTCAAAAAGTTCCGCGAGAAGCAGAAGTCACCAGTATTGAATATGAAGGACCTATGCTTGCGGTTTACACTAAAAAACCAGAAATTTTGGTTGATCAAAGCAGCATAGTGGCTGAAATCGTCGGGGTTATCCGAAAAAGAATAGTTATCCGACCCGACCCATCTGTACGCATTCCAGAAGTGGAAGCAGAAAAAATTGCACGTGAACTCATCCCCGCCGAAGCCGAAATAACAGACATTAACTTTGATCCAAGCCTCGGCGAAATAATCATTGAAACCAAAAAACCAGGCTTAGTCATCGGCAGAAACGGCGCTGTTTTACAGGAAATCATAAAGAAAACAAAGTGGCGTCCCCACGTACTTCGGAGTCCGCCGATTAAATCCAAAATTGTTACTCACATGCGCCACTACCTCCATTCAGAGAGCAAAGAACGCGAACGTATCCTACGTACCGTTGGCGAACGTATCTTTAGACCCAAAACCTACGATGTCGGCGACATACGAATGACCGTTTTAGGCGGCGCTCAAGAAGTTGGTCGCTCACGCATTCCTAATTAAAACCCGCGAAAGTAGCGTACTGTTAGACTGTGGTATTCATCCTGGTTCAAACAGACCATTTGAGTCTTTTCCACGTTTTGATTCCCCAGAATTCCAAATTGACTCCTTAGACGCAGTCGTTATTAGCCACGCACACCTTGACCACTGCGGATTAGCTCCATTTCTCTTCAAGTACGGTTATGATGGTCCAGTCTACTGTACTGCGCCAACTTCGAACTTGATGACTATGCTGCAGCTCGACTATTTGGATGTTGCCAGCAAGCAGGGTGTAACTCCGTTCTATGATCAAAAAGACGTGCGTGAATGTGTTTTGCACACGATTCCGCTTCGATACGGCGTCGTCACCGACATTGCCCCCGACATTCGTTTGACTCTTCATAATTCAGGGCACATCTTGGGCGGCGCAATGCTTCACTTACACATTGGGGAAGGTCTTACACAACATCGTTTACACCAGCGACTACAAGTTCGCTACGAACCATGCTTTTAGAAGCGGCAGCCACAGAGTTTCCACGCATTGAAACGGTAATTACTGAGAGCACTTACGGTGGCACCGAAGACTTCATGCCATCCCGCGTAGAAGCAGAAGAAGCAATGACTAAAGTCATCAACCAAACCCTGGAACGCAAAGGCAAAGTCCTCATTCCGGTTCCCGCAGTTGGCAGAGCCCAAGAAATCATGCTCATTATCGATGGTTACATGAAACGCGGCCTAATGAAGGAAGCGCCTGTCTTCATCGAAGGCATGATTAGCGAAGCCACAGCCATCCACACTGCCTACCCCGAATACCTCGGCAGAGAAGTCCGCCACAGCATCCTCCACGAAGAAGTCAACCCCTTCCAATCTGACTACTTCACCATCGTTGAACATCCAAGTGTTCGTCAAAGCATCATCGAGGGCGAACCATGCATAGTCTTGGCAACTTCAGGCATGCTTGAAGGTGGACCAGTAATCGAGTACTTCAAGAGTTGGGCAAGTGACGAGAGAAACACCATAATTTTTGTCAGCTACCAGATTGAAGGCACCATGGGCAAACGAGTACAGAAGGGCGTTGGCGAAGTAACTATGATGGATAACGAGGGCAAAATGGCGACAATAGCAGTAAAGATGCATACAGAATCCATCGAGGGCTTCTCAGGTCACTCTGACAGACGCCAACTGGTCAATTACTTGACTCATCTAAACCCAAAGCCTGAACGCATCTTCGTGGTTCACGGAGAAAAACAGAAAACCATGACGTTTGCCAACTTTATGGATAACAAAGCAGGCATAAACACAGTTGTTCCAGCAATACTAGAAACCTACAGGCTAATGTAAAATTAGAAAACAAAAAATTTAGGCTGATGTAGGTAGAGGTTCACTAGAAACTGGCGCTGGCGATTTTTCTCGCCAAATCCTTATGGTTTTTGGGCAAATAACTACTCGTTCTTCGCCTAAACGTGCAATGTCGCCGCCTGTGGATTCAGTGAACTGGAAGAGGTCGTTAACTGCAGTTTTTACGCTCTCTATACTTTTACTTGCAAGAGGCGTAACACGTAAAATTATGATGTTACCGTTCTTGACCTCAGTCTTTATGTTTTCAAGGTCTGATAATTCACGAAGAGGTATCGCTTTCAGGTAGGTTTTGCTTGAGGCAATAGGCGCTTCAGTTTTTTGTTCCATTTGTGGCTGAATGATTTCTTGTTTTTGCTCTGTTTCTGTGGCAGCGTTTTCTTTAGGCGTTTCTTGGGTGGGTGTGGGTGGTTGCTCCTGAGTTATAACCGCTGGTTCTTCAATTTTTTCCTCAGCGGTTGCGATGGGTTCTTTTTGGGGTTCAGTCATGGGAAGTGCTTCTTGTTTGGGTTCATCTTGAGGAGGAACTACTGGTTTTTCCTGTTCTGGCTGTTTCTTTTTGTGGAATAGTTTGAAAGGCATTTTTTTCTCCTCTAAACCCTTTATTATCTATGCTTTAACAGTTAAGCGTTTCTTTAACTTAACTCTGATGCGCTGCTATATTGTAGATTTGTTGGTACCCCAATATTTGATTTGTGCTTCGCAATTCAATGCTTAACGGTTTTCAAGCGATGAATTGCTTGTTTATCAAGAGTTTAATTAAACTAAGTGTAGTTAAGGGGTTTAACCTAACAAGTTAGTAATTATCATGTAAAGAATAACGGCCAATATCAAAAAGCATCCAACAAGGCTTGCTTTGAACAGAAAGGAATAGATTTTTCCAGTTCTTCGAAGCTTCCACAAAACCGCTATCCATGCAACTACAAAAACTAATACAAAGATTATTGAGATTGGAAAAGGAATCAACTGAAATGCCATAAGTTAGCTATCTGCTTTTTACCTATTTAAATTCTAAACTCATTTCAAAGCTCCAAAAAGGGCTCTTTAACAATTTGAACCCAAGGATGTAGGATTAGAACCTTTGGTCACGGTTTAAATAGCTAAATCATTATGACAGGTACAACGCGAACTACGGAGCGGGCAAATTTGGATCATAAACATGATATTAAAAAAACTCGTGTCTCCATTATCGAATTTGATGATGTCATGTTCACCAAACTTGCATTGGATATCAATTATTTTGGGGAAGCTAACTCTAAGGGTAGAGTGTTGGAGTTTGATTTTGAATATTGCCTTTGTTGCGGCTTAAGGTTGCTTGATGGTAAGCCGATTATGACTAAGGATATTTTAGAGGATGAATTCGAAAAAATAGTTACCCAAGCAAAAAATAACTGCTATTTGGGCTCTAAGGAAACAACTATGCAGCATACTGATTTTGAAACTTTTGAACGATTAATTAAGTGGGCGTTAGAATTTGGCAAACTAAGAGAAAGCAAATCTTAAGCAACGGAATATTTTAGGGCGTTACTACTCGAGGTGTTGTTTTCTTGGAAATAGTTAGGTTTAATCCACAAACTGTTGAACACTTGAGAGGATCAGATTAGAATCAATAATGTTTATTAATATTCAATATAGCATTTTCATGCGGGTAAAGAACAATGAGCGACAAATTAAGGGAAAGCATAGAATACCTAAAATGTTGCACCACATTAGAAAATGAATCTTTTAGACTTTATGAAACTCTATCCAAAAAGATTAACCAACCTGAAAGTAGCTTTATTTTGGGAATCGCCTCTGACAGCCTAAAAAATGCGAGAATTATCCAAGGAATACTTGATTGCTTTGACCTACCAGAACAAGACAATAAAATTGTCATCAAAGAATTGTCAGAGTTAACCTCGGAAATCAGGATTCTAGAAAAGAAAATCTCCAAAATTAATAATTTAGAATACCTAATTTCTTGCGAAATGATGAAAGAATCAATGAAACTTGCAGATCTCCTTATCGAAGTTTACACAAATTACCTTAAGTCACCATTAATAAGAATAATCGTCGATGAATTATCAAAGACAGGCATGGTGAACTTGTCAAATTTTAAGAAGGTTTTTGAAAACTTTATGGACGAAAAAGGAAAGCATAAAGAAATCATCACCGAAACCATGTATATTCTTGAAGTAAAAGAAACAGAGACCCGCAGGCAAATAACACCAATAATTAAATATCAAAATCCAGAACAATGGATTCACGAGTCAACAATCCATTCTTTCTCAAATACGACTGTTGCAAGAATTTCAGAAACCTGACAGAATCGGAAATCAGTCGCAACATATAAGCTAAAAAATTGGACCCCCTGGTGAAGAAAATGGCCGAAAAAAATATGTTAACATGTCCCAACAATAAATGCGGGAAAGTTTTTGATAAACCACTTAAAACAATAAATCTCCAGAAAAGCTCTAAAACTCCCTATGAAGCATGCCCGTATTGCTTTACCGAAATAGGTCCATCCGAAAGTGAAACCACGACTTTTCCAGAAAAATCGGTCACGGAGATTGAATTCGACAAAGAAAATTCCAATGAGGTTTCGGAAAAAATTTTCAACTGTAATCATCACCTCGGCTACTTAAAAGAGAGAGACTTAAAACAGCAAATTCCTGAAGAATGTATTTTGTGCGAAAAAGTCATTGATTGTATGCTTAAGTAGATTTTAAAAGCCCAACTTCCTTTTCCCAAAATGGGCTTGAGAGTCAAAAATTTCTATGATATGGTACAAATTTGGGTGATTTGAAAACTAAACACTTTGAGATGTTATGGCGGGCCGAGTGGGATTTGAACCCACGACATCCAGCTTAGAAGGCTGGCTCGCTATCCGTGCTGCGACATCAGCCCAGCAATCGCAAAAATAAAGATATACATTCATGTTTTAAGGTTTCCTATAGGCAAACGAGGAAAAAAAATACGGCAAATAGTATTATGAGACATTCATAACCAGATTTAAGAACTGTTCAACTGTTAAGCAAAATAAACTTAAGCGACTGTTACAATAGTATTACTAGTTCAACATATCTATAACTAATCTAGTTTTAGGCTAACTTGTGCAATCTAGATTTGGGTAGGTGATGTGTAATTGAAAATGTTTGATGCAATGATATTAAAAAGAGAACTGGGAAAAAGCTGCAACTTGGATATAAAAATTCTTGAAACAATGAAAGATGGACTTGTTTTGCGAATTGCTGAAAATATAACAAACAATAACTCGCTTGCGCTAATAACAGATTTTGTTAACAAACATAAACTAAATATGTTATTAGATAATGGGGTTTGTTTCATTTCTAATAAAATCATTACCCCTGCTGAACCAACTTTTCTATCAGAGTGATGAGTCTATGTTAGTAAACAGAGCTGAAGATCTGAGACCTATTTTGGCGAATAAGTTTGAATCCTAAGAAAGCGGATAAACTTCTATTTACTTAGCAATGAATTGTTTGTGGTTCAATGATTATGAAATGTTTTGATGAGCAGTCTGCTTTTGGGCATCCTTCGCATGTGCTAAAACTATTTTTTTGGCATGGTAAAATATACGCTCGGTCCACGTTTTCACTTCCATTGATTTATATGGTGTATTGTGTCATCATACATGTGGAACGTAGATAAAAAGCTTGCTAAAAGAAAAAGTTTTCTGGTAACCATGCACTGTAAAAGCTGTCTTACAACTAGTCATAAGTTCTCTGACATGAATTCTTGCTTCATAAACCTTAGATATACTGTTACTTCACAATGAATCTGATTACAAATGAAGATTAAACAAAAGTTGGAGAGTTGCGCATTGAATTTTCCAGTTACTATTGATTTTCTTGATTTAGGCGGCGTCGTACAAGTTGTCGAGGAAACCTTCAGTAAGGAACCAAACTACAAAAATGGCGCTAAATGTCGTATAAGACGTTTCAGAAAGCAATAGAATCATCTCTTTATCGTATAGATACTGTTGCGAGAGCCGGTGAGAGGGTATTCTATGTTTTCCAGCCGGGTCCAGATTTTTTGCCTAAGACAAACACTTGAAAGTGCCCAATAACAATCAGTATCATCCAAACTGAAGAATAGAAAAAGTAGTAAACGAAAAGTTCATGAATTTTAACATCTCTAAAGCCTAGTTTTCTTGCGAAGCCATAGAATACTGCAGCGGTAATCGCAAAGCCTGACATTGAAATTAGCAGGATTTTAAGTATATCAGCTGTTCCTAAGGATAAGAGGAAGAGTGGCAAGGCAAAGTTAAACTTCACTGACAAGAACAGCGAGGTAACCAGCAGCGAATTGTACATCCACGCGCTGGGGACCACTGCGGTTAAAAAGAAAACGGCCACTGAAGGGTAGAGGAAGAATAGGCTGGGTAGGAAAATTTGAGGCTTTTTAATGAAGCGCCTCGCTAACTGTTTGTACCAGTCTTTAAGCCACAAAGCTTGTCCAATAGACCATCTCCTTCGTTGGGTAAGCCATTTTCTCCAATCCCCGTGAACTTCATTTTTTACTTCCACATCTGTAGTGTAGGCGAAACTGCTGTCCTCAAGGAATGCGCGCGTGGCAAGGTCTATATCTTCAGCTACAACTGTTCGGAAACCTTTGACTTTTTCGAACATTTCCCGTTTAATCGCGAAGCCTGCACCGTTTACAGCGGGGCATTTATGCATGTACTTTGATGCTAACCATGAGCTAATGTTGAAGGTTAAGTATTCGTAGTAAGCCATTTTTGAGAGGAAAGATTTGTCCTTGGTAACTATTTTTTTAATGTCCAGTATGTCTATATGCTGCATTTCCATGACGATTTTTCGGAGGTAGTCCGGGTCATTTGGGATGCTAACATCTGAGTCGAGAAAAAGCAACACTTTGCCAGTTGAGAGTTTGACGGTGTTGTTGCATGCGTTGGCTTTTCCAGTACGTTCTTTGTTAACAATAAATTTTACGTTGCTATTCTCAATTTGTTTGATTTCTTCAATTAGCTCTTCAGTCGGCTGGTCAACTGTGACAAAAATCTCTTTAGACACGTTCTGAGAGGATAGTTCGTTTAGCATGCCTGCTAATTGATTGGACTCTTTGTAAACGGGAATGAAGATACTGATGTCCACGATTAGTCCTCAGCTAAGCAACTATAACGACTGGGTTTATTTTCATTCGGGTTTTTAAATTATTCTACAGTCAAGTGAGTAAACAACGGCTTGGCATGGATAAAAACTAGAATTTTGCCGTAACCAACACTACACCCAACACTGTTAGAACGATGCTTACGACTAGTCTTTGGGAGACGCGCTCAATTTTGCGAAGATACAGCATCGCAAAAATGGCCACAAAAACGGGTTCAATAGAAAGCAGCGGCGTTATCACATAAACGTCGTCGAAGCTTAAAGCGTAAAAAGCAAGCATCCATGTGATAGCCTGGCCGATACCCGCAACCCAGAACAAACGTAAATCACGCTTCAAAGACAACTCTTTGCGTGTTGACGCAGAAAAAACCAGCATTACCAAGAAGGGTAAAAGTGAGGCTGTGTAGGCAACTGAAACTCCTAAAACTGGGGCATCAAAGAAGTTGAGTGCGTATTTACGCAAAACGCTTCCTATGCCCAAGGTTACTCCGCCAATTATTGGGTAAATGAAATCTTTTCTTGAATACTTAATTCCAGTGATGCCTTCTCTGGCGTACCATTCGACAAGAATTCCGCCCAAAAAAACCATCAAGATTCCTGTCCAGTTGTAAGGTGCCAAAATTTCACTTAAAAAAAGAACAGCCAAAAGAGTGGTGTACATAGGATAAATCGAAAATAGTGACGAGTTGACTGGTGTACCGAGCTTTTTCATCCCCTGATAATACAGTAACCTTACGAATCCAGGGGTTAATACTCCGCTCAATACAAAAAGAAGAATGCCGCCAATATTCGCTATCGAGAAATCCGTTAAGAACAGCGCCAGAGGCCAAAGAACCAGCATTCCCACTAAGCTGATGGATAAGCTGATGTTGAAGGTGCTTGATTGATTGGAGTACTTCCTAACCAAGACCACTGACAGCGCTGAAGTCGCTGCTGAAAGAATCGCTAAAGCTACGCCAATCATGCCTTTCCATGTCCACGAAGCTAATAATTAAGATTATTTGTCAAACATGGATAGCCTGGTTTTCTTGCATTGTTATAGGTAAATTATTATTTGTGACGGCAAATTATATCAGCGTTATGACTCGCGTCAAGGCTATAAGTTTGCTTTCTGGGGGATTGGACAGCATACTTGCTACAGAACTCATCCGAAGGCAAGGCATTGAAGTGACAACTTTTAACGTTAAAACCCCGTTTGGCATCCCTAAAAAAGACGGGTCAAGCGAAGCCACACAAGCCGCAGATCAACTAAAAGTGCCGCTTAAGGTCCTTTGCGTCGAACAAGACTATTTACGCATGCTACGTAAGCCCAAACATGGCTACGGCAAAAACCTGAACCCCTGCGTTGACTGCAAAATATTTATCCTAAAAAAAGCAAAAAAATATGCCAAAGAAATTGGCGCAGACTTCATCTTCACCGGGGAAGTTTTGGGTGAGCGTCCCATGTCTCAGCATGGTCCCGCTCTGAAGACTATCGCTGAGGAATCAGGTTTGAAGGGCAAACTTTTGAGGCCTCTGTCAGCGAAGTTGTTGTCTGAGACAGATGCGGAAAAAAAAGGGTTAGTTGACCGTAACAAACTATTGAGCATTCAGGGTAGGTCGCGTAAGCCTCAGTTTGAGCTTGCTAAAGAGTTTGGGATTACTGTTTTTCCTTCTCCAGCTGGCGGATGCCTCTTAACCTGCGAAGAATACTCAAAGAAACTGCGAGATCTCTTCGAAAACAAGAAACACATCTCAATGACGGACATTGCTTTGCTGCGGGTTGGCAGGCACTTTAGGCTTGGAAAAAACAAGATAATCGTGGGAAGAAACGAAGCAGAAAATAAGTTTTTATCCGCTAATAAAATGAAGGGAGATTTCTTTTTTGAACTCTCCGAAGTTGTTGGTCCAACAACCCTTTTGCAAGGACCCAAAACAAAAGCAGCAATTGAGACCACCGCTAAACTAACCGCCTCATATTCTGACGCTAAATCTGGAGAAGTCACTGTCAAATACGGCAAAGAAACCCTCAACAAAACGGTAACTGTTCCGTTACCATCGAAATCTGATGTAGAAAAACTCAGAGTAGGTTATTTAGCGAAGAAACCAAAAAAATAATCTTTCTTTTGTTGCTCGATAGAATGCAAAAACTTATCCCTCAATCGCCATATGTTATCAGTAGGGTAAAAGTTGACTATTCAAACTAACAGAACATTGGGCGGAATCGGTGCTGTTTTCTCCGTGCTCGGCGTTGTCAGCTCTATTTCTTCGGTGTTTTTGTATGGGTACCCAGCTTCGTCAGGTGTTAAGCTGTCCCTTACTTTGATTAGCGGGGTTGTGGGTCTTTTTGCTTTTGTTGGTTTTATTCTGTTTCTGATTGCAATGTACGGGTTTTCGAGGGATTACAATGACCATCGAATATTTAACTACCTCTTGTATGGTTTTCTGGGCACCATTGTGGCTGTTGTTATAGCCGTAATTGTTGTGGTGATTGTTTTTTTATTCAATTTAGGCTCCATAATTCCAAACCTTAACCAATCAACCACAACACCTTCTCAAGTTTCAACATCTATGTTGACTTTCATGTCACCTTTCTTGGCGGTTTTCTCTTTTGTTGGCGTAATCTGGGTTTTGTTCAATGTCTTGGCGTTTAGGTTGTTGGGAGAAAAATCTGGGGTAACCCTGTTTAGGACAGGGGCGTTAGTTTTGCTAACAGGTGCTGTTGTCAATATTGGGGTTGGAATAATGTTTGCTTTATTGATGTACTGGGGATCAATTGACTATACTACTTTCTTATTGGCTGCAATTCCAGGTGGATTAGTGCAAAATGTCGCGTGGGTATTGTTGGCTATGGCCTTCTTTAGGATAAAAGTGCCGCCTCTTCAGCCTATTTTACCTTCCAGCGTTTCACTTACAACTGGACAAATGAGGTACTGCCCAAATTGTGGAACACCAAACCAAACAGATGCAACCTTCTGCAGTAATTGCGGACAAAAACTATAGTTAATCTTTCTTCATTGCCTCGACCTTGAGGTCTCTAGGCATCAACTCAATAGCATATCGTAGCGCAGTTCTTGGCATAACGCTGCGGTTTCTAACTACATAGTCAAAGACTGCCTTCTGGTGTTTTCGGCTTTCCTCTTTAAGAAGCCACCCATAACCCTTCTGCACCATATCATCCCCATCCAATAATAACACGGTGCAAATGTCAAAGGCATCGTTTAGAAACAACCCTTTCTTCGCGGGGACAATCAGGGACACGGCTGAAGCCCGCTTAACCCAGCGGTTCTCGCTTTTAGCCCAACTCTTTACTTCCAAAATAGTTTGGGGATACTTTTCCAGCAAGTCGCCGATTGTGTGGTTGCAGAATCCATCACATTTTGCCCAATTGTTGATGTAGAGTTCAATCCACCGCTTGAAAGTTGGCAAATCGCTTGGCTTCAGATTATCTATGTAGTTAGGAAGCCAAAATGCAACGATGAAGGCTTCTTCTGTATAGTCGGATCGGTAGAGTTCTTCGCATAACCCAAAAATATCTTGTTTATCTAAGGTTTTTACTCTCGTCCAATATTTTTTAGCGATTTTTCCCACAGTCTCAGTTTTGACCCCATAGTATTTTACTTGTTCTTTGAAGAATCGCTGAAAACTCTTCTGTGTCTTGGTATCGGTGGTTGCTTTTAGGTCGGCTCTAATTTGTGCTAAGACATTGGTCATGACTGAAGAATCGGTGTTTTGAGGAATAATAGCTTTTCCAAAGAATGTCAAAAAACTAAAACTAAAAGGGGAAGTTTGGGGTTTAGTATTCTTCCATTTGGTAGAGACCCAAATCAATGTTCAATATTTTTTCGGGTCCACAACTGTCTTCAAGGTCGTAGAGATGACCTGTAGCTTTGTCTAAACGGCTTTTTTTAACGGTCATTTTAGGTTTAACCATCCTGATTTTAATTTTTGCTTCAGGCTTAGGCAATACGTTGGATGCGCCAAGGACTCGAGTGTTGTTGATGATTTTTGGGGTAACTTCGATTTTGGGGTCTTCAATCGAGAGGTGAAGTTTGAGGTGGTCTTCGTGCAGGTGTTTAGTCAACGCCTTTGCGCCTCCATACTTCAGCACTTATTAGATCTCGGATTGCGACTCGGATGGCTTCGGCACGGTTTGGATAGAACCGTTCGTCGACCAACTGGTCCAAAGCTTTTATATATGTTTCAGGCAGATACAGAGTTATTAGTTTCATTAGTATGCTCTCCCATAATTGGTGAGTAAATAATTAAAACGTATATTCTTGGTTATACTTCTATATATCATGTGGCAAATATGCTTATAACATGTTCATCCAACTACTTATAAAGCTTGAACCATGGATACTGCAGTTATCTGTCAATTCAGGCACAACAATAGTCATGTTTTTATTCCTTGGCGAAGCAACTAGCGAGCGAACAATCCATGGAAAAGCAGGTTTTCATTAAAAACTTTGGCTGCTCATCCAATACAGCAGACGGCGAAGTTTTAGCAGGATGCCTAGAAAAAGCAGGGTTCCAAATAGTTCAATCCGAACTAGAAGCAGATTTAATCATTTACAACACTTGTGCAGTTAAAGGACCAACAGAAAACCGAATAATCGACGCCCTAAAACATGCCCCAAAAAACAAAAAAATCATAATCGCAGGCTGTTTGCCAAAGATTAGCTTTGAGCGCTTATGCTCCGAAGCATACTTTGACGGCGCCGTCGGTCCCGCGGTCGGTATAGAAATTGTGGATGTAGTGAAGAGAGTTTTGGCTGGAGAGAAGGTGATAGATTTAGAGTCTGCAAAAGAGAAACCCCTGCTGATCCTTCCAAGACAAAAGTCTAACCCAGTCGTAAGTATTGTTCCTGTTAATTTCGGCTGCTTAGGCAGTTGCTCATATTGCTGTGTAGTCTTTGCTCGCGGACACTTAAGGAGCTACAGTATCCACGAAGTAGTTGAGCGTGTGCAAAGCGATTATGCAGCGGGTGCCAAAGAGTTCTGGATCACCTCGCAGGACACTGCTGCTTACGGAAGAGATTTGGGTACAGACCTCGCAGAGTTACTCACAGCTATAGGTTGTATACCTGAAGATTTCCGTGTCAGAATCGGTATGATGACCCCCAACTTGATCACCGAAATGCAAACCCGATTGATAACAGCATTCGATAACCCAAAAATCTTCAAGTTCCTACACTTGCCCGTACAAAGTGGTGACGACTCCGTACTTCAATACATGCGTAGGTTCTACACAGCTGCAGAGTTCAAGGAAATCGTAAAAACCTTCCGAACAGAATTCCCACAATTGACACTCGCTACCGATGTCATTGTTGGTTTTCCAGGAGAAACCGCAGAAGCTTTTGAGAACACGCTAAGGCTCCTGGAGGAAGTCAAGCCAGATGTGATTAATGTTTCCAAGTTTTTTGCCCGCCCAAAAACTATAGCCGCCAGAATGAAGGAGGGTTTAGTGGGTAAGGACGAAACTAAACGACGAAGCACAGTTACAGCTGAGTTGGCGAAGCGGCTTTCAGCGGAGCGGAACCAGCGTTGGGTCGGTTGGAGTGGCGAAGTGCTTGTCGACGAAAAGGGCAAAGTGGAGGGTTCATGGGTTGGGCGCAATTTCGCTTACAAGCCAATCGTAGTTAAAAGCGCGGATAATTTGTTGGGCAAAACCTTACAGGTTAAGGTTGTTGATGCTTTGGGAACCTATCTAAAAGGCGAAATAACCAAGAATTAACTTTGCTCCTAAAAGCCCGTTTTCATTTTAAAGCACCACCTTTCATAATTCTTGTAAATCCGAAAAACTCTCTCCTGATAGGTTCTTTGTAATGAAGCGCAATTAGTTTCCAAATAATTCTTGAATTCAATTTGAAGGCTAATGGAACGCTTAAATAATTTCGACCCTGTATGTTGTTCGAGCTGAGAAATTGATATCAACGCAATCGGGTATTTGTTTTTTCAATACTCTAACTCGGAAAAAAGAAAATTTTCAATCCTTAGAAGAAGGCAAAGTGAAAATTTATACTTGTGGCCCCACAGTTTATGATTTTGCGCATATAGGAAATTTCAGGGCTTTTTTGTTCGAGGACTTGCTTAAACGTTGGCTTATTCAGCGGGGCTTTAAAGTTACGCATATAATGAACTTAACAGATATTGACGATAAAACAATAAAGGGCAGCCAAAAGCAAGGCGTGCCGCTTCAACAGTTTACTGATTTCTATGTGAAAGCGTTCTTTGAAGACATCAAAGCCCTAAACATTGAGCCAGCAGATGTTTACCCCAAAGCCACAGACCATATCCCCGAGATGGTTGACGTAATCAAGACGTTGATGACCAAGGGCTATGCGTACCGTGGTGAAGATGGCTCAATTTACTTCTCTGTATGTAAGTTCTCTGAATATGGAAAAATGTCCAAAATTAAAGTGGATGAACTAAAAGTTGGCGCTAGAGTCAGCCAGGATGAATATGCCAAAGAAGACGCGCAGGATTTTGCGCTTTGGAAAGCATGGACACCTGAAGACGGCGACGTTTATTGGGAGACCGAATTGGGAAAGGGCAGACCAGGCTGGCACATAGAATGCAGCGCCATGTCAATGAAATATCTTGGCGAAACCTTCGACATTCATTGCGGCGGCGTCGACAACATGTTTCCGCACCACGAAAACGAAACCGCCCAATCCGAAGCTGCCACAGGCAAGAAATTCGTGAATTACTGGCTGCACAACGAGCACTTACAGGTTGAGGGCAAAAAAATGTCCAAAAGCCTCGGCAACTATTACACGCTCCGCGACCTCTTAGCTAAAGGCTACGACCCCATTGCGATTCGGTACCTGTTAATGTCCACGCATTACCGCCAGCAGTTCAACTTTACTTTTGAGGGTTTAGAAGCCGCTAAAGGGGCAGTTGACAGGCTGAAAAACTTTGTTCGACGTTTGCATGATACCGAGGGCAAAAACAGCGACGGAAAAGTCGCCACTTTCATCGGAAAAGCCGAAGTTTGTTTTAGCGGTTCAATGGATGACGACTTAAACATAGGCATTGTATTGGCTTCGCTCTTTGATTTTGTCCGAGAAATAAACAATTTACTAGATGCCAACACGGTAAGTAAAGCAGAAGCAGCTGACGTTGGCGGATTAATGATGAAGTTCGATGCAGTCTTGGGCATTATCGGCAATGTGGAGGTAAAAGAAGATCTAGCTCCAGACATTGACGTCTTAGTGCAGAAGCGTGAGGCAGCCCGCAAAGCAAAGAACTGGAAAGAAGCAGACTCGATAAGAGCTCAACTAAAAACCATGGGCATAGTGCTTGAAGATACAGCTCAGGGTATTCGGTGGCACAAAGAAAAAGCTTAGTTTTTTCCGCTAAAATTCCATTCTGTTGTTGAGTACTTTTCTTTGTAAAGTTTGTCTGCATTTTCCAGTTCAGACGAGGTTAATTCGCCTTCTTCTAACTGGATTTTTATGATAGCTTTGAAGCCTTGTGCTAATGCGTTAACAATTGTTTCGGGCGCAATTTTGTGGCCTAATTCGGTTTGGATGCTGGTGATTTTGCGTTTAGCGATGTCTGTGGCTTGGGTGCAACTTGCATCTTTTAGCCTTAGAAGCTGAAACATTTTTGGCAAATCCACGCTTCGCAATATTGTGCCATGTTGAAGCACGACGCCGCGTGTAATCGTTTGGCTGCTACCAGAAATTTTTTTGCCATTAACAGTTAAGTTTGGACAGTTTTTGGCGTCCCCAGAGCTAAAATCGGCTGAAACCCCCAAAATGCGGAGCGCATCGGTTATTGCCTCATAAATTTTCAGGTAAACTGCAATTAAGTCGTTGGAACCGAAATCTTCGGTTTTGGCGACGACGCTGTAAGTTACTTCGCCATCGAAATCATGGTAAACGGTTCCGCCACCGCTAATACGTCGAACCACATCAACACCTTGTTGTTTGCATGCGTCGAGGTAAACCTCGTTTTCAGGGTTCTGGTTCTTGCCAACGCTTACAGCGGATGGCTGCCAACGATAAAACCGCAAAGTATTAGGAACCTGTTCAGCAATTCGCGCGTTAAGAATTGCTTCGTCAATTGCAATGTTCATAAAAGCATCGTGAGTATTTAACGAAAGTAAGCGCCAAGTATCCATAAAGCTCAACCTTCGAAGGAACAATCAAAATAGACTTAAAACATTTGTGCCATTGAAACCCAAAAAAATTGACCACAGTTTTGGAAGATAAAGCCTTAAAACCTAAACATGCATCTAAAATGGCAAGAGGCATTTACATTGAAGGTTATCTCTGGTCCAGCATCCAAAGAGCTTGCTGAAGCTGTGTCAGCGCAAACTGGTTACCCAAACGTTCCTGTTGTTTCCAAGGTTTTTCCTGATGGCGAATCATATGTGCGTTTGGATGGCAGCGTTCAAGGCGAAGACGTGGCTATTGTGCAAACTACTTGCCCGCCTATGCAGGATGGGAGGCTTTTCCAGTTGGCGTTTTTGGCAGATTCGGCTAGGCGTGGGGGCGCAAAAAAAGTTACCGCAGTAGTTCCCTACTTGGCGTATGCAAGGCAAGACAAGACGTTCCTCTCAGGCGAGGGTATAAGCGTTGAAACCATCGCACGCATGCTTAAGGCAGCAGGAATTGACGAGTTCTTAACCGTAAATATTCATTCTGAACCCACGCTAGCACAGTTTCCGTTTCCAGCAAAAACCCTAAGCGCTATTCCACTCATGGCCGAATACTTCGTCAAAAAAGGTCACAAAGGCGCATACGCATTATCTCCCGACAAAGGCGCCATGTACATTGCGAAGCAGGCACAGGCAGTTTTGGGTGGTGACGCAGGGCATCTTAACAAAACTCGCGATAGATACACTGGACAAACCGTCCAAACAGCTGAGGGATTAAACGTAAAAGATCAAACAGTCATAATTTTAGATGATATAATCAGCACAGGCGGAACAATCATTGGCGCAGCAAAAATCCTTCGCGAACAGGGAGCTAAGCATGTTTTCTGCGGTTGCGTCCATGGCTTGCTCATCGGCGACGCGGAAAAACGAATTCTCGACGCGGGAGTAGAGGAAATTGTGGGAACCGACAGCGTTCCAGGAAGTGTCAGCAAGGTTTCACTGGCACCACTCATCAGTCAAGAACTTAAGGCGCAAATATAGTGCCAAAACTCTTCTTCTTATTGTCTGGCGAGAACGAAACGTTGCCCGCCGCAGAAGTTAAAGCGATTCTGGAAGCCGAAGGCTACAGTTATTCAAATGCTTCAGAGTTTGACCAGATTCTGCGATTGGAAGCAGAAATGGACAGTGTTCAAACAGTGCAGGTGCGCTCTGCGTACACGCGTTTTTGCGCCTTAGAACTTTTCGTATCAGATGCAAACCACGATGACATCGCTAAAGCAGCCATGAAAACAGATTTCAAAGCAGTTCTCAAACCCGGAGAAAGCTTTGTTGTGCGCATAAACCGCATAAGAAACTACGCTGACGAAGAAGTAAATACGATGGTTCTTGAAGGCAAACTGGGCAAGCAAATCTTAAACCTTACCGAAGGCACCAAAGTTAGTCTAAAAAACCCCGATAAAACCTTCATAGGTATAATAACAGATGATAAGCTCATTTTGGGCTTAAAACTTACTGATATAACCAGCAAAACCTTCTCCGAACGCCGTCCACGCAAAAAGCCGTTTTTTCACCCTTCAGCGATGCCCTCGAAGATGGCTCGATGCATGGTTAATCTGGCACATGCAAAAGCCGAATCTTTGCTCTTAGATCCTTTTTGCGGCACAGGCACCTCCCTCATAGAAGGCACCTATATCGGCTGCCGAGCAGTTGGAGTCGATGCGCAGAGACGAATGATTTTGGGCACAAAGAAAAACCTGCGATTTTTCAACATTTCCGCAGAGGGCCTGCTATTGGCTGATTCGCGTAAACCCCCGTTCTTCAAAGTTGACTGCGTGGTTACTGACCCCCCCTATGGTCGTTCATCAAGCACACTAAAATCAACTACTAAACAGTTGGTCGAGGAGGTTTTGGCGTCATCGCTTGAGCTACTGGGAGTAGGGCAACGAATTTGTATAGCTTCCCCCAAAACATTAAACATATCCAGCCTTGGCACAGGGCTGGGCTATCGGCATGTGGAATCCCATTTTGCCTATGTCCATCAATCCTTAACGCGGGAGATTGCAGTGTTTGAGAAGGTGAATGCATGAGTCTTCGAGTCGTATTTTTGGGTACAAGCGGCAGTGTACCAACGCTAAAACGAAGTTTGCCGTCGGTTGTGGTTCAGTGTCCCCGTGACCAATGGATGTTTGACTGCGGCGAAAACGTGCAACGCCAAATGATGGCGGCAAAAGTTAGTTTTCACCGTAAAATGAAGGTTTTCATAACTCACCTACACGGTGACCACGTGCTGGGGTTGCCTGGGTTATTGCAAACGATGGCTTTAATGGACCGAAAAGAACCAGTGCAGATTTATGGTCCAGTAGGGCTCAAGGATTTTCTGGTTTGCACCAAAGAAACCCTCAACTTCGGCTTAAACTACCCTGTTGAAATCAACCCAGTCCTCTCCGAAGGGGTCGTCTGCAACGAAGAAGAATACCAAGTAATTGCTACCAAATCCAACCATGCAGTCGAGAGTTATGCTTACGCGTTTGTGGAGAAACCGCGTCCAGGAAAGTTCTACCCCAAAAAAGCGCTTGCGCTAGGTATTGCGGCAGGCGAGTTGTGGTCAAAGCTACAAAAAGGGGAAGAAGTCACGTTGTCAGATGGCAAAGTGGTTAAGCCAAGCTACGTGATGGGTCCGATGCGAGCTGGACGCAAAATCGTTTATACAGGAGATACCAAACCCTTCGAAGGCTTTGCAAAGTTCGCAGAGGGTGCGGACTTGGTAATTCACGATTGTACATTTGATGATTCTTTAACTGAAAAAGCCGCGCTAGATGGACATTCGACGCCCACTCAAGCCGCAGGGCAAGCTAAAGCGGCTAATGCAAAACAGCTTGTTTTAACCCATATCAGCGCACGGTACCCAAACGCAGGGCTACTTTTGGAACAAGCAAAAAAAGCCTTCCCAAACAGCGTATTAGCCGAGGACCTGATGGAGTTAGAACTACCCTTAAGCGAGTAACTGCTTTAGTTTCTGAATGCTCTCGGGTACGTTATTCATGGATTCAACGATAACGCTATTATTGTATCCATTTTTCTTTAGGGTTTGAGCGAACCAGTTCCAATCGATGTTACCGCCGCCTACACCGTTGTGTTGGTCTTCGGTTCCATCGTTGTCACTGGCATGGATGTGAGTGATTTTATCTGCTAAAAGGTTGAAGAAGGGTTGAATTTGTCCCTCAAGGTTGGCATGTCCAAGATCCATGGTGATTCCGATCGGCAAATTGGTTTCCTTGAACAATCGCATGAATTCCTGTGGCGTATTCATCAAAAACCAGTACTTAGCAGGCAGGTTTTCCAATGCAATATTTATGCCATATTTTTCTGCGATATTATAGAGTTCTTGGATGCTTTGACACATCTGCTTGAAGTCTGCACCTGGATAAAATTGTCCAATACCTGTGCGTTGTCCTGGATGGAAGACCCAGAGTTTGGCGTCAAGAGCGTTGGCATTTTGGAGAGATTGTTTGAGGCGTTTCATGGAAGCATTTAGAAGGGGCTTCACGGGCGAGGCGATGTTGATGTCAGCAAACGGCGCGTGCAAGGAGTATTCTATGTTGTGTTTTTTTGCCACTCCTTTTAGGGTGGCAATGCGTGGTTTGTTTAGGTCATAGGTGCCATCGTCCAAAATCTCAATGTACTTAGTGTCCATTTTGCCCAAGCGTTTTACCATTCGGTTGAATGGTTCGCCAAGACAGTAGAGCATCGAAACGCCAACTTTCGCTTTAGACATCCAGTTTCCCCGATGTAAATTGATGTTTCTGGTTAAAGAGCAACGCCGCTTAAATAACTTAACGATAATATGGATCAAGATTTTGGATTCTTGGGATGAGATTGTTGCTATGCCTTGGTGTATTCACGTTATTTTCTCTTTTTTTCATACAGCAAGTTTAAAAGTGGGTATATAACACTGTTATAGTTTGAATAAACCTGAGTTATGAAGGTGACAAGTATGCAAATCCATGAATCCAGCGCTCTTTCGACGGGATCATCCATGAGCGCCCACACAATAGTAGAAAAATACAATCTAAGTCCACAAGTGAAACAAGTAAAGATATACGCCCCAGAAATTGCAGATAAAGCCAAAGCAGGTCAATTCGTAATACTGCGAACAGATAGCGAAGGGGAAAGAATCCCACTCACTCTCGTTTCCTGGGACAAAACAAAAGGCACAATTACCCTCATATTCCAAGAAGTGGGAGTATCCACCCAAAAACTCGGAGCCCTTCAAATAGGAGAGCAAATCCCAAACCTAATCGGACCCTTAGGAAACCCAAGTGACATAAAACTCTACGGTTTAGTTGCCGTTGTTTGTGGAGGCGTAGGAACAGCAGCAGCTTACCCAATAGCAAAAGCATTGAAAGAAGCAGGAAACAGAGTGGTCTCCATAGTTGGAGCAAGAACTTCAAACTTACTAATTTTACAGGACGAAATGAAACATGTCTCCGATGAATATTACATCTCAACCGACGATGGTTCACAAGGACAAAAAGGATTCGTCAGTGACGTATTGAAATCGCTAATAGAAAAGGAATACCAATTCAAAGTTGTTTATGTCATAGGTCCGCCTATGATGATGAAAGTTACATCAGAAGTAACTCGACCCTATAGTATCAAAACAGTCGTCAGTTTAAATCCAATAATGATTGACGGAATAGGAATGTGCGGTGCCTGCAGAGTCACTGTTGGGGGTCAAACAAAATTTGCCTGTGTCGATGGACCAGAGTTTGATGCTCATCAAACCAACTTCGATGAGTTGATCAAGAGACTCAAAGTGTACCCACCAGAAGAGAAACAAGCGGTAGAGTTCCAAGAACATCATGGAGGAGGAAGCTGTACATGTTACAACCACAAATAGTCAAAAAAACGGTTAATCAAGATCTAATTCATGCAGTTCCGATGGAGAAGCTGAATTTAAAAGAACGTACTTCGAGTTTTTGTGAGGTAGCTTTAGGATATACTATTGAACAAGCGTTACAAGAAGCTCAGAGATGCTTATCCTGCCCCAACGCACAGTGTAAAAAAGGATGCCCAGTGGGGATAGACATTCCTGCTTTCATAAAGTTGGTTAAAGAGAAAAAATATGACGAAGCCATAAAGAAGATAAAAGAAAAGAACAATCTGCCCGCCATCTGCGGAAGAGTTTGTCCTCAAGAAGAACAATGCCAAAAATATTGTATTAAAGGTAAAAAAGGCGACTCAATCTCAATTGGAAGACTCGAGAGGTTCGTTGCAGATTTAGAGAGAGAAAAAAACACAGCAGCTCCCCTAAAAACAATCCAGCAGATCCCTTTTGCAGGAGGAAAAGTTGCAATTATTGGTGCGGGGCCCGCCGGATTAACAGCAGCAGCTGAACTAGCAAAACTCGGACATAAAGTAACGATATTTGAGGCACTCCACACAGCGGGCGGAGTTCTTGTTTACGGAATTCCCGAGTTCAGATTGCCCAAAGAAATCGTACAAGCCGAAGTAAATTACATACAAAATTTGGGCGTAGAATTATACACCGATGTGCTAATTGGAAGAACATTTACACCAAAAGAACTATTCGAACGAGGCTTTGATGCAATCTTCATCGGGTCAGGGGCAGGATTGCCAACATTCTTGGGGATACCTGGCGAAAATTTGAGCGGTGTATATTCAGCGAATGAATTCCTCATAAGAGTTAATTTGATGAAATCTTATCGTTTCCCCGCATTTGACACACCCATAAAGGTAGGTAAAAATGTAGCCGTGATAGGTGGGGGTAACGTTGCAATGGATTCCGCAAGATGCGCTTTGCGTTTGGGTGCCGAACATGTATGCATCATCTACAGAAGATCAAGGGAAGAAATACCTGCCCGACAAGAAGAATTGCTTAACGCTGAAGAAGAAGGAATAACATGCAAGTTCTTGGCAAATCCTACACGATTCATCGGAGATGAGCAAGGAAGAGTAAAAGGAATCGAGCTAGTTGCAATGAAACTAGGGGAGCCCGACAAGTCAGGTAGACGCAAGCCAACACCAGTAAGTGGATCAGAAGTTATAATGGATTTTGACACTGTTATCGTTGCTATTGGGCGAACACCTAATCCGATTATTCAAAGAGTAACCGAAGGGCTTGAAACCACAAAACAAGGTACAATAGTAGCTGATCCAGAGACAGGTAAAACCAGTTTAAAAGGTGTTTACGCCGGCGGAGACATTATGACCGGGGAAGCAACAGTCATCAGTGCCATGAGTTCAGGCAGAAGATCAGCCAAAGCAATACATGAATACCTATCCACTAAAACGTAGATTATGGACATTTGATTCTGTATTCTAAAGATCCTTGGAGGTTCGATTGCGACGAAGAATGCTGATGAAATGAAAAATGAACTATGGGAATAGTTGTCATCCCCATTGATTTTTTGCATTTCCGGTTCCGCGAGTTGTTTTGTACTGTACGTTCCTTATGCCCAACGCCAACTCGGTGAACTCTTTTATAGTTGTGTAGCGGAAATCCCACGTTGGTGTACCATACCGTAAGCCGTTGCACATGGTATCTGCATAAACGTAGAGTCGGTTCCCCATGTAGTTGAATGCTGCTTGATTAGGTTCTCCGTATTTCGGTTCAGAGAGCACTTTGAAAGGCCAGATTTTACATGCTTCAGGCTTCATGCCCTGTAAGCCGCAGTAGTATGTGTTTGATTTGTTGCAGAGGAATCCGCAAGAGCCATCGCTTGTGCGTTTAATATAGAAGCGATCTAAACCTGTCACGGTGGTTTGGGAGCCGAAGGTTTTAACGATTTGCAGCCATTCTGTAAATCCTAATACTACCCCGTAGAGTTTGCAGCAGTAACCGCACGCTTTGCAACGCCAATCCGCAACATTCTGCCATGGAACAAACTGCATATTACATCAACACTTCCGCAAAATCAAAACGTAGAATATTAAATTCTTTTCCAACCACTAAGGGAAAAATTAAGGTTTTGTGTAGAGGTAAATTGTGTGGGAAGGGTACCCTAAGGTTGGGTTTTCACAGAAATTCTCAACTTTCATGGGTCGCCAACCGATAATTTCGTAGTCATGTGAAACTATACGTGCGCCTTTTTTGAGGTCGCTTTCTAGTTTAGGCTTAATTTTCTCGTTGGCACTCGTTGTCAAATACAGATAAACTACGTCAGCTGAGGTCAAGTTTACAGTGAACATGTCTGTGTTCATGATTGTTACTCGGTCGTCAAGTCCGTTTTCATGAATATTGCCCATCGCTTTCTTTGCAAGGTCCTCACGTAGCTCGATGCCGACTCCGCGAGCGCCAAATGTCTTGGCCGCCATAATTACGGTTCTGCCGTCTCCTGAACCCATGTCAAAGAGGACTTCGCCAGCTTTCAAATCAGCCAATTTAAGCATGTATTCTACAACTGTTTGTGGGCTTGGAACAAAAGGAGCAATAAACATTCTCAATTCCTTCCTTTTAAAAAATTAGCCGTCATGTTGTCATGCCACGTAGGCGTCTTTTTTGGGTTGGGGTCTTTTTGCTTCGCCGCATTTGATACAGCTTTGTGAGCACAGGTCGAGGTATTTTTCTTCATCAGCTGTGTTTAATGCATTTGCGGCTTTGATGCACATTTCGCTGGGTTCGGTGCAGCCTTCTTCTTTGCATAGTTTTGATATGTACTGACAAACTTCCTGTACGTCGTTGGGTTCTAAAACTGCTCTGTTTGTACGTACCAGTAAACAAAGTTCACGTGCCATAACGCAGGTTTTTACGTATTTAATACGTTCGAGAACTTCGTTGCGTAGGTTCTTTCGACTAATTTCCACTTTCTATTCCCCCGTGAGTATAACAAGCAGATAGCAAAAAATAAGGGTTTTAAGCTTAAAAGGTTGCCGTAAAATAGGGAGAACTAACGTTCTAAAGTTTTAAGCATGCTGCCTGATTGATATCCTTCTAAGTCAAATGTTACAAATTTGAAACCGAGTTTTCTGAGTTCGCTAGCCACTTTGTCTTGTACAGTTGGGTTACAAAATAATGCTCTTTCATCTCTTGCTACCTCGATGCGTGCCAACCCGTTGTGGTCTCTGACGCGAACTTGCTTAACACCCGTTAAGGCTTTTACTGTTTGCTCTGCCCTATCGATTCGAATTAATTTTTCAGAAGTGATCTTCTCATTAAAAGGTATTCTTGACGCTAAACATGCCAACGCAGGTTTGTTATGTACACTGAGCCCCATACGTTTGGCGACTTGGCGAATCTCATTCTTCGTAAACTTGTTAATAATCCATGGACTGTAAACGTCTTTGGCTTCTTGAACTGCTTTGAATCCTGGTCGATGGTCGTTTAAATCAGAATAGTTTGTGCCTTCAAAAACTGTTTTGAAGCCGAGTTCATGTGTGAAACCAATCATGTTTGTTAGTAAATCTTTCTTGCAGAAGTAGCATCGGTTTTCAGGGTTCTTGTTGAAATCAGGGTTTTCGAGTTCATCGGTTTCTATCACGAACAATTTGATTCCTATTTCTTCGGCTATTTTTTTTGCGTCAATCAACTCTCCAGATGTGTACGTAGGTGATTTAG
Organism: Candidatus Bathyarchaeota archaeon; assembly: GCA_963840325.1. Lineage (GTDB taxonomy): Archaea > Thermoproteota > Bathyarchaeia > Bathyarchaeales > Bathycorpusculaceae > Bathycorpusculum. Next base: position 142,189 of record CAWIYM010000009.1, read on the forward strand.
CGGTAACAGCCACCGCTTTTTCGCCTAAAACCTCAAAGCTGACTGCAGCCAAAGCTGAACTGTCAACACCACCTGAAAAAGCAATAACCGAACCATCTTTGCCTTTTTCCTCTATGAACTGCTTTAGTTTCACAATTTTTTGATCTAAGTCATCCATTAAAATCACCTATCTTTCAAGACTTCACGGGCTTTGGCTACTGCAATTTCTGAAAGTTCCCTTAGCGGTTTTTTAGTTTTATCTGCCAACTGCTTCAAGTCATCGTATTCAGGTTTTATGTGGATGATTTCTCCGTTTGGATTTTTAGCTACTTTTACTCTAACAGTTTCCTTGTTGCCTAAAACAAACAAATCCACATTGTACAATTCACGATTTATAATGTGCCTCTCGCAGAAGTAAACCCTAACTCCCAATGTACCTGTTTCTTTAATTAAAACCTGCGAGAGATGTTGGACATCTTTTTGTTCAGCAATAACCTTGACTATTTGCCCGGGTCTGTTCTTTTTGGTATACATGGGAATAATGCTTACGTCCTTAGCACCTTCACTAAGCAGCTTTTCAAGCGTGTATCCTAAAACTTCTCCAGTTACATCGTCAAGATTGGTTTCTAGAACGGCAATTTCATCCTTTACAATGTCATTGTCAACGAGGGTGCCAACTATCACTCTTAAAATAGAAGGTAGCTCTGCAAACTCTTTGGTTCCGGCACCATAACCAACTTTGAGTGGAGCTAAAGCAGGATAGAAGTTGGTAACCTCATCAACCAAATTGACTAAAATGGCGACTCCAGTCGGAGTAGCAAGTTCCGCCTCTATTGGTCCACCTTGAAAGGGGAAATTCTTCGATTGAAGAATAGCTAACGTTGCAGGTGCAGGGCTTGAAACGACGCCGTGAGAAAACTTGAATGTTCCTCCACCTACCGCAATAGTAGTGGAATAGATCTTTGCTTCAAACAAACCTAAATCATCCAGAGCAACGGATACGCCCAGAATCTCCGCCGCGGTATCTACTAACGCAATCTCGTGCAAATGGGCATCATTAAATGAGGTTTTATGTAATTCAACTTCGGTTCCGACAAGTGTGCGAATGGCTTTGGAAGCAAACTGCTTGGCTTTTGCTGAAAGATTAAGGTTCTCTGTTACTTTCTCAACTATCTCAACTAATTCGTTGCCGTGCCTCTTATTTGCGGATATAGAGGTCACGTCGATTTGGGACGCTCTGAACTCACCCCGCAACACTTGATTAATCTTTATTTCGATTTTACCGTATCCATATTCTGGGTTTTCCAGCGACTTTATACCAGAAACAACCTTGTCAACATCTGCTCCAAGGTCTAATAATGCCGCAAGAATCATATCTCCAGCAACGCCTGAAGCTTGACAATCAAAAAAAAGTATTTTCTTAGGATCCGTCATCTTTATCACAAAGATTCTGTTGGTTGCAGTCAAGCATAATAGATATATTACTTAAGAGTTTTTTTAAGTATTGTCCGATTATGTACTCATTAAGAGAAGTTCTCGACAGAGTTGCTAAAAAAGAGCTTTCTCCGTCCGAAGCTGAAACACTATTAAAATTACTTGCAATCGATGAAGTTGGTTGCTTAGCTAAGCTTGATGGCAACAGGGAACTGCGCAAGGGTATTCCTGAGGTTGTTTTAGCTGAGGGCAAATCAGCAAGTGACATAACAGAAATATCCAGAAGAATGATGGCTAAAAATGGTAGAGTAATCGTTAGTCGATGCTCCAAAGAGCAAATACAAATGATTCAGGATGCTTTTTCCAGTGATTCGCTTTTGGAGATAAATGATAAAGCCCGAATGGTTGTGGTAAAAAAGACAGACTTCTCTGTAAAACCCAGTGGGGGCAAGGTCGCTATTTTGACCGCGGGAACTTCTGATATCCCTGTGGCTGAAGAAGCTAAAATTATCGCTAAAGAGATGGGCTGTACGGTTTATTCAACTTACGATGTGGGAGTTGCTGGAATTCACAGGTTGCTTGAGCCATTAAAAGAAGTTTTATCAAATGATGTTGACGTAATAGTTGTTGTAGCTGGACGAGAAGGTGCTTTGGCTTCAGTAGTTTCAGGACTCGTAGATGTCCCGGTAATTGCTGTTCCGACCTCTAACAGTTATGGTTTTGGCGAGAAAGGCTTGAGCGCCCTTATGGCTATGCTTCAATCTTGTTCGTTAGGGTTAGCAGTTGTCAATATCGATTCAGGCATAGCCGCTGGAGCGGTAGCAACGTTGATTGCTAACCGGGCAGCCAAATTCAGAAATCAATAATCTTTTAAAAAAATCTTCGACTAGTTGGAGTCGATGTGTGCCAACAAACCATTATATTTGATGGAAAGTAATACTTATTTGCCGGTTGAGGAACACGCTTCACGGTGACACGCAGTATTAGTAGCTAAGTAACTGCTAAAGCGCAACCGAGATAACATCAAGGAAGCGAATAGGCAAGTGCTTTTGACTAAGCGGTGTTTTCTGTGGGGTTTAGACTCAACCCGGCGCTTTTTGCTTCAAATATTCTTCATTTGAAGGCTAGAGATTTATTCTTAACATTATTGCAACGATTGTGTGTTTATTCCAACTGCCTGTATGTAATTAAGCCGATTGAAATTGCTTGGGAAAGCAGTGTTTGCAGGATTTTCTTTTTGCATTTTTTCTTTTCCTGCAAGCACTACTACATTAATGCTCATGTGCAAGTCAGGATTTATCCAAGTTTTCCTTGACTCTAAGCATTACCATTTTCTTTACTAAATCAAACGGAATTGGTTTATTCAAAGGAAACCTGATTGTGCCCTTAGATAATTCGTAGCCGGACAATTCAACCTTAAATGTTTCAATGGCCGATACTTTAGGAAAGAAACCAATATGGTTTTTGAAGGCAGCAAACCAAACCAAGATACCGTTTTGCTTGAAAGCTGGCATTTTATAGCTGATGGTTTCTTCCGCGTTTGGTGCAGCCTCCCTCACAACACGCCTAAATTCCTCCAAAATAACCTGAACATTCTTTGGAAAAGTAGCGATGTAATCATCTATTGTTTTAAAGTCTTTATTGGATGCTGTCATTTTTTTCCCAATTATTAGGTATGCTAGATTCATAATATTCTTATTCTTTTTGCATCAAAATAGAGATGGATGAATATGGCTCATTGCACTATTTGTGGCAAAATAGTTAACAAACCATCAAGTGTATTGAGGAATCAATGTTTTACTGTTGAAGCGTACAATTGCGGAAAATGTCATCATAACTTCAAAGTCACAATAAATCAATCAAATTATATTGTTTAAATTTCCCAAGTTGAAGTGTTTGAAGCTAATTTGGAAAAATCTATAAGCAAAGACATTCAAACAAGAATTCATGCTAGAAGCATTCCGCGGAGCTGTCCTCTTAGGTATTGGTGGTACAATTCTCTTTAGTTTATATTACTTGATTTCTTCGGCTGTTAACCTCAACAATGGCAATTCAACCTCTGCTTTCCCAATTGTGATAATACTTAGTTTCATAGGATTTGTGACGATTGGGTTAGGTTTAGCATTAATACTTCAAGCGGGAAAAATAGGTAAAATTCAAAATTGAAAAACACTAGTGCCCAACGTTATGTTTTAATGGTTAATAATTAGCTGGGGAATCAACCGAACTTTTCTTTCTTAGGTTACTTCTTATTCTGGTAAGGGCATTTAAGTTTAGGTCAAAGCAAATGAATTTGACAGCTTCTAAAACTTCAATTGCAAAAGTAGTTTTGTTCTGTGTCATCTCATTTGTGATTCTAGTTATCTTGAGCTATCATGTAAACATCGAGGGCATATGGTTTGTTTTTCCTTATTCTAATTCAATTCGGGTTTCTACTGTCGCAACCGCAATAGCATGTTTTATTTTGGTTTTGTTTTTGACAAGAAAAAAAGGGTTAAAATCACTGTACTATGCTTTATTGGCTGTCATTTTCTCGATAGGTTTGTATGAGTTAGTCTGGTTTAATCTTGCAGTGGTGTTATATGGCTGGGGCCAAAGAATTTGGGAGTTTTTAGCACTGCTTGGTTGGGTTTTTTTGGGTTTAAGAGAGGTGTTCCGAACAAAACCTCCCAGAATATCTATAGCTCTTTACTCCATTTACGTTGCTTCAATGATTGCATGGATAAGCCTTGGATTCAAGTTTAATGTTCCTGGAACAACAAACTTCGATTTTTTGGGAGAAGCTTTGAATGTGGTCAGTAAATTTTCGCTTCCAATCGGTTACGCTTTTCATATAGCGCTCGCGAAAACATCTGTTTCAATCCTTTAAGGCTGGGTAATCCCCTACATGAATCTCAATTGCTTTTGGGGCCTCTAAAAGTATGGGGTCCGGGAACTTGGCAAAGGAACTTTTCTATTAAAAAGGAAGAGTTGCAACAGGTTTAGTTTCTGTGAATTGGTGAATTCTTTTCTTCATATGGGAACTTTTGGAAGTTGGGGTACTTTGTAAGAGCGCGTGCTTTACATGAGGGTTCAATGTGACACCTGAGCTTAAGGACTATTGGCCTTAGCGAGTTATGTGTATCTCAATTGTGAAATGTTGCTTGTTTCTCCAAAAGCTATTAATATTTCAGTAACACGTTTTTACTAAAAAGTGTTACTGGTGAAATTGCCATATGCACATTTCGGACGGACTAATTGCAAACAGTTGGGGAATAACAGCCGCAATAATAATGTGGATAGTGTCCGCTTCGATTTTAGTCTGGTCTTGGAGAAAGGCCAAAGCAACCTACAGCCGATCTATAAGCGCCATCCTCGCGATTTCAAGCGCTTTCGTGTTTGCTGCACAGATGATTAATTTTCCCATTATCTTTGGGACAAGCGGGCATTTAGTCGGAGGGACATTCTTAGCCGTCTTACTAGGTCCATTTGCTGCCATTTTGAGTATGAGTCTTGTCTTAACAATGCAAGCGGTCTTTTTTGCTGATGGGGGAATTGTTGCATTCGGAATGAACCTCTTTAATATGGCAATAATAGGTGGCTTGAGTTTCTTCCTCATAAAACTTTTAACGAGGAAAACTACTAGCCAAAAATGGTTTGCTGCCAGTGTTTTTGTTGCTTCTTGGACTTCAGTGATGTTTGGTGCTGTAATCGCTAGTTTTGAGGTAGCCCCAGCGTTTAGTGGGGGAATCACTATTACCTTGCCGTCGATGCTGCTCTTTCACTCTATAATTGGTCTTGGCGAGGGTGCAATAACTACTGCATTAATAACTTCAATTCAGCGTTTTAATCCTGCAATATTGGGCGGTTTGACGCTTCTAAAGGGGAGAGTCAAGTTATGAAAAAATTGATAGTTGCTTTTATTTTGATTTTAGCATTTCTGGCGATTTTTATTCCTTTAGCCTCTATCAATCCTGATGGATTAGAGAAAGTAGTTCAAACTTTTGGAGCTAAAGAGCAAAAACCATTTTGGGAAGGGTTAATGACTGACTATTCATTTTCGTTCGTTAGTAATTCTTATATCTCTACCCTTCTTGCTGGAATTGTTGGAACAACCTTCGTTTTCTTTTCAGCGATAATTTTAAGCAAAACCCTTCCCTCAAAGAAAAGAAAAACATAATATTTCTATCAAGAAAAAGCGCTGAAGAAACTTGGGCTTAAGTATGCGTGATAATTACACGCTATATTCTTTTTTATGAAAAGCAGAAACTAAGTTTAACTAAAGCTAATTAGCATATTTAGTGCACAAGCAAAAGTCTAAAATAAATTATTGAAATAGTAAATAGTATGGCTACAAACAGGCATAGTCTCTTTGTATTGATGCTTATTTTCTTAATGCTGAGTTTGGCTGTTGTTTTTTATTTGGTTAAAGTTGGTTTTTCAGGCTCCGAGTTGTTTTGGTATGGAGCAATATCGGGATTCCTAAGCTGCCTTGCATTAATTTCACTTATCTTGACAATTTACATTGGTTACAAACTGGCTCACAAAACCTAGCTTCTATCCAAATTTTCTATAACATGAGTGGAGAGATAAAATACGCTAGAGCTAGACACTCTAAAGGGAAGCAGATTGGTAAGCCCAATTTGATTACCATCAACAATCCTTAGAGTGTATTCAAAGAAAACTTAATCAAATCCCCAAAGATGTTAATCCCCAAATAGTGGTCAACCAGATCAAGTCAAGAATGATGACCCAGAGAATATAGATTCGACAACCATTTTAAGGGAAATTAGGGGAGCAACTCAGTTTTGTTTTCGACTGTCATTTTAAATAAGAAAAACTCTTAGTTAAAATTGATTACCCATGAGGTGCACATTTAGAAAAGGCAAACAAAGAGAGCTGCTTCTGTTGATAAAGGCAACTCTTGGGTTGTTTTGGAGAGAGTTGGCCCACAAGCTGGACATAGGTTATACAACTCTTCGGGAATGTCGAGATGAAAAATGGTCAATGAAACAAAGTGTTTTTAATCGTATAGTTGAAATTTGTCCTGAATGCCTTTCCTTCAGAGACTTCATTGTTGGAAAGAAGGAAGACAATTGGGGTTGAAAGTTAGGCGGTCTTAGCACGAAGCAACGCAAGCATGGGTTTCTTAACCCCAAATATGAAAAGCAAAGTGCCTCTTGGAAATCGTCAGGAGGACAAATTGGTACTCGACGATGGCATGTCAGAATGAAAAATGAGCAACCACAACAATATCGCCAAATGCAATATGACCGAATAAAGAATTCTTTGAAATACAGACAAGAATACCAAGGGCAAAAATACCGAAACTCGTTGGAGCTGAAAGTTGTCAAAATCTTAACTGAGAAAAGTGTTGATTTTGAGTATGAGCATCTTCTAAAATGTGATGATAAATTCTATTTTCCAGATTTCATAGTTAATAAAATAATAGTCGAATGTACTTTCTGGGATGATGTTGAACAAAAATCAAGAGGGCTCAATTAAAAATAAATGATTATTTAAAACTGGGTTTTGAGATGGTCCTAATTGTTACTACTCAAAAATATTTAGAAAGATATTCAAAATTATTGGCTGCAGTGAACGTTATGGTTATAACAGCCGACCGCCTTAGTGATTTGCTGGACGGGAAATTTGGGCGAGTAAAAAAAGTCAGTTGACTTTTTCTCGACGCTCAGTACGGATAGAGCACCAGCCTCCTAAGTTGGGGGTCGAGGGTTCAAATCCCTCCCCGCCCGCCACTAATTATAAAAGTTCGATAGGGTATCCCTTTGGCTGGAGTTTTTTGTATTGTGTGTCTTCATCTGCTGTAATACAGACTGTTTTTTTGTTTTCAGCAATCGCAATGGGTAGAGCGTCATAAAACGTTATTTTTCCCTCATAGGCTATCTCGCCTGTTCTATATGTGAGATTTTCGTTTAGGTGAGTCACGTTCATGTGGAGGTTGAATAGTTGAGTAAGGGCGGTTTTCCATTTCTGTGTATCGTAATCTGGTTTATATCTCAAGGCGTTGCCAACCTCGCAAATTAGAATTTCCGAGATTGTCAACTCAACTGTTCCTTGTATGTACGAATCTAAGAGTTTTAGTGCTTCATCTGATTTTGTTTCTGTGCTAAACCATTTGACGACTACTGAAGAGTCTAGTACTATGTCGCGGCATCTCGCCATTTTCTTATCTCCTTAGCGCCGTCCCATTCAGCTTTGCTTTCTAATCGAAGTTTTTTGATTGCCTCTGCAGCGCATTGTTTCTCTTCTTTACGTGCGGCATCTTCAAACGCCTTTCTTGCAACATCGCTCCAGTTAACGCTTTTGCAGCGCTTCATGCGCCCTTTTAGCTCCTCTGGAACTCTCACTGTAATGTTACTCACGCACACCACTCCTATACATGTTTATTGCACAGAATAAACGTAAGTACTGAATAAAAAACCTTCCCGCCTAAGAACATTCGAAACGGCATAGAGCACCAGCCTATTAAGTTGGGCGGCGAGGGTTCAAATCCCTCGCCGCCGGCACTGTTTAGCCAAAAGAGGCAACGGCACTATAATTCTTCGGTGGATTCGGTAGGGCCTATTCTTGTTATGCCTCCCATCTTATTTCCGTAAGTGTTTGATAGATTTTTTGTTATTTAACAAGTTCTTTTGGAAAGGTTTTCGCCGCTTAGCGAGAAAAGTTAGTTATGGAGATAAAAAGAGAAAAAAAAATAGAGAGGTAAGTGTGCCTACGCCGAGGGTTTATTTTTTCTTTGCTGGGGCTTTCTTTACTTCTTTCTTAACTGGTTTTTTAGCCACTGAAATAACCTCGGAATTTAATGTATGTTAGCTATTCGTATTTATAATTTGCTAAACAAGCAGGAAAAAGATAACAAAGCTTAATACTAACTTAAAAACAAAAAGAGACCGCGGAGAAAGTCGAAATGAAAGAATTAGAAATATCCGTGGCTCCAATGCATAGACTATGCAAGAAGGCTGGGGCGGACAGGGTAAGTGAAGAAGCAGCTAAGGAACTTGCAAAAATTCTCGAGGAGCTTGGAGTTAAGATTGCTAAAGAAGCACTTGATTATGCTGTACACGCCCGAAGAAAAACAATTAAAGCGGAAGACATAAAAATCGCAACTAGAAAAGTGATGGAAAAATAGTAGCCAAATAACTCAAGCCTACTTTTTCTTCCTTGAATATTCGCGAAATTAGATCCGCTTGAGCGCTCAGAATAACTGTATGTACATTCAATGCAGAGCTTATATTTACCTTTTGAATATGCGACTTTTACCGTTCTTGTATGACCTTTGGGTCCCCATCTACATTCAGACCTCAGCCAATGGTAATTAGTGCCTAAAAATAGCCGACTCAAAGGGAACGTTCCTATTTAATTTCCACTTTTTGTCTCAGGTATTTTTCAGGTTTGATTTTTAGTTTTTTGCATAGTTCTAAGAATGCCTCTAATCTTTTTGCTTTGTTCTCGGTGTTAAAGCAAAGAAAGAAAGGCCTTTGTTTCATATCAAATGGCTCCTCTGCTTTTCCGTAAATGTAGAAGAGCATCCCTGCAAAGAGGACTGCGACTTCGCCCTCTCGACTTAATAATCCTTTAATGAGAGCTTCCTTGATTTCCCTTGGATGATAATCTTCGATATCATCAATTGTTTGTGAAAGACCCCAAAATATTTCTGCCGTCTCTAATGCGTCAATGAGAGATTTGTTCCGTTCCTTTTTCGTTACCAGGTTGGGCGCAAATCTTGTAATTGCAATTCGGACATCTGGATCCCGGTCCTTCAAGGCATTCTTTATGGCTTCTCGGGCACTCATTGTGTCTATCTGGGCGAGGGCTTCAATATCTCGCCAGTCCCGTGGGGTATGGTCGATTAAAATTTTTTCAATTGTTCTGCGTTCATTCTGAGAAGCTAATTTTAGAGATTCTAAATCGTAACCTATGCCGTCATGCCACTTTTCATAATTAATCTGCATACTCTTTTCAAAACGTTGAAGAGGCGAAGTCAAAGGCGGGGCAGAGTAGGTTGTTTGACTGGGATCCTTAGATAAAGTATCTAGGGGCATAACAGGTTCTTTTCTCTGAATTGCCTCAACTTGTGATTTGGGAGGTGTTAGTATGAAGAAACGCTTGTTGACATCTGTGTATTCGCGCGAGTAAAGTGGACTATTCCTCTCCCGAAAGGTAAGTTCGTCTTTGGCATTGTCAGGTCTTGTTGATATTGGTTTTGCCAATTTTATAAAAGCGCCAGTTGGCGGTGCGGGAAAAATGTGTCCAATTTCAGTCACTTCATTTCCTACTGAAAGTTCGGCGTTTAAGAGTGATTTTAAGGCAATAGGCAGCTGTTCGATTATGTCTTTTATTTCTTTTTTGTTCATGTTTAAAATGCCTTGAAGTTCACATTGAACTATGATTAATCATGGTTTTATCATTATCGTAACTTTCAATAAAAATTTTGTATTTAGATTAAATAAGATAACTGTGTTAGACCGTTTGGTTCCAGAAGTAAAGATGTTGGTATCCTTTACTGCGATGGGGAATTGAATCATAGAGGATGTAAGTTTGTTCCATATTGGCTTAGGCGTTTTTCTTTGGCATTCCAAATTTGCACTGAGTGTTGTCTGGACCCCAACAGCCTCCAAATAGGCTAATTTGGCTTCTCCTGACCCCAGCCATGGGATACAAATATGCAGAACAAATGCAAGCCAAACCGGAAGCTACTCAGCTAATGTTTTGATGTATTCCCAGATTTTATCGCTAACATAATGCAGCGTTTTAACTACAGGCCCTTTTTTGGTTTGTCTAGCGGTTTCAGCATCAAGTAGGCTTTCGCCTAGTGCTAAGGCTTTCCCATGTTTCATATCCACAATTAAAACGAGGTTACCCTTACCGAATTCGCCTTCAACTCGAACAATGCCGGGTGCCATAACAGTTGCGCCCTTACACACATATGGTATAGCGCCCATGTCAACCACTATTTTTGGTGCTTTGGCAGTGAATTCAGCGAAGAGCAGGGTGGGCAGAACAGTGTTATCTGATTTGAAGAGGATGGGTTTTCCTTCGATAAGGTAAATTTCGCCGACGTCGGATTCTACGACTTCAACGTTAGCTTTAGCGCCAAACAAAGTTTCCATGTCAAGTTGCAGTTTTTTTGAAGCATCCTCTACAATTTGTTTTGCTTCTTTAGCTTTTAGAGGGTATCTGCGTTGGGTGGGCATGTTGTCTCGTCTTTATTGGGTTCTTGGCTGACCTTATTAGGCTTTTCTAGATCCGCCTCGGCTTTACGTGCCGGTTTACGGCGCAGATACTTTTCGGCTAGTTTGCCCAGATCCACTTTTAAAAGAATGACTGTGATAACCACTGTTAAAACAATCGATACAATTATCGACGCCGCGAATATTTGCCCCGGGCTTAGCCAGCCTGAAAATAGGTTATTGGCCTCTTGCCCTATGAAGGCTCCTGCCAACGTGATTATGAGTTTGCCAAGGAAATAAGCTGAGAAGAACTTTACAGGACTATACTTCATCAATCCAAGCGGAATAACAACCGGTTCATCGGGAAGTGGGCTAGCTGCAACAATAAACAACAATGGAAACGCCCATTTCCTAATTTTATTTGCGTCAGAATTAAGTCGGGCTTGCCTTTTTTGGCTGAGGCGTCCGCTGACAAAGAAGGTAACCATATAGTGAATTCCTTTGGCTAAAGCTGCACCTAAGGCAATGATAAAACCAATAATTACCAGTGATCCAAGGTCAGCATTTCCTAAACCGATGGCGGCAGTAGAAGCTATTAACAGGTTGGAAGGTCCTGCAAACGGGATTAAGTTAATCACGAAGCCTGTTAGAAAAATAATGATGAACTCAATTATCGAAGCCATCTACCGCTGCCCACTTTCCTCTTCCCAAAAATTAGTGCCACCCAAGCTTATAAGTGCAATCTTACAAACCAGAAAATCTCGCTTTCAGAAAGAATATTAAAGCTTATTTTGGTTCTATCGGACTTAAGCTTTTTTCACTGCAAGCTGCAAATCTTCCATCGGCTAAACATCAATAAAGTTATTCGTTTTAAGATCCCTTAAATAACTTGTGAAAATTTCTTGCCTAATCTTATCCACTGTTGGGTTAAATCAAACATTTCCATACACTCAAAAGAGAATCCATCCAGTGTTTGTTTTCTGGAGTCCTTGAGATAGGTTTAAATGGAGAGAGATAAAGTATAGAGAGATAATAATACATGAGGATTCCAATATGAGCGAAATGACAACCGAAATCCTTGAACAAAACCTCAGCAAAATTGTACTTGTACGCCTAAAAGGTGGAAAAAGCCTCAGAGGCAGACTGAAGGGTTTCGATCAACACTTAAACTTAGTTTTAGAAGAGACAGAAGATACCACAGTCGTTGAAAGCCAAAAGAAACTGGGACTAATTATCGTTCGCGGAGACAACGTAGTCCTTATTTCACCACCACCCAGGTGAGTTAAATGGGAAAAGGCACTCCATCAATGGGTAAGCGCCAAGGCAAGACTGTCCACATTATGTGCAGGCGCTGCGGAAGACGTGCGTACCACGTACGTCATAAACGTTGTGCAGCATGCGGCTTCGGCGAACAAGCAACCATTAGACGGTACAAATGGCGAACCAAAACTCTGCAAAGACAGAGAATCTGCTAATTCTTTAAAAATATTATTTTCAATTTTTAAACTTCAGTTCTAAAAATTAAAAATAAATAAAAATATTTTTTTGAAAAAAAATTAAGAATTTATTCGTTTAACGCGTTATAGTAGCCTTTGTCGATTTTGACAAAGATCAATGGACCCCGGCTCTGCGCCATTTCACGAGCTTTACGTAAAGCATTGTTCAGCGTTGTAAAGATTCTTTCTTTCTCGTTAACTTTCTCAAGGTTTTTCTCGCCGAGCTCCATCTTCAGTAGGTTCTCGGCTAAGATTTCTGTGCCGCAGACTTCACCGTTCTTTATCAGTGTGGCTACAACAATTTCTTGAAGTTCCTGTTTGTGCTCAATTTTACGCCACATTGGCTCAACATCTGCAAGTGATTTGGACATTTTGCTCCATTTATTTGCATTCTGGGTGCCTATAAGCAGCTTCACGCGTTCCTTCCACTTTTTAAACCAAATTCCTGTCCACACTGTAAGAAAAGCGTTGAGTTCCTGTGAATCTTCCTTAAACAGCTTTTCTAATCGCTCTACGAGTTCGCATTGGTTTGCTTCTTTTCCAATCAGGTTCCAATGGAATTTAAGGTAATTAGTAAAGTCTTGACAAGCTACTTGCAAAACCTTGCGGTCCGAGCCCATGATATCGAGTGCTGGATCCGAATCCCTCAATTTCTCCCCTATCATAATCTCTACAAAGTTCATAACGATTCCCGCTGAAGCCCTCTCCATATTCACTTAAGATTGAGGTTTAACTTAAACCTTATTTTTCCAGCGGCATATAACTACATTAGGCAAGTTCTAGCAATATATCGAGTTCTGATATAGAAAAAAACCTTTACTCCACAAATTCTGGAAGCGTGGTTACATCTGGCAGAATCAAATCAGGGCATTCTTTGGCAAGTTCTTCATGTTTAAACAACCCTGAAAGCACTGCAACTGTCCTTGCTCCAGCAGCTTTTCCCGCCCGTACATCATTAACGGAGTCTCCTGCAATGATGCAGTCGCACATTTCAAGGTCCAAGGCTTCTACACAACGAATTAAGGCTTCAGGCGAGGGCTTAGGTTTGGGGGTGTCCATGGCAGTTACCATATAGGTGAAGAATCTTGCGATGCCGAAATAGTCAAGTTCTTTTTGAATGACTTGGTTTGGGCAGTGGCGCATGGTTATTAACGCCAGTTTAGCTTTTTCAGAGAGTCTTTGAAGCGTTTCAACAATGTTGGGGATTAATTTGGTTTTTGCTTCAGTTGCAGAATAGTATGCTTTCAAGTAGATTTGCATGAATTCTTTTGTATTACCATGTGTTAGGTCGTCGATCGTTAGGCGCTGCTCTATTCTTCTTGGAATTTCGAGGAGAATTTTGGTTTCGGGCGTCTTTTTCTTTATTGCTTGGAAAGCAATTCTACCTGCTTCAATGTATGCTCCTGAGGAGTCTACTAAGGTGCCGTCTAAGTCTAAGAAAATGCCTTTTGCTTTCCATCTTTTCTGATTCATTGTTGTCTTTGTTGAGTGTTTTTCTGGTTTCTTAAAGGTATCCTTGCATTTAGGCGGTTTTTCTGCCAAGAATATATTTATTATATATAGATTATGGTAGTCAACTCTATAGGCGCCCTCGGCCATACTGATGTTGAATATGTGGAGAGTGAAAAGAAAATGTTATCACGAGATTGTGATGGTTGTTACAAACTTAAGGAATGCAGCAAACGGTACCAAAAAGCCGTAAAAGGCGATAAAGTTTACTGCCCCGATGGCACAGCTCACCTGATTGACAGTTCTAGCATAAATCAAAGCCCAGAAGTAATCTGCTTCCTACAAGCATATTAGTGATTCAGCATTCTAAAGCTGTTTGAATCCCTAAAACATAAAAGAGCATTTTTTAATTATTTTAAAATCTCATTATTATTTTTTAATTTAAGTTTCTTATGATTCAAGTTTGCTCTGTTTGTATTTATTCTATATTGAACTATAGGGTAGTTTGTATTCTAAGTGGGGCTGCTATATTACTTCGTTTTCTATAAATCCAAACGGGAAAAAATATGAAAGCAACATATTCAATCGCAATAGCAATAGTTGTAATAGCCATAATAATCGGCTCAGTAGCAGCTTACACTTACTTAGGTTCAAATACAGGAGTACAGCCCACGCCAACTCCAACGCCTACTTCTTCACCAACCACTAGTCCAACTGCAGTGCCAACAGCCTCACCTACCGCAGGTGCAACCACTCGCCCAACAGCTTCGCCAACTCCAACTCTAGCCCCCACAGCATCACCCAGTCCAACGCCGGCACCCGTATCATTAAACGGTGCAGGAGCCTCATTCCCTTACCCATTGCTTAACTCAATGATTGCACAATATGAAACAATAAAACATAATATTCAAGTGAACTACCAATCCATCGGCAGCGGAGGTGGAATATCAGCAATGCAGCAAAAAACCGTAGATTTCGGTGCCTCAGACGCACCACTAAGCGCCACTGAAATGGGAAACGTTCCTAATGCATTACATATTCCAGAAACAATAGGTGCTGTAACAATATGCTACAACCTACCAGGTATTTCATCCGGCCTTAAATTAACTGGCTCAATCATTGCAGACATCTACCAAGGAACCATATCCAACTGGAATGATCCAGCAATCCAAGCCATAAACTCAGGTGTAACTCTTCCATCAAAATCCATAATTACAGTTCACCGCTCAGATAGCTCAGGAACAACATTTGTCTTCACTGGCTACCTTAAGGCGTCTAGCGCCACATGGTCCAGCACTGTCGGGCAAGGAAAATCAGTTTCATGGCCCAATGCACCAGGCGGAGTCATAGGTAACAACAACAATGCAGGTGTAGCTTCTACAGTAAACGGAACGCAATATACCATCGGATATGTTGAACTAGCATTCGCATTGCAGAACGGCATGACGGTGGCAGCAGTCCAAAACCCCTCCAGCAACTATGTCTTACCCTCACTAGCATCAACAACCGTTGCAGCCCAATCAGTTGCTTCAGCAGGTTTACCCGCAGGAAGCGCAAGCTGGACAAGCGTAAATCTACTGAATGCCCCCGAGGCACAAGCCTACCCAATCGTTAGTTTCAGCTACTTGCTAGTTTACAAAGAACTAAACGTGATACCCGACATGACCCAAGATAGAGCAACAGCGGTCGTTCAATTCCTCTGGTATGTCGTACACAGCGGTCAAGACCAAGCACCAAAACTAGCTTATGCACAACTACCCGCAAACGTCGTAATAATCGATGAAGCGAGCATCCAATCGATAACCTTCAATGGCCAAACATTACCAACAACTTAAACAATCTACCCAACTTTTTATTTTTTAAGAAAAAATAGTTTGTGTTTTATTCAAGTTACTGCTTAACGTTTTTTGTATGATTGGTTCTATTAGAAATTGACTGATAAAGCATAGGAGTACGTTGATATTGGTGGTTTTGCGTCAAATTAGCAAATAGACACAAAAACTTGGAGTTCTTAAAAAATACAGATGGTCAAAGTTAACTTAGAACCGATTCAACATTCAAGTTCAAGACAACCTCAGAAATGTCACTAGCATACTCCGCGGTCCGCCTCACACTTTCAATTAACAATCTTAAGTTAACGATTTCTTCAACCTTAGCATTCTGCGAGCACAAAACCGCTTCCTTCTCAACCCTATGAACCTGACTTAGTTTTTCAATGACACTTTCAGCCAAGTTAAAATCATGCTTAAACAATGCTTCCATCGAGCTCTCAAACATTGAAATAGCCAGGCCACTTAGTTCGCCTATTTTTTCTAAAAGTTCTTCATTCACTGGTTCCTTTAGAAGTAGAGTATTTTCTGCCATTTTTGTTGCGTGATCAGCGGTTCTTTCCACTGATTTTGCAATGAGCCTGTAGCCTAAACAGTCTTTTTGGCTTGTCAACCCAATTTCTTTGACAATTCTCTGATTTGAAACAGCTAACTTCAAGAGTCGCACGATATACAAGCTGAAGCGATTTACTTCCCGATCCGTTTCTATTACGGCTTTGGCGCTGGGGTAATCGAGTTTTTTTAGTGATGCTATAGCTTCCTTATGCATTGAAGACGCGATTATTGCCATCCTGCTCAAGGCGTTCTGAACGGTAAGTTCAGGATAATTGAGTAGAACCTGCAATGTCAATTCTGTAGGAGTGTCGATAACGATTTCTGTTCCTACCAAGTAGTTTCTGGCGAAACTTTTGAGATGGTTCCGGAGTTTTGAGGACAGTACTTTTTGTCCCTGTGCTCTAATATGTAAGATGTTGTAGCCGCTTAAGTAAGCTGAGATTGCGGTTCTCATGATGGCATCGGGGTTGTCGTTGAGGGATGTTCTAATGTTGGCTTCGTCTTGTTTTTCTTTTTTTGGAAAACTGGAAGGTGAGATCGATAATGAGCCATCTTCTTCTTCTTGGACTACCATGGCGCTTCCGCGTTTAAGCTCATTTTTAGTTGCCCATTCCTTGGGTAAAGAAAGTATGAAGGTGGATCCGCCCGTAACTTGAAGCTTGCGCTGCTCTCCATTTAGTTTTTCTTGCTCTTTGGTCACGTTTGACTCCAGGTTACTCTCTATATTATACATAATTATATTAGGTATATCTATATAGACTATAACTTTTATGGAGGTTCACTATATAACCTCACGTTCTTCTTTAATGTTACAAAAACAAGGAATGAAAATATGAACGCTAAATATTCTATCATAGTTGCAATAGTAGCAATAGCAATAATACTATGCTCAGTTGCAGCATACATTTACTTCTCACAGCCTCAATCACCCGGTCCATCAACAGTAACATTGCAAGGTGCAGGAGCAACCTTCCCATATCCTTTGCTCAACGCAATAATAACCAAGTATTCAACAGATGTTAAACCTTCAGTTCTAGTAAACTACCAATCAATAGGTAGCGGCGGAGGTATAGCTGCTCTTAAGCAACCAACACCAACCGTCGATTTTGCAGCTTCAGATGCACCCCTTAGCGCATCAGATGTAGCAAACATTCCCAACGCGTTGCACATTCCCGAGACTATCGGTGCAGTAACTGTTGCATACAACCTGCCAGGTATCCCATCAGGACTCCACTTAACCGGAAAAGTCATCGCAGACATCTACCAAGGAACCATAACCAAATGGAACGACCCAGCAATTCAAAACCTCAATCCAACTACTACCCTTCCAGCACAAACGATCAACACAGCTCACCGCTCCGATGGTTCAGGAACCACCTTCATCTTCACTGGTTACCTAAGTGCATCAAGTGACTCATGGAGAAGTTCTATTGGACAAGGCAAATCAGTTTCATGGCCTGTTGGAACAGGCTCAAGTGGCAACACCGGGGTAGCTTCGACAGTAACCGGTAATCAATTCTCTATCGGCTACGTTGAATTAGCATATATTATCGAAAATGGAATGACTGTAGCAGCAATCCAAAACCCCGCAGGAAACTGGATCCAACCAAACTTAGAATCAACACAATTAGCCGTCCAATCAGGCGCATCAAGCGGCTTACCAACTGGCGATGCAAGCTGGACTAATGTAAGTCTTCTAAATGCTCCGGACGCAAACGCATACCCCATCGTTAGCTTCACTTATCTACTCTCTTACAAAGAGCTAAATGTGCTTCCAGATATGACACAAGAAAAAGCGACGGCATTCGTTCAGTTTCTCTGGTATGTAGTTCACGATGGCCAAGACTTAGCGCCAAGGCTTTCATATGCAAAATTGCCCTCAAACGTCGTCCAAATCGGTGAGACAACAATTCAATCAATAACCTTCAACGGACAATCACTACAAACAACATGATAAGGTGGATAACGTTCTGAAACAGCTCCACCCCCAAAAATTTTTTACCAAATTAAAATCAAAATTAACAGGCGACAACATTTTCCAAACAATCGCTGCTATAGTTGCCGCTTCAGCAATAATCATACTCCTTGTAACAGGATACGTGCTTACGACCGGGTCTGTGCCTGCTGTACAAAGGTTTGGTGCAAACTTTTTCTTTGGAAATGCTTGGAACCCAGTTGAAGGTAGAGAACTCTTCGGTGCGCTTCCATATGTAATGGGTACACTTGTTACCTCAGGGATTGCACTTCTTATTGGAGTGCCCTTGAGTCTGGGGATAGCCATTTTTCTTGTTGAAATGGCTCCACGAACGCTTAGAGTGCCTATCGGTTATTTAGTTGAGCTTCTGGCAGCGGTTCCGAGTGTGATTTATGGGCTCTGGGGTTTGTTCATTTTTAGATTTTGGATTTTAGATTACATCGAAAAACCTATATCAGCCTATCTTGGCTGGATACCTATATTCAGTGGGGCTCCATTTGGCCTGGACCTTTTTACTGCAGGAACTATTCTAGCAATCATGATAATTCCCACAGTTGCATCAATTTCAAAAGAAGTCATAAGCGCCGTCCCAAACAGCATTCGAGAAGGAGCCTATAGCATTGGAGCAACAAAATGGGAAGTTATCCGTCACTGGGTAATTAGTTATGGACGCTCAGGAATTTTTGGAGCAATAATCTTGGGTTTAGGCAGAGCAATCGGTGAAACAATGGCGGTTTCTATGCTCATCGGTAACGCCACAGGACCAGCAGCTATGCCCACATCACTATTTAGACCCAGCCAAACAATGGCTTCACTTATCGCCAACGGTTTTCTTGAAGCTACAGGATCACTGGAGGTTGCGGCTTACATCGGTGTCGGCTTAATCCTACTAATAATTAGCTTGCTAATCAACGTTGGAGCAGGAATTTTGGTTCATCGCGTTTTGAAGGTTAAAGGAGGCGCAATAGAATAATCTCCAATTACAGTTTCCGCAAATTCAAAAACAGTCTCTTCTTTATTTTATGTGCTATATGCGTTGTCTTAGCGGTTACTCCGCTTCTCAGCATCCTCTGGGAAGTCATTGTAAGGGGAGCCCCTCAACTTAGTCTTGGCTTTCTAATTAACAACAATTCCGCTGGCGGCATAGGACCTGCGATACAAGGTTCGCTTATATTGATTGGACTAACAAGCCTCATCGGTATCCCTATAGGGATACTCTCAGGCATTTATCTTGCCGAATTTGGGAACAACAAATACGCAACCGCCATGCGCTCTGTCAACGACGTATTAACAGAGTTCCCATCCATCATCGTCGGCATAACAGCTTACGGAGTAATAGTCATCTCCATCATCGGTCATTATTCGGCTATTGCAGGAGCCATCGCACTTTCCTTTATCTTGATCCCCATTGTAGCCCGAACAACTGAAGAATCACTCAAACTCGTTCCCAACGGCGTCCGAGAAGCCTCATTAGCACTGGGTGCCCACAAGTGGCGAACAATCCTGAGCGTTGTGTTGCCTACTGCCAAAGCAGGATTGCTCACTGGAACATTACTGGCGGTTGCCAGAATTGCAGGAGAGACAGCACCATTAATAATGACAATTCTCGGCAACAGGTATTTCTTCCAAGGCTTAAACCAACCAATGGCAGCCTTGCCCCTTGAAATCTGGCGCGACTCTCTACAACCTCAAGCAAGCTTGCAAGCGCAAGGATGGGGAGCTGCACTAATTCTAATCTTAATGGTGCTCAGCCTAAACATTATAGTAAGGCTAGCAAGCAGAGGTAGACTCAAAAGATGACAAGTTCAATTAGTACTCAAACAAAAAACGTTGACTCAAACATGAAAATGCAGAGTATAAACTTGAACGCTTGGTTTGGAGCAAAACAAGCCCTAAAAAACGTAAGCATTAACATCAAAGCCAACGCTGTCACAGCAATAATTGGTCCGTCAGGATGCGGCAAATCCACTTTCATTCGTTGTCTAAACCGAATGCACGAGCTCACACCAAACGCCAAAATGAACGGGCAAATTCTGTTGGATGGACAAGACATCTACAACAAACAAGTGGATCCTGTGCAGGTTCGCCGAAGAGTTGGCATGGTATTCCAGAAGCCAAACCCCTTCCCGACAATGTCCATCTATGATAATGTTGCCGCCGGTTTGCGATTGACGGGAACTAAGAAGGGCAAAAACCTTGACGATGTCGTTAAAAACAGCTTAGAAAAGGCAACGCTTTGGGATGAAGTCAAAGATGAATTGAAAAAACCAGGCACCAGTATTTCTGGAGGGCAACAGCAACGACTCTGTATTGCGCGAGCTATTGCATTGCAGCCCGAAGTCATCTTGATGGATGAGCCATGCTCGGCGTTAGATCCGATTGCGACGGCTAAGATTGAACGGTTGGTGGTTGAGCTGAAGCTTGACTACACGGTTGCCATCGTTACTCATAATATGCAGCAAGCGTCTAGAGTATCAGATTTCACAGCTTTCATGTACCTCGGTGAATTAATTGAGTTTGGTCCCACCAGAGATATTTTTGAATCTCCCAAAAATCCATTAACAGAAAAATACATAACAGGAGAATTCGGATAGGAGATACCAGCATGAGCAGAATAATCGATCGCGGATTAGAAGAACAAGCAGTCTTAATCGTTAGGATGGGCGAGTTAACCTATGATACCCTTGCCCTTTCGATTCATGGCTACCTTGAAGGCAGAAGTGTTCAAGAACAAATCAGTGAACTATCCGAAATGCTTCTTTCTATGGCTGATAAGGTTGAAGACCAAACTTTCCAGTTAATTGCCAGGTTCCAACCAGTTGCCACAGACCTCAGAACCATTAAATCCTACATGAAAATAGCCAACGACTTCGCAAGATACGGAAGATATGCCCTTGACATTTCATTTATCAACGACCAACTGCACGGTTTAAAAGAATGTGAAACTTGGACACGTGACTACATCGGCGAAATGAGCGAAAAAGTCATGTCAATGGTTAAAATAAGCATAGATGCCCTAAAAAAACAAGACATTTTCATTGCTAAGACGATTTCTGAAACTGAGCGTCAAGTTGACAAAATGTACTTTGACTATCTTCACAAACTAATCAAAGGAGAACAGGCTAACGGAAAATGCGTTTTATCAAGTGCTTTGATGACCCGGTATTTGGAGCGTATTGCGGACCACGCTGTCTATGTTTGTGAGTCAATAGTGTACATAGTGACCGGTGAAAAAGTAGCTTTAGGCTAAACTGCTTGATTCAACCGTAGCTTAGGGCTGTTCAATCCCTATAGCAGGTTGATATTTCTGCTGACTAATATTCTGAACTGAAACATGAAGAAAATGCTTGTTTGTTGTAACAACTAATATACTTGAACGAATTATTTTTCCTTCTAAGCGAAAAAGTACTGTCAAGGAAAGGAGCAGTGCCGTGTTTAGCAAACTCTGGAACACACTAAACAGACTATCCTCAAAAAAACCCTTAAAGTACACCCTCTACCTCTCGGCAATCATCATATTTTTCGCGTTAATCCTTATTCCTCCTATCATAGGAATCCTGACAAAAGCTGGTTCACTACAAAACGTCTTTGATAACCCAACATTAATGAATACCGCCTTAGGCGCGATTTCAACCTCATTCATCATCGGCCTTGTCGTTGCTGGTCTGGACTTGTTGGCAGGGGTTCCGCTGGCATGGTTTATCACCCGAGGAAAATCAAGATGGCTAACAGTTCTAGACACGTTAGCCGACTTGCCTTTCGTTGTTCCAACCGCAGCTTTGGGTTATTCTCTACTACTATTCTGGAGTTCAAACGGCGGCATATCTGATTTGTTTGGGCACCCATTTGTTTCTCCCGGCTGGCTCCTTGTTATGCTGTTGCATTTTACTTTTTCTTTTCCAGTAGTTGTCCGCGTTATAGTCGGTGCCATGCTTGATTATAAGATGGAGTATGAACGGGCTTCCAGAACTCTTGGTGCTCCACCATTGACGGCCTCAAGAACCGTAACTTTCCCAATAATCAAGCCTTCTTTGATTGCAGCTTACACTCTTGCGTTCGCGAGGTCACTTTCTGAAACAGGCGCGACTTTTATTGTCGCTGGGGGCATCTTTCTTAATGGTCCAGTTTTTATCCAAACAGTAAGCAACCAATTTAGGGCAGGTTCAATATCGCAGGGTACCTACGAGGGCGCAACAGTTTTTGCAAGCCTCATCCTGATTGTTGTTTCCTTAACCATTTTCGTATTGATTCGTGTTATAGGTCAAAGGATGAAGCTTCCTTTTGGTCACGGCTTACCGCATTTTGAAAAAAAATTAAGCTACAAAAAAGCATCTTGGGCACGTAACGGTATAGCTTTAGGGGTTTTCTTGATTATTGTGCTTATTCCTTCGATGTTTGTGGCGTTGCCTGCTTTCCAAGCCATCAGCAACAGGCACAACATTCACTGATGCGTTTTCTGGTTCAGGGGTTTGGGCAAGTTTCTGGGAGAGTCTGACTCTTTCATACAGTTTAGCCGCGGTTGTCACTGTTTTAGGCATTGCGTTAGGCTTGCCAATGGCAATACTTATTGCCCGTAAGACCTTTGGCAGAGGGCTTTCAGTTGTTCTTGATACTCTGATTAATGTTCCAATAATTGTGCCCTCGATTGCATTGGGCGTTTCGTTAAAGTTCTTCTGGTCAAATGTAACTGGTCTCCCAGAGTTTCTGCTGTTAGTTTTCGCTCACTTAGCAATAACATATCCATACTTTGTACGATCTATGTCGGCAGCAATGGAGCGAATAACCATCGACATGGAAGAAGCAGCAAAGACATTGGGCGCTAAACCTTTTGCGCTCTTCCGTACAATTGTTTGGCCCATAACAAAATACTCCATCCTTTCAGGCGCAATTATCGTTTTCACCCGCAGCATAAGCGAAACAGGCGCAACTCTGGCTGTAGCTTCAAAATTGCAGACAGCGCCTGTCTTGATAGTAAACTGGGTTAACTCAGTCGAGAGGTACGATCGAGCCAATCGCTGGAG
This sequence comes from Candidatus Bathyarchaeota archaeon, assembly GCA_963840325.1. Lineage (GTDB taxonomy): Archaea > Thermoproteota > Bathyarchaeia > Bathyarchaeales > Bathycorpusculaceae > Bathycorpusculum. Next base: position 165,100 of record CAWIYM010000009.1, read on the forward strand.
TCAACGAATTAACAGTTGGCTTAGCATGCGGCTTGCTAATCCTGTTAAGCTTCATTATACTGCTAGTCTTAAGGCTTTTAACCAGAAAAGGAAAAGTCTAACATGATAACCCACAAATTCACCAAAAAATCAATGGAAGGAAAAGACTAAACATGCCAGATATTCGAGTTGTAAATTTAACAAAGAAGTACGGAAAAATGTATGCATTAGATAACGTTACCCTCACAATCCATGACCAAGAATATTTTTCTTTGCTGGGACCAAGCGGCTGCGGAAAAACCACTCTGTCTGCGTCTCATCGCTGGCCTTATCGAACCTGACGGCGGCGAAATCTACATCGGCGATAAACGTGTTGACAAAGTGCCTCCAGAAGATCGAGATATCGGCTTTGTTTTCCAAACATTTGCGTTGTTCCCTCACATGACCGCTTGGAGCAACGTTATTTATGGTCCAAAAGTCAAGAACTTCGACGCGAAACAAGCAGAAACCATTGGACATGAAGTCCTCGAGCTCGTTAAACTTAATGAACGATTAAATGCTTATCCAAGTGAACTTAGCGGAGGCATGATGCAGCGAATTGCCGTTGCTCGAGCTTTGGCAGCTGGCGCGAAAACTTTGCTTTTAGATGAACCCTTAGGGCAACTCGATGCTAAAGTACGCAACGAGATTAGATACGAAATTCGAAGAATGGCAAAAGACCTCAAATTGACCGCGATACATGTGACCCACGACCAAGCTGAAGCTATGTCTATTTCAGATCGAATTGCTGTTATGAAGAAAGGCAAAATAGTGCAGGTTGGGACCTCGCAAGAACTCTATATGCATCCTAACAGTTTGTTTGTTGCCCATTTTATCGGTGAATCAAACTTTTTGGAAGGATACATTACTCAGGGAAACGGTCAGAGTAGAAATTGAGTTGCGACAGGGCTTGAAGGGTTAACGCAATAAATGAGTTAAATATCAAGCAAGGTGAACGTGTGGTTTTAGCTATTAGGCCTGAAACATGCGAAATGAAAAAAGGGCATATTGTGGCTGAGAATAGTTTGTTTGGGAAAGTTGAGAAATCCACTTTTGAAGGTATTGTTGTTCGTTATGAGATTAGGCTTGATAATGGTGACCGCTTTGTCATTAATAGGCCGTCGCTAACGGAGGAGTGGGTTAAGATTGGTGAAGATGTCACAATTAATTACCCCTTAGACAAAGCGCATCTGTTTCCGTATCCAGAAGCAGGCTTAATTGAGGAAATTAAAGTCTAAAATAATTCCTTTCTGGCAATCAGATATCGTCTGTCTCAAGCTTAAAAGCGCCATCTAGATATACTAACAAATCAGCAGTCGTTTCCTCTTTGCAACTTTGTCTCGAAAGTTGATTCTCTCAGTTAGGGCAATGGAAGAAGAAGATTTAGCTTTTTCCGAGCCCTTTTTCACCCTTTTGCAACCCTTTTAGACCCTCAACCTGCAGACATTCCAAGCCCTAAAAGGCAAAAGCAACCCAAAACAAGCCCACCCAAAATGCAATTGCAACTCTTCTTCTTCTTTTGCACAGCTTTAGAAATTACAGCTTGAATCAGCCAGCATTTTGCCAATTGCTCTTGCAATTTGCTTATTTACTAATATTTTGTTTTATGACAAGTACGCTTTCAAACTTGAAACGGGGACAATATTTGAAATATGGAAAATTTGAGAAAATATCATAACAATAAACTTTTGGTTCATGTTAGAAGAAGAAAAATTACCCGTCCCAACCCATTTCAACCTATTTAGACCCACAATCTACAAGCAATCCAGTCCCTAAATGGCGAATGCAACCCAAAACAAGCTTACCCAAAATTCAATTACACTTCTTCTTCTTTTGCACACAAAAATTATGGTAAATACTGCTGATTTTCGAAGATGCCCACTCGCCCACCACTTTTTCTTTGCAGAAGTTGTTTTTTGAACACTGCAAACAAATATTCTGAATGGAACGTTCCAAATCTGGACATATATCACATTAGGAAAGACTCCTTAAAAACATGTATCTCTCTGATTGTTTTGAGAAGATAATAGGGGAATGCTTATGAATTATTTCAGGAAAATTGAGCGAGGTCTTACTGCCCTTGCGTTAGTTCCATTGTCCAATCTGGAAACAAAGGAACGGAAAAGGAGACTTGACGAGCGATTGATGACGTTTAGAACAAAGACAAGAAAAATCACAATCAATGAAATCAAAAATACTACAGAAACAAGGAGTATAGTTAATAGGTTAGATATTGATCGATAAAGTTAATTCTCCAAGTTCAGGTGGTGAAAAAGTTTGAGTAAAGATCAAGCAATAGGTGGAGCAATACTTGTTGTTTGTGTAGTTGTTGCTGTAGTTTATGTTGTTGCATTTTTCGTTATCCGACTTGGTCAAGTTTCCTTGGCTTAACTTAGGTCAGCACTGCTGACGTTTCATTCTGGGCTCATTGCTGTTCCAGTATTTGTTGCTTTCGTAGCTATTTTGTTCATTGGCGCTTGGATCGGCTGGACAATGGCAACAACACCGCCGCCAAAACCAATCGAAGAAATCACAACCGAACCCGCCACCAACGAAGACAAACCAGCATCAACACCATAACCAAAATAAATCCTAATTATTATTTTTTAAAAGCTTTCCTTTTTTTAAAAGAAACATACAAGAAAGCCACAGACATTATTCGAAGCCTGTCAGATAATGTTAGGCTGCAACTTATCTCTAACCTGAGTATTTCTATTTCTAAGCCAAAGAAGCTATGGAGTAAGCAAACAATATTATGAAGAAAAGGCTTGGGAATTGCAAGTAGGGTTGGCAGAGAATTTTCTTGGCCTCGTCCAGCCGAAAGCAAAGGTCCAACTGCTGCTCCCAGCGGGATTATCAGAGCCCAGTTCTTGTTGTGGGGATTTAGAAGAGTTTTCAGATCACCAAGCTTATACATAATAGGTATGGTTAAAACGAAAAGCCCAAGCTCAGTTACCGCGACAGGCATACTTGCTACGTCAAAGTTTAAAGCTCCAAACCAACCCTGAGATAAAGGCCAGAACAGCTCAATTCCTCCTGTGAAATAGTCACCGATGAGAATGTGGGAAAGCATTGCTGCATAATATGGGATGGCTTGTTTTCGGTAAACAACAAAAAAAGGAATCATCAACACGGTTATGGTTACTAAGGAATGAGTTGGTCCCCGATGCATAAGAAAACGCAATAGCAAATCCACGTCTGGAAGAACTGAAGCCATAAGCAGAAGAGGCAAATTCACTTTCACATGGGCAAACTTTGACGATCCTTTCCCAAATAGGTATCCCAGGGCAAAATGACCAATCGCAAACGTCCAAAAAACCTCTTAGTCAATTCCAGATAACGAAAGTAATTATTAAAGTCACCTTCAAGAAAACAACATTCCATTAAACCAATCATCAGAGCAACCTTCAAAAGCAACATTTTAACAATCCATATCATAATGAATCCCGTTCTGAATGTTAATTGGCAAAGCCTCCCAGACGACTACAGCCTCAGCGAACGCGATGCTGACGTGTTGGCGCTAATAGAAACCGAGGACTTAGCCACCTTCACATTCGACGGACTCAAAAGAAGAACCGGACTGCACTCCGAAACCCTCTCACGCATCCTAAACCGACTAGAAGAAGAAGGAATAGTCAAAAAAGAACACGAAGGCTACCGCGTAACCACAAAAATAACCCAACTAAAACTTCACAAACCAACCAAAGAAACCCCCACTACACCTCTAATCCAGACTTTTCTGCCCTCAGACCTCATGACCCCACAACTCATTTTATCACTCAAGGGCAAATGGTTCGGTATGCTCCGCTGGCTCGGCATATCTGAAAACAACCAAGGCGTAACCCTCAAATGGATAACAGAAGACGGCGCAATCCAAATAGCCGCAAACATCCAAGGAACCGCCCTAAACATAGAAGCCAAATTCTTAACCAACAACGACCTAAACTTGGCTCTCAAAGCCTCCTACCAGTTGATGTCGCATATCGGCAAACTATGCATAGCTTCACATTCCTCAAGGCAAGTTATGGCTAGAAACGTAGGTTACTTTGGCGGCTACATGATGCCTACCTAATTTTTGTGACTGACTTTCAATGGTTCCTTAGTCAACAAATACCTTTTTCCCTATTAGTTGTTGCAGTGAAACAAAATGACTCAACTAGTTAACCCATTAGAAGTCTTAAAATCACTCTCAGAAGCAACAAGCGCACTCATAAAGAAAACCTCAGAATCAGTCGTCAGCGTAAAAGCGCAGATGTCAAGAGGCACAGGCGTCATCTTAACCAAAGACGGCTACATCGTCACATGCAACCATGTTCTTCAAGGCTGCAACACCATCAAAATTGGCCAAGGAGAAAAAACCTATAACGCAAAAATCGTAGGCACAGACCCATACAACGACGTAGCCTTACTCAAAGCCGAAAAAGGCGAATTCACACCAATCGAAATGGCGGATTCAGAAAAACTAAACGTAGGACAATACGTTCTGGCTCTTGCTAACCCATTCAACAGAAATCAGCCAACCGCAACCAGCGGCATGGTAACCAGCGTAAAGAGCACTATCAGAGGTTGGCGAGGATCAACTGCGATGGAGAATGTTATCGCTACCGATGCACAACTAAACCCCGGCTTTAGCGGCGGACCATTAATCGACGTCCAAGGTAGATTGATCGGCATAAACACTGCTTACGTTTGGCAAAGAGGTATTGCCATACCCGTAAACAAAGTAAAAGCCATCACAGACCGCTTAATGACAGGCAAAACCGC
>CAWIYM010000010.1:0-15749 GCA_963840325.1 Candidatus Bathyarchaeota archaeon
ATGAGCATGTTGCGGCAACTGATAAGATCCATGTTCGAGAAGGGCGGGTCAGCCGTTATGTCTTGCTTTGCAAATACGCATTTATCTCGAATGGTTTTGGAGATTTGATAGTTGCCATTGGAGCTTTTGAAGAAATGTTTTAGTCGTTTTTCGTTTACGTCGGTTTCTATTGTTGTTGTGTAGATTCCTTGTCTTGCTTTTTCGATGTTTTTTTCGTTTATGTCAGTGCCGAAAATTTGAACTTGAAGGTCTGTTGCAGAGTTTTCTTCGAGGTATTCTTGGATTGCTATAGCGAACGAATATGCTTCTTCTCCCGTTGAGCAGGCTGGAATCCAAACTCGGATAGGTTCTTTTGGCTGGCGATTTTTGACTAAACTTGGAAACACTGTTTCTTTGAGTGCAACAAATGTTTCAGGTTCTCTAAAGAAACTTGTCACTCCGATTAACATGTCATTGTATAATGCTTCCAACTCGTTTGGATGTGTCCGCAGGAACTTTGTGTAATGGTCCATTTTTTCTATGTGGTTAATTACCATTCGGCGTGTGACACGTCGGTTTATGACTGTTTCTTTGTAGTGTGAAAAATCAACATTAAAGTTGGATTTTAGCAGAGTAAATATTGCGTGTAAGGCTGTTTCCTTCTTTGGTTTTTCTCCCTTAATTCCAGTTTCTTCTCTAACTGCTATTTCACTTCGTGCAAGGTGAGGGTTTTTAGCGATTTTTTGCAATTCTATGGCAATCTTGTCTGGGGAAAGAACAAAATCTGTTGCTTCTGCTGAAATTGCGCTTTGGGGCATGTCTCCATACTGGGCTGAGTCTGGAGTTTGTGCGAAGGTTATTCCTCCTTGGGCTTTGATTGCTTTTAGTCCTTCGGTTCCATCAGAGCCTGTGCCTGAAAGTATGATTCCTATGCTTTGACTTTTCAAGTCTTCAGCTAGGGAAATAAAGAAAGTATCAATAGGTTTCAGGGACTTATTCCTCGAGGCAAGCTTGAGAACCTGCTTTTCAATAGTCATTGTTACTCCAGGCGGAATAACGTAAACATGGTCCGGTTCAACTGGCATCCCATCTTTGACTGCTTGGACGGGCATTTTGGTAAATCTTGAAAGAATATCGGTCAACATACTTTCTTGGCCAGCGGCCAGATGTTGAATAACTACGAATGACAATCCTGTATCGACTGGTAAACATTCGAGCAAAACTTTGAACGCTTCTAAGCCTCCCGCTGAAGCGCCAATTCCTACCGTTATGACTGATTGTTCAAATTTAGACATTTTGTGAACTCCATTTTACACATTTGTTCGCTTTTCCGCCTTTTTACAACAATGTGATACTTCAAAGACATTGTTCAATTTGTCACAATTAGTTAAGCCCTTAATTGCTAGCTATTCATTGATTAGCTAACCAACTAGTACTTATGCTGTACGTATGAAAAAGAAAAAGTACTTCCCGTTTGTTTATTAAATAAATTTACCATCTTTAAATAAAATTTTATGAAAGACACGTTATAGAAGTACACTATTCAACTTCCTTTTCAGGTTCACTCCAAGCGTTTAGAGCAAAACTGGTAAGTGCCCAATGCCAACCTCGCTTCTCCGCAGTATGCTCACCTAACTCTTTTTCCAGACGCTTGTTCATTCTCAGGATTCTTCTGCTTCTTTAATGGAGATATTGAGACCATAGTGCCCACATAAAGAAGTAGGAAACTCAGAAGTGATTTATCGTTGGGGATCTTGGCATATGGTGCTGATGATTAAGTATTCTTGACCTTGATCTATTCTTAATTTATGGTTCTTAGAATAATCTTCCAATTGGTTGAATATTGGTTCGTTAGTTGAAGCTGCATCAGCTAGAACTACATAGCCCTCTGTTTCAATATCACAAATCCCCCACTCATAAAATCCTTTGAATATTTTTGGATGACAAGCAGGAAATTTCTTAACAAGGGCTATAGCGTCAGCAAAATCCATAAACATTAACCTATTACAAAATGGATCATTGAGCAATGAACCTCTTAAATAATTGTGGGTAACAACAAGCAACAACTATCCTAAAGAAGAAATTAAACTTAATCATAATAACAAATCAGCAGCCAACAATGTAATACATATCGTTCAAAATGAGCGTTTCCTTAAAGTTTCAATAATTGAAGATCCTTTTACTTTTTAGTCTTGAGAGGAGGTAAACGCACAATAAATGTTGTTCCTTTGTCTTCTTGGCTCTCAAAAGAGACGGTGCCGCCTAACGCTTCAGCCATACGTTTAATCACGGCTAAGCCGAATCCCTGGCCTTTTGATTTTGTGGTGAACATTGGCGTAAACAATTTGCCTTTAACTGCTTCAGGAATGCCAACACCTGTATCCTTAACGGATATCACGGTATCGTTTGCCTCTTTGTACGTGCGAATGGTTAGTTTGCCACCTTTGGGCATGGCTTGAACAGCATTATTCACCAAATTATACATTATGCGGCTAATGAAAGTGGAGTCAGCAACAACTTTTTCAGTTTCGACATTAACAGTAACTTTAACGTTTTTGGGCAGATTATTTTTAGTTAATAAATCATCGATTACACGTTTTAGGTCTGTTTCTTCTGCACGAGGGTTAAGTGGTCTTGCGAAGTCTTGCAGGTCCGCCACAATCTTGTTAATATAATCAACGTTCTTCTCAATTTCTGTAAGACTTTCTTCAATGCTATTTTTCTCATCACTCGCAGGAATTGAAGCCAACTCTGTCTTAGCCAAATAAATGTCGCCAGTTATAGCTTGCAGTGGATTGCGAATATCATGACCAACCATACCCGCAGTCGCACCAATCGCTGCTAAACGTTCAGAATCCTTTAGTTGTCTAGTGCGTTCTTCAACCAAATTCTCCAAATGCGCACTATATTCTTCAAGCTTTAGCTCCATTTCTTTGCGTTTACTAATATCATGAAAGACAAGTACAACACCTGTGACTTCGCCGTTTTGGTCTTTTATTGGTGCACCGCTATCGTCAAGAGGAACTTCGCTGCCGTCTTTTCGAACTAAAATTGTGTGATTAGCTAGCCCAATTATCATGCCTTTCTCAAGCACTTTGGCAACTGGGCTTTCAACTTCCATGCGGGTTTCTTCATTGATTATATGGAACACTTCTTTGAGTGGTTTTCCTAAAGCTTCTCTAAGAGTCCAGCCAGTCGATTCCTCCGCCACTGTGTTCATAAATGTCACAGCTCCAGACACGTCAGTGGCAATAACTGAGTCTCCAATGCTTGATAGCGTAGTTGCCCAGCGTTGCTCGCTTTGATGCAGAGAAGCTTGCGCTTGCTCTAAGTCAGTTTTCGAGGCGGTTACATTTTTCAGGTCAGCCGTCATTTGGTTGAAAGCACGGGATAAATCGCTAATCTCGTCGTTTCTTTTGGCTTCTATAACGTATGATAGGTTTCCAGAACCAATTGTCTTGATTCCCTTTTGAAGTTCCGATACCGATCTTAGTGTTTTTCGAAAAACCATAAGGTAAATTGTTGCTAACAAAGCACCAAAAGTCCCTACAAGAGAAACAATGAGTAAGATGTTTGTTTCATTTACTTGTTGAGCTTGTTCGTCTATGGAACGCGATAATTGTGTAGCGTGAGTGTTAAGGGTCTGGCTTTGAAGTGCCAAGTCGCTCCATCTGGTTTGAAACTCAGGGTCAATTCTAACGCTTACATTTCGAGGAGCGTTCTGCAAGTAGACAATTAATTCGTTAAAAAGGGCGTTAAGAGTTTGCAGGTCTTTGGTAGTGGAGTTAACATGAATTTGTTGATGTACATTGTTGGGTTTAAGGTTTGATAAATCGTTAGAAAGGGAAGAAAATGTGGTTTGCCATCGGGAAATCTGTAAGTCTTCTTGGTAGAGAAAATAATCGATAGATACACTGTTTAACCTGCTTGCTCCCTGCTCGATGTTGCTAGCGATTGTTTTTTGGGCGTTAAGCTGAGTTATCTGCTGTTCCGTATTGGCTACTGAGGCGGCAATAATAACCAGTATTACACTAAAGACAACGATGCATATTGTGAATTGGGTTTTTATTTTCATGTATCCATTTCCTTTTAGCCAATGATGTCTACTGATTCTGGTTTTACCGAATTTAATCCCTCTAAGTAAATATAGTTAATAAAATCAGGAACCAAAGTTTGGTTAGTGAGATTGTTTTTTATCATCCAACGTGCCTCGTTTTCCATGGCAACTACAAGCGATTGATCGAGGGAAAGTGAGAATTCGTTGCGAGCCCAAACGGTTGTCATGTAATCATCTGTGTAATTCATTTTTTTCTGCACAATAGCTTTTGCTTCATTAGGATGCTGAATCATATAGTCCTCAGTTTGACTCATAGATTTTAAAAATCTTTTTACCAACTCTTGATTCTGAGTAAGCCAGTCAGCTCTGCAAGTTATCAAACCATACAACATCTGCTTGCCCTGCACCGCCCAAACCACGGCATCATCGCCTAGTTGCTGGCGTGCAGTTTCAACATAAGGAGGAAAAGAAACCACTGCATCAACGTCACCGTTAATAACCATATTAGCAGACTGAGCGAGAGTAATGTTCACAAGAGTCACCTCAGATATGGTTAGTCCGTTAAGTTCAAGAAATCTTCCAAGATAGAACTCCATAACTGTTCCCCTAACAACCCCAACTCTTTTTCCGGATAGATCGGAGATGTTTTCGATCCCTCGATCTTTTCGCGCAACGATGGACGCAAAATCGGTTTTTGCCACACTTCCAATGGTTTGTATATTCTGGTTGCCTAAAGCCTTACCAACTAATATGTACTCAGCGCACCATGCCATGTCTACCTCGCCCTTTTGCATATCGTTTACCGCGTTCAGCCCGACGTCATAATATTTTAAAGTTACATTCAAACCATTGTTTGTAAAAAAGTGCTGGTCTTCAGCTACGAAACCTGGAGCTACAGATTCCAAGAAAGTTGTACCCAAAATAATTGACTCTAACGATCCAACATAAGGTTTCTGAGAATTAAGGTAAACAAATGAGCTTAAAACAATGGCTACAACCAAGATGATAACGGACGACGATTATGAACTTTCGTTTTTTTAGCGCTGCCATGTTATTTGTCCTCAGAAGTCAAAACTTACTACAAATGGATGGTTGTGCGCATATATAATTATCGATTAGAAGCCGCAAACTCGCTTATTTCATATTTAGATGAGATTAAGAGATTGAAGCAGGCACATTACTAAAATCTGTCTTTTTCACTAGCCCTCCCAAGTATCAAAAGCAAAACTTGTCAGTGCCCAATGCCAACCACGCTTTTCTGCAACATGCTCTCCAAACTCCTCCTCCAAACGCTTGTTCATTCTTAGGATTCTTCTGCTTATTTGGTGGCGAGTAACTTTGAATCTTTCAAGTTTAGATTGCAAATCTTTTGGCAACAAACCGGGACTGCCTGCTTCAAAAAGCAGTTGCAGAATCTCTCGGTCAACCTCATCCTCACAAGCAATCCGCTCAATTAGCGACTGCTCAAAATTGAAAGAGCCCTTCAAGCCAGCAAAGATTGTGCGAAGCATTAGCTTGACCTCTTCAACTTCTGCTAAGGTCTGTTTGAGGAGTTGCTGGTTGTACTTCAATCGACCTATCTTGTCGCTTTGGCTTCGCTTCTTTTTCTGGTTTTGAACAGGTTTTTCGGTTTCTTCCATCTCAAAATGCACACTCCAAGATTTTTGCTCCATTAACGCATGGCAAAATTAGCACGTGGGTAATCAGGACCAACCAACTGCAGAAAAGTGACTTGTAAAAAGCATGGACTTTTCCCATGCCTTAGGCTACAGGCTAAAAGTGCTTTTGAACAGCGTTTTTACAGACATTAAACACCGCTCCCATTCAAATCAGCCAGATAACTATTGATCGCGGAGTAGCGTTTCATGCTCCAGAGTCATTTAGCGAAGCTGCCTTTATGATGCGTTGCAGACTTTTCCTCTAAGGGAACCAATTTCTTGCCTTAACTCTAAGTTAAGCAATGTATTCTTTGCCTCCAAGACCACTGGGTACCTCTCGGTTAGTTTGAAACTCTGTAAGCTTGCCCAAGATTTCGGCAACTCTTCCTAAGTCACAACCCATTTTCTCCAGTTTGGCTAGGCTGCCTGAAATCTTCTCTAAATCAGCAAAGCACATTGTCAAATTGGCCTTCAAGCTTCTTTACCCGTCTCAGGCATTAGCAAATACTCAACTGCAGCGTCGCGACCAAGGTGATCAAGCTCACCCTCATCTTCTCCTGGACTATCATCGATTACTCGTTTAGGAGTGCTTACTGTGAAAGTAGCGGTTGAGCAGATTAGCGACAGGATCATCAACGCCTAACTCGTGGCGTTTGTTGATTTTGCCATCACCTAAAACACAGCCGTACTTGCTCATCAAGCCTTTCGCGACGCGGTCAGCCAAGGTTTTAGCAGTTGTCACTAACTCTCCGGGACTACGACCATACAACGTTTCCACATGAACAATCCAAGAAGTCGTCGTATGCCTAACCTTAACACCCTGCTCCAAACCCAAAAGAGCCGTCCAATTCTGCATCTCAATTCGCTTAAAATCTGCCGATGGATAAACTCCCTCTCGCAAAACTGGGAACTTGAAAAAACATCGATGAAGACGAAAAACGCCGCTGCTGAAAAGTACTCCCTCACATGATATGAGAAAACTTTGACCTCGCTCAGTCAACTCATAATCGACAAAGTTGCTACGCTTTAATCTGCGGATTAATCCTGCTTTTTCCAGCTTCTTTACGTAGTAATCGACATGTTGTTTGCTCCATCCACGGGCACGCCCAATCTTGGCAGGATACATCTGTAACCTCAATGCCCTTGAGGATAGGAATAACTCGGGTGCGAACGGTAGAGAAGTCAAATTTGACTTTGGACTTTGGAAGCGCAAATATTTTGACTTCTATCGACAAGCTTATCCTCCAAAAAAACGCCTCTATTTCGGAAGACTTCTGCTCTTTCTTTTCTCATTAGAAAAAGGTAAGCTTTGGCTTATTGTTGGATCAAGCCTTGGGTCATGGCCTAAGTCCATAAGCTTTTGGTTCATGAGCTCGACACCTAATGATTGCGAAAGCGCGGCGCCAGCCATGAAAGCCCTCTTTGTATCATTGTTAACGGGGATATTGTGACTTTTAAGTGCCGGAACTATTTCTGAAACTAAGATCCCCATGAACTCGCTAGTATATTGCTCTCCAAATCCTCTATCGCTTTTTTCTTTTATCACTGCGATTCCTCCGTTTCGACTTCAAGCAAAGCCCTTTTGGTAATTTCTTCAAGCTCATGAAAATCAGCATCAAAATTAAGCGCCAAGCCAGCAAGGAAAATCCGCATCATAATCACGGCAGCTTCAATCTGCTTCTGATTCAATCAGAAACCTCCTGCAGGCTACAGACAAAAAAGAAAAAGGTTTGTGCGCCTAAAAATAGGAAAATCTCCTGGCGCATTCTCTGCAGAAATATCGCTGAATTTCTCCAGAAGGGAGATAGCGTATTCCATCTTTCCAATTCTTTGTGCTTCCACAATAGGGACATTTGACTATATTGTCGCTGTTCATGAATTTCACCTGCTGCCAAATATTTTCCTATGAGACTCTCCCAAAAAGAAAAAAGGGAAGAGAATGCAGAGAAGTGAAGAAGATACATCGCCAATTCAGAAATGGAGTTCCATCGCCTCTTATTGCCTAGACCATGCTAGACGACGGCCCCACATCCATGCTTTTTCTCTAGATCACGGTACAAATGTATCGCGGAGATTTTGCGACCGCATTGAGATTGTACCAGTTGTTTATTTAGCTTTTGTGAAAAAGTGGTAGCCTCCATTTTCTGTATCAAGCGATTTAGTGTATCCCTGTTTTAGTAGCATTCGTATTCTTGCTCTGCCGTTGTCGTCTGCTTCTTGTACGTCATTTTCTTTGTTATGTCCAAATTTTCAACGGTTAACTTAGCCTATAATCCCACGAAGGCAAGGAACCTGTGGGGCAATTTACTTTTTACCAGTGATTTGAACAAATTCACTCACAGATGATACTATCAGATGTTCTTTTTCTTAGGATAATTTAGAATCTGGGTAGCCATATTCGCGCCAAAGAATTCTGCTTTTCAGAGTTATTATTGTAAATCGGGTTATGGAAGGGAAAGTTTAATTCCACCATAACATTGTTATAATTGACTTAAAAGAAAAAGGAGAGGCGCTAACAAAAAATGGTTATAAAAAAATCTGAGAGCATGCTCCATTCAACAAGCAATATGGAATCTTCTAAAGTTCATAGGTTGGACCTTATTTCATACGGAAAACATGCCCCACGTAGCGTATGCGACACAGAGCGTGACCGTAGACAACACAAAGACCCTTTGAAAGAAGAAGAAATGCAATAACTTGTTTAATTTTTAATCCAAAAAATTAGGCATGCATTAATGTTTCAGTTACTATTAGAAATTCAATTTGCTCCACAGCCACGCGGATACGTCTTAGGTCCTCAAGGTCCTTTCCTTCTGCATAGAGAACGACATCGTAATTTCCAATAACTGAATGTGAAACTTTAACACCTTCAATCTTAAGGGTCTCGTGAGCAACATAATTAGACTTTTCAGGCTCGGTTTTAAGAAGCATATAGAAAGGAACTACCATTTAGTATCACCTGTCTAAGATTAGAAGGAACAACAATTAAAGTTTAACTAACTTAAAAAACTAATAAAGTAAACAGTTATAGATAACTCACCATCGTATCAATGACTCCCGATTTTGCAATATTACCTAAAAAATTAAAAAATCAAATAAAAGATATCCTTCTAATTCTAACAGGGAATGAATGATGACAAAGCGAGCGTTCGCTGAAGTAACACTTGATGCTTCACCAATTGAAGTATCGAATTCACTAGTATTCATAATGGAGCTACAAAGGACCCACCCAAGAGTACAAAGAATCTCTGAAAAACCTCAACAAATTGAATTGCGGGGTGAAAATGGAATCTCCCTGCGTTCTTGGGGGGAGTCCATAAAAATTACGATAACTGAAGAGAAGATTGGAAGTAGAATCCAAGCAGAGTCTAAGCCAAAGATGGAAACCACTCTCTTTGATTATGGAAAAAACAAAGAAAATTTGGAAGCCTTGTTTAATCCGTTAATTATGAAATATCAAATAATCTCACCGCTAAAAATAGAAGAAAAAACCTTTGAGACAACCATTTTCGTACTCAAGACGATGTTTTGCCCAATAAATAAGCAGACAAAAATGAATAAAGCATCAAGATATCGGTATATGATATTTAGAATAATAGTATTTCTTGCTAAAATTTCAATACAGTCAAATTGTTAATAACGACTATGGCAAGAGCTAAGAAAGTTAAAGAAAAGCTAATGTCCAAGAATCTTTTTGTGAAACCCTGATTAAAATCTGTGCTTAGTCCGACTGCCTTGTAGAAAGCTAAACCCCCAGCCACAACCGCAAACAGTTTCACTGCGCTAAAGAGCATCATGTTTGAACTTACTAGACCAGCGAGCAAAGGATTATTTTCGCTTGCTCCAAAAAAAGCAACGCCAAAAACAGTGGTTAACCAATCCAAAAAACCGACCAATACTAGCGCGAAGAAAAATAACCAGCTCTTTTTTATCATGAAGCTCATCTTTTAGTTGTAGATTATATACTATTACGAACGCACACCTAACCTTCTAGAATGATAAAGAATACAACTGTTGTACACATGTGATGGAATTTTAACATCTTTGACTCAAAGATCTGCTAAGATTGACGAATGTATTGTACAGTTTGTGTGAATTCGCGTTGCCTTTATGTTCTACACATAAGAGACTAACTTATAGCAATTAAAATCCCTAATATATCAGGGTAAATCCTTATGTAAACAGGGATCCCTTATTGTTATGTAGCCGATTAACATGAAACCTCAACCACCAAATCCTGATCATAAAAGAATGAAGCGTGAAAAAAAAACCATAGGATACATGGCAGAGACTTATTGTAGAGGACATCACAAAACCAAAGATGAATTATGCACCGAATGCAAGCAATTTAGAGATTATGCTTTTATGCGTCTTGATAAATGTCCATTTCAAGAAAAAAAGAGTACATGCGGCAAATGCTTAATCCACTGCTATAAACCCGACATGAAACTGCAAGTAAGAAAGGTTATGCGTTACTCAGGTCCTCGACTCCTATTATCACATCCAAGTTTAGCTATGCACCATGCAATTGATGCACGACGAAAACCACCAACCCTTGACAAAGCAGCATAATTTGAGGTTTACCTAATGAAAGTTTTCATTATTTATGATTCAAAATATGGAAATACAAGAATGTTGCAGAGAACATTCTTGAAAAATTAAAGCAAGTTGAAGGAATTGAAGCTGAGATTGGCTATGCCAAAGAAGTAGACCTTCAAAAACTAATTTGCTATGATGCATTGATGATTGGTGCACCAAATCACATGGGCAGACCTTCTCGAACAATACAAAAGTTTATCGAAGAATTAGGTAAACTTGATTTAAAAGCTAGAAACGTAGTTGTTTTTGGAACTTATTCAGGTCGCCTTAGACCTGTTGATAGAGCTGTGAAGAAACTGGGAATAATCTTAGGAAAAAAGTTGCCTAATCAAAAACTACTTTCGCCAAGTCTATCCATTAAAGTAAAAGGGGTAACAGGCCCTATTGCGGAAGGAGAACTGAATAAAGTCAAAGAATTTGGCAACAGAATAGCAAATCAACTAAAGATATGATTCATTTTTTTGTAGAAAACCAATTTTTGAAAAATTGAATTTTACAAACACACTTTCGATGACTCATCTTCACTCAAATACAGTACTGCCCTAGCAGGAATAACAAAAAGATTTTGTCCAACCAAATTCGCAATCAACGCTGGTAAAGCAATAGGTCCCAATACAAGTTCTCCAATTACAATGGCCAACGTAGAATTTTTATGACTACTAACAATACTCAGCGCAATTGCACTGGAACGACCAAATCTCTTACCAGAAAAGTACGCTACAAAAAAAGTAGCGCTAAGAATTAACAAAATAAAAAAAATAAGCAACATAAATTCAACAGGGCTTTCCCTTACAAAAATAGCCCCAGGTGCAACTGCCCCCCAAATAAGGAAAAATACAAGTGCCTGCTGAATAGGGGGACTGCGAACAACGATTTTTTGAGTTTTTTGTGAAATAAGTCTTCTCAAAGTTTGTGCAGTCACTAAAGGCACTACCAAAATGAAAAGCAAATTAGTAAAAATTGCAACGGAGTCAATTTGAGCTACAGTTTGCGTTACAAGTAAAATCGTAATTGGAATAGTAATAATAGCCAAAATATTTGTCACCATACTAACGATGAGAGCAAGGGGTGTGCGACCACGAAAAACATCGCACCAAAAAACAGAGGAAATTGCAGCAGGTGAACTGAACGCAATTACTAACGCTGCATACTCTATTGGCTTGAAAAAGGGTATCCCAACAACTGACATTATTGGTGGAACCAAAAAAACTAAACATAGGGCAAGAAGAACAATTTTGTAATTTTTTAGTGAGTTTACAAATTCTCTTGGATTAATATTGAGAGCAACAAAAAACATAATTAAAGCAAGAAATATCGATGTGTAGGAGTGCCAGAGTAACCCTATTCCTGGGAGCATCAACCCCAAACTTACAGCAATTAGAGCTATAATTACAGAAGAGAATTTTTTGATGAAGTTTTTGAAATCCAATTTTTATTGCCTACTAAACAGACCAGTTTTGCCTTTAAAAAGTAAGTGAGTCTATTACACTGAATCCCATAGATCAGCGGCCAGTTTATCTATCTTTGATTGCTCAAAACGCTTAATGTTAGAGATCGCTTCATTTGCTTGTTTGCAAAGTTCATCGTATCTTTTCATTAAAACTTTCATATCCGACGACCATTCCAAACTATCTGGAAAATAAGGCACTGGATTAGAAGGGTATGGACTAACATTTTTGTTATTCCAAACTGAAATTTCGACACCATAACTTCCTGCTTTAGTAGCGACATTATAACCATATTCTTCTAGCAGAACACCTAATTTTCCCAATCCTTTTCTAATAGGATGATCAATTTTCTCAGGACACTTACGCCCATATTGAGAATAAGCAGAAACAAAATTATCTCTTTCCTTAAGAGATGATTGCCACCATAAAGAATCAGCAGACAACAACTCATTAACATTTTTCTCCGAATTGTCAATAATATCTTTTAGCTTTACTTTTAATTGAATTAATTTGTCTTTACCCAAACGTATGGTATTTTGAGATTCACTAATTATAATGTCTTGCAGCTGATTCGCACCAATTGGCAAAAAAACACTCGTAGCCTTCATAAAAAGCTGACGTACTGTTTGCATTTCTATTTTGTATTTCACCAATTTTTCTTGTTGATTAGATATTGCTGCGTCAATATTATCGATCGTTTTCAAAGCCTCTCTAAGATTTAAAATAAAAAGAAAAATTAGTAGTCTAAGATTTTGACTACTGCATCATTTTCAACTTCGTGTGCTAATGGAATGCCTGTGACTTTGGCAGCTATCTCACTAAGACTCATCAAATCTCCGCGGGTAAGCAAATCAAGCTTCCATTTTCTATTGCCTGCCATTAATTGTTTTAATCCAACGCCAACTCTGTCCGTTAAGTATGTGTAAACGCCAACGCTTTCCAATGGGATTTCGTCAAAGTCTTTGCCATATTTCGCTTTCAATTCTGGAGTTGCAATGAAGAATTTTTCTGGAGTTGCACCGAACTTGTCTACGAAGCTCTTGGGTAATTTACCGTCTTGAGCTAATTGTTTGAAGTAGTTTGCTTTCATAGCTGCAGTGATAGGCGAACGACCCATCAAAACTGCTTTGACAAGTGGCCCTTGACCCAAGTTGCTCAACGCAATAGTTTTGAATATTGATGTTTCTTCGATGAATCCGCCTGCCATTACAAGGTCTGGAACATGTTTGCCTTTTTTCTTCAGAATTTGGGCGCACTGCAAAACTAACGCTTGTAAGTACAGTGTTGGGATGCTCATTTCATCCATCATTGGCACTGGACTCATGCCTGTTCCGCCACCTGCACCATCAAAGCTCAATGCGTCAATCTTGGCTTCTGAAGCAAATTTCATTGTGTACGCTACTGCTGAAGGTCGATATGCACCTGTTTTTAAGAAAACTCTCTTTGCTCCTTGTTCACGTAGCCATTCAATGTCTTCAATAAACGACTTCTCTTTAGGTATTCCGACTCTGCTGTGTCGCTCAAAGGTTTGGAACACTCCAGCCTTGAATGCTTCCTGAACGACAAAATCTTCTGGATCAGGAATAACGATGTAACCTCGTTTCTTTAGCAAAATTGCTTTCTCTATACTTTTAAGTCGTACTTCGCCGCCAATGGCCTTTGCTCCTTGGCCCCATTTGCGTTCGATAATGTTTACTTCTAATTTAGAAAGTGCGTAAGCATCTATGCCTAATCTTTGGTCTTCAACGTTTGTTTGGATGATGACATCGCCATATTTTTTGTCCCAGAACTTTCTGAAAGAATCCACTCTTCGTTTCAATTCTGGTGAATGTGTTACTTTTCCATTTGACAATTCAGCTTGAATATCCATGCCAGCAATGTTTTCACCGATAGTTACGGATACGCCTGATAGAGCTGCACCGATCGCTAGAGCATCCCAATTAACACGTGCAACTTCTGTTGATCCAAAAGCACCTGTTAATATTGGTAGTTTGAGAGGCATTCCGCCTACAGTTGTTTCTAAGTTTGCGTTTGGAAAAATGGCTGCTTCTGAGGTCTCCGGGATTCCTTGTGCATCAAATAGTCCTGCTTGGATGCTAAAGTGTGACCAATCTAGGCCAAAGTTTTTGAGTGCTCCTGCAGTGCTGGTTCCGAACTGTGCTGGTTCTGGATAAAGTGCTTCTCTCCCTCTGAATGCTGAGAGGCTAATTTCGCATAAAATAGGACAATCATGGATGCATATTGGACACATTCCGCTGATTGTGCTTGTGTCTTTCACTCGGGTGTTTGTTCCAACGGTTGATTTTCCGTTTAGATATGAACCATTTTTATGTACTCTTTCGCTCAATGTTCATCCTCCAAATTATATATTCCCTAAATTAAAAAAATTGATATGTATTCGTTCAATATTTAACGTTATCTAACAGATTTGTGCTAGAAAAAGTGACTATTACATGAATTAATTGAATATACGTCCAAAATTAACTCTCATTAAAAACAAATGTTAGCGCAAGCTAAAAGAGCCTTAGAAGATACTTAACAATTTGAATTTTCTCACCTTTACATCTTAAAAAAAATTAAATGGCAAGCAGATTAAGCAATAAACTATTTTTATGGAAAAAGTCTATATGGGTTTCTTATTTTGAAACCAAAAAAAGCCCTACTTCACCAAATAGATTGGGCAAAAAATTAACTTTACGATTTTTTGAAATAAAGGTTGAACGCTCAATAGTTATGAAGTTTTTATTACAGTATTCCTTGAAGTCCGCAATACTTAAAAAGTGCAAGTTAGGGGTATCGTACCATTGATAAGGCAATGAAGCGCTAACTGGAACTTTTCCCCGGAAAAAGATTTGGAAACGATCAGAAATGTAACAGAAGTTAGGGAAACCAATTATAACTTTCTTGCCGACTCGCAAAGCTTCTTTTATTGCAAAATCCGGTTTCTTAACCTGCTGCAACGTTTGATTTAATATTACATAGTCAAAGCTTTTTTCCGCGTAGTCCGTCAAACCTGTATCGATGTCTTGCTGAAATACGCTAAGACCTGCTGCGACACAGTTGCCAATGGCTTGTTCGCTAAACTCTACTCCTTGGGCATGTACTTGCTTATTTCTCATTAGCAAAGAAAGGAGTTCGCCGTCGCCGCAGCCTAAATCTAAAACAGATGCTCCGCTATTAATCCAGCTTGAAATAACCATTTGTTCTATTTCACGGGTTTGTTTTGTCATGTTTGTGCGCATCTACTTTTGCAGTTTCTACCGATTTCAAGAAGTTTCCGATAAGTTGAGTTTCCTGTTCAGTCTCCAGAAGAAAAGAATCATGTCCATAAGGACTATTTAATTCGCAGTAACAAGCATCTACACCTGCCAACTTGCATGCTTTTACAATTTCTTGACTTTGATAGGATGGGTAGAGCCAGTCAGATTTGAAAGCTAATACGAGTACCTTTGCCTTTAGACCTTTGAAGACAATGCCTAAGGGGTGACCGTTGAGGAGGTTAAAGTTGTCTATGGCTTTTGTGATGTAGAGGTAGCTGTTGGCGTCGAAGCGTTTGACAAAGTTATCGCCTCTGTAGCGAAGGTAGCCTTCAACTTCGAAGTCCGCACTGAACTTGAAGGGTTCTTTATCTGCTCGGGTTTTTCTGCCGAACTTCTCAGTCATTGAAGTGTCACTCATGTAGGTTATATGTCCTATCATTCTTGCTATAGCTAAACCCTTTGAGGGAGGAGCTGAATTATAGTAATCGCCGTTTTTCCAGTCTGGGTCTGACATTACCGCTTGACGACCAACTTCGTTGAATGCTATTTGCTGCGGGGTATGTTTAATTGCAGTTGCTATGGGAATCGCCGACCGTATCTTTCTTGGATATGAAACCATCCATTGTAAAACTTGCATACCGCCCATTGAGCCGCCGACGACTGATAGGAGCTTCTCAATGCCTAAATGGTCGATGAGATGTTTTTGTGCTTCAACCATATCGCTGATGCTGACTAAAGGGAAACTTAA
>CAWIYM010000011.1:0-23032 GCA_963840325.1 Candidatus Bathyarchaeota archaeon
GTTTGTATTCTTCCCAATCTCTAATTCTCACATGGCCGTCATTCGTTTGATTTGCCGTCAAAGTAAAACTAACCTTCGCTGCAGGCAACCCCAGGCCCATCGCGGTAACATATTTCTCAGCATCTTCCTTGCTTTTAAACGGGCTATAAATAATGTCGTATTGAGGGTGAGTTTCCTTGTTGGGTTCTTTTTCGCTTTCAAATATTGCGGGTGAAGATTTTTCTTTTAGTCCAACATACAATTTCATATTGGGTTTTTCTCCGTTAGTTCTGATATTAGTTCTTCAACATGGCGTTCAATTTGATCTCTGATTTCTCGAACTTTTTCAATAGGTTTTCCTTTTGGATACTCAAGGTTCCATTCAATTGTTGGCTTAAAGAAAGGTCCAGGGCATATTCCTTGATCGTTGCAACCCATAGTAACTATCAGGTCTGATTCTTGAGCCATTTGAAAAGTAAGTAGTTTTGGCTTGTTTGTGGAAATGTCGATACCTTTCTCGTTCATGACTTGAACAACTGTGGGGTTAACTTTATCGGCTGGTTTATTGCCCGCACTTGATGTAATCAGTTTATCTTTTCCATATTTGTTAGCAAAAGCTTCTTCTATTTGACTTCTGCCAGCGTTTTCAACGCATACGAGAGGACTTTCTTCATGATAATCAAGTCTTGGTTCGTTTTACTGGATAGGTCTTTCTCAGACCACGAATTAATTCTTGAGTCTGCTTTTTAGGTGGATGCGTAATTGCACCCGAAGGACAAATTGAGTCACAACCTGAACATAGAACAACACAATTGTTTGGTTTGCTGACAATTGGTTTTTTCTTTCCTCTATCTTCTTTAAACTCGAATGTACCCAGAGTGCAATAATCTACGCATTTACCGCAGCTTACGCATTTTTCGTAATCAATCGTCGGGTGCCAAGGTATTTTGTCTCGCGGAATGCCATGCCATGTTTCTTCTGTCACAGTTAGGCTATCCATTACTGTTTCGGTAGTATCCATAGCAACTTTTAAATATTGTTATTGACAAGAACAAATTATGCCAGATAAAATTGAAGACAATACACGCTTCAAGTCAACCATTTTCTATGCCCTCTCAGACCCAATAAGGTTAGAAATAATCACTTACTTACGAAATGGCGAAAAATGCGTTTGCGAAATAGTACCTCACCTAAACCTAATTCAACCACTGGTTTCTCGACATTTAAAAATCCTGAAAGATGCAGGAATTGTCCGATGCCGAAAAGATGGAACCAAGCGTATGTATTCGATTGTTGATACACGGATATACGCTGTTCTTGATGGCTTGAGTGAAGAACTCCTTAAAACTCTCGCCAAAGAAGCGTTCGAAAGTGTTACTTGTGGATAGGTGAATATTTATGCAGGGCACAGACCAACACGTCAAAAAAGAACTATCGTTGGGGCTTTGGGAAAAGTACCTTACGCTGTGGATCGCGATCTGCATTGTTGTTGGCTTGTTGGTTGGGCGCTTTATTCCTGCTTTTGGGCAGTTTATGGATTCACTAAAGTTTGCACAGTTATCCATACCCATTGGAATATTACTTTTCTTTATGATGTATCCAACTGTAGTTGGAATACAATTTAGCGACGTAAAAAAAGCCGTTAAAAGTCCTAAACCACTTATTGTAACCATAATCGCAAACTGGCTAATTGCTCCGCCACTAATGACACTTCTTGCAAATACCTTCTTCCCAGGCAACCCACAATACATTGCAGGCTTAATCCTTCTAGGGTTGTCACCTTGCACAGCCATGGTTATGTGGTGGATGTTCCTTGCCCGAGGCGACATGGCACAAGGCCTCATCAACACAGCATTCAACGCTTTGCTTATGCTTGCACTCTACGCGCCACTTGCAGCATTGTACTTGGGCGTAAGCAGCATACCAGTTCCATGGGACCTAATTGGACTGAGCGTCCTTGTTTTCATTGCACTTCCAGTAGGCTGCAGGTGCTTTGTCGCGGCGGGTAATTGTCAAGAAGAAAGGGGTTGAATGGTTCAAAGACAAGTACAACCCAGTTGTAGGCAAAATCTCAATAGTCGCGCTTCTGTTGACGCTGATTGTACTTTTCTCCTTTGCAGGACAAACAATTCTCAATAATCCGCTTCTAGTTGCTCTCCTTGCGGTTCCTCTCCTGATACATTATGCAATAATGATAGGTTGGACTTATCCTCTGGGTTACTTTTTGGGTTGGAAATATGAAAGTGCCATAGACACAACAATTATTGGCAGTAGCAGCCACTTTGAGGTAGCCATCGCAGTAGCTGTTACTCTTTATGGTATTGGTTCAGGTGCAGCATTAGCTACTGTTATTGGTCCACTGTTGGAAGTGCCATTAATGCTTACACTGGTAAAGCTTGGGTTGAGAACCAGAAAACACTTCCCAAGAAAGAAGACAGTGGTAACTTAGGCAAATTAATAATTAATGAGTGAATAAAAAATGACTAAACAAAAACGAAGAAATAAAAAAAACTGTTAGGAAAGCATACTCAAAAGTGGCCACAAACAGCAATTCTAGTTGCTGCCAATGCGGTTGTGGAACTTTAGACAAGCAAACCGTCAAAAAACTTTCTAAGAGTATCGGTTATTCCGAAGAGGAAATGAACGCTGTTCCAGAAGCGAATCTTGGGTTAGGCTGCGGCAACCCTACTGCATTTAGCAGCATCAAAGAAGGTGATATAGTGCTTGACTTAGGAAGTGGTGCAGGGTTTGATTGTTTCTTGGCATCACGAAAAGTTGGCAAAACAGGAAAAGTCATAGGCTTAGACATGACCGAGGAAATGATTGCCAAAGCAAGGATCCTTGCAAAAGAACATGGCTACTCAAACGTTGAATTTAGACTAGGAGACATAGAAAAAATGCCGATAGCGGATAACTCTGTTGATGTCATAATTAGCAATTGCGTAATTAACTTAGCGCCAGATAAAGCCAAAGTGTTCAAGGAATCCTTCCGAGTTCTTAAAAGCGGCGGCAAAATGTATGTTTCAGACATAGTTCTTCTTGGCAAGCTTACTGAGGAGCAACTTAATGATGAAGACTTGCTTTCAGGTTGCGTTGCAGGCGCTTTGCAGAAAGACGATTATTTGGGAAAGATACGACAAGCAGGCTTTAATTTAACCATAAGAGACGAAGATAAGGAAATAAGTAAAACCCAATACAACGGATTGGCGCTTGAAAGCATCAAGGTCGAAGCGTCAAAGTAGAGATGTACCTAAACTAAAGACATGTGTGCTTGATATTGTAGGGCTGCAGGCAAACAGTGACATAGTATAGGATCATCTCAAATTCCTAAACCCTACTTTTTATTTCGACATTGAACTCTGCTTTGGTCTTCTAAAAAGTAATATATTCGAACACTTGGAAAGGCTGGGGAACCGAACCCTCTACATCCATGTCAGATTTTGTACTGGGGATGGGCTTTTGAGTTGAAGTACGATTCCCGACCCCGTTTAGATTTCAAGGGAGTTGTTTGCTTAGGTTATTATCGATCCTCAATTTGCGTAATTGAATTACAAAACTCATTTGCCTTTTTTGCATTTTTAGTTCGAATTAGTGCCTTGGGTAAGACTGGGTTGAGAGACGAGTTGAAACGGTGGGTGTTTGATAGCGAGTCAAGCGAGGTCATGTTCTTGTTACTGCAATGCGACACCAACATTATCTTATTACGTTTAGATTCGTCTAAACAGGCAAGAGGAGAGAAGTTGTTTGCGAAGTCAAGTTGATTTGTATACAAACATCCACAAGGGTCAGCGTGCCAGGTTCTTCATGATTAGCAAATTAGCTGGAAGCCTGAATGCAGATGATCAAAATGCCCTTATTGCACTCGAAAATGAACTTGTATCATTCCAAGAACATATGTATCTCCACGCAGGACACGAAGAGAAGGTAGTTCATCCTTTGCTTTCCCAAAGAGTCCCAGGAGGGGCAAACAGATTAAATGAGGATCACCGCATTATGCGCAGACAATTCGAAGAACTTGTAGCGTGCTTTGCAGAAATAAAGGATAAGCCAACAGATTTTGAAAAACGTGAAGAGCAGTGCCTGGAGTTCTACCTTGCTTGGAACAGGTTCCTATCTTTCTACTTCGATCATATAAACTATGAAGAAGAATACGTTATGCCAACACTATGGAAACTCTGCACTTCCGATGAGTTGGCCAACACGTTCAGGAAAGTCCTGGCGGATCAAACACCAAAAGAGCTTATAGATAGCTATGGGATGATGCTTCCAGCCACCAGTTCGACAGAGAGAGTTATGATTCTCAAACGGGGTCAAGCGATAATGCCTCCAGAAGTTTTCCAGGGAACTCTAAAAGTTGCAGAATATGTCTTGACTCCTGATGAATGGGTTTCAGTAAAGAATATACTAAAACTCGAAGCCTAAAATCAGAAACTTTCTAGACGCAGATTCCCCTAAACTTGAAAAAGCTTGTTAGCAAAAATAACTTTCGCATCAAGGCAACCGATTGGGCTAATAGATACGCTCATCGCTGCTATCGCCTAACGAACGAATTGGGAAAATCTTAGCTTAACTGTTTTTTTCTCTTTCAGCATTAATCTAGTCTTCTATGGCTTTGCTTGTCAACAAGTTCACGAGTTTCACAACTTTTGAGGGTGTCTGATCTTCTTTTTTGTTTTCTTGTCGGTGTTATTCTTGATCTTTTTTGATTTTTTGAATAGTTTGTTTTAGTGTTGGAATATTATGTTTGATTTCAAATCATGATAACTTCCTGCACTGTGTGTTCGCCAATATGAGGTTTTAGTGCCTTCTTGGAGACTAAATCGACTTTGACGCCTAACAAGTCTGACAAGTAGTTTTCTAGTTTCATGAATTCGAATAAACCAACGGGTTCCTCAAACTCCACGAGAATATCGACGTCGCTACTCCGATTCTGTTCGCCTCGCACATAAGAGCCGAAAACGCCTATTGTTTTCACTTTGAACTTCTCTTTTAACTCGGCTTTATTCTCCAAAAGAGCATGTTTAACGATCTCGACATCTCTCATGGTTGAAAATATGTTGGCTCGGAACTTTAAGCCTTTTCACAATAAAATAATAAACTAAATGTAAATGTACCCGTATGGTACACTTAGAAATCGAAAGCCTTAGACCAATTTCTAGAAGCAACTACTGCTTGAGCATGTTGCTTCACTTGCTTTCCAGCAACTCCCCCGACAACAGCACTCTAAACCATCGCCTTTCTTCCATCGCGGGTACTAAGCTTCCAAACGAAAAACGCTTCAACAAACAAAACCACGCAGGCAACGGCTACAAAGATAGGGTCTAAAGGCAATTTGTAACCTGAAACTCCACCGGCTGAAAGCACCCCCGACAAAACCATAAACACGCCACCAATAGCGAAGAGTACTCGGTGTCCTTTTTTCGATTTCTTGTTTCTTTTGAGCCAGCCGCCGATAAAAACCAACACGATACCAGTCAATAGACTCATAGGAGGAATGATTTGAGTTGATAAGAGTAGATTTTTGCCAGCAGTCGCAAAATCAGGGTTCACCAAGGCATAAAGAGTAAGCA
Organism: Candidatus Bathyarchaeota archaeon; assembly: GCA_963840325.1. Lineage (GTDB taxonomy): Archaea > Thermoproteota > Bathyarchaeia > Bathyarchaeales > Bathycorpusculaceae > Bathycorpusculum. The sequence goes on from CAWIYM010000011.1 coordinate 5,550, forward strand.
GTGAAAAAGAAGCCACAAAAAGCCACCTATCAAATAGTTGCCCATTCGCCACAGGTCCGTAGGTCCTGCGCCAAGGCACAGTTCTGTACTCCTTCAAATCAGGATCAGAAAGCTTAGTCGCCTCGGGGGAATCTTCATTTAAGAAGAATATCCTATCAGCCGGCTTCTGATCCACTAACTCCAGTGTGCACGACGTTGCTTTTGATCTTGCAGCTAAAGCGTAACGGCCCCTTTTCACCAACCTAGAAAAGGGGAAAAGCCACTCTACACCCTTGTCTTTGTCAGTGGTAAAGGAGTCTATGAAGCTGTGCAAGAAAGCGCCTAAAGCAAGCCAAACATTCACAAAAAACAAACCAGACAAAAAAAGGAGATTATGGAAAAGTGCACGATGATACTGCTCTTTGCGAAAACCTGTGGGGCTCGCAAACAGGTATTCTCGATCAAGGTCGGGAATAAAGCTGCCTACGCCCGCTAAGAGGGTGAAGTAGGGATTGCCTGTAAGAATAGCGGTGACCACGCCAGCGAAAAAGATGTGACTACCCAGATTCAAAAAACATTCCTGCTAAAAAATGATTAATGCTAAATAAAAAGATTTACAACTTGTAGAGCAGTTTTCCCAGTATTATGCTTTTCTAAACTTGTTGAACCTTCATTTAAAATCTTATAACCCAAGCGTTCACTGAAGTGAAATGAAAAAAAGAATTTTCATAGGAAAAAAGAGGCGCTTAGAGTTTACTCTGTCAGTTTGCCCAAACTAATAATTATCCCTAAATTTTCTAACCTAATTAAGAATTATGGTAGGAAATACTGCGGCAATTATTTTTTAGATATCTCAAGTCAGATAGCGCTTTGAATTGTTGCTAAATGCTAACAGAAAAGAACGAGCGCTAATACGCGTTTTTTATTAAGGCTTAATGAAGGAGTTGGGTGAGCCGATAGCTACTTAACTTCTATAACAAACAAGTAATCGTATTGGTGAGAAGAAGTGAGCAAGGTTGAGAACGAGTTAAAAGAAAAAATTGAGGAAATAATCATGCAGAAAGCAGAATCATCTACAACAGATGAGCCTTCAGACTCAGAACACGGGTTCATAGATGCTCTGATTTGGCTTAAAGAAGGCTCAATCCAGCTAACTAATGAAGGAATTGGAAAAGAAATTGTGGAGCAAACCTATGCAGACAAAGACCCAAGCAAAGAATACCGCGATGGCTATGACTCTTCACTTAAATTGGTGTTAAAAATGCTAATTGAATTGAAAAAATAGTTAACACAAGAAATGACATTTTCCATTTATGTTTATACTTTGCATCTGTAAGTTATTTTATGAATAATTCATTCTTGAGTTTCTTGAAGTGTTCATCTACAGTTACCACTTCTGCTTTCTTTATGGTTGCAGTGGCATAAACAATTGAGTCTGCTATGCTCCATCCACCAATTTCTTTTTTCATCTTAACGTTTAATCTAGCGGATTCCACTGCAATTGTTTCATCGAGAAGATTTTATTAGATTCATGCTTTACAGCGATCAAAACTGGTTAAGAAGGTACTTTTCATAGTTAATTTTTGTTGAATTCTCGATTTGGTCTATCTAGTGTTGGACTGACTAGATGTAATAAGCAAATATTGCCGAATTAGGTTTTGAGGAATAATTATGGCGAAAATAGCAATTGCAAAAGGGACTATAGTTGTTTTGATAGTAGTGGCGGTTTTGGTTGCGGGCGGTGTTTCAGCGGGAGTCACAATGATGGTTGTAGGCCCACAAGCGCTAAAAGGAGACACAGGTGATAAAGGAGCAACTGGACCTCAGGGTCCAAAAGGCGTCACTGGTGCCAGAGGTCCAACAGGTCCAACTGGGCCAACAGGGGTCATTGGTGCTGCGGGAGCTACGGGAGCTGTTGGACCTGCAGGCTTAGGAGTAACACCTGGTTCGTTAGTTGCGCCAGCATATGATAGCGGTTGGGTAAACGTAACAAGCATGGCAGGGCAAAACATAATGCTTAATCATAACTTGAACAGCTCAGACGTAATGGTAGAGATTCAGGGAAGAACAACAACTACAGGAGGAGTACTCCAAAAATATCTAGGGCTAACAAGCTGCGCAAGCGGTTGGAGGAAAGTTTTTGGAGGAATGGGCATTGATGTTCCTGATGGTGACATTGTTCAGACTAGCGACGGAGGATATGCGATAGCGGGTCGCACAACTTCATTTGGCGCTGGACAGTCGGATGCATGGTTGATTAAGACTGATTCGGTTGGCAACATAGATTGGAATAAAACCTACGGTGGAGCTCTTGATGAACGTGCCAATGATATGTGTGAGACTTCGGATGGAGGATTCGTGTTAGCAGGCTACACTAACTCGTTCGACCCTGGTAACATGGATTTATGGCTGATTAAAGTTAACGCGACTGGTGATATTCAGTGGAATAAAACCTATGGAGGGGCTGGACAAGATCAAGCATTTGAGGTGATTCGGACAAAAGATGGCGGATATGTGATGGCAGGGAGCACAAACTCTTCTGGCGCGGGTGGTCTAGACTTTTGGCTATTTAAGACAAATTCAACTGGTGACATGCAGTGGAACAAAACCTTTGGAGGAAACGGTACCGATTTTGGATATACCGTAATTCAAGCTATCGATGGAGGATTTGCTATGGTTGGTTATACCAACTCGTTTAGTGTTGGTGGAAACGACGGCTGGTTTGTCAAGACTGATTCTGTTGGAACCATGCAGTGGAATAAAACCTTCGGAGGAACGGCAGGCGAACAACTGTTTACTGTTGTTCAAACTAATGATGGAGGATACGCAGTAAGCGGATTAACAAGTTCGTTTGGTGCGGGCGGTTTCGATGCATGGCTTATAAAGACGGATTCGACTGGGACAACTCAGTGGAGTAAAACATACGGAGGAAACGGTACCGAATACGGGCTTCATCTTTCTCAGACCATGGAGGGAGGATACATAATTAGCGGCAGGACAACCTCGTTTGGTGCGGGTGGCATTGACGCTTGGCTGATTAAGACTGATGCGTCTGGAAATATGTTATGGAACAGAACATACGGAGGCACAAAAGACGATATCGCATGGAGTATGATTCAGACTAGCGATGAGGGTTACATAATAGCTGCCGGTACAGACTCATTCGGATTTGGCACAACTGGAGTTCAGGATCTGCTACTGATTAAAGTTGCCAGTGAGTTAGGATTAGCGCAGATTGATTCATCCGCAAACAGCATAACTCTTTATCGTGGAGCAACCGATGCCTATTGGAACTTTGTGCGCGTACGGATATGGAAGATAAGCTAAAACCACTAACTTTCTTCTTTTTTTGGAAGCTAAATCTATGTTCATCTCTTGGCATAGATGTGTGAGAGCTTGGGTCTTGAACGGATGATAAAAATCTTGGAGGGTTTCGGTTTTTCTAGAGCTGATGCTGAAGTTTACATTTATCTCGCGAAGAAAGGTCCAAGAAGAGAAATAGACCTCTCAAAAGCTCTTAAGATCCTGAAAAAGACACCATCAACTTTTATGGTACCTCAGGTATAGCAATTATTTACCCTCCGAAAGACCTCAACTTGCCAAATTTTATGATTCAAGTTAACCATTACAACAAGCAATCTTCATTTGGAGAAGGCAGTTCTCTTTTCATTTATTTGCAGACCGAGATTTCGGATCAGCAGTCATATATTCCAGTTGCCTACCTCACTGATAATCCCCGGGGGTTCAAATTCCGAAAAGCCATGCAGGTTCATTTCCATAGTACCGAGATTGTGCAACTATTGCAAAAGGAAGAACTAGAAGTTATGTCTTCAAGGCGTTAATTTATTCGCTGGATGGACTGTTCCAATTTTATTGCTTCCTCCAAAATATGCTCTTCTGCAGGTTTTCTAACAATTGAAGGATATGGACCAGTAAAAACTTACATGAGTGAAGTGAAGGGCTATATGAACCGTAGAATTTCCTATGAGTCTCCTCCTTAGATGCATTTGTAACTTTTATGTATCCGTCTTCAAAGTACAATTGACCTGGATCCGATGCGGTGTTACATGGAAAGTCATTACGACTTCACGTCCGCCGTCTGTTGGAAAGAAACAGACGTTTCTGCTGAGTAAGTGACTTTTCATTTTGCCAAAAAATTTGGAAAAAGATCCCATAAAATATTGTTTGTTTAAATTATAAATAGCTAAAAGTTACTAATTCATATTGGTTTGACTGTGAATACTAAAGCGATCGCGTTAATTATTGCTTTTTCGGCTCTCACGATCGCTTTGGATCCTATTAGGGTTCCCTCAGTGATTCTACCCGGAGTCTACTTCAGATTCTGTGAAATAGTAATAGTTGTAGCTTTTCTGCTTCTTGGGTCAGCAATCGCTATTTGGATGAGCAGGTTTAAACACTCTTGTTGAGATAATTCTTTTTCCAGGACCCACAGTTCTTGTTGGTCGCCCCCTTGTTTTTTTGTTGACTCTTAGTATGCTTTTCGGTATCTATTTAGCAGGTAAGCTCTTGAAACGTAAAGCCTGGAAGAACCAAAATCGAAACTAAAGACAGTTTTCTATTTTACTGCACTCGGAGCCTTGTTTAGAGCGGCAGTTGCCCCATTGCTAAACTATCCAATGTGGCGTTTTGTCATACCCGCTCTCGCAGGTATACCTCTTTCGTTTGAGCAAGTAATGGCACTAATGCCTGCCTTCATGCTTTATGCTCTTGTATTTTGCCTTTACACGATTCCTATAGGTTATTTTATAGCAAGAGTTGTTGGTAGAAGTCTTAAAATTGGAAACCTGCCTAAAGTAATCAAAGTAGCACTGGATAAACCGGAGTTTTAATTATTGAGGAAAAACGCTTGTGCAAAAAGAAGAGCGTCTTCCTGGATTTGCAAAAATAAGAAATAGGTGAAGAAAAATTGTTGCCAGCGGAATAACAACTTTTTTCTTTCACTAAGAAACCTGACTTGTTACCGTTTTAAGAGAAGAAAAAAAATGTGCTTTTTCCACAGGAACACCTTTTTTCTTTTGGAGCTTACAGAATATGAGTAAAAAACCGCATGAAACCGCTTAACAATACATATTTTAGGAGTTTAACTAATAAGAACTATGTTGAAAATCGTAGCCGTGGGAATTTGAGTTGTCCGACATGTTTCATTATCCACTGAACAAGTTCGTCATATGCTTCAGCTCCAGCCTTCGTCAAAACTACCAAACCATTGTCATCTATTTCAACGAAGCCTTTCCTTGACATCCAATCCAAATATTTAACCAACTTGTCATAGGCTAAGCCTGTGGATAGTGACAATGCTGTTTTATTGACTTTGTTTTTCTGATTTAGAGCGTTAATGATTCGCGCAACAACATAAAGGTCCGGTTTAGAACTCTGTGTCTCTGAGTTCAATGTTGAACCTCCGTAACTCCCAGTAGAGTTTATCTATCGCCCGAATTTCGTTGAACCGTTTCGTAAGGTCACTTTTTAGGTAAGCGAAAGCTATGAGTAGTGAAACCCAGAGTGATGCACCTCCAAGTACAGCTGTTTGATGTAAAATTATGTAAGTGGTTAGATTGAATGCGTATCCGACCGCGAAGTAGCTTATTATCCAGTAAGCTGCTCCTTTTATTAATCCGTACATAGCATAATTGATTCCGCCTGAAGAAACGGAAATTAACGAATTATCCCAATTCATCTCTGATAGTATTTTCAGAGCAGAAGGAAACCCCTTGGAAAGTGCCTTTCTCCATTCGCCAGTTTTAATAAACTTTATTTTTCTTCTAATAAAAAAAGCGCTTACTGCTACTCCTCCAACTGGAAATAGTATGGAAAGAAATGTCAGTAAGAACGATTGAGCCGGATCAAATGCACTTAGTACGTTGGTGAAGGGCAGCAAAATTCTTGTAAAAACTAACCCTGCGATTGAAACAATGATTATCAGACTAACCGTTTTAAAATGTTTGGCTAACTCGTTATACTTCTTGATTTCATCAAGAGTTACCATTAATTCAGTGACTTTTGCGACGATTGCTTCCTCTGTCATTGAGTTCTTAATGTTTCTTTCAGTCATGTTGCTGCACGTGTTTAGTGTTCACAGTTGAGACGCCGATTAAGAGTTGAACTGGTCTGACATATAAAATAAACTCTTAAAGAGGAGTAAGACTGAATCGTGAAAGATTAGTGTGTCATTACCAATAAAGAAGCAGGGTTTTGATTAGAGAAGAGGTAAATTTCATACTCCCCCCGAGGGAGGAATCCTATTAAACAAAAAAATCCTCTTTCTTAAGGAAAGGATAGGATCAAATGAAAGAAATAGAGATAAAATCCTTTAAAAAACAAACAACGATCATTATTTGCATTTTATTGCTATTTTCTGCGCTTTCAATAATTCTCTTGCCAAACGTAAATGCAGCAACACAAACACAGTCTTGGGCTCTCCTTGATGTCTCACCTGACCCAGTCGGAGTTGGACAAAAACTTACAGTTATAATGTTTGCTAATCCGACGTTTCCAAATGCGGCTGTTACCAACGATATCCGACGCCACGACTATACTTTAACCATAACAAAGCCCGATGGCCAGACGCAGTCAATAAAGTGGGACGTAATTCAAGATACGGGTAACGGTCAAGTCTACATCTTCACACCTGATCAAGTAGGTATTTACAGCTTTGTCTTCAGCTTTCCTGACCAAGTTTACACTTGGAACAGCACTGCGGCCATGAGGCAATACACTGACACGGTTTATTTAGGCGACACTAGCAAGACCGTAAACGTAACCGTGCAACAAGACCCCTTGCCTGACCCGATAACCAGCTATCCGGTACCAAGCGAGTACTGGACCCGCCCCATAGAAGGGCAGAACACTGACTGGTGGAGAATTTCATCTAACTGGTTGGGTTCACCTTACATCGCTGGCAATACTGATCATATGCTCTTCCAACCGGACGGATTAGCCCCCGGCAGCCCCCACGTCATGTGGACGATGCGTCTTAGTGATGGCGGTGTCGTAGGTGGAACCGACTTAGGCACCTTAGGCGAAACTTTTTACCAAGGCTTGACATACAACCCCCGATTCTTAAACCCGATCATCATGGGTGGACGACTCTTCTTTGAATTGCCTTATGACAATGCAGGTTCAGGTGGCGACTACGTCGCGGTTGACCTGCGAACTGGCCAAGAACTGTGGCGATTTAACACAACCGGTGTAGGCGTACCATCCTTTGGGTATTACTATGCTCTTGACTACGAGAACCAACACGGCGTCATGCCTGACGGAGAACTATTTACAAGCAACTTTGCCAAAGCAATCGATCCCCGTACTGGAACAATAGCAAGCTTAAACATAACTAACGTTCCCACAGGCTTTGCTGCTGCAGGTCCTAAAGGCGAAATACTGCGTTACCAGATAAGCTTAACTGGCAAATGGTTGGCTCAATGGAACTCTTCAAGACTGCTTCCTTTGACAAGTACAAACCCCAACTTTATCACGAGCACAATCAACGCTAGTACAGCAGACCGCTACGACTGGAATATTACATTGCCCGCGAATATTCCAACTAACACGGCCATAAGATACGTTTTAGTTGACAACGTATTGTTTGGGTCAAGTTCTTTCTCAGCGTTTAGCTCATCGGGAACTCCAAACCCCTACTCGATGTGGGCTATTAGCCTGAAACCTGAATCAAGAGGACAACTGCTATTTTCCCAAAACTACACTGCGCCACCGGACAATGCGACCAGACGATTATTTGCAGTAGACCAAGTAAACCGAGTTATCTTGATGCAAGACAAAGAGTCAGCACTAAAACTCGGCTACAGCCTTGACACTGGAAACCTGCTTTGGCAAACACCTCCATCTGAAGGAACCTCAGACTTAACCTACTTCAACTTGGGCACTGTTGGATTAACACCATGCACTGCTTACGGCAGAATCTATGACAGCGGCTGGGATGGAGTGCTAAGATGCTGGGATACAAAAGATGGAAAACTACTCTGGAGTTACGGCAACGGCGGAATAGGCAACAGTACAAGTACTAATCTGCAGTCATCTTGGGGCAGGTACCCGACTTTCATCTATGTCATCGCTGACGACAAAGTCTACCTGATGTCAAGTGAGCACTCTCCTGACACCCCAATGTGGAAAGGCGCTGTCGCACGATCCGTGAACGCTACTGATGGAGCTGAAATCTGGAAATTGATGTCTTTTGGTGGACAACTTGGAAGATACGGTACTGCACTTGCAGACGGCTACTGGGTGTACTATAATTACTATGATAGTCGACTTTACTGTATCGGTAAAGGTCCGAGTGCCTTGACTGTGGATGCACCGATGACGGCAGCTATCCTTGGCCAAAGCGTCGTAATCCGGGGAACAGTGCTAGATATCGCTGCAGGCACCACTCAACAAGAACAATCTGCACGCTTCCCGTATGGTGTTCCAGCTGTCTCTGATGAAAGCCAAGCTGCATGGATGGAGTATGTTTACATGCAGAAGCCACGCCCAACTGACGTCATAGGTGTATCAGTTGTCTTAAGTGTTGTCGATGCTAATGGTAACTATAGGGAAATCGGAACAACCACAAGTGACGCAGATGGCTTCTATAGCTTGAACTGGAAACCAGATATCGAAGGCAAATTCACGGTATACGCAAACTTTGCAGGAAGCGAATCTTATTGGCCATCACGGGCAGTAACATCATTTGCAGTTGACTCAGCAGCACCGACTCTAGCACCAACATCTGAACCAATTCAATCTGCAGCTGACATGTACTTTGTTCCCGCAATCGCAGGCTTGTTTGTCTTGATCATCGTGGTAGCCATTGTACTGGCTCTTTTGATGCTAAGGAAACGAACATAAAAACCCCAAAACCAAAACAATCTTTCCCCTTTTTTAGTCCAAAAAAAATTATTGAATAAAAGACAGCAAGCAAATAGAGTGATTGGGTTATGAAAAAACTCGAGTTTGAGTTATCTTTAGAGAAGACAATCAAAGCAGAAGTCAAGACAGCGTTATCTCCTGATGAACTTTCGACTTTAGAAACTAATTGTTTAAGAAAGGTTAAGCCTAGAGCAATTATTCTTAAGGCGAACGATCAAGATTTTAGTAAACTCAAAGACTCTATTAAAACGCAGTTTCCCGAAGTTGAAGTAGTCTATGTTACTACTGGTCCTGTTGCAAGTATTCTTCGAGTTACCAAATCAATACCTTTTGAAATGCAGAACTCTTCTGAACAAACAAATTACACTATTGAATAAAAGAAGATTGCCCTATGTGTCTTCTCCAAAGTTGGTTGTTAACTTTGTGACTGATTTTGTTTGCAAAGCCAACTCTTTAAGACTGATGTTTGGGAACGAGTTCCCGAGTTTTATGGCTTGTGAGGGTGTTTGTTCTTCTTTTTGTTTTCCTCTAGGTGTTATTCGTGATCTTTTTTGAAGATTATCTTGAAGCGATGACTTTATGGATTTTGGCTCTTTATCGACCCTTCATAAAAGCAATATCTTTTTACAACCTTTTTGTAATTGAGGACCAAAACTTGACCTCTCTGTATAATGCGTTAGTCAGTGTTGATCAAATTTTAAGGATAATTTCTTTTGAACTGTCAGAAATTCTTCTAGACCTGAGTGGTTGCATTAAGGCTGAATGTTTAGCTTTTAGAGAAATCTATAATCATTTTAAGTCAATAAGAAAAAGATGACCAAGTATTAATGCAAAGATAGAGAACAACAACAAACCATTTGCAACTGTTGTTCTTCCAGCTTGAGCTATCTTAACATGTTTTTTAAAGCGTCATACGAGGGTTTTCTTTTCGGTGCGTTGTGTTGAAGCAGGTTTTTCAAAGTCTATTCTTAATTGTTTGTTTTGTCTGTGGTAGAAGAAGTTTTTTGTTGCACTAAATGATGGGTGAGTTTGTTTTATGTTGCTTTTTTGGTTTAGGCTTTGGGATAGTTTTAGGATGCGGTTGTATAAGGCTGGGAAAGTCTGGGGAAGGCGGTGGGTTTAGTGCCGTTGATACTTCTCTAGTTGGCGATATCGCCTGTGATGCCTTTTTCTTGGTAGCTTCTTTCTGTTTTTTCTGAAATTCTTTTTCCGAATTTTGTAAGAAGTTTTATATATCGATAAGCAAAATTCCAGGTTGTTATTCCCGTCGAGGTCAGACATAAAATGAACCTGAAACCTGGTCAGAAAATCATTGTAATTGAGAAAGATGGCGTTGTTCACATGATTCCCGAGAAACCACTGAAAGAAATGAGGGGATTTGTTAAGGGAGTCACTACCGAGAATCTCAGGGAAGAAGAGGATCGTTTTTGATTCTTGTTGATTCATGTGGTTAAATTAAGTATTTTGGGGAAGGTCCATTAGCTGATCAATACGCTGCAGTTATCGAGAAGACAGACAAGGATGATATGGTAACACCAACAATTGTTTTGTATGAAGTTTACAAGAAAATAAAGTGCGCAAGAGGCGAAGAAAAAGCTCTTGAAGCTTACGCCCAGTTATCTTTAACGAGAATAATAGAGCTTACAAGCTCTTTTTCTGTAAAAGCTGCTGATGTAAGTATTAAAAATGGCATTGCAATGGTTGATTCTATTGTTGTTGCAACAGCGAATTATTGTGGAGCACAGATTTTAACAAGCGATCAACATTTCAAGATGATAAATGGTGTAAAATTCATCAGCAAATGAATTGAAGCATTTTTAGTTGTACCCAATCTCGCCTATATTCAGTTAATTCCCATCTGATGCAATTCTGATTTCTCAAAACCTGATCTTCTTTTTCTGGTCCCGCAGAAAAGGAGCAATTTCTACAAATTAAAAAGGATTCTTGGTGGAGCTGGGGATGGGCTTTTGAGTTGAAGTACGATTCCCAACCACGTTTAGATTTCAAGGGAGTTGTTTGCATAGGTTATTATCGATCTCCATTTGCGTAATTGACTTATAAAACTCATTTCCCATTTTTTCCATTTTTAGTTCGAATTTAGTGCATAGGGTAAGACTGTATTGAGAGACGAGTTGAAACTGTGGGTGTTTGATTGCGAGTCAAGCGAGGTTATGTTCTTGTTACTGCAATGCGACACCAACATTATTTTATTACGTTTAGATTCGTCTAAACAGGCAAGAGGAGAGGAGTTGTTTGCGAAGTCAAGTTGATTTGTATACAAACATCCACAAGGGTCAGCGTGTTAGGTTCTTCATGATTAGCAAATTAGCTGGAAGTCTGAATGCAAATGATCAAAACGCGCTTATTGCACTTGAAAATGAACTTGTATCATTCCAAGAACATATGTATCTCCACGCAGGACACGAAGAGAAAGTAGTTCATCCTTTGCTTTCCCAAAGAGTCCCAGGAGGGGCAAACAGATTAAATGAGGATCACCGCATTATGCGCAGACAATACGAAGAACTTGTAGCGTGCTTTGCAGAAATAAAGGATAAGCGAACAGATTTTGAAAAACATGAAGAGCAGTGCCTAGAGTTCTACCTTGCTTGGAATAGGTTCCTATCTTTCTATTTCGATCATATAAACTATGAAGAAGAATACGTTATGCCAACACTATGGAAACTCTGCACTTCCGATGAGTTGACTGACACGTTTAGAAAAGTTTTGGCGGATCAAACACCAAAAGAGCTTATAGATAGCTATGGGATGATGCTTCCAGCTACCAGTTCGGCAGAGAGAGTTATGATTCTCAAACGGGGTCAAGCGATAATGCCTCCAGAAGTTTTCCAGGGAACTCTAAAAGTTGCAGAATATGTCCTGACTCCTGATGAATGGGTTTCAGTAAAGAATATACTAAAACTCGAAGCCTAAAATCAGAAACTTTCTAGACGCAGATCCCCCTAAACTTGAAAAAGCTTGTTAGCAAAAATAACTTTCGCATCAAGGCAACCCGATTGGGACTAATAGACACGCTCATCGCTGCTATCGCCTAACGAACGAATTGGGAAAATCTTAGCTTAACTGTTTTTTTCTCTTTCAGCATTAATCTAGTCTTCTATGGATTTGCTTGTCAACAAGTTCACGAGTTTCACAACTTTTGAGGGTGTCGGCTCTTCTTTTTTGTTTTCTTGTAGGTGTTATTCTTGATCTTTTTTGATTTTTTGAATAGTTTGTTTTAGTGCTGGAATATTATGTTTGATTTCAAATCATGATAACTTCCTGCAGTATGTGTTCGCCTATGTGAGGTTTGAGTGCTTTTTTGGATACTAAGTCGACTTTGACTTCTAGCAAAAACTGACAAGTAGTTTTCAAGTTTCATGAATTCAAATAAACCAACGGGTTCCTCAAACTCCACGAGAATATCGACATCACTACTTCGATTCTGTTCGCCTCGTACGTAGGAACCAAAAACGCCTATGGTTTTCACTTTGAACTTATCCTTAAGCTCAATTTTATGCAATAAAAGTGCAGATTTGAAAGTCTCAACATCTTTCATAGGTGTAAAATATGTTGACAATGGACTTAAAACTTTTTCACAAACAGCCAACCATTAATCTTTCGCGTTTATTTCTTGTTTCATTCTTTTCTTAGCAATGGCATTTGCTTTCTGAAGGATTTCTCTGAGCTTTTCAATTTGGTGATTAGTGGCTTCATTCAATTCTAACGAATCAGATAATGCCTGCAATTCAAGTTCAAGCGGAACGAGGCTTCCTCGCTTTATGTAGGTTACCGCAGGCTCAAGCTCTTTGTGCAAAATTCGTTCAATTTTGTCAGTGAACACCATTTCATCAATAAGCTTTAACATTTCTTCTTTCGATATTCCTAGTCTTTGTTCTCCATAGGTGATCAGATCAGTTTCTTTTGTGTTTCCATAGGTAGTTAAATAAGAAATGATTTTTTGCTCCAAACTCAAAGACATGTCTCCTATTTTGCTGTCCAACTTTTGTGAATTGGAAGCGATTTTAACTCCACGCTAAAGATGGTTATTTAATATTTAGAAAATGCGTAAATAAGGCTTCTCATCTTTGAAAAATTTAGAATTCATAAGATCTTTTCCCAGTATTCTCATTGTTAGTTTTTGCTTAGTTTTTTAGATAGTTTCTGTCCGCAAGGTCCACATAGGAAATTCCATGATTCATCGAGGCTGTGACTTGCCATTCAGAGTGGCTTTTAGTTTTGCAGAGTTTACATGTGTCTATTCGAAAATTGATCGTCAACCTTGTAACTGACTTTGTTTGCAGTGTCAGCTCTTCAAGACTGTTGTTTGGGAACGAGTTCCCGAGTTAATGACTTTAATAGGTGTCTTATCTTCATTTTTGTGTCCTTGATTAACCAGCTGTTAAATATATTGTGAACCTTTCTTTTGTTTTCGGAAATCAGTCAGAAGTATATAACTTGATGTAAACCAAGATTTTTATACCCAAACGTAGCTATTTTGATCGAAGGCAAAAATTCAATGTCAGTAGTAAAAAGAAAAACAACAGAAGCAAATAAAGCTCTCATATGTAAAGCCTTAACAGACGTGACATTCAGGAAACAACTTACGACTGATCCAGCCAAAGCATTAGGCGTCAAGACAGTGACTCCCGCAAAAGCAAAAGAAATAACGAAAGTATTAGCCACTCTAAAGGAGATAGACGCAAAAATTAATGGTCTTGCAGATGAGCTTCTCTGCGCGAATGGCGGTCCCTGCGGCATAGCCTAAAAATGGGGAACTGCTATCCTCCACTTTTTTACATTTGAAGGCAAAGACTTCATTTTTAACTCGGAATTAATGACGCTTACGCGAAACTCGAATAATAAGGAACTTATTAATCAGGCATTTGATAAAGAACTTCTAAACCGTTCGGAATCAACCAGTCAATTAGTCCGAGCGAATGTTGTTGAAGGAGTATTGGATGATTATCCTACCACTCGAGTAGAAATCATGGTAAATGCGACTCAAAAATGCAATTTGGAATGTCGATACTGCTTTGTGGGCGCCGGCAAATTTGATTATGGCACGAAGTACAGGAAAATGCTTCAGCCCAAAACTGCTCGATTACTCATAGAAACTCTCCCAGAGAGGTTGCCTTGGGCAAAACATTTTTGTATTCACTTCTATGGTGGTGAACCTACCCTTAATTTAGATGCAATAGAGCAAGCAGTAGACGCAGCCTTGCCAAAAGGAAAATTGTTTTCTTTTGCAGTCACAACCAACGGCACAGTTAGCTCAGAGAGAGCGTTTTCCGTTTTGAAGAAAGGACGTTTTAACATTATCTTAAGCATCGATGGTCCAGCCCAGATTCATGATGAATTAAGAAGAACAAAAAAAGATCGACCTACACATAAAAAAGTGTTAAAGTTTCTTAAGAAAGCAAAAGCTCAAAATCTATATGTGCGTGGCTCAAGCGTAATAAGAAACGGTTGGTCTCTTCAGGAGGCAACTAAATATCTTAATACGCTTCCAGTGGACGCTATCAAAGCTCAAGCAGTAAGATTACCGATCAACAATATGCTTGCTTTGGATGAGGAACAAAGAAAGAAGTACTTTGAAGAGTTAGAGAATATTGCAGTCCAAACAGTGGAGCAAATTAAGGAAAATAAGTATCCGAAAGATGATCGTTTTAGCAATCGTGTTCTTCAAATTCTAAGCACTAAAAGACGAGGTTCTTTTTGTGGTGCTGGAAAATGGACCTTTGGAATGGCAAGCGACGGAACAATGTTGCCCTGTGTCCTTCTTGCCGGTAAAGAAGATACCGTTTTAGGTAAGATAAGTGATAACGGCGATTGGGTTAAAGTGGGTTTGAAATGGGCATTTGATCATCAACCGAGAACAAGTTGCCAGGAGTGTTGGGCGCTACCTTTGTGCGGGGGTGGATGTCCATCCATGCTTTCGGTTTGTGGAGATGACGAATGTGAACTCGTTCGCAAAAACTGTGAATTGGCACTTGGTATTTATGGATCATTTTTAGATAAGCGTGAAGACTTGCTGGTTCTGGCGGGGATAACCTGAATGCAAAAGAAAGAAATTACTTTCTTAGGAAGAGCAATCCTCTTTGATCCAGAAACGGTAAGTCCAGCTATATTAGATGAGCAAAAGTATCCTGCGGTCTCTTCTTTGGCGATAGATGTTACCGGAAGCTGCAATCTGAAATGCATCTATTGCGCAGAGTCTGGCACCATGCCAGAAAGACAACCAATAAGTTTAGAAAAATTAGATGTGATTTTGCTGGCATTGTTTGACTGGTCGGAACCTAAAAGTGCACTTTCCATTCATCTCGGAAGCGGTGAAGCGCTCCTTAGTTCAGAAATAGTTAAAGAAATTGGCAGGAAATCAAGGCAGATGGCAAAAGCTCGTCATAGGGATTTATCGCTTTATCTGACGACCAACGGAACTTGCATAAATAATCAGGTTATTGACTGGTTAATTGCAGATCAATGGAATGTGAAAGTAAGTATAGATGGCGACCAAGGGGTTCATGATGAGAATCGCAAGTACAAGTCTGGCAGAGGAACTTATAGTGAAGTAAGTAAAGTTGTTGCCGTTCTTGCCCAGAAAATTCCTGAAAAGTTTAGTACAACCTCGGTTCTCTGTAGAGGCGCTGACCCTTCAAGAGTTTTTTATCACATAGCATCATTGGGAGTTAAAAGAATTGAATTGGTGCCGGTTGCAGCAGCCCAAGACTCTGTTTTGCAATTAAGTAAAAGTGACCTTGACTCCTACCGAAAGTTCATAGCGGATTATGCCCAAAAGCTGGCAGACGGTAAAACGGTACCAATAAACATACGCTTTCATAACCGTCTTCTACGCGTCTTAGGATACAAAAATAACCGTACACCCTGTGGGGCAGGTCGCAACTTCTTTGCCTCTGGTCCCGCAGGAGAAATCTATCCTTGTTTTCGATTTATTGGAATTGAAAAATACAAACTCGGAGATATAGCGGGAATAAGTAAGAAGCGGGTGCAAGACTTCATTAAGTGTTCTGGCAGGCCATATGAGAAGAGAGAAACTTGCCGTGAATGTTGGGCTGCTCCATTGTGCGGTGGTCCCTGTTTTGCCTGTGCAGACCTCTTTGGCTTGGGTTCGCCACTTCCACAGTTTTGTGAAATGACCCTGGCAGAGAGCGAGGCAGCTATTTGGCTGGTGGATTTTCTTAAGGAGAATAACCCTGAGGAGTTGGTTAGACTCATGGGTGCTGGATTTCTATGAGAAACCGCCTAAACGTAACTTTGGTTAAGCCTCCTGAGCTGTCCTCACTAAACTTTGGCTGTTTTAGCTTGGCGGTTTTAGCTTCAGCAATTGAAGATATTGCAAATGTAAAAATCCTCGATGCTACAAACCTCAAACCTGAGAAAACTGTTCACGCAATTCTGTCATCAAGACCTGACATTTTAGGAATTACGGCGATGAGCGTTAGTTCAGTTGAGCCAATTTGCAAACTAATTACGTTATTACGAAAGAACGGTTTTCAAAGTAATCTGTTAGTGGGTGGTCATGGTGCGTCAGTATTACCGCAACCCCTTCTTGATAGTGGTGCCGACGCTGTCGTATATGGCGAGGGAGAACAAACTCTTCGGGAGGTTATCCTTCAAGAAATTTCTGATAAAACTGCTGGCCTGATTTTTTTACGGGATGGCAAGATTGTAAAAAACTCTCCAAGACAGCTGATTGATCTAGATACGCTTGTCATGCCTGCAAAGAAGTGGATTCCCACACCTAAAGACGCCCTTTATCTCTTGGAGACAAGTAGAGGTTGCCCCCATAGTTGCAGATTTTGTGAAACAAGCGTTTTTTTCAGAAATACCTGGCGTTCAAGGTCTGCAGAGAAAGTTGTCAAAGATATTGAAAGTTTAGTGGATAGAGGGGCTTTGATAATACAAATCACTGACGATAACTTTACAGCTAATCCCAAACGTGTAATTGAATTATGTAGTGAGCTTGAAAATCGAAATCTGCCTATTTTCTTTGTTTTTTCTGCACGTTCGGATGATCTCTTAAAGTATCCAGAACTAATTCCTTCATTAGCGAAGTCTAATTTTCTTCGGGCAGCGATAGGTGTTGAGACTCCTGATGAAAAAATGAACCAGCAAATAGGTAAGGGCATCAGCTTAGAACAGCATAGGTTGGCTTTTGATGGCTTGCGAAAAGCTGGCATTTACACAGTTGCTTCTTTCATAGTTGGCCTACCTGAGGAGACAGAACAAACAAGGCAAAACTACGTAAATATTGCTTGCGAACTGGCTGATTCAGCCACGTTTGTTCCATTCTTGCCGCTTCCTGGAACTGAAATGGCTGATGCAGCTGGTTCTGTTAAGCCTC
This sequence comes from Candidatus Bathyarchaeota archaeon, assembly GCA_963840325.1. Classification (GTDB taxonomy): domain Archaea; phylum Thermoproteota; class Bathyarchaeia; order Bathyarchaeales; family Bathycorpusculaceae; genus Bathycorpusculum. Next base: position 22,774 of record CAWIYM010000011.1, read on the forward strand.
AACAATGGAGTTTAGAGTGTGCGGCTAAGCTTACAAAAGAGTTTAGGCAAAATCCAAAGAATATAGATCGTTTACTTCAGGCTGCAAAAGAACCATCAATCCGCGGAATATTGGCTAAAAGAAGCCTTAAAAAAAGAATTGATGAAAACATACTGGATGACCAAGTTATGGAAAGAATCAACCGAATAATTGATTGAATCAATTCAGATGGAAAGGACTTAAGTATCTTTGGGGCTGAGGATGGGCTTTTGAGTTGAAG
>CAWIYM010000012.1:0-113133 GCA_963840325.1 Candidatus Bathyarchaeota archaeon
AGAGTAGAAAACGAATAAGACCTTCAGCATTCCAACTGCCCGGCACTTCTCCATTGTGCTGTTGAGCTATAACGTAGGATTTGAATTTGCCCGTATCAGAGTATGCCGGATCTGTTATGGTTGCAACTTTAAGTTGCTGCCCTCCCTCAGTTGTGCCAAGCGAAGAAACAGTAAGATAGGGACTTGATGAAAACTCGGTAAAGAGTGCATCTCTCTTCTCAATATTGTAGGGCGGCATTGGTGCAAGCCATACTTTGCTTTGACCTGCTGGAATCGTGATCTCAATTGTGAATGATCGTGCGGCGCGGTCGAATGACACGCCTGAAAGCGGGACTCTTTCCCAGTGAATGTTGTCGTAGCTGTATACTGGTTCGATTTGGGTCCATCTATTCCCACTTGTCGGATTATCGGCGTAGTCTGCAGCAGCGCCGTTTTTAATCGTGATTGTTACTGTTTTACTCGCGACGTTTTCCATGTTGAAGTAGAACCACCAATGCTTGTCAGCGTTGGTTCCACGATTAGGATCTGTTCCCACAGTATAGTCGACTTCGCCCTCATAGTTTCTGTAGCCTGCTGGAGAGCCGCTTACAAACGCGACGTTCTTGAGGTTGCCCATGTCGAAATCGCTGTCAAAAATTACGTCGTCATATGAACCTGGCGTAAAATCGCCAATTTGCACGCTTGCTGATTTTATTGCGCCTTCTTCAAAGGAATCTGTAGGAATAACGTCACAACCCAGTATGTCGTCTATATTTGCAAACCCTGCTGGAGTGAAAAGCGATCTGCTGCTAAAGCCATCTTTGAACGACGAGTAGCTGTTGCTTATCTGCGTTGATGAAAGAGCATAAGGGTAAATTCGAACTTCGTCGATCATGCCCGCGAATGGTTGCACCAACCTGTCCAATATAGACGGGTTCACCTAAGCTGCTCTCCAATGGCCCTGAAACATCAGTCCTTGACGCTACCAAAGCACCGTTAAAGAAAAGCTTCAAACCGACACCGCTCTCATATGTGAAGGCAATGTGATACCAAGTGTTTAGCGCAATGTTCACATTTGCACTTACAGTCCGCTCATCGTCCATGGAAGCAGCATTGGCATCGGGGTTAATCAAACCAGTTTGAGGCCAAACAGAAGCCATCAACCTATTCGTGGATCCGCTCTGGAAACCGAGTTCATAGCTGGGAAGCTTCGCCACAATTCTCGAGCCAATATTGTTCTCAGTGAGATAAATCCAAGCTTCAACCGAAATCTTCGTCCAAGTACCGTCACCGCCCAACTCAGGATTATTATTTGAATAAGTCTTATTATCATAGTATCCTACACCGCCGTCACTAATTATTATGGCATCGTCCTTGCCGTCAAAACTGTACGCTCCACCAACTCTACCGTTTGGAGTCCAAACCGCACCAGTGACAACACCATTATTGCCGTAAGCCGAATAGTCCTTGGCAACAACCTCATTTCTCGTGTCGAAGGGCAAAATCAAATTGGCTACGCCCTGACCGTTAACTGACCATCTATAGATGTTTGTCACCTTATCACCGTTGACGTCGGTGGTTGTCTGGTTGCTGCCAACAAACGTCGAAGACGGTAATCCCCCCTGAGCTATCAATAAGGGATCGGCCTGCGTTGGAACGCTGTTTCCAGCGTTCGGCGCTAACGCAGTCCGGAAAGTGTAAGTTCTCTGTGTAACATGAGCTCCGTCTGAAGCCGACACCGTCCAACTGTAGGTTAGTATCGTACTGAAGAGCCTTGTTAAAATTCAAAGTGTAAACTCCCCAATTGTATGGGTTCCCAGTGCTTGAACCGCTCACACTTCCAATATCGGGGGAAGTTGTTACAGAATAAGTCATGGACTCTGACTGGTGGTCCCTAAGCTTGAAGCTCAGCGAAGTAGTTGACTGCGAAACCTTCAATGCATTATCGCCGATTGAAACTGGCGCAACAAGCGGCGCAATCCAATAATCTGCAGCCCAAGGTGCAGGCTCATAAACCGCGACACCTGTTCTTTTCTCGCCAAAGAAGGTAACCTCAGATCTAATGCTGCTGTGAACCAGGCAACGAACTACTGTGTCCTGGCGCCGGTGCCGAAGTGTCAAAAGCATAAACAAAACTGCCAGTAGAAGACGAAGTCACCAACTCAAGAAGACCATCGCCGTCGATATCCTGCACAGTCGGATAACCCAGCTGAGATCCAAGACGAGAGCCTGTGCTGGAACGAGTGATGTTTTGAAGACTCTGGTAGTTGCTAGAGAAGATCATGATTGCCCCATTCCAGTAGCCTAGACTATCTATGGTTGTTCCGTTAGGCACAGAAATTATTTCCATCCCTGGAGAATATGGGTTAATGTCAGCAACCAAAGGACTCCACTTGGAACCTCCGCCTGCAAGATTGAGTTGTGCATCCATTTGACCGGTTACCAAATCATAAACATCAGTAAAATGTTGATCATCATGATCATCGTCGTTAGCACAAAAGTTCAAGATGACCGTCACCGTCAATGTCGTAAACGGTGATTCCATAGTGAACGGACATGGCATTATTGCTGAAGTGTGAGATCCATTCGCCGTTTGAGGAGTCTAAGAACAGTCATTTCATTGTACATTCCAGTGACAACATCCAGTATTCCATCACCGTTCACGTCAACAAGAGCTGGAGCCTGACTGCTAGTCAAAGCGTCAAGACGATTCCACCTTTCCGTCAAGTTTTCAGCCCAGAAGATCTCTCGCCCTTGCCATAATTACCATCACCGTAGTAGATGCCTCGATCACCCTGGTAGAGCTCAAAAACACCATCATTATCAGTATCCGCCAAAGAAAGCCCACCAGAACACGGACGCCAAGTAAAAGTCTGAACCAAAATAGCACCATTCGCAGAATCTATTCTGGATACAGTACCATCATATTGTCCAGCAGGTGCCACATCTTGAGAAGCAATGAAAATGTCCAATTTTCCGTCTCCGTCGATGTCTCCAGCAACAGGCTTAGACATGACACTACCCGACCCCCCTGAACCCTGAACATTGGCAATCCACATTGGGGCAAGGGTGTTATCGCCATCGTATTGCACGGCAGCCAAACCAGGCAAATAATACAAAGGAACCAAGATTTCAAGAGCAGCATCAGCCATCAATATTATAAAGCTGCGGCTGACAGTACTGCCCGATTCGAGTTTGTGCATATGTCGCAATTGTGGCGCCAGTATTTCCATTCAAAACAACTAATTGATCGTTACCGCCATAAACGACATCGTCTGAGCCGTCACCAGTGACATCTCCGATAACTAAGCCGCCTTCCCAGTTGGTACCAAGTCCGCTTCTAGTCCATTTTGGAGTTAAATCACCCGTCGCTGCAGAAGCTTGAGGAATCATCAAAGTCAACGGCAAAATAAACATGCTAATTATCAATATACTGATTAAAGAAAGATTTAACATAGATTTTTTAGATTTGCGTGACATAGATGATTACCTGGTTACTCTATTTGAGTCCTTTCAAAACGAATTTATATATAATATTTCGATTTTTGATATATCTCTTTCTGAAAACGGTCTATTGAGTCTTCCAACACCAAAAATTTTGTAATTTTAGATAATTTGCCAAAAAAAACATCATATCAAAATTATTTTAACAGATGTTTTTTATAAACACAAATTTTCCCTACAAAAAGGATCTTTTGAATTTAACATTAGAAAAACTTCATACTAAATTCCGCCTCCTATTAAGTTCCTTGTCCTAAAAGACAGGTTTGAAATAGACCTCGCCCCCTATCCAATTATAAACTCAGATACAGAATATCAAGAAATAAGCCGTTTTAACAGGAGACAGAGAAAAAATAAACGAAGTCTTAATAAAATATTAAGATCGCGCGATGAACAAAGGAGTATTGCTCTTTCGGGTAAAGGTGCTGTTAGTAATGAAAAAATGCTTAACTTCATGCTTATCTTAGATCGGCAATAAAAGTTGTTCAATCAGCAGATTAGGAAAAAAAATAAAGTAAGTTATTGGTTAAATCATCACGTTCGGTAAGAATAGATATTATCAATCTACTTAGAACCAGTTTCAAAGCGTCAAAAGTATACAGCAATAAAAAAAAAGAAAATAGGGCTTAGAGCAAAAAAGAGACGACGGTTACGAAAGCGCTAAGCACTTTCCAATAACCATTTGTCTCGGCCTTTCTTTTGTCCCTTAAGCACAACAAAAGCAAATATTATCGCTGCAGCAGAAACCGTAAATGCAAGCAATAGTGGAATTGGCCAAACAGAGGAAGCTTGAGTCAACTTTGCGGTGGGTGTTGGCGACACAGAAGCTAGAGGAGCTTCGGTCGCAGACGGGGATGCTGGAGGGATTGATGTATGCGAAGTGTCTGTGGGTTTAGGTACTGGTCTGGGTGAAACCTGAGGAATTTGTGTGGGAGCAGTGGTTGGTGATGGTGTTGGAGCAGGTGAAGGACTTGGTGTCGGAGAGGGTGTTGGGTCTGGTTCTGGGTGAGGAATTGTAATGAATTCGGGAGTGATATTTGTGTTGATTGGAACAGTTAGGGGAGAACTATCATAAATTGATGAAATTGTACTCCAATAGTTTCCTGAACAATTGTTGTCGCCTACTGATAGCAATCCATTATTGTAAAAGTTGTTTAGCATAACGAGGTTATCTATGCCATCTATTACAGCTCCATTCCAGCTGTTATTTGCGAAATTATTGTAGCTAACAATATTGGAGATCGCCTCGCCACTTGATGAATCAACAAAGATACCTGTGTCAAAGCCGGTAACATTGTTGCCTTTGATCATGTTGTTGCTGCAATTTCCGTTAAGCTGGAAACCGTTGCCGTTAATTCTATGTTCAACTCCAGAATTCAAGTTGTTAACCATTATACTGTTGTTTTCAGCGTTAATCAATTGGATTCCATCATCTGCATTAGAAAGGAAGGTATTCCAGACTACTGTATTGTTGGCTGACCAAGCTATTTTTATTCCGTCAACTGCGCTTCCCGAAACAGAGCAATTTAATATTCGACAATAATATGAATTCAACAATGTTACGCCATTTGCGCAGTTTTCGATTTTCACGTTTTGCACAGTCACGTTCCAGGCTCTTGTCAAGTTGAAGCCGGCATCCAAATACAACAGGCCGTTTTCACTTAAATCGTACGTGCCTTTAACGGCGTTGCCTGTTAGTGTGTAGCCTGCACCGTCAAAGACCGCGTCATCTTTTTGAATAATTACATTGCCCGAGATATTTTGCGTAAGAAAGTAATTGGATCCAATATGGGTTATAGCTGAGGTGTCAGGTTCAACTGATCCGTCTGGTTTAATCACATATTCTGTGAATCCAGCATCTTGAGCTTGAACAGTTACTAAAGTGACTGTTGAGAAAATAAAAAGTGCTACAATAGCATAACAACTAAACTTAGTGCTTATCATGTATTACGACTCCATCCATTTAGCATACAACGCCGATTACTTGCTTTTATATATTATTCCGATTCCAGATACCAAGCAGAAACGCCACTAATCAACCTAACAAAAAGCAGACAGAGAGGTTTTCAAAATTTATTAGTTAGTTCTAACATAGCTAATTTGGATTATTTCCATTTCTAATTTCACTAAACCAAAAATATTGTTTGAAATTGAGGTCAGGAAATAATGAATAAAACCAAAACAATCGCTACCATAATAATTGCCCTTATATTTTTTTCAACATTCACAGCATTAGCCAATGCAGCAACCCTTCGAACAGTCTATTTCCAAAGTGGACTAAACTATTTGAGCAGCAGCAACCGCTTCTACCAAGACGACTCAGTCACAGCATCAGAGCTTTCCTTATTCAAAGCCAACGGAATAAACAGCGTAAGCATACGCATCGTATGGAAAAGCGTCCTTGCGGACCCAAATGTTATCCCCAACTACAAACGCCTCTTAGCCGTTGCAGACCAAGTCGGCATGAAGGTGCAGTTTGACTTCTGGACGTCCAATGGAACAAGACCTGAATTCCTAACATGCATCAACGACATAATCCGTGACCCAGCAATCAAGCAGCAATGGCTCAGCTTTGTGGGCAGCACAATGAATGAACTCAAAGGCTTCAAATGCATAGAGAGCTGGACCATGATGAACGAACCCTACATAGGCAAATCCACAGACGCCACGCTCTTCTACCAACTATGGAGCCAGCAACGAACTCTTATGAAGAGTATTGATAGTCGCCCAATCACAATACGTTTTGCATTAGGCAGCAGCCCCTGGAGCGGAACCTTTAGCAGAACACAAGTTTTCAAGGCATGCGACTACATAGCCATCAACGAATACCTCGACCCATCCAACACCAACCCAAGCTATACCGTGTATGAGTCAACATGGAGCATGTTCAACAAATGCGTTTCTGATTGCAAAAACTATGGCAAACCATTGTTGATATCTGAGTTCGGAAGCAAAATTGGCACAGACGAAGAGAAAAGAGCATGGTACGAGAAAAGCCTCGCATTATTCAGAAGTAAAGGCATACCAGTCGCGTTTGCTTTCGCTTGGCAAACCACAAACCCCACAGCTGAACTATTCAACATTGCTGGTCCTACACCCGCCTTCTATGAACTCAAAGAAGCCACCTACACCAGAGTTCGAACATACTGGACCTGGTGGTAAATTCCCACATTTTATCAGAGTCCAATTTCTCTGCAATGAAACCTTTTTTTCAGCCCCAAGGTTAACACTTTGCTCTATATTTTCAAATCAGTTGGCGCTTACCTTTGCTTTTACAAAGGAGAGTTAGTTATTATGAAGTTGGCGGAGAATTTTGTTTCTTGTTCAGCTTGCCAAGTTGGGCTGCTTGCGGAGTGCTACTCCAATCTACTGATCCAGAAGGACTACCACTTGCTTTCGAGACAAGTTTAGGCAGGTTTTTTAGTACCTTTCAACAAAAATCAGCTAGGGAAATATGAAAACAAAAGCAGTAACTTTGTTCTTTCTTATTCTTACTTTATCATCCATCACCTTGCCACAGACTCAAAGCGGTGTCTTTGACCCCTTCCACACAAAAGAAGAAAAAACTGCAATGTGGGAACAATTATGGGATAGCCACGCAAACACGGAATACTTCTCTGTTGGAAAAAGTTACAACGGAAGGGACATATTGCTGTTTGTAGCTGGTAACCAATCTGGCGGACGGGTGCTCTGGGACAGCGAGATTCACGGCAACGAAGACAAGGGCGGTGAAATACTGTTTCTTTTGGCGAAGTGGCTCTTGGAAAGTAATACCTCCCAGGCAAATAAAATTCTTGAACAAAACTACGTGATGTTCATTCCCATGGTCAACAACCAAAACGTTAGGGGCAACGGCGACACCGAAATCTCTTTCTACGGTGTGGACCTGAACAGAAACTTTGAAACAGGATGGCGAAAAAGCAGCCCCTCTGATGATACTTATTCGGGACCAAATCCAATAAGTGAACCCGAAACTCGAATCATGAGAAACATCTTCTTAACCTACCAACCCACATTTTACGCCAACTTGCACTGCGGAGCAGGCCCATACGCTTCCTTTTACACTGGAAGCAACTTGACCCTTTCAGAAAACCTGAAAAACGCAACCACCCAGATTTGCGCAGAATTAGGCATAACACCTTACCGAACAATCAGCTTTGACTCAAATGGCTATGCATTAGGTGACGCAGTTTTGCTAGGAGTCCAATCAGCATGGCTAATAGAAACCGTTGGCGAAGAAACAGCTTGGAGACATTTGCCCGAGCATTATGATGAAATTGTTAACATATATTTTCCTAAGTGCCTTGCTATTTTCATTGCCATGAACGAATTATCGCCCCCTCAAGTAGATCAACCCGCAAAAATACTATCCATAACCCAAAGCCCCTCTCCAAACGAAGTGCACTCACAGAACAGCGTTACAGTCCAAGCCACAATAACCCCAAACAAATCAGGAACAAAAAGCGTAACCTTGTTTTACACAATTAACTCTGTCAGCCAATTTCAGGTTAACATGACAAAAATAAGCAACAGTGTTTGGACTGGCTCAATACCCTCTTTCCCTCAAGCTACATCCATCACCTACTTCTTCACTGTCAAAGACAATACCGAAAACATTTTGAAACCAGAGACAACAGAAAACCCATCATACATGGTGCTTTCTGACCCTCAAACACCCACACCCGCAACACCCATACCCACTCAAATCCCAACCACGAAACCAACTTACACCCCTGCTCCCTCATCTCCTTCAAATAATCAAACTACTTCACCTTCCCAAGAACCCCTACCTACACCCGAAGCAAAACCTGAAAAGCAGTTGGTCTTAGAGCCAATCTACCCAATCATAGCCGCACTCAGCATTGCCGCATTAACTTTAACAACGCTCCTGGTTATCCGAAGGAACAAATTAAGAGAAGCTGCTGTTGCTGCTGCAACTGGTTCTGCAAATCAACAGTTGCCACAATCAGACTAATGAAAAAAGATCCTAAAACAGAGTCTACTCTGCTAAAAAGAGATGAATATTCTTGAAAATGTTAATCTGCCAGAGCTTCATTAAAACTATTAAAGTGAGCGAAAACAACACTTGCATACCTCGAAAGTATCATCCGCTATTTTCGTGATGTTAATTCTTTTATCGAGTGCCCTGCTTCAATCGCCCCCTAATTTGCAAGCCCAAGAAACACAGTATTCTGAAACTAAATTTGGAATTCAATATCTCTCAACCAACTGGCACTACGAATTAGGCCACCTTCCAGACTCCACCCTTGACAGAGACTTCAAATTATTCAGCGACAACAACATCAAGACCTTAACGTTGGCAGCAGTCTGGACTCACCTCGAAACTTCGTATCAAAACTATAATTATTCAGCTCTCAACGAAATAAAGAGAGTATGCGAATTCGCCGAAAAATATAACATATCCATAGTAATCGACTTCCATACGATTATGCAGGCGAGTTCAAACACAAATTATTCTTGGACCATGCCCAACTGGTTTTCTCCCAGACTCTTCAACACCGTCTTCACAAACAACAGCATAAAACAAGCATGGCTTGATTTTCTTAGTAACTGTACATACTATTTGAAAGATGTCAATAACATCGACAGCTGGCAGATGATGAATGAACCCTTCCGCGGCAGCTGGGCCTGCAATGCCTCAATAGACGAGTTCGCTCAGCTATGGACGGAAATGAAAACAGCAATCAAGAACCACTCAGACAAACCGATTTCAATAAGGTTCGCTGAGTACGGATTTAAGAGCCCTCTACAATTCAACATGGACTCCCGAATCTACGATGTATGCGATTATGTTTCTCTTAACTATTATGAGGATGAAAACTCTTCTCCTCAGAACCTCACAGAGTCAATAGCAGAAATCCGCAAACATGGCAAAAACGTCGTTATCAGCGAATTCGGAAGCAAAACCAACAACGACACCTCACAACAAACCCAAACCCAAGAGATTGTGACCCTCTTTGAGAACCTAAATGTAAGCCTCGCGACTGCCTTCTTCTGGCGAGCCGACTACGCTTCACCAAACCCCACTCCTCCAGGACAAGGCCTAAACTTAGCCAAAACAACAGACGGAGAACCTAGACCAGCCTTCTACGAACTTACAAATGCGGCTACTCCTAGTCCAACACCTTCTCCAATTCCGACACCTTCACCAACTCCGACAGCTACACCCTCTCCAACACCCACGCCAACCCCAACTCCAGCACCAACACCATCCCCAACGGCAACGCCCACCCCAATACCCACAGCGACACCATCACCTTCACCTACTCCAACCCCAAGTCCATCATCAGAAATTCCAGAACAATCGCCAATTCCCTCTTCAGCAATTCCTGAACTTGCCCCAAATGCCGTACTGCTTCTGATAATCATATTCACAAGCATTGCTGTAATAGCAAAAAGGAAACATTGGAGTTGGTCAAGTGCTTGCGCCTGACAAAGAAGGACTGATGACGGGCAGACATTGTTCACGCAATGCACCAATAAACCTACCAACTTTTAGGTGAACACCGACCTGAGCTTGAATAATCTCTAAGAATAGTCGCCGACACACTTGAAAAATAGAGCACAAAGAAAACCGAATATAAGAAAATAGACAAACACGTCTAACATGAATAACTATTTTAGAAAAAATCCTTTGAAAAATGCACCTATGAACACAAAAAGCCTGTGCACAAATACAAGCTTAACCCATCGCAAAAAAATCGATGATTCCACTATCACCCAAACCTTTACGCCAGGAAATTGTAAATTTTTTGTTGATAACTTATTATGAGCTTTGCGATTTTCGTAAGTATTGGAATGTTTTGAACTGCATGACTAGCTTGCTTCAACTCTGAACTTGAAACCACTTTTACAATGGGCATCAAAGTCAGATACGTAAACAGGTATAAGACGCCTCCAACGGCAACACCTAAAACGCTTGAAAGTCCCGAATAGTTGAGAATCAAGACAGGAGCTATACCAGATAAGATTGCTATAGCATAGATCTTCAGAAGGGATAGAGTGTCAAACCTGACTTGGTATCTCCTACGAGCATAGATAGACGAGTAGACCTGACCCGACCCGTTAGCAATCAAATATGCAACAATTAACCCCTGAACGCCATAAAAACTCGTCAACAACGGTGACAAGAAAGCTAAAACAACGAAAGTTATTAGGCTTATTCGCAGGGTCACCTTCGTTTCACCCAGACCGTTGTAGAAACTAGCCAGAGTCAAATAGCCAACCCCGACTAACAAATACACAAGACAATAAGTCCATAGAAACTGGGGAGCCGAATCATACGTTGACCCATACACGATGCTGACTATCTGACTTGAAAAAGCCACTATCAAAACAGTCACGGGAACCACGATCAAAGCCGTGTACTTATTTGCTACCATAAAAAAATTAGATATTCGGTTGCTTGCTCCATTCTTGAGCTTCGAAAAAGCAGGAAGCATAACCGTCTGAATCGGAACCGAAAGAATTGTCATCAACATAGCAAAATTAGTCGCAGCCTTAAAATTACCTATAGCAGCATCAGACACAAAAAAAGCAAGAACAAAAGTCTGAAAAAGCGGAACCACACCAACGAGCACCGCAGACAAATAAAGAGGTGAACCATAATGCAACAAGAGCCTTGTATCATCAGCGAACCCAAAATTATTCGAAACACCCTTTTCCCTTCGCAACAAGAAGAAAACCAGAACAAGCCCAATAACTCCAGCAATCAAATAGCTAACAACATGACCTGCTATAGCCCCAGCAACCTCAAACCCCGTAAGGATGAGCGCGATCTGGATTATTGTCTTGGCAAGCGACTGAATGTTTAGTGTAAGAGCATTGTACTCAGTCTTATCCAACCCAACAAAAGCAGAGACAGACGTCGCAAACATAACCTGGAAGAGTATTACAATCGCCGAAATCTGAACCAAGAAACTTAATTCAGGCCTTTGAAGAACTACTGAAGCCAAAAAATCTGCAAACACATACGTAAATACAGATAAGAATAGCCCCACCAACGCCCTGATAACTAAACCATGTTTAATTATCGCCGCCGAACGTTTAAAATCCCCTTGGGACTGAAAATCCGAAGTGAACTTTGTTATACCTTGGTTCAAACCCAGATCAGTAAAGAGAAACATTAACTGAGGCACAACGATTACCAAAGAATATTGACCATACGAATCAGACCCCAGCAACCGAGCGATTAGTATAGCGCTCACTGCTAAAACAACCGTGGAAACAGCCGTTCCAGAAATTAGGAAAAAGCTTCCACGAGTAGACGCCTGAGCAACCTTCATGACTTCATCTGACATATAGAACGTACCTGTACCAATCACTATCTAACACATATTAATTCTCATGAGACCAGATCAAAATGATCGTATTTATCCCTTATTCCCAATAGCCACAATATATCCCTACAAAAATAGACAAAACCCTAAGGCCTCTTCACCCTAAGGCGCAGAAGAGGATTACCCCTACTTTCATAAACAAAGCAAAAAAAGCTAACAAACCACTTGGGATTGCACCCAAAAAAAAACAGTACACCATTTAGTTGACTAACTCGTAGAACGCTGGATTAGGAGTATATCCATTGAAAATATTATAGGTCTCGCCTCCGCTTTCAGGTTGGCAAACCCAGCAGAAAATTGCGTCTACATTGTTGCTTTTAGCCCATGAAACAAATGCTTCAACATAAGCTCGTTGACTCTCTAAATTGCTGTTAGATTTTCCGAATTCTGTAAACCAAATTTCTTTTCCTTGATTATGAGCTGTACTTATAGCTGTATTCATTTTAGCTTGCGTTGTGCCGTAAACGGTAACTGATGGATTCTGTGGATCCCAATAGCTGTTTCGGCACAGAAAATCAGAGGCAACATCAACAGCAGGCGTTATAATGCCCAGTTGAAGGTGAATAACCACACATGAAACGTACTGAAACGGGTCGAGTGGTTTCTTCATGTGCCGCACTAATTATATCCAGTATGAATTGGTTTTCGCTTGAGCTTGCCGTTCTCGCTTGAGGTTCATTTAAAACCATAAAAGCATAAACTGGTGTGTCCACAAAATCGCTTAGAACACTTCTAACATAAGTAATATATTCGGCTCTATTACTTGCGCTGTCTGATGCGCTGTCTCGAAAATCATTGTCCCAAGTTGTGTACCAAGTATGAAGGTCTATGTTGCATTCAATCCCATATTGATTTGCTGCGCCAATTATTTCTTTAGCCTTGTTTATCCCGGAACTTGTTCCTGAACTATACTCAGTCATAGCATTCAAACGTAGAGTAAGTATGGGAATACCCTGAGAACTAATAGCACCAATAAACCGTGATATTTCACTGCTGCTCATACTGTAGAAGTTTACGAGTTCTGTCGAAACTACAGTGCCTGGAGTGGGAATTGGAGAAGGAGTAGGCGCCGCCGTTGATGTTGGAGTGGGAGTTGGTGTTTCAGTTGGAGAAGTTGTTGCTGTCGGAGTTGGAAAAGGAGTCACCGTGGGCGTTGGAGTAGGAGAAGGCGTTTGAGGGGGAGTTGAGGTTGGAGAAGGAGAAGGCGTAGAAACCGGCTGGCTATCCACAACTATTGTTCCACCAGCACTAAATGCCACCGTTGAAGATAGATTAGCTGAGTTCAAGGGCAAAGATGCAAGGAGTATGATTACTAAAAGAGAGATTAAGGTGATTCTTTTTGTTTTTGAATCCAATAGCTTCAAGAGGCAATCTTTAATCTATCGGATATTGGACGTAAATAAATTATTCGGAAAAACCAGAATCCCAAACAATTGTACAACAAAAGCACAAAAAACCTTAATGACAAGACAACCAAAAAAAGCATCGACAACTACTTGTCGCTTAATACAACAAACCCTTTGCTATCATACACCCGATTGAATCTCAAAGAATCATTGCTTCCATTTAACGTATCAGAGAGAGGGGTATGCTGCATAAAATAGTAATAGAAACTGTCAGAAGTGTTGGAAAGTACCACGTAGTCACATTGAGAAGCAGTATTCAAAACCGTAGTGGAGTTAGGTATTGACGTGAAAGGCAGATGCTCGATAGTTCTGAAAGTCACATTCTTTGCAGGGTCAAAGTACCTTTGAAGCAAAGAAAAATCGTAGAGAACCACAATACCATCCGCTGTTTTCGTTGCAAGAAATTGAGCCCCCGAAAGATCTGTTTTCGTCTCAAGAGTGTAAGAATCTCCGCCGTACTGAGCAGGAATATTTAGGAAAATCAAAGCAACAATAATAACAACTAATAGCTTCGGTTTCTTAACCAACGCAAGGACACAAAAGTATGAAAGGGGAAGCAGAGCAAACATGAGCGCACGTTGATACCCTTCATGAGGACCATACTGGAAGAAAACAGCGAAAATAACCAAAACTATCAAGAGAACAAACCAAAACATGTTGAACCCATCCGCAAAGAATTTGGCACGCGAAATTTTCTTTTTAAACACCCAAAATATGCCAACCAAAGGAATAACACAATCTAAAGCAATGATTGCTAAAGTTGATCTGTAATTCAAAACCTGCGCTGCAGAACCTGTAATTCTGGCTGATTCCTGAGCGATTCCGCTTTGGACAGAAATCAAGCTCGAGAAGACCCTAACTAGATAGAAAAAGAACCCCTGAGTAATGAATGCAGTGTACACCAAAAAAACAACCCCAGCCAAACAAATCAAGGGAACTACACTCCAATGATTCTTTATGCGCGCAAGATATTGAGAAAGAAGCAATACAACCACTACGGCAAGCGACATGACCGCGGAAAGAAAATGCGTGAATAGAGTTGCTGTAAAGACCAGAAGATATAGACCAGCCAGAGTAGTTTTGTTAGGCATGTTAGAGAAAGAATACTTCAAAACTATCAAAAGACTCAGCAAGAAGAGAACAAAACCAAATCCAGGAGGCCCAAAGTACTGTTGGCGAAACCAAAAACTGGCAACAAATATGCCTACACCAAGAATCGCTTGGGAAACATCAAACTTCATTCGGAGAATGAAATAAGACAGAATACCGCACATGGAAATTATGAAAATAGGAAAATACTTCAACAACGGAGTTGCCGAAATTCCTGTAGCCTGCGTAAATACGCTTGAAAAATAGATGAATAAAGGCCAATTATGATAACTGTTCAATCCCAAGCCACCCCGATCTAAAAGATGTCCCGATGAATTAACCAAAGAACTCTCGCCAAATGGATAGTAAGAATTGCTCAACCAAACCGGATCCCTGATGACTGCAGGAGCCAAGAAGAGATACCCAAAAGTTAAAACGAGCGCAACACCGAGAACCCAATTCGTCTTAACGCCAAAAAACCAAACAAGACCCAAAACACCTAATCCAACCCAGAAAGTTATTGGCAGAGAACTAGCCAAACCTAACCCAGATGGATTTACAGTATATAGATGAGTGGAGGCTATGCTGAAAACTAGCAAACCGACGGCAAGACTAATCAATAAATAAAGAAAAACATTCTTGTTTTGCATTTGCTAATCTAACACTCAAACTCTATATCGAGAGATCTAACTTGGATTCTATTATCTTCAGCTTACCGTTCTTGTTCAACGGAATGTCATCAACGAACACTACATTGAATGCCACCGAATCATCTTCGATTCCAAGCATCGCTTTGAAATGAGCCATAAGGTCATGCTCAATTATCCGCTTATCCTCAGATAAATCTTCAACTTTGAGATCAATCCTTATGCTATCCTTTCTTTCTTGCACGATTCGAAACTGTTCGATGAACCTGTTAAGGTGAAAACTTCCCATAGCAACTGTTATAGTCCGCGGCGATAACATCCGCCCATCCGGAAGAAGCAAAAGTGAATCGCTTCGCCCCTCAATCCTGCTCAGCAAGGGAAGTGTCCTGCCACATGGACATTCTTCGTCAGAAGGAACTCCAAAGTCACCAACTTTGTACCTAATTAAAGGCATCGCGTAATTGAAAAGGCTCGTGCACACTATTTCTCCACTCTCGCCAGCCGACACTGCCTCGCCTTTGGCGTCTAAAAATTCCATTACAAGAGAATCTGCATCTATATGATAACCCGATCGCTCTGGACACTGCCAAGCCATTCTTTCAAACTCAATCGTCGCATACTGGTCATAGAAAGGAGCCTCGAAGACCTCTTCAATAGTCCTTCTTGAAACAGGATCGACCAACTCGGCGCCCCCAAAAATAATCCTTGGATTAACTCCAGAAACACCTTTTTTCCTAACTTCCCTCGCCAACAACGCTAAGGAACTTGAATATCCATCCAGAACCTGCGGATTAAATTCGCCGATAGCCGAAAGTTGCCTATCAACATCCCAGAAGACTGAAACAAACTTCGGGCTGTAGAAACGCAACAGTTTCTGAATCCCACCTACTTCGCTGAAATGAGAAGGCGAAGTAACAGTAAGCCATCGATTGGAAAACTTGTGACCGCAACTCAAATTGGCTCTGAGATGTTTAGCTTTTCTGAATCCATCTTCTTGTTTACTTATAAAAATTCGCAGAGGCTGTCCCGTTGAACCGCTGGTGGATAGAACACGCAACTTATCCATCGAGTAATCGGTTGAAATTACGTCATTTGGGTTTTTTCGGATGTCGTTCTTAGATACAACAGGCAGCTTGGACAAATCTTCAACAGTCTTTATTTGTTCAGGCTTCACACCAACTGCATCAAAATTACGTCGATAGAGCGGAACTGAATCGTAAGCTCGCCTCACTACGCTTTTGAGACACTTATTTTGATGCGCAATAAGCTCACCTTTTTTCATATGGAGATTTCTTGAGAGACTGTAGAAATTCTTGAGAGTTCCATAGTAGTAGGACAAAACAATCACGCCTTAGCATTTTTTCTATTTTTCTTCACGCAATCTCTTTCCTAAAGATGGACGTAAAGCTTCTCGCATCGCACTCTTTACTTCCTTCTGAAGTACGGGAATTTTATTTTTTAACAACGCAATGATTTCTTTCCTGTTTTCAATAACCTTGCCAACTTTGGACACAATTACCTCAGAAGCCACATCCTTCAACGGAATCAAATATTCCGTGAGTCCAAGGTCCTTCAAGAAACCAGTCTGCTTATGATCGTAAGCTATACAAACAGTAGGCACATACCCAGACGTCGCCAAAACCATAGGGTGCATCTTGGAAGAGATCAACAGCTCCATCTGCTCCAAACACAGCTTGAACTCATCCAAACTATCAATCTTAAATACACGCGCTCGATCTCGATTCTTCATCATTCCCAAAACTATCTTGGAGACTTCAAAATCATCGTTCTCAAACCCAGTAATAAAATGAGGGAAGAAACAAACGTCAAAATCGTATAAATCAACGATTCGATCCAGAGCTGCAGCGTTTTCAGCCATGAAGCTCTGAAAATCTTCTTCAGAAAGACTCTGATTGTAGACTCCGATGGAAACTCCAATTGATGGAGAACTAAATTTCTGCACGGGCACTTTTGGATCAGCAGAAAACAGTAGAGCGGCATCAGAAGTTAGCACCATTTTAGGAACAACTCTTAGTTTTTTAAGCAAATTGAAAGAGACCGAGTCTCGAACGATTATGGAGTCAAAATTGTTCAAAGCAAGCTTCGACATCAGCAGACCCAAACGTGTCTTGAAAGGTCCCACCGAATTAGGAAACATAACTAAAGGTTTACCCAAATAACTAGCGACTGAAACTTCCATCATCCGTTCAAAAAGCATCGTCCACCAGGTGATAGCCCAATATAAATTAAGTGGCAGCATAGAAGCTGTCTCCTTAAAATTTTCATCACTGCACGAAACAATAACATCGCTATTGGCCATCCGGTTCAAAACGCTTCTTTTATACAAAGCCGGAAGCCTTAACCTAACTAGAAAAGCCGAGATAGCAAGCAAAGCCGTCTGAACAAACATCAGGAACAAAGCATAAAGAGAGAAGATCTTATACCGAATCGACTTTCGTGAAATACCCAACCTCTTTGCCAGATTGTCTGCTATAATGTAGGGCAAATCGATGAGTGTGGGCATAATAATTGTGCTTTTGGGCAGATTGAGTCGCTTAACGCCTTCTATGTCAGTTGTCGACACTGACAGCGAAACCTCACCGTCAACGATGCCTCTGATGGCGCTATCATCGCTTTTTAGCAACGCTTGGGTTCCCTTGTTACTCATGTGCCCAACATGGATTATGTGTATTTTCGTTTCAGACAAAGAACAATAGCCTCCAACATCATCCAATCGATAGAATACGATAAATTCCTGAGTATAATCGGAAAATTGGAAAAGGAAAACGAACAAGAAATGACGTAACCGCCTTGTTCATGGATAATTTGATGCTCAAGAAAATGAACAGATTTCGCAAGAAAGCCAACGTCGAAAAACGCCCTGAAATGGGAGGAACAAAAACTGGAATCTGCTGATTAAGGGCTTTTAGCATCACAGAACGTGTAAAAAAATCATCCTTCTTAAATCTCAGATTGACAGCTTGAGATCGCTTAACCCTCTCTAAACTAATCGGCGACAACTCAATCTTACCATCAGACTGCAGAGCCTTCAACAAATTTTCTGCGTATTGTGATCGAGTAATCAATAGAGACTTACCAATCTTGTCACCACGAAATTCGGGCAACCAAGCATCCCCAAGAGAAATATCTGCCAACTCAGCAAGCTGATCCGGACACATTATACAGCGTACCGGAGTGAACAGAAAACTGGAAAACACAGGCCAATATGAGCGCCAGCTCCCAACTAGAGGTATACTCACTGACCGTTCTGCTGACCTGACGGTCATTGCGCCAGGCCAACCCTTACCTCTATAGGTAATTCCTCTAACGTTACTCTTGTGAATGTTTAATTTTCCAACCACGAATTCTGTACCGTTAAAACTAACCATGTGAGAACACATAAGGCCCAAATGTAAGATTATCTTCTTTTTGAGTTCGGGATAAAGTTGCTCTGCTTTTCGAACGCCGTGAATGTGGCATGGCAAACCCACAACTGCAAAGTTACCTTTCTGATGGATAATGTCTTTTAACGCGTAATTGGCAGCCACAGGGCAGTACTTCGATTTTGAGGCAGCAACAATCTCTTCGCGGGATCGAGCAATGAACGCTTCAGATTCCAGAGGATTGGTTTCGTTCATCCGAGTTACAAGAGCACCGTCGATGAAACCCTTCTCTAGAGCATAAATCAGAATTTGGCTGGCTAATCCACCAGATGCAGAATTGTACCTAAGATTTTCATCAGTTGAATGACTGACATAGCAATTTAGGCATTCACTACTTGACCTGTCCGAAGGCTGTTTTCCAAAAGCCGTCACATTCAACGATTCAAAATCCACTTTGTAACCAGGACAAACTCTTTCACATATTCCACAAGATGTGCATTTGTCGAACAGAATTTTAGGAACCCAAAGTCCCTTGACTACCTCCATCTTCAAGGCTGCACTGGGACATACTCCAGCGCATGTCCCGCATCCATGGCACAACCCCTTCTCGACTATTATAGCAATGTTACCCAAATCAATCAACTGCTTCGTGTACTTTACCTATCGCAAACCCAACGAAAACAAACGCCGATGATATAAATAGTGTGATTAATTGACTCAAATTTTTCAAACTATAGAATCGTTTGAGCCTTGATTTTACTGAGGAAGTTAAAAGATAATTCAGGTATTTACGTTCAAGACTTAGACCTAGTGTTGTGTCTCCAAGAGTTTCACTGATCAAAGCCTTTGAAAAACCTTGATAGAATGACCTCTTACAAAGATACTTAAAAGTCATACGCTTAGGACTAACGTTATGAAAGACAATAGCAGAAGGTTCATTGATTATTTTCGACTTTGGGATCTTCCGAAGAACTCTCATTGAAAACTCTGGTTCTTCTCCATCAAGAAGAACTTTGCCTAATCGGCCAACATCTTTTCTGAAATACCCGACATTCTCAAAAACGGATCGCCTAAACGACATATTACACCCGATCGAATTTCTAACGGCTTCTCGACGATTACTTTGACCTTTGTACGAACAACCAATTATCCAGTTGAGTTCTTCAGGAAACCACCCAAAAGATTTCCTTTCTGCCAATAAAGGAGAAACTAATCCCCCGACACCGACAACGGATGGGTCAGAATAATTCTTGAAAATATTCCTCAGCCAATCTTTGTCAGCAACAGCATCATCATCGATGAACGCAACTATCTCACTCTTTGAATACTTAACCCCGGCATTCCTTGCATATGACAGACCGTAACCAGTACTAACAACAATCTCAACATCGGCGGGAACAGCAGATTTAAAAAAAGGAACAAGTTCTGGATTAGGATCTAAACTCAGCAAGATCTCATTAGGCAAGAAAGTTTGTTTGTGCAAAGATCGTATGCAATCCAAAACCTGACCTTTACTTTTCTTAGAATATGCAGAAATAACGACTGATATTCCTTTTTCTTCAATCAAAGTTAACAACAACCGTGTTATTGATAAAAAACTTATCGAAAAATAAAATGGTAAAAATCACAAAACTACCGAGCAAGCTAAACTAACCCCGAACTAAAGTTGTAATAACTTGTTTGTTAAAAAAAGCTTCAGAGAGAATTCGTTTCATTATGGTAAAGCCATGTTTTAGCTGTAACTTTTTCTCTCCAACACGAGGCCGATACGGAATTTCCACTTCCACAATTCCATAATCCTGTTGAACGATAAAATTATTCAACTCGACTTCAATATCGAAGCCATCAGATTTTGGCATCCAATTACGTAATGCATTCCAACGCAAAACCCTCAAACCAGTAAGCGGATCACGCAAATCTACTTCGTTAAGAAGACTGTGAGCAAACGCAATGAGTCGGTTGCCAAAATAGTTAGCGTTATGCATTGCACCAACGACTAGATGCCCATTGAATCTGTTGCCGCAAACCATTCCAATGGTGGGATCTTTGTTTAAAATTTTAATCATCTCAGGAACATATTCAGCTGGATATGTAAAATCAGCATCGGTCAAAACGACATACTCACAGTCCGAGCCAATGTGCCTCATACCTTGCCGCAAAGCATCACCTTTGCCTTTACCTTCTTGAAACATAACGTCGGCGCCTAAAGTCTTTGCAATATTTGCTGTACCATCTTGGCTGTTTCCGTCGACAACCAAGAAACGAGCACCTTTCAAGTAAGACTGCATCTCATCCATTGTGGGTCCAATGCCCTTCCCTTCGTTAAGAGCTGCGATCAGCACAACGGTTGAATTAAATGAATTATTTAGTTTTTCCGAAACTGTTTTTTCCATGTATTTTTCACTTCTCTAATTGAATTTAAGAAAGATTTGAGTTTAATCACTGGTCGCTGCATATGGTTGAGGAATCATCAAAGTCAACGGCAAAATAAACATGCTAATTAATAAGCTGATGAAAGAAAGATTTAACATAGATTTTTTAGATTTGCCTAGCACAACTAATACCTTACTTAAATTGAGTAATCTCAAAACGAATTTAAATATAATATTTCGGTATTGGATATATTTCTTTCTGACAGTGGTCTCTTGAGTCTTGCAGCACTAAAAATTTTGTAATTTTATAATTGAACAAAACAACAGCATTCAAAATTATTTTAACAGATGTTTTTTAGAAACAACAAATCTTCGCTACAAAAAGGACATTTTGAATTAGCATTAGAAAACCTTTTCACACTAAATTCCGCCTTCTATCAAGTTCATTGTCCTAAGGATAGCTTTGAAATACACCTCACTCCAGTTCCAATTATAAACTCAGATACAGGATATCAAGAAGTAAGCTGTTTTAATAGAACGCAGAGAAAAACAAACGAGAATAATAGAATGTTGAAAATTGAAGATATCCAAATAACGAATAAAATCTCGAACTGAACATAATCGTACAAATATATTAACCTTAAAAATTAAAAAAGCAAAAACAAAAATTACCGGTTGACAGCGACTTCACCATTTTGCTTTAGGTTGTCTTGTTTGAGTTCTCTGAATACTGCGGTTGTAGCCAAAACGACGGTTAATGCCATAAGGCTCAAGGTAATGGATGTTAATCTTATGCCAAAAGGGGTATAGTCTAAAATCAACCCAACCATGGGCGAGAGAATTAAGCTCATTCCGAGGCTTAACACAACTCGTTCTAAGGAATCCATACTTTCCGAAGAAGTTTTAAATGGCACATTAGTGGGAAACAAAGTCTTAATAAAGACAAAACCAGGCAGAAACAGAATAAAAATTACGCCGAAACCTAACCGCAAGTAAATTAATGGGACAACATTTTCAGGAATGACAGAAATTGTAATTGCTGATGTTGCCGCCAACAGAATTGTTATCCAATACCATAAAGCTTTAGATGAAAAAACATATTCTCCAATGCTTACAGCAGATTCTTTTTTGGTAAATTCAATTTTGTATTCGTTTTTAAGGTCGATTTGGATTTCATTTGTTTCTTCCAAACTTTTGGGACGCCGGATTAAGCTATTTGGATACTTTGCCGTTTCAGGTTCGGGAGTCTTTCTCCTCTTGATTTGCTTCTTTACGGCAGCATATAGATTGCTTGTCACTTAGTTTAGCCCATCCGAGTTTGTTTTTTTTGAGATTCCCAAAACCTGTAGATTCTTAAAACTATTGATGAGACAAAATTTTTTATTCAGTGCTTGAGCAGTTAAGTTGTAAATAGACAAAGCGCCTGTCAAAATCTTCTGCATTCGATTGGCTGTTGTACATGAAGAGTTCGAACAGCAATTTGTATTGATATTCTGAGGCGGTTGAATTCCAAACGGTTGGTTTGTCCACGTTTATGTCTTCGCCATTAAGGTGCAAGTTGCCGATGGTTAACTGCTTGTTTGAAACAACGGTTTTGGAAATCGAAAAAGTAAGTTTACTTTCAGATGCATGATTCATCTAGGATTAAGTCGCGGTTTTTGTACAATGTTTGGGCGGTGCTGACTATTCCTGAAGTGACATCTGGAAGAGCGTCTGAAGTGTTCAGAAACTTGATATAAACAATATAATACGCTGAAGAACCAACATGGTTTACCACATCAAAGTATACGGTGTAGTTTTGGTTTGGTCTTATATTGTAGGGGTATCCTTGCGCCATGCGTTCAGGTCCAAGAATATACAACTCGGAAAAAGGCTCCCCTTGCGGCGAGGTAATTAATCCGGAAATGGTTGGAGTTGCAATAAGCAAAGCGCCGATTAATCCTAAAGAGATTAGGATGAGTTTGTATTGTTCAAGTTTCGTCGGTAATTACCTCAGGCTTTGACTTAACCAGATTTTTGATGTACCTGCGTTTAATAAAGAGCCAAACGATGAACAAGACCAAAAACAACACGATTAGACTATTAATTGTCAACGCTAAAGTAAACCAAAAACTATTGTTAGCAGAATTTTGGGCTTCTTCCTTGGCAATTTGAGCCTCCAAAGTAACCTGCCGTGCAATCAAGACAGATGCGTCGGCTTTTTCTTCAACTGCATTGATGTTGCCATTATTATATGCGTTTTCGGCTTCAGACAAAAGATTGACCGCGACATTTAGTTTATCAAGCAACCCTGTAACGTTTGCTCCTGCTTTTTCAGCAGCTAAAACGTTGTTGAATGCTTGATCGATGACACTGCTCGCCGCCGCTAAGCTGGACTGCCCAGCATTGGCTTGAGCAACCGCATAGTGTACGTCAACGTAGACGCACATTATCAATAGAGCAAATAGACTTATGAATAGGGCTTTGCGACGAATGTTCATTCTTTGTCTCCATTCAATTGTTGAGAGAATCTTAACTTAAGTGCTATGGCGCAATATCTTATGAGAGGTGTGCATAAGTCCAAATGTAATGCAACTTTGGCCTTCATGGAAGCCTCTTACCAATTCAAACTCATAATCAAGGTCCAAAATACACATAACGATTTCAGTAACAACCAAAGATAATTATGTCTTAAGCTGAAAACGCCACAGAATGAATTAGACACTTACATTCAAGTATTTTATCTCTAAACATCATTTGAAAAATCCTTACTCAGTAAAAGGCAACTAGAAGAAGAAGATTTACCCTTTCCAACCCATCTCAACCCTTTTAAACCCACAACCTACAAACAATCCAAACCCTAAACATCAAAAGCAACCCAAAACAAACTTACCCAAAATGCAATTGCACCTCTTCTTCTTCTATTGAAGACAACCAAATAATTCCAGATAGCCATTCAAAAATCTAGGCACAGTGTAAAATCTCCACCATCTTTTCCTCACAATTTATTATCAGCTTTTCCTCATTTTGCGCGAAACCCAGAAGCAATAATATCGATTAAACCATTTCAAAGAAAAAAATTTAATTGCGCACATCACGGGGAACCTTACTTGTTCAGTTGTCCTCGCAACACGTCACATCTATAAAAGAACGAACAGAGAAGCAACTGAAAAATTCCCTGCCTGAAGGCAGTGGAAACGAAAAAAACCAAACAGGTGTTGTTAGCCTTTGCTTTTTAATTTCTTTAATGGGCTGTTACATTTATTTGGCACAGTTCTTAAGCATTCTGGATTATTGCTATTGTTATAATTGATGAACCATCCGATAACTGCAGAAACCCTACAAGTACCCGCGATAAGCAGCCAAAGTCTGTTCACGATCATAAAAACCCCCGACTTAAAAAACAACGTTCCAAACTGGACACCAGTGTAGGCTTCTTGACGGCATTGCAATCGCACATATTCAGTCATCCTACTCAACCTTTCTAACTTTAATCGACCTAACATCAACCGAAAACATATAAAGCATATTTCGAAACCAATAATATTGCTAAAAAGCACTGCTGCCACCTAAGAAGCTAATTGCGTTTAAAATAGTGGGTTCTTCTTCAATGTGCTGGAACTACCCCAGAAATAAAGGGCTTCTGCAAATCAACTGGTTTAATTTCGAAAGCCGTGTCAGATTCGCAGGTTAAAACCAAAACATATTTTCCTGAAGTTATCGAGCCATCGCTACATGACCTTCTTTTGCCCTAATTTTGTCTGCACATTTTTGAGATCTATTACGACACGTTCAACCCGAATTAAGGCTTAAACCAAACGCCGCTTCTAAAGGCAGTCTGCTTACTTCGAAAGTTATTCAACAGACAAGGATTTACCCAAATGAACATTTGACAAGAAATCTCTCTCACGGAAAAACACCTTCCAGATATGTAGACGTGAAAGAATTGTAACAACACTCAAAAAAAATGAGAAAAATTAATCCAAAATATTAGTCAAATCAGAATTAATTAATTCAATAAAGAGGTAAAAACTTCAAAAAATTGACAAAAAAGAAAAACTAAAAGAAAATTATTATACTTACTTTTTCTTAAAGTACCAGACGCCGAAAACAACCAACAAGACAATATGATAACAATGGAAACTGCAAGTATAGCCCAATTAGTGGTCGAAAAACCACCTGAACCATCTACTGATGCACCGCCAATAGCAAACAATGGATCATCAATGCTAGTTACTGTAATCGTTATCATTTTATTGTCTGTATCAACGGTTGATGCCAACTCAACATAGCTATCACTGCTAGCCAGATACTTGTAGACTGTGAAGGGCATTTGAATTCCTGAAACGTCTTCATCAGTATAGGTTATGAAAATGTTTGCCAATGTAAAATCAGCTGCGTTCATATCGAAAGTTATGACTACGAAACGAGTTAATGATACTCCATTTGGAATTGAAGCACTTGATTGTGGATTAGCATTATAAACTGCTGCAGTTACACTGCCAGTAGCACCAGCTACTCCTTGAATCGAGTAAGCCACACCTATATCTGTAGCACTGCCAGAAAACGTCCCATCAGCACCAATAGTCACTGGAGTTGTCACTTCATTAGTCATATCCCGACTGCGCTAGATGCGAAAGCACCAAACGACGAAACCAGAAGTACCGAAAGTAACGCAAATACTACAAACTTTGAATTATTCATATCCGGTATACCCCTATACACTTTAGCTAATAACACACTATTCGCCTTATAAGCTTTACATACCTCAAATAAGTACCCGCTATCCAAATGAAAAAACAAAATGAACCTCAACTACCAGATGTTAATATTGAATAGATACCGCAAAGCACAATTCAACAAGACCAAAAAAACAAACCCCAAAACTAATAAAACAACCCATAAACGCCAATCCTTAAAACCTCTAACCTGACCTACCCTAGAACCTATAAAATTGATAACAAAAGCCAAACCTAAACCGGACAAAACCATCCAGGGCAACATAAACAACATCCGATTAAAAACCAGATCACTCGAAGCAAACAGAATAGACACACAAGCCACAAATACCCAAGCAACAAAAAAGTTGGACACCTCAGACTTAAACCTCAACAAAACCAGAAAACCAACAAACGCAAGAGCAACCAAGAGCTGATTGGCAAAAACCCCGCCCAAAACAAGATCAACAGCCTTACGCATTCCACTCAAAAGATAAAGCAGGGTTAGGAAAACCCAAACTCGACTGAACAGTACTCATAACGGAACTTGAAGACGATACTGGAGACAGTGTTCGCCTAATCAAATCAACCAATAGACCAACACCTACCGTAGCTACGACCAAAACAGCCTTATCCTTAAACCGACCCCACAAACCCCGGTCACGCACAGCCAATCGCCACTCTAAAAACAAAAACAACACAAGTGACAACGCAAAGACAAACCATGTCCAAGAATGAGAAAACAAAACAAGCACAGACACACCTAACAAGGCAAAAAAGCCCAAACTCGACCATTTATCAAGTAGTTTAAAGAATAAAACAACATAGACGAAGACGAGTATTAGGGCTAACATGTTGGCAAAGTAACCCGAATAAATCAATCCAAGACCATGGAAAGAAAAGGGCACAAGCAAAACACCCAAAACCCAAACTTTGCGGGATCTTGTGAATAACCGCAGAACAAACAAGCTAACAACACTTAACAAGACAAGCAGCAAAGCCGCTGAAAACTGAATAACACTCACAGTTGGAGCAACAAAAGACAACGCATAACACAAAACCAAGAACACAGCCCTATCATTGCCAAAAGCAAACGAAAGAGCAGAACTAACATCAACACTCCGCATATGACTTATCCAGTTGTAGTAATCCGGCGAATCCACACTAACCATCATGCCCGTGGGATTGCTCCAGGGCAAAACCGTAAAGACAACAAACAAGCAGGAAACAACCGCCGAAACCACAACAGCCAAAACCACAACCAAACGACCACGCAAAAACCCAAACCCAAAACCCCAACCCTCACCAGACTCAAAAAAGCCATTCAAACCATCAACAAACCGTCCAACCCTAACCTTACTAACAAACCATAACCAACCATCTGGGCAAAACCCGAAAAACAAAAGCACCCAAACCAAACAAAACAAACAACAGATAAACATAAGGCAAGAACGGATAAGCCAAATTCGCAAAGCCCAACTCAACCCCGCCCCAATGCAAACCTAAAACCCCAACATTCAAACCCAAAGCAACCGGAACATTAAACAAAAATAAACCCGCCAACTCAACAAAAAAAACAAGCAACAACCCACCAAAGAGCACCCGCAAAAACAAAACCAACCGACCAACACCGAATAAATCAGGAGCAAACACAAAACACAAGCCCAAAAGCAAGCTGCTAATCAAAACCAAAGACCACATACCAACGAAGCCAAGAACAACCAAAAATACCCAAACAGCCAAACCACACAAGAGAACCAATACACCTAGCGCATGAAAATGAACGATAATAACTTTCGAACGTTGTTTAACCCTAAATTGTAACCTATCCAAACCAGAACAACAAAGACTGCAATTCCCCAAACCGCAAGATCCAAAGAACCAGACAAAACACTGCCGCTAACGGTTTGCTCAACCATACCTCTATTGGATAACACAAAATATTGAAGACCAAGGCTGCTGGCTAAATAGAACAATGCATAGATCAAGCATATGGCAAGCGAGAACTCTGTTGCCCAAAGCAGCAACGTCTTCTTACCCAAGCGTTTTATCAGCGACATAGCCTACTAACCAATTAATAAGATGCATGTAGGTGCAGTTTACCGCTTAAAGCTTACTAAATAAAAGATCCATAAAGCCAGAGCATTAAACAAGAAAAGCGACTAACGCAACAAACAAACCAACTACCAATGCACCAAGGAGTAGCCTTCACGATGAAGGATTGCCGATTCAAGTTGAAGAAATCATGCGAAAAAACAATACACAAACAAACGAGCAAGACACTAATTGGAACCAAAGCTACGGTACCGACGAAGCCAAGAATAGCCAAAACTACTCCAATAGCCATACCGCAGATAGTAACCAACAAACCTGCACCCACATACGACCGATAATAGCCTTTGACCATGTTTAACTCTAAATTGTAACCAAGCCAAGCCAAAACAACAAAGACTGCAAATCCCCAAACCCCAAGATCCAATGGACGGGATAACAAGTCGCCGATGGTTAAATAAAACAACGAGTAAACTAAGCAAATCGCAAGCGGCACCACAATAACCCAAATCAACAGACCTTTCTTTCTTAGGCGCTCCATTAGCGACATAGCCATACCCCGATTATGACAACTGTAGATACGAGATACCGCTTAAACTTTACTGGTTACAAATATATAACAACGATTCTGAGATATGTTTTACGCAAGTGAGAAGTATGGCTTAGTAGTGTTTTTGATTTAGAAGTAATGGTTTTTTTGCTTCTCTTTTGGTTAGTTCTATCGCTTCTTCTGGGTCATATTTTTTAGCCTTTGCACAAAATAGGGCTTCGCATACTTGAAAATGGACTTCCCCGTCTGCCGATTCTATTCTGATTAGTTTTTTGTTCATGCGCAAACCTCATTATAACAGTGTTATAAATAAGATTTAAGGATTTCTGTAACCACTCACACCTTGGCCTACATAGAACAAAAAACAACCCTTCTTATTGTCAGACCATCATCCCATTTTTCAAAATCGAAAAAATTTAATAAAATAAAAAAATTTCTATTGCAAAATATCTTCTTCAGCTTTACGTTTACGGAAAAGTATGAACACATGACCCCTAACTTCAACTAAACCCGAATTAGTTTGTTCTGAAGCATTAACGGCAATACTCTGAGCAGTAACCTCACCTTGAAGTGCAGCCGGCAAAATTCTAACCTTGACCATCTTGTTTTGTTGCAACTGTTTCTCGATTTCGGCTACCAGTTGGGATGTTAAACCTTCTTTGCCAACCCAAATTGTCGGGTTTTCATCTTTCAAAACGTGCCTAACGTGACGCTTCATTCGAGTTGTTATCTTGCTCAATTTGTCCTTGCTCCATTTTTTTCTTTAGTAATATACGAGTTTGGTTGCCGCAGTTTAAACATGTTACTACAACGTGAGGCTCCCTTTTTTGCTTTATCCTGACACGGCAGTTGACGCCCTGCACAAAAAGTGAGTTGCATTCTTTACATGTTCCGCGTCTAAACTCAACGGGGAGGCGGATTTTCGCAGCCATAGCAATTTTTCGTGCAGACAAAACGTATTGTGTAGCCAACTTTGAGTCAGCTCTACCTATCTTCTTGGCTTGTTCAAATAGGATTTGGATGCGCTGCCTAGCAATTTGCTTTACATTAGTTTGCTGCTTCATCGAGTTACCAAACAACCCAAAGGAACAATCCAATTACATAACGCTTATGCTCAAATCAATAGCCTTTCTGGGAAAGCTCAAACTTCAGCTGTTTCAAAGCATCAGAAATGGCCATCGGCTTATTCTTCAACGTACCCTGCGCTTTTGAAGTATCAAGTGATGAATCCATAGGGCGTTTAGCTGACCAAACAAACTGAGAAGACAAAACCGAGTCAATCAACTCTTTATTCAAGTCAAAAGCGTCAGCGATTTGCTGGGCAAACTCTAATCGGCTAACCCTTGTGGCACCGCAGAAATGGTAAATCCCAGTTAATCGGCGCTCCAAAACTTCCAATGTCATTTCAGCTATATTGGTATTAAGAGTCGGAGTATTCCACTGGTCTGAAACTATTTTGACACGCTCACCTTTTCGGAGGGTTTCGATTAGCCAGAGAGCAAAATTGACTTTTCCAGCAGCAGGCGTGGAACCATAGATAACGCTTGGTCGACCTATGAAGAATTCAGCTTGGGTTTGAACGATTTCTTCAGCTTTAAGCTTGGTTACTCCATAATAGTTGATGGGGTCAGGCTTATCAGATTCTTTGTATAATCCCTTTTCACCGCTGAAAACGTAATCAGTGGAAATATAGACCAAAAATGAGCCTGCATCATGCGCGGCTTCAACGACATTTTTTGTGCCTTCAACATTTATTTTCCAAGCAAGGTCTTTGTTGGTTTCGCATTTATCTACATCGGTCACGGATGCGGCATGAACTACAACATCGGGTTTAATGGCCTTAAAGGATTCATCCACCCTTGTCTTCTCAGAAATGTCCAACTTGACAAATTCTCCATAGACGGAGAGGCTTTGAATATCTGAGGAATAAACCTCAATGCCCTTAGCAAGTGCAAGCTGGGCAAGCTTTGAACCGTAAAGTCCGCTTGCGCCTGTAATTAAGAGCTTCAATGACTGCCACCGAGTTTCCAAGGTGTCGGATGCAATATGACCTCTGTTGCAAAGGGGGTCCACCAATGCTCATTATCAAGGTACCACTTAACCGTCGACTCTAATGACCCCTCGAAACTAAACTTTGGTTTCCAACCCAATTCACTTCTAAGTTTTGCAGAATCAAGACTATATCGTGTGTCGTGTCCAGGGCGATCTTCAACAAATGTTATTAGGCTTTCAGGCTTTTGGAGTTGACAGATAATTTTTTTGGCTATTTCAATGTTTGCAATCTCATTTCCGGCTGAAACATTGTAGATTTCCCCAGCCTTGCCCTTGTCAAGCACAGTGCTTAGGGCTTCACAGTGATCTTGAACATAGATCCAATCGCGAATGTTGGTTCCTTTACCATAAATCGGAATGGGAAGGTCTCTTAACGCGCGTATTACTGTTTTAGGAATTAACTTTTCAGGCATTTGGTAGGGACCAAAATTGTTTGTGCACCGAGTGATTGAAACATTTAATCCAAAGGTTTTGAAGTATGATAAGACGAACATGTCGGCAGCGGCTTTGGCAGCTGAGTATGGATTAGATGGTTTAAGTGGAGTGTTTTCTGTAAATGAACCTTCTGTTGCTTCACCATAAACTTCGTCTGTGGACACCTGCAGAAGTCTAGCCTTATGATTGTGTCTTTTTATAGCTTCTAAAATAATGAAGGTTCCAACCGTGTTGTTTTGCAGGAACACGTTGGGGTCAACTATGCTTCGGTCAACATGAGTTTCCGCGGCAATGTTTACTACGGCATCTACTTGGTGAACTAAACGGTTCATAAGCAGAGGATTGCAAATGTCACCTTTAATGAAAGTGTACCGCTTATCATTCTCTATATCATGCAAATTAGCCGGGTTAGCACCCATACCAATTTTATCAACGTTTATCAATTCAATGTCAGGATGCGATGCAAGCATAAGCCTGCAGAAATTGCTCCCGATAAATCCTAATCCGCCAGTAACTAACAGTTTCATATTTTATCACTTGTGTGGGGGAACGTTCCAGTCCCAAGGTTTACCAACACGATTATCACTTTTTTTGCCGTTAACAATTTTTGGAATAAGTGTTGGATCATTCCATGCACGGCGTTCTTCATCCGGTTTTGCAGGGTCATAGAGGTTTGTGGTAAAATACAGAAGCATCGCAGGTTCGTTACCGACTGCTTTGAAGCCATGCCAATAGTGGCCAGGCATACGAACAATCTGCAAGTCCAACCCGCTTGAAATAATCTCGTTAACCTCTGCTGTCTCATCATCAAAACCGCAAATCTTAATTGTGCCTCTAAGAGCCAAAAAATAATCAATTTGTCCCCTAAGGTGACGGTGCCAAGCCCTAATAACATCTGGAAATGTGAATGAAAAGTTTGCCTGCGCAATGGTGTCTTCTCCGAAGAGGTCCTTCCAATCTTTACGCATAACTTCTGTGAAGAACCCTCTTTCATCTGGAAACCGACGTATGGCTTTAATTTTTATCCCTTGTAACATAACCGATTCCTTGTTTACCGTCAAACATTATTATTTTAAAAAAGTTTATAATAGTTGCTGTACTCTGACCTTAAACTTCCACTTCTGAGTAATCGCCCACATGCAACTTTATAGTTCTGTTCTTCTGGTTTCGGGTTACTTTGGCATTTTTGCCTATCAAACTATCTTCCAGCCGTTCAATATCTTTGACTGTTACGCTTTCTTGTATAACGCAATATTCGATGTTGGAGCAAAGAATTTTCGAGTTATCGCCGATGCTTGAATAAGGTCCGATAAACGAGTTTTCAATATGAGCGTTCTTTCCGATAACGCAGGGGCCTCTTATTGTGCTGTTGATTATTTTTGCTTCAGGCTCCACTTTAACCCTACCATCTATGACGCTGTTGGTTACAGTGCCTTTAATATCAAATTTTATGTATTCATCCAGTATCTTGGCGTTAGCAGATAAAATATCGTCTTTTTTGCCTGTATCAAGCCACCAAGAATTCAAGATTTCAGCCTTAACCGTGAAACCCATGTTAATCATTTCTTGGATAGCATCAGTAATTTCCAGTTCACCGCGCCATGATGGCTTGATTCGCTCTATGGCTTCATGAACCTTGTTGGAGAACAGGTAGGTGCCTATTATTGCTAAGTTACCCATGGGAGTTTTTGGTTTCTCGACAAGACGTATTATGTTGCCTCGCTCATCTAACTGTGCTATACCAAAACTTGAAGGATTATCTACTTCTTTGAGGATAATAAGCGCGTCAAGATGTTCCTTTTTGAATCTTTTAACAAACTTTTCCAAACTTTGACCTGTAACGTTGTCGCCTAAACACATAACAAAAGAATCCTGCCCAAGAAAACGCTTAGCAGTCTTAACTGCGTGTGCTAAACCAAGCGGTTCTTGAGGAATGTAGCAAACATTTAGTTTCCAGTTTGAACCTTCTTTGACATAATCTTCCACGAACTGTCCTGTCTCGTGGGCTGTGATGATGCCAACTTTTGTTATGCTAGTTGCTGCCACTTGGTCAAGAACATAACCCAAAATGGGTTTGTTAGCTACTGGTATGAGCTGTTTGGCACAGGTGAAAGTTAATGGCCTAAGGCGGGTTCCTTTTCCGCCGCTGAGTACAAGTGCTTTCAAATAGATTCCCCAATAATAGAGTACCAATAGTATGACTTGCTTTTCCCTATTAAATAATTACATTGGTCAGTTGTAGTTGCCAGATGCAACCATATAATTCTATAAACAAAACAATGGCATATCAAGCCCTTATCAGGGAGAGAAAAAGAAGCAAGAATGAAAAAACCTAAGGACATGTTATTTTCTTCTTTGATTAATCGAAAACCAAGGTGTAAATTTACCAGTTTATGCAAGCTATACTCAAACGCCAGCTACACATGCACACATACAGGCGGCGGCAACTACTGCGGCAAATACAGAAAATTAAGCCATCTAAAAGAAAATTTAGATAACCGCTCAATGATAGAAATAGCACAATAAACTTACTTTCC
The DNA here is from genome assembly GCA_963840325.1 of Candidatus Bathyarchaeota archaeon. Taxonomy (GTDB): domain Archaea; phylum Thermoproteota; class Bathyarchaeia; order Bathyarchaeales; family Bathycorpusculaceae; genus Bathycorpusculum. The sequence goes on from CAWIYM010000012.1 coordinate 33,061, forward strand.
AAACGACCAACATTTTTGGCTTCAACACTTAAAGAGAGAATTATTCTCTTTTTGTAAAGTTCATTAATTTCTCAATAAAATTAATCACAAAAATCAAAGGTTTACGTAACGGACCCATCGCATTAGCGACTTCGCGAATATTTGCCAAGTCTGCATTTTTTAGAGTTCGAGTAACAACTGCAAAAATTAGAAAAGCAAACACAAAAACTATCACGCCAACAGCCAGTTTCACTGGATTGCTAAATGGTAAAAGCGAGATTACAAAGAAAGTTAACAATCCTGCTGCACCGGAAGAAAGAGTAATCTTTGCTGAAGAAATCCAATCCAAAGAGACCCCAAAATTATTCTTAATAAACCTTAGGCTCAAAAAGAAGCTTGGAAGACTAAATATTGTAGATGCTGCAATCAAGCCAATTATGCCAAATTGAGAAATCAACGCTAAACTCAGGGGGAATCCTATGATCACTGCAAGAATGGTTAATTTTAGGTTGTATTTTGTGTATCCTTGACCGTTTATTATGCTAGAAGTGCTTAGGCTTCCAAGCGCTGAAAAAAGATAGGTCACCGAAAGTAAAGCAAGATACAGAGGTGCTTGGACATACTTATCCTCGAAAATGGTGCCTATGGCAGGCTGCGCTAAAGCCATAACCATGACAGTAACGGGCACGACTATGAGGGCGGCATATTTTACAGAATACTGAAAAACATTTTTGAGAGTCTCTTTATCTTTCTGCGCATCCAATTTTGAAAAAGCTGGGAAAAGCATGGTTGTCACAGGAGTTGCAAAGAAAGTGATCAAGACAACAAAGTTCAACGCTACAGAATAGTTTCCTATCAAAGAATTGTCAGTAACGAAAATCGCCATCATCGTGCCGTTAAATTGAGTTAAGAAACCAGCAAGAATAGCACCTATGGAAATTGGAAAACCATACTTAAGCATGGTCTTAATCGTCTTCATCAACTCTATTGCACCACTAGTTGGCTTGGGCAATGACCTGTACATCATATACATCAGCAACACTCCAATTATTCCTGCAAACAAGACCCCAACTGAAAAACCGATGACAGCTCCTAAAGTACCCAAACCCAAAGCAACCAAAGCAATTATCAGAGCAGTCTTCACAAGTGATTGAACAATTAACATAACACTGTTTAGATGCATCTTCTCCAATCCAGTGAAAGCCGCAGAAGCAGTATTAACTAACGCACCAGTCAAAATGAATAAGGAAGCGATTTGAATTAACTGAACTATTGCAGGGCGCCCATAGAAGTCAGCCAAAAACTGCGAAAGCAAAAAAGACAACACCGATAACGCTAAACCAACAATGATTTCGAAAGCTAATCCAGAAACAAAAACACTTCGTATTTTCGACACATTATTTTCGCTGTTAGATTCTGCAGAATACTTAATCATGGCTGTGGTTACTCCCCAATCTCTAAAAGTTGCAATTAAGTTGGGTGCCGCAAGAGCAATCGCATACAAACCCATATTATCTGGACCCAAAAGCCTCGCAATAATTATTGTACCGACAGCCGAGATAACTGTAGATAGCACTAGACCCCAAAGTAGATGAAAGCCCCCTTTAGCTGAAACCCGCGCCATCTCAGTTGCCTTTGACATCTGCTTCTCCATTTTGGTTGTATTCTTATTGTTTTGACGTTGATCTGTTTATCAGTTTTGGTTTTTACTAATTTTGAATCGGCAATAATTTTGATAACTAATTCACAGTGCTTTGAAGGCACCATCTCTAAAAAACAAATAAATTAACGGAAACCAATGTTATCAACCTGCAAAGTTTACAAGAAAATACAATACATCATGAGGATTACGAGATTGGGCTCAAACAACAGAGAAACTGATTTTATTCCTTCTAGACTTTACAATCAAATAACGAAATGGTTGCCCATTGTTTCGGTTGAGGCTGTCATAGTTATGGATAAGTCTTTGTTATTGTTGAAAAGAACTAATCAGCCAGCTCTAGGGCTGTGGTGGTTTCCGGGCGGCAGGATAAAGAAGGAAGAATCTCTTGAAGAAGCACTCCGTCGAGAAATCAAAGAAGAAACAGGCCTTGAATTAGCCACATACAAACTAATCAATGTATATTCAAGAGTTTTCCCCGAACGGCACGACATAACTATAGCTTACTTATGCAAATGTAAAGAAACCAAAATAATACTCAACAAAGAACATTCAGAATTCAGACTTTTCAAGAAAACACATCAAGATTTGCATCCATTCATTCTCGAAACTATAAAAGATTCAAAATGGGAAAAATCTTAACTCGCCATTAGAGACAATTAATTTCCAAGCAAATAATACTTGAAGCCAAATAGCGAGAGGTAAAAACTAAGAAAAAGTTAATTCTGTTTTGGCAGTTTTTTGTACCACTCTATGGTTTTTTGTAACCCAGAAAGTAGATCTGTTTTTGCTTCAAAACCAAACTCAACTTTTGCTCGTGTTGTATCAAGGCATCTTCTCGGTTGGCCGTCTGGTCTTGAAGAATCCCAAACAATTTTGCCCTTAAATCCAGCGACCTTGGCGACTACATCTACTAATTCCTTTATTGTTATTTCCTTTCCTGAACCAAGATTTACTGGTGCAGGTTTGTCATATTTTTCGGTTGCTGCTATGATTCCTTCAGCTGCATCTTCCACATACAAGAATTCACGGGACGCTTTTCCTGTTCCCCAGATAGTAACTTCCTCATCTCCTCTACTTACTGCTTCAGTGAATTTTCTGACAAACGCTGGAATAACGTGAGATGATTCTAAGTCAAAATTGTCTCCAGGACCATAGAGGTTTACAGGAAGCAAATAAATAATATCCATCCCATATTGCTGGCGATAAGCTTGTGCCATTACTAAGAGGGCCTTCTTTGCAATTCCGTAAGGAGCATTTGTCTCTTCAGGGTACCCATTCCAAAGATCCTCTTCTTTAAAGGGGACAGGCGTAAACTTTGGGTAAGCGCAAACCGTTCCAACTTGAACGAATTTCTTAACTTTTGCCAAACGCGCAGCTTCCATAAGCTGAACGCCCATCATAATGTTATCAAAAAACAATGTTCCCGGATACTTCTGGTTGAAACCTATCCCACCAACGCGAGCAGCGAGATGAATAACCAAATCAGAATCATCAATCGCTTCTTTGCAGTTGTCCCAGATTCTCAAGTCTGAGTTTTTGCTCCGGGTAATAGTTATTTGACTTTCTGAAACACCCCTCTTGTTCAATAGATTCTCAACTATTTGAGAGCCTAAGAATCCTGCACCGCCAGTTAATAGAATTTTTTTATTCTTCCAAAAGTCAATCAATCTGTTTTCCACCATCGATTTGGACATTGTTTTCTCAAGAATTCATCGCCTTCACCAATAGGCTTCAATCCTGCTTTACGCATGTCAGCATCAACCATAATTTTAACCAAGTTCTTGAACTTCACTTTGGGTTCCCAACCTATAACTCTCTTAATTTTACTTGAATCTGCAGCAAGATCGTCAGTTTCAGTTGGCCTAAAATATTTTTGGTCCGTTTTTACGTAGTCGTCGCAGTTCAAACCAACATAGGAAAATGCTTGTTCAACAAATTCTCTCACAGAATGTTGTACCCCAGTTCCAACTACAAAATCGTCAGGTGTTTGGTTTTGGAGAATTTGCCACATTACCTCAACATATTCTGGAGAATAACCCCAATCACGTTTTGGTTCAAGATTACCTAGATAAAGAAACTGCTGTTTCTTTGCAAGAATATTTGCTATCGCAATGGTAATTTTTCTTGTCACAAATGTTTCTCCTCTACGGGGAGACTCATGATTAAATAGAATTCCATTGCAAGCGAACATGTTGTAGCCCAATCGATAGTTTTTAGCCATCCAGTAGGCGTAGACCTTGGCTACGGCATAGGGGCTTGTTGGGTTGAAGGGAGTTTCTTCATTTTGGGGTGAAGGTGACCGACCGAACATTTCACTGCTGGAAGCTTGATAGAATTTAACATGGTTACCGCTTCGTCTTACCGCTTCCAATATTCGGGTAGTTCCAAGACCAGTAACGTTTCCAGTATATTCAGGCATACTAAAACTTACTTTTACGTGACTTTGAGCACCCAAGTGATAAACTTCGTCTGGTTTTACATTGTAAAGGATATTAGAAATCTGTTCAGAATCTGATAAATCACCATAGTGAAGAAAAAGCCGTGCACCAGCTTCATGAGGATCAACATAGATGTGTTCAAGCCTTCCTGTGTTAAAGGTACTTGCCCTTCGAATTATGCCATGCACTTCATAATCTTTTGAAAGCAGAAACTCTGTTAAATAAGAGCCATCTTGACCCGTAATTCCTGTAACAAATGCTCTCTTCAAATCTTAACCCTTCGTTAACATTATCCATTTAGTTTAATTAAGATTATCAAAATCTAATCAATTTATGCTCTTTCCTTCAAAGAAGTCTAATTTGAGGTCTTGCGAGAGCTTCAGTCACCAATAACCATTTTGACTCTTGGGAGTTACTATAGATATATTCATAAACTTATAAAACCTAAATTAGACCCGCCAAGTGACCCAAATGAAAAACGACATCAAAGTAGTCATATTAGCTGGAGGAAAGGGGACACGTCTAAGAGAAGAAACAGTATATAAACCGAAATGCTTGGTAGAAATCGGCGGTAAACCAATTTTATGGCATATAATGAAGATATATTCCTTTTTTGGCTTCAACAACTTTGTTATATGTTTAGGCTATAAAGGAAATATGGTCAGAGACTATTTCCAAAATTATTGCCTCTACAGCAATGATACCACAATAAAGGTAGCGGAAAAAGAGATCCAATTTGAAAATCACGTATCAGAAAATTGGAATGTAACTCTTGCAGAAACAGGCGAAGAAACAAATACCGGCGGCAGAATAAAAAAGATAGAAAAATACATCGATACAGATTATTTCTTAGCAACATATGGAGATGGGGTTGCTGACATCGATATATCTAAACTCCTTAGTTTTCACCTTGAAAACCACAAAATAGCAACATTAACAGGATTGCACCCTACATCAAGATTTGGGATTTTAGAAATCGACAACAAAGGCACTGTCACATATTTTAAAGAAAAACCCACGTTAAAAGAATGGGTTTCAGGCGGATTTTTTGTCTTCAACAAAAAAATATTCAATTTTCTTGATGAAAACTGCATCTTAGAAAGAGAACCATTTGAAGAATTAGTGAAAGAAAAACAATTAAACGTTTACAAACACGAAGGATTCTGGGGTTCAATGGACACCTACAAAGATGTAGAATACCTAAATGACATATGGCAAAAACAAAAGAAATGGAAATTGTGGTAAGGGAACCAAATGAACACTAAAACCAATTTTTGGGCCGAACGTAACGTCCTAGTAACTGGAGCCTCTGGATTTCTTGGCAGCTATTTGTCAGAGAAATTAATACAATCCAACGCAAACGTGGTTGCACTTGTAAGAGATAATGTTCCAAAATCAAGACTCTACGAGCAAAATATCTACGATCAAATAACTGCTGTTAGAGGAGATGTAAGAGACTATTTCCTTCTTGAAAGAATATTAAACGAATATGAAATAGAAGTTATTTTTCATCTTGCAGCACAAACAATTGTTCAAATAGCAAACAGATCGCCAATCTCCACCTTCGAAACCAACATGCAAGGAACCTGGAATCTTTTAGAGGCAGCAAGGAAGTCTGAAACAGTTAAAAGAATCATGGTAGCATCCACTGACAAAGCATATGGAGAAAAAAAACAATTACCATATTTTGAAACCGACACACTAAACGCCACTCATCCTTATGACCTTTCCAAAGCGGCAACAGATATGCTTAGTCAAGGATACTTTGCAACCTACAAATTGCCCATTGGCATAACTAGATGCGGAAATCTGTACGGGGGAGGAGACTTAAATTTCAATAGAGTTGTCCCGCAGACTATAAGACATCTCTACTTTAACGAGAACCCTATTATTCGAAGCGATGGAACATTTCTAAGAGACTACTTCTATGTGGAAGATGCAGTTGACGCATACCTTGTTTTTGCAGAAAACCTTTTAGAAAAAAATCTTGAAGGAGAAGCCTTCAACTTTGGAACTGAGAAACCAATCAGTGTAATAGATTTGGTTAATAAGATAATCAAAATTTGCGGCAAAGAAAATCTTAAACCAGTAATCAAAAACTGTGCAAAAGGAGAAATAAAAGATCAATATTTATCCTGCAAAAAAGCACACGATATTCTAAACTGGAAACCTAAACACCCTTTAGATAAAGGACTTGAAAAAACTAGTACATGGTACAACAAGTGGTTTACCCGCATGAAAAAGTAAAAGTGGCGACTAAATGGAGCGAGATAACAGTTTTTTTCAAGACGAAAAAATATTGATTACTGGCGGACTAGGGTTTGTTGGAGTTAATCTGGTAAAAAAACTTTTAGAAATGCATGTTAAACCAACAATATTAGATTTCATACCAGACACAAACAAAATAGACAAAAACTTCATACCTTTTGACCTCGATTCTTTGCCTTTCTACAACGTCGATATTAGACAAAGCGACAAGATAACCAAAACAATCCAAAACATATCTCCAGATTTTATAATACATCTCGCAGGAATGACAAATTTAGAAAAAACTTTCGAAAAAGCCGACCTGGCAATTGAAATCAATCTAAAAGGCTCATTAACGATACTAAAAGCGACTCAAAACTCAAAACTGAAAAACTTTGTCTTCTTAAGCACTAGCGATATTTACGGCGGAATTAATCCACCATTCCGAGAAAGCCAACTGGCACAACCTGCTTCACCATATTCTGCAAGCAAAGCAGCAGCTGAAATGTTTCTATTGATGTTTCATAAAATCTACCATACTCCAATCACAATTCTGAGAAGTTTTAATCTTTATGGTAAGTATCAACCATCGGTTAGAGTAATTCCATTCATTATTGAGAAATTACTCAAAGATGAAGATGTACCATTAACTAAAGGTGAACAAAAAAGAGAATTCAATCATGTTGATGATTTGATAGATGCAATACTTCATGCATTATACATTAAAGAAAGTCAAGGTAAAACGCTAAATATAGGGTCTGGGCAGTCCATAAGCATAAAAGAAATTGCCATGATTATCGCAGCAAAAATGGGCAAAGTCGATAATCTCAAAATTGGGGCGTTACAATACAGAGAAAACGAAATATGGGACATGTATTGCGACAATTCCTTGGCAAAAAGCATCTTGAAATGGGAACCTAAAATAGGTCTTAATGAGGGTTTAGAAGAAACGATAGAATGGTACAGGAGCGTAATTTGATTCAGTCGCAGGATTTGATGCAGCACCCCTTAGTCTCTGTAATAATTCCAACTTTCAACTCAGAAAAACAATTGCCAATATGTTTGGAATCAATAAAAAAACAAATTTATGATAACATAGAAATAATTATTGCAGACGGATACTCAACCGACAAAACAATTGAAATCGCATCCCAATATGGTGCGAAAATCATCCAGAAAAAAAGTCCCTTTACGCCGAGAAGAAATTATGGTGCAACTAAAGCCAGTGGAGAAATTTATTACCACATGGATTCGGACATGATGCTACCCAAAGAACTTGTAGAAACGGCAGTAAAACAAATTGTTGATGGATACGACGGAGTAATTATTCCCCAACGATTTGGTGGAGAAGGTTTTTGGGGAAAGTGTAAAGAACTTGAAGTTTTAAGCAGTACAAATAATGATAAACTAAAAATCTGCAGATTTATGAGAAAAAAAGTTTTTGACGCTGTCGGAGGATATGATGAATCTCTTGAGGCAGGAGAGGATTGGGACATTACTCAAAGGATTGAGAAAAACTATCGACTAATAAGAATAAATGTTTACATTACTCATGGCTGGGGAAAATATGAACTTAGTAAATGGATAGGCAAAATGTATTATTACGGCAAAACAGTAAAAAAATATCAAAATAAACATAAGACCTATTCAAAATACCAATGGAGCCCCCTCAGATTCTTATCGCTTGATTATAAGATGCTAATGCACGATCCACTTCATACTTGTGGGATAATTTTCATTAAAGCTTGTGAATTCTTCTCAGGATTTGTCGGGTTATTGAATAAGTCAGATTAACGTCTAAAATTCTTAAACGCTAATCACTATTATGATTATTTTTTGGTGGGACACATTCCTCAAAATTTGAATAAAGCCGTGATAGTAAGGAAATTATTTCTTTTTCAGAGACCAAATTGGCTGTGTCTGAAGTGCAAATTACCTTGCCGCTGCTTGGTTTTTTTCCAGCACTCAATCTCTCCGGACTAGGATTTATTATATAATACTCGTTAGTTTCAAGCACATTTGTAGCTTCAGCAGCTGTCATTAATTCTTCATGCATCTTCTCACTTCTGTTAGCACCTGTTTCTAGAATCTCGATTTTTGTAAAATCTTTCTTATAAAGTTCCGCAAAAAAGATTCTGCAAGCTTTTATTAAAGTATCAACCATGACCGCATCCATTTTAAGAACAAAGATTTCGCCAGAATTCGCTAATTCAGCAGCATGCAAAACTAATTCAGCTGCATCTGAAGGTAACATTATGAATCGGGTCATTTCAGGGTTTGTTACAGTCAATGGACATCCTTCTCGAACCTGCTTTTCAAAAATAAGAACAGCTGAACCTCTACTGCCAAGCACGTTACCGAACCGAACTACCGAGAAAATTGGTTGACTAGATGATTTGCTCGCACTAACTACTAACCGTTCTCCCAATAACTTTGTAGTACCTAAAACACTTACAGGATTAACGGATTTATCTGTACTAATGAAAACAAACTTTTTGATTCCATATTTGATGGCACACTCAGCCATGGTTTGTGTTCCCAAAACGTTCGTAGAAATAGCTTCATAAGGGTTACCCTCACAAAAATCAACATGTTTTCTAGCGGCAGCATGAAAAACATAATCACAATCTTTGATTACCGCTTCAATGCTTCGTGAATCAGTTACATCCCCTAACTTATAAAAAACCTCAGGATGCTTACGTAAAAGAGCCCGTGCCTCAAAAAGGCCGTTTTCATCATTATCAAACAAGAGAATTTTTTTAGGTTTATGATTAATGAGAGTTTTGGCAAGTTCCAAACCGATAGAACCTGTTCCACCCGTTATCAGAATTGTTGAACCTGCGTAAACAGAATCGGCAAATTTAGTAGATTTCACTCTTTCACCAATCGCTAATCCATTTAAATCGTTCAATATTTTAACTTTGTGAAGGAAAAATGAAAAAAGTATTTCTTTTTTAACTCAACGATTATTTTCTAACCAAAAAATGCGAAAGTCCCGATAATAATTTAATAATATTTTAAAAATCTTTCTTAAATTGCAATTCTAACCAAAACCATCATACTTTTATTCAACAGAACAGATTTCAGTGTTTATGGACCTCAAAAATTTATTGACCTCCTCGAATGCCAAAATTATATATCATGACCCCTCAACGATAACAGCTTTTCTCCGAGGAGGCAAAATCGAGGCCTACAGAAAAGTCATAGAAAAAATACTAGAGAAACTATCGCAACTCAAAATAACTGAGATAGCAGAATTGCTGGAAAAATCCAAATCAAATTCTTCAACAGTTTTCCCCAAAGAAATAGAATTCTACAAAAGCGGTACCGAATTCACCAATATATTAATGCTATACTACTTGATCCGTCTTGAGAAACCACAACTTGTAATGGAAACTGGTGTGTGGACAGGAAAAACAAGCTGGACCATACTCAAAGCTTTAGCTGACAATGGATCAGGACATTTAATATCAATAGATCTAGGAGTTAAAACTAGTTGTACATCGAAATTGCCTGTGAAAGAAATAGGCGGGTTTGTACCACAAAATCTACGTAAGTATTGGACATTGGAGATTGGTGATGCCGGAAAACTTGTTCCAGCCCTCCTCGAAAAACATGGACCAATAGACATGTTTTACCACGATAGTGATCACAGTTATGAACACATGATGTTTGAGTATTCTAAAGCGTTCCAACACATCAAAAACAACGGGATAATAGGTAGTGACGATATCAACTTAAACAACGCATGGACTGAGTTTAGTCGCTCTCTAAGAGACCACTACGAAATTGATAACCTATTTGGATATGGGCATAAATAACTAAATTAGCAAGGCCTCGATCAAAGCGACGATGACCACCTATGCGTGCCTTTAAAAGCCTTAAACTTTCTTGTGAAGGGAGTTTTGACAAGAACATGTTTTCCTTAAAATCAGCTTTAAACTTGGCAATTTACACTTACGACTCCATTAAACTTCGTGTCATGTTAAAGCAGAATACAGGAGCGTATCCAACATTTTTTATACACTAAGCACCAAGTGATTCGAGTGGTTTACGGTTTCTAGCAGAACACTTTGGACCTCTTCACTCGCTAAAAATGATAAAATTGAGATAATTAAGAAATAATTAACTAAATCCACCACTAACTTCTATACAATCTCCGTTAAAATATGTACCTTTTGTTGCTACAAAATAAATCAAATTCGCAATTTCGATAGGGGTTGCCATTCTGGCCATAAGAGTTCTACTTATTAACTTTTCTTTTTGTTCTGATGTTAAATTCGTGAATATGTTTGTGTCTACCAAACTTGGAGCAATAGAAACCACTCGTATTTTCCGTTTAGCCAACTCTTTAGCCAATGATTTACTAAAAGCTATTACTCCTGCTTTTGAAGCAGCGTAGCTTGTTTGAGAGAAATTTCCTAAAAAACCAACCATAGAGGCCATATTGATTATGCATCCCCCATCATTCAAATATGGCAATAAAGCCCGAGTAACTAGTAGCATCCCCTTCAAATTAACATCTATTACAGTGTCTAATTCTTCATCAGTCATGTTCTTCAAAGTTCTATCTCTCAGGACGCCAAAACAATTAACTAAACAGTCTATTTTCTCATTAATTTTGTATTTTAAATTGTTGATTTCTTCTCTGTTGGTCACGTCTAAGTGCATAGATACAGGACAATTGCCGCTTTCAGAAACAAATTTTCCTATTTTAGATGCAACGTCTATATGGCAATTATGAGTATAATATATTATGTTTCCATTAGAAGAACAAAATCGTTCTACCACAGCTTTGCCTATACCTTGAGAACCACCAGAAACAAATACGTTCAAATTACTTTTTCACCAAACTTTTCACTTTTATGGATGGATAGTTTAAACTCATTCTTTTCTCACTTTCTAATTCGCAACGTCTAGCTTGATTTTAGCTTCAGAGGCGAATATTAATATTTATGCACCCGCGAAATTAAAAGATCTCCGTAAAACTGGAGAGAGGCAGAAAGCGTGGTTTTTGCTTCTTATTAGACCCAATAGGAGAATAATAACAGATTGAAAATTCGCATTGCGTCAAAAGACGAGCTATCATACGATTATCTAAGGAGTATTCTCGACACAAACAAATTTCTCCCTTATGCGGAATACGGCGTCCCGATTGACCTCATAATAAAGTATATCTTGGGAGATTTAGGTGATTTAACCGAAAGGAATACTTTTGTTCTTTTGGCAGAAGAAAACAACAAATTTCTCGGACTCCTTGCTGGGGGAAAGTCAGAATGGGATTCTAAACATTTCGGAGTAGAAATCGCTAACATAAAGTATCTCTTTACCTCAGGAGAGTATTATGAAAGGAGGCAACACGCAAAAAAGTTACTATCACACTTAGCTACAAACTCCAAATTTAGGCTTGTAATCACAAAGTCGCATACTGAAGATACCCCCTTTATTCATGCGCTGGAGGACAACTCTTTCCAGTTAATGGATACGTTGGTTACTTACTATTTTGATTTCAAAAACAAAATCAGTGATTTCAAAGAAACATGCAAAATTGAACCTTTAAAAGATGAGACACCCGAATTAAAAAAAATTGCAAAAACAAGCTTCTCAGAAACAAGGGTTGCAACAGATCATTTCCATGCAGATCATCGGTTGGATGAAGCAAAGAGTGACTCTTTATACGAAAAATGGATAGATGATATCAAAAAAGACAAAAATAACTTTGTCTTAGTTGCAAAAATTGATAACCGTGCAGTTGGGTTCACCACTGGCAAAATAAACTACGAACTAAATAGGTACTCAAACAAAAAAATAGGGTCACTGGTTCTATCCGCAGTTGATCCTGAATATAGGCAAGCACAGGTTTATACAAGCATGATACAAGCCTTCCTAAGATGGTTTTCAGACAAAGTGGACATAGTTGATCTTGGAACCCATGTCGCTAATTATTCAGTGCAAAGAGCTTGGTCAAAATTAGGTTTTAGAATCTCACGTTCCCAACACACTTGGCATAAGTGGATTGATTAACGATCATGAACCTATATCTAAGAACCCATAATAAAACCTAAGCTGACTTTACTCGTTTTTCTGCCTTAGAACGCTTCCAAACTCTCACAGTTAAAACGCAAAGCACAACGCAAACTAAAGCACCAGTAATTATGGACACGCTTAAGCCCAAAACAAAGTTGGTCTGTGGAGTAAAATACAATAACAAAGTGAAGTCGTATGTGCCATTGGAATCGGGGGTTATTACGTGTTGATTAGCCAAATCGTTTATGTTAACATACCAGCTGTTGGCAAATCCATTTAGAAGTAGATGTTGATTGTCAAGAACTGACTTACTTAATAGCATGTTAAAATCATATGAATCTGGAAGAAAAGAATGCCCTTGCTGCAATTCAACACTTCCTGCGTAGTCTCTAACGGGTAAATCATTTCCCAATGTTTTTGTAGGCACAACGTATAGTTTCCAACCCGCTTGATAACTTTCAAGGAAATTCAAGAAGAATGAATCCGAAGCATTCTTTATGTTTACCAATAGCTTCCCAGGCTGGATTTGGCCGAAAACAAGAGAAGGTGCTTGAGAATTATTTTCCGATATACCAGAAGAAACTAGAGCAATATCCAAATCTGTTTTTATAACAACAACATGAAGCGTTTTAGCTATGTCGCTCCTAAAGTTAGCGTCAAGATCACTGGTCGATAAAAGATCTTCAAGGTTACTATATGTATAGTTCCAGTTCCCTGAACTTATATCTACTTTCCACCATCCAGAATCCAATCGACGAACAGTGGTATTCCAAACAACAATACTTGATGGCAAATCATTTTCTGTACTTCCATCAGGGAAAGCAAGCTGCAATGCCGGAGCAATATTTGTATGCATTAACAGGTTTCCGGGATTAAGATGAACATTACCAACTTTGAACCACCCATTTCCTACGGAACTGTGTTCATTTATTGCTACCTTTTGATTTCCGAAAACTATTTCCTTGTTCAAGAAAATATTGGTATTTTCATCCGCTTTCATTGTAGAATTGTCTAACTTCAGGTATATGTCAAATAAACCGGAGTTTTGAATAGAATCTAAATAATAAATTGATTTACGATCATTTGAAACAATCTTGCCCAGTTGCTGGAAAGTCTCATTAAGCTGAGATATAAGCGCAAGATTAGGAGTAACTGTATATTGAGATTCTGAAATCAAATCACTTTGGATTTGATAGTAATACTGGTCAGCTATAATTGGCACATATATTTCTTTGCCGCCAATGTTGGTGCCATTACTTACATAATCTAAAGAAGTGGTACAATTGTTCAAAGAAGCCATAATTGCCATTCGCGAGTTAACAAAAGCTGAGCCCAAGATTGTATCATAGTTATTAATATTGTAGACATCGACTGGAGAATTTGCATAAATAAGGGGCATATAGTTATTTATATTGTAAATAGTTACGTTCCCAAAAGTTCTGCCCTCTCCGATAAAACCTAAGCTGTTTAAGGAATTAAAAAGATCATTGTATCTTTGCCAATCAACGGCGTTTAATGTATACGCATATCCCCCTGCCATATCATGTCTAAGTATTAATTGACCAACGTTGGATTTTTGTAACATATAACCGTAGTACATAACTCTATCAAGATTAATTGTTGCATTAGGAGTCGTGTTATCAGTAAAAATTGGTTTTCCACCAACAGGTGCTACTGGAAGATCTGACCGGAATAAAACTTCATCTTGTAATGAAGTTATTATTCTATCTCCGAATAAGTCACTACCGGTATTTGAGCGCTCAAGAACAGGCTTATCTAGGTTAACACCGTCGAAAGTTATCCCAAAGTAGCCCCATGAGTAACGATTTGTATATTCAACCGAAGGAAGACCTAGAATCTTGTAGGATGCTAGATCAGACTTAACATAGTCTGCAAGTTGTTGATAGTACGGTGGAACATTAAAGAACCCGATTGGATTCAGAAGTTGACCTGAATAAGCAGGATAGGCATCGATTATCAACGCGGCTAATAATATAAAGGCGATTATTTTTTTGATCACTGATTTCTTTCTTAAAGATGGAAGTAAACTTGAAAAAGAATTGGTCCCGAAAGATTTCTTAATGTTTAAAAACTTAGCTATAGAGATTTTGTTTAAAGAAGGAACAATTCTTGAAAAAGTGTAGGCTCCACTAATGCATAACGAGTAACCTAAAGCTGGCGCTATTTTATCGTATGGTGTCCTGAAAATAGAGAATGGTGATATATGCGTCATTGACCAAAGGAATATATCGCCTAGTGGTTCTCTAACGCCCTTCATCACGAAAAGGAATAGAACAGACAACAGCCCCAAAAATAAAAGTCGACGTCTTAATAAAGGGGATTCTTTGAACAACAAACTTCCGAATGCGACCAAAGGAAGCAAAAAACTACTGAGTGCAAACAGAATGTTGGATGTAAACAGAGCGGAGTAGGGGTAACCCAATCGCCCTACGAAACCAGGCATTTGAAGTACCATATTCCAATTACAAGTTCCGATCAGTCTAAACCCATAAGTTAATTGTGAGAAATCTCGACCATCTAAATTCAGAGTAAATACAGTCCAAGTGTAACTCTTTGCTGAAGCTGCTGCTTGAAAAGAAGCGCTGAAAACTAAGTGTACAAGAGACCAAAATAATGGAAGAGAAACAAGAACAAAAAAAAGACAAGCAATTAAAACTCTTAGGAAATCGCGTCGCTTGTTTTTACTTTCCACTAATAAATAATACAGAATATATAACCCTCCAAAAGCCAGGGGGGCGACAGCAGAAGGCAACCCAATGAATGATCCTAAATTTAGGTAAAATAACGCAAGAAGTACGACCCAAAAACGCTTCTTTCCAGTTTGCAACAAAAGGAGAACAAACGCAGTTATTAGTGCACTCATAATCCAAGGCCAGACTTGAAGAAACAGAGGCGATAATATTCTAATGTAAAAAACAAAACTTGTAGCAAAAAGGAGCCCGGCAAAAAAAGCGATAAAGTTTCTTCTATAATCTCGATAGAAAATTGCGAATGCAAGCACCGATACCGATAGAGCTGGCAAAACAAAAAGAAACAGGTTAATGGTGAAGTTTATTTGAAGAGCACTAAATCCAATTGTTGATAGAAAAGAAAAGAAAAGCAATGGAACGGCGTATCCAGCTTCTGTGCCTAGCTCTATACCAAATCCTCTATACTCTTGCCACATCGAGAAGCGCTTTAAGAATTCTTGCCAAGGATGAAGCTCAATATTACTTATATCAGTAAATGCATAAAAACGCCCATATCCGAAATTAATTATGAAGAAAAATATCAAGATAAGACCAAGAAGGATAAACCAGAAATACTCACGAAAAATACGCGAGAAATAACCAGCAAACCAGCTTGATACTGAAATAAAATTCTTCATTTCTCTAAACTCCAACTCCAGAACCTTCACTATTGAAGGCCATCACATCACCAATAGCCCCATCAAAGATATTATTCCAATCAAACTGTTTGGAGTACTCGAAAGCATTACTGCGATACTCTGATAACAAAGATTCATTAGAAAGCAAAGTCACAATCGCTTTCGCCAATTCATCAACATCGTAAGTGATGACGATTCCGCATCTTCGCCTTTGAATTTCTTGTGCATTGTAAGGAACATCTGTCAAAATAATAGGCAGACCAGATGCCAGATAGTTTTTTATCTTTCCAGGATCAGCGTAACGGGTCCAAGTATCTGTTTTAGCATCATATGGAGCTACTGCGCAGGCACAACCTGAGGAAAGCTGTTCCATTTCTTCATCATTTTTGTAACCGGCAAAAATGACGGATCCTTCGATTTGGAGTTCTTTGACCAACCTCTTAAGTGCTGGCTCATAATTTCCTTTTCCGATAATCAAGAATTCAAAATCAGCTATCGTTTTTCTGATTTCGGGAATGGCTTTTAAAACTAACTGAACCCCTTGTTTTTCTAGTAAATGACCAACAAACAATAATCTGTGTTTATAGATTTTTTCTATGGGTAATTTTAATCTACGCTTTGTCCAAATTCCTATGGGAACAACTCTTTGGGGCCGCTTTGACCTAACGCCATACATCGCCTCTCTTAACTTTTCTATTCTGGGGGATATATTCCAAGCATAGTCACAACGCTTTAAAACAAAACGGTTTTCCTGAAAATATACCTGATTCTTCCAACCAGAGCTGAAACGGGAGTGAGGGACAAAATCCCCCGCCCAAAACACAGTTTTATCAACTTTGCAAAGCTTTTTGAGAATTATACCAGGTAAAGCATCAAATCCACTAAGACCAATTGAGACGTCCCATCTTTTTCCTGTTCGCAGAATACTAAACGCAGCAAACACGAAATCTTTTACCATAACAACTAATTCGGGCGTATTTCGATAATCTCTACTGCCCCACTTTTTTACTACAACACCGTGATAATATTCTTCACAGAATGATTGCCTATGAGGGCTATCTGCAAAATCATGCCAAACGAACAAAACTCTCTCATATCGCTGATTTAAATATCCAACAAGATCGTCTTGGGTGGAAGCAGTAAATTTGTGTGTAACCACTATGAAACTCTTCGTAGCCATATTATCTCGCTCTAGAAGCCGCAGGTTTCATAGTATTCAGTTTTGTTTTAGTTGACTTTGGAGTTGGACCATCAACCCAAAACTTTAGTTTCAGTTTAAAAGTCAGTAGAAAAAGATTTGTTACTGTTTGAAATAGGTCGACTTTGCTCTTTCGTCCAGGAGGTTCTCTCACATGAACTGGAACTTCTTTTATTGACATTTTTGCTTTGTTTGCGAGAAGCATGAGCTCTGTATTGAAGAACCAACCGTCACTTGCCAAGTGAGGGGACAAAGCTAAGAAAGCCTCCCTTCGAACGGCCTTTATTCCACATATATCAGTATATTCATAGGAAAAAAGAAGCCTTATCCAAAAATGAAATATCTTAGAAAGAAACTGTCTGAGCGGTTTCGCATCTGAAAATGAACCATTTGTGAAACGAGACCCAAAACAAACATCATAACCTTCTTGAGCTGTCTCGATCAAACGTTTCATATCAGCAAAATCAAAAGGAAGATCACCGTCTATATGAACGTGAATGCCTGCATCACTGTTATCCCAAGCAGTCTTGAGTGCAATCCCAACACCCTTGCGATTTATTCTAAGGTACCTGACCCCAGAATACGAGTTTGCAAGCATCCGACCGATGCGCGCAGTTTGATCTGTTGACAAATTATCTGCAATAACAATTTGCCATTCGCATTTGAAAGCTGATTCCAAAAAAGATCGTAGCCGCAGAACGTTCGTCTCTAAGACGGCTTCCTCATTATATATTGGAAGTACAATTGATAAGCTTTCTTTACTCGTTATTTCCTGCACTGTTGAATCAGAATTCAATGGTTCTATATTTAAAGTTAGCACGCCTAAGACCACTTGCTCTGAAAATCAATAAATAAGATCGCAGGTGATTTATTCTGAAATAAATTGAGTGAGTGACCATCAAATCTTTTTTGCCTAAATAATATTTTGCAATAGACATCGTCAACCCGTCTAAGGTTAACTCCAAGAAGCAATGAATTACCTTTCTCAGACATGTCGATTGTTTCCCTCAGACTTTGTGTTTGTAGGTATTCCTAACTATAAAGCTTATGTGTATTCAGGTAAAGGAAAAGAAAATAAAATAATAGCAGAGCAAAAGCGATACATTGGAACAATTTCAAAATAATGAAAAAAACAAAAACTTTGTAGAATTATGAGAATAAATGATAAGAATTTTGTTTGTTTACAAACCGTGAAATTTGCCAAAAAAACCCCGACAAAAAGCGAATATAACTAACTATGAGCAGTTTATCCACGTTCACTACAATAAATAGGGGATTTATCGTTTAACGCAATAAAAAAAGTAGTATTAACCGTTAAACAAGTTATCGTTGAGATATTTCCCTGGCAATTTTTATTTGATTCACTACTTCAGTAATTTGGTCTTGTGAAATTGTTGGGAATATTGGTAGAGACAAAATCTCAGGATATATTTTTTCGGCGACGGGAAAATCACCAACACTATAATGTAAAAGGTTTCTGTAATAGGTTAAGAGATGTAAGGGTGTATAGTGTACACTTAAGCCTATCTTTTTGTTTGAAAGCTCAACAAATAACTTATCACGACTGATTCCAAACTCTTTTTCCAGAACTCTAATAACGTACAAATGATATGCATGAGTTCTATCCTTTGCTTCAAAAGGCACGATAATCCCATCAACATCTCTTAAGAGCTCCGTATACTTGTTTGCAGCTTTAACTCTCAGGCGATTGATTTCTTCTAATCTCTTTAACTGTGAAATGCCTATAGCCGCTTGAACCTCAGTTAACCGGTAATTATAACCTAAATCCAATACATCATAATACCAAGCTGCTCCACGCTCTCGATCAGCAGCGTTCTTACTCATTCCGTGTTCTCTCAAATTCTTAGCTATTCTAGCTAATGCCTCGTTATTTGTAACGAACATTCCGCCTTCAAGAGTTGTAATAATTTTTGTTGGATAGAAACTATAACAACCAATAACACCCATAGTTCCTGCTTCTCGTCCAAGGTAGGTGGCTCCAACAGTATGAGCACTATCCTCGACAACAGGAAGGTTATAGTCTTCTGAAATCTTCATTATTTCTTGCATATCACAAGGCTGACCGCCATAGTGAACTACAATAATAGCCTTGGTTTTCTTAGTGATTTTGTCCTCTATGGACTGGGATGAAATGTTGTATGTTTTTTCATCGATGTCAGCAAAAACAGGTCTGGCTCCACAAAAAATAGGAGCATTAGCTGTTGCAGCAAAGGTCAAAACCGGAACAATTACTTCGTCACCAGGACCTATACCTAATGACCGCATTGCCAAGTGTAACGCTGCCGTGCAACTATTAACGCAAACTGCATATTTTGAACCCACCGATTCGGCAAAAAGTTTTTCAAATTCAACCGCCTTGGGTCCACCAGTTAACCAGCGAGATTCAAAAGCTCCACATACAGCTTCTTTGTCGGCATCATTAATCCATGGATCAAAGAAAGGGATACCGTCTTTATCTTTAGCCAAATATGACACCAAATTTGAGTTCTAAATTAAATTGTACAGATAACTAGAACACTATTTAACTTTCACTAATTAATTAGTCCATTTTACTTTAATTATCAAAATGGCAACGATTGTCTTAAAAATGCGCTTTGACGGTAAGAAATCTGCTCATGATTTTGTCTTTCTATATTTTATAAAACAGATAATCTGCAGAACAATTCCAATAATCAACACATAAAAACCAAAGACAGCAATATTATCAGCTAGATATACAAAACCCAATGAAAAAACAATAGCCATCACTATTAACAAAATTATGAATAAAGCAAGGAAGGGAGCCCCCCAATTTTCTTTAGAATAGCCCTTAAGTAAAGTGAAAATCTTCCTAAAGTAATTCTTAATCATGTTGCAAATCCACTAAACGTTATTTCTTAAGCACAAAGAGCCAATTTAACATTTTCTAAATAAATTAAATTTTAAATCAAAAAAAGCTGTAATTTGTTTTCAAAAACCAGTAACCCACCATATTCGCACTTCATGTAATTGGAGTGATAGACTCGTAAAGGTATATGGCAATTTCGCCGCTCCGATAAATTGGACGGAATGAATTTGACAAGTTTGGTTGTCCATACCATCCATGACCATTTGTCCACCAAATGAGATAAACTTGAGTATTATCATCTTGAGCAGAGGTCACTGCGGCCTTGAGAGGATCGCCAAATTCATAATAGCTAACTTGTTCTTCATCGAGTGTTAACAATGCCCAACCATAAAATGCAGTATGCGTTAGCAAAAGAGCGGTATTATTTGAGTTATTTTTGAACCATTGAAGGACGTTGGCTGTGTTTTGGCAGTCGGTTATTGATAATGTATTCTGCAGCATTGAAGATGGAATTTGGTACGGAAAATAGTTAACCTTTTGAGAATCAAAGTATGGAAACGGAACCTCAGGAGACATAAATGTGTAGCCGAAGCTTAGAACAACTACAGAAACAACAAGGTAAAACACAGCAATTCTATACACATTAAACTTGCACCGTCTAAATTTTATTGATTTAAGCCTGGTCAAAGCATCTGTCGCATAAAAAGCAAGCGGATACGTAAGCATCAATATCCAACGAAATGGACTTACTGAAGCGAGAGGAAGCAATAGCAGAATAAAACTAAAGAAAACCCAAGACCTGAGTTGAAGATTTCTCAATCCTCTAAAACTTACCACTACAAGAGGTAATAGAAACGAAAAACAATACAAGAAAAACCCGACTTCATTTATTAACATGGACGGATATGACGGAAAGCCAACCCAGCTAGCTAGGGGTGACCTAGTATTATTTGAGTAGTCAAGCAAGCCATACTGAGTTGCATAACTCAAGTAAACAATAACAAATAATAGTACCGAGGGCAAAGAAGCTACAATCATCTTAGCCGACTTATGATGCCTGGAGAATAATTCGCGGGCAAACGTTACAGCAATTACTCCAAACATAATTACAGATACAAGTTGATGAGATAACACTACCGCCACCATTGCCAAAGAGAGCATAAAATAACGTTTCCAAGAATTTTTTTCGAAATTAGTGAGCAACGTCATAACAACAAATAAAAAAATCAAACCAATCTCGTTTCTAAGCATATCCCATGAAATGCGAAAGGCAACAAAGTATATGGTCCCAAGAAAAGCAGGCACTATACTTTTCGCAGGTGACCAGTCTAAACCTTTTCGAGCGTACACATAAATGGCCAACCCTAAGAATCCAAGAAGCAATGGTGGGATAATCTTAAGTGCCCATACAGGCGATCCCCCAGCGGCGACTATTGAAATGAAGATAGTATAAAACAGTGGTGCTGTTTGAAGGTAAGCCCACACATTTATGCCATTATGTAACCATAGCAGAGTATCGGGAACGTAGACGCCCATCGTATCGAAACCAACGATATAGGGGCCCATTAAAATCTCAGGTATTGCCCTAATCATTAGTGGTATAACAAATGCCAAAAGTGGAAAAAACCTCCAACTTTTGGTAATCCAATCCTTTACAAGATTAGGGATAGCAACCACTTTGTTCTTCCAACGTTAGAGCAAATTTATGGAGAGACTATTAAACTTTGATCGCCAACCTAAATTCCTTACGCTTTTGTAAAAATATAAAGTTATAATTAAAGTGCAAATCCAAGTAACCGTTAATTAAAGATTTTTTTGTAAAACATGTCTGGCAGCCCCAAGGATCATACCATTTGAGTTGCTGTCAATTGATAATATTAAATTCACGTAACCAGGATTATTGTAGTCTGCCCCAGCATAATATCCACTTGTTGAGTCAGGGAAATTTTGTTCAAGGTAAATTGCCATGTTTCGAGCAAATGAAGTGTTGTAGAGAGCCAGAAAACTCATGGATACTTTATTGAAAATAATAGGTTTCATGGTTGAATATGAGTTTTCCCCGTTGTTAATTACTTTCCATGTATCCCCATTGGGAAGTACCACCCATTCGTAAATAAAGCCTGTCAGAGTATTTCCTTCACTAAAAGCCACATATTCTCCAGTTGCATTAAACTTTGCTTCGTGGGCAAGATAAACTTGCTTCGCTACAGTATTTAATTGAGGGTTATTGTTGAGCTCAAAAACTGAGCTAAGAAGTGGCTCACATGAAATTGTTGCTTTAGGCAAGGAAATACCCTCGGTTGTATTAACGCTATCGCAATTACTTATGTTGTTGAGTATTGAATTGGGCATGTCTGCAAGTTGAGGGAAAAAGCTGGCAAATCCGCTTATGTAATAATATGCATAAATGTTAGTTGAACCGATTTCATATCTGATGCCTGGCACTAAAGCTGCATAATCTGATCTATTGCCAGATTTATTGTAGACAAAGTTATCTATACGTGGTGCCAAGCTAGAATTGAATGTTTTGAGGTTGTTTAGAGCAATAAATAATCTTCCAGTATCAACAGTATCTACCAAGTTGGTAGTATTGTCTGAGATAGCATGATAGGGATTTTTATCTGAGACTTGGTAGAACCAGAATGGATAACTGACATTGTTAAGCTGGCGAGTTTCCAAAAATGTTAACACTCTCTGTATCCGTAAATTTGAACCCCAATCACCATCATTACCTATTAAACCAGTTTTATTTGCATCAATGATAGCTTGAATGTAAACTCCTAAATCCCAATCGGTAAAGTATGGAAAAGTTAAACTTGCTTTAGGAAGCCCGGTGTTGCGATCTACACCCGTGTCTGGCTGGAAGTATTGCCAAGCGTTTGCTGCCACTGTCTTCCACACTGTTGCGGTTAGGTTTGGGTTTGATTCTATTAAGCCAGGGGGTTTGGATGCGATTATGTCTGACACACCTGAAACTATGCTTCTAATGAATGAAGTAACATCTTTTGTTTTGGTGGGATTGGCAGTTGGATTGGGGTTTGCATTTTGCTGGCTGGTCGGTGAAGGTGTAGTTGTGGGGTCATTGGTTATGGGTTGAACGATAATTGGTGTGCTTTGGGTTCCAACGGATAACCATGCAAAAACAGAAACCAACATTATCATTATTATGGCAACAGCCAAAATAGAGTTAGCTTTCATGCTTATTTTAAAAATATTTGATCTAAGAATTTTTCTTTACCCCACATTGTTAAAGGAAATTAACGCAAAAGCGTTCCTAAATACGGTGCATGTATGGAGGCTTTTGCGTTTGGTTAGTCTAGACATCACACTCTACTCCTTTAGATTTGTTAATTGTGATTTCTAGTCCCGCTCCATTGGTTGGAAATATTTGATGGCTTTTAATCTGCGTCACGTACGATTTAAAATTATGGTATTAAATCGTTTAGCAAAAGTAACATATCGTTTAGCAGTAATTTATATAATTAAATTTTGATAAAAAAAACGTATTTTGTATATCATTCAAATTTTGTGTGGCTTTTTCATTAAGAAAATAAGCCGTCATTAACGATTTCATCAGATCTGATTGAGCCTTTTTTAACTGTTTTTGTCCAAACTCTTTTGCGCTTAAACACAAGCGTTAGAAATGCCCAACCTGCAATGAGCATCTGCATAAGCCAATAAATGTAAATGAAAGGTATCCAGAGAATGTTTTGTGGCTTTATTGGTTTTTCAGATGCAGCTAAACCAACACCGATTGAAACTAGCGAAGCAGCTGTTAAGGCTATTATTAGCCCAGTGAAATTAATAATTGGGTTGCTTTGAGAGAGGAATAATGCCACGAAGAACCAATTTACGTAACTTAGCAGGGACACCACCATCATGAAGGGTCCAGCCATAGAAATTTCGGCGTCCACAGTTCTTTTATTCAGGTTATCAAGGAGACGACCATATTTTATGGCTGTTTCCATATATCCCCGATACCAACGAACACGTTGCTTAAAAAGTGAACCAATACCGCTTGGCGTTTCTTGTCCTGAGCAAACGTCAGGAGCATATTTTATGAGATGTTTCTTTTCAACAAGCCGAAGAGCTAATTCAACATCTTCAGTCAACGAATTTTCGTCCCAACCGCCTAATTCTTCAAGGACCTTAGTTCGAACAAACTGGCAACTTCCGGTGAGAGGGACAAATAATTGAAGTTGTTCTCTTCCGCTAAGTAGCGTCTGAAACCAAGCTCTTTCTTCCGCCGCAATTACTCTTGTAAGGGCATTGTATTTTTCGTTTATTGAGGTTGTTCTACCTTGAAGAGCGATGAGTTTTTTATCGTTGAAGTACGAAGCAGTTTTTAAAAGTACTTCTTTTTCTGGAAAACTATCTGCATCAAAAACGCCCACTATTTCGCCTGTAATGTAGGGTAAAGCAAGGTTGAGAGCTGCAGGCTTGCCTTTTACAGTTTTCTCGGAGATAACCTTGATGGTTTCAGGGTATTTGCGAGAAAATTCTGAACATATTTTGAGGGTATTATCTTCGGATTTTCCGTCAACAACTACTACTTGCAATTTGTCTTTCGGATAATCCATATTAAAGATTCCATCTAAGCAACGTTGAATTACACTTTCTTCATTTTTGGTAGGCACTATGATCGAAAACTTTGGAAGTCCAGTATTTCTGTTGTATGATAACGATGACAATTGTTTACGTCTATTTCTTACTCCCACAAATATTATTGATCCGTTGTAAACTGTCCAAAAGAGAAGTATTGCAAGAAGAATCATGGAAATAATATCAAAAACTATCATGTGTATCCAGCCTCACACATACTTCCACTGGATAAGATTGTTGTAATTGAACTGTTTACAGGATTTATCTCTGATTGCCCAATGTTTTTTTTGTAATAGTTAGCGAACTCAAATCTGGACAATCGAGCTTCGCTAGGAAAGATAAATCTATTTCTCATTACAGTCTCACATATGCGTTCTAAACCTTTAAGTTTTGTTTTTCCTATAGGTTCAGAGTAAGTTTTTGGCACCTTGTCTAGATGCGGAGGAATAAAAAAGTATCTGAATAACCTCGACTTTATTGCAACTGAATTAAGTCATCTGAAAATGCAAGTCCTCAAACCCTCGCGAACAATTCTGTGATTAAGTTTCTAATTCTTGTATTTGAGGTTTTGATTCATCTTGAAATATTAACAGTCATTGTGGTTATTGTATTGATCTTGGTACTTGCTGAGTTGATTTTGAGAAGAAGGAACCGGTAAACAATTATGGTTGATTCATGAATTCGATGAAATCGTTGAGACTTCTGGGTTGCAGAGTGTAGTTGGATTTTTTTTCTTCGCCAATTGTAGAGGAGGGTTTTCCGCCATAATCATGTCCGGGATAGACCTCCACTGCATCGTCTAACATTCGTAGCTTGGTAAATAGGCTCTCATACATGCTCTTGGCGTTGCCTCCCGGAAAATCCGTTCTCCCGCATTCCCCTACAAACAGTGTATCTCCAGTCAAAAGTTTCGAACGATCAACAAGTAGGCAGATGCTATCGGTTGTATGGCCAGGAGTGTAGATAATTTTTATGGGGATTTTTCCAACGTTCAGTACGTCGCCTTCTTCTACGGGTAGGTCAGGGCTTATTTTTGATTTACTGTGCGCGACTATTTTTGCTTCAAATATCGAAGTTAATTCTGTATTGCCGACCGTGTGATCAGAGTGCCCATGTGTAAGTATAATATATTTTAATTGAAGTTTATGGATTTTTAGGATTTTTATTATTTCGCCGGCGTTGTAGCTTGAATCAACGACCGCGGCCTCCTTAGTGAGGTCATCTGCTATAATATACGAGAAGTTGTCGCCGTACTTTTGGATTTGCTTAAAAAACATAGTTGTAAATCGCCTTATTTGGTGTCAAAATATTTGTTCCTTTCTTCTTACTTAGGTCTTGATAATGGATTCATAAAAAACCTGCTTTTCTCGAAATATGACCAAAATAATTGTTTTATACGAGATTTATTGTTTACACAATACCTGCACTCACTAAACTTCCCTTCATTATTCAATATTCTATTAACTATAGTCTCATATGATTCAATAGTCAAATTCCCAACTTTATGTCGCAAACCAAAATCTTGGCAACAAAGGTAAGCATCTCCGTTTGGTAAAATCACTGGTTGTACATTATCATGAAATTTTATACAATAACCATAAGATCTAATCTTTTTGACCAATCCGCGTACTACATTTTCTCGATTATTCGTTTCAAACATACTATTCATAGTCATCATGGATAAATTCGGTACTGATTGTAACAATGAAAAAAAGTGATTTCGATAATTTTCAGTTTGTGGTTCCTTCATTATCTGTCCATCTGGCATATGAACAGAAAAATAATCATATTTCAATTTTTTCAATTCGTCAATAGTTTCATCACCCGCTCCACATAAAGTTGTATTAATTGCTATTTTATGTCCAGAATTAACAGCCATTTGCATAAACTTGACACAATTCTGGTTTACTAGAGGTTCACTAAATGCCCCAAATATAAAACGTATATGCTTAGGGGTATTCTTTAATATTAATTCAAATGATGAAATAGTTAATAGCTTATCTTTATTTCCATAACGTTTCACTAAGACTTCTTGGGGACAGTATTTTTTGCATCCAACAGGGCAACCCATAACTGTTGTTATTTCGACATATTTCTGACCCGATACCATCAAACCAACCTTTGAGTCTATATGATTTAGCTCTTGATAGACTTTGCTACATGAAATCTTTGAACACTAAAAATGTTGTTTAAATACTTACTTTAATTGGTTTAGGCAGGCGAAATGCCTAACGTGACAATGAAACACTCAAAAAAAAACATATATTTAAGCTAATTAACACCAAATTAAAAGGTAATAATAGTAAATATTTAATCGACCCTAAAATAAAGCGCTTAAAACGTGGAAATCTACAAGCACTTAACAGGTGTTTAGAACCGCTTTTTCCCAGTCTTCTGCAACAAGATCAATTTAGGAATCGAATTTGATTGGTCATTTTTGACTTCCTTAAATTGTTATTTGCATTATAGGAAACTTTGGACTTTGGTGATGTCGGATGGTGGATACCCAGAGTAGTACTTGCCAAAGTAGCCGAATACATCTAACTTGCCTAAGAAAAACCTGATTTTTTCAGCCTCGAATTCCAAATCATCCACCCTATCGATTTCTATCTTGCCTAACGTCCCGTTGACGCTTTTTCGGTCGCCTTCCCAACGAAAATACAAGAAATTCGTGGTAGATGTTCTAAGTTCTGCCATGAGAGCGTTGTCAGCCCAAACTAAAGCAACTCTGTTAGCTTTTAAAATGGAGTAAAATGTTTGGTTTAGCCAATTCTTGTTCCTAACCTCAACAGCAAACCTGTGATCTGTAGGAAGTTTTCCTAAGTAAGCCTCTAAGTCGGGTAGGCGGTTAAAGTCAAAGGTTGGAGGAAACTGCAAAAGCAAAACACCGAGTTTGTCTCCAAGCAAACTTACTCTGTCAAGAAAAACGTCTGTTTCATACTCGCAATCCTTGAGCATTCTAACATGCGTTTCATCTGGGGAAATTTAAGTGAGAACGAAAAGTTTTCAGGGGTTTGCTGTCTCCAATTGGCGACAGTTGCCTGGGAGGGAATTCTATAAAATGTGCTGTCCACTTCAACTGTGTTGAACTGCGAGGCGTAATATGATAAGTAGTTTTTGGGGATTGTTTTGTTGGGGTAAAACTTGCCTCTCCAGAAATTATAACTCCAACCAATCGTGCCCAAATGCAGTTTTTGCATTCTCACTCTTTTCCTTTCAAAAGAAGCCAATCCTTCTCGCCAGCCCGCTTAAGACGCACTAAAATGTAGCGACCTTTAAGTCGCTGACCACTTAGGGTAACTTCTATTTTTTCATTCTCCCAGAGTTTGGCTTCATAGTGTCCTTTATCCCAGATTTTCACAGTGCCTGCGCCATACTGACCTTTTGGAATTTCACCTTCAAAACTTGCGTATTCGTATGGGTGGTCTTCAGTTTCGACTGCTAATACTTTTTGTCCTGACTCAGGTATTCCTTTGGGCACTGCCCAGCTCTTGAGGACTCCGTCCTTTTCCAATCTGAAGTCATAGTGGAGTCGTCTTGCATGGTGTTCTTGGATAACATAGAGGAGTTTCTCAGCTTTTTTCGCTGGGGCGCCTGTTGGTTCAGGGGTTTTTTCAAAGCGCCGTTTAGAAGCATACTCTGACAGTTTCTCTTCCATCGTATCTTTTTCTTTGACGGTAACTTTTTGCTCTGGGACATTATCTACTTTTTTGACTTCGGTTAATTGGTCAATTGTACATTGTTCTGGGGGTTTGTCCTCTCTTAACTGTTTAAAACGCGCCATACGCAAACGCATATCCCTCGTCAAAACTTGATACGCCACTTCACACACGAGTTTTGGTTCAAGCCAAGTGACTACGTCGCCGGCTTCAGGTTTAAACGGTGCAACAAGAGATTTTATTTTCTCAAATTTATCAGTCAAAACACCAATAATCTGTTGAGTAAAACCTGTGCCAACCTTACCCACGTAGACAGGTTTGTCCTCTGTATCGTAGACACCAAGCAGCAGAGCGCCGAAAGTTTTCTCCCTAACCGCTTCCCCTCTAGTGTACCCAAAGATTATGCAGTCGCATGTTTTGAGTTTCTTTACCTTCAACCAACTCCCCGTCCTTAACCCTTCCTCGTATTGACTATCCTTCCTCTTCGCCACAACCCCCTCTAAACCCTTCTCCAACGCTAACTTGAAGTAAGATTCACCTTTTTCCTCTATAAAATCGCATAAAAGCACGTTAGAGCCCTCAGGCAATGAATCCTTTAGGATTGTTTTCCGCTCTATCAAGGGCAGTTTGGTGAGCGATTTGCCGTTTTTCTCCAGAATATCAAAAACTATGTAGATTGCCGGTGAACTATCTTCTTGCCGGAGTACTTCACGTCTTGAAACCGCTTGCCCACGCTCCAATAGCGATTGGAAGTCAGGTTTACCTTCATGCATCACGATAATTTCGCCGTCGACGACAAGGTTTTGGGCTAGCTGGGATAGTTGCTGCAGCTCCGGAAAGTTTTGCTTTAATTCTTTCTGGTTTCGGCTTTTGAGGCTAAAAGGCTCCTCAACATAGGCAATGGCTCTAAATCCATCCCATTTAACCTCAAAAATCCAATCCTCATCTGAAAAAGCCTCTTCAGCAACCTTTGCAAGCATAGGTTTGTAGATATGACGATTCATTTAGTTTCCAACTGCTTGAGAGTTTCCCGCAGAGCAACCATGAGACCTTTTGCTTCAACTTCTGGAGGCTTCTCGATGTGGATTTTTTCGCCCTTCACCTTTTGTTTTACGAGTTCTTGGACTCGTTTCATGTAGGTGTCTTCGAATTCTGTTATGTCAAATTCTCCTGAAAGGTCAGTAACGATTTTTACTGCAAGGTCTAATTCAACTTTTTGTGGGGTTTCAAGTTTGTGTAGGGGTTCAAAATCTTCAGGATTCACCACGTCATAAGAATAACGAAGAGTTGTTAGGACTAATGCACCTTTGTATGTATGGAGGAGCGCAGGGTATTCTTTGGTTCGCAGAGTGATTCGCCCAGCGCCCGCCTTGTTCGTTTTTTCCAGCGCTTTCAACAATAATCCATAGGCGTCTTTGCTTTTGTCGGGTAGCAAGACGTAGGTTCTGTCAAAGTAAACGGGGTCAACTGAGAAGTAATCGACGAATTTGCTGATCCGGATGCGCCGGTCAGATTCAGGTTTGGCATCGTTGAGTTCTTTTTGGTCAAAAGTGATGTACTCGTTTTTTGTGACTTCGTATCCACGGACAACTTCATTCCACGGCACAATCTTGTCGTCTTTGGTGCACATTTTAACGTACTTTAATGGTTGACCATCAGTTTTATGTAAGAAGTGAAATGCAATGCCCTTATCATAAATCATCGAAAACAACTTTATAGGGACATTCACTAATCCAATCGTGATGTTTCCTGACCAAATGGACCTGCTTGGGGCAGAGGCACTGGTTTTTTCAGAAGAGGATTCCTCAATATTTTCTTGCTCCATACCTTAAATCTCCAATTTGCATCTTTTTTCAAAAATATCTTTCCACGGATTACTGTTCCGCTTAGCTACATTAAAAATAGTGTAGTCGGAAGGGTTTATTCCTTTCTTCACTTCACTCCACTCAAGAGGAGTTGATATAGTAGCGTCAGGCGTCGGACGCAAACTATACGGGATAACCATGGTGCGCAAAGGAGAATTTTGCAAGTAATCAGCAAAAACCTTTCCAGGCTTCTTAGTATCCTTGAACTCCGATACAATCATGTCGCTTTCTTTCGCCAGCTCAACGCCTATTTCATGCACAAAAGCCCTCACTTTCTCAAAAGTGTGCTCTGGAAAAATGGGAATTACTACGTGTAACCCTTTTTTGCCCGAAGTTTTGACGAATGGTGTAAGCCCTAAATCAAGTAGTTTACCCTTAAGCAGCAATGCTGCTTCGGCAGCATCGCTCAGGATGGCAGGTGGTTCAGGGTCAACATCAAAAAAAAGCAAGTCAGGCTTGTCTAAGTTATCGATTTTGGAAAAGGGCATATGGATCTCCAATGCTGCCAAGTTTGCTAGCCAAATAAGAGTGTCCAAGTCATTGCAAACGATGTAGTATACTTCTCGTTTCGAAGTTGAGGAATAGATTGTTTTTGTTTTAACCCATTTAGGCGTCCCTTCAGGAGCATTCTTCTCAAAAAAACGTACCTTGTCGCCTTCAACACCTTCGGGATATCTCGTTAAGACCAACGGTCTATCCTTTATTAGGGGAAGAATTTTCGGAGCCACTCGAATGTAGTATTCCACAACTTGTCCTTTAGTTATGTTATTTTTGGGGTAGAAGATTTTGTCGAGGTTCTTTAAGTTAACTTTGGTCAAGTTTTTGAGGTTTTCAGTCATAGTTTTGCTCCAAAAATAAGCGTCATCTAGATGTTATGTGGAGCTAGTTTTTTTGCTTTTTGGAAAGCTATGGATATCTGTTGGCAACAATACAACGTTCACTTTTTACGTGGAAAACGCGTTTTTTTATAGTTACACCTATATAGCCAAAGGGGCATTACTAGTAAATTGCGGAAGTTAATCTAGAAAAAGTAAATTTTAGGGCTAACTAGTTTGCTGTTTCCAAGATTATTCCATAAATTAAAGGAGAATAAAATAGAATATGAAACCAAAAAAGCCCACCCTTGAAGACCAGCTAGCCTTCATAGCTACACAGCACGAAGTCTACCCGACTGAGCTCTTCCAAGCCTTAATAGAGGCAAAAGAACAAGGCAAAGCTATTTCTGTTGCAGATTTGATTGTGGAATACCGTGGAAACGTAACTAACCAAGCCATATTCCTAATAACAAAAGACAAAAAAGTAGTAGCACAGTTTCGGGTACCAGAAGAAACCCTCGCAAGAACAGATGTTTCATTCGACCATTCAATGGGCACAAACAAAGTCCGAAAAGAAATAGCTCGCCAAAACCCAGCTCCTTCACACTATAAAATAGAAAATCTCCGAGTGGGCATGAAAAAAATAAATGTTACAGCCGAAGTTCTGCAGACTGCTGAACCAGCAAAAGTTCACACCCAATTCCGAGACAACGCGGTCGTTTCCAATGCGTCGATTAGTGATGATACAGGAAAAATCTTGCTTTGCCTTTGGGACCAACAAATTAACTCTGTCCACACAGGAGATTACATAGAAATCAAGAATGCACATGTAGCCATGTTTAAAGGTGAAAAACAACTACGACTTGGTAAGAATGGTTCAATTACCATTTTGGAAAAGCCAATAGAAAACTAAACTAGGCTTTTTTTCTTTTTAGATAGAGCGGTCAGTTTTTTAATTTTGAAAAGCATTAATGTTTTCCATAATCTTGTTTTTGCTTAGACTTTCATACTGAGTTTAATTTGTTAATATGTGGTTTCTGTACAAAATCTGCAGAAGCAAATAAGGGGTTGTATCAAAAACAGTTAATGCCCTGAGTGAGTAAACAGGATAAGGGTTCCGCATTGGGGACATTGGTGATAGATTATCATGTTTTGGCTGTTACACTTTGGTTTCATTTCAATGAAGCATGTAGGGCAGAGGGGCGCTTTTATTTTGGCAGGCATAAAAGTGTTAGCTGAGTTTTAGCGATATAACTTTTTTCCCAGAAAAAACCAATGTTCTATCTTTTAAATAGGCTACACTCTTCCAAAATCGGGAGAGTGCTTGGTTGGATAGAGATTGGGGAAAGCTTAGGATATGGATAATCAAGAAGAGAATAGAAGGAAAACCAGTCACTGACATATGTTCACAAGCTCAGATTGACCGCAAAATGTTTTATCGCTGGTGGAACCGCTATCAAACACAAGGATGGAACGGTCTTGAGGAGAAACATAGAGGTCGCCCAAATGGTCCTGGAACAGACGATTTTCTGAAGGACAAAGTCATTAAACTACGTGCAAGATATGAATGGGGACCCAAAAAGATTGCCGGTTATCTTTCCCATAAAGGTTACACCATTGACAACAATCAAGCGTACAAAATTATCTGTCAAGCAGGCCTAAACCACCCATTAACATCGCCTAGAAAGACATGGGGAACTAAGCGTTTCCAAAGAGAGCACAATAACAGCCTCTGGCAAGCTGACTTTAAGCTTTGTGATGATGACTGGTGGATGATTAGCTATCAAGACGATCATTCAAGATTCATAACTGGCTCAGTTAAGATCTGGAGTCCCACTGGAGAGAATGCTATGTTGCTTTTGGATAGGGCTGTTAAGAAGTATGGTGTTCCAGTGCAGATTCTCACTGATCAGGGAACACAGTTTAAACCTGCAAGAGGTGAGATCTCAGCGTTTGACATTCACTGTTCGGATCTGGGCATTGAGCATATCTGTGCTAGCGTTCGCAGGCCTACTACTTGCGGTAAGATTGAGGCTTTCCATAAAGCCTACCAAACTGAGGCTCATCTGTTCCGTGAGCACTGGAGCTTCATACGATATTACAACTACACCAGACCTCATGAGGGAATAAGCTATTTAACGCCTGCAGAAATATACCTTAAAGACAAAGTGTAGCCCATTTTCTAGATAGAACACCAGAAAAAACCAAAATTGAGCTACGCGTACCAACAGTTTATGGCAGGTGTCAACTGCGCCGTTATGTCTTTCGTTAGATTGTTTATTTAGTTGTTGTTCAATTGGCTTTATGAGATAGTACCTTGCATTGTTTATTACAAAAGGTTTGTTAAAATTAGATTTTTATTTTTTTGATAGCTACCGCAACGACAAATTAAAAGTAAAATAAAAAAAATCAAAAATTTTCTCAGCAATATGAGTTACCATGCATAGGCCAAACACTACTTCACTTCACACTATACCGAAAGATGCGTTTCTACCAAATATCGCTCAGATACTACATTGACTCGACATCTCAGGCGATTGGTGGCCGCAGGCTGAGCTAGTCGACCGAAGTCTTCTAGCTTACACCCCGGCTCCATCAAACCCATCTTCTATGGGAGCCTTCGTCCAGTGAAACTGGAATGGCTGCCTCTTTTCGGGAGAGGCTTCGAGCTTAGATGCTTTCAGCTCTTATCCACAACGGCGTGGCTGCCCGGCGACTGCCTTATCAGACAACCGGTTAACTAGAGGCCACAGCGTCCCGTTCCTCTCGTACTAGGGACCCTTTCCCCTCAAGCAGCCAACACTCCCAGCAGATAAAGTCCGACCTGTCTCACGACGGTCTAAACCCAGCTCACGTTCCCTTTTAATAGGCGAGCAGCCTCACCCTTGGCCCCTTATGCAGGGCCAGGATAGGAAGAGCCGACATCGAGGTACCAAGCCGCGGGGTCGATGGGGACTCTCGCCCGCGACGAGCCTGTTATCCCTAGGGTAATTTTTCTGACACATCCAGCCCCCACCAAGGGGGAACATGGATGATCGCTAAGCCCGGATTTCTCCTCTGCATCCCTTACTGTTTGGGATTCAGTCAGGCTGGCTTTTGCCCTTGCACTCTACGGAGGGTTTCTGTCCCTCCTGAGCCAACCTTAGGGCGCCCTTGATATCTTTTCAAGGGCGTGCCGCCCCAGCCGAACTGCCCACCTACCGTTGTTCCAGCCCGCTAGGGGCTGGTGAGAAACACGGTTGCAGAAAGTCGGTGTTCCATTGTTGCCTCCCCCGGGTCCCGGAGAACCCAAGATCGACGGCTCCCGACTACGCTCTGCATCCACAACCGTATTCCAGCGGCAGGCTGCAGTAAAACTCCACAGGGACTTCTTTTCCCGCTGGGAGATCGTGGACTGTTCGTCCACGTTATGTGGTTTCACCGGGTACTACGCGGGGACAGTGGGGCCCTCGTTGATCCATTCATGCACGTCGGAACTTACCCGACAAGGCATTTGGCTACCTTGAGAGAGTCAGAGTTACTCCCGGCGTTTGCAGGCCCTTAGCCCAGTTGGACCCAGGTTTCAGGTACCTGTACTGGCCAGGATTCAGAAGCCGTTCACAAGCTTTCGCTCTTGCGGCTTCCTGTGTTTTTATTAAACAGTCGAGACCCCTTTGTCACTGCGACCTGCTCTCCCAGCCGAAGCTGAAAGAACAGGCACCCCTTATACCAAAGGTACGGGGCTAATTTGCCGAGTTCCCTCGCATTAGTGTATACCCGACACGCCTTAGGTTTCTCGCCTTGGGACACCTGTGTCGGTTCTAGGTACGATCATAAAGGATCCTTCTCAGTGTGTTTTTCAGTGGCTCCAGAGATTAGCTGAACCCCCCTAAAACGGGAGGCTATTCCCACTTTCGCCCAGTTCTCGCCATTACGGCACTCCCTGGGATTATACGGTTAAACAAGGCGAAGACCTTGCTCAGCTTACCCCGAAACGTCAACACTAAGCTTGCGTTGCCGCATGTACCTCTATGGTTCCGGAATTTTAGCCGGATTCCCTTTTTCGGCATAATCGGTTAAGTTATGCCTTAGGATCGACTTACCCCCGGCTGACGATCGTTGCCGGGGAACCCTGGCCCCTTCGGCGGAAAAGATTCTCACTTTTCTTTGCTGTTACTACCACCGGGATTCGCAATCCTAATCGGTCCACTGGACCTCACAGCCCAGCTTCTGCCCAACTAGGACGCCTTCCTACCAGCGCAGTGTGCACTGCGTTCTGAGGTATCGGTAGCTGGCTTAGCCCCGTCAATTTTCGGGGCCGTCAGCCTCGGCGGGTGAGCTGTTACGCTTTCTTTGAAGGATGGCTGCTTCTAAGCCTACCTCCCCGCTGTCTGAGGCTGACGACGCCCTTTGGTTTGACATTTAGCCAGCATTTGGGGACCTTAACCTCAGTCTGGGTTGTCCCCCTCTCGGTCGTGGAGCTTACCCCCACTAACCCGTTTCCCAAAGTCTTAGGTGCGGGTGGATTCGTAGTTTGAGAGGAAAGTGGACCCTTTCGGATCCTTGTTTTCCAGTCAGTGCTCTACCCCACCAGCCGCCTCGTTCGGGACTGGGCTCAGGCCCACTTCGGAAGGAACTAGCTATCACCAGACTAGATTGGTCTTTAGCCCCTAGCCCCAGGTCTGGGGAACGAATTGCACGTCAGAACCCTTTCGAGCCTCCACTAGGCTTTCGCCTAGCTTCGCCCTGCCCAGGGCTAGATCGTCTGGTTTCTAGTATGTATCGCTATGACTTCAGGCCCTTTCAGACCTTGCGCCTGGCTCTTGCGAGTTGCGCGCTTGTTGGTTTCCCTTTGCTTACAAGTTTATTGCTTTTAGGCTTGCCATAGCAATAAACTCCCCGGCCCGTGTTTCTAGACGGAACGTGCGACCCTGATCCCCCTTCCTCGTACTGCCGCTTCACAGCGGGTTCCTATGGATGGGTTCTACTCTTCTGGGCCGCACACGTCTGTAACTGTCTGGTTTCAGGCACTTTTCACCCCCATTCCGGGGTACTTTTCAGTTTTCCGTCACCGTACTAGTGCGCTATCGGTCTTGAGATGTATTTAGTCTTGGAAGTTGGTGACTCCCAACTTTCCGCACCAAAACCATGGTACGGTAGTCTGGGACTCCAGCTCAACTCTTTTTGGTGTATGTTTACGGGGCTATCACCCTCTGTGGCGGGCCATTTCAGGCCACTTCAGCTTAACCAATGAAGAGGCAGCCGGGCCCTTAACCCTACATCTCCCACACATTTCTGTGCGGGATTCGGTTTGGACTGTTCCCGTTTCGCTCGCTGCTACTAAGGGAATCCCGTGTTTGGTTTCTTTTCCTCCCCCTACTAAGATGCTTCCGTTCGGGGGGTACCCACTCCGTAAAGGAGTACCAATCTTGCGACTGGTGAGAAGTCTCATTCGGGTATCCTCGGTTCTAAGGCTGCTTGCGCTTACCCGAGGCGGTATCGCGGCTTGCCGCGCCCTTCTTCGGCTCTCAAGCCGAGCCATCCTCCAGACAGCGTGGCATGTTTCGGGCCAATGGTAGTATCTGTTTGGCGTTTGGTGAAACACATATTTCATTATATAGTGTGTTGCGTCGTTGTTGTTTGGCCTATGCATGGTGTCATTGTGAGATCCCAGTGATCAGGAACTCAACTCACCCTTCACTCCACACCGGTTAAGTGGGGAGTTGCATCTCTTTTTTATGGTATAACCCATAATTGCTGAACTGCAATAGAAGCAGAATTCGTTAATATAAGTGTATCGTTGACCCGCAACAAGGTTTGTGGGCGATGTTTTCGTGCGTCGCAAAGCTTCTTTTGCATTCTTCACTCGCGCATTTTGATTCGATGCCGAGTTGCATACGTGGGGAACCATACTAGCACCATTCCAGCATATAAGATTGTCGTTACTTATGGAGAGTAAATTTGAATTAGAATCTGAGACATAACAGATTATCAGCAGTAACTTTTATTTGTGTAAGGTTTATTTGATGGTATAATCTGGGCTTGTTTGTTGGGTGCCTCGATAGCTCAGCCCAGTAGAGCGGCTGCCTTGTAAGCAGCAGGCCGCGGGAGCAAGGCCCGCTCGAGGCTCCACTTCAAAAATAAAAAATCTAGACTTCTGTTGCCGGTTCTTCTTCTTTTGCAGCTTTCGGGTCCTTACCCGTCAATGAGTACTTTCGAGCTTTGGTCTCGATGATTTCCTTCTCGAAGAATTTCTTAAGTGATTTGAAGACTTTTTTGCAGGGTTCGCCTGTTTTGTCGGTTAATTCTTGAAGAGTTAACTCTTTGCCTTCCGCTTTTAGGGTTTGGAACACTTTTTCATCGACTTTGTTTAGTTTCATTCCAGTCCACTGCCTTGTCCTATTTTCTTTGTGTATTGGCAGGTGGCTTTTTCAAGTTTGCGGTACTCAACAGAAATTATTTCTTGCCCTCATTTGTTTTATATTTAAGCATTGTCTTTTTCTCAGAAGCCCCTTTCAAGCAATTAGGTTTATCAAACAACATTTTCATTTCTTGTCGGGTACAAATTCAGGCGGAACAAGGAGAAGAAAAGAAAAAACCCAACTAAAGTCTCTTTGAAAACTACATTTTGCCCATAAGCACTCGAAAACCGCTCTCCCGAGCAACAACCTCGCAATTGCCGAAGGTTTCAGTAAATAGCTCGGGTAAGAGTTTGGCGCCGATTTTAGAGCGAATAACCATTTGGAAACTGGAATTCGAGGTCATAACCTTGGGTGCGCCCGCAACAATTGCTTTCACAGTATCCATGCCTGCGCTCACAGGCGGATTTGACAAGACGCAGTTGAACTTGAGATCTTCTACTGGCTCATAGAAGAAACCGTAATGGACATCAACATTTGGCACTTTATTTAAAGCCACATTTTTCTTGGCTAAACGAACCGCCCGCGCATTCACATCTGTCATGACCACATGCAACTTATGCTTAAAAGCAGCAACTGCGATTCCAACAGCGCCATATCCACAGCCTATATCAAGAACGTAGCCTGCTTCTGGCAGAATCATGGATTCGATGAGCAATCTGGTGCCACTATCAACTTTTCGTTTCGAAAAAACACTCGACGCAGTCAAGAACTCGAAAGATTTGCCACAGATGCAGGTTCGAACAAGTCCGAAGCGTTCTTTGGATTTCGGCGCTGAAGAAAAATAGTGCTCAACACTATTTGGGTTTTTGCTCATGCGCAGCACCAGTCTTCCAAACCTTTGGGTAAGTGCCCCTTGGCATCAACACACGCGATAAAGCAGCAACTGCACCGTGTTTGAGTTCCAGAATTTCCTGTGTAGAAACAAGAGACTTAGCCAACGCCACCGCTTCACCCTTGAGTGTGAAAACTGCAACTGTTGAACCCTTCACTATGCCCGTATCAACCTGCAGAACACCTGGCTCAGTTAAATTGGCACCATGGCAAAGCGCATCGACAGCTGAGTCGCGAACGATAATTTTCGGAATTTGCATTAGGGCAACTTCCATGGGCTCTATGAATTTACACAATAGAGCTTGATCTTTTTTGGTTTCATATTCGCCAAACCAGTAAGCTACATCATGTAAGGTTACTTTTTTAGCGCTGGTTTCGATGAAAGGACCTGCACGTGTTCGTCGGAGTTCTTGCATGTGAGCGCCAACACCCATAATTTCGCCTATGTCAAAGCAAAGTTTGCGGATGTAGGTGCCTCCTTCGCAGCCTACTTTAAAGAGTACGTTCCGTCCGTCCGTCTCTATGTACTCGTTATAGTAAATTCGCCTGGTACGTAGCTGCCTTTTAACTGAGGAGCGTAAGGGTGGACGCTGATAAATCTCATCCTCAAACTCTACAAGAACACGCTTAATCATGTCTTCAGCTACATCGCCATGCATTTTCATAACGCAGACATATTCTTTGCCGCTGTGGAGAAGCGCTTGAACCATCTTGGTAGCATCCTCCAACGTTATAGGCAAAATGCCTGTCACCTTGGGGTCAAGGGTTCCTCCGTGACCAATAGCTTCGAGATGCATGATTTTTTTTACCCAAGCTGCAACCTCATGACTAGTAGGACCAGCAGGCTTATCCAAATTTATCGTGCCGTAGCGGATGTACTCTTTTGCTGGCCGCTCTGAAGGTTTACAACCATACTTTGGGTCCGTAGAATCCTGTGCTTTTGTTAGCAGTTCATGTTTGGCTTCCCATGGAGGGGTTGTTCTGGGCATTCTCGATTTTTTCTCCTAGCTGGCTGTAAGAAAAAGAAATTAGAAGTATTAAAGCTTAAAAATTACGCGGCTTTAGCAGGTTGAGTCTTTTCTGGAAGTTTACCTGCAGCTTCTAGCGCCTGGGTAACTTCCTCGTCTGATGCGCCCCTTTTTACCTCAATTTTATCTTGCAGGGGCATAACGTGGTTTATATTAACTCTACGTCGTTTTACGCCTGTAACTTTTTTGGGTCCTGTAACTAAGACGAAGCTTTTGTCCATGACGTCGATGATAACGCATTTTTTACCGTTTTCTCGACCGATTTGTTTTGTGCATATTCTGCCAACTTCAATAGCGGGCATGTTTTGTGTCTCCTTAAAAACCAATAAACTCGCTATCCATATTTAAGTATGACATTAAACAAACAGAGAATTTGAAATTCAGATTAATTTTCACCATGTCAAAGTAAGAGAAAATCTCCAATAGGACTTACTCTTTTAACTTTAGTGAATAAATTGGGTTTTTCAAAGGGTTTCTTGCTTTGTGATCATTTTTATGTTTGAATCATTTTAATTCCCAAAGTTTTAAAGCATCCAACCCAAACTATTTCTTTGCAAATATCAATAGTGATCTAATTTGAGTTTAAACTATCATTACATGCAGCTTCCACGGGAAGTCATCATTGGAAGAGGCACCCTTAATCGCGTTCCCGAAGTCGTCAAGAGATTGGGCGTCAAGGGAAAAGCCTTAGTGTTGTCAGATCTGCAGTGTTATGAGTTGGCTGGAGAAAAAGTTTCCAAATTTCTCGAAGAATCAGGCTTAAGCGTCGATTTTCTTCCCATAAAGACAATGACGATGAAAGACGTCTTAGAGCTTGAGAACCAAATAAAAGAACTAAAACCTCAGATACTCTTCGGCGTTGGGGGAGGAACAATAATTGACTCAGCTAAAGTCAGTTCTGGCAGTCAAAATATACCCTTCATCAGCATCCCGACCACTGTCTCCCACGACGGCATCGCCAGCCCTCTTGCCTCAATCAAAGGCTCAGAAAAACCATACTCAATCATGGCACAAGCACCACTAGCAATAATTGCTGACACAGAAATAATTTCCAAGGCGCCATGGCGTTTTATGGTAAGTGGCTGCGGCGACATAATCTCCAAATTTACCGCTGTCAAAGACTGGAAACTCGCACATATCGAGAACAACGAGTACTATGGAGGATACGCAGCTAGCTTAGCTTTGATGAGTGCAAAACTAGTAACGGAGAATGCTGAGCTAATCGTTTACAGACAAGATGAAGGCTTACGTGTACTTCTTGAAGCCCTAATCAGCTGCGGTGTTGCCATGAGTATAGCGGGAAGCAGCCGTCCCTGCAGCGGCTCTGAACACCTCTTCAGTCACGCCCTAGACATCATCAATACAAACCACGCCATGCATGGCGAACAATGTGGTGTCGGTTGTATTTTATCGGCTTATCTCTACAAGGCAAATTGGCAAGGTATTAAAAAAACCCTCAAACAACTGGGCGCACCGACCACAGCTTCTGAATTAGGCGTAAAAGACACCGACATAGTCAAAGCATTGGAGTTAGCGGCAAAAATAAGACCTGAACGCTACACTATTCTACATATGCTAAACTTAAATGCTGAAACCTGTGAGAAAACAGCCCGGGCAACAGGAATAATTAGTTAACCATGTATGGGTTGAAATAGAGCAAACAGGTTGCCCTCAGGGTTTTCCGCTGTGGCGATCCAGCCAATTTCGGAATCCCTTGTTTGGACTGAGTTACCCTTCAATCTACTTTTCAATCTTTGCCAGAAAATCACTTATGGATTCAACTCGAAGTAGCTTGCTGGTTTGCTCTAACGCACTTTTTTTGTTACATACCGCCGTTGACGTCCGACCGCATTAACATGCTATTTGGGTCAGCAGGAACGGTTTGAGTTACCCAGTACTCAAGAGGTCCTGAAGCTTGGATTATTTTTCAACCGAAAACTTCCTCATAAAAACGCTCAGTTTTTCCACGTTGTTGCTGGATTTTCATAATGCGTTAATGTGTGGTCCATTAAGAAATGTTTAGAATAGTATCATTAGTACGAAGTAAATGAGGGATTTATCCTTAATTTTCCAGATAGGAAAACACGAAAGTTAACTGTATATGGTCCGTACCAAAAAGATTAAAAATTGAAAAGAAAATTGTTGGATCAGTTTATGCCTTAGCGGATTTTGTAGCGTTGCGGGTTTTTTCTGTTTTTGCCGCTTTTTCAGTTTGTGCTTCTGGAGCAGGTTTGGCTTCTGACGCTGTCTCTGTTGTTGCCGGTGCTGGAGCTGAAGTGGTTGGAACTGGTTTAGGTTCAGCTTTGAAGGTTTCAACGAATCGGGTCTCCATCAATTCTGGAACGAATTTTTGAATGTCCATAGCAATGCCGCGTTTAGCGATTTGAATCCCTTCAACGTAAAAGGTTTCTTCAGGCATGTTTATAGTTAAATCGCAGCCTTTTATGAGAAGTTTGAATTTGTCTTCTTCAACAACTGGCACTCTGCGGTGCACAAGTGCGCCGATTTTCTGTTCCGCTGTATCAAGTTTTTTTGTTACAGTGACGTCGTAGATGAGTGTCCTTCCTGCTAGTGGAGCATTGAAATCGAGCAGAACTCGTCCTGCACCAATGGAGCGGATGGTTGCTGATTTTCCCTGATATTCTATGCGTGCACCGACAACGGGGTTGATTTCTTTTGCATAGAGTTGTTTGATTGGGACACGTTTGATTTTCTCTGGGTCTCTTTGTCCAAAACCTTTTTCAGGTGAAATTTCAACTATGCAAGCCTTGCAAAGTTCCATTGTGGTTAGTGAGTCGTCTAGAGCTTTTAGAACCCAGCCTTCGCCGACAACTACGAGTTCAGGCTCGTGGATTTGTCCTTCTTTGTGGAGATGCTCTTTTTTAGCAACGTCTTCTTTTGTTGTATCGAAAACTTCGTTTGTTTCCTTAACTTTGGCTACATAATCGATTAGTATGAAATCTCCTTTTTGTAGGGTCATCTTGAATCATCCTTTGTCTTTACGGGGGACTTTAAGTTTCAAACGCGCATAAAAACTTTATCTAAGCAAAAAAAAGGATTACTTTCTAACGACAATAAAATAAGAGCTTGGAATGCTTTTGTTTTATTTTTATATAGTAGTGTCGTTGAAAGTCACCTATATAATCCAATTTGCTGCAAACTGTGTCTTTTTCTGGCTCGATTTGCGCAGCTTATTTAGGAGTAAGCAATGGTCGCTTGATGAGGTAAGGAATTGCGTCAGCTTGTTTAAGAGGGAAAACAGTTAGAAGAGATATCAAGCACCATGTGCAAAAGTCGTCTTTCTATAAAGGGTAAGTTGTTTAATTCGGGTTTGAATTCTGTAGAAGTTGCAACCCGTATGCAGCGTGCAGTTGCAGCAGCAACAGCAGCAGCAACAACTCCGAAGGGCATTTTTGCCTCTTTGGCGGCTAAAGTTTGCTTCTGGTAGATACAGCAGTTGTGCAAATGCTGTTGGATCAGCATCAGTTGCATCTTCTCCCACGCCCGTTATTGCCAATGCTTCCATTAGCGCGCTCTTAGAGGCGTTGCCTTCGCGGCTGCTAGTTTGAAGACTTTGGGTTGATCTCTGATTGATAACACCCAATTACAATTTCCAGTAGCGCTATCATCACCATCATCACTATCTTCCCGCTCCCATTATTGACCACGCTCAAGTTAATAATCAACCTGACGACATGGATTATTTTTTCTTGTCGTTTGCCTGCTCAAGTTTTGTGGGCAAATACTCGTCAACAATGTAAGTTAATCCATAACGACTGAAAGCTTCAAGTTCTGTTTTACGCTTTATTTTGAGGAACATCTTGATTTCACGTTGCCAGATAGGGTCGTTTTGATATCTTGGGTCCTTTTGCAACTCGTAGAGACGTTTAATGTCTACTTCGTCGAGTGGGTCAGTGGGTAGTTTGTATTCGACGATGTCACTTGCCCATACACCACTCCAAACCGCAT
Organism: Candidatus Bathyarchaeota archaeon; assembly: GCA_963840325.1. Classification (GTDB taxonomy): domain Archaea; phylum Thermoproteota; class Bathyarchaeia; order Bathyarchaeales; family Bathycorpusculaceae; genus Bathycorpusculum. The sequence goes on from CAWIYM010000012.1 coordinate 76,019, forward strand.
CCGGTGTGTTTAGGTCTCTTAAGTGGGCGGCGTTTGCTGAACCTGAAATTATGACTTGGGCAATGTGCATTCCCCATGGGTCTCCATCGGTCAGGATATATACGGGTAGACCGAGTTCGTCATGGAGTCGGCGTATGAAGCTTCTGGTTTGCCTTGGCGCTTGTCCACCGCAAGAGATTAGAAGTGATTTGTGTTTGTTGTGTACATTTTCTTCGATGAACCTTGTGAATAAGGCGCCTTTCTCGATGGCTATGACTTTATCAGCACTGGTTTTTATAAACTCTGAAGAGGTTACCGCTGGTCCAATAAGCACGCCATCTGGGTGGCTGGTTAAATTCACCGTTTTACCTTCATACCCGGGAACGGTATAGCCGATATCTAAGTCGCCAAAAATGGCACTACGTTCTTCAGGAAATATACTGAAGTCTTCTCGTGCAAAACCTGTGAGAGTTTCTAAGTCGGTGATGATATTGTTTGATTCTTGCTGATCAGCAAAGGTCATCTCGTAGGCTTGTGCGGAGTAGTAGACATCTCTCAACGTTGAGGTTTTACGCTGACTGGTAAGTTCATTGCTAAACAATGCAACCCAAGCAAGTTGCGTGAAGGGTTTAATATGGCGAATGTTCCTGGTGCTTCTGTCGACGTTTTTTTCGCCTAAAATGTACTGCCGCAAAGTTGGGTCGTAGGTGATGTTTTCAGTGGAGCGGCTAGGCATGCTAACTGTTGGGAAGACACCTTGGTCTAGTTGATTGTAAATACTAATGCCAAAGTTCTTAAGCTCCCTAATGACCTCTTGCTTTCTTTCAGTTATCTTAATTTTCTTCTGCGCCATACTTCTGTACACTCTTTAGTAATTTCTCTATGTCTGGCTTCCGTGTTTCGCCAGCTAACGTGGTTGAGAATTCGGCGATTTTGGGCAGGTACTTGCTGAAGATACCCAATCGTTTCTTCTCATTGTGCACGTGTTCTTGTCTGGCCAGGAAATGCTGAAGTTGACGTGCAACCTCACGCATTGCGTTAGCCTCTTCACGCCTTACTTCGGGGCGGTCGGAGATGAATTCTTTGCCTACGGTTTTGTAGGGCACTTTGGTACTGCAAATGTGGATAACTATCGCGATGGGCATTTCAGGGGATACTTTGTAGCGTCGCCAGTTCATCGCTGAAATAACACGGTAGGAAACGTCGCTTGCTTCGTCATATAGCAGGGGAATTTTGTTGGCAAAACGGTAAATAACAAAAGTGCCGCGTTTTGGCACGTCTCCGCCATAAGCCATAGCCAACTCAACTATGAATGGGTGTCCAGCATAAGTGGATGGTTTGCGTTGATGAACCACAAGGTACTCTGGTTTGAGTTCTTTTTGGATACCGGCTTTAAGCAGGTCTTCGCCGAGCGGTGAGAGGCAACTGGCGTCTGGGGGAAGAAAGTCCTTGTATTTTTTGAGGTTCTGCATTAAACGCACTATTTCTTCATGAGATAGTTTTTTTGGATTTTTATTTGAGGGAATACCTGCGAACTCGAGGAATTTTTGGGCAGTAATTTCGCCGACTCGGTGGAAGTGCCCTTTTAAGAATTCTTTCATATTAGTGAAGGTTGTTATTTGGATAAGGCGTTGAAGGAGTTCTACGTCAACGCCGTATGGATGAGGCATGGTCTCTTTAGGTGACTCAGGCATAATGGTGGTTGCCCTTGTAAACTTGTAGAGACGACCTTTAGGATCAACAAAAGTTATGTTTGCATAGGGGTTAACCATGGCGGTTTGCTTGAAGTACTCGATGATTTTGGGCATGGCCCGCAAATAATCGCCTTCAAGCGTGAACTCAACGATAGTTCCACGCCAGTTGTCTTTGTTGATGAGGACTTTGCGGTCTAAAATTATAGGTTTGTTACGCTGGATATCAATCATCAATTTGAAACTGTAAATTTTTTCTTGACCCGTGCTAGAGGTTACAAAAACTGGTTGATGTGTGGTGATTTGTCCATAGAGCACAGCCATTTTTCCCCCCAAGCCGAAGGTTCCTCTGGCCTGTTTGAGCTTGTATTTGCTGCCGTATAGCACTTGGCCAAAAGCTGAGGGGATGAATCGGGGTGGAATTCCACTGCCGTTATCTTCGACACGGAGTTTGTAGATTTGAGTTTCTTTGGTAGCTTCTCCTTCATAAGATAACCGAACGTAGACATCTGGCGGAATCTTTTGGCTTTCGGCGGCGTCTAATGAGTTTTCTACGATTTCTCGTATGGCTACGAAGATGGCTCGGGAGGGGTTTGTTAAACCTGCGATGTCTCGATTTCTGTAGAAAAAGTCTGATGCGCTGATTTCTTCAAAGGTTGCTTGAGCCACTTGTTGCCTTCACCACTTTCCCCGTTTTTAATTTGCAGAGTGGTTAGTATATTTGTTTCTTGTTCTTTAAGTTAACTACACTTTAAAGTGAAACCTCTTGTTCTAAAAGCAAGCTGCAACGTGCTTGAATGGTTAATTTTGCTATAAATGTGTATAATATCCACTAGATTGTTGATCTTTAGCTTAGAAATACCAAAACAGTTTTTAAAAGTCCGAAAAGATAGAAAAACGAAAGAGAACTAAAGACCCTCGTGGGAGAATTTACTTCTTGGGTGTTTTGAGAATCTCTTTCTTGTCCGGTTTGGTTTCGAGTTTTTCAGGTCTGGAGGTTTTGGTGTAATAGTATTCGCCGATGTCTTTTTGGAACTTATCCATCTGTGAATCTTCTTTGTTTACTCTGGGACGGAAAGTGACTGAGTCTCGGCGGAAGGTAATGTCCATTTCTTTAAGAAAAGTATTCATACCTTGTCTTAAGCTGGTTGGCGGATGTGCTAAACCGCTTACACCTGGGTCACCGTTGAAAACCATAAGGCGGTCGGCAATGAAGTCCTGGGTTACTACGTCGTGTTCAACAACGAAAGCTGGGATGCCATGGGCTTCCACAACTCGCCGCAGAGTTTTTGCAACGTTTAATCGTTCCTCAACGTCAAGGTATGCGCTTGGCTCGTCAAGGAGGAATAGATCTGTTTTGCGGCTAAGACAAGCAGCAATAGCGACTTTCTGAAGTTCTCCACCGCTAAGTTCCATCACGTTTTTGTCCATTAAGAGTTGAAGCCGCAGTGGTTGAGCAATTTCGGTTTTATACCAGCTTGAAGTAAAATTTTCTTTCGCGACATTAATGAGCAGATCTTGCACTGAACCCGCGTAATCGGGAGCAATATACTGGGGTTTATAGCTTACGGTTAACTTGCTAAGTTGACGTTTATCATCTGTCTCATCTAAGCCGGCTAAAATCTTGACAAAAGTTGTTTTGCCTATGCCGTTTGGTCCGAGAATGCCAATAATTTCGCCCGCACGAATCTCGCCTGGTTCAATTGCAAGTTTGAAGCCCTTGAAAGTTTTCTCCATCTTCTCCCATTTCAGCAAGGGGGCACCAACTGTTTCTCCAGCAGTTGGGGGTTTCTCATGAAAAACTATGGCTTCTTTTCTGAACATTATGTTCTCATCTGGGATGTATCCTTGCAAGTAAATGTTAATACCTGTTCGGACACCGTGAGTATGCGAAACGACTCCGTAGACGCTAGGTTCGCCGTAGAAGACGCAGATTTGATCAGATAAATAATCAATTATGGCTAGGTCATGTTCGGCTACAACTATGGTTTTTTGTTGTTCTTTGAGACTGCGTATAGCTCGGGCAACCACAAGTCGCTGCTTAACGTCTAAGTAGCTGGATGGTTCATCGAAAAGGTACACATCTGCTTCTCTACTAAGAGCAGCCGCAACCGCAACACGCTGAAGTTCCCCTCCGCTGAGCACATCTAAGGGTCGATCCCAAATCTTTTTCAGTTCCAACTCCTCAGCGATTGCATCAAGCTGTTTACGTTCGTCCACTTTTTCTAAAAGCTCACCAGCTTTACCAGATATCGCCTTAGGAATTTTATCGACGTATTGGGGTTTGCTGCTAACTTTAAGTTTTTTTTCGCTTAATTTCTGGAAATAATCCTGAAGGCTTGAACCTCGATAGTACTGGATAATTTCTGGCCAATCTGGTGGATCGTCGAACATGCCGAGGTTGGGTTTAATTTCGCCCGAAAAAACCTTAAGTGTGGTGCTCTTGCCTATGCCGTTTTGACCCAGTAACCCCAAGACCGTTCCCGGAGATGGCATAGGTAGGCGGAAAAGCTTGAAGCTGTTAGCGCTGAATCTGTGACTACAATCCTTCTCAAGCTCGTCGGGCAAATTAACTATGCTGATGGCTTTGAAAGGGCATTTCTTGACGCATATCCCGCAGCCGCTGCAAAGTGTTTCAGCTATGATGGCTTTGGTTCCTTCGACTCGTATGGCTTCTACTCTGCTGCGTACCATGGGGCAGAAGCTTACGCAGAGTGAATTGCATTTCTTGACTTTGCATTTTTCTTCTTCTAATACGGCAATTCGAGTCATATGTCGGGTCGTTTAATGATGCCAAGAACATAGTAATAAATGTAAACGTTATACAAAAAAGAAAGCAAATTGTTTTTCATCGCTAAATAAAGGCAACCTCGAAAACATTTTCGGAAAAATCCATGCATAAAAGAAAAATATACAAAATTGTGGCTTATGGCTTTAATTTACCATTCTTCTTCTTCCCATTCTTCATCTTCGCCTTCTTCCCATTCATCTTCTTCTTCGAATATCATATGCTTTTTTCACCTCACGATAAGTCGTATAAGCTACCCTACCCTCGGCGTGGTTTAAGCCTTTAGATTCGTCAACTGACGTTAAAACCTGTCAAGGCAACAGGCGGAAACATGGGCTTTGCACTTTTTTTCCTACTAAATTTTAAAATTTTCGGCGGTAATTTTTTAAGGGGACCCTAACAACAACATGCCTAAATGAGTTGCCTAAAATGAGAAAGATCTTCAAACTAATCCTTGCAATATTTGCAATAATAATAATTTCAGTAGTCGCGTTTGGAGCAATAGTATTCTTGGATGTAGCAGGCTACACGGCGACAGTCTCACAAACTCTAACGCCGAATGGAACCTCAATTGGAAAAGCCATCGTTATTTATGACCCAGGACTATCAGGAACAGCAAAAGGGGTCGCCGACAAAGTTGCCAGCGACCTACAGACAAAAGGCTATACAGTGACTTTGGCAGGCGTAAAAAGTTCAGTTGCGACCAACACAAAAGGATATGAAATTATTGTTATCGGAGGACCTGTCTATGCAGGCGGACTAGCAAGTTCTGCCAAAGCAGCTGTAGAAAGCTTAGTTTTGAACCATAACCAAGGATCAAAAATCGGTGTTTTCGGAAGTGGATCAGGCGCAACATCACCAGAAGACATAGCACAGATAAGACAATCCATACCAGAACGTTCAGACGAAACCCTACAAAACATTATTGCGGTTAAAATCGGAAGCAGTGAGGACCTTAACGCACGAACGCAAGATTTCGTCAACCAACTGATTTCTTAAATCATCAAAATATACAATTCTTTTTCTTTTTTACTTTTTACACTGTCTAATCAAAATAGATAAATCCACATAATCAAAACTTAAGTGGGAATGATGTAAGGCGACGGCTTCGAGCTATTGCTGTGAGAAAACGTCAATCAACGCTGACCCAAAGTGGAGTTAAACAAAAAAGTATGGAATAATTTAAAATAACTCCTCTTGTTTATATCAAAGAAACACATAAAGAAAAGACGCAAGGAAGAAAATTGACATGAGTAATGAAGGCGACACATTCTGGGTATCATTAGCTGAAAGAGTCTTTGGATTAATCCTTATAATAATTGGTGGCGTAATGCTCTACTTCACAGCTACGAGCACAGACGTTTTAGGTGGATTTAGCGTATTCTTTGGAGCATTAAGCGTTATTCTAGTAATAATAGGCATTTTCCTGCTAATAGTTAAACCGCCAGAATAAATTTTTTTATTCTCTTCTTTCAACTTCAATTTTGCAGTTGGCTACTAAAGCTGCAATTACGCCTAAAGCCGCCAACCATGGAGCAAAAACAACTCCAACCACACCAATTGTTGCAGGAATTTCAAGTAAAGTTTTACCTGCTTCATCCTTAACTATTACTCGCGTAACATTTCCCTCGTGCAATATTTCGCCAACGCGATCAATTAAATTCTTTCCAGAAACCGTGTATTCTTCACTTGTAAACTTGGGTACTGAGGCTCCACAAACAGAACAAAACTTGTCCGAGTCTTTCAGCGGAGAGCCACATTTGACACAATAAGGCAAACAATCACCAATGTAGGTAATACTCGACAAAATAAAAACCTTATCAACGAAGCAAAACTATACAAACAAGGCGCAACACAAATAAAATGAATATTTAATAATCAACACCCAGAGCACAACTGAGCTAAATTATTATTTAGAAGGAGAAAAAACTGAAATGCCCACCCGCCAACCAATTGTCTGTGTTCTTGGACACGTAGATGCAGGCAAAACCTCACTACTAGATGAACTACGCAAAACCAATGTTCAACTTAGGGAAGCAGGCGGAATGACCCAGCACATTGGCGCCAGCTTTTTCCCCGTGGAAACTCTAAAACAACTCATCGGACCCTACATGGGTAATTTTAAAACAGGTATCGAAATTCCTGGGTTACTAATCGTAGATACTCCTGGACACGAAGCGTTCACGAATCTTCGGAGGCGGGGTGGCAGTGTAGCAGATATAGCTATTTTGGTCGTTGATGCATTGCGTGGTTTTGAGGCTCAAACGTTTGAATGCATTGAGATTCTCAAAGCACGTAAAACGCCGTTCATTGTTGCCGTTAATAAGATTGACCGCATTCCCGGCTGGAAACCACAGCAAGGAGCGCCCTTCCTGAAATCGTACGCTGAACAATCAAGCTTTGTGCGCGAAGCACTAGATAACCGCCTGTACGCGGTCATGGGGGATTTTAGCAGATTAAGCTTCAAAACCGACCGTTTTGACCATATTCGCGACTTCACCATCAATATTGCCCTTGTCCCGACGAGCGCCAAAACGGGTGAAGGCTTATCAGAGCTAGTTATGGTTCTGGTTGGGTTAACTCAGCAGTTCCTAAAGAAGCGCCTACAAACCACTGATGGCGCCGCCAAAGGTTCCATTCTTGAAGTTAAAGAGGAACCGGGTTTAGGGATAACACTAAATGCGATTGTTTATGATGGCACCTTGCATAAAGATGATTTGATAGTTGTTGGCGGCAAAAACGGGCCGATTTCGGCGCGTGTACGAACGATTCTGGTACCTAAACCGCTTGATGAAATGCGTGACCCACGCGACAAATTCACCAGCGTTGAATGCGTCTACGCAAGTGCAGGTGTGAAAATTGTTGCGCCTGACTTGGAAGGAGCGTTGGCTGGTGCACCATTGTTTGCGGTACCTGAAGGCGAAGATGCTGCCAAATACTGTAAACTCATCACCGAAGAAATCGGCAGAATCAGAATTACAAAGGAAATCGACGGAGTCATAGTAAAAGCAGACACTTTAGGCTCCCTTGAGGCCATGGCTGAAATTTTAAAAGCAAACAATATCCAAGTCCGCATCGCCGACATTGGGGACATCAGCAAACGTGATGTTATCGAGGCTTCTGTTGTAAAGTCGCGTCAACCTTTAGTTGGGGCAATCCTCGCGTTCGGCGTCAAAACATTGCCTGACGCTGAAATTGAAGCTGAAGCAAACGGTGTTAAAATCTTCAAAGATCCAATCATCTACAACCTCATCGACAACTACATTGAATGGGCAAGGAATAAGCGGGAAGCCAAAAGCGAAGCAGAGTTTGAGGCACTTGTTAAACCAGGAAAAGTCACCGTTCTGCCTAACTGCATTTTCCGCCGCGCTAAACCATTAGTGGTTGGTGTGGAAATCTTGAAGGGCAGATTAAAACCCAAAGTTTCGCTTATACGGGCAGAAGACAGTTCAGATTTAGGTGAAGTGGACCAGATTCAAGACCAGGGCAAATCAATTGGGGAAGCTAAAGCAGGCATGCAAGTGGCGATTTCTATGGATAAACCCATCGCGGGACGGCACGTGTTCGAACGTGATGTTTTGTATGTGAAGGTGCCTGAAGCAGATGCAAAAAAACTGTTAACGGCCCATATGGATGACTTGACCAGCGAAGAGCAAGAACTTCTCAAAGAATTCATTGCTTTTATGCGCAAGAAAACGTTGTTCTGGGCGGGTATTTAGTTTTTTTTGAAATAAGCCCCTTACCTTTTGGGTTGTTATTAACCGTTAATAATATCCAAAGAGGTTAGTGCTAACCGAAAAAGTCGTTCAACCAATTAATTTTTTTATGATTGGCACTTTTTTGAGCGGCAGAATAATTCCAAGGCAGATAAAGAGAGTAACAAAGGTTATCAAGGGGACTTCGATGATGGAGTTCATTGTATTTCCGCTGATTGTGAAACCCCATAAGTAGCCTTTTTGTAGAGTTTCCAGTATGATTACGTGGAACAGGAAGATTGCTAAGGTGCTTTGGCTGATTTGTCTAAGTAACCAATTAGTTTTTGGGTGAGGGGCTGACGCTGGGTTTGCTGGGGCTTTAAGTGTGTTTAGTAGTAGAAATAGCATTACCGCGGATAAAATCGTGGTTGGACTGAAGTAGTCTTGGAAGAAGTATGTTTTTGGTCCTCCAACCGTGGCAGCTATAGTGTAGGTTCCAACTGCGGTTAAAACCAATCCAAGAGCCATTAAACCAACTATAGTTGAGCGCCTCAACTTTACAGATAAGAGAAAAACCCCGAGCAAAAAATATCCTATCCATCCTGGAATAATTAGAAGGTTACCGTCCACGTGGAATTCTCCAAATAAGCTGGGAATGGGGGCTATAACCACTGCAATGAACCATACTCCTAGAAAATACTTGAATGTTTCACGGTTAACATGGGCGACAACTATCCGTAGGATTGGCGTGAAAAGATATAGACCCACTATCATGTAGAGGTACCAAAAATGGTAGTATGGACCCGACAGTATGCCTTGGGCGATGAAGCCTGAGGTGAGCGTTATGTTGTCAGCGAAATAGTCCCATACAAAATAGATGGCGCCCCAAAACAGGAAAGGCAACCCTATGCGTGCCCATCGTTTTTTGAAGAAAACGCTTAAGGGCTCAATCTTGGAGGGTTGGAGTAGAAGAGCACCCGTCAACATAACGAACAATGGAACGCCGGTTCGCCCCAAAATTTGGTATATGTTAACCGCCCACCAGCGATAAATTTCAGCTTGATTCATCACTTGGGGGGCTATGGGTTCATTTGCGGCATGTAGCAGGATGACGCCTACAATAGCTATCGTACGTATTAGGTCCGCTGGAATATCGTGCAGTCTCTCTTGAATCAGCTTTTACACCCTTTACCTGATACATTCAGATGACATTTTACGCTAATAAGATTTAACTTAAACGAGAGGAAAAAGCAGGTTTTTTTCAACTGGCAGAAAATTTAAGCACAAATGTACTAATCCAAACTAAGAAGGGGCTGTTATTGCCCTGTAGATTTCGTTAGCGATTAATTGTGATCCGTCTGGGTCAGGGTGTACTCCGTCAGGGAAAAACCGTGAGCTATTAGACAGAGCCGAGTGTACGTCAATTATTTTCGAATTGGTTTGAATTGCGACCTGCTCGATTCCTGGAAGTATATGATTATTTAGTAATTCGGCGCTTGGAACCGTTCCATTGCTGAAAACTGGCGGGGGCTTCACAATCCAAATCTTGGGATGGGTTGAAAGTGCCTGGAACTCTTCAACCAATTTCACGTAACTGCTTACAAAACCCTCATTGTTAGGTGTAATTATGGCATTGGCATCGTTTGTTCCTAGCATAATTATAACTATATTTGGTTGGAACTCTTTTGCTTTTTGAAATTCACTGTCGAACATGTATGGGCTTCCAGAATCAAGAGATGCGGCTGATCCGTCAACCCCGAAATTGCCAACGGTGTAGTTTGCCATTCCAAACAGCATCCAAAGGTCACCTGGATAGTAGGTCCCGTTAGTAATACTGTCGCCAACGCAGGCTATTCGGATTTTATCTGATGAAGGATCCTTATTTCCTCCTGACATTATGAACAATGAAGTAGCTCCTGAGGTTGTAACTATAAAGGCTAACCCTATTGCTAACAGTATTAGTTGCTTTCTATTCATCTTTATGTTCTCACAAGCACGTTAATGGCTAATCTGCTAAGATAAAATCCTTCTATCCATTAAACTTACCGAAAAAACTAACCGTTTTGTTCTTCTAAATCTTCAAGCTGATTTCCGCTTACCATACTTTAATTTTCTTTTAGAAATCCAAAAACCAGATAATCTGAAAGTCAAAAGAGTTTTCACTTAAGGTATTTTTCGATAAAGCTTTAAATGTCGCAAAAGTCAGAGAAAAGGTGCAAATCAACCCGCAAAGAGTTGGTTTTTGTTTGCCGGGGTATCCTAGCCAGGCAGGGAGCAAGCCTGGAGATGCGCCTATAAGGGGCACCAATTAGCTTGTGGCCTCTCGGGGCCGCGGGGGTTCAAATCCCCCTCCCGGCGCCAAGTTATAATCAGGACATTATCAAGTGTTATACTCTTTTTTTGTCTCGTTAATGCCCTTGCTTACCCCGATCTATCGATGCGACTACCAAAAACCAACATTCGAATATGGGAAAATTCAGTTAGTATGCAGGATCTGTAGAAACTTTGTTTTGGCTATTCCATGTTTTTTCTAACATACGCTGAAGCTTTCATGGCAGCCATGGCACCTTCGCCTGCTGCCGTAATCACTTGCATTCCGCCGCAGGTACAATCTCCCGCTGCAAAAACGCCCTCGATATTTGTTCTTTGTTGCCGACTAACCCTTAAGCAGCCGCCAGAATCTGTGTTTATTTCAGCTTTCTTCACTATATCCGTCATGGGCACACTGCCTAAGGCAACAAATATACCTCTTACCTTTAGCTCCACTTCACTTTGGAGATCACTGCTTAGAAAGCGAAGGGCATCAACCGTTTGCTGACCTATAATCTCTGTAACTTGCCCTTTTACGATTTCTATATTAGGTCTATTTTGAAGCTTAGCAAGCAGATTGCTTTCAACATTTAACCCTTTTTCATGAGTAACTATCGTTATATTGCTTGCAACATCAGCAAGGGATAATGCATCGACCACGGCACCTTCTCCATCGCCAACGATTGCGACTGGTTTATTTCGGAAGAATGGACCATCGCAAACTGCACAGTAACTGACGCCTCGACCCAGAAATTCGGTTTCGCCAGGAACATGAAGCTTCCGTCTTTGTGTTCCAGTTGCTATGATAACCGTTGGCGCTTCGTAGGTTTGCCTTCGCGTAACCACTTTTTTTAGTTCTGACTTCAAGTCTAAGCCAATCACTTCTTCATCGCTTCTGAATTCTGCCTTGAAACGTACTGCTTGCTGCAACATCTTGTTAACTAACTCACCGCCTTCAATACCATCTGGAAAACCGGGAAAATTCTCTATATTAAGCGCTAACCCTGCTCTTCCTCCAGCGACTCCCGCTTCCAAAACAACGGTTTTTAGACCCAGCCAAGCAGAATATATAGCCGCGGTTAAACCGGCTGGTCCTGCACCGATAACTACAATTTCGAATTTTTGATTTTTCTCACTCACGTGGAAACCTCAAGAAAAATGAGCATTAACTAGAAAATCTTTGCTTTACTAATATCTTTTGGAACTGTAAGCTATTCCATTTCTTCTTCATCTACGTTGAGGAAACGTTTTATGGTTACCATGATTTCCTGTAATCCTTTATCTGTTAAAGGTGGATTGTAAGGAATTCTAAGTACATCCCAACCTTGAGCAATCAGAAGATCAGTAATTTCCTCGTCACGCTCTATTGCTTTGTCTTTTTTGTGTACTGGTATACCGTCTAAGTAGATGATTTTGCGTTTTTCCATCCAGCAGAAGTCGGGTATGGTTGATTTTAGAATTATTTGCTGCTGGGTTACCATGCCGTTGGTTAATCCTGCCACGCTTAAGGATTTGAAAATTTCAATTTCTGCCCTACTTACTTTAGGATGCATGCGTTCTTTGTAACTCAAACCCAATCACTGAAGGTAGAATTACTTTTGTACCTTAATAAATTGCATGTTATAAATCGATTAGACCAAAATGATCCGTTGTAACTAAAAGTAGGCTTGACGGATCGCCAGTGTTAACCCAAGACGTCAATCAAAAATATTCCCTAATCCTTCTTTAGGGGCTTAGCGATTGCGCGTCATGTTTAACGGCTAACCCGTCAAGCGTGGGTGTACCTCTTGGATGGCTATTTCTCGCAATTAAACAACTATTCGCCAAACTATAAATGGCGTTGTGACTGTATTCAGGTAACAACAAGCATGCAAAATAAAGATGCCTTGAAGTGGCAATTGTGTCAGAATAATAGTTTCGTGTCGAATTAAGAATTTCTTATTTGTTGTTGATCTTCAAAAACGATTGGCAATAAGGTAACATTGTCGTTTTTGTAAGGTGCTCTTTGTCGTTTAGGTTTTGGGTCGCCCATTGAGTACATGCACCAGCCGATGAAGCCTATAAAGATGAGAGCTGGAAGAAGCAAAATAGCTAGTGTTCGATTCCGTTTGCGCTTGACTCTTCGATGTTCCAAACTTTGAACCCGATAAATACTCAGACGTAAGCGCAGATAAGCCTTGATAAGCCAAAATATAGATTAGTGCTCCATATTTGAAAAAACTAAAAGGAAAATATATCTGAAAAGTTTTCTTATTACTCTTCGGGTTTTTTTGGCGGTGCCTGCATGCCTGAATAGCTCTTGAGTTTGTCCGCCATCTGCCTCAGTTGCTTAACTACTAGGTAGTTTACTGTTCCTTCTTCATAAGTCCCGTCAGCCCTGCGTTCTCCTGCCTTGGTTCCTGTAAGAACCTCTATGCCCTCGTCGATTGTTTTAACAGAGTAAACTTTGAATTGTCCTGCTTTAGCGGCATCTACAACTTCTTCTTTGAGCATAAGGTTTTGAACGTTACTTTCAGGAATCATAACGCCCTGCACTCCCGTAAGTCCTTTGGCTTTGCAGACTTCAAAGAAACCCTCGATTTTTTCGTTTACACCCCCGATGGCTTGAACTTCGCCTTTCTGGTTTACGGAGCCTGTGACGGCTATGTTCTGTTTTATTGGCAATCCAGAGAGTGCGGAGAGGATGGAGTAGAGCTCTGTGCTGGATGCGCTATCACCCTCCACCCCTTGGTAATTTTGCTCGAAAACCAATCTTGCTGAGAGACTTAAGGGTTTGTCTCGGGCGTATTTGTCGTTTATATAACCGCTGAGAATCAAAACACCCTTGGTGTGGATGGGCCCACCCATTTTGGCTTCCCGTTCAATGTCCATTACGCCTTCTCTACCGAGCCCGATGCTGGCAGTTACGCGTGAGGGCATGCCGAAAGCGAAGTCACCCAAACTCATGACGGACAACCCGTTTACTTGCCCAACTTTCTGTTCAACTGTATCAATTAAGAAAAAGCCTCGAGTTATCATTTCCTGGATTTTTTCTTGGACAAGTTTTGAACGATAGATTTTTTCTTCTATGGCTTTCTTGACGTGGGTCCCTGTTATGAATTCTGAGATTTCTTGATCTGCATAATAGTTGGATTCGCGAATGATGTTTGCGATAGAATTAAACTGTGTCGACAACTTGTATTGATCCTCAATGATCCTTGAACTGTACTCAACCAGTTTAGCTAAGCCGCTGCCGTCAAGATGTTTTAAGCCTTCTCTATCGCAAAGACCACAAACAAAAGCCGCATACTGCTGCACTTTTTCGTCTGTTCTCGGCATGGTTGTGTCGAATTCCGCTTTTATCTTGAAAAGTTCTTGGAAATCGGGGTCTAAGCCAAACATCATTTGGTAGAGGTAAGGTGTACCTATTAGGATTACTTTGGCGTTCAAGGGTATGGGTTGGGGCTTGAGAGTTTTAACACTTATGAAACCATATCGTTCTTCGGGTTCTTCTATGGACATTTTTTCGTCTCGGATGTCTCTTTTTAAACCGTCGTATGAGAAGGGGTTTCGCAGCAAGTCTTCAACAGGAACAATTAGGTATCCCCCATTGGCTTTATGTATGGCTCCTCCGCGAATCATACTAAAATCAGTTGTTAAAGCACCGAATTGAGCTTCTTTCTCCGTCCTACCCAACAAGTTATGGTATGTAGGGTTAGTTTCCACTACAACTGGCGCACCCATAGCGTTTGAGTTATCTATGATTAAGTTTACCTCATATTTCTTATAGGGCTCCTCTTTCATCCAAGGCATGGGAAAAAGAAACTGCTGGTCAGATTCCCCACGCCTTATAAAGTGCTGAAGGTTATCTAAAATGTCGTTTTCCACTTCTTTTAGGTAGGATGTAACATCAGAATTAACTTGGTACTTCTCCAGAAGGCTCTCCATTTGGTTTCCCAATGCATAAAGTGCGACTTCCTTGTTTAGTTTCTTTAGAGCTTCATGGATTTTACGCTCCATATCGATTAATTGACGCATTGTGTTTCGGAATTGTGTCTCCAAAATCTCTCTTTTTTGGTTAATTTTATCCTTTGTATTTGGGGGTAACGCCAGCATTTCTTCTTCACTAAGAGGCTTGCCATCCAGCACTGGAATAAGCAATATACCAATTGGAGTGGTTTGAATCGCGAATCCTTCACGTTGGGCTTTACCGCTTATTTCATCAATTAGCTGTTTACGCTGGTTCTCTAATTCCTTGATGGTGGACTCTCTTCTGGCTATATAATCGTCACTTTCAAAAGCCTTCGGAAGCGCAGTCTTTACGTTCTCGATGAAGTTTTTGAGGTCCTCGCGGAATTCTTTACCTTTCCCCGCAGGCAACTTTATGGCTTTTGGCTCATATTGGTTGCCAAAGTTGTTGACGTAGCACCAGTCAGGTGGCACAGGCTGGGTTTTAGCTTGTGCTTCCACGAAGTTTTTAACCGCGGTTTTTCTGCCTGTTCCAGGGTACCCCGCGACATAAACATTGAAACCATGATTTCTTATGCCTAATCCGAATTTTAGAGCTCGGACAGCTCTTTCTTGACCGATAATTTCGCTGAGTGGAACCAGATCCTTAGTTGATTCACAATGCAGAAAACTAGCATCGCAAACATTCCGTAGTTTCTCTATTGGCAATTGATTAACCAAACAAAAATCCTCCTACAAAACTACTTTAGGAAACTCGCTTTTAACTTTTAACCCTTTCTGCCAAGCGGCAACACGCTATAGACTACATTATTGATTGGACTCGGCCGACTTTACCGTCTGTAAGCCGCACTTTAATTCCGTGGGGATGCGTTGGGCTACTGGTAAGCAATTCCTTGACTGTGCCCTCGGTTAATTTACCGCTCCGCTGGTCCTGCTTCAACACGATTCTTACGCGAGTGCCCGGTTTGATTTGAATTCTTGGAGGCTGCATTAACAGCCCATAGGCCCAAACCGACTTATTTGCATTCGTACATAATAATCCAATTTGCAGGGATTATTGATTTAATTTTACGAAGGATTTTAGGATTTCTTGGTTTCGCACTTCAGGATGAAACAATACGCCATAGATATTTTTTTGTTTGTGCTTTATGGCTTGGATGCATTTTGTGGATTCGGCAAAGGTTTTGAAGGTTTGGGAAAGCTCGACTGAATAGTTGTGGAGCGCGTAAGCTTTGAAGCCTCCTTGAAAGAGCGGGTTTTCTTTTAGCGTTGCGATTTCAGCCATCCCAACCTGCAGACAAGTCATCAAGGGGACTCCGAAAACTAAGGCTATGGTTTGCATTCCAGCGCAAATCCCCAAAACGGGTTTGCCGCAGTTTTTTATCCAGTTGAATTTGTCAAACTGCTTTAGGGTTGCGTGGTCTTTGAGGGGTGTTCCAGAAAGTATGATCTTGGTGTATCTTTCCAGCTTTTCTGGTTCAATATCCAAGAAATGCTTAACTTCACAATCCTCAAGAGGCTGAACCACCGAAACTATTGGGGAAACGAACTCGCTGAACGCCAACGAATCCCGCTTCCAGTTCATGTCGACGACCAGAATCATTTGGGCACCAGCCGAGCCTGCTTAATTTGGAAAACTCCACAGTTGCCCTTCGCTTCCACGCTGAAGTCGAGAATTTCTATTTTTTGCTTAAACATTGGTGCATCAAGGACAGTTGTCTCTATCTCGCCGCCCTCCCCTGAAGGGCTAATGCCAAACTTTCCCTGAAGTTCTATTAATCGGGTTATCATTGCCGCGTCTATTTGTTTGCCAAGCCATTTCTCATCTAGTGGGTAAGCAAAAATTCCCTGAGATTATTACGTTGAATTTCTTTTCCACAAACGTTTCCAAAAGCGCCTTCTGATCATGTTTCCATAACGGGTTAAAGCACCAAATGTCAAGGCCGTTGCAGATGCGTTGAACCCGCGAAGCTTGATAAACCGATTCTATAGCGCCTGTGACGACGCCTTCGATTTGAAACTCGATTTTCGCTTGAGCAATTGCTTTTTCTAAGTCGGCGAGTTCCTCCTCCTTCTTCCCTTCGGTAATCACAGAAACAAGCGGCAACTCCAGTGCTTCCGCCTGCAGAGCCGTCACATCGATGTTTGGCGTATGGAACATGTAGCTTTCAGGGTTCTTGGAGACCAGGGTGATCAGGCATACTACGATCTCTTTTTCAGCTGCTAAGTGTAGAGCAAGAGTTGAGTCTTTGCCGCCTGAGAATAGGACGCCTAATCGCATGTGGTTTAAAGAAGAAAAGGGTGTTTATATGCCTGCTTGAGGCTCTGCATTTAGACTTTTACGTTGCAGATGTTGGGAATGGCTTTGAGTTTTTTTATGATGTCGGCTGTGACTTTTTTGTGGAGCACATAAACTGAGATGGCGTAGCCGCTGTTGCCGATTTGCCTTGAATAGTTTGCTCGGATGTTTATGTCGCAGTCCGCCAGATACTTTGTCGATGTTAGCGAACACTCCGGGAACGTCTCGGTGATGAATGAACAGTGTGTAAACGGCTTTTTCCTCAACCTCAATGCTTTCGCCAGCGTTAACTGCATTTGTAAAATCTCCGCCTAATAGGTAGCCTGAAATGACTCGGGCAATCTCTGTGGATGTTTCTCGTTGCGCCTCCGCAGTTGATGCACCAAGGTGACTGCTCAAAACGATGTTGTCGAGTTCTTTGAGTTGATCTTTGAATTCGGCGCCTTCGGCTTTGGGTTCTTCTTTGTACACGTCGGTGGCTGCGCCTGCAATTTTGCCTTCTTTGAGTGTTTTGTAGAGTGCTTGTTGGTCGATGTTGCTGCCTCGGGAAGTGTTGATGACATAAGCCGTGGTTTTCATTAATGCGAATTCTTTTTCGCCGATGATGGCGTCTTTACCGCCTGTATGGATGCTAATATAGTCAGCTTTCGCAAGCACTTCCTCTTTAGACACGAATTTTATGCCCGACTCAAAACATGGTTTAATGTCGAAGCCGATAACTTCCATATCGAAGCTGCGTTTAGCGATTTGAGCAACTTTTTGTCCGATCCTGCCGCAGCCCAAAAGCCCTAGCGTCTTGTAGGCAAGTTCGTTGCCTTTGAGTGAGTCTTTTTTCCAAACCCCATTCTTCAGCGAAGCATGGGCTTGGGGAGTTTTTCTTGAGATGCTCAGCATTAAACCGATGGTTAACTCTGCGACTGCGTTGGTACTTCCGTACGGAGCAATCTTTACGACGATACCGAACTCTGAAGCTGCAGCCGCGTCGATGTTGTCGTATCCTACGCCTGCTCGCCCGACGATTTTTAGTTTGCCTTTGGCGCCTGCTTCTAAAACTTCGCGTGTCACTTTTGTGGCGCTACGTACAATTAATGCATCGAACTGTCCAATCTCGGCAATTAGTGCGGCAAGGTCTCTTTTTTTGGTGTCGGTTTCTATGCCAGCTTCATGGAAGAGTGTTAAGCCTTCTCTCTCTAAACCATCGTTTAACAATACCTTCATGTCAAGCGTCTCCGTAAAGGTTAATTGAAAAGTTGATTGCTGTTGTGGATAATAAAGTTCTCTGAAAGAAACGCTGTGTCGCTTACGCTTTTTGCTTAACTTTTGAAGCTTTTCATTGATTTACTAACTCGTGTAGACATTACATCGTAGGTTGCTTTTACGTGACAGTAGGGGCATTTTAGAATTCGTTTGTTCCTATAAATCAGTGAGGTTATTGTGGCGCCGGGTATCCAATGGAAATTGAAGATTCTTTTGCAGTTTGGACAGGTTAGCTTGGACGTGTAATGTGGACCGTACCTTGGAAGCAGAATGAAAAGCAACAGAGCTCCTACAAAAGCGATTAAGAAGAGAATCGACAGTAGGTCTATGGTCATGAGTTTTCAGTGCTAAAAAGTGAAATGTGGGTTAATTAATGTTTAGGGGGGTTTTTTGGAAAGGAAGGAGGGTTTAAACCTTATTTATGTTACTTAACGCTTCTTCCACGTTTTGGAACCCATACTTTACGCCACTGAATTGCTTCTTTAGCGCCAAAACATCCACCTTTACTTGGGCGGGGGTTCGTTTGCTCTTGATTACGTCAAGCATGAGGTCGCAGAGGTGTTTGACGTCGCCTTCGCCGAAGCCGCGTCGGGTTATGTCTTGGAAGCCAATTCGTAGACCTGAGGGGTCTGCTTTGCTGCTTTGGTCGTCGTAGGGTAGGAGGTTTTTGTTTAGGATGATGTTGGCATCTTCGAGGTCTTGGGCGATTTTGTTGCCGCCGCCATAGCTTCGGATGTCTACGGCTATTTGGTGGCTTTTGGTGAAGCCTTTCTTTTCGGCGAGGACTTTAACGCCGTTTTCGCATAGGTATTGTCCTGCGGTTTGAGCGTTCTTGACTATTTGCCGTGCTAATTGTTGACCGAAAACCTTCATTTCCAACGCGGCAATGCTTAGGGCGGGCAGTCTGCCCAGATGGGTGCTTGATGCGCTGAGCGGGAAAATTGCAAACTGGATTTTTTTCACGGCTTTTTCTGTTTCGGGGGTAGTTGGGCTGCCCATGATGACTCCTCCTTGGGGTCCTGGGAAGGTTTTGTGGGTTGATGATGTGATGAAGTCTGCACCTTCGCGGAGTGGGTCCTGGAATTGTCCGCCTGCGATTAAGCCTAGGACGTGTGAGGCGTCGTATGCTACGTATGCACCAACTTCGTTGCAGACCTCTTTTAATTCTTTTATTGGGTGTGGAAACAGGAAGAGGCTGCCGCCGAAGGTGACTATGCCTGGTTTTGCGGCGCGGATGACGTAGGCTGATTTGTCTGGGTCAATGTTGAATTCGTCGATGTTGTAAACGTGATTGATGTTTTCTAAACCTAAAACGTTGCCTGCTAAACCCGTGTAGTCGTGACTAATGTGGGCGCCACAGCTTAGCGGGGTAACAACCATTTTGTTATTCTTTGAGGCAAGCGACAAACCTTTGAAGGTTGCGAGGTTCGCATGTGTGCCAGAAACCAAGCGAACATCTGCCCAAGTGCTCTTAAAGAGGCTTTTCATGATGTCTGTTGCGAGGTCTTCAATCTGGGACATGTATTTCTGCCCTTGATAATACCGTTTCTTGACGTGACCTTGGGCGTCGTTTTCGCCTTCAGCGTATCTTGCTGCTAGGTCGTGGGAGAGGTCGAGCATTTGGTTGACAGCGGGGGATTTGATTCCTTCGCTAGCAATCAGGTTGATGCATTCTTTGCCGCGGTACTGTTCGTGGTTTTTTGATGCTTCAACTATGTCTTGGACTAATTCGGGCAGGTTTTTCACTTGGTTCCCTCGCTGAATCATCAACGGAATTAGGCTTAGCAGTATTTAGCCGTTACTGGGAGCGAGCGGCGGTTCAAAGGTTGATATGTATGGTGTTTGATGGTCATTATTTTTTAGGCGTGCCTAAACATTTATATGGATTAGAGATAGGTTTTAGGTATACCTAAAAAACAGGGTGAAGAAAAATGGAGCAAAAATCAACCCAAGACTACCTCAAAGCCATATACAACATCGCAAAAAACGGTGACTTAGTCAGCAATACAGAAATCTCCCAAAAACTAAACGTCGCTCCCGCCAGCGTAACAGAAATGCTCAAAAAACTCTACGAAGAAGGGTACATAAAATATTCACCCTACCACGGTAGCACCCTCACCGAAAAAGGACTTCAACAAGCGCAGAAAGTAACTCGAAAACACCGTTTGCTGGAAACTTTCCTCTCCGATATCTTGCACATTGGAAAAGACAAAGTCCACAAGGAAGCCTGCCAAATGGAGCACGCCCTATCTGACGAAGCGGAAGAGTCGTTGTGCCGCCTTCTAAAACATCCAGATATATGTTCTGACGATGGCAAAACCATCCCTGCCTGCGATCTGCCCTTCTCGAATTGTGAAGAATGCATAAAACTACATAGCCAAGGCTTAGAAGAAGTTGGCAAACGAAACAAAAATCTCATTTCAATCCGCGAATTAAAAGGCGACAAATTCGGCAAAATCAGCTTCATTCGCGGCGAACACAAAGTCCTACAACGGCTACTTGACATGGGGCTGACGCCTGGAACAAGAATCAAAGTAGTCAAAGTTGCACCAATGGATGGACCAGTCGAGGTTGCGGTTCGGGGTTCAAAGTTAGCGTTGGGGCAAGACATTGCCTGCAACGTGTTTGTTGAAGTTGAACAACCAAGCTAAAGGAGACCTAATTATGTCCTGTCATCCTAATTCAAGCCCAAACGGCAAGAAATCCAACGTTAAAGGTGGTAGGTGTCTGATTTTTGCGTTGGCAGGAAACGCGAACGTTGGCAAAAGCGTCATCTTTAACCAACTTACGGGTTCTAATCAGATAATCGGCAATTGGCCAGGTAAAACAGTGGACCGTGCAGAAGGCACTTTGAGTTTTGAGGGAAATGAAATAACAGTCATCGACCTACCAGGGATCTATTCGTTCTCCACGTTTTCGATGGAAGAGCTTGTTTCCCGGGATTACGTGGCGATTGAAAAGCCCGATGTAGTCATTAACGTGGTTGATGCGTCAGTTCTGGAACGCAACTTGTTCTTTACTCTGCAACTCCTCGAGATGCAGGCGCCATTGGTTTTGTGCCTCAACCAAGTGGATGTTGCCAGAAGCAAAGGCATGATAATCGACAAAGAAAAACTGGAAAACGCGCTCGGAATTCCCGTTGTCTTTGCAACCGCCACCAGAGGCGAAGGTATCTATGAGTTAGTCCGAGAAGCCGTAAAAGTCGCCACCCACAAACCCAAACCCAAGCACCTAAAATACAGAAAAGACCTCGAAGAACGCATTGAGAAACTACAGCACATTATAGAAAAAGAGAACCTGCAGCTCCAGTATCCTGCACGCTGGATAGCAATTAAACTGTTGGAAGGCGACAGTGAAATCACAAAAATCGTTGCCGAGAAATCTAACATGGTTGTTGATTCGACCAAGAATATAGCGCAGGAACTAGAAAACAGTTGTCAAGAAAAATGCTTCTCTATTATAGCTTCTGAAAGGTATGCGCTTGCAAGTTCTATTGCAGCTACAACGTTGCAGCAGAGCGAAATTTGGACCACCTTCTCCGACAAGCTGGAGTGGGTAACTACGCATAGAATTTTAGGTTACTTTACGTCGGTAGGCGTCATTGCTGGTTTGTTGCTCTGGACGTTTTTCATAGGAAACGGTCTTTCCGGCTTGATTTCCAGCGGGTTAAGCTTTATCAAACCCGTTGACCCTGCCCTGTCGGCGTCGCAACCGATTTTAGCCATAATCTTGAACGGTGTTTGGGGCGGCTTCAACGCGGGCTTAACCCTAATCATCCCCTTCGTAATCCCATTCTACTTGCTGTTAGCTTTGGTTGAAAGCTCAGGCATCCTTACCCGAGTGGCATTCATGATGGATAGCGCCATGCATAAGATGGGCTTACATGGCAAAGCCTTGATTCCGATAATTCTGGGTTACGGCTGCAGCGTGCCAGCGATTCACTCATGCAAAATCATGGAAACCAGACGAGAACGGCTACTGACCGCGTTTGCGATCACATTTGCTCCATGCTCGGCAAGAACGATTGTACTCTTCGGAATGGTAGGTCTATTCGTGGGGATCCAGTGGGCGTTGCTGCTCTACGTGGTTGATATTGCCATAATCTTTGGTTTAGGCAGAATCGCCATGAAAGCGGTTCCAGGCAAATCCACGGGCTTGATTATGGAGATGAGTAGTTTCAAGATGCCCTCACTTAAATTAGTGTTGAAGCAGACGTGGACAAGAACAAAATCCATAATTTACCTGGTTTTCCCAATATACATCGTTGGCAGCGCAATCGTCCAAGCACTGTACTATTACAATGTGTTAACGCCCGTTGGGAATGCGTTGTCGCCTTTAACGGTAGGGTGGCTCGGTTTACCAGTCGCCGCAGGAGTCCTGTTAATATTGGGAGTGGTACGAAAAGAATTCGTACTCTTGGGCGCTGTAGCAATCTTTGGCACCACGAATTTGGCATTGTACTTTTCGCCTGTGCAGCTAGTAGTTATGGCTTTGGTAGCGATGCTCTACATTCCATGTGTGTCAACGATTGCCATTCTTGGAAAAGAGTTCGGTTGGAAAGCTGCAGCAACCATATCGCTGGCAAACATAGCGGCGGCGGTGTTGATTGGGGGATTAGCGTTTAGGCTATTGACGCTTTTTGTATAATCCTTTTTTAGAGCACGCACAATAATGGTAGACTGTTTTTCCTGAAAGGAAAGCAAACCACCAAATTGGGAAAAGAGTCTTTGTGAGTTTGCCATGCCATTTGTTCGACGCTTTACTTTTTACTTGGTAAAATTCTATTGCAAGAACTGCAATTTCCAAAGACATCACTAAAACTGGGCGATTATTGTGCCTTGCAAGAGGAGCAGTTGTCATGTTTTTTGCCTTGCGCATGGAGTTTTGAGGTTGCTAATTAAATTAATGACGACTTTCCTTTGTTTGGGTTGGTGCGCTTGTAATTTTTGCAATTGGCACCACACCTGAAAGGACACTGTTGTTTAGGAATACTATTTCTCTACCTGAATTCAACAAAATAGTCGTATGGAAAGCCGTTAACTCCTTGACTACGCCTTCCTCATTTTTGTACAACGTAACTACTCTATCACCCACCACATACGGCAATCTGCTTTCAAATGAAGGTTCAGGCTTGCGTACAGACGTAATTATTACTCCACCTGAAGCAACAGCACTATTTGGAATAGTAATTTGCCCTACGTCCGTTCTTATACGCATAACGAGTGCGGTCATGTCAATTACTCTTCCCGGCATGTTGTTAACCATCACGTCTTCACCGATTTTTAATTGGTGAGTGGTGAAAACCAGGGCGCCTGATAGTATGCCACCGACAAACGTTGAGATGACTAAACCGACAGTGACAGTTATGATTCCCGCGCTTGTAAGAAGGGTCGTTAGTGAAACATCAAAGAAGCCAAGGATTATGAAAGTCATTACAAGAATAGCGATTCCCATGGAAAGAAACTGGAGAATTGTCGCTACTTGAAGCCCGATCCGGGGTGTCAAGAGCGTTTTTATTCGGCGCAAAAAGAAAAGGGCAGTTAACGTGAAGACGAAAACCAAGGATATATCAATTAATCTATCGAAGAACATGGGTAGGTTGGTTGGTCCAGCTACAAAAAGCTCAAAGAATAAGATGGTAATTGCTGCTAAGACAACAATAAAGAGTATAAAAGCTGCCAGTTTCTTTATGGATGAGAATATTCCTGCCAAAGTAATTCTTCCTGTGCCATAATTGTTGAGGATATTTCTATAGTTTTTCCTAAGGCAAACTTGTAGTAAGCAACTGTTATATCGAATGTTAATCTACTTTTTGTTATGAGTGTTTTAGCTCCGAATTGTCCCTGTCCCAAAAAAGATTGCGTCCGCCACAGAAACTGCCAAGAATGTGTACAGCATCATAAGAAAAAAAACGAGGATCCATATTGTGCAAGGTAACCTAATGACTAAAAGCTCAAATGCAAAAGCTCAAAAGAAACGCGAAAAAATCCAGGTAAAGTTCTGGAATGTTGTAGGCGCAGTTGAGCACATTAACTTGCCCAAGTTAGAAGACGCTGTTAAAAAAGAATTCAACTGCAGCGACGACAGGTTTGTCAAAGCACAAATCGAACTTATGCAGAACGAATCAAGAATAATTGTGCAAAACAGAATCAAAGTCTGGATTAAACAGCCCCCTGATATTTAATAAGACTTAATTTGAGATGGCTGTGGTTTGCATTAGCTGAGTCTACTTTTTTAATTATGTTTTTCAGCGATTTGTTGTAGGTTGCACAAACGTCTGAACTTATTGTACATAAAACTTAAATGTTCAAAGATTCGCTCCATATTCTATAGGGGGATCCGAAATATGCAGGTAATAGGAATTATTTTGATACTAATTAGTGTTGGAACTGTTGTAGGACCTGTTGGTGCAGTAGCGATTATTTATAGGAACGATTTATCGCAACGTAGTAATTACTCCCCAAATCCGAGACATTATCAATGGTAACAGCCCCATTATCCCAATCAATAACAACCCAAATGGTGATAATGGAGATGGTTCAGGTCTCAGTGGATTAATGAGCCCTACCTTTGTGAGCGCACAAGTCAACGAGGCAACACACACATTCACTGGCATTTTCACGATCACCAACACCCTCAACTATGATTTAACTCTGAACAGTTTTATCGCCAACGTAGAAATCACTCAGAACCACATTCCGGCCAGTTCTATAAGCCTAAACAACCCAGTTATTGTATTAGCGGGTGAAACTGCTCAACTTACAATTTCTGGCTCTTGGACCCAGGCTGCTCAAGATTATATTGTAAACAACTACCCAAGTACCGCATCCGTCGAGGTTTTCATAGTCGACGCCAAGGTAAATGTGAACGGCGTATCAATCCAATCTAACGAAACCATTGAGGTTGGTAACATCCCGTTTAATGTTGTAGGTTGAGTTAATGCAAAAGAAAATCAACATTATCGCATTGGTTGCTGGAATTTCTACTCTGTTACTTATTGCAATTTCAATTTTTGTTCCTTGGTGGCAGCTTGCTGTGGGAAACCCTGCGGTAGCGTCAGTTAACGTTTCACCTGTTAACGTGAACCTCGACCTTTTAGGCAATTTCGTCACGATTCCAATAATTTATGCGTTAAACATAGCTAGCGCATTATCCTTAGCTTCTGGAGGCATAGTCATGCTTATTTATTCACTTAAACCGAATAAAACCTATTCAAGCAAGCTGCTTGGGTTTGGATACAAAAAACCTCTGTATGCAGTGATACTGTTCGTTATTGGAATGTTTGCAATGAGTTATCTGGTTCAAAGGTTTTCAGGCTTTACTTTTCCATTGATGGGTTCGAGTTCCTTATCGCTTCCGCAAGGTATGGCTCCTGAAGGTGTAAACATAAATGTTGCTGTTTCAGCGGGTTTTGGTTGGCCTTTCTACTTTGCAATTGTGGTCGCTGGATTATGCGTTGCTGCAAGACTTTACCATCGAAAAGTTGTTGTAGATACAACGCTTCCCCCTGAATCTCAAAGGCAATAAATAAAGTCCTATAAGTTATGAAACCGAAAACCTCTCTAATTTTTTAAAAAAGAGTGGATTAAACAGGCGCAAACATAACAACTTGGCAAGCTATGCATTTAGCGCTTGGTAAAGTTATAAATAAAACATATTACAAATATATTGGTAGAAGGTTTCATTATTTGCTTGTTGCGAGCAAGCCATCTATTCTTATTATCGACGATGACATCGCTATACTGCGGACTCTTGGCCGAATTTTCCAGAAAAACGGCTACTCTGTAACAGTCGTAGAAAAGGGCAGAGAAGCTATAGAAAAAATAATTACAAATCGTTATGACGTCGCGTTGATTGATTTATGCCTCCCTGACATGGAAGGTACTGATCTTTTCCCTCTAATTCACGATACCTCGCCTAACACGGTTAAAATAATGCTTACCGGCAAGACTCCTTTGCAGAACAGCATCGAAGGCGTAGACGCCTTTCTTGGAAAGCCCATTGCACCAGACAAATTGCTCAGCGTTATCGACAGCAAACTAAAGAACAGAAACATAGAAGTTTCTACTGGTTGGGACAGTAATTGTAATCGAGCATCGTAGAGATTACGGAAAATAATAATTGTCGTTAACCAGTAATTTTTTCTGAAGAAACTCTCCAAACCAAGAAACTTTGGCGCGTATTATTTGATTATTTCACCAGTTGCTCCTTTTTCACTCACTTGAGTAATTTTGACTTTCACGCGTTCTCTAGGTTTAGCTTTTGGAACCTGAATAATGTAACCCTGAATTTTAGACATACCGTCTCCATTTGGGCATATGTCGGTGATGTTTACTTCTAATTCGTCATCTATCTCGAAAGGGATTTGCTTCTCAACATGCTTGATTTTAAATTTGCCGCCTCGTACTCTTCTATGAACCATGCAAGAACCTCGCTTGTTTTATTTGTAAATGAGATATGATGGCTTAAGTCTTCCGCAGGTTATTGATTTAATTAGTTTTTTTTGTGTTTTATGAAGTTTGATACTCAAAACAAGACGTTACTATTAAGATAGAGGCAAAACTCCTATATGTTAGGGGTAAGTTTGAATAGCACAGATCGATATGAACCCCGAAAATTATAAATCGGTAAGAAACAAGCCGAAACGAAACAGCGCCATCAGCAAATCCAAAATCCGAATGAAAGCCAAAGTTAAATTGACTTCCACATCTACTCCTAAACTGCGCACAATCTACAACACAAAAACAGAATGGGCCATAAAAATCCTGCCTAAACTAAAAGAGTAGAGGCCCCCAGTTCAACTTTTATACTTTATTTTAATGCAGATAAGTTAATCCCTGAAAATAAAATGGGAAACAGGAAACTTTTATAATCAATAATTCTCTTCAAAGATGGAAAGTGAATTATATGACAGAATCAATCCAAAAAAGAGTCCAAGAAGCACTAGACGAAATAAGACCCCAAATCCAACTTGATGGTGGAGACGTTGAACTTGTTGCAATTGAAAAATCTACTGTAAAGGTCCGATTAGTTGGACACTGCGCAGGTTGCCCTATGTCTGCAATGACACTTAAAAACGGAGTCGAAGCGCTCATCAAACAGAGAGTACCAGAGATACAGAAGGTTGAAGCTGTAAAATAGACAATCTTATCTGGCAGCTAACATTTTTTTTCGCACTGCTCATATGAGAAAGAGCAAAGATTACAACCCGTATATTCTATCTGATTGAACAAAAAAACGTTCAAAAACAAGTGTGTTTTCACCATCAAAATAGGAATTGACAAATTAGCGAAGCGGTCTTCTCAAAAAGTTTTATTTTAAAATCGCACAGTAAAAAGGTGTGGGGGAAAAAATGTGTTGAAACTTAACAGAGTGATAAAAATTTTCATGTTACCTTTTATTGTTTCCGCGTTTCTTATCGGATGGTGTATATCCTGGAAAGGTGAAAGAAAGCAAATTCAAGCAAAAAGCCCGGTTGGAACATTTTATTCTGGTCATTTAAGAATGAGTTATGCACGCCAAAACAACATACCCCTTTTGAGCTCGCCTAACAAATAGAACCTAAATTGAAGGCACAAAAGGCAACCTACCCATCTTCATAAGATTAAAGGCGGTCTCACAGGATTTGAACCGGAGCCTATAGAGCCTAAAGATTTTTTGTTGAAAAGTTTCTTTGCGATTTTCGAGATTTCAGTTTCTGTAGATTCCACGCCAAAGCATCTGTACCGATTGCAGCAAAAAACCTAAATGTGTTCCATAGTTTCTTGGCGGTTAAATTATGTGAGAATACAACAGCAACTCTCTCAATAATATGTGAATTAGCAGGTTCACTTAGCCACTTCAGATCTACCTCAAGAGTGATAGTCGAATCACCTTGTCTTCCTCTTATGACACGTATGTACTCAACTGTTGTTTTGGTAGTTTTGAATATGATGCTGGCGGTTGTATCATCCAAGCTTAAGGTACATTGAATCTTTTGCGAACCTAGTAATCTGAGGAATCGGGTCATCTCTAATACTTCATGGACTCCGACTTTTCGGGTGTATTCTTCCACTCGTGGGTCTATGTAAGCATCAAGAAATGTTTTTATGTGTTTTTCAAAGTTGCCTTTTTGCAATTCTGTTCCATTATTAGTCATGAAACCGAGATTTAGAATTCTTTCTTGAGCAAAATCAACTATCGTTTTTTTCTGTTTAGTTCGTGTTTGCGAAATCTTTTCGTGGTCAATGAATGTGTCCAGGTTCCAGAATTTTGCCATACAATAAGTGGCCATTTCCTCAATTTTCTCTTTTGTAAGATACTTGGTTGTGTATACAGAGTGCATTTCGTCAAAGGCGTCCCAGTTGGTTTCAAAGATTAATCCTTGTTCACTAGTCTCTTTGTAGAAGTCGGTGCCTGGAAAAGGCGTTGCGATGCCAAAGGCGGCGCCTGTTAAGCCAATGTCTTTTGCGTATGTTGGAAAAGTTTTGATTTCCTCTTCGGTTTGTTCAGGTAAGCCTATAACGAAGGTTCCTCCTGCTCTGCCGCCGTATTTCACGTATGTTTCTAACAGCTTCTACATGGACCTTGTTGGTTGTGCCTTTCTTTGTTGACTTTAAGTCTTTGATGTATGGACTTTCAATACCCATTTCAAACCTGCGTATGCCTACTTGGCACATTTTCTTTACGATTTGTGGGTGCGTTGCCATGGCGTCTGCTCTAACTAGAGCGCAAAATTCCATGTTTAAATCATGTTCCATCAGTAAGTCGCAGAGACGGTCGACTGCTTTTGGGTTACCCATGAAGTTTGGGTCGGCAAACATTACGTTTACAGGTTTTCTGTTGTGAAATTCTGACATCTCCAGAATCTCTTTCATAACGTTCTCTGGTGACCTGGTTCTCAGACAGCCTTGACTCATGCTTGGTTCGCAGCAAAAACTGCAAAGTCCATTGCAGCCCCGAAACATTGTTATCACATCGCAATCTGTGACTCTGTCTTGGCTTTTGTAGGGGTATTGCCTCAAGTGTCGAGCGGGAAAAGGAAGAGAATCTATGTTATCAATTGGTTTTCTTGCTTCATTGTGAATTATTTTTCCGTTCTTCTTGTAAGAAAGTCCCAAAACATTCTCAAGAGTATCCATCCTTACAAGCTCTTTCATAGTGGCTTCGCCTTCTCCACGAATAACCATGTCTATTTGCGGGTGAGAAAGCATTATGTCAGGAACACTTGTCGGGTGATAACCACCAACTACAGTGGGTAAATTGTTTTTCTGAGCAATCTTTGCAAGATGAAGACCTTGGTTATGTTCAGTGGCAGACAATGTAATGCCGAT
Source organism: Candidatus Bathyarchaeota archaeon (assembly GCA_963840325.1). Classification (GTDB taxonomy): domain Archaea; phylum Thermoproteota; class Bathyarchaeia; order Bathyarchaeales; family Bathycorpusculaceae; genus Bathycorpusculum. Next base: position 105,298 of record CAWIYM010000012.1, read on the forward strand.
GAGGTCTGGGTTGTAGAAGTTGATTATGTCTTGGAATTTTCTGTTATCCAGTTCCATGTCAACGATGGTGACTTGATCCACCGCGTCTTTGATGTAAGAAGCAATGTACTCTAAACCGATAGGTATCAAATCGAAGGAAAAACTCAAACCTTTCCTTCCTGAAGGCTTAACAAGCAAAATCCTCTTAAACGCCAAATGGAACACCAAAGCAAACCAACCACTACAACATCTTCACATAAAAATTAATCGCGTAAAAAGGCATGTTTAGGCATGGAGATTTCTGAAAAAGGAGAAAGGCATTTTTGAAATGATCAGAAAAGTTATTGTTGGTGGGGCGCCCGGATTTGAACCGGAGCATACAGAAACCCAACTCTACAAGCCTATATCAAGCTGTTAGGTAGTTTCTGGAAACCTGCTTGCTCGAAATGATTATCAAAGGTGAATGCTTCAGTTATTGAGAGGTCGTTCATCAACGAAAAGCTGGTGCAGTCCGTAAAGCTCCACGCAACATCGCTTCTTTCCCGAAAGATTCCTAAAGCCTTATCAAATACATTTTCGCTTACCCAAAAGACACGTATACTTTTGCTTTTTCTGATTTTATCAATGAAGGTTACAGCATCAACTAGACCCCTTCTTGAACGCAGCAGGGTCAATGTTTCATCAAGCACATAATCAGTTGTTATAGCGACACCGTGTTTTCCAAGGGCAAGCTGGACCAAAAAGCTCCTTGCTTTTTCGTGATTTATATCGTCTTCTACTTCCGCAGCGTACCAAGCGCTAGTATCAACAAAAATCATGAACTTTCACTGTACAAGTATTTGTCATGGTTGATTGAACCGCGGTCTCTTTTTCCTGTACGTTTGGAACTAGGAGGTTCAGCAAAGATAGGGTCGCGGGGGTTTATGCTACCTTCCACCGTATTTCTGATTGCTTGTCGAAGAACTTCTTTTATAGTTTTGGAGTTTTTCTTGGCATATTCTTCAAGCAGCTTGTGTTCGGTTTCGGTTAAAGTAGTCTGTACCACTCGCATGTTACATCACACATGCAAGATGAAACATGAAAAAGATAATAAATCTTACTGCTAAACGGTTAAAAAAGTATAATGCAAATCTTAATAATTTTTTAAGAAATTTTTATGGTGGGGCTCCCCGGATTTGAACCGGAGTCTATAGAGCCCAAGTCTACAAGCCTAGACCAAGCTAGCCGAGAGCCCCACTGTGGTGCAGAGAACATAATTTCAGCTGAACCATAAAAACCTTAGCACACGTCCTCGAAGTTTTGCTGTTTAGGGGTCGTAAGTTCGAGGCTTATTTTCTTCAGCGGCATATTCAGATCCTAATATTGGTTCTGAATTGAAGCGATAGAAAGGGTTGGCTTTTCCCCAAGGGAGAGGTTGTATTGAGGTTTTCAAGTCACTATTACGTTAAAAATCTCTGCGAGAAAGCGCTTTAAAGCAACCAACACATAGCTGTATGCAGTGACTGATTTGCCAAGAGAATTCGTCCTTTTCTCACGCATAGGACAAACTGACGCACACTTCCAAAGTCTCCACGACGCAGGCAGACTCGACATCGTCCACGAATGCATAGTCAGCAGCCTGTTTTTTTCACACGGCTTGCGCAGAGACGTAACCTTCCATGCAATCCTTAATGGTCCACCGAACCCGCCCGTTCATATTCAAATCGACGGTAGCACCCTCTACGACGTACGAACCGACATGGATACTTGGCAGGTAATCCTCAAAAAAACTCTCTCTGGGAAACCTCACCCGGGGATAACCAAGGACAAAACAAGCTTTGAAGCGCTTGTGAAAACCAAAGCTCAAACACATCAGATTTACGTTCTTGAGGAAGACGGCAAAGATATAAGCAAAGTTACGCTCGGTGAGAACAGCCTTTTCATCCTCGGCGACCACGTGGGCTTACCCAAAAAAGCCGAACTCTTTGCACAGCGGTTTGGAGAAAAAATCAGCTTAGGAAAACAACCATACCTTGCAGCCTCATGCATCACGATAATTAATTACACATTGGACAAGCCGGTTAAAGTTGGCTCTTGAAGTGCTCCCAGCCACGCGCCTCAATCGTACTTCGCTTGACATCTGTTTTAAGCAAGATTTGTTTTTCTTCAGTGGATTTTCCGATTGGCAATAGTTTTCCACCTACAGCTCGAACCGCAGCTTCAGCAGCAGCCCACCCTTCAGTCTTTACTGTAACGACTAGCTCGTATTCTTCGCCGCCATAAAGCGCCAACTCCGCGGCATCAAGGCTGTTTAGCTCTGCGAACCGTTTAGCTTCTGGAGCAACTGGAAGCTTATCGAGTTCAAAACCTACGTTACTCAAACGTGCAAGTTCATGCAGAGACCATGCTAAACCATCACTGGAATCGATCGAAGCCGAAACTACACCGCAGCCGCCAAGTGCCAAGCCCTCAGCTATCCTTGCTTTGGGCATTAAAACTGCATTGACAAGGATTTTTGCATTATTAGAAGCTAAATAGCTACCGAGCAACAATCGTAAGCCAGCTGCCGATTTGCCGAAAAACCCTGTAACCGCCAAAATATCACCAGGCCGTGCACCGCTACGCAACATCAACGCCGACTTCTCTGCCGTGCCATACATCGAAACCGAAACAATTAGGTCTGAAGTTTCGCTTGTGTCTCCTCCGATGATGTAAACGCCGTATTCTTGGGCTCCAGCGTTTAAACCATCAGCGATTTCTTCTATGTTTTTTTGAGTAAAGCCCGCAGGTAACCCCAGGGCAACAAGCGCCGCCGTGGGTTGGACACCTTTTGAAGCGAAGTCGCTTATGTTCATGATTAGGGCTTTTCTTGCAGCTTGGAAAAGAGTCATTTCTTGGGGTACGTCTGTTTTGGCTACGAGCATGTCGGTTTTGAGCACTGCGATCTGTTTTTGATTAAGGTACACTGCCGAAACGTCATCTCCAAAGGGCACAGGCATGTTCGGCATTGGAGTTAAGTGATCTTGTATGATTTGGATTATCTTGTGCTCGCCCAAAATTTTTGCTGTTGAGGTTCTGTTCTTTTTCATTTGTGGATGCCCTATTTTTTATGGGTTGTTTATTGCTTTTAAGGTTGGGGTTCGTGAAACTTTAAAAATTGGTTCCGTGTTGTTAGCGTCTGTGGCGCCTCGATAGCTCAGCCCAGTAGAGCGGCTGCCTCGTAAGCAGCAGGCCGCGGGAGCAAGGCCCGCTCGAGGCTTTTTCTGCCTTCAAATGTAGTTGTGTTGTGCATTTAGGTGGTTTTCAGCGTTTGCGGATAGGTTTATTAAATGTTACGACATGAATTTTTTTTAAAGGCTGAGCAGTATGCATCTTTTCCACTCCCACGGATCAAGTGAAATGCTTCAGTGCCCATACAAAGGCTGTGAAAAACACTTTGATAGGCCCACGATGATTACAGATAACTCTGTAATTCCACGCCAAACGCATTTCGCTTGCCCTTTCTGTATGTCAAGGTTGGAATTGCAAACTGCGAAAGAAAAAATCATCAGTGTAAAAGCAACCGAGTACCCGATGGTTTTTGATTCACCAGCTAAATGCGCGCACTTCAGCGGACTTCTTAACGCGCCGCCTGGAAGCATGCTAACTCAGGACGAATGTTTGATTTGCCCAAAAGTGCTGCAATGCAACAACCGCAAAAAATGAGCCTGTTTCAAGCAATTAGGATGCGTTTAGCCTCCGCCGACAGGTGGAAGAATAGCCAAAACATCTCCAGCTTTAAGCTCCGTTTCCAGTCCTTTGAGGGCTGAGGTGCTTGTTCCGTTAACTAGAAACTGCAGAAAATTTTTGGGCAATCCCGTTTTAGTATCATAAACATATTCGGTAAACGGAGCACCGTACTTTTTGGAGAGCAATTTAAGAACCAAATTTACATTTGATTTTTCGCTATCCGCAAATATTAGGTTTTCTTCTCGTGTGCCCACGATTTCGCGAAGGTTTGTGAAGAATCGAACTTTTACTTCCACCAATTATGCCCTCAATCAGAATATAATGGATGTGGAAATTAACTATTGTGCAATTGATTGTGGAAATAGTTTGATACCACAAAACCTTATTCAACAGAGAATCGGGTTTTTTTTATTTGAGCCTAAAAAAATGGTAGGTGCTTTCCAACAACTTTTAAACAAACTTTCAACTAAGAGTAAACAGAAGGTTACTTCATGATACTTAGTTTGTCCAATGGAATTTTTAGCAAACTGCGTTTAGATGATAACTTTGGTGCTGTTAAGCAACTTGGTTTCCAGAACATCGAGTTTAACATGAAATCCATTAAGAAGGAGCACGATACTGACGTTTACCGTGAACAGAAGGCGTTGGCTGCTTCAGGCTTGAATTGCTTAACCCTTCATTCAGCGGTTCTGCACGTGAAAGACCCCATCGAGGTTCATCAAGCGGTTTATTATGGCAAAATCTCGCTTGAATGCGCTCGAGCCCTTCGCACATCGCTTGTGACTGTACATTCCAATGTTTCAAAGAGACTACCAAGAAACGTTAGGGAGAAGTGTTTGAGTGAGGTTTTTGGGGAAATCAAACCCTTTGCCAAACAATTAGGGATTAAGTTGTCGTTAGAGAACCTGTCCTTTAATTCAACGGGGTTTGGCAAGAATGTGGAGCAGCTTGAGGAAGTTCTCAGCGTCATTGACCCAGAGTGCGAGATGGGAATAACGTTTGATTTATGCCATGCGTTTGAAACTAAAGTAGTGGATAATTTGCTTGAAGCTTACGGCAACCGAGTATGTAACGTTCACATGGCAAACAAAGGCCACCAACCCTTCACAAAAGAAAACCCCGAATTGACAGCATTCCTCACTAAACTGCATGAATACAACTACCGAGGACCGATAACATTGGAGCTAGAACACAAAACACCCATAAAGGAAATCGCCAAAAGCAAAGCCTTCTTTGAAAAACTGTTAAAGACATTTTAGGGGCGCAAGTGGTTCTACCTTAATTAGCGTTTTCAATTTGATTTATTTTTTTGAAGCTTACTGCGGCGTAGCCTACTACACTTGAGGGGTCGCCTGTGATGTCGCCGCTGTTATGGTAACTCAAAAGTTTAGCTTTAGCGCTCACACCTACGCCATAGGTGATAAGAGAAGTTATGGGTGCGTAGCCGCAGGCGGTTATGTTTCGGGTTTCTACTGTTTCGTAGAAACGTTTTGCATCTAAGTCTATAACGGCGTTGAGGGCAGCTTGGTCTTTTGCCCCTGCAGTTTTTGCGGATTCGTAATGGGTCATGTCTGAGGATGCGATAACGACTGTGTTAGTGGCATTCAATGCTTCTGTTAGTGCTCGTCCAATTTCGAGGGCTGACTCGTAATCTTGCATTAAATAGCAAATGGGCACAATCTTGAATGTGTTGCCATAGAGGAATTGTAGAAAGGGTAGTTGTACTTCAATTGAATGTTCATAGCGGTGTGCAACTTCATCTACGTCCACTATGTTGGTTTCATGCAGTAAAGCGTCAGAGATTTCTGAATCAATCTCAACATCGCCCAAAGGTGTACGCCAGATGCCTTCGCGCATAAGTGATAACCCGCTACCGTAACCTGTATGGTTGGGACCTAAAAGCACAACTGTATCGGGTTTGCCATCGATAGCTAACTCGTAAAAAGCAGAGGCTGCCACAGGACCAGAATAGGCGTAGCCTGCGTGGGGACAAATCAAGCCCACGATACTTCGTGGGTAACGATTAAAATTAACTTGGGGAAGTTTTTGTGGTCCGAGTTTATGGAGAAAACAAGAGCTAATTTGTGCTCTGAGTGCTTCGGCGTCGCCCTCATAAAATTGAGAAGCAACAGTTGGACGCCGAATCGTCGGCAAACTTTTAGCCTTCTTCCTCGTCTTCGCGTGTCACTTTGGCTTCGAAGTCTTCGATGGTTGCTGGTGGATCGCGATCTGGACCTAATTCGCCTCGTTCGCGGAGCACTTGCCTTGCAAGTAGCCAGAATACGACTGCTAATGCGCGTCTGCCTTTGTTGTTGGTTGGGATGACTAGGTCTACGCCTAAGAATTCGTTGTCAGTACTACATAGGGCTACGATGGGTATTCCGACTTTGGATGCTTCTTTGACTGCTTGTGCGTCTGCTCTTGGGTCGCATACAAGAATAACTTCGGGGTCGATTCTGCTTGAGTATTGTGGGTTTGAGAGTTGTCCTGGAATGAATCTGCCGATAAGTGGTGTTGCGCCTGTTAGTTGACAGAATTTCTTGACGGGTTCATGAGCATATAATCTTGTGGCTGCAACTGCTACTCGTGCTGGTTCGTAGCGTGAGAGGAATTTTCCTGTAACTCTGATGCGATCATCTGTTTTTTTAACGTCTAAAACAAATAAGCCGTCTGGTCTGACGCGATAGATGAATGGTTCCATGTCGAGTGTTTTCATTCTGGTGCCAATGTGGATGCCTGCGGACAATAGGGTGTCTCGGGGTAAAAGGAGGGTTTCTTCGGGAGCTTGGGCTTCATGAGTCTCTTCTTCGCCCACAGCTTCAGGCTCATCCATACTGGTTTCAGTTGTTTCTTCTTCCAGAGGAGCCTCTACAGATTCCTCTTCTTGGTCTTCAACTGGTTGATTTTCTTTTCCTTCATCTTCAGACATTATTTTTTCATCTTCTTTTAGCGTATTTTTAGATCAGCCATTTTGGCTCTGTCACCAAGGAAATGTTCAATGCGAATGAGTTCGTTCAGTTTGGCTATTCGTGCACCCTCAACCACACCGGTTTTAATGAGGGGACATTTGTAGGCTACAGCCAAATGAGCTATATGCCAATCACATGTATCGCCGGAACGATGAGATACAACGGCGTCGTAACCGTGCCTTTGCGCTGTTTCGATTGTTTCTGCAGCATCGGTTAATGTGCCTATCTGGTTGACTTTTATGATGATGGCATTTCCAGCGTTAATCCTAATTCCATTATTTAACCTTTCAGTACTAGTTGTGAACAAATCGTCTCCACAAATCAAACAATTCTTGGCTTTGCGAGTTAACTCGGCAAAGCTATCAAAGTCATCCTCGTTAAAGGGGTCCTCAACATAGGCAAGATGATACTTTTCAATTAACTCTATCATAAACTCTAACTGTTCAGCAGTATCTAGTTTTTTGCCCATGTTCTCATAAACATACTTTTCTTCTTTGGGCTTCCAAAAAGAGGAAGCAGCTACATCAAGACCAAAGCCACATTCAAAATCCAGTTCGTTGCCAACTTCTTCACAGGCTTTAGCAATTACCTCAAAGGCGTCAACTGTGTCGATGTTAGCTATCCATGCACCTTCATCGCTTTTGCCACCGTTAAAGGTGGTACTTTTCTTTTTGAGTGAGTCACCGATTTTTTTGTGGATTTGTGTGTTAGCGGTTTGGGCTTCAAGAAAACTTTCTGCACCATGTGGCAACGCAAGGTACTCTTGGATATCGGGTGCTTTGCCTCGTGCGTGTGCTCCGCCACTTATACAGTTCCCCAACGGATAAGGCATGGTGTTTGCTGCGTTTCCACCAAGAAATTGGTATAAAAGTAAACTGTGAGAGTTTGCTGCAGCTTCAGCGTTGGCAAGACTAATTGCGAACGCGACGTTTCCGCCGATGTTCTTAAAGTCGGTGGTGCCATCAATTTCATGAAGGGTATTGTCGATTTCTTCTTGAAAATCAGCGTTTAACCCTGCAAGTTCAGGAGAAATTAAATCGTCAACTTTTTTTATAGCTTGCTCCACGCCACCCTGTGGATAGTAAACCACTTCAGCTTTTCCACGGCTTTTGCCTGCTGGAGCAGCTGCTCTTCCAAACCCGGAAGCAGTGATTACATCGACCTCTATGGTTTCTTCTCC
>CAWIYM010000013.1:0-11193 GCA_963840325.1 Candidatus Bathyarchaeota archaeon
CTTGCTCATATGGCAAGGTTACTGTGAATTTAGGACGGCTTAAACCAAAGCCGGGCTTCAAAGAAGATGTCTCCCCCATAGAGCAGACGGTCTTTTCCCGCTGCATCTTTGAACTTTATTCTTCCAGGAGCAAACTCAGTGGTCACGCAGTCTTTTGCGGCGCCGCCCAATTTTCGATCGGAAAGGATTGCATCGACGACCGCGCCCATGGGCAAGATTACGTCTGTGAACCAATCTTTGGGTTTGTATTCCTGTATGGCCACTGTGATCACTCCTCGGACAGACACAGCTAGTACGCCATCGTTACTTGCAGACGTGATCGGTCCAGGGATCGGATTTATCGTAGCCTTTGGTAGCCTGTCAAGTGTGAATTGCTCGCCGACAATGACCGTTTTTAATTCTGGGACACCGTGAGCTGGAGTTCCGGGAACTTCATCATGAGCAGGAACGGCTGGCACATAAACCAAAGCAGCCTTAATCGCGTCAAAAACAGCTTTGTAGCTGTCATAAAACTTTGTCATGTTTAGCCTCCCACCAACTCGAGCCACAACTCCGCAAAAGTAACATCAACTTTACTTTCGGCTTCCTCGACAGCGTTTTGCATAAACGGATTAGGCTTAGTTCCGGGATGATGCACAATTGGCGTAAATACCATTTTCCCAGCGATCATGAACGCTAAAACTCCGCCGTTCGCTGGGCGGATCTCATGAGGAGCTGAGCCCTCAACGACAACTCGAGCATAGGAAGCAGCCACTGCCGACGATTCCTTCACTGTCTGAAACTTGTTTGTAAACTGTGCTGGCCAGATATCCAGTTCTAACTGGGGCTCCCCAAAACGCAGCTGGCAAACGCAATATCGGTTAATCGCTCGGATTAATTTTTGCTTAAGTGGACCGCTGAGTTTTTGGGCAACCTCATCAAATTCTAAGCCCGCGATGGAGACGCTAAACTCAATCATTAGACAGCTCCCCACATAATCTGAAAATTCAGCGTGTATGTAGACTTTGAAGGAAACGGTTCGCCTCAGCCCAGAAAGCTTCAGCACCCACTGGGTCGCTAAAACCGCCTAAACATCCAGGCAGCATAAAACTTTGTTGCATCCTTGATAACTGAGGCACCACAACAGGAACTGCCAAGCCGTGGGGCTTCATGAACCCATCAACTAAAGCACTTGCACTAGTGATGCATTCTTCCAGCTGAGCATCGAACTTGGTTTCCGCTAGGTCAATCTGTAGAGGACCTTTCACGTCAGTCTGCTGTGCAGTAATCCATTAGTTGTTCCTTGCCTTGGAGTCTCGCACAGCCCCACAAGTGAGCTGTGTCGAGCCAAAAAAGGAAATTATTGAGCTTTTGCAGCTTCGATTTTTTGAATATGTAGTTATCGATCGCTGAAGCAACCGCTTTGAGCGCTCCGCCAACGGCAAGAGCTTCAACAGCAAACAAAGGATTACCTGCAGCTTGCACCGTAGAATGCAACGCCAGTACCGATAATCAAGCAGCCATTTCCAACATCAGAGGCATCAATTGTTACGTTTCCAATTTTCATTTCTACTATCCACCTCCGTTGCCACCAGAGTTACTGTTACTTGGACCTGCAGCAGGCGCCTTGGAGGCGAATTCGAGTCATCCCAGAGTTCCCAACCCAAAATCTTAACCGCATTCTTGCGAAACTCCTCAGGTCGAATAAGCGGCAAAGATCCAGCAGAAGCTGATGCTGCAGAAATCAAATCAGAAGCCACAATTTCTGGAGATTCAGGTGATCCCCAATTCAGGCGAATCTTGGCTTTAACTGGGTCAAAACCAGCTTGCAAAACAACTACTCTGAAAATCTCCCGTCTCAACTCGTCGTTTAATCATCCGCTGGATTGGATCAATTAGCATATCCTGCAGTTCTAAAGCTGCTCGAGCTGAAGCCTCAGTGAAACCAGGAGTACTAAACAACCTGGGCAAAGGCGTTTCACAGCCTAGATAGAACTGGTTGACCATGTGATCAATGTAGTATGTGAAGCCCTGAGCTCTTGGGTCAATTGACACTGCATTAACATTGGCGTCTTTGAGTCCGTGAAATAGCCAAACACCTTCTTCTGGACGATTCTTGACGGCACGCTCAAACTTCTCAATCGTCTCAGGCTTAGCGCCAGGCAACCCAACAACAACGTCTGGACCTGCATATTTCTCGAAAATCTTAGGCATCAAACGCTCAATCTTTGCCTTCATCCACGCATACGCAGGACGCTTACTGCTATCAATTGACAAAGTATGCAAAAGCACCTGCAAGAGTCCAACCCCAAAACCTGAATTGAAGTTCTGATTGATGTTCCAATGCAAAACAGCTTCAGGCTTCAAACTATCGCCAACAGATCCACGATACGAAACCTTCAGCTGATAACCTTCAACTTTGTAGGGAATCTTTAAGCCCTCAACACTTGAAAGCTTGATTTTCTCAACTGAATCAATAGGCATCCGGACAAACTCAGAAAGCTTCTCAGATCGATCGTTTTAACCAAAAATCGTTTCCACAAGCAATAAGGCGAATAGCCATATCATGCAGTAAACCATCCAAATTGACCTCTTCGCAGAAACTGTCAACAGCATCCATAGCTTTAGCGGCATCAACATAATCCTTCTCAGCTGCACAAGTCGTATAGAACCGTTTAACAGCTGAAGCCGCCAACAAATCAACACTTGATTTGCAAGTTGTATCTTTCTCGTAGAGTTCCATGACTTTGGCAAGCGGAATATCTGAAGTCTCATAAAACGTGGTGCCGCCAGGAGAAGCTACACCTGAAGGTGAATAACTCAAAAACTCCCTAATCTTGCTCAGAGACCTTGTTCAAGATAAAGCCTCCAGCAGCAACTCGTCCCTTAGCCGAAATGGTGTAAGGTGCTCGATTCTCAAAAGAATCCTTTACGATGAACCCTGAATCACGAAGAAAATAAAGCAGAATAGTAACTGTTGCATAAGTTCCAGCCTTAGCCAAAACACGTTTCTCCAAAATCGAAAAACGACAAGGCTCACAGCTAAGCTCAGCTAACAAAACCCTCGCAAGCTCAAGCTGTCGCTTTCAACTTCTTCATGCACTTTTTTCCTCAACAGATTTTAACTAAAATAAAAAAGGGAAAAATGGACAATGAGAGCCGCAAGCCTAAGTTAGTGTTGTTTTGATGTTGGTCATTCTTGCTATTGCGGTGGAACGTAGAACACCAAGGCCAAAGCGAGTAGATGCTCGAATGCCGGATTTGCCAGTTTTCGCGTCATACCAATCTTCAACCGTTACATCTCTGCGCAAAAGCATTACCGATGCAATTCGAGTGTCAATTGCGTATGCTATGCCGTTGGTGATTTCGTTGCAGACCTGCACTTTCATGCCCAGTACGGTTCCGATGCTGCCTTGCTCGATGTCTGTTTGGCTGCTTGGTAAGTAAACGGATTTTACGAATTTGTCGTCGTTTAGTAGTTGATGTAGTTGCATTTCATTGATTGCTAAAACGTTGGGGCGCCAATTCTCTTTTCGAACAGCGTAGCGTAAGCGCGAGTAGTTGAGCCCAGCTTAGCACTGCGGTTCCGCCTGCAAGATCTGCACCTGTAGCTAAGTCAGCAGCTGCGATTGCTCCGTACATTGCGATGATTTTTTGGGTTTCCTTAACACCCACAGCCCTGCCAACGTTGCCAACCATGCGGTCCAGAACGTTCCAGGTTGCGTCTTCACTAAATTCCTGCGTCCACTCATCGCCAGACTCCACCAGCAAGTTTGTGCTAACGTCAACAGTTGTTGGTTTTTTGCCGCTTAACCGAACCGCTCCGCCTTCAGCATATTGGTATGCGATTGCTCCGCCATCTAATGGAAAACGCTCAAGCGCTTCAGTTGTTGGCAAGACATTGATTATGCTTCTGCCAATCAGTTCAGGCCAAGCCGCATCAACCATCGTATCATGCATAAGCCCCAAGAGCGTTTGCGGAATCGCTAAACAAGCCTTCCTTTATGCCCATAGCAACGTAACGTTTGAGGAACGGGTTAGTTTCCGATTTGCGCTTCAGCTCTTCGTAGGCATGTTTTTGGTCGTTGTTTTTCTGCATTAAGGCTTCAAATAGTCGAGGTTTCATTTAGCGGACCTCTATGAACAGAAGATCTCCAGCAGTGGTTGTTGATTCTAGTGCGTAGCCGAGTTTTTGGTTAAAGGGTACCGCTACAGTGTATTTTGCTGCTCCGCCTTCATCAACTGCCTGGCTTACATCAGTTAGCATCAGGACTCGCTGTGAAGAATCAGCTCCATAAACTGCTTTGCCCCGTGTGATTGCGCCGCCTGCAGCAACTTTGACGCGACCGCGAACAAGCACAGGAACAGGTTCGGTGTCGGCAACGGTTTTCATTGCGATGCCAATGCAATCTTGAGCAGCACCAGCAGGTGTAACTTGGTCATCTGCACTGAGATAAACAGGATCACCCTTCGTTATTGCTGCATCAGCAGTGAAAGTTTCGATGATTGCGTTTGGATCGTCGGTTTCGCCAATAGCCATCCAAGTTTTTCCAGAATTATCAGTCATTAAAATCGATCTCCAAAAATTTTATCCTTAACGACTGCCAAGTTCGTCCTTTGCAGCCGGTCTAAGTGACTATGAATCATGGAGGAACACTCCGAGAAGGCTTCTGAACAAGTTCTTTTTCTAAAGCTTGCAAGCGCCCATACATGTTGCGGATAAGGCGACCAAGCATTTCATTGTGGGGAATCGCATGTTTGCAATACTCAAAAACGGCGTCAGCCTCCGCATCATCTACAGTGTGCAATTCTTGGGTGCCAGCTAACTCAGCCAAATTATTTCGCCCTCAACCTTTCCTTAGCTTGCATAATTTCTGCTCGCATCTCCTGAGCATGCCGCTGCAACCCCAGACTGGAACGCTCAGCCATCACAGAAGGCAACCGCTTCTCCAAAATAGCAATATGCTCAACAACCGGCATCAAAACAGGAGGATCCACAAGCAACTCTAAACCAGCAGGAATTATCTTTCTGAGTTTCTCAACAGCCTTATTTGAAGCAGCCAATTTGCCATTAGTTTCATCTCGAGCACCTTCAGCAAGTTTCACTTTGTCCTCAGCCTCAGCAAGTTTGGTTTTAGCTTCAATAATCTCAGATTTCAAACTTTCAATTTCAAAGGAACTTTTTTCGCCGATTTTAGCAGCAACTTTTTCTGATAGATTTTCAATGTCTTTTTCTTCCAATTTTTCAACTCCCACAAAATTAGCAGCTGGAACAGAAAACTTGTCTACACAAGGCTGACAAATGCTAACAAAATAATCCGCAGGATTACTGCAGAAAACACAGAAAACATCACTTTCCTGCTTAACAGCTTCTTTAAGAACTTTCTTTGCAAGGAAACTCTCAGCGATCTGCTCAACTGGCATTATTCGCGTTAATGGAATTCCTGGAAGCATCGTTTCTTTTGTAAGCCAACCCAACCCAGTTAATACAAGGCCATGCCCTGGAATCCCATGACTCCATTCGCCCTCAATACTAACGTTAACAATTTCTTTTCGTTCAATCATGCCCACAAGAACCGAAGTCTTCAAGATCCTAACTAGGCATTCGACACAGTCATCCTCAAACTGAGCCGCAACAACTTCCACACCCTCAAGCATCTTTTTGTGATCGTGGTTTAAGTCGCTGGGCTTCCCAGTTAGAGACCGCGCAGCCTGCAAAACCTCATCTCGAGTGAACGGTGGGCTATCCTTGTTCATCGATTCAACTGGGAAAAGAGCTTCAACTTTGTAGTAAAGGGCGTCTTTGTCTTCTTTGACAAACTGCAAAAGAAAATTAGCCCACTCAAAACTCTGCTTAGACTTATTCGCCCTAGCAGCACCTTGAAGGTAATAACTTTGAGTTTCATCAAGGCCAGAAAACTTTACCCAATCAGCATATCGGGACTCGCCAAGCTTAGGATCCTTGCTGTAATGTGTCAAAAAAGCTGTATGGATCTTCTCGAAATCAGGATGCCTAATGCTGCTGGACATGTTTGCGACCGTTTGAGTCATTAAGTCAGAATTAGGCTTATTTTGCTGAAAAAGGCTGTTGTTAAAGCTTAACAACAATTGTTAAATATTAACAAGCGGCAAATACTCAGAGGCTCAGGTTACAGTGCACAAACACCCAGTAAGCATAGCCCTTTCAAACAGTATTTTGCAGAAGATAGACAAAGAAGCCTTAAAAGAGAAAAGGTCACGAAGCGAATGGGTAGAACTGCACTTCGAAGACGTTTTCGCCAAATAACAAAATGTCACTGAAACGCTACAGAAAGAAATAGTTATTTTGCTTCGTCGGAGATCATGACTGAGAACTTTATTTGTTTAACTGGTTTGTTTGCCTTTATTCCATCGATTAAGCTTTTTAGGCGCTTTGAAGACCCCTTGACAACCATGACCTCAAGGCAACTGGTTTCAGTGAGATGTGAATGAAGATACGCCGATATCATGTCACTGAATTCATGCTGGAGCCTGGATAATTCCTCATTTTGATCTTTCTTTTCATAAAGAACAGTGATTGTTGCGATTATGTCACCCTTGATTTTGTCAAGTTCTCTATATTCTGTTAAGTAGTTTCGGACTGCTTGCCTTAGCACCTCTGAGCGTGTAGCGTTTTTTTCTTCCCCAAGGATAGCGTCTAATTCTTCAAGCAGCTCAGTTGGCAGTGAAACACTAATTATGCTCATTTTCTCACCAATCTTCTTTATGTTAATAGTCGTGCTCTAATAAGATTACTAAAATATTTAGCAAGTTTATGAGCACTCGTTCACTTATTAAAAAAAAGACAAAACTTAATAAGTTATATGTGTTAACCCAATATGTAAAGAACAGTCGGGACTAAATTATGAAAAAAAGCATTTTATTTGTCGTAATTCTTCTCATAGCCATAATTGTTGCTGGAGCTTTCATAGGTTTGTACTTGACAAACAACCAATCTCCCACAGCCTCAGGATTGAAGGTTCTTGCAACATTTTATCCTCTTTATGATTTCGCTCAAAACGTAGGCGGAAACAAGATTAACGCATCCATACTTGTACCAGAGACCGTCGACGTTCATGATTTTGAACCCACCCCATCAGACATACAGAACATAGCTACTGCAGATGTCTTAATTTACAATGGCGCTGATTTAGAAAAATCCTGGCTATCCAACGCAGTCGCAGCTTCAGGCAACACAAACCTGGTTTTAGTTGACACAAGCCAAGGAATCACGCTTCTTCCAGTTGCCCCACAATTTCAAAGCGGCAATAGAACCGTTGACCCCCACATATGGCTCGACCCTGTTCTTGTAAAGCAGCAAGTTAACAATATTCTTCAAGGCTTAATCAAAGCCGACCCCGCCGACAGCCAATACTTCACCCAAAACGCCCAAATATATAACGGTAAACTTGACACCCTCAACTCCCAAATCCTCGCCATAACATCCAGTTCGAATGTGAAAACAAGATATTTTGTAACATTCCACGAAGCCTTCGCATATTTTGCTAAAGAGTACAACCTTACTCAAATTTCAATATCTGGACCCTTCCAAGAAGAACCTACCCCAAACGATATCCAAAACGTCATCAACTCTATCCATCAATACCATCTGCTCTACGTAGGGTACGAATCTCTCGAAAACCCTGCAATTCCTCAATCAATCGCAAGCCAAACCAATGCATCATTGATCCACATGGATCCCATAGAAGGTTTAACAGTTCAGGAGAAAGCCGAGGGTAAAGACTACATTAGTTTGATGCAAGAAACGGTTTCAAATATACAATTAGCGTTGGATAACGTTGGCAGTTAAACCTGTTGTTGAAATTCGAGACTTAAGCGTCAGGTATCCAAATGGAGTTATAGCTCTTGACAACATAACCTTAGATGTAAACGACAAAGACCTGATAGCACTCATCGGTCCAAACGGCGCTGGAAAATCCACCCTTATCAAAGTTATTTTGGGGCTGATAAAACCCACAGTTGGCTCGGTTCGATTGCTTGGCAGTGAAGATTTGACAAAGAACCTCAAATACGTCGGTTATGTTCCTCAAAGCGCGCAGGCAAGAGACGCAAATTTGCCTTTTAGTGTTTTCGAAACAGTTATGCTTGGCAGAACTCCGCAAGTAGGACTATTTCATCGCACTGGAGCAAAAGACAGGCAGAAAGTTGAAGAAATGCTCAAGCTATTTGGGATATTCGAGCTTAAAGACCGGAAAATTGGGCAACTTTCAGGTGGGCAGTCGCAGAGGGTATTTCTTGCTAAAGCCATGGTTGCTGACCCAAAATTGCTTTTATTAGACGAGCCAACAAGCGGAGTTGACACAACTTCTAAAACCGAGTTCTACCAAACACTTGAGCGATTAAACAAAGAGACAGGAATAACAGTCATATTGTGCTCTCATGACATAGGCGTCATCACCAAAATTGCAAACAGAGTTCTTTGCATAAACAGGTCTCAGTTTTTCTGCGGAGAAAACGCAGATTTTAACGCAAGTGCAGAAATTCACAAAGTCTACAATCATCCAGTGGAGATTATTGACCATGCTGACCACCCTTGACATATTAACTCTGCTTCAAGCAGGCTTCGTACAACGCGCTTTCATTATTAGCATTATTATTGCTGTCCTTTGCTCTTTTCTGAGCATTTTCATAGTTTTGAAGAAAATCTCACTCATAGGAGATGGCTTAGCCCACACAGCTTTCGGAGGCATAGCCTTAGGTTATGCAATGCAACTCGTTTTAGGCGTTTATCTGCAATTCGTCCCTTTGTTAGTTGCCGCAGTAACAGTTGTATTGGGTTCATTGGGAATCACAAAAGCGATTCGTTCTACAAGAATCTCAAGTGACGCGGCAGTGGCCGTTTTTCTTCAGCTCGGTCTTGCAGGGGGCATCGTTTTGATAAGCGTCTCACGGGGATTCGGTTTTAGCCTTGAAAGTTTGCTTTTTGGCAGTGTTCTGCTTGTGGATTTCAGTCAAATTATAACCGCGTTGGTTATAGCGGCGGTAACTTTGGGCATAATATTTTTGTTCTTCAAAGAAATCGTGTACGTTACTTTTGACGAAACCCAAGCCCGCGCTTCAGGGCTCAGAACGTGGATCTTCGACTACTTAATCAGCGCCCTCTCAGGAATCGTCGTGATTGTAGCTATTCCTATAGTTGGAATCCTTTTGATATCTTCACTTCTGGTTTTGCCAGCGTTAACGAGCACTCAAATAGCAAAATCCTTCCGACAAACAATCATCCTATCGCCCATTATAGGGCTCTTAACCGTTACAGTAGGGCTATTGTTATCTCTGTCAATAAATTCTGCTCCAGGAGGAACAATAGTTCTCACAGGCATACTCATACTCGCAATCACCTTTGTAGCCAAGAAAATCCGTGGATCTATAAAATAACTCTGAAAGAAATTTGGTGCTGGCTAAATCTTTGATAAGTCCTAAAATAATTATCTTTTTTGTTTCATGGTTTGGTGCAATAGCTGGAGCTTTATCTATAAATATAGTGAATCCCAAGGATGACTTTCTTTATTTATTGGTTCTGTTCGCATTGATAGGTGTAATCTTCGCTAACTTGATTCTATTACTGATTTATGAGTTATCAAAGTCTACAAGTAGTAGTTTATAGGGAGCTCAACAATATTTGCTATTAGGAAAAAGTATGCGCAATTTTTTCTTATTGTTCTTATTATCCTTATTACTGTCAAGTTTAGGATAGAAATGGGGATCAAACTCCTCCAAGAAACACTTTTTCACTTTTTACTCTTAATGTAAAAATATACAAGCGGCAAATAATTAGAAGCTCAGGTTCCAGTGCGCAAACACCCGGTAAGCATAGCTCTATCTAATCCCGTATTAGAGAAAATAGACAAAGAAGCTTCAAAAGAGAAACGCTCAAGAAGCGAATTTGTTGAACTGCATTTTGAAACTCTATTCTTTGCTAAGCAAGAATTAGAAAACTAACTTACTTGAAAGCCCGTTTATCTTTTTTTGAGGTGGAAAACGTACAATAAAAGTTGTGCCATCCCCTTCTTTACTTTCAAATGTCACTGTTCCGTTTAATGCTTCAGTCATGCGCTTGACCACTGCTAATCCTAAGCCTTGGCCTTTTGATTTAGTCGTGAAAAACGGCGTGAAAAGTTTTGACTTGACTTTATCAGGTATGCCAATGCCAGTATCTTGAACTGTGATAACACTGTCGCCTGCTTCTTGCCTTGCTCTCATTGTCAATTCTCCCCCGTTCGGCATAGCTTGAACTGCATTAATAACCAGATTGCCAAGAATGCGTTTCAACAAAGCACCGTCAACCATGATCGTTTTAGCTGTCTTCTCGACATTGCATGAAACTTTGATATTTTTCGGCATTTTATTTCCCAGCAGTAACTCTTTGCATAGGGCTTCTAAGTCTGTTTCTTGAGCAACAGGGTCGCTGGTCTTCGCATAATCTTGAAGGTCAGCCACAATCTTGTTAATATAATCAATGTTCTTCTCTATTTCGTCCAAGCTTTCTAATGCATTCTTTTTCTCAGAACTCTCATGCGTTGAAGCCAATTCTGTTTTAGCTAAATAGACATCTCCTGTAATAGCTTGAAGTGGATTTCGAATATCATGACCCACCATTCCCGCGGTCTCGCCTATGGCAGCCAGGCGTAGAGCTTTTTCAAGCTTTTTTCTATCATCAATATCGACAAATGACAAGACAGCTCCATCTATCTTGTCTTCTTGTGTTATGTAAGGTCGAATTTTCATCTCAAAATAATGACCTTGTGCATCCTTCACTTCTCGGGTAATACCGCTTAATTTTGATGACACTTCTGAGATTATTTCGCCTAAGTCTTCAACTATTACGCTGAGTTTTATAGTCGTTATTGGCAATCCAATCGTTGATGGTGAGAGATTCAGAATTTTCTGTGCTGAAGGCGAAAACAACCTGATCTTTAATCCTTTATCAATTATGACAATGGCTGGTTCCACGTTTTTATTCAAATTGGTTAAGTCATCATTCAACTGGGCAAGGTTTTGATTTCGGTTCTTTACCTCATCATTTAACGTCTTTAGTTCTTCATTGCTAGATTGAAGTTCTTCCTTGGCAGTTTCTAATTCCTCGTTTGTGCTCTGCAACTCCTCATTGCTCGACTGCGCCTCTTCCATCGTGGTTCTCAGTTCTTCATTTGTTGCTTCTTGAGTTTCAATAATTCG
>CAWIYM010000014.1:0-15732 GCA_963840325.1 Candidatus Bathyarchaeota archaeon
TGCTTACCGGGTTAGGTTGGTTAACCAAAGACACTATGCTTCCAGGTATCCCGTTAACGCGGATAATGCCTGTTGAGCGGATTGCTGAGAGCTTTCTTGCTAAGAAGGTTCTTAAAGAAGCTGTTAAGCAGGAAAGTGACGTTTACTGCGTTTTCTGCAGTAATCTCGCGGACTATTTCGTTAGCATTTGTAAGCCCTGTTTTGACAAGCTTGTCCCAGACGCTCCGCTCAGTCCAGAGGCGAAGTATGATGTCCAGGAGAAGCTCTTGAAGGGTCTCTCTGGGTTACCCCTAAAGGAAGCGGCTGGAGATTTGCCAGCTGATTTTACTGCTTTCAAAGTTAGGTTTGTTTGCCATGGTGCCAATCCCTGCCCAAATTGCGAGGGCTTGAACGGTAAGGATTTCATCTACGGAACTGAGCCGCCTGTCCCGATGCATGATGGCTGCCAATGTGGCTACTATGTTGTTGAGCGGTTGCATGTTCATTTTAGTAAACAAGGAGTTGAGAAATTGGAAGAAAAAGAAATAGTTGAAATTTCAGAAAAAATCGCAGCAAAAATCGACGAGAAAAATATTTCCGAACTGAAAAAACTTCAAACTGAGTTGAATGAAGCAAGTGCAAAACTGAAAGCTGAGCTCTCTGAGGCGAAAGCTAAGCTTGCGGAGATCGAGGACAAGGTGAAGGTTGCTGAGGCTGCTCGAGATGAGGCTAATGGCAAGTTGGCTGCCTCGAATAAGACTGTTGAGAAACTTAAGGAAGATGATTCCTGCTGGTTTGGAGTTGCTTGTGGATCCTCCTGTTTTGATGCCGGTGGTTGAGCATATTGCTATTTTGGAAAAGCGTTTGCCTTCTGTGATGGCTGAGCGTTCCAGTCTGGGTTTGCAGCGGCATGCTCAGGAAATGCGAGGAGAGATTATGCAAGCTAAAGAAAGGTTGAAGGCGAAATAATGGCTGAGTTAGCTGCCCAGGGAAATTTGCATGAAGTAGATGATGCGGAAGCAGACCAAACCTACGAGGACATCAAACATATGATTCCTCACAACGTCATGATTGGAAATCTTCTACGCAACATGTACCCACGGTTGCAGGCTTTGGAGAAAGAAAACAAATCCCTAAAAAAAGAAGTTGCAGCGCTGAAGGCTAACGTTGAGAAGGTTACGTGGGGTGTTGCCTCCATGATTCATAGTCACTTAGACCGGCTGCAAAGGACGAACTTGGTAGTCGTTAAGAGTAAAATTTTTGGAGATCGATTTTAATGACTGATAATTCTGGAAAAACTTGGATGGCTATTGGCGAAACCGACGATCCAAACGCTGTCATTGAAACTTTCACTGCTGATGCAGCCATAACGAAGGGTGATCCTGTTTATCTCAGTGCAGATGACCAGGTTACACCTGCTGGAGCTGCTCAAGATTGCATCGGCATCGCAATGAAAACAGTTGCCGACACAGAACCTGTTCCTGTTCTTGTTCGCGGTCGCGTCAAAGTTGCTGCAGGCGGCGCAATCACACGGGGCAAAGCAGTTTATGGTGCTGATTCTTCACATCGAGTCCTGATGCTAACTGATGTAAGCCAGGCAGTTGATGAAGGCGGATCAGCAAAATACACTGTCGCTGTGCCCTTTAACCAAAAACTCGGCTACGCACTGCAATCAACGACTACTGCTGGAGATCTTCTGTTCATAGAGGTCCGCTAAATGAAGCCTCGACTTTTTGAAGCATTAATGCAGAAAGACAATGATCAAAAACATGCTTATGAAGAGCTCAAGCGTAAATCTGAAACTAACCCGTTCCTGAAACGATACGTTGCTATGGGCATAAAGGAAGGCTTGTTTAGTGATTCCGCAAACGCTTTGGGACGTATGCATGATACGATGGTTGATGCAGCTTGGCCTGAACTAATCGGCAGAAGCATAATCAACGTTTTGCCAACAACTGAAGCGCTGGAGCGTTTTCCATTAGACGGCGGAGCAATTGCATACCAATATGCTGAAGGCGGAGCAGTTCGGTTAAGCGGCAAAAAACCAACAACTGTCGACGTTAGCACCAACTTGCTTGTAGAGTCTGGCGATGAGTGGACACAGGAATTTAGTGAAGACGCAACCTGGAACGTTCTGGATCGCATGGTTGGCAACGTTGGCAGAGCTGTGGGTGTTAAGGAAACCCAAAAAATCATCGCAATGTACGGAGCAATCGCTGCTGCTGACTTAGCTACTGGTGCAGATCTTGCAGGCGGAACTGCGGTGTTGAGTTGGGCTCAACTGCTTGCTTTACGCTATGCGGTGCGAAAAGAGAATTGGCGCCCCAACGTGTTGGCAATCAATGAAATGCAACTGCATCAACTGTTAAACGACGACAAATTCGTCAAATCCGTTTACTTGCCAAGCAGCCAAACTGACATAGAGCAAGGCAGCATCGGAACCGTATTGGGCATGAAGGTGCAGGTTTGCAACGAAATCACCAACGGCATAGCATACGCAATTGATACTCGGATTGCTTCAGTAATGCTGTTACGCAGAGACTTAACGGTTGAAGATTGGTATGATGCGAAAACTGGCAAATCCGGAATTCGGGCATCTACCCGCTTTGGCCTTAGGTGTTCTACGTTCCACTGCAATTGCAAGAATGACCAACATCAAAACAACTCTAACTTAGGCTGTCGGCTTTCATTGTCTATTTTTCCCTTTTTTATTTTCGTTAAAATCAGTTGAGGTAAAAAGTACATGAAGAAGTTGAAAGCACAGTTAGAGCTTACAAGGGTTTTGTTAGCTGAGCTTAGCTGTGAGCCTTGTCGTTTCTCGATTTTGGAGAAACGTGTTTTAGCTAAGGCTGGAACTTACGCAACAGTTACTATTTTGCTTTATTTTCTTCGTGATTCAGGGTTCATCGTTAAAGGTGCTTGTGAGAATCGGGCGCCTTACAATATTTCTGTTAAGGGTCGGTTGTTGCTGGAGGCTTTGTCTTGAATAAGGTCTCTGAGCTAAGATTAGGGAGTTTTTGAGTTATTCACCTTCAGGTGTAGCTTCTCCTGGTGGCGCTGTGTTTTATGAGACTTCAGATATTCCGCTTGCCAAAGTCATGGAACTCTACGAGAAAGATACAACTTGCAAATCAAGTGTTGATTTGTTGGCGGCTTCGGCTGTTAAGCGGTTTTATACGACTTGTGCAGCTGAGAAGGATT
Source organism: Candidatus Bathyarchaeota archaeon (assembly GCA_963840325.1). Taxonomy (GTDB): domain Archaea; phylum Thermoproteota; class Bathyarchaeia; order Bathyarchaeales; family Bathycorpusculaceae; genus Bathycorpusculum. Next base: position 3,181 of record CAWIYM010000014.1, read on the forward strand.
ATGCTGATGCCGCTAAAGCTATGGATGCTGTTGACAGTTTCTGCGAAGAGGTCAATTTGGATGGTTTACTGCATGATATGGCTATTCGCTTGATTGCTTGTGGAAACGATTTTTGGCTAAAGCGATCTCCCGAGAAGCTTTCTGAGTTTGTGCGGATGCCTATTGATTCAGTTGAGAAAATCAAACTGTCAAGTGTTGAGGGCTTAAAGATTCCCTACAAAGTTGAAGGTTACCAGCTGAAGGCTTCTTATCGTGGATCTGTTGGCGATAGTTTGAAGCCTGAGGCTGTTTTGCATTGGAACATTAATCAGAACTTTAATTCAGGTTTTGGCGTTGGGCTATTGCAGGTGCTTTTGCATACTTTGTCAATTGACAGCAGTAAGCGTCCTGCGTATGCTTGGATGAAGGCAAAGATTGAGCGTTTGATGCCCAAGATTTTTGAGAAGTATGCGGGTCCAGACGTGGTTGTTGGGTTGCCTGGAGCTAAGCCTGAGACGATTGAGAAGTTTGAGCGTGCCGTTAAGAATCGTCCAGAAGAGGGTGTTTGGCTATTTCATGGGCTCAAAGATGCCAATGTTAATGCAGTGTCGATTGACCCAAGAGCCCAAGGCTTCACATATTACATTGATCACATGGTTAACCAGTTCTATCTGGGCTGTGAAACGCCTCTTGCCACAGGTTGTTTAGTACTCCTGGTTTCACTGAGGCTTCAGCTCGTGCAGCTTTAGAACTGCAGGATATGCTTATTGATCCAATCCAGCGGATGATTAAACGACGTGTTGAGCGGGAGATTTTCAGGGTAGTTGTTTCGCAAGCTGGTTTTGACCCTGTTAAAGCTAAGGTTCGTTTGAATTGGGGATCGCCTGAGTCTCCAGAGATTGTGGCTGCTGATTTGATTTCTGCTGCATCTGCTCCAGCTGGGTCTTTGCCGCTTATTCGACCTGAGGAGTTTCGCAAGAACGCAGTCAAGATTTTGGGTTGGGAACTCTGGGATGATTCGAATTCGCCCAAGGTGCCTGCTGCAGGTCCAAGTAACAGTAACTCTGGATGGCAATGGAGGTGGTTCGTAGAAATGAAAATTGGAAATGTAACAATTGATGCCTCTGATGTGGGAAATGGCTGTTTGATTATCGGAACTGGCGTTGCATTCTACGGTGCAAGTGCAGGTAATCCTTTGTTTGCAGTTGAAGCTCTTGGCTGTTGGCGGAGCGCTCAAAGCGGTTGCTTCAGCGATCGATAATTACATATTCAAAAAATCAGAAGCTGCAAAAGCTCAATAATTTCCCTTTTTGGCTCGACATAGCTCACTTGTGGGGCTATGCGAGAATCCAAGGCAAGGAACAAAAAATGGATTACTGCGATGCAGATGATGTGAAAGGTCCTCTACAGATTGACTTAGCGGAAACTAAGTTCGATTCTCAGCTGGCAGATTGCGTCACCAGTGCAAGTGCTTTGGTTGATGGGTTATTGAAGCCTAAGAATTTGACTGTTCCTGCAGTTGTGCCTCAGCTTGTTAAGGATGCATCCAAGTTCTTTGCTGCCTGGATGTTTAGGCGTTTTAGTGATCCAACGGGTGCCGAGGCGTTTTGGGTAGAGGCTAACAGGTTCTTGGATGCCTACATTGAAGCTGAATCAGAAGTTTATGTGGGGAGTGCCTAAGTGATTGAGTTTAGCGTCACATCAAGCGGCTTAGAATTTAACGAATTAGCCCAAAAACTCAGCGGACCACTTAAGCAAAAGCTGATTGAACGGTTAACGGATATCGCTTTTGCCGCTGCTTTTTGGGGTGCTCCAGTTAAAACTGGATATCTGGCCAGCACGGTTTACAAGCAAGTTTCAGACAGTGAAGGCGTTGTCGGCGTGGCTGCTTCCTACGCTCGAGTTGTCGTTGAGGGCACAGCGCCTCATGAGATCCGCCCGGCGAACGGCGAAGTTTTAGCGTTTATGGTTGCTGGAAAAATGGTTTTTACGCCAATTGTGCATCATCCCGGAACTAAGCCTAATCCGTTTATGCAAAATGCACTCGAGGAAGCCCAAAGCAAAGTTGATGTTACTTTTGCTGAGTTGTGGCTCGAGTTGGTGGGTGGCTAAACATGACAAAGTTTTACGACAGCTACAAAGCTGTTTTTGACGCCATTAAGACTGCTTTGGTTTATGTGCCAGCTGTTCCCGAGGTCCCTGCGGTTCCTGCTCATGATGAGATTCCAGAGGTTCCTGCTATTCCCGGAAGTGCCAGCTCATGGCGTCCCAGAATTAAAAACGGTCATTGTCGGCGAGCAATTCACACTTGACAGTTTACCTAAGGCTACGATTAATCCGATCCCGGGACCGATCACGTCTGCAAGTAACGATGGCTTACTAGCTGTGCTTGTCCGAGGAGTGATCACAGTTGCTATCCAGGAATACAAACCCAAAGATTGGTTCACAGACGTAATCTTGCCCATGGGCGCGGTTGTCGATGCTATCCTTGCCGATCGCAAATTGGGAGGCGCTGCTAAAGATTGCGTCACCACGGAGTTTGCTCCTGGAGAAATCAAGTTTAAAGATGCAGCGGGAAAGGACCGTCTGCTCTATGGGGGAGATATCTTCTTTGAAGCCAGACTTTGGTTTAGGCCTTCCTAAATTTACTAGTAATCTTGCGTTATGAGCAAGTTACAATAAAAAATGGAGGTAAAAAAACAAAATGAGTACGTATACATTAGGGTTAGGAAGAGATGCCCGACTGTTCAAAGGCGAGATAGCGATTGGGCTTGGCAAAAACATATCGATTAAGGCTTCTGCTGAAAGCATCAAAGTTTACACTATGGATTCTTTAGCTCCAGCTGTAACAGGCGCAGGAAAACAGAGCTTCTACGTGGTCAGCTGAACGATTATTCACTGGACCAGAATACATTAAGCTGCTTTTAGCAGGCACCAAATTTGATTTGGTATTTGCGCCCGATGGAGATGACGAAGGTGACTTCATTGAAACCTGGGTAAACTGCAGTATTCTTAATCGTGAATGCAAAGCAGGCGAATCTGACGGTTTAATTGAGAACATTAGCGGTGAAGCTGAAGGCATAACATTCCCAGAGCCAGCACCATAAGAAGGCCTAATATGTCTGTTAAGGAAAAAAAGAATTCTGCAGCTGTTGATAGGCTAAAGTCTCCGGAGAATATAGGCGCGAGATTGCTGAGTTTGAAAAGAAATCGGTTGCTGACCAAGCGAAGCGTGAGGTTGCTGCTAAACTCTTTGATCCAGTAGCCTTGTTAAAAAGGGCTTCTGAGATTCATGAGTTTACGCATCCAACTCTTGGCGTTGTTAGGTTTGGGGAGTTGACTTTGAAGGATTCTGCAATTCTTGAGAAATGCACTACACCCGAAGCAAAAACTGCTATGACTCTGTATTTGATGCTTAAGAAAGCAAATTCAGGCTCTACCAGACTATACTCCTGAGAACATTCTTGATTTCTATAATGCTGTTTCCGTTAGCTGAAGGTGCAGCTCTTTTGCAGTTCATTAGTGAGCAACCCAGTTTTTTACCCAAAAAAAGCTTGAAGAATGGATCGGTGTCCATGGAGGAGCCCAAGACTTAGGCTATGTGATGAGCACGTTTCCACGGTATGGATCCTTTGACAGACGTGGGAAACTTGACTGTCACTCGGTTCAAGTTTTTGGCGGCTTGGGCAAGATGGAATGAAAAAGAGAGGGGACATAGGTGAAGAATTTAGAGTTCAAACTAACTGCTATTGATGAGGCAAGCGGTGTTGTAGCTGCAGCTTCAAAACGTATCAGTGAGAGCTTAAATGAGGTTTCTGATTCTCAAAATGGGGTTGCTCAAGCTTCGGAAGAAACTGTGGCGCCTTTAAGTCAAAGTGAACAAGGTCAACTTGAGAATGCTGGGTCTGCTCTTCAACTTAAAGTGGCTCAGCAGGATCTTCGAGATGCCCAAGACAACCTTAACGCTGCTATCCGCGGCTATGGCACTAACAGCAAAGAAGCTGCAACTGCTCTTAGAGATCTAAATTCTGCTCAAGCAAATGTTTCTACGCTTCAAGCTCAAGTTGGCGCAACAACAGAGCAAAATACGGTTTCTATGCGCAGTTTTGCCACCGGACTGTCTGGGGCTGCTACTGCTTCTTTTAGTTTGTATTCAGCGGTTGACCGTGTTGAACAATCTCAGATCAGATCTGATCGCTCTAACTTGATGGTTACATTCAAGCACTAAAGCTGTTGAGGATGCGCAGCGGACTCTTACATGCTGCTACTTCAAAGTATGGTCCAGCTAGTGATGAAGCCAAGGCGGCAAGTGAACGTTACAGTATTGCCCAGGAACGCTTGGCTATATCTCATGACCAAGCTGATCAAGCTCAGCAGAATGTTAGCCAAGCAATCATGGCAAGCTGCACTGCAGGTTATCCCAACTTCAATCACTATGGTTGATAGTTTGAGTAAAGCTTGGAAGAATTTTCCCGATGTTAGCGCTTTGTTGGGCAGAGATCTCAAGCGGTGTTGCTAATGTTGGGATTTCAGCTAAGACCGCTGCTATTGGTGTAGCGGCTTTTATGGGCGGGCTTCTTAATCGCTGACACTTTGCTGAGTGCCATTCCTGAAGATATGCGCAAAATCGCCGGAGCATTAACGGCTTCTATCGCGGCCATTGTTGCTGCAACTATTGCGTGGATGGCTTTCCATGGAACCATGACTATCGGTGTAGCTGTTCCCATTATTCTTGCTGCAGTTGGCGTTGGAATTGCAGGTGTAAAAGCCGCAGTTGCCATGGCTGAAGGCGGAGTCGTTGATAAGCCAACTTATGCTTTGATTGGCGAGGCAGGACCCGAAATTGTTATGCCTCTTATCCAGATATGAATCGATGCAACTGAAGTGCAGCTAACGGTTACAAGGAATAATTCGCCCCAGGAAGTTACTGTGATTAATCTTTCTCAGAATTTCTATGGCGATATCAACAGTGAAGCTGATGAGGATAGGGTTGCTGAGAAAACAGTTGAGTTGCTTGATTCGCGTGGTGCGCATAGGAGAAATATGTAGATGACGTGGACTAGTTGAATCAGTTACTATTCCTGTGCCTTCTAAATGCCGGATTGTTAAGCGTGCAAATAAAGAAAAGATGCCTGTTTCCGCTGATTATCCTGCGCAAGTAGTTGATGGCGTTGAATTGTCAGTTGTCCTTGAAGGTTCATTTGTGGGTGATATGGCAACTGTTTTTGCTGCAACTGTTTCGCCGTTGCTGGCTTTGGTTGGGACTCAAGTGACTTTGTCAGCTGATGGGGTTCTTGGATGGTGAATGGATGCTTGATGACTTCACACCCAACCGTGATAATCCTTCGCTTTGGGCTTATGCTATGTCGTTGAGTAAAGGAAGCACCAACTACACTTTTGGGTGAGCGTTAGATGGGTAATTGGGAAATTGAATATTATGATGAGGGTGAAAGTGGCTTTATGCCTTTTTTGCCTTCAGAGATTAATCAGGTTTATTTTGAGCATGAAGGCGAACCATACGCAACTTTCTACCTTAATAATACGGCTGCAAATCGGACTTTGATTCAGCTGGATCTCTTAGTTAACATTTATTTTGATAGTGTGTTGCAGTTCACAGGCATACTGCAGGGTGGCGATTTAGAGGCTAAACCAACAAAGATTCTTGTTACAGTAGTTGATGATTTGTATTTGACGCTTGATAAGGCGACTCCGATTTCAGGGGTTTTTGCTGAGCGTCATGGTGCAAAAGTTATTCTTGACGCTATCTTGGATGGCACTGGATACACTTCAGATGCAGGCACCCCGACAACTGTGATTCCTGTTGTTTTCTATCATGCCAACCGCTTAGACTGCCATGGCTTTTCTGCGCAAAGCGTTGAACATGGATTTTTGGCATGTTGGAACAGTTGTTTATTTTGGAACTGAAGGCTCAGAAGTTACCCACACTCCTGCAGCAACTGACTTGACTATTTCAAAACGTGCCCTTAGCCGAAGAAAACAATACAATAAAGTTGAGGTACGCGGCATCGACGGCTACGGCTATCACATTGTTGGGTCTGCAGGCACCGGCTCAAAGGTTAAGGTAATTAATGAAACAGAAGTTGCAGATGCAGCAACCTTAAACACTATTGCAGCTCGCAAACTTGCTGAGTTAACTACTGATTCAGCTGGGTTGCCAATTAGTGTGCCCATTTGGATCGGTAAATCTTATGCTCTGGGCAATTCTGTCACGATTAGTTAGCGTCTCGTTATCTGCTCAATGGGACCTATAAAATTAAGCAGTTGACTAAAACAAAAACCAAAGTCAGCATGCAACTTGATAACTTCCGCAAACCTCTTGATGCAACTGTTGATGAACTCAAAAATTGGGAAGACCGCGGCATCTACACTCCTGGAAGCACATCTTGGAGCGTTAACCTGCAGGGCTTAGTTGGGTTATTCCACTTGAATGAAGGTGAAGGTACAGATGCAAAAAACCGTGCTCCTGTTGATACGCCTATTGATGGCGTGATAACGGACGGTGGTTGGCAGGATGGCCCGATTACAAAGATATTGACTTTTAATGGTTCAAGCTCAATGGTGAGTTTAGGCGATGATAGCAAAGCAGGAATTAATTTAACGGGCAAATTGAGTTTTGGGGGTTGGTTTAGCCCTTCAACTACGGATTCAACTGAACGTAATGTTTGCCATAAGAGTGGTCAATTTGGTTTGCATTATCACTCAAACACTGGAGTGGTCACTGCTTCCATAACTATAGGCAGTACGGTTCATTATTTTAATTCTGATGCAGGGGTGGCTACTGTTGGTGCACGCTTGTTTGTCATGGTCACCTATGATGGCGCCACACGTGAAAATGTATGTGAATGGTTACTTGCATAAGCAGTGGAGCCAAACAGGGAACCCTGATTCATCTGCAAACACTGTTTATCTTGGTGTATTTTTGAAGGGTGTTTTAGCTGAAGTTATGCTTTGGTCACGGGCATTGGTTGATCAGGAGGTGCTTGAGCTGTACTTTTTTCCCTTGTTTCGAGTTGTAGGCGGCGGTTCAGGCAGCGGTGGTGTCGGTGAGCACACAAATGACGTTGTCACATTCAAAATCTTGAGCGTAGGGTGGGATATTTAATGGGTGTAGCTGACGGTGAAGACTATCCAACAGTGTACAAGGACGCAGTCATCAAAATCTATGATGTTGAAAACAACCTTGTTCAAACTTTAATCACTGACATTTATGGTGAAGCTGAAACTCACATTGTTGCTGCAGGAACATACCGCGTAACCATTGAGCATCCTCATAGACAAACAATGGATTTCTCGGTTGTTGCTCCAATCTCAAATTATCACTTATTTTTCAATTTAGCCAATGAACCATACCAACAGAGCTTCACAACTGCACATGAAACAATGACGTTGACTGAAGCGGCAGCACTCGCAACCATCTTTGGCGCTGAAACACTTGTTCTAATTCCTGACGTAATTAATGGAGTTAAAGTTACTGAAGCCATGTCGCTTGATGAACCTGACGTTTCAGTGGCTGCAACCGTGTGGTTACTACATGTAACAAAGGCTTTCAATGATGGCAACTTGACGCAGGGAACCATAGACCCAGATGAAGGCGCTAATCAAATAAACACAGCTAATTTGACAGCTACAGCTACAACAAAGCAGTATTCAGTAGTTCAATACATAGTGGTTGATGGCGTGACAACAAGGACTAACAGCCAAACCTGCGAGAAGATCAACACCGCATACACTACTGAATTTGAGGGTGTGCCTTTTGGTGTGCTTCACTTGTTGCAGGCGCATTTTAGGGCAGCTTGGGAGTTGGCTGTTTCAGGAACAACTGATGATGGAACCTTTGAAATAGTTGATGGTCAAGCAAGCAAAACCTTCAGCATACCTAACCCTGGAAGCCCAGCAATCTGTCATAGCCATTATTCAGGTGACCCTCCTGTTTTTCAAGGCTATCATTATGCGTTTTGCCAATGGGATTTAGATGGCAACCACTACGCGACAGGAACAAGCTGTAGTATTCCTGCTAAAACAAAGGGAACAAGCCACACGTTGACTTGTTATTGGTCTTGTGAGGGATTGACTTAAATGACAGGTGAACTTGAAGGGTGCAACTGTTGAAGTGTTCCAGTATGAGGAACTCGTGGAAACAGGTGTCACTGATGCAAATGGTGAGTGGCAAGTTACTTTGCCTGTTGGTACTTATTGGGTGAGAGTTTCTAAAAGCCCTGGATATCGAACGCACACATACATCCTTGAGTTAGTTGTTGCCAATGAGTGCAGGGTTTTGAATTTGCCAATTAACCCAATATGGATGTCGAGTATTCGCATCGAAGATAATGATATGTCTGAAGGCGCTGAAGCAACAATAACGCCTGTTGTCTCTTCAACAATGGCGCTTGAAGTGGCTGCCAATATTACGCCTGCAGTTCCAACATTTAATGTGTCTTTATCTGCAGCTGCAGTTGCTGTGCCAACCAAATGGAGGCTGATAATGATGCAGCCATGTTCAACTGACGGTGGGCAAAACGATCTTATCCCAAATGACGCGGTTAGCCCTGCAGTTGGAAACACTGACAAGAATGCGGGAGAAACCGTGAGTTATATTGCGACTTCAAAGCTGTATTTGCTTTATTGGTACTCACTTTTAGATGGCGCTCAAGTCAACGTAAATGGCAACGTCCGTGAGTTAACGAGCACAGGGCACAATTATACGGTTGCTGCAAAAACTCTTGGCACTCAACACACAATGTTGGCGATCTTTAGGAAAGCGTGGCAATGTGTTGTTTCAGTTGATGGCGATGGCACAACTAACATGACGGGAACGTGGGAAGTGCTTGAGGGTCAAACAGGACCTACACCCTCAGCAACACCAATTGGTGTGCATATTTTCTTGTGGTGGACTTTCGATGGCAAAATTGTGTCGCTTACAAATTATACGCCGCCTGCACAGGATCCTTGTACAACGCATAATTTGGTTGCGCATTTCCTTTAGAAATTCAAAGTCACAAATGAATAATGAGAAAAAGTGAGGTGAAAAAATTACGAAAAATTTAGAAATGGAAATTGTTGATAAAATACTGCAAGGTGAACATTGGAAGGATAATCTTTCAGGCCTAAAATGGTCTGATCCATTCAAGGATAGGTTGCTGGCTAAACATGCTCATGAAATCAAGCTTTGGCGTGCTGAAGATCAACTTAAGAGGCTTTCAAAACTAAAAACTGTTGATGATATAATTGGCGCTCAAAAGAAATCATATACAAACATGGTTGAATCAACCTGCGTTGCAGCACTAAAACCACATAATAGCAGTATCAAAGAAATTGGGTTCAATGTGCCTGATGACTTATTCACAAATAACTGGGGTGTACTGCTTGCATCATGTATTCACAGTGACACAGGGCACTCAGGTGGAATGCCAATGTATGATGAAACTAATACGCAACGTATAGTAGCTACAAACCAATCTTATCCATGCTCGTTAACATCAAACACAGGTAGCTTTCAAAAAATCCAGTTTGGCTCTGGAACTACTGCGGCAGCAAGAAACAACTACACTGTTCAAACAGCCTTCGCAACGGCACCTGAAAGCTCAAAGTTCCAATGTGGATTAGGAGCGTATTCATCAGGAGTTATCAGTTTTGGCAACTTAATCACTGCAGGAGGGTCAGGCACAATCAATGAAATATGCTTGTATCATTATACAACTTGGTATCAGGGCGGAAACATATACGCATTGGTTACTCACGACATTCTCGGTGCAGGCGTAGCTTTCGTAGCAGGAAACCCACTCGTCGGAACATTCGCCATAAACATATAGGCGCATTCGTTATGCGCATACATGCTTTTTTTGATAAGTCTGATTAAGATAATGATAAGACAACAGCGCGTTTGTGTTTTTTGTGGTGGACCAACAAACCTTAACTCAAACGTTGTGACGGAGTTTTGGTGCACAGGAGTAACATACTGCTATCCACACTATTGAATAGATGAGATTTGGGTTATAGCAAAGTAGTGAAGTGAAAAAATCGTCTAAAACTAAAATAATCTCAAATCAACCATCTTAATTCAAACGCGAAGTGAGTTCGGATTTTAATCTCTTGACCACTCGCATAAAAAGTCAGTTTTGTTCTGGAAACGGAGGCAGATCTTTCTTAATTAACTGATTTTTTAAGATGAACCAGAAATTCCTTTTAGGAAAATAATATTTGATTGCCTCGTTACACCAAATTCCTTTTTTTGTCAAGGCGTAATCTCGTTCGTAGACGGTTCTCTGAGAACTAATCAACTTCAGCCCCTCTAATTTTGCGAGAATTTTTCTTATTTGAGTAGAACTCAGGTCCACCCCTATTTCTCCGACAAAATTTGTTATTTCTGTTTGACTTGGGCGTCTGTTGCTGTTACCCAAATAGAGTATTATGTCATTAGATACAAAATGTTTTTTGCTAAAACTTTTGAGTTGTTTTTCTACTTCTCGCGGCACATTTAAGATAATCCTGTCTAGTACATCTGGATCTGTATAGGGAACTTTTTGAAGTATCCATAAAAAATAGAAGAACAATGGATACGAAATCATAACGAGAGCTATCGTGGAATTCACGATGTAGATCTTAAAAACAGGAAGAATTTCTAACAACAAGAGTGGTATAGAGACGATCATTATTGGTGAACCGAAAAGAGCCAGCGCTATTTTCGTGTTATGGGATTTCTTATCCAAATGTTCCAACCTCTATAACAGGTTTGAAACTAGTTCGAATCTAGTTTGAATATAGTTTCAATTGATCAAGGCTAAATTTAACGTTTGTGCAATTATCTTTGACCAAGAAGTGAGAACATGTACCGAAGATCCGGAAATTTCATGAAAACTTTAATATTTGCAATATTGATCGTAACCGTTGCCGCAGTCTCTCTAAGCTTATTTACAAACACTCCAACCCCCGAGGTGCAAGTTACCGAATGCTCTCTAAGTTCAGAAAGCATCAAGGCAGGTCAAATAAACCCGCTTTCAATATCTCTAAAAAGTAACGATGTACAAAACTCGCATTCTATACAAATTCAGTTTAGTTCAAACGCCCTAGTGAGTTTCCTAGTTGGTTCAAGCGAACTAGCGAAAAATAGCAATTTTTGGTACTATACAGAGAGCCTCGATTCGAAAGCTAAAATTACTAATCAAATGAATGTGGTTTCTTCTCTAGAAGCTGGTGTCTCGCAAATAACATATCGAGTAACAGTAACAGTTTACAGTGACGGAAATCAAATATTCACTAAAAACCTTGATCTAACGGTTCAAAGTCCTTAGGAGGTGAATGAAAACGGCACGAGTATACAAAAAAATACTACCTGCGGAGGTTTATGTAGGTATTTCAGGTAGGACTGGGCTTCCATACGGAAAAGTAAAATGGACCAAAAAGAGATAAGTAGAATTTAAATACTGAAAATACACTGGTGTGCACTGCTGGAATCTGTTTCGAATTGGAAATAGTTGTAGAGAATGACCGAATAGGAAATGAGAAACCGAAGGTAGTCTTTTAAGGTTAATTTGTTTCGTAATCTGAGGTTGAGATTACTTTCCTATTCTCATGCTTAATCTAATTTGGATAATAGTTCCTTCTTTGAAAGATCCTTTGAAGATATTGCTTTTTCTATCATTCTCCGAACGTAATCAAAAAGAACTCGAACATCGCTCAATGAAGGTTTCTTTCCTCCGCCATGAACGATTGCGCTTCTTAGATCGTACAAATCAAGTATTTTCTTTGAAATCGCAGTTCTCTCTAAATCGTTTTCTGCAATAGAGAAGAAAGTCGCTTTGAAAGGGTCCCTCGAATTTTCTCGTCTTTGGTGATTAGGAGTGCCTCGGCAGCTATCATCAGGTGAATAACTGCTTCCTCCAACATTCTCTTGCTCGCACGAACAGCGTAATAATAGTAAGTTAATGATATCCCGAGAGGGGATTCCATTATTTTTTGTCTGTCAGGTAACAATTTAAGAAAACGTTTTTTAACTTCCAGAATTGGCTTAGTAAAGATATCATCTTGGTACTCTCCTAAGACGGCGATCTTTTCAAAATTTGAAAAACCAATTCGCTTTGTCCCTAAGGAATTAATATCATCCAAAGTTGTACCCATTCCCATTGTTTCATTCAATGCCCTTCCACACTCTAAACAGTAAATTAACAGAAAAAAATCCAAGTATTCTCTGGCAATGAAAAACGGGGTCGTCTCGCCGGTAGTTAGTACACCAACGTATGCAACCGTAGCGATCGGATTTCTCCTCCACTACCGTAAACCTGCTCAAAAATTAGGGTTTCAGATATCTCCAACCTTCCAATAGTTGGTGGTAGTAGATCGCCCTCAATAAGGAATTCAATTTGATGCAGCATCGCAGTCAATAATAGAATGGTCAATGCATATTTAATGATGTTAATGATGATAGGGTGCCCAAATACACCAATGCGTCTATCATTATTTCTAAACCCATTAGTAAATTAGGGTTTGCTGATGATATTCCCAGTTTGGTAATTCCTGATTTTTCTTATTGAATTCGAATTTGTTTGTTTTTAGCTA
>CAWIYM010000015.1:0-54393 GCA_963840325.1 Candidatus Bathyarchaeota archaeon
ATAGCTGGAGCATTTTTTTGGTCATGGGCAGCGTTATGACTGCGTTCCAGAATGTGTCGTGACTAAGGATGCCCATGCAGGTTTCTCCAAGCGGCTTAGTAGTTAATTGGATGCGTGGGTATGTTAAATATTTCTCTAAAAAGCTAACTGTATTGTTCTTTCAAAATTTCGATGCCATAATATGCTAGAGTTGGTTTTATCAGTGAACTAAACGATTGAACCAGATTATTTTCATAATTTCCACGCTCACCCAATGGTAGAGCATTAGAAAGTCTCTTGTTGGACGTGATTAATTAGCTACTTATAGCGTAAGCTCTGGGAAAAATTTATATCTCAAGGTTTGATTGTTCCGTTTAGAATCTAATAACTCAAAAGGAATATTTGGTGAAAAATATGTCTCAAGGTGGAGGAAACATTCCAATTCTTGTTTTAAAGGAAGGCACAGGCCGATCAAGTGGCCGCGAAGCACTAAAAAACAATATTATGGCTGCAAAGATAGTAGCTGAATCAATAAAGTCAACGCTCGGTCCATGCGGCATGGATAAAATGCTCGTTAGCAGCATGGGTGACGTTTCAATAACCAATGACGGCGCAACCATTATGAAGGAACTCGACGTTCAGCATCCAGCAGCAAAAATGCTCGTCGAAGTAGCAAAAGCACAAGACAACGAGGTTGGCGACGGAACAACAACAGCAGTCATCTTAGCCGGTGAATTACTTGCAAAAGCTGAAGGGTTGGTTGACAAAAGTATACACCCCACAGTTATAATTGACGGTTTCAAGAAAGCAAGTGAAGAAGCTCTGAAAATTTTAGACAAAATAGCCATCCCTATAACGTTTGAGGATGAAAAAACCCTCAGAGAAGTAGCAATCACATCCATATCCAGCAAAGGTATTAACGTTGCAGAAGATCACTTTGCAAAAATAATCGTTGAAGCAGTAAAGCAAGTATCCGAAAAAGTTGACGGCAAATACGTAGCCGACATTGACCTCATTAAAGTCATTAAAAAGCACGGTCAGGGTCTCGATGAAACAGAGCTCGTTAAAGGCATGGTCTTAGACAAAGAAGTTGCAAGCTCAGGTATGCCAAAACTTATAGACGGCGCAAAAATCGCCCTCCTAAACGCAAAATTAGAAATCGAGAAAACAGAGTTCGACGCAAAAATTAACATTGAAAGCCCAAATCAAATGAAGATGTTCCTTGACGAAGAAGAACGCATGCTAAAAGACATGGTTACCTCAGTTACCAAGTCAGGTGCAAACGTTATATTCTGTGAGAAAGGCATCGACGACATGGCACTACACTTCCTAGGCAAAGCAGGCGTTTTAGCAGTTAAGAGCGTAAGTAGCAGCGATATGGAAAAACTATCCCGCGCCACAGGCGCAAGCATAGGCGCAAGCGTAAAAGACTTAACACCTGACTCACTTGGCAAAGCAAAACGCGTCGAAGAAGTCAAAATCGGCGACGACAAACTAATCTACATCCGCGACTGCAAGAACCCAAAAGCAGTAACCATAGTTATCCGAGGCGCATCTAACCAAGTTATCGACGAAGCAGAACGCAGCCTACACGACGGACTATGCGTAGTACGTAATGCAATTGAAGATGGCAAAATCGTTGCAGGCGGAGGCGCACCCGAAGCAGAACTCTCAAAGAACCTACGCGCTTTCGCAGTGAAAGTTGGCGGACGCGAACAACTTGCAGTTGAAGCATTCGCAGACGCAATCGAAGAAATCCCACTAACACTGGCAGAAAACGCAGGCTTAGACCCAATCGACATCATGGTAGCACTAAGAGCACAACACGAAAAACCAAACAGCCAAACATTCGGCATCGACGTCACAACAGGCAAAATCGTCGACATGTGCAAACTAATGATAATTGAACCACTCCGTGTTAAACAGCAAGTCATAAAATCCGCAACTGAAGCAACTAACATGATACTGAAAATCGACGACTTAATCAGCATCAAAGGCGGCGGCAAGATGCCCCCAATGCCCCCAGGAGGAATGGGCGGTATGGGAGGCATGGGTGGAATGGGCGGCGGTATGGGCGGAATGCCCTACTAAACAGCCCCAACTTCTTTCTTTATTTATTTAATTTTGAAAACAAATGGTTATTCCTTCGGTTCCAAGTTTTATTACCTCTCTTTTGAGTAAATTTATATTCCCAACAGCTAGCATATTCAATGTCTCGGAGACTTTGCAATGAAACACATCAAAATCTCAGCGTTCGACTGTACAGAAGCTTGGGTCCAAATGCTAGATCATTTAAGAACCGAGGGAGAAGACTTCAAAGTAGGGTACGGCTCAGAGATTACTGAAACAAAAAAATTGAATACTACAATTGAAATATTACATCCGGAAAATCGACCCCTGCTTAGCGATAAAGCTCCATGTGATATGAAGTATGTTCAATGGTACGCACTAACTTACTTATGGTGCGGCGAAGGCAAGTTAGATGAAACTTACACTTATGGTAGCCGATTAAGAGAACCTGTAGACCAGGTTGAGGCGGCAATCAATAGATATGTAGAAGAGCAACAGGATAGGCAAGTAACTATGGTTATCCGATTGCCTGAAGATATTAATAAAACAGGCTTAAACGGCAAGGAAAGGCATGAACCTCCTTGTCTTAGTTTAATCGATACAGAGATTCTGGGTGGTAAGCTTCACATGACTTGTTATTTCCGTTCATGGGATGCTTATGCAGGTTTACCTGCGAACATTGCCGGAATACAGTTGTTTAATGAGGCATTTGTATCAGAAATTAACAGTCGCGGAAACCTCAATTTAGAGACGGGAAAACTAATTTTTCACTCAAAGAACTGCCACATATACAAACGCCAATATCAGCTTGTTGAAGATTTGCTCTCTCCTCAGAGCAAAGCTAACGCTCAAAAAAGAATGGCACAAATCATCCAAAAGAGCAATCAGGAAGAATAATACATAGACAAGCCCTTCGATATTGACGATCCAAACGCGAAAGTATTCAGCAAAGATTTGACAGAGGAGCTGGAAATTCAAGCAGAAATGTTGCGCCAAACAGGATACCTTAGCGCTGTTGAATGGTGCGAGCATATCCGAGAACATCTCGACGCATATTCTAAGCACTCTAATGATCTAATAGTTGATGTTGAACATCTACTTGGTCAATTATACGTTGGCTTGCTGACGTTTTAACTAAGCGTTTTCGTCATTGTGGGTTAACCCTTAAGTTCAAGTACTTTGACGAATCCACCAATCAATGGCTCTTCTATTAGTCTTGACCAGTCAGGTTTTTCTAATTGGGTAACCAAGGTTTGTCCATGCGGTCATGCCGCCTAGAACGTTGCTGACATTTTCAAACCCTTTTCTTTCAAGTACGCTTGCGCCGATGCTGGAGCGATTGCCAACTGAACAGGTCACAGCAATCGCTTTATCTTTTGGCAGCGAATCTGCTTTTTCAGCTAAATCAGCGAAAAATATCAAATTTGCACCTTCAACGTAGCCGTCTTCTTCCCATTCAGGCGGGTCCCTCACGTCAAGTAGCAAAACTTCCTGTTTTTCCAGCTTCATCTTGAGTTCATTTGCTGACATGGTGCCGAAGCTTCGTATGGGTTTGCCTGCTTCCTGCCACTCGTTCATGCCACCGCAGAGGAAACCGCAAATGTTATCAAAACCCAATCGCCTCAGTCTGCGAGTAGCAATTTCGATATCGGTTGCGCGTTCATGGATTAAGACAATATACTGGTTGGTGTCAAAAAGCCATCCTGGGTAGACGCTAATTCCGCCAAGCCATAAGCTAATTGAATTGGGGATGTGTGAGCCTGCGAAAGCATAGGGCATGCGAGTGTCAATTACAATCATGTTTTGTTCCTGCATTTCCTCTTCGAACTCAAGCAGCGAGAAGGGTTTTGGATAAGACATTTCGCTAAGCAGCGGTGGACCGTTCAAGTTCAATTCCTCCAACCTCTTAAAGTACCGAGGCACCACCAATTCTTCTGCGGTTACTTTTTTGATAAATTCTTCCTTACCCAGCTGCAGGTAGGGATTGGTTTTTTTCTCATAACCAATGGTAGTTGGTTCCATACCGCTTATGCCGTGTCCACAAACGCTACCTGGACCGTGGGCTGGGTAAACCAGAACGTGGTCGCCGAGCAGCAGCAACTTTTCGTGCAGGCTGTTGAAGAGTTTTTCTGCTTGTGCTACCTGGGCGGGTTTGCCGTAAAGGTCAGTTCGCCCAACGGAGCCAGCGAAGAGGGTGTCACCCGTAAAAACCGCAGTTGCCTCGTTACTTCCAGATGGGTAAATCAGGTAGCTTAATGATTCATTTGTATGTCCAGCGGTATCGAGGGCTTTCAATTTTACGTTGCCAACTTGTAAGAGTGTCGCCGTCTGAAAATTTGTACTCTCCATACTTGAACGGTAGAGCATTGCTGTGACCGATTTCTGCTTCGGTCATGTTTCTGCAACTCCAATGAACCCACAACGAAGTCTTCGTTTCGGTGGGTTTCTAATATGTACTTGATTTTTGCGCAGTCTTCTTTGGCGAGTTGGGTGTAGATTTCGCAGTCACGTCTTGGGTCAATTACGACCGCTTCATCTTCGCTTGATAGGTAGTAGCTGTTTTGGGCTAAGCCTTCAGATTTGATGGTTGTTATTTTCATTTTTATCGCCCAAAGAAGTTAAATCTGAGAAGAGAAGCTTTTCCACAAAAATCAAGCCTCTAATAATTATCTACAACCGTTAAGTGATTTATTCTTTTCCAAACCAAAAAGCGTCATGATTAACCCTTTATAGCGCAAAGCCCTAGCATTACATGAGGAATTAACTTTGGGTCACAATATGGCAACATGGAAACTGCTCGAAGACATGATGATTGAACTGAAGAAAAAAGGCGTGACGATCCCATCGAATGTGATGGAGGATTTGAGGGCAGCTAAATCAATGATAAAACTTTCTTGCATGGAGAACAGCCGAGGCGAAGCTATCCAGAAAGCTGAAGAATTCACTTCAAATGTTGAAGCCTTTTTGATAAATGAAGCTCAACAAACCTTTGGTCCAGATACTGCTGACCAATGGCTCAGGCGTTTGGAAGAAGCCAACACTGACGTTTGCGAAGAAAAAACAACGGAAACCAAATTCGTTACGGGTGTTCCCAGAGACCAAAAATGGGTTCGCGTGGAACCCATTAGATAATCTGCCAACTGGACGAATTCAGCAACTTGCCAAAGAACAAAACCTCACCGTTGACATCCAAAAGGACGGTCGCCTAGTAGTTTACGGACAACCCGACGGCATCAAAGAATTCCTCAAAAAAATGACTGCAGAAACAGCCAAAAAGTAATACATTCTTTTTAAGAATTTTTAAAAAGGTTAAAAACAACAAAAAAGCCCTAAATTACACTCTAATAGTCTAGGCTTTCTTTTGTTTTTCAGCATACGCTTTCTCTATGGCAACTCGGTGGACGTTGTTGTAGGCGCAGAACGGAATAATCTTGAGGTCAGGCGTAATGTAGTGGACAACGCATCGTCTTACTCGGTTGACGTCGAAGTTGTAGGAATCCATGAACGCCATGCAGCCCAACAGAAAGATTCTTCGTCGGATTTTGCCCAGCGACTGATAAGATGGGCGAGAGATGCATTTTCATGATTGACTTCATCAGGGTTGGCATGCCGACTTCTTTGGTGACCAAGGAACATGTCCATCGACAGCATCGAAGCCATAAAAAGCGAGGATAGCAATGAGAATTTGCCTTTGGATTCGGCTTCTTCAGCGGTTTTGCGGATGCTGTTGAAGAAGCGGTCAAAGTTTACGAAGCGGTTGATTGGAAACATTTTGCCGCTTTTAGAAACGTAGACCCAGTTAACTATGCCGCATTGTGGGCTGCAGCTGAATAGTGGCCAGGGTTTCTGCATGAATTTACGCATGATTTTAATTGGCGAAGTCATAACTGACATCGGATACAAATCAGTGGCTTTTACTTCGCCACCAGTTTGTTTTTCAACGTCTTCGGCGAAGCTCCATTCTCGGAAGTTTTCACGGAAGGGGTTCTCGGTGGCTCTGCCGGTGAAGGCTATGGGTTGGAAAATTAAGCCGCGTACGATGTCGGTGTTTTTAGCGGCGAAGCGTATCATGTCACCGACTTCGGTATCGTTGAGGCTTTTCATGAGCGTATTGACGAGAATGATTTCCATGTCAAATTCTCGGCAAACCTCAATAGCTTTAAGCTTCATTTCTAAGAGTTCTCGTCCTCTAACTTTCCTGTTGAATTCCTCATGGAAGCTGTCAAACGACAAATAAACGATGTTTAAGCCACTGTCTTTAAGCTTCTTTGCCAACCCAGGAGTGTCAACAAGATGTGTCCCGTTGGTTGCCAAGATAGTCATGAACCTTAGTCTATGAGCCGCTGCGATGATTTCAGGCATGTCTTCCCTTTCGAGGGGTTCGCCTCCTGAGAAAAGAATTGCTGGGGGCTTGGGGTTTGCTTTAGCTGCAAACTCGAGCATGTTTATGAGGGCTTCTTTGGTGGGTTCATAATCTGCTTCTTGATTTGGAAAAGTGGAGAAGCACACGGCACATCTGAAGTTGCAGCGTTTTGTGACGTCGATTACGCCGATGACTGTGCCTGAGGCGTGTTTGTTGCAGGTTTCGCATTTGTAAGGGCATCCGTCGGGGTTTTTTGGTGCGTTCAGGTCGCCCAAGGTACTGAAATTGGTCGTATTTTTGCATGTGATTGTAGATTGGGACGCTTTGCCAGTGGGTTGCTTTGAATTCGCCGTGTTCAGGACATTGCTTGGTGATTTGAATTTTTCCGTTGGACTGTGATAATTGGGCATCGATTTTCTTCTGGCATTCAGGGCAGATGCTTTTGGTTTCGCTCATATTAGCCCTCCAAGTACAGCCTCAACTATCAAAGCCAAAGGAAGCAAAATCATCGACATAGTAACCATACGCTCGTATTTACGTACGTTTTTTACGGTTGAAGCTGAGGTTACGAGTCGTATTGAAGAGTAAATTAACAGTACACTCCAGAGGAGAATGAGCGGCAGGTAGTAGATTGTAAAGTTTCCTATGAAGTAGGGAAGAGGCGCAAGTAAACCTGTTAATAGGAAGAATATGGCGCCGACTTTGGCTGCGCTGACGCTGCCGATTTTCTGCGGAAGCGTTGGGTACCCAACTTTTGAGTCACCCTCTACGCTAAGGATGTCCCGTAGAACGTTGCCGCCCATTGTTCCAAAAGCAATGGGGTAGAGGCTTAAAGAAATCAAGTTGACCGTTGCAGGCGAAGTGATTGTGGCTTGCCCATACATGAAAGCAGTTCCAGTTAAAATTCCTACTAACACGTTCGCAACAAAACCTGATTTACGCTTTACCATAAAAGAGTAAACCAAAAGCAGCAAAGAATCCACCGCAATTATCGCGAAACTCAGCCAGTTAATCAAAGAAGCCATAACTAATCCCAAAGCAAAAAGCACACCTGAAATAATTACAACCTGCTTTGAGCGACAATGCACCTGAGGGGATTGGACGTTTTGGCTTGATTACAGCATCGCTTTCCCTATCAAAATAATCGTTTATAGCGAATCCTGCGGATGTAATGAATGCCATGGAAAAGAAAATCAGCAAAACCGTTTGTACGCTTATGCTAAGAGGAGCTTTCGTTATGGCGAAAGCTGTTAGGACTGATAAGCCACCTGTCATTAGCCAGTAGGGAAGTCGCAGTAGAGCGATTAACCCTTTAGCTGGTGTGGCAGGGGTCATTTACGAAAGTTTCCTCGCGGCGATGACTTCTTTTATGCTTTCTTCTAATGTGACTTTCGGATTCCAGTTTAGTTCTTTTCTAGCTTTTTGGTTGTTAAACCATATGATGTTGATGTCGCCTTGCCAAGAAACACCGGTTGTTGTTACCACGGTTTTGTCTTGGAGGTTGAGGATTTGAAGCATCATTTTGGCTAGGTCAATTATCTTTGTTGTTTTGCCAAGACCAACGTTGTAGGTTTGTCCGTTGGCTGATTCAAGGGATCCAACCGTAACCAACAACTCAACCACGTCTGAGACATGGACTAAGTCGCGTGATTGCTGTCCAGTGCCTATGATTTCGAGTTTGTTTGGGTTTTTGGCGAGTTTTTCGAGGAAGTCATGGATGACACCGTGACATCTCAAACCGTAAACGTTAGCGAACCGTGTAACAACAATGTCTAAGCCATATTGTTCACGATACATTTGGCAATATTCTTCGCCTACCACTTTGGATAAGCCATAACATGAGAAGGGGTGAAAACCGTACTCTTCGGAAGTTGGCAATTGCGTTGGATTGCCGTAGACGGCTGCGCTGGAAGCAAAGACCAATTTAGCATCGTCTTTGCGTGCTTTCTCCAGAACACATAGAGTTCCTTTGGCGTTGGTTTCAAAATCGATCAATGGATTCTCCATTGAATATGGAACTACCACTTGAGCGGCTAAATGGTAGATTAAGTCGGCTTTTGGTTGGCTACAGAGTTTTTTGACATCTAATATGTCGCCTCTAACAAACTTGGCTTTTGGAATGTCCTTTACGTTTTCCATCTTCCCACTTGACAAATCATCATAAATTGTCAAATCATCGGTCAATTGTGAGAGTTTATTGCACAGGTGAAAGCCTATGAAGCCTGCTCCACCAGTAACTAGCACTTTTTTCCCTTTCAAGTCAGCCATCCAATTCACGACAAAGTCTATATTCTCTTTTAGTAAGGTTGTAGGTATATGTCGCCTGTGAAAACTATAAAAACTTTTAGGGATTTGCTATCTTTCCTTACCATCATTCCAATGGGGGGGAAAGAAGATTTTATTTTCACGACGGCTGAAAACATGTATCTTTTCCCATTGATTGGAGGCTTCATCGGTTTACTGGCTGGATTATACTTTTTTGGTTCAAGCATCATCGTGGCTTTTTTGCTGAGTTTAGCTAACTACGTTATTGCATTGCCAACTGGGCTTTTGGCAACTTTACTTCCTGCAGCCATGACGATAGCTTTTCTTAGCGTTATTACAGGGCTTCAGCATTTTGATGGCTTAATCGACTTAGGTAACGCAGTGGGCATGCGAAACGTTCATGACCGAAAAATGGTTGCTCATGCGTGGACGGTAACTTATGCTGGAGCTGTTCTGGCGTTGGTTGTAGAATTTACTGCTTTTATAGGCTTATTTTTTATTAATCCTTTGTTTGCCTTCGGCGCGATTTTGGCAGCTGAAGTTGGTGCAAAGTTATCGATGGTGACGATTGTTTGGGTTGGAAAACCCAGCCATAAAGGATTAGGCTCAATTTTTCTTTCTAAAGCCAAAAAAAAACTTAATGCCATAGCCTACGTGATTGCTGTTTTAATCGTTTTTCCATTTTTTGCTCTCACTATTAATCCAACGATGGGCTTAGTGGCTGTTGGCATAGTTTTAATCAGCATTCCAGTAGCTTTTGTGATGGAGAAAGTTTCAGAAAGGGTTTTCGGGGGCGTTTCGGGCGACATGATTGGAGCAACTAACGAGGTTGCTAGAACTGTGACTTTGGTTTTATTCGCAGTAGTATTAATGGTGATGATATGATGATTCCTGCTTTGATAATGGCGGGCGGAAAAGGTACACGTATGGGTTTGCCAACTGAGAAGCCGCTGTTGCCGTTTTTAGGTAAGCCACTAATTGATTGGGCAGTAGATGCAATCCTGAATGCCAAAAAGATTTCCGAATTCTATGTTATAACCAGTGCAAATACTCCTCAAACAGAGAAACATTGCTTAGCTAAAGGTTGGAAAGTTCTGCGTACGGATGCAAAAGGTTACCATAACGACCTAAAACAAGCTGTATTGGCGGCTGATTTGATGGGTCCAGTGCTTACAATGCCTTCCGATGTACCCGCAATAACGGGAGCGTTCCTCGACAAAGTCATAAGCGAGTTTGAGGTTTGTGAAAAAGACTTCTTAGCTGTCTTCGTTCCCATAAAAACGACGGCAGGACTTTGGGGCTTTCCATTTCCTCGACTGACGAATACAAGGGTGTATGGTACGCAGTTTCTGGAGTGAACATAATCAACGGCAGCAAAGGTTTTAGGGGACGGCAAAATTGAAACCAGCGCCATAATAACTGAGGAAACAGAAGTTCTCCTAAACGTTAACACGACTAAAGATTTGGAAATAGCCCAGCAAAATAATGAAAAACCTGAGGAAATAGCAATTACTAGGATCGAAGGTTTGTACTTCTTTTCAGGATGTTTACCGCAATTGGTATTTATAGCATGCAAACCATATTTGGGCTATATTTTCAAAACGAGGGAAGGCAAACGACACTCAGGGAGATAACGCGTGATTAAACTGCCCAGTCAAGTTGCAGAGTACTTCCCCTACGACAGCGTACGACCACATCAAGACGAATTCATAAGCACCGTCTACAACGCCGTCGCCAATAGGCGTTCGGTTTTAATAGAAGGAAGCAACGGTTTAGGAAAAACAATCTCCGCCCTCTCCGCCGTGTTGCCAGTCGCTATCGAGAAAAAACTCAAAATTCTCTACGTTGCCCGAACCCACCGCCAACACGACCGCGTTATAGAAGAGTTAAGGGCAGTTTTTAGGAAGCATCAGATTTCAGGACTCTCTATTCGAGGGCGCAACGAAATGTGCCTCAACGTCTTCGCTGCAAGAGGAGCTTTCGACTCAAAGTCGCTTATGGAAGTTTGCGAACTTTTGAAAGCTAAGAGCAGATGCCCATACTACACCAACGTGGAAGAACGCACTTACGATTACATGCAGCTCCAACAGCAAGTCGCCAGCCGACCCTACATGGGCTCCGAAATCCAGCGAATATGTAAGAAAAAAGAGGTCTGCCCCTACGAACTCGTAAAAGCAGGGCTCTCAGATGTAAAAGTCATAGCCTTAAGCTACCTCTACGTTTTCGACCCGGTTATCCGCACAGCTTTCCTTAAAAACCTCGAAACGGAACTGCAAAAAATCATCTTAATCGTTGACGAAGCCCACAATTTGCCCGAAACAGCCATCAGCATCTCAGGCAGCACCCTCTCGCTCTTTCGTCATGCGGGCAGCAGAGATAGAAGCTAACCGCTTTGGAAATAAAGACATCGAAGATTTTTCCCATTTCTTCAGACTTGAAGTAGAAAAAATAACAGATAAGATAAATCGTGAAGAAATAATTCCTGGAAAAAGCTTAATCGAAATTATTCAAAAGGAAGGCACAATAGCTCGACCCAGAGAATTTTTTGAGCACATGCATGAAGTAGGCGCCTCAATCAAAAAAACCTTGCTCGCAGAGGGCAAGAATCCGCGTTCCTACGTTCATGCGATGAGTGAATTTTTGCTCAAATGGTTTGACACGTTAGAGGATGACTCTTTCATTAATGTTGCAAGCCGATATTTCAACAAAGAAAACAACAAAACCGCCAAGCTTGAGATAGTGGCGCTTGACCCCTCCAAGGTTACGCAACCGGT
This sequence comes from Candidatus Bathyarchaeota archaeon, assembly GCA_963840325.1. Taxonomy (GTDB): domain Archaea; phylum Thermoproteota; class Bathyarchaeia; order Bathyarchaeales; family Bathycorpusculaceae; genus Bathycorpusculum. Next base: position 11,452 of record CAWIYM010000015.1, read on the forward strand.
TTTCTCATCAACCTATGCAAACGTCATCATGTCTGGAACTCTCCAGCCGCTAGAGGCTTTTGCACGAATAACGCAGTTGCCTGAAAGTACAATAAAGTTTGTTGCACCTTCCCCTTTTCCAAAAGATCACGTGTTTTCCGCTGTTTCTTTGGGAGTTTCAACCTCGATGGAGAAAAGAACTCCCCAAATGTACCAAACCATGGTTGAGCGCATAAATGAAGTCGTAAACAGTACCCCAACCAACACGGGTGTTTTTGCAGCTTCTTTCCAAGTTTTAAATGCTCTATTAACTGAGGGATTGGAGAATGCTCTTTTAAAACCACTTTTTCATGAACGTAAAGGCATGACTTCTAAGGCTAACGAGAAGATGGTTCAGGACTTCAAAGCCTGCGGTGACAAAGGTGGAGCTGTTTTCCTTGGTGTTCAGGGAGGCAGGACCTCGGAGGGTGTGGATTTTCCAGGCAATCAAATGAACTCGGTGATCGTTGTCGGTGTGCCTTATGCGGAGCCGACGCCCAGAATAAAAGCGCAAATTGAATACTATGATAAGCGTTTTCCTGGGTACGGACGCGAATATGGCTACGTTTTACCCGCTATGAAAAAAGCATCACAGGCAGCAGGACGACCCATAAGAACTCTCGATGACCGAGGTGCTATAGTATTCTTGGATTTCCGTTTTGCGACAAACTACTGCAAAAACTTTTTGCCCTCTTGGTTAACTAGCGGAATGAAAGTGTTGCCCGACAAAAAAGGTGTGTTAGCAACTGAAGTGAGCAACTTTTTTAGGACTCAGTCTTGAGTTTCCTGAAGTTTCTCGTTCACGATAACTTTTCCAATGAGAATCCGTGAGGGTTTAGCTGAAACCCCAGTTTGTACCTTGAGTGTCTTACGGAGTTGATTGACTTCCCGTAGTACTCCAATGCCTAAGAATTTGCTTCCGCGACCACATAGCCCAACCAGTATGCCATTTTCGGGCTCTTGTTTTTTTGGTATGACTCCTCTGGGTTCAATTATCACTTGGCTCTTGGGGTAACACTGCAATTTTGCATTCTTGAGGTAACGTGCATAAGTCATTTCACGGAGAATTTTACGTTTTTCTGGTGGTCGCTGCTTAAGTGCGAATGACGGTTCAACCGTGAAAACTGAAGTATGTAAGCTTGCTATGAGGGGCCCAAGTTCATCTTGCATTTGAATTCCGATAATTACATCGGGTTTTAGTGCCATCACTAAGTCAGTTTTGTATTTAACAGCAACTTCGCCGCAAACAAAACCATCAGTGTTAACCAAGACAAAATCCACTTGCCCCTGCAAAACCTCAGCTTCCATAGCGCTTAAGCCTTCGATGGTTTTTGGCATGGCTGCGATAGGAGAGGTAACGCCAACAAAAAAAGCGTTCTTCAACTTCAAATTATACAGTTCCGGTATGCATCGAGAAGTTATTCCGTAACCCACTGTAGCTGATGGACCTATGTCGGATTGACCAAGATCTCCATCTAAAACAGCCACCTTACTTTTTCCATCGATTAACTTGTTTAACAAGTAAGTGCAAAGACTACTTTTCCCACAGTCAACTCCTCCTAAAATCACAACAACTACAGGGCGCTTCTGCAAACCCAAAATGGCTTCAACGGGCTTATCCCAAGATGGTGGATTTGTACTACCAACGGTTTCAGCCACGCCAGAATTAGCACCAAGCGAAATATCAAAAGTCGATTTTTCAACGATAAAGAAAGGTATGCGTTTTCCTTCTAAAACCAAAACCCTCTGGGATTCCTTCATTGAATAGCCGAAAACTTCTGCCTTTCCACAAACAAGCCGCACTGACGCTGGACCATCAACAAGCATTGTTTTATTTGATTCGATTGTGTGCTGCAATTGCTATTCTCCTTGGAACGAAATATCCTGCTCTTCCAGCTGTGCATTTGGCTGAGGCGATATACCTAACTCCTCTGCTACCCTTGTTTATTTTTAAAGGTTTGTTAGTTCCCGCTCACTCACTGCTTCCAAGACTACTTGAGGTGGTAAAGCACCATTCAATCCTTCAAGCAATTCCTTGTAAACTGTAACCCTGTTGCCAATCTTAACAGCAACGTAAGTTGCCGAGAACTCAACGTTTCTAATTGTCTTGAATATTCTATCAATTACTTCTTTAGTGCTAAAGCAGTTACCTTCCTCAATAACTTTTCCATCAGAAACCGTGACCGCCCCAACTGTAGCACCAGGGTCAACACCGAAAACAATTTTTCTGAAAGCATCTTTTCCTAAAAGTAACACTTTTACATTAAGAGGAAGTAGGTTTTGCCATGAACTGTTGCAATAGCAACTTTTTCAATCATAAAGCGACCTTAAAGTATACGTTTAAGTGCAAAACACATTATTATCTTCAAGCTAATAATCGTTGACGTGTACAGCATGAATAAAATATCGACTGGCAGCAAATACATTGACGACAGCATAGGCGGAGGCATCTCACCTGATACGGTCACCTTGATTTATGGTGAACCTGAAACGGGAAAAACAACCCTTGCAATGCAAATTGCCTACCACTGTGCCAAAGAGAACCAAAAAGTGCTCTTCATCGACTGCGACAACACATTCTACACCAAAAGGTTATCTCAGATTTCAGGCGATAAATTTGATGAGGTTGCAGAACGAATCATTCTTATGAAGCCCAAGAATTTTAGGGAACAAACCATCGTTGTGGACCAGATCCAAGATTACGCTACCAACAACGTCGGAATAATAATAATTGACACATTCACTTCGCTCTATGGAGCAAAAGTGTCTGAAACCTCTGGCAAATCCAAAGCGTTTAGCGTTAACCGTGAATTAAATCGTCAGCTAGCTATTTTGGCTCAAACCGTAAAGATCAGGAAAATCCCAGTTATAATAACCAGTCAGGTACGCAGCGTCTTCAACGACCAAAGCACAAGTGTTAGACCTGTGGCGACGCGTGTTTTGAAGTTCTGGGCAGACACAATAATTGCCCTCAAACCCATCGATAATCCGAAAAAAATTAAGGTCGTGGTGGAGAAAGCACGTGAAATTGACCAGGAAGTTATGTGTTATGTACAAATAGGGGTAAAGGGAATAGAAGATACACAATTTCACTAGCTAATGGTTGAACCGCATGGATATTGCACTGCTAATCATTGAAGCATTAAAGTTTATTTTTCCAGCTTACTGTGCCAATGGCACCCCGGTACTTGCAGGGGGAGGAACAAAGATGGATTTTGGCAGGACCTTTGTAGATGGCAAACGTATCTTCGGGAACAATAAGACTTTTCGAGGTTTTTTCTTTGGATGGGGGGTCGGCTTCGGTGTGGGGTTGGTGGAAGGCTTGGTTTTTGGATTCCAAAATTATCCGGTGCTGTTTGCTTTGCTTATTCCGTTGGGTGCGCTTTTGGGTGATTTGACAGGCGCTTTCATAAAACGCCGCATAGGAATAGCACCTGGCGGTTTGTTACCAATTGTGGATCAAATTGATTTTGTGGTTGGCGCGGTTGTGTTTTCGCTTCCGTTAGCCTTAATTAGCTGGGAAGTAGCTGCGACTGCGCTGCTGATTACTCCCCCCATTCATCTGTTTACGAACTTTTTGGCGTTCAAAATGAAGCTAAAGAAGAATCCTTGGTAGGAAAACAAAAAACTAAAAAATGAATTGGAGAGAAATTATTGACCGCGGTTTGCTTTAAACGCAATTGATCCTTCTAAGAACACAAAGGACAATAGCAAAAGTGAAACACCAACAATCAATAACATGTATGCTTGTCTTGGTTTATATGCGCTCTTTGAGCTCTGGTAAATAGAGAGCAACCCGAAGAATCCCAACACATAGAGTGTTACTGAAATTAAGGTGTCGGATATAAATTGCGAACTTATGTCTGGATACAGGAAGTAGAATTGGTTGTTGACGTACGCGGAGGGCGAGGGATTATTAATAAGAGCATATAATCCACCGCCAAAGAGGAATATCGCGTAAGATATGCCAACAGCTGTAACTAGGAATGCTGTAGGTGCATTTGTGCTGATTTTGCGGAACCATCGGCTAAGCGAAAAAGAAATGTTCGAAGAACTTTTCTTTAGTTTGGTAGTCATTTTTGGGTCTCTTCCTCAATTAAGTACTTTGCTACATCTTTAGCCCATACTCCAGTTAATGAATTTTTCTGAATATCAACTAAATATTGGCTCCAAGTGATATTCAAAGCAGCTTCCCAGACCCTGAATTTCTCAAGAACATTGCTGTGGGCCTTCGAATGTAACCCGCAAAAACCATCCTTTCCCGCCTCTCTTTTGCAAAGTCTACAATTCAATGTTTACCCACTCCTTTTTTTGGGCAATTCATGTTTAAACAAAGTTTCCAAAAGGGTCTTCCACGCAGAATCACCGCCACGATCGGTGAGCCGCAGCTTTTACACACTTGACCCAGAGGCTTAACCGTTCCAGTTTGCGGGAGAGGAAAAGTCGTGTTACATTTACCTTCAAAATAGTTTGAGCATCCAACAAAGCGTTTGTTGGTTTTTTTCGAACGCAAAATTACCAGTTTTCCATCAACGCATTTGGGGCACGCTCCAACGGTTCGTTCATTTTGCTTTTTTTTCTGGATTGGCTGGCTTAGTTTGGTACCTATCATCGCTTCATTTTCTTTAAGCTCCGAAATGACGAGTTTTAGGGTTTCGGTTGCGTTTTGCAGCACATTCTGTTTGGTTTCGTTGCCTTGCTTGATTGCCTCCATCCTTTGTTCTAAAGCTCTTGTCATTTCAGGAGATACCACCGTTGGGCAGTATTTTGAGAGGACTTCGATGACTTCAAATCCAAGGTCGCTGACAGATAGGTTGGTTGTTCCGATTATGTATTTACGGTCGTAGAGTGTTTGGATGGTTGCGGCTCTGGTCGCTTTGGTGCCGATTTCTTCTTTCTCCATCTTTATCAGTAAACTGCGAGGGTTATACCGAGGAGGCGGATTAGTGAACTTGTCATTCAAAACTACCTTTTTGACTTTGACTTTTTTTCCATCAAATAGGGGCGGCAAAGAAGCCTCTTTTGATTGTGCGTACGGCTTATAAAACCTAATCCATCCTTCAGACAACGTTCTTGTATCGTTCAGAAGGAAAAAGTTACCGTTAATGTTAATTCTAACACCGATGTTTTGCTGAACACAGGGCTCACCGAAAACAGCTAAAAACCGCTTGACAATCAAATCAAAGATGTTTATTTCAACGCTATCTAGTGGTTTTTCAGGAAGGTTTCCTGTGGGATAGATGGCTGGGTGCGCAGAGTCGCATTTTTTGCCCTCATGTGGCTTCAAAGATTTCTTAGAGAGAAGATCAACAGCGAGGTTAATGTAAGCAGGAGCTTTTTGGAGTTTTTTGAGTATGTTTTTGTAGTCTATGGATGGCGGAAGTTTTTGGCTGCTTAGTTCGGGGATAAGAAATCAATGCTTTTATGTACAGTTTTTGCACGATGATGGATGTTCGAATTGGCGTGTACTTGAAGATGCGGTAGGCTTCACTCTGCAATGTTCCAAGGTCAAAGGGTATGGGAGGATTTTGGAAAAACTCTTTCGCAGTCACTTTTTCTATTTGACATTCCTTAGTTTTGCAAGCGTCCAGAATCGCCGTTGCCTGTACTTTGTTTTCCAAAGTTTTTTCAAATTCAACTTCGAAGGCGGTGTCGTTTATAGTTATTTTTGCAGTTAGGGTCCAGAATGGTGTGGGCACGAAGGAGTTTATGGTTTTTTCCCTTAATTCAAGAAACTTCAAGGTGGGTCCTTGAACTCTGCCCGTGCTTAGAGTTGCATATTGTTCGCTGCAGCTTTTAGCAGCTTCAGTTAGGGCACGTGTAAGGTTTATGCCATATAACCAGTCCACTTCGTGGCGAGTTAGTCCTGCTTCAACGAGCGCAAAATCCAAGGTTGGAAGTAAGTGAGTGTATGAATCTTGGAGTTCCTCTTTGGTAAGGGTTGAATACTTCATTCGTTTTGCTGTAGCTTCTTTGCCATCACAAGCGTACTTCAGGATGTTGTATCCTATGATGCTGCCTTCTATGTCAAAATCGCAGGCATCCACAAAGTTCCCTGCATCTTTAGCAAGTTTAGCAATGACTTTTAGCCAAACCCGAATCCTAGAAGCACTACGTTCAGCTTGGTAACGTGGAACCCATTGGTAATCAAAGACTGGGTACCTCCGTCCCTTCTCTTTGCTTGTAATCGTGAATAAGTGTCCCAACGCTGGAACCACAACTATGTTACCGTCTCTGAATGCTTGATAGTACGGTACACCATTGCTGACATTTCTTTTCGGTTTTCCCTCAGCATCCAGTGCCGTTGCTATCCGGTTTGCAGCATCAGGTTTTTCGGTTATAACTAAGGTATATTTTTCCAAGCGCTGTTAAACCTCACTTACCATTTAAGAAATGGATTTACAATTAAAGCTTACAGAAAGAATACAATTAACTCAAAACTAACTTTTTTAGCAACCAATAAATATTCCTCATCCTTGTAACTACAGGGGATTTGGATGCCGCAGCGCGTAATTTGCCATGGTTGCAACCATGTTTTGTATGAAGGCAAAGAACTTAAGCCGCCAGACGAAATTATTGCGCTACATGGGGGAAAATGTCCAAAATGCGACCGAAAATTATCGCTTTTGCCCATGGATGTTGAGGTTAAACCATTAAACAAGCGATGAAAACAAACCCAAACAAAATCATCAACTTAATTCCATAAACTCTTCTTTAGCGGAAGTTTAAACATTTTTTGTCTACAGGTTAGAGGAATTGTATAATTTGAACTATTTAGAGAGTCGTCTTATTTGGTTATACGTTCTTTTTTTAAAGATATTGAGTTAATTTTGGGTTGTTAGGCGCTGTTATGGTTAGTAATATGGGTAGAATTCATAATACTAAATGCGCCAGATATTTGGGTCCATTATTTGCGCTTTTGGAAAGCCATAAATAAATCGCCAATGTGTAAAATAGTACAATCGCAATATACCTTTGGAAGAGATGGCTTAAAGTGGGCGAAGGAATTAAGGAACGACTAGGCAGCTTATCTGTTTTCAGCAGATTAAGACTTCAAGTTAGCCACGGCACAATCATTGCGTTTGCAGCATTAGTTACAATCCTCTTTGTTGCATTCACAGTCCGTATTCTACCATTACGTTGGGAAAATCTCACTCAGGGAACAGCTCTTTTAAACGAGTTTGATCCCTACTACCAGTTCAGTATTACTCAGCACATGGTGCAAAACGGTTTAATCTCGCCCTACTGGCCGACTCACTGGATTAACACTCAGAAGTGGTTCCCAGATGGATTAGACATGTCCACCTCGTTGCCAGCTCTGCCAATGACAGCCGCGGCGGTATTCCAAATTATATCGTTGTTCGGCGCAAAAATTGATTTAATGACCTTCTGCTCGATTTTTCCAGCCATAATGGCTGTGGTTTCATGCACGATACTCTATCTTGTGGGCAAAGATATGGGTGGAAAAGCAGTTGGTTTATTCTCAGCGTTATTCCTCGCGTTAGCGCCATCATTCTTACAGAGAAGCTCTCTTGGTTTCTTCGATACAGAAGTGCCCGGTGTTCTTGGGCTGGTTCTGTTTATCTTTCTGTTTTTAAGGTCGGTTGACAGCAACAGGTCACTCCGAGCATCATTGCTGTACTCTTTGGGTGCTGGTGCTGCATTGGCTTATTTCATCGCTGGTTGGGGCGCAGCTTATTACTTGATTGCGTTAGCAGTCCTATTCGTCTTCATTTTGGTCTTACTGAAAAGGTATACTCCAAGAATGCTGATTAACTACAGCTTAACTTTCGGCTTAGCGTTGTTCATTGGAACAAAGGTTCCTTACATCTCACTAGATTACGTAATTTCAGGCGCAGTTCTCCCAGTAGCGGCAGTATTTGTCGTGCTTGTGGTTGCAGAGATCCTGCGAAACAACATATCGGCAAGAACCAAACTCACGCTGATGCTTGCCACTTTGGTGGCTATAATAAGCGGTTTTGTTGTTTTAGGAGTAACCGGACTGATCGGTGGAATTACAGGTAAATTCATCACCGTTTTAGATCCTTTTATTAGGGCTGGTTCACCACTCATCGATTCAGTAGCAGAACAAAGAATCGCAGCATGGGGAAACCTTTACCTTGAAGTCGGTGTCAGCCTGCTATTTTTCTTCGTAGGTTTATACTTTGTATTGAAGAACCCGACTAACCGCAACATCTTCCTCATGCTCTTTGCAGTAACTTCACTCTACTTTGCAGCTTCAATGATACGTTTACTTGTACTCTTTGCTCCAGCATTCGCAATAATTGCGGGTATAGGAATCATCACTATACTAAAACCATTCGTTACCCTGCTAAAGGAAACACCCAAAACTATCGTCAAATCAAAACGCAGAATGCCCAGAGTAAGCAAAGAATACAGCGGCGTTGCCATCCTTGTAATATTCATGCTTCTTGTGTCAAGCTTCGCGTTCTCACCTCAGACAGGTGGCATGCCCAGAGCAATATCGCAAGCATATACACCCACAGCAATCAGCGGTTCAAGTCTTCCAGTTGGAGGCGCAGGTCTCACTCAACCAGTCACTGCATGGCTTGACGCAGTAGGCTGGATGAAGAACAACGTAGCTTCAACTGACGTCGTTGTAATGTGGTGGGACTATGGCAACTGGCTAGCTGACCTTGGAAACGTAACCAGCTTAGCAGACAACACCACAACAAACAGTACTCAAATAGCAAACGTAGGGTTCATATTCATGGGTAACCAGAACGAATCAATGAAAATGCTCAACAGTTACGGTCAACAGCACACAAAGTACATCGCGGTCTTCTTGGTCCTGGGTATCTCTCAAGCAAGTAGTGGATCTTCAAGTTACACTGCCTACCCAGCTGGATATGGGGATGAAGGAAAATGGTCTTGGATGGCAAGAATTTCAGGAACAGAGAAACAAAGACTAATCGACCAAGGCTTCATGAACCCTGCAACCGCATGGACCAACGAAACAACATTCGGTGCAATTAACCCACAAACCAACCAGTGGCAATGGAACGACCAAGGCCTAAACTGTACTGTGTTCGAACTGATGAACTACGCAGAAGTACGATATGCCGACTCAATAACACAAGCAACAAACAACCAAATCACAGTTACTCCCGACCAAATAACAACACAGCCAACATACTTCAAAGAAGCATTCTTTGCTGGACTAAACACAGCACCAACCCAATACGGCGGATTAGTTCCTATCGTAGCAATCTACAGCATCGACTGGGCAAAATACAACGCTGACCACGGCATAACACCCTAAGTACAAGGAAGCGAAGCAGTGTTTCCAAGGGTTCCTGATCAGCACAAAGTTGGTCGACCTTTAATACCAAATGGTTTAGGCGTTCTTTTTGTCCTAACCACCACCGTTTATCTTTTCTCGATATACTTCTTAAACAGAGTTTTCATTTTAGGTCTAGATACCTCAGTAAACGGCGTTTCCGCCGCGTTGACACTTGCAGTCTGCGTTCTATTCGGCGGCTTCATGGGGCTTCTGGACGATTTCATGGATTTAAAATGGCGTTACAAAGCCTTCATGCCCCTGATTGCAGCTCTGCCGCTTATGTATTATGCGTTTGAAGGCCTGCAAACTGGTGCTATTCGAACTTCCATATCCATGCCCTTCTTGGGAACTTTGGATTTCGGTGCATACTATGTCTTCCTTATTGTACCAATTATCGTTATGATCGTCACAAATACTGTTAACCAGCTTGGTGGCTTAAACGGATTGGAAACCATCTGTCCCGCAATTGTCATTTTGAGCTTAATGGCTTTTTCACCATCCCACCTTCTTATGGTAGGACCCCTATTTTTCTGGCTTATCTTAGCTTACTTTAACGTACGGGGCAAGATTTTTGTGGGCAACGCAGGTTCATTTGCCATAGGCATAACAATAGCCTCGTTCGCAGTAATTTCAGACTTAAAAGTTGACTTGCTAATTTCCATTTTGCCCTTCATCTTTAACTCATCAATCATTCTTCTTGCCGTGTTCTTTACCCGCAAACGCGCAGGAGTCAAATTCGACGGGGCAAAACTCAGCTCGGATGCAAGAAAAAGTCTCGTTACAATAATATGTTACCATCGTCCTCTAACCGAACGACGGATTGTGCAAATAATCGCTGCTATAATTGCCCTCTTCACATTGCTGGGCGCAATAATCCAGCTTTTATGATTCGTTAAGCTCCAAGGAAGCTTTCAAGCCTAGTTAACCCGATTATTTCATCGAAGTTTAAGCCCAACGCATCCAAAACTTGGTCAAAGGTGCTGTGCAGGTAAGCGATGTATTTTTCAACGTCCACTTCGTTTCTTGACGTTAACTCAACAGGCTTAACACCGGCGTTAACATTAGGATCATCCGAAAAACTACCGCGAGCTGACGACTTAATAACTTTAACAAAACTTATCAGATCTCCCGCTCGCAACTCTTTGCCGCTTTTCTCAAGAATCTTGGCAGCTTTGACGTGTTGTGGGGTTGTTTTTGTGTAACTTGAAAGTTCATCTCCAAGCACTACGTGGAATGCAAGGTCGCTCATTTCGCCCCATTCTCGTCGTTTGAGGACGTTGTATCGTTCGCGGACGATAGCGGCGATGTCCTTTCGCGCTTTCTCGAAATCCTCAGGGTTCTTAACCTTTGCCAACCGCTCTTTCATTTGGTTAAAAGCGTCTTTGATGAAAATTGGTATGTGTTTTTTCTTACCCGTTAACCCTTTCACGTCAACTGTGCCATCTTCGAGGACGCCGAGGTAGTTCTTTTTGCGTGAGCTAAAAACGGCGTAACGGTATACCTTATCCACGTCTATACCCATGTTTAGTTCGTGTTCTGTATAGCGGACTACTTCTTCGATTTGTTCTTTGGAGGGATTTTTGAGGAATAAGCTGTCGGTGTCACCATAGAGCACTTGGATGCCTACTGATTCGGCGTGCTTGAGGATTTGGGTGATAGAGTATCTGCCTATTGCAGCAGTGGCTTCCGCAACGGGCGGACAATAAAGGTCAAAACTGTCAGCGCCAAAAACGCCGTAGCTTGCGTTCAAAATGACTTTAAGTGCTCCCTGTGTAATGTTGTACCAGCTTCGCAGTTCCGCTGGCAAAGTTTTGTCTTTGGCTCGGCTCTTGTACCAGCGTACACGCAAATCTCGAAGAGACCCGATCAGGAGGCTTTCGAGAGCTCGTTTTTCGGTGCAGCTCCAATGGGGGGTGTCGGGTATCATGTGTCCTTTGCAATTGGGGTGGCTGCAGCAGATGGATTGATAGCCAAGGTTCCAGACTTTGATGATTGATGGGTATAGGCTAGGAAAGTCCATTACAGCCACGTTAAAGTGAATTCCAGGAGTTGGTTCTACGACGATGGCGCCCTTGTATTTTTTGCCCTTGATTACCGCAGTTGAAGTTGTTTTGCCCTTTTTTGTGAGGATATCTTCAGCGTTCGGAATGAGCATGTTTCGTTTTCGGTGTTCCCGATGCAAAAAGTTGCGTATCCAACGGCTTACACCTTGTCGGCTAACGTCCTCCATGGGCATACTGCTGATACGCGCCAAAACCAGCATGAGTTTCATGGCGGAGTCGTCTTCGAAACTAGTCAGTTTGAAGGTTATTTCTGAATCTCGCAGGCAGTAGGCTGCGAGTTCATTGTAGTTTAGGTCGCCAAAGGTTTTTTCTAAATGGATTTTTTCTACGCCTATGAGTGCGTTGCCCACATCGGCTAATGTTACGTCTTTGTAGCGGTTGCCATAAGCGTAGATTTGCACGGAGCGGTTGAAAAAAAACTTGTAAAGGTCAATATGGATACCATAGCGCAACAAGCAGACGCGTTTGCCGATTTCTATAGGGACATCGCGTTTGTTAAAGCCCAAGTTTGCTGCTCGATGCGCTAGGTAGCGGAGGTCGAAGTCGTCGCCGTTAAACGTCAAGATGAATGGGTACTCGCAGAGAACATCGAAGACTTTTCTTAGCAGTTCTTCCTCGGTTTCGCAGAAATCAACTTCAATGTCTGCAGCTAAGTGTAAGTTGCCTTCCCGTATACCTTCACGCTTTAGAACGAGCACCCTTTTTTCGCCGTCCGAACCGTAGACTGAGCAGGCAATTACTGGGCAAGCGCCTTCACGGGAGTCAGGCATCCTCGTTGATAGGGGTGAGTAAACTTCGATGTCTATAGCTGCCCGACGAAACTTCGGCGCTGGGTATTCGAGTAGTTTTGCCCACATTTCAGCGAATTCACGTTCTTCCTCGCTGCACTCATTGAACAAGCTCCTGATTTTGTTGAGGTTCTCAGCGGCTTCCTCAATCACTTTGGGCATGAGGTTGCCGTCTTTTACTTCGTAAATCATGCCTGGCAAGAGTTGGCGGTCGTAAATGTACGATTGGTAATACTTGATTTTTGATTCCCAAATTTTGATTTCCGAAGATTCTATGTGGGTTTCAGAGATTCTGGGAAAATCTTCAGGCACGATATCTCTTATAGTGCCTTGGGGTCTGCCACCGATTGCTAAAGGGTCCTTAGCGATTATTTTTGTAACCTTAACATTCTGGTTTTGCAGTGGGTCGTATTTTTCGGTTACTTCTAAGCTATCGAACCCTTCATGATGGGTTAAACGTTCGATTCGGTTTAGGTCGTAGGGTTTTAGGTTGGTTAGGCAGTATGGTTTGTGCCCTGTGTTGTCGTACCAGAAGTAGATGTTGCCTGATTCAGGTTCGTAGAGTTTGATTACTACTTTCTTTTGGCGTCCGTCGTATGTAGCAGAGACAAAGTAGGAAGGGGGCAGGTTCTCGGGGCATATTGGCGGATAGGCTTGACGCTGCCGTTTTTTCGGTTTGGTTACTGCAACTTCCTGCACAGCGGTGGGTGCCAATGGGGCTTGCGCTTTAGCCTCCGCTTTAACAAGAGGTTTAGTTTGTTCGATAATGCAGTAATCTAAGAGAGTCCGCGCCATCCCCAGTTAACCTTGCTTCTATATGGGAACATAGAGACTAAAAACCTTAGTGACTAAAAAAATGCAAATGTCTCCATCTTTTAAGGCATAAAAAATTGAGGCAAACCCTGAAAAATCCTTGATTTGTGCTTCGCCAAATGAATTTACTCGTTCTTAGCTGTTGTGGACTTCGTGCATATTGTATAGTGACGGTCAACTTCTTTATTTGTTAAAGATTTGGCCACATTCAGGTTATACCTGGTCTGTCTAGCTTCAGTTTGAGGAGTGCTTCTGTTAACATGCCGTATCATAGCCGCAGATTTGAATTCTTATTAGGATGCCTGTGTTTTTCATAGCTGTGAACTGATTTGTTGCGGGACGCTTGGACTGTTGCCATAGAGACTCTTAGTTGGATAGAAATGCGCCGACTCAATGAGCGAGCAGCCCTAATGCGGACAGTAAAACAGCTCGGCGTCAAAGACCCAAGCGCAATACGCTTCGCCTACGGCTTAGTTGTTGAGACTGAACGCCGAAAAAATCTCATAGACAAATTCCTCAACGTGGTGGTTGCACCCAAAACAATTGGCGAGTACACCATGGGCATTCAGGCTTTCCTGCGCCTGTACGTTTACCAGACACGCGTAGTTAAGAACTGGGGAAAAGTGAACCTTAAAGAAGCCGAAAACATCGCAAGTATGGGCAGAGCTATACTGAGCTGGCAAATTATGCGAGAAATCGAACCACTTCTGGGCTTTTTACTTACCAAAAAATTGGCGCCAATAATGGAAGCCGCTAATGAAGTGGAGAAGGTTAGCTTGCAAACTTTCCATCCCTTATGGTTCGTTGAGTACTGTTTTAAGCTCTTTGGGCACGACGAAACCCTCGCGTTCTTGAATGGAAGCATGAAGTCGCCTCCCAGCTTCATCCGAATCAACACCCTAGCCGCCCCTGAAGAAGCAACCCTACAAAAGCTCAAAGCGGAAGGCGTAGAACTAGAAAAATCAGCACCATTAAACTACACTTACAAAGTGTTATCCTCCAAAAAACCCCTAAATGCCCTGCCAAGCTACGCACAAGGGTTATTCTATGTCCAGGATAAAGCAAGCTGCTTTGCCACCCAAGCTGCAAACCCCAAACCAGGCAACACGGTGTTCGATGTTTGCGCTGCTCCAGGAGCCAAAACCACCTTCATAGCCCAACTCATGGGAAATCAAGGTTCAATCACCTCCGTGGATTTCTCAGCTAAACGCATGAAAACATGGAAGAAAGAAACTGCTCGCATGGGAACCAAAAACGCAGACCCCATAGTTGCAGATGTCTCAATATCAGTGCCTTTAGTCGGTGAAGCTGACCTTGTAATTCTGGATCCTCCCTGCACCAGCACAGGAGTGTTTGCCAAGCAACCCTCAGCAAAGTGGCGCCTGAGTCCCAACTCAATTAGGAACATGTCAGAGCTTCAGTGGAAAATGATTAACAACTGCGCCGACAAAGTCACAAAAGGCGGTGTCTTAGCCTACTCAACCTGTAGCATAACCCTGGAAGAGAACGAAGGCATAATCGAGCGGTTCCTAAAAGAACACCCCGAATTCACCCTCGCAGACATCGAACCAAAAATCGGCATGGCAGGACTAAACGGCTTAACCAAATGCCAACGCCTCTACCCACAAATCCACCAATGCAACGGTTTCTTCATAGCAAAACTACAAAAACAATAGAAGAAACCGAATAATCAAAATGTGCCAAAATCGCCAAGGGTTCGCTGCGGCGTCTCTTTGGTGAATAATGGATAAGTTATTTTTGTTCCTTCCACATTTGCGAGTTCGTTTAGTTCGTGGTTGATGATACTGTCTTTGCTAATTATATGTTCGACTTTTACGTGTCGAACTACAAGGGCGTCGGAAAGTAGATTTCGGTGGCAGCGCCAAGGCAACGCTTCTGCACACATAAGGACGAGTCGATTTTCCCTTGCCAACGCCACAATTTTTAGGAGACTGTCGATGAATTCTTGGGTTTGCATGTAGTCGGCGTAGCCTCGGAAGCCACTGTTTTCCCATGCTAAGTTGATGGAGTCTCGTTTTGGGTGGCGTAAGCCGCCGATTTCTGGCATGTGAATGAATCTGATGCCGTAGTGTTTTAAGCTGATTGAGAAGGTTTCTTTGTTGAACTGCGGATTGTGCCGCGAACGGGGAACCGTTCGAACGTCTATCAGTAAAGTTATGCCGTAAATCTCAAGCAACTGCACAAATTCCTCCAGAGTTCTCGTGGAATGCCCAATCGTAAAAATCACCGCCAATTCTGAAGTTTTGTTCACGTACAGCCCTCAAAATTAGTTATGTGCAAGTAAATATAAGACTTCAAGCTCTAATCGCCCAAAGCTGCGCAATCATATTTGATTCCGAAGGATTCGCGCGATTAAATTCTTTGGGAATGGATAAACCAATATGATTATTTCTTGGGTATTCATGAAAATTGAGGAAAAGCTGAAAATAAAAATTTAGAGCAAGAGGTGGTGGAGGATTCGCACATGCTAAATATTTGAAGGGGCTATCGACAATTATTTGTTGTGTGATAGAAGAAGAAGAGTTGCAATTGCATTTTGGGTGGGTTTGTTTTGGGTTGCTTTTGGCTTTTAGGGTTTGGGTTGTTTGCAGGTTGAGGGTCTAAAAGGGTTGGAAAGGGTAAATCTTCTTCTTCTACATGCCTTTAAATGAGCAAATATATTTCAAGACGAGGTGACAGAGATGAAAATCGACTGTAAGTATCAAATTCATCCAAGTGGCGCTTTAAGCTTGAGACAAAGTATCCTTTTAAAATTACTGATCATTTTATGAGAGTTTTGGTACCTCAGGACTTTTCTAATAAGAACGAACAAAGATCAAAGACTAATAATGCTATTCCCTAACTTGTTTTTCCGCGTCTTTTTGGTTCTTTGGAACGATGTTTTGTTGACTATGAGCCTGAATAGTTCATATTCTTCAATGAAAACAAAAAGGCGATAGCCAAATTTGAAATTATGCACATCTCACGAATCCTAATATCCAATTATTGCTGTCAAATGAAGATGTAATGGTATGTATAGAGTTTAAGGGTGCTTTTGTTAATTCAGCATTTTCTGTTGCTGTTTGCATCCAAATACATTAAACTTATTAATTAAATCCATACTGCTTTAGGTAAAGGCGAACAGCTGTGTCCCTATCAACTAAACTAAAAACCCAAAGACCACTTCAACTTGCATCATTAGCTTTCTATGCGGTCACAGGCATAATATTGTTGGTGTGTCTGCCCCTAACCGGTTTTCCGCCTCACGTTGGCTTCTTGGGTATCCTAAGCCTCATAACCGCCTACAGCCTCTTCACAAAACGGGCTTGGGCACCGTGGCTTGTCGCCATCTTATTCATAACCATCACGGCTTTTACCCTAATCACTCTGGCTGCAGCAGGCTTTAGCAACATTTTAGTTGCTTTAAGCATGATTGGCTACGCCATATTTACATGGGTCTTTACAGCGTACCTTTTGCTAAAACGAAAAGACTAAGCCTTCGTAGCGGATCCGCGGAAGAGAACGACTGCAACCTCCTGGTCCATATCCACGAATTGTTCATTCTCAGCAATTTCCACAAACCCATCTGCGTTAGCTAGGGTAGTGATTGCTCCTGATGCGCCAGATTCGACGGGTTCAGCGATTAAGCGGCAGTCCTTATCAAACTCTAAACGCACCATCACGAAGGTTCTCCGGCCCTTAGCACTAAACATCCGCGAACCCGCAAAAGCTCTAACCACTTTCATGCCGCCCACTGGTCTACCCGCCAAACGCTGAATCAGCGGTCTTGCAAGCAAATAGAAAATCAGCAAAGCCGATGTGGGGTGACCGGGTAACGAAAATACGGGTTTGTCGCCGACGAATCCAACGGTTGTGGGTTTGCCCGGTTTGACAGCTATTCCGTAGACTACGATGCCGGGTTTGCCCAAAGAATCCACGATTTGGGGAGTGTAATCTCTTGGACCTACTGAGACGCCGCCTGAAGTGATAACCATGTCCGCTGAAGCCACTGCCGTTTGCATGGCTTTTGTTAACGCGGTTTTGTCGTCGGGGACTGTGCCGAAGTAGACGGGTTTTCCCCCGCTTTCGATGACTGCTGAACTGATGCTGTAAGCGTTTATGTCATAGATTTTTCCTGGAGGCAAAGGCTTGCCTGGTTCAGTGACTTCTGCGCCAGTTGAAATGACAGCAACCATGGGGATTTTGAGGACCTTAACTTTGGTCAAGCCTAAAGCGGCTAAAACTCCAATTTCACTGGAACCCAAAACCTGCCCTTTCTTGAGCACTAAGGCACCTTTCTTGAGGTCCGAGCCCTTCTTCATAACATTCTCGCCGATTGTAACTGCACCAAAAACATTCAATCCGTCATCTTCACGATCAGTATCCTCAACCATCACCACTGCATCTGCACCTTCGGGAATTGGGGCGCCAGTAACGATTTCAACCGCTTCGCCCTTTGCCACTTTAACGTTTGGCAGTTCGCCGATGTTTACGGCGCCCGAAACCTTCAAAGTAGCAGGCTCGTTTTCGTCACCTCCAAAAGTGTCCTCAGCTTTCACTGCGTATCCGTCGACTGTAGAGCGGTTAAACGGCGGAATATCTAACCTTGAAACCACGTCTTCGTTGAGTACGCGGTTGTGAGCTTCCAGCAAAACGGCTTCTTCTTCACCCAGAAAAACTGGTTTAAAGTGGTCATCGATTTCCTTTTTTGCTTCCTCAAACGTCAATAGTTTCCTAAAAATGCTTACGCAACCTCCAAGACGCCGAACATTTGTACAATGACGGGTTCGCCTTCACTCATGCCTTCACGGTTTTCGGGGACGACGACGTATCCATTGCTTAGTGTCATGGTTGAAATGGAGCCTGAACCTTTCGCGCTCACAGGTTCAGCAAACAACTCCCCATCCTTCTGGGTAACTCGGACTCGTACGTAGGTTTTTCTTCCCAACGCGCTTGTGATTCTTCGTGCCAAAACTGCTTTAACGATAGGTCTTGACTCCTGTTTGCTCATGCCAAGCAACTCGCAAATTAGGGGTCTGCCGAAAACTTCAAACCCAATCACCGCAGCCACGGGATTACCCGACAAAATCAAGACTGGTTTGCCCTCCAACATACCAACGGCTGTGGGCATCGCTGGACGCAGCGCAATGCCATGGACGATGACGCCTGGTTTCCCAAGCTTGTTAACCGCATCTGGCACTAAATCTAAACCGCCAACACTGGTACCTCCCGTGGTGATTACAGCGTCGTGGGTTTTTAGGGCGGTTTGGATTTTTTCTGCGATTTCTTCTGTGTTGTCTTTGGCAATGCCAAGATCGCTTGTTTCTGCGCCGAGTTCATGGCACATGGCTGCAACCATGATTTTATTTGAATCATAAATTTGGTTGCTCGCTCGCTCCGAACCAACCTCAGTTATTTCGTTACCTGTGGCTATAATGGCGATTTTAGGTTTCTCTGCAACTTTCAGCTTCAATAAGCCTAATGCAGCGGCTAAACCTAAATGATAGGGGTTCAAGCGTGTGCCAACTCTAACTACAAGGTCACCCTTTTTGAGGTCTTCACCAACCTTAGAAACGTTAGTCCACGGTGCAAGTTGACTCCAAACCTCCACGGTTTCGCCGCGTTTTTGGGTGTTTTCTACCATGATGACGGCGTCTGCGCCTTTGGGGATTGGGTTTCCTGTCCAAACCTGCTTAGCCTGCTTAGAATCCACAAGATCAGCCTGAGTTAACTGTAGAACCACCGGCTTAGACTGCGAAGCATCTGCCAAATCAGCTGACTTCACAGCGTAGCCGTCCATGGCTGACTTGTCAAAGCGGGGCAGAGATTCTTGGGCAAATAGGTCTTCGGCTAGAACACAGTTAAGCGCATGTTGCAGAGACACCTGTGTCACTTTGGGTTTGACTATATTTAAGGCGCCAAACCATGTCTGTAGGGCTTGGTCTGTTAACGTTAATTTTTGGAATCCTTTAAGTTTCACCAAAACAGTCGCCACTTTAGCATAGCGTTTTAGCGTAAAAAACATATCGAACCAAAAACCCGCCCAGAAATGAAACAGAACTCATTGTGCTTTGACTATATGGTAAGCCGCCGCTTTCCGAAGTCTATTCATTACCGCCAACCCCAACCCCTCAGAAGAAACCCCCTCAGCGATAATGACATCGACGTTTTCTGCATCAACTTCCCTCAATAAGCGAAACAGGCTCTGGGCGACTGTTGCTAAGTTGGAGCGGCTGCCGAGCGATTTAACCACATCTGCTCTGTAAGCGATATGGGTTTCGTCGGTGGCTAGGACGCCGATTTTTTTGCCCTCAGCTCTATAGAATTCAGTTAACAACTTGATTTTTGCAGTAACGGCTGTCACCTTACCCTCGACAAGGATGACTTCGGCTTTGGGCGCGTAATGTTTGTGTTTCATTCCGGGCGAGCGAATGTGTTTAAGCGACAATTCCTGCTCGGCTTTCACGAAAGGATGGAGGTCGAGGTCGCCGAGAACATTTTTTAGGGCTTCGAAGGGTGTGCCGCCTGGACGAAGAAGCATGGGAGGGTCAACGCTTAAGTCAACCACTGTGGATTCTACGCCAATGTTTGAGGCTCCGCCATTGAGGATGACGTCGATTCTTCCGTTGAGGTCTTCGAAGACGTGTTGGGCGGTGGTTGGACTCGGTTTGCCTGCGAGGTTTGCGCTGGGCGCTGCGATGGGGCATTGGCTCTGCCTGATTAATTCTAATGCTACTTTGTGTTTTGGCATTCGAATGGCAACGGTGTCTAAACCTGCAACCGTTACCTTCGGCACATTGATTGAGCGTTTAAAAATCAGCGTTAAGGGTCCAGGCCAAAACTTATCCATCAGCACCTTGGCTTTGGGCGGCACTTCCAAAACTAACCTGTGAACTTCTTTTGGGTCCGAAACGTGGACGATTGGCGGATTATCCAATGGGCGCTTCTTTGCTTCAAAAAGCGCCAAAACTGCCTCGGGGTTGAGTGCATCCGCTCCTAAACCATAAACCGTCTCCGTAGGAAACGCCACCAACCCGCCACGTCGAATAATTTCTGCGGCAGTCTGGATTATTGCTGGCTCAGGGTTTTCTGAATCCACTTTTAAGAGCAGAGTTTGCTTCATACCTTTCTTCAAAAGATTCAAGCATTCCCCAAATTTCAACTTGCCTATCAAAAGTTATGTTCCAATTGTTGCCCTATGACATGGGAGGGCTAAGTTTGGAACATGCCGCCTTTGTTGTGTTAGCCGTTAATTTTTGGGGTAGTCCGCAAAAGAAAAGTGGCAACTTAACTTTCAAGTTCAAGAACCACCGAGGTTTCAACCTGCCGCTCAGGTATGTTCCAGTATTTCTTTAGTAGATTATTTGTTTCTTCCCTTGAAAGTAGCACAAACCCGTGTTTTTGGTAGAATTTGATTGCCCAAGGTGCAGTTTCCCAAGTGCCTACCAAAATCCTGTCGGTTTGGGCTAAGCGGAGCAGGTGGTTTAGAAGTTTTTCTCCTGTTCCCTTTCGCTGTTGACTCGTGAGAGTGTAGGCGTGCCTGATTAAGGTGACATCGCCGACAGCCTGTATTCCCATAACAGCGATTAGCATGCTGTTTTCGATGTATCCGTAGAATTGGATGCCTCTCTGGATTTCTTCTTGTAGCTCTTCTGCGGGCATGTAGGGTTCTTTCCATCGGTCTGCTGGAATCTTGCCCCTGTATGCGATGGCAGCGTCGTTCACTACTGTTAAGATTGCTTGAAAATCATTGTTCGTTAGCCTACAAATCATGAATGCGCACGCGGAACTAGATTGCTGTGGGTTCTTTTTGGCTTTCGCTTTTCATGATTTTCTCAATTAAGTGCATAAAGAAAGCTTGCGCCTGCACCTCCCCCACTTTCTCAAGGTAGACAGAGACCATGGCGATTTTGCCCTTCTTAGACGCCACCAACTCCGCAAACATCCGCGCCGAAATCACGTTCTTATCCCCCAAAAGAACCGACGAAGTAACCGAACCCATCAAATCCTTGGGTTTAGGAACAGCGATAGCTAAGGTTCCCAACTTATCTTCCCGTTCACTCAGCATAATCATTACAGA
Source organism: Candidatus Bathyarchaeota archaeon (assembly GCA_963840325.1). GTDB lineage: Archaea > Thermoproteota > Bathyarchaeia > Bathyarchaeales > Bathycorpusculaceae > Bathycorpusculum. The sequence goes on from CAWIYM010000015.1 coordinate 32,518, forward strand.
GTTTTGGGCCTCAACGTAAACAGCTAGAAATCGTGTGTCTTTTTCTTGCAGTTCTTCTTTTGTTACTTTTGCGCGTTCTCGTTCCATTTCTTTTCTCCTTTATGTTCTTTTAATGCTTTAATTACTTAAGAATACCTCACCAAAACAAACATTCGTGAAAGTTCCCTGTTTTTAGCCATATTTTATTACCCAAAAACAAGCAGTTTTATAAGCGCTGGCTACGGCAAATAATCAACAACAGATTCAGGGGCGCTTCCGATTGGAACAGAACAGCTTAGAGCCAAACAAGAAAATTACTATTCCAGTCGACCTCATCCGCACCCTAGCCATTGGCTTAGTTGTGCTACTCCATGCCTCCAACGAAGCGTTACAGGCTTCCTCAGTGCCTGTTTCTTATTGGTGGACCGCCCTTGTCTACAAAAGCTTAGCCCTCTCTTGTGTCCCGCTCTTTGTCATGCTAAGCGGGGCGCTTTTGCTTCAACCCGCCAAACTTGACGAACCCATCCGTGTTTTCCTGAAAAAACGTTTTAGCCGCATCGGGTTGGCGTTTGTGTTCTGGAATATTGTATTTCTTGCATGGGGTTTTTACGTCACCAAAGTACCCGTTACCCTCGGCAACCTCTTGCAGGGTATAGTGAAGGATTTGTTTACTGGAGCCTGGTATCAATTCTGGTTCATCTACTTAATCATCGGACTATACCTGATAACACCCATCCTAAGAGTTATAATATCCCATGGTAATCCAAGAATCACACGTTACTTAATCGCAATCTGGTTCGCAGGTGTAGCCATCATACCCCTCATCCAACTAGTCCTCGGGTACACTTTAGACGCTGGCGTCTTTGTCCTTAGCGGCTTAATAGGATACTTCGTAATGGGCAATTACCTGCAGAAAATAACGCTGCGTAACGCAATACTTTACGGACTTTTGATCGCTAGTTTTGTTAGCACAATCTTCGGCGTGTGGCTGATGACTTATCCATTAAGCGGCTTAGCACAAAACAACTACTTCCTAGGGTACCTAACCGTGAACGTTATCGTTGGGTCAGCTGCTCTATTTCTGATTCTAATAAAGGCTCACCCAGATTGGCCCGGAACCAACCACCCAGCGCGCCGCATCGTCCAAGCTATAAGCAACAATACCTTGCCAATCTTCCTATTCCACGTCATAATCTTGGAAACCTTGGAAAGAGGCTTACTAGGATTCAAAATAAGCTTCACAACCCTAAACCCAATCGTAGAAATACCCTTACTTGCCGCTCTAACATTTTTCATCACGCTCGGGTTGGTCTTGTTGATGCGAAGAGTACCTATACTCAAGAAACTGATAGGCTAAGAACCTTTAGAGTTTGAAGTTAAGGCTTGGTAAATCGTATCAACTATAACTCGGACTGCCCAGCTGTTGGGGTGGACTCCATCAGGAAAATACTCAGGATGATTGATCAGTGGTGTGTAAACATCTATGATTGGCAAGCCTGAGTCATTTGCAACCTGTTTTATTCGAGGAATCACTCCATCCGAATAACTTGTCGAGTTCAAATCCAAAGTGTTATTAAAGATTGGAGGGGGGATGACCAGAAAAGATCTGCTGTGTGGTATTCCATCTTTGGGTCCTATTCACCATTCTCTCATAATTAGCCGTAAAACTGCTAATTTTCAGATAGTTATCTGTTCTGGCATCGTTTGTTCCGAGCATTATTATAACAGTGGTGGGGAGAAAGTTTCGAGCATCCCTGATAAGTAAGATCATAATAGTAAGGTTTGTTGCTATTCAAATTCACCGTGGCGCCGCTGACTCCAAAGTTTCCCACAACTGAATCATTGCCAAGAAGTGTTTGTAGTTCCTCTGGGTACCCTGTAATGTTTGTTATGCTGTCGCCAAGGCATGCAATACGGGAAAGTTTATTGCCGTTTACAGAGTACGTGGCAGGGTTGTCTGAAAAAACAATAATTAAGCTTAAAGCTACTAACAGAACCGCGACAACAACGATGAATAGTCTCTTTGTTTTTGTTTTCATTTTAACTACTTGCATGACTTTTGTTTTGGATTGAATGACTAATGGGTCTGTTGCGCGCTTTTTTGTTTTACGGTTTCAGAGGAAAAATTCCGGTCCAAAAATGAAACCAGATCATTCAGCATGTTTTTTAACCCACGGCTTTTTTTGTTGGAAATGCTTAATTAAGAGCTTATCTTATTGCTGGTACGGAAGGAATAAAACGTGAGTGACGAAATTTCAAAATTACCGCCTAATGTTCAAGAAAGGCTTCTCAGACTCCAACAGCTCCAGCAGACTCTGCAGTCTATTTTAGCGCAGAAACAGCAGGTTGAAATGGAAAAAACCGAAGTTGACCAAACTATCGCTGAACTGGCGAAAACCGCTGACGATGTAGTTGTCTACAAAGCTATCGGTTCACTTTTGGTTAAAGCTGAGAAAGCTAAAGTGAATGAGGACCTAGCAGAACGCAAATCGCTTTTGGATACGCGCGCCACAGTTATGACACGTCAAGAAGAACGAATACGCAGCCAAGTTAAAGAGGCTCAAACTAAACTGCAAGAAGACCTAAGCCCCGTCTCTGGTCAGCCTTTATCTTAAGGTGAATGCTTGTGGTAGAGCTCGGATTCCCAGAGCTAACCACAGAGCAAATCGAACTTTTATGCCAAACTGCTGAAGGCGCGGCTAGAAAACACGTTTTGTCCAAGATTCCGCAAAAAGAGATTGACCGCTTAGACATCAGTGTGGAAGCCGACGGAACTAAACCAGTAAACGTCACGGTTGAAATCAACCTTATTTTAGGTCCTCAAACAAAAGGTGTCGACGCTGAAGTTTTAGTCAAGGAAGCAGTGGATGAAGCTCATAAGGCTACGGAAAACTTTTTGAGAAAGGTAAAATGAGCTTCAAAGAATTACTACACGTTTTAGAAGATACAAAGGCATCCTTTGTTTTGTTGCTCTGTCACCGTAGTGCCGATGCTGATGCGATTTGTTCAGCTTATGCTTTGCAGGGTTTGTTAAAGAGGTTTTTACCCGACGTCGTTATTGAGATTGGTTGTCCACAGGGCGTCAACAAACCAGCTAAACAACTGTTTGAGCACCTGCCCATAACCGTGAACCTTAAACCCAACATCGAATCCGCTGAAGCCATCGTGCTTCTCGACATGAACACCGTCGAACAACTCGACGAAGTTGCGGATGTAATAAAGAAGTCGCCTGCACCAAAAATAATCATCGACCACCACGCGCCAAGCTCCGATACCTTACAAATCTGCCGAGTTTGCGTAGTGAATGAGAAGGCAGCGGCGAACTGTGAATTAATCTATCGTCTTTTCAGCCAAGCCGAAGTCGAACCCACCCTTAACGAAGCCAAAGCATTGTTTGTTGGTATAGCCTTTGACACTCGGCATTTTGCTTTGGCTAATTCGGCGACTTTTGAGATTCTCGCTAAATTGGTTTCAACAGGGATAGATGCCCAGCCAACCTTAGCACTTTTTGCTATGCCTATTGATCCTTCTGAGCGGGTGGCGAAGTTGAAGGCTTGCAAGAGAGCCAAAATCGTTAAAGTAGAAGGCTGGATTATAGCGCTTTCGCATGTTAGTGCATATCAGGCGCCTGCTGCCAAAGCCCTCGTTGACTTGGGGGCGCATATGTCGGCTGTAGCGGGGAAAAAGGGTGGAAAAGTTGAGTTGAGCCTGCGTTGCACACGCCAATTCAACGAGCTTGCGGGCGTGCACTTAGGAACGGACATTGCGGCTCCGCTGGGCGAGTTTTTAGGCGGGGTCGGCGGAGGCCACGCGATGGCTTCAGGCGTCAGCGGCAAGGGCGAAATCCAACAAGCCCTCAAACAATGCCTCGTGCTTATCAAGCAGAAAATAGCCAAAAAAGCGTAGCTACGCTTAAATGAGGAAACTCTCACGCTTAAGGTGAGCAGGCACAAAAAACATGGCCATAATTGAAACAAAAAACCTCACCTACACCTATCCCGGCGCATCGAAACCATCGATTAACGATGTTTCGATTAAGGTGGAGAAAGGCGAGTTTGTTTTAATTACAGGTCCAAGCGGTTGCGGAAAAACAACCTTGTGCCGAACCTTCAACGGGCTCGTGCCGCATTTCTATCAGGGCGAACTGAAGGGCGAAATCTCCGTGGCTGGAATTGACACTCTCAAACATCACACCTATGAAATGGCAAAACACGTTGGCTTAGTGTTTCAGAACCCCGAAAACCAGCTATTCGCATTGTCAATCGAAAAAGACGTCGCATTTGGCTTAGAAAACGTCGGCGTTTCCCGAGAGGAAATGCGCAAAAAAGTTGATTGGGCACTAAACCAAACAGGCATCTATGACATACGTGAACGCTCACCCCACGAAATCTCGGGTGGGCAGCAGCAACGGGTGGCGATTGCAGCAGTTCTGGCTATGGAACCAGAAGTCATCGTTTTAGACGAACCAACGTCTTTTCTTGACCCGTTGAGTGCTGAGAAGATTTTTGAAGTAATCTACAAACTCAACAAAGAACAGGGAATCACCGTTATTCTTGTTGAGCACCGTTTAGATTTAACGGCAAAATACGCTAACCACCTTATAGTCATGGATGAAGGCAAAGTCCGTTTTGAGGGTGATCCAAGACAAATTCTAAGCAGCGAAGAAACCAGGTTAATCGGTGTCGGAATTCCCAAGGCAACATTGCTCTATAAGATGCTAAAAAAAGAGGGCTTAAACCTTTCCGACAAGACCCCGTTATCTTCTGTTGAATTGGCTGATCAACTTCTGGAGGCACTAAAACAGCAGTGATTGAAGCCAAAGACATACGCTTCGCCTACCCCAACAGAGTTGAAGCCTTAAAAGGTGTCTCCCTAAAAATCGAAGACGGTGAATTCGTCGCTATTATGGGGCAGAACGGTGCAGGAAAATCAACTCTAGTCAAACACTTCAATGGGCTCCTAAAACCCTCTCAAGGCAAAGTCCTAATAGACGATGTTGAAACCACTAAATCAAGCGTTGCAGCTTTAGCTCGAAACGTCGGTTTCGTTTTCCAAAACCCTGACCACCAACTTTTCAGCGAAACCGTCGAAGAAGAAATCTCTTTTGCCCTTAAAAACTTCGGTTTCAAAACTGAAGTTGTCGAAGAGCGTGTCACATGGGCTTTGAATCTTTTGTCGTTAACTCAGTACCGCAAAACCTCTCCTTTCCTGCTAAGCGGCGGCGAACGTAAGCGCGTGGCTTTGGCTTCGGTTCTGGCGTGGGACCCATCGACTTTGATCTTGGATGAACCCACCATCGGACAAGACCATGAGCAGAAGGAAAGGCTTCGCCAGTTCATACTGCAGATGCAAACCCAGAAAAAAACCGTCGTAATTGTCACCCACGATGTAGAGTTTGTGGCAGAATGCAACCCCCGAGTCATCCTCATGAAAGAAGGGAAAATTGTCGCAGACGGCGAAGGAAAAGAAATCCTTACAGATCCAGCATTGCTCGAGTTATCCTCGATAGTTCTTCCCCAGATAGCGCAAGTATTCACGAAGTTGGCGGCACTGGGTTTTCCCAAAGATGTAATTGATATTTACGAAGCCAAAGCAATAATCCTGAAAGCTAAGGAGAAAGGGCTGAGATGAGTGTCTTTGACGGTTTAAGGTTCAGAAAAGTTTCCTCTCCAATCCACAACCTTGACCCAAGAATAAAATTTGTTTACGTCATCGGAATCTTTGTGGTGGCAATTCTTTTTTACCAGATTATTCCGCTTCTGATTTTGTTCTTGATTCAGATTCCATTTGTTTTGTTGGCTCGGGTTCAGAGACAGTGGCTTCGTTCACTGCGTGGAGCAGCGTTCTTGGCGATATTCATCTTTGTCGTTAATGTTGGAACGACCTATTTTACTTCAGGATACCACTTAACAGCACCCAATGTAGAGAATGCGGCAGCCATGACCCTGCGTTTCGTTGTGCTAGTTGAGTCATTCTCGGTTTTCTTTTTAACCACTTCCCCAGACCATTTAGGCTTAGCGCTTGAGGAGTCTCGTGTGCCCTACGAGTTTGCTTTCGCTTTCACGACAGCTGTGCGTTTTGTTCCTGTTTTAGCAGAGGAAGCCCAAACAATCATGGATGCTCAAAAAGCCCGAGGTTTGGAATTAGAGAAGGGCGGCTTACTCAAGCGAATCAGGAACTATGTGCCTGTGCTTATCCCGTTGATTGTAAGCGCTATTCGCCGAAGCCTTGAGTTAGCTGAGGCAATGGAGTCTCGCGCTTGGGGAGCCACAAAAAAACGTACGAACTTGTACCTACTTAAATTGCACAAAGGCGACTATGCGTTACTGATGATTACTATTGCGATCTTAGCCATATCGGTATATGTCCGCTTTTTTGGACCAGCTGTTCCATCCATTACCAGCTTGTTATAAATTGGGCAACGAGGTAATTGTAATTTATTTAGGTAAGAACTTACTTTTTAATCGGAGTGTGTTAAGTGACATGACTGAGCGTACTCGTTTTGGTCCCGCAGGCGTACCGCCAATGTTTAGGTTAATGGGTGCAACCACCATTGACGTTCCAAAACTTTTGCATGAAGAGGGGCTGGATGCTTTTGAGTACCAAGCCTCAAGGTGGGGACCAAAACCGCAAATCAAGCAGGAAGATGCCCAAAAACTTGGCGATGAAGCCCAAAAAAACGATGTCAAACTAAGCATGCATGGCTCATACTTCATTAATTTGTCGGGCAAAAAAGAGGTTGTTGAAGCCAGCAAACGTCGTTTAATCGCTTGTGCAATCGCAGCTGATTGGATGGGCGCATACGTTGTGGTTTTTCATGCGGGCTTCTACGGTTTAGTCGAAAAAAGCTTTGCCTTCCAAAACTGTGTTACTGCGCTAAAAGAAGTCAGTTCCGAAATGAAGGTTATGGGCTTAAAAGTTAAGCTCGGACCCGAAACCATGGGCAGAAAATTCCAAGTAGGCAGCATCGACGAAATCCTTACCATCTGCCAAGAAGTCGAAGGTACCCAACTTGTCATCGACTGGGGACACCTACACGCAAGGCATCTGGGAGTACTCAAAAAAGTAGAAGATTTTCGCGCCGTAGCCGAAAAAGTCGAGGAAAAACTTGGCACTGAAGCCCTTAGAAGCATGCACTGCCACTTCTCAGCCATCGAATTCTCCAGCCAAGGCGAAAAACGCCACCACACCCTCGACGAAGAAAGGTACGGACCCGACTTCCGCATGCTCGCCGAGATAATTGTGGATTTTGGATTGCATCCAACAATGATTTGTGAGTCGCCGATACTTGATGTGGATGCACGAAAAATGAAGGCCACCCTCAACGAGGTTTTGGAAAGCAAGCAAAAGAAAACTCAATAATAAATGCACGAACAAACATCTTGGGTTCTACTAGGAATTCATTGCAGAATATGGATTAGGTCAAAAGCCCTATTTTTTTTGAGATAGTAACCGTTCTGCTAGTTGCAATTCCGATATAGTGTTAATGTTAACGGCTAATTCTTCGTTGTTCATAAGGTAGATGTCTTGGTCGAGCCATTCGTCACCATACCGTTTGCGTCCATCGATTACGTTAATTCCGACAGGAACTACGTCTTTGTCTTCAGCTTTGAAAGAGTATTCGATGCACATGCCTAACTTGGCTTTGATTTCAAGCGGAACAGCAACCGTCAAAGCTGGTTTGCCGCAGCGTTCGTATCGTTCCACAATGGCATCTATCATTTCACCCTTTACCAATGGCAGGTCAGCGGCGATAGCTAAGAAAACGCCCAGTTTGAGGGTTTGGACAACGTAGCCCATGTCGGAAACGTAGTCTTTGCCTGGGGTCTCGATGACTTGAACGCCGAGTTGGCGCATGAGTTTTGTGGTTGTGGGTGTACAGTTGGTTGTTGCGACGATTACTGAATCGATTTTTTTGGCGTTTTTCAATGCTGCAAGTACATATTCGATGACGGGTTTTGCACAGACTTTGATAAGGGGTTTTTCTTCTGCTATTTTCATGCGGGTTCCCTTGCCGCCAGCCATAACCAGCGCAACTATACCCATGCAACCGCCGCCAACAAAACAACACCACAAACCATCCGCGACAATTCGTTAGTTGCTCCAAAAACATCGCCTGTAACGCCACTGAAATGCTTGTGGGAAATCGCAACCATCAATAAACCTGTAAATACTGCTACCAATACAGTGAAAATGCCTGCCCAACTAAGAAGCGACAAGGCGATCGCAAACGAAATCGCCAGTGCCACAATCAAGCGTAAGTTACCTTTGCTACCATGCATGGCTTCCAGAAAAGCTGAGTTCATGCCTTGATGGACAGATTTGCCTGCCCAAGCAGCCACAACCATCGACAACTTTGCACACAACTCAACCACGATTAAAGCAGGAAGAATCAATGGAACAGCAAAATTTCCAATGAACATTTTTCTGCCGAGCTCTGCAAACGCGAAAGCCGTAATCAAATATGTCATCAAAGCCAAACCTATAGCTCCTGCACCGGTCAATTGGTCATGCATAACCTCAACCTTACGCTCAGGTGAACCATGCACCATTATTCCATCGCCGAAATCCAGCAAACCATCTGTATGATGCAAACCAGTCATCAAAAGTAGTAAAGCCAACGACAAAGCGCCGACTACGATTATGGGTAAAAACTGCAACGCCATCCAACCGAACACTCCAGCAAACAACCCGAGAAACGCGCCGATTAACGGAAAAGCCCACATAGTTTGGGCGCAATCCGTAAGCAAATCTTTATCCATGGCTACTGGGAAAATGGTTAAGAAAGATAAAAGGTTTTTTAGTTGTTTAACGACCAAGTACGTGTCACTTTATGCTCATCAGTAGAGCATAGTTACGCTCTATTTCCTTAAGAAGTATATCCTTTGTGACTGCGCCACCGAGCTTCGCCATGGCTGCAATTGATGCCCCACCTGCACCCACTCCTTCCTTGACAAGTCCCGTTTCATAAATTCTTAAGCCTGGGTACTTCGAAGGACCAAAATCTAGGTCAGCCGCTAAAACGGGTACCTTACAGAATTGATTGACTATCCCGCAAATGTCGGAGGATTTGTCTTTTGCAACCCACCTTGTCGTTCCAACAGCCACATTGCACAAGGCTTCTGGATTCAAAGCATTAATTACTGCTAAAACTGCGGTCATTTGGGTTCCGCCAGCCATTAAAACAGGTCCCTGTTTAGCTCCGCCAATGACTAAGCCGGTCATGGCAGCCATCATTGGGTCGCCTACGCAGGAAATTGCTTTTATCGGATCTTTTGCGAGGCTGCCGAATTTTTCTTTCGCTGCTTTCAAGCCAGTTGCAACAACTTCCGCTTTTAAGTTGTGAGGGTTTTCGGGGAGTGTGCTACTGACTTTTCCATGTGCATTTATACCTAACGCTGAGAGGACACCAAGTGCGGTTGTGGTTCCACCTGGGATGCTCTCGCCGATAACTAAGTAATCTGCTGCTTTAGCCAAGTGTTCTCCAAGAAGCTTTGCCCGTTCGATGACTTCTTCCACATTGTCAACTGAGTTACCGCTTCGGATGTCTCTGCCGGAACTGCCGCCCAAATCCACGTATGGAATCTGTGGTTTAACCTTAACTCCGCCGTTGACGACCAACACTGGGATATCTGCTAAACGAAGCGCCGACATAGTAATTAAGGCAGGTGTCGGAATCCCATCTGGAGTCACGGGCACTCCGGCAATTGATTTGCATTTACCGAGCAGGAGCAGTTCTGCGTCTGCAGGAGGTGTGAAATCTGTAAAATCTGGGTTCATTCCAGCTGCGGATAAACCGGGGATTTTACCTGTTTCGGTCGTGGCTACTGTGCATAGGAAGAGGGGTTTTTTTGCTTCAATTTCGTCTAGAAAGGCTTTTGCTTTAAGTTCATTATTCGCAATTAATACGTCCATAGGGGTTCCCTTTACTTGGGCACAACTTTGAATTTCTTAATTTCTAAGTATCCAAAGCCGCCGTCTAGCTTATGTTTCTGTGTTTCTTGGATTTCAATCTTTTTCTTAAATGACGGTCCGTCTGTTATAACGGTGTGGTATTCGCCACCTTCGCCGCATGCGTCAACATTGCCGAGTTTGAGGATGTCGTCGTAGAATTTTCGATCCAACACACGTCCAAGCCACTCAACCCCGAGAAAATCCAGTTTTGTGCGTACTACTGTTGCTTTGAACCCAGTTTTGAGGTAGTCGAGGTAGATTTGTTTTGTATCACCCATCCACAGAGGCTTTATAGGTATTAAGTCAACTTCTTTGCAGATGCGTTCAAGCCAGCCTTCCTCATGCCCTGCAACTTCGAAGATGTCGCCAGTCACCAAGCCATATGCACCATTTGCCTTGCACTCCAGCAGAACTGATTTGAAATCTTTCTCGTAAGTTTGCGGGCTGGTGGTTTTTTTAATCAACGGAATTCCGATTGCATCTGCTTGTGTGTCAAGGATTTCTGATGGTATCATGTGAAAGTTTGATTTGGTTTCACTCATCATCATGGTGAATAGGTTCATTATTTGGTAGCCTTGCTGGGAGGCAAGGTAATATGCGTAACAGCTGTCTTTCCCGCCGCTCCATGAAGCAACAACTTTCAATCAGTTTTTTCCTCCAAAATTTCAATTAAACTTGTGATATTTATTTGAAAAACGTGTAAGCATAAAAATTCAATTTTTCTATTCAAATATTTAGATAATTTACCTTTCAATAATACTTTGGCTGAAATAACGCTATTTTTGTTGATGTTCAGCAAATTATCAACCCAATCGTTGGATAAACCATCCAGACTTTTCATATAAGTATTATGGTAAACCTGCCTCGCAACACTTAAAACAAACTTCAACACTAAAAGTGCGGTTGAAGAACATGAACGGGCAAATTCCTCCTCTGCTAATTTACCTAGAAGGCAAGGGCATTACGCTGCAAAGCCTAATCGAGAGCGCCCTTGAAATGTACGTGCCCCACCCAGGCGTGGAAACATCGGAAAAAGCTACAGCAATGCTCAAAGAAGAATTCCTCAACATTCTCTTTGACGTTAACGTTTCAACCTTAATCGTTGCCGCTTTCCATGCTCAAGAAGAAGCGGAGAACGGCAGGATTCCCGGGTTAACGAAAGAGCGTTTTCTGGGCAGACCAGGACTAATAGCGGACGAGCTTATCGGCATTGCTATCGCCACTTACATCGGGGGGTCAAAGGGTATGTTTGAGTTTGTACGTTTTGATCAAGCTAAACCTGGAATCCTAAAAGAGCTGCCTCCACTCACCAACGACGCCATAGGCGCTTTAGTTGCAGGTGCATCCTCCAACGTATATACTCGCGCAGTGAAAAATGCGGGCATAAAGCCATAAAAAGCGATGTTTTTATGCATTTTCCATCCAACGTGCGCTAGACATTAGTTTACCATAAGATTATAATACTATGTCGATTGAGGATTTAGCCTGTTGGGTAGCATGGTTCAAACAAAGCTCTGCATTGTTACACACACTTTTCTGCCACATGTAGGAGGGATAGAAAAGGTGGTTAATGAACAAAGCAAGCGATTGCGTACGAAAAATTTTGAGCCCATGGTTATAACTAACAGGATTGGTACACCTCAAAAGTATGCAGTGGATGGTGTCGCTGTTGAATGTTATAACTCACTCAACACGGGATTTCGCCTTGGAATCCCCTATTCAATTCCGGCGGTAACCAGTCTTCCAACTTTCCTTAAGGCAGTAAACCAAAGCAAAATAGTTCATGCGCACGGCCACCCATACTTAACTTCTCTTGCCGCTGGTAGACTCGCCAAAATGTACTCTAAACCCTTTGTTCTCACCCAACACAATACCTTCATTGAATACAACAACCTCTTCGACGAAGTTGAAAACTTGAATGATCTAACAGTTGGAAAACAAAACCTCAAAGATGCAGACACAATCATAGCCGTAAGCGGCGCAACTAAAGAATACGTTTTGCGTTTAGGTGCTAAACCCAAGAAGGTTGAGGTGTTGCTTAACGGTGTTGATTTGACAAAGTTTAAGCAGCTGCCTGAGAAACGAGAGGAAATGAGGCGAAAGCTTGGAATCCCAGCTGATGCAATTGTTGTTTTGACTGTCAGACGGCTTGTTTACAAGAACGGCGTTGACACGCTTATAGAGGGCGCGAACATTGCTGTAAAAAAGAACCTGCGAATAGTTTTTTTGGCTGTTGGAAAAGGTCCTGATTCTGAACGTGTTAAGTTGAGAATAAATGAGTTGGGGATTGCGGCGAATTTTAAGCTTGCAGGTTTTGTAAGCGATGAAGATTTACCTATCTACTACAATGCCGCAGACATTTTTGTTCTGCCTTCAAAGTCGGGGGAGGGATTGCCTTTGGTTGCGCTTGAAGCTATGGCATGTGCACTGCCAGTAATCGCCACGGATGTGGGAGGAGTAAGAGAAATCCTTAATGAAGACTATGGAAAATTGGTGCCTCCTAACCAGCCTGAACTGCTTGCAAAAGCAATCTTAGATTTCGCTGCAGTGGATTTCTCTCAACACAAGAAAGAGTTGCGCGCCATGATGGAGGAGAAGTTTAGTTGGGATAGGAACGTTGAAAGGCTCGTGGAGATATACGAAGAGCTTATTTAACCATGTAAAGGAAAGATATTAGCCTTTGAAATGGAAGTTAGCTGATGACGTCAAAAGTTGAAATGATCTCGGTGGTAATTCCAACACTCAACGAAGCAGGTAACATTCTGGAAGCCATAACAACCATCCATGAAGATTTGGCTTATCCAAAAGAAATCATTGTTGTAGATGGGAATTCGACGGATGGAACCAAGGAAATAGTTCAAGCATTAGGTTACTGTAGGCTCATAGTTGAACCCAGACGCGGCTATGGCTTAGCACTTAAAACAGGCATGAAAAACGCGAAAGGAAATATCATAATAATGGTTGACGGCGATGGAACCTACGAAGTTAGACACATCAATCGTATGATAGCTAAAATGATTGAGGAAGACGCCGACATGGTTTTAGCAACACGAATGTATGACCCCAAAAAAGCCATGGGCATCATGAATTTCGTCGGCAACAAAGTCATCACCTTCTTTTTCGATTTCATTTACAGCCAATTCCTAAGCGATACCCAATCAGGTTTTCGAGCAATATCCCATGAAGCCATCGACAATGTTGAGCTAAATGAGGGCGACATGGCGTTTGCAACGGAGATGCTCATAAAATTCGCTAAGGAAGGTTACAGCATGATTGAGGTTCCAACGACCTATAGAGCCAGAAAGTATGGTAGGCCCAAACTGAGAAGATTTAAGTCAGGTATCGAGATATTTAGCACAATATTCAAGGGGTCTTTAGATGCAGATACGATTAGAAAACGCGAAGCGGCTTGGAAGAAAACTCTGGGAGAATGAGGAGAAAGGCTTTGCAGTCGCCATCTTCCTTGCGCTTCTCATTGTTTCAGTTGTAGTTTTAAGCTATTTTGTATGGTTTAGCCCGCCCGCAGAACCCTATAACAGTATTTACTTACTTGACTCCAACAAAAAAGCTTTGGATTACCCAGAAACTCTAGTCGCCAACCAGAACAGCACATTCAAAGTCTACGTTGACGTGGAAAACCACCTGGGAAATACTGCATCATATCAAGTGCAAGTAAAAGTAACAAAGAATCTATCCACTTTTCCAATTGATGTTCCACCAAGCCAACTTTACGAAATAAATGGTTTGGAAAACGGAAAGACAGAGGAAAATGTGGCAACCATTACACAGAACGAGGTCGGAAGCAATTCAGTAGTTTTCGAGCTCTGGCAACAAGATTTAGCGGGAACCTTTGAGTTTACACATAACTACTGTGTCCTCAACATACAAGTAATACCTTAATTTATGCAGAGTACTCATTTAATTTCCTTGTAGAATCCTCTTCAAACTTCTTTAGCGTTGCTACTTGGGTTTTGCTTTAATAGGAAAGGTTTTTAGTGTAGTTATTATATGAGACTGTGAAAAAGTGTATAGTGTAAAGTGAGGTTAACATTATGTCTGTATTTGCAGCACCAGGAGCATATGACCGTGCCATTACCGTTTTCTCGCCTGATGGACGACTTTTCCAAGTAGAATACGCGATGGAACTTGTGAACCGTGGAGCCACCATTATAGGCATCCAAAGTTCAGAAGGATTAGTTCTCGGTTCAGAAGAAAACATCGAAGTTCTTGAAGAAGCAGGTTACTCATGGAAAATCTTCCGAGTAGATGACCATATTGGCGCAGCCATAGTCGGTTTAAGTTCCGACGCCAGAATCCTAATTGACCAAGCAAGAATCTACGCTCAAAGCAACAAATTAACATACGACGAACCCATCGACGTAGAAGTCGTCACCAAACGAATATGTGATATCCAACAAATGTACACACAACACGCAGGTGTCCGACCTTTCGGAGTATCTATAATCTTCGGAGGAGTCGACAAGACAGGAACACGCGTCTTCGGAACACACCCAAGCGGAACCTACCGAGGATATAAAGCCACAGCACTTGGCGCAGGAAGAGAAACAGTTCTCGGAATTCTTAAAGAAGAGTACAAAGAAGACTTAACCCTCGACAATAGCATAAAACTGACAGTAAAATGCTTAGTCAAAGCACTCGAAGCACGCCAACTACCACCCAGAATTAAAATCGCAATCATCCCAGCTGCAACACAGAAAATGGAAATGCTAAACGACAACACAGTGGAAGGTTACATCAAAGAGCTGGGTTCAAGCAAGTGAAAAACTAATGAGCGAAAAGTTCACCGTCGCGCGCTTAACAAGAGAAAATGAACATTTTGAAATATTAGTTAAACCCCAAAAAGCGCTCGACTACCGAAACGGCAAAATCGCAGGAATAACTGAGGTTTTAGCCGCTGAAATGATTTTCGCTGACGCCAACAAGGGCACAAAAGTTTCTGAAGAAGCAATGAAAAAAGCCTTCAAAACATGTGATCCGCTAAAAATTGCAGATGAAATTTTAAAAAAAGGAACCCTGCAGTTAACAACCGACCAAAGACGAAAAATGGTTGAAGACAAAAAAAGGCAAATAATAGATTTTATTTCTCGCCAAGCAGTTGATCCAAAAACAAATTTGCCACATCCACCAGCACGCATCGAAAACGCGATGGAGCAGATTCGTTATCCAATTGACCCATATAAGCCAGTTGAAGAGCAAGCTAAAGATATCGTTAAATTGCTTAGACCGATTTTGCCACTGAAAATTGAACAAGTCAAAGTTGCAGTTAAGATACCTATGCAGCATGCTGCAAGAGCTTACGGTACAATAAAGACGTTTGGCACCATTAAAAGGGAAGAATGGCGCAGTGACGGTTCATGGTATGGAGAACTTGAGTTACCCGCAGGATCATATGCTTCGCTGATAAACAAACTTGGTGACGCAACCAAGGGAAGTGGAGAAGCAAAAATAATCTCTTAAAGTAATGAAAAAAGGAAAAACGTGATTTTATGCCAACATTCTTTGAAAAAAAACAGCTCGTGACCCCAGGAGAAATGCTCGCTGAAGGCGACTATTTACCTGGCGAAAACACGTATGTGGAAGCAGGCAAGATTTATGCCTCAAGGATTGGACTCGTAGACAGTGACAATAAAAAAGTAAACGTTGTTGCATTAAGGGCTTTTTATGTGCCAAAAATGGGTGACATAGTGATTGGTACAGTCATAGAAGTAGGATTCAACGGCTGGACCGTAGACATTAAAGCACCCTACACAGCAATGCTTCGTGCATCAGACGTTTTAAGCAGGCCCTTTAAGCCTCAAAACGACGAGTTATCCCAAGTCTTAACCGCAGGCGACTTAATCGTAGCCAAAATCGCAACCTTCGACAGAGCACACGACCCCCAATTAACCGTGGGCGAACCTGGACTTGGAAAAATTACTCGCGGTCAAATCCTTCATGTGACCCCAACAAAGATTCCCCGAATAATTGGACGAAAAGGTTCAATGATTTCCATGATTAAACAGGAAACCAACTGCCAAATCATCCTTGGATTAAACGGCGTGATCTTGGTCACTGGCAAAACCTTAGAAGAAGAAGAACTTGCCATAAGCGTGATTCGAAAAATTGAAGAAGAATCCCACACAAGCGGTCTTACTGATCGCATAACACAGTTGCTAAAAGAAAAGAAATTAGGTAAAGTGGAGGAAAACAAAGTTGAATGAAAAACCAGATAAATTAATCGATAAGAAAGGCATCCGATCTGATGGTAGAAAAGCGGATGAACTTCGCCCTGTAAAGCTTCAAGTAGGCGTTTTGTCACACGCTGATGGATCAGCCTATATTGAACATGGAAAAAACAAGATTTTAGTCGGAGTATTCGGTCCAAGAGAAGTCCATCCAAAACACTTGATGCAACCTGACCGTATGGTTTTAAAAGTCCGATACCACATGGCACCGTTTTCCGTACAGGAAAGAAAATCCCCCGCACCATCCAGAAGAGAAGTTGAACTCTCAAAAGTCATAAAAGAATCTTTAGAACCAGCCCTATTCCTTGAGCTATATCCACGAACAGGAGTTGACGTCTTTATTGAGGTCTTGCAAGCTGACGGAGGAACAAGATGTGCAGCCATTACCGCAGCCGCATTAGCCATCGCAGACGCAGGTGTTCCAATGCGCGACTTAGTTGTAGGATGTGCAGCAGGAAAAGTCGACGATACAGTGGTTCTTGACTTATACGATGCAGAAGACAAACTCGGCGCCGCAGACGTTCCAGTTGCTTACATGCCAAGCTTAAACGCAATTACACTGCTGCAGATGGACGGCATTTTGGAACCCGCCGAATTTGAGAAAGCCGTGAACATGGCGATGGAAGGATGCAAAAAAATCTATGAAATGCAAAAGGAAGCATTAAAGACCAAGTACATGGTTGTAAAAGAGGTTGAAGAATAATGTCATCCCTTGTAACTAAAGTTAGACTAAGACAAATTGAACAACTCATCGAAAAAGGAAAACGCCTAGATGATAGAGGCTTACTTGATACCCGCGAAATCAAAATCGAACAAGGATTAATCGAGAAAGCTGAAGGCTCCGCAAAAGTATTTCTAGGCAAAACTGAGGTTCTTGTCGGCGTCAAAGTGGGACTTGGCGAACCATTCCCAGACACACCAAACGAAGGCGTCTTAACAGTAAACGCAGAATTAGTTCCTCTAGCTTCACCAAACTTTGAACCAGGACCACCAGACGAAAACAGCATCGAACTCGCCCGCGTCGTTGACAGAGGAATCAGAGAATCAAAATGCGTCGATACTGAGAAACTATGTATTGAACCAGGCAAAAAAGTGTTCGTAGTCTTCGTTGACATTTACGTGCTTAACCACGATGGAAACTTGATTGACGCGGCAGCGTTAGCAGCTATGGCCGCACTTATAAATACAAAGATGCCCAACTACGAAATCAAAGACGGCGAACTAAAAATGAAGCAAGGCTACACTCAACTGCCCCTAAAGAGTCACCCGATAACAGTCACCACCGGCAAAATTAACAACCACCTGATCACTGACCCATGGATCGAAGAAGAACAAGTCATGGACTCACGCATCACCTTCGCAACCAAAGAAGACGGAACCATTTGCGCAATACAGAAGGGCGGCTCAGGCTATTTCACACCGCAACAGATTTTAGAAGCCTCAAAGATTGCTCTGGACAAAGCAGCAGAACTGCGAAAGAAACTTGATTGGTGAGATAAAAGTTGCCTAAGATGAAGAAAGTTGGTCCAACACGTGGTTTAGGTGTACGTTACGGCTCCACAGTTAGAAAACGCTACATGAAAGTAATGATTGAACTCAAGAAACCCCACAGGTGCCCACAATGCGGCTTTAACCGCGTAAAACGTGAAAGCGTTGGCATCTGGAAATGCAAAAAATGTGAGTACACTTTTGCAGGCGGAGCATACACACCAGTAACTAAACTGGGTGTTGTGGCCAAGCGTGCAGCTAAAGGTGCACCAGTTGAAGAAACGGCGAAAGCTGTAGCGGCTGTTGAGTCGGCAACTGAAGAAGAAAACAACGAGTAAACCTTTCTTTCCTTTCTTAATTTTTAGTTTTTTCTTTTTGTTTATTACTTTGAAAACTCTGGTTTAGCATTGGAGATGCTGAATGGTGACTGGTGCAAAGGCTCCTTTGCGCTTAAAATTTGCTTCACAGAAACAACTTTCTACGCTTCTTGAGGCTTTAACGCCAGAAGCCAATGCACAAGTAACAAGGCGAGCTAACATAAAACTGGAAAAAGACGGCTTATTTCTCGTATTGACTGTTGAGGCTGATGACACCGTTGCCCTGCGTGCAACATTGAATGCTTACCTACGATGGATAAACTCTGCGATCAATGTCATGCATATGGTTGAAGATACTTGATTTTAGAGATTTCTAAAAAATAGTTTTGAAGCATATTTCGAAATCCTAAGTGAGATTCATCGTAGACATTTAAGTGGGTGTAGTATCTGAGTTTTAAATTAGAAATTATTTGTATTTTGCCTTGAAAAACAGAATCACTGCGGCTTGAATGAACGCTAAAGAATTCGCAATCATAATCGGTAAATCATTAACGAAAACCCCGTAAACAAACCATAAGAGCACTCCACTTCCGAAAAGTGTGAACATGCCGGTGGAGATGTCTTTGGTGGATTTTGTTTTATAAACTTTGATTAATTGTGGTAGAAGTGATACTGTTGTAAATAAGGCGGCTATTAACCGATGATTGTTATTGCATCCATCGATACCCTTTTTACTTAAGAGAAGTATTTAGCTTTCGATTACCAAAATAGTTATCCATGTGTAAAATGCAAAAATTAGAGTTTTACATTAATCGTTGATGATACTTTTTGGAAAGGAAGGTTTAAATAAATACCGCCATATTTCGTATATGCTTTAAAGTTAAAAAACGGATGAAAACTTAGCATGTCACAGCAGGAATATCGCTATATACTTCGTATAATGGGTACAGACGTTCAAGGTACCTTAAAGAATTATTACGCTGTCGCGCAAGTCAAAGGAGTAAGTTCAGCCCTCGCAAATGCAATTCTCAAAAAGGCGGGAGTAAACCCTGACCTGCGCGTTGGTTTTATAACAGAGTCAGACATCTCGAAAATCGAGGATGTAATCAAGGACCCAGCAAAATATGGCATTCCAAGCTGGATGTTTAACCGTCGAAAAGACACAGACTCTGGAAAAGATCAACATATTTTGAGTTCTGAACTCGCATTAAAAATTAAAACTGACATTGATCAAGCCAAAGAAATCAGGTCTTGGCGTGGATACCGCCATGCTTACAGCCTGAAAGTACGTGGTCAAAGAACCAAAACCACTGGAAGAGCAGGCAAAGCGTTGGGAGTTAAGAAGAAGACTCTGATGCAGAAGCCAGGTGGAGCACCTGCCGAAGGAGGCAAATAAGTATGGGAGATCCAAAGAAACAGCGTAAGAAATTTGATACTCCACGTTTCCGATGGCGAAAAGATGTTCTCCAAGAAGAACTTAAACTCTTGGGGCAATTTGGCTTAAGAAACAAGCATGAACTCTGGCGCCACAAAACCACTTTATCCAAAACCAGAAGCATCGCCCGATCACTTATCAGCAAAACAACTGAAGAACGCTCAAAGATGGAAAATGAATTGTTAGCCCAACTTAAAAAGAAGGGAATTCTGCAGGAGACTGCAGTGTTGGACAACGTTTTAGACTTAACTATCGAAGACATCTTGGAACGCAGACTCCAAACAATCGTTTTCCGCAAGGGCTTAGCACGAACCGTCTATCAGTCGCGCCAACTAATCACTCACGGACACGTGACAATAGATGGTCGCAGAGTAACAATTCCCGGTTATATCGTACCAAAAGAGGCTGAAACAAAAATCATCTACTCACCCGAAAGTGCAATAGCAAACCAAGAACACGCCTTACGAGCTGGCTTAACAGTGGTGGCTAAACAACCAGAAATTAGGCCACCTAGCAGAGGTCGCAAAGGCGGACGCGGAGGCGGCAGATTCTGAGCGCTCCCAACAACAAACGCAACGAGAAGTGGGCAATCGTCCACATCTTCAGCTCCTACAACAACACTTTAATCCACATCACTGACATTTCAGGCGCAGAAACAATCGCTCGTACCACAGGCGGAATGTTCGTCAAAGCCGACCGCATGGAATCTTCACCTTACGCAGCCATGCGCGCATCAACAGCAGCAGCAGAACAAGCACGCGACAAAGGAATAACCGCTATCCACATAAAAGTCCGAGCTCCAGGCGGCGCAGGACCAAGAACACCTGGACCAGGAGCCCAAGCAGCCATCAGAGCTTTAGCCAGGTTTGGTTTCCGCATAGAACGCATAGAAGAAGTCACACCTATTCCCCACGACGGAACACGAAGGCCCGGTGGCAGAAGAGGCAGAAGAGTCTAATCTGCAATATCCCCCTTTATTGACAGTAACTTATTGGAGTGTCTAGCAAGTGAAAATAGAAGTCCTTGAAAAAAACGATATCAACCTCCGCATAGTTGTCAAAGATGCGGACGTGCCCTTAATGAACGCTCTGCGACGTCTAGCACTTGCTGAGGTCCCATGCATGGCAATCGAAGAAGTTGTTATGATAGAAAACTCTTCAATTCTTCAAGACGAAATAATTGCCCACAGATTAGGACTTACTCCATTGAAAACTGATTTAGACTGCATACAACCTTCCTGAAGAATGCGAATGCAAGAGCGAATTCGGCTGCCAACAATGTCGAGTAACCCTAACTCTTGACGCGGAAGCAAAAGATGGAACAAGAACCGTTTATTCAGGAGAAGTTGTTTCTGAAAACCCAGAAATCGTTCCAGTATCAGACAAAATCCCAATAGTTAAGCTGGCAAAAAACCAGAAACTAAAGCTTGAAGCTTACGCAAAGCTTGGAAAAGGCAAAACCCACGCGAAATGGCAGCCTGTTTCCATGTGCGCATACAAGTACTACCCAAAAATCACAACTCCAACTGGGAAATGTGAAGGTTGTCAAAAATGCGCTGACATCTGCCCCAAAAAGGTTTACGTCGTCAAGGACGAAAAAATCGATGTCCGCGACCTTTTGGCATGTAATCTTTGCATGGATTGTGTTGATGCTTGCCCACAAAAGCCATCACCGCTCAAGGTTGAATGGGAAAAGAACACTTTCGTCATGAACATAGAGTCTACAGGTGCGCTTCCTCCAGAACGAGTACTTAGAGAAGCAACTAAACTGTTAGGCAAACAACTAGATGAGTTTGAAGAACAAATAAAGGCTGGACTACAATGAGAGAAACAAAAACAACAAACCCGCAATTAATCAATCTTATAGGTCTTCTAAAGAAAGAAAGCAAAGAAAAACAAGCACCAATCTGGCTAGATGTCGCTGACCACTTAGCCAAGTCACGCAGCCAACGTGTCGCCGTAAACTTAAGTAAAATAAACAGGCACACAAAAAAAGCTGACGTAGTGATTGTTCCAGGCAAACTCTTAGCTTCAGGCAGCATAGACCATGCCGTGACAGTCGCATCCTTCGACATCTCGGACAAAGCCAAAGAAAAGCTTGATGCTGTCAAAGCAAAATACATCACAATCCAAGACCTGTTGGAGAAAAACCCCAAAGGTTCAAACGTAAAAATTATTCGGTGAAAAAAATGGCAACAACCCAATCCCAAATAACATTCGTGAACGCTGAAGGCTTAATCGTTGGCCGAATGTGCAGCAAAGTTGCTAAACGATTGTTAAACGGAGAAGAAGTAATCATATTAAATGCAGAGAAGGCAGTGTTCTCTGGCAAAAAGAAGAGCAAAGTCTTAGAAGCACACAAATTCCTCGAAGTTGGTGCCCCAATGCGAGGACCATTCCACTATCGAAGACCTGACCGGTTCCTAAAAAAAACTGTACGAGGCATGGTTCCATATAAG
>CAWIYM010000016.1:0-23740 GCA_963840325.1 Candidatus Bathyarchaeota archaeon
CATAATATTGTGCAGAGTAGACCTTTGCAAAATCTAAATCGTTAAATGTTGGTGGATTTGCTTGATTTTCCTTTATTTCTCTGACACATTTTTTAAATTCTTCACTTGTTTCAGCATTTCTTTCTAACATGTTCAAATAAATTGAAAGCAGTAATCTTTCGATAGACTCTATGTTGTACGCTCTGCTCAATTCCATTATGAGCGCGGACCAACTGCCTATTTCATATATTTGAGTTCCGACCTTGACCTTGGCGGCATCAACTATTTTTTCTGCTTCATAAAGAAGGTTTAATTCAGGATGGGATGTTATCTCACTATTGATCTTTCCTATCAATCCTACATAACCAAGTTCTTCTTTTTCCACAGGTTCTAAAAGTATACAGGGAAGTGGGGATCCATAACGTTCCTTGTATTTCTTCATAATATTTTCTTTGTAAACCGCTTTATCCTGATTTTGAATTCTGGCGGACCAGATCGCTATCAGGAAGAATTTTTGACTTCTGGAATACAGTGTGTATAACCTCGGATATTATCGCTAAACTATTAGGTTCGCTATTTTCATCAATCCAATAATCAAAAATTAAAAGTCTGACATTTTCACAGTGCTTGTGTTCGAATGGTGCTCCTAAGTAGAAGGCATTTTCTCCTCTTTGAACAAATTCATTCACAAGATCTTTCACTTCGCCTTCTTTGTCATCTACGACTAAGATTGTTCCGGGGATCATTCTTTGATCTCCATCTTTTTGTCCTCAAAAATAAGAAGGACATTGGCACCCGGAAGGTAATCCGAATCTGTCGGGAAGAAACCAAAATCTATTTTTCCACCATTTGCTTCCATCGACCGCCTCGGTATAAACAAACCAAGACCGGTTCCTCTCGGTTTGCGAGTGTAGAAAGCGTCGCCCAAGTATGGAATATCTTCTGGATTCAATCCCGGACCATTGTCTGATACGATAATTGTGGGGTTCCCATCAGCGTTTCTCTTTAGAGTTATTTTCACTTTTCGCTCGTTTGATTTTGTTTGTAGCCACCAGATTGAATTGTCAATTAGATTGTTCAAAGCGTTCATTACGAAGTTTGGGTAGCCCTTCAGGCTAATTGTAGCTTTTTCTACTACCTCGACTTTAACTGAAGCTCTCTGAAGTTCGGGGAGCTTTTATTTTAAGTGAAAAATCTACGACCGAACGGAGTGAAAAATCTCTTTGCTCTTTCTTGCCCAATTCTAAGGCGCCGTCTGAAACTTCTCCCAAGATTGCTATTATCTTGTCTATCGCATCAAAGTCTCGTAATCATTTGGTTCCAGCAGAGACGACTGGGTTTGGCTTCTTAAATTTGCAACTAACGGCCTCAGATCCTTAAGTTGAATTTGAATTTCATGCGCAGGCATGAGCGCTGCGATCCCTACCCCCGCCATAAGATAGAGATTTTGTACTGTTGAAGTAATGTAATTGTTGTACGCAGCTTCTACTTTCTTAATGTTTGCCGAGTACAAACTGTTATGGTTATTTTTATCAATTTTTGCCTTTAGTTCTTCAAGCTCATCCAACGTCTGGTCAATTTTTTTTCCGGTTCGCCTTTCTCTTCGCCTATCTGTCTTGTCTTTATCCTGTCTTCTGAGGATCTCCAGCTCATTAATAACAGATAAGACTAAACTCTGAAAATCCTTGTATTCTTGATTCTCCAAGAAGCCCTCTCTATTAGTTTTATCTATAAGTTGCGGGTTTTCATCCTGAGAGATTTCAACTATCCCTATTATCTGATTGTTGCTAAGGCACTTGGGCATATTGTTTACGCGTCTATGATTAAGGTCTAGCCAATCGTTCCCTTCCTCACCATAGGGCCATGCTCTGAAATTGTCTCTGTAAATACGTATTCCTGTATGAGGCTGAATAAACACGGCGTAATTTCGCCTGCTTATTGTCTCCTTTAGAGTCAAAGGATCCAAATCCCAAACATAGAAGTTAAAAGTGAATGGACCACAGCGGGGTTTCGCCAGAGGATGCCCGTTCTTGAAGACCTCAGGGTCTCGAATGTCTCGATCTTTGAGCTCAGGAGTGCGCTCCAAGTCCTTATAGGCTGGGTTACAAAAATGATACATTGCATTTAGAATCCCATCTTCAGAGACTCGACCTTTTAATGAGTACACAGCTTGATCAAATAGATTTTTTGGAAATTGAACCTCCTCAACTATCTGAGGGAAGTCGTTTGATTCTATCTCAATTTTAAATCCGGCTTTCTCTCTAAAAGGAGCCTGCAACGACCCAAGTTTTTGAACACAGTCGGAAACCATTTTTTCATTCCATTTCTTATTAAGAAATTTAATTTCAATTGATGTCCCACTATGCACACCTCTGAAGGTTTTTGGGTTGATTCTTACCCACTTTACTAAAACTTCGGATAACGGTTTGTCTTTTTCAAATTCTTTCCAATCAATTTCAATGAGGGTTTCTTGGTTGTCATCTTTGGTTTTTGATATTAATGTTATTAGTGAACCAAGTTCAGGCTGCAAAACGACCGACACCTTTTTCACCCAATAATGATCTTCCGAAAATACTTGTTCGCCGCTTTTCCGCTCTAACTTTTTTCTTTATATCTGTTCCTGGCTGTAGCCATGCGCCTAGAACAGTTTCTAACTTCATCCCAACACCGTTATCACGTACCATTATTCTGCCGTTTTCAATGTCGGTGACGTTTACTAAGAATAACTTTAACGAAGGTAGCATCAGCATCATAAGAATTTTTGACGAGTTCAACTATCGCAATTACTTCATTTGTGATTAGTTAGTAGCCAAAAGTTTGATAATTATCGCCCTAGGCTGAAATGGCATTGCTCCTCTTTCGGTGCTCGTTCAGATCGTCCCCAACGCTAATAAGCAGTTTTCACCTAATTAATAATTGCCATGAGATATACCTTTGTTGACCTGTGCGCTGGTATAGGTGGAATGCGCCTTTCGTTTGAAGCTGTAGGTTGTAAATGCATTTTTTCTTCGGAAATTGACAAATTTGCCAGCCAAACATACCTTGCGAATTTCGGAGAAATATCAGAGGAGACCTAATGAAGATAAAAGAGCAATTGATACCTAACCACGAAATTCTCATTGCAGGTTTTCCTTGTCAGCCCTTCTCTCTCGCTGGTGTCTCGAAAAGAAAAAGCCTGAAAATACCACACGGCTTTAAATGTAAAAAAAGCGGGAGTCTTTTTTTCAAGGTAGTCAACATTTTAAAAGTGAAGAAGCCGAAAGCATTTTTCTTGGAAAATGTAAAAAATCTTGTTTCTCATGATGAGGGTAATACATTTAGAATAATCAAGAAAAAACTTGAAAATGCTGGATATGACATCTTTTGGAAAGTAATTGATGCAAGATCCATGGTACCTCAACATCGTGAGAGAATTTACATCGTAGGGTTTGACAAAGAACTTGGCGTTCAGTTTAGTTTTCCCAATTTACCCAACTCCAAACCCATGGTCTCAGATATTTTAGATATAAATGTCGACCCAAAATACACACTTTCAGACAAACTATGGAAATATCTTCAAGAATATACTGCAACCCAGCGGAAAAAGGGAAATGGCTTTGGATACGGAAGTCCTGACCTCAATGGAGTAACAAGAACTTTGAGTCCTAGATATTACAAAGACGGGGCTGAGATCCTTATTCAGCAAAAAGGAAGGAACCCGAGAAGGCTTACACCTAAAGAGTGCTCTCGCCTTATGGGTTTTCCCTCAACTTTTATCACACCAGTCTCTGACACTCAAGCATACAAGCAGTTTGGGAATTCTGTGGTAGTGCCGATTGTTAAGGAAATTGCTGTTGAAATAGTTCGCACTCTTTCGGAAAGAGAATTTTGCAATGCTTCCCTTATCGTGCAGGATTAGTATACCATTCATTTCTATTCAATCGATGCCCCTTTAGAAGATCTATTTCTAATTTAAAATTGAAAAAAAAGTTGGTAGTGCGGGTGAATCCTTTTCTGTGTCAGGGGTTCAAATCTAACCTGAACATTATCGTTTTCGATGTAAGTTCATAATTGGTGAGAATTTTGGGCACCAGGTGGCGTTCTGAAAATCTGTAGCCACACTCATGGCACAGGTAGCACTGAACCTTCCCGACTCGAGTTTGTCTCTTGCCGTCTTTGCAGTTTCTCTGACTGCCGCATTCTGGGCAGGTTACCTTAGGTCTTTCGGAATTAGCTTTGAGATTGTCTGTGAAGATGATTTTGCCGCAATGTGGGCAGATTTTTCGTTCCTTTGTTTCGGCTCCTTTATTGCCAAATATTAGCCAATAAAAAGAGGGTTGTGCGAGTGATGGGTCAATTGCCACGGAAGCAGCGTTTAAAAGCTTATACATATGCTACTGCGTTTATACGTTGCTTCTGAAATTTTATTTTCACTTTTTTGGGGCTTTGGGACAAAAGTCCTTTGAGCTATTTTCTTTTTTGAGTTATTGTATGATTTTTCTGTTATGTTTTAAGTTGATCTTTAATCTTGCCGTAAGTTGGGGTGAGGCGGCGTTTTACCAACATTTTCTCGACTATTAAGAAATAACGCTGTTTTGTGTTTGTTCATTTGAAAGAGAAGAAGAAGATCCGACTTTTTACGACTTTTTGCGACTTCTGTCGACCTGCTCTGCAAACAATCCAAACCCTAAAAGGCGAATGCAACTTAAAACAAGCTTATCTGAAAATGCATTTGCGAGTCTTCTTCTTTTGCACAGTATTTAGGAAATACAGCTAGAATCAGCAAGCATTAAGTCAAATGCTCTTGAAATTTTCTTATTTTTCGATATTTTGTTTTTTGGCAAAGTACGCTGTCATACTTGCAACAGGGACAATATTTGAAATGAGAAAATATCATCGCGATAAACGCAGGTTCAGGTAGAAAGAAGAAAAATTGCCCTTCCCAACCCTTTTTAGCCCATTTTGACCCAGAACCTAAAAGCAATCCAAGCTCCAAAAGGTAAAAGCAACCTAAAACAAGCTTACCCAAAATTCCACTGCGAGTCTTCTTCTTCTTTTGCACACTTTTCAGAAAATACAGATTGAATCAGCAAGCATTTTAATAATTGCTTATGCGATTTTCTTATTTGGCTTCTGCTGACAAGGGCAGACTGGCAGAATTATTTTTCAACTACTTGATTTTGATTTAACCAATCTCTCTATGTTTGATTTATTGGATATTTATTTGCTGGATCGTTTTAGAGCGACAAAACATAGGACAAAGAACACTGCTCCAAAAACTGCTAGAATAAAAAGAGAAATCCATGGGAAGGGTTGTCCGAGAGCTGAGGCTCGCAGGCAAAGACAAGCATGAGTCAATGGCGACAGGGAAAGGATAATGCTTAATGCCGCTGGAACTTGGCTTAAAGAAAAAAAAGTGCCGCTTAGAAAAGCCATGGGCAAAACAACCAGACTCATAAACAGAGTCATGTCCTGATGGGTTTTAGCTAGTAAAGCAACTATAACTCCTAAAAATGAAAATGAAAAACAAGTCACGACAAGACTTAGTGGAAAAAGCAAACTAACCGCTGGCAAAGGCGAGAAAACAAGACATGCCAAAAGCAGAGCCGCTGAACTCAAAAGACCACGTAACACTCCAATGAGGGCTTTACCTACAATAATTGAAAAAGCGCTAACAGGCGACATTAAAGTTTCGTCAAAACATTTGAAGAACAAACGGTCCACATGCAACTTCAAGCCTGAAGTGTTAAAAGCAGTTGTCATCGCAGTAAGCGCCAAGATTCCTGGAATGACAAATTGAAGATAACTAAAGCCCTCAATACTAGCGCCTCTTCCCAAGCCGTAGCCAAACGCTAAAAGATAAAGAATGGGTGCAACGAGCGTTAAAGCCATTGTTTTGCCCAAGTTGCGTCTTAGAAAACGCAAGTCAACCCACACGACTGCATATATGTCTTGAAGAGTTTCCAACATTTAGTCTTCGCCTACCTTCTTGCCTGTTAATTCAACAAACACATCTTCAAGGTTTGAATCACGAATGATGATGGTTTTGTGATCGGAAGATAAACTCTGCACAAAATTATTGGCGCTTTCACGGTCAGTAAAATATTCATAGCGAGTAAAAGCTCCATTAACTAGAATCTCGACGGTAACCATACCTACTTTTTGCCTAAGTTCTGAGGTTTCCCCAACGCAATCAAAAGACCATGATGAACTATGCCAACCCTTTGACATAATGCTTCAGCCTCCTCAATGTAATGAGTAGTCAAAAAAATCGTTGTACCATTGCGGCTTAAACTTCGAATCAAATCCCACATCCGACGTCGCACTTGAACATCCAAACCCACCGTTGGTTCATCAAGGAAAAGCACCTTTGGTTTATGAATTAAAGCGCGCGCAATCATAGCGGCTTTCTTCATTCCTCCCGATAATTCTTCAACCATCTTCTCACTCTGCTGAGATAAGCCAACAAATTCAAGGAGCTCACTGATACGTTGGTTGCGTTCTTTTGAAGGAATGTGATGCAATCGGGCATGTAGCTCAAGATTTTCCCTCAAGTTCAAGTCCAAATCAAACGTTAAATGCTGCTGTACGACGCCAATTAATTTTTTAACTTTAGCAGGTTCCTTCTCTACGTCAAATCCAGAAATCCAAATTGATCCCGAGGAGGGTTTAGTTAGCGTTGTGAGGACACGGATAGTTGTGGTTTTGCCTGCCCCGTTGGGTCCGAGAAAGCCAAAGATTTCGCCTGAATTTACGCTGAGATTTAGATTTTCTACTGCGCAAACATCTTTGTATTTCTTGGTTAAGTTTCGGGTTGCAATTACCTCTTCCAACGTCAATATCTCTTCCTAATAGTAAGCCGATTACCCAATTATCCCTATAAATACTAGTAAAAATCCTTTTCAAAAACTGCAAAACAAAAAGAGCAGAACTATCGATTGCATTTCCGATCGCTATCAAGCTAAATCATTGTCTCCAAAACAAAAATCCAAAGGTATTCTACAAATACATTTGACGGGTAGTAAACAAAATCGTTCCAATAATCAAAATCACCGTCGAAATGATTAGCAACAATTTGCCAACTTTCTTGTTTTTGCTCCAAACTAAAGCTGAAACCCAATACAACGGTAAAATAGGTAAAGCGTACCTATGCAAGTTTTTGGGGTCAGAGTAAAAAGCCAGCATCACCAAAGTGTAAATTGCAAAAGCCCAATACTTCAAATCCTTTCTTTCGCCAACGAACCCTCTAACGAAATCTCTAATTGGAACTTTCTCAGAAAGAGCAAACCAAGTAAACGGTGCAAGAATCAACAAAGTTTCAATTGAAAACAGCAATGTGTAACCCAATTGGTCGGTAATTACTTGGGTAAATGTAAATCTTGATACTCCCCAGACATGGTTGTACACTATTTCTCGAACTGGAAACAATCCAGTCAAAAAATAGCCGTAGACGTTGAATAACAGATAAGGTAAAGCAACAACAATAGCTTGACTAATCGCTGTTCGGTACTTACGAGTTTGGAGCCCTTTGTAAACAAAAGGAATCAAAATTAAAAAGCCGCTACTACGAGTCAGAGAAGCAAAAAACCCTAAAACTGCAGATTTTGCCGATTTTTCTTTTTCCAAAAAATAGAAAGCTCCTAAAGTAAAAGTCATAAACAAGCTCTCAGAGTAAACGCTTGAATAGAAAAGGGCACCTGGCCAAAAAGCAAAGAAAACCGTTGAAATCAAGGCTAAATTTCTTTTGCCAAAGACAAGGGCGGTCACATTATAGAATAGGAATAAACTGACAAAGAAAAGGACATTACTAATTACAAAACCCGAGAGTAAAACCGCTTGATCAGTAGGCATTATTCCGGTTAACGGAGCTCCAAACACTCGCATTAGGAAGGGGTAAAGTGGAAAGAAAGCCCAGTTTCCGCTAAGAGGATTATTTCCAGCTGGATATCCTGAAAGGGCAATTTGAGAGTACCAGCCCCCATCCCATTGGCTGAAATAGTTAACTATAGGAATTGTGGACATTGTTTTCGCTGAAGAAGAAAAAATAGCTCCGAGCATTGCAGCGGTAAAAACAAGAAATCTAGAGGATAATCCAATTAGAAAGACTTTGCCATATTCTGAAGAAAACGCCCGCCGCAACCTATCCTTTGAATTTAGCAAACATCAAGTCCTCACTGAGATTTAATCTTGTATTTCAAGAGAATATTCAATATAAGTTTTGGCGCTTGAATACCAAGTATTAGAAATGAAGGTTAACCACTGCATTGTCTAAGAATGAAAATGGTTTAGCAAAAAGAGATGCAAAAAAACACAACAGAAAACTGACCGAGGAACAAATATAGAAAGCCTTCCCCACTCCCAGTATTTTATCCTAGTTTTGGATGATCCAACTATTGGATTTTTCAGGTCAGAAAAATTGCATATTTGTGGCAGAAAATTAATATTGTGCGCATGCGCAAGAGCATAGAACAAGAGCATAGAAAGTGGTGAATTAGAAATTTGAGTTTTGGAAACATGAAAGTTTTTAACGGAATTCAAGAAGCACTTGTTTTAGCGTTGATGCTGGTAACTGTTTTAACTCTCTTCTACGTTAACATAGACATAACCTACAAGATAGGCATCGCAGCCATTGTTTTCACGGTAATTTTCTTGGCAACTTTGGCAACTACACTTCTGCGACAGCAAAAAGAAATCAGGCGAGCCCAAGCCTAAATAGCTTTTTCACTTCCGTTTACACATCCTTGGATTTATAGTTAGATATATGTGGATCTTAATAGCCAATGGATTTTTTAAGCTGTAAAAAGCCAAAACAAAATAAAAACCAAAAAGAAAGTTTAGTGGGAATATAGTTTTTCGTAGGGTCGCTTTGAGAGTGGAAGTATCTTTTTGAATTTACCCGCGAGGATTGTTTTGGAGTTGACGCCGAAGTTGCTACAGTATTCATTGACTAAGCCTTCGATTACTTGCATGTCACGTTTGCCTACAGGCAGAGTTTTAGTTCCAGCTTCAGGTTCCAATATGTCGCCGCGTTCATAGATTACTCCGCCATGCATTCCTGTGCCAACGAATCGGGCTTTGCATTTTTCGCCTTCTTTAAGGTTTAAGCCCAAGATGAGTATTATTCCGCCTGCCATGTACTCAGCTAGGAAGTCTCCTGCTGTTTCGCCGATTATTATTTGGGGGATTTTACGTTGGTACTCTTTCATGTGGATGCCGACGCGGTAGCCAACATAGTCTTTGACGAAGATTTTGCCTCCGCGCATTGAGTGCCCTGTTAAGTCTCCGGCGTGTCCGTTTACAATAATTTGTCCATCGTTCATGGTGTTGCCGCTCGCATCTTGAGCGTTACCATGAATTACCATTTTTGGTCCACTCATAAACGCGCCAAGATCGTTGCCAGGAGTTCCATAGACATCGATTTGGATGGTGGTATCAAGATCCGTTCCCAGGTACCTTTGTCCGCAAATATTGTGCAATTCAACGCGTTCCACGTCGCGAGTAATTATCGCTCTTAGCAAGCTGTTTAGTTCTTTGTAATAGAGTCCTTCAGCGTTGATTTCGACCACTTTATCTTCAGTTTTTATTCTGGATTGGTATTTTGCGTCTATTTCTATGGAGTTGGTTTTTTGTTGTTGCATGACATTATGCTCCAGCCATTTTAACGCCCAAAATCTTGAGCTCTGTCTTGCTTAAGGCAACACCTCTAAGTGCCAAGCGGTTGCCGCGTAAACTTTCGATCGCGTTTATGCCCATACCACCCATCATGTCCTTAATTTCAAGACTCCAACTCTGCAGTAAGTTTACGAGTCGTTTGGATGCGATGTCGGGGTTTATGCGTTTGCTAATCCATTGATCACTAGTCGCAATACCCCACGGGCACTTGCCTGTGTAGCAGCGTTGACAAACCGTACATCCCATGGCAATCAAAGCAGCGGTACCAATGTAAACTGCGTCTGCCCCTAACGCGATGGCTTTGAACACGTCTGCGGCGCTTCTGATGCCTCCTGCAGCTACTACGGAAGCGTTGTTGCGTATACTTTCTTCTCGGAGACGTTGGTCTACTTGTGCGATGGCTAATTCAATTGGTATGCCCACGTTGTCTCGAATAACTTTAGGTGCCGCACCTGTTGCGCCGCGAACCCCATCTAGCGCGATTATGTCTGCTCCAGCCCGAACCATGCCACTTGCGATTGCTGCGACGTTGTGGACTGCTGCGATTTTGACGGATACAGGCTTGGTATAGTTGGTTGCTTCTTTGAGCGCGTAGATTAGTTGGCGTAGGTCTTCGATTGAGTAAATGTCATGTTGAGGTGCAGGTGAGAGTGCGTCGGTGCCTTGAGGAATCATGCGAGTTTTAGCTACGTGTTCAGTTACTTTTTCACCTGGAAGGTGACCGCCTATGCCTGGTTTTGCGCCTTGCCCAATCTTGATTTCTACTGCTGCGCCTGCATCTAGGTAGTCAGAGTGGACTCCAAATCTGCCAGAAGCTACTTGAACGATTGTGTGGGCACCGTATTTGTAAAGACTCTTATCTAACCCACCTTCACCAGTGTTCCAATACGTGCCACATTCGGTCGCTGCCCGAGCTAAAGATTCGTGAACATTTAAGCTGATGGCGCCATAAGACATGGCAGAGAACATTATTGGCGTATCCAAGCAAAGCTGTGGGGTAAGTTGCGTCTTGAGTACATTTTCGCCATTTTCAACAGCAAAGTCTAAACGGTCTGGTTTTGTGCCGAGGTAAGTTCTGATTTCCATCGGTTCCCGAAGTGGGTCAATTGAAGGGTTGGTAACTTGGCTTGCGTTTAGCAGCAAACGATCCCAGTAAGAATAGTTTGGTTTGTCGCACCCCATGCCAGTTAAGATTACTCCTCCACTCTCAGCTTGCTTTTTCAAGTCACGGATTGCTTCCATAGTCCAGTTAGCGTTGTCTCTACTGGCATTCGGGTTCTTTCTAATCGTGATGGCGTGTGTTGGGCAGAAAGTGACACAACGTTGACAATTCACACAGTTCTCATCTTTACTGCAAACTGTGTCAGTTTCGTCATCGTAGAGGTGTGTATCATAGGTGCATTGGTTAACGCAAACTTTGCAGCGTATACAACGTTTCTCGTCTCGTTCAACCAAGTATTCAGGGTTTACGTA
Source organism: Candidatus Bathyarchaeota archaeon (assembly GCA_963840325.1). Taxonomy (GTDB): domain Archaea; phylum Thermoproteota; class Bathyarchaeia; order Bathyarchaeales; family Bathycorpusculaceae; genus Bathycorpusculum. The sequence continues at coordinate 11,104 of CAWIYM010000016.1, forward strand.
TGTTTTCATTACAATGAGCCTCCACCGAGGATTTCAGCTGATCTTTTACTGTTATTGTTTAACCTGGCAACTACAGGTTCGCCACCTCTGGGGCACCAGAACTTGTCCAGGCTGGGGGAAACCAGCCGCATCGCTGACTCTTCCGAAGACAAGTATGTGTAGTCACCGTTTGAACCTGCAACCATCGGTCGCAGTTTGATTCTGTCGGTTAATCCTATCATTTCGCCGTGGTGAGCGATAACTATGCTGAATGGTCCGTTCATAAGTAGACTACCATAGGTTTGGCGAAGGGTCCTTAGTAGGTTAGCTTGTTTAGGCTCCATTTGGTCTATTTCGCTCCACAACGGTGCTGCTAATATTTGCGCGACCAATTCAATTGGCAAGTGTTGGCGTCGCATCAGCAAGTCCACAGCGTAAGCTAAGACCTCGGTGTCTGTTTGCATAGTGCATTTGTAACCGTACATTTCGAGGTATCTCCGATTTATGCCATAAGATGAGAGCTCACCGTTATGCACTACTGTCCAATCTAGGATGTTGAATGGATGTGCTCCACCCCACCAGCCAGGAGTGTTGGTTGGGAATCTGCTGTGACATGACCAAAGGTACCCTTGGTAGTCTTCTAAACAGAAGAACTCCGCAACGTCTTCTGGGAAACCGACGCCTTTGAAAACTCCCATATCTTTGCCGCTAGAGAAGACAAATGCCTTGCCTGTCTCAGTGTTGATACGCATAATCGCATCTATAATGTAGTCTTCTTCAGTTTGGTTTTCTGGGCGTTGTTTTTGGGGTTGAACAAAGTACCGCCAGACTATGGGGGGATCCCGTACGTTGGCGGGTTTTGTCTGCATTTCTTCATCGTAAACTATATCGAATTTTGAAGCGAGGATCTTGTCTGTTTTCTCTTTTGCATCCTTGCTTAGATACATCACATGGAATGCATAGCAATCCTTGAAGTCGGGGTATATACCGTATACTGCGAAACCGCCGCCTAAACCGTTGCCCCTATCATGCATGTTTGTCATAGCGCGAACGGGATCTTTGGAACCAAAGCGTTTGCGATCCTTGTTTAATACGGCAAAGATGCCGCATGCTGAGAAATCTTTGTCGTCTCCATATGGGTTAATTATGTTTTGGTCATTTTGGTTCATTATTGTACCACCCTCATTTTTCTTTGAAGACCAACCGGTAAAATGGCTAACCCGAAGTCGTCTCTTAATAGGTCTTGCTTAAATTTTTTCACGTTCACTTGAGTCTTCATCAGATTGAATAGGATTCCAGCACGGTCGATACAGTTGACCAAAGTCAGACCAACGATAACGTTGTTCTTAAGGACCAGTTTCTTGTACACATTGTGCTCCAGATCCTGTTTAACAAGGACTTCCAGCGCTGGGTCATCTTTGGGATTAGCTAAGCCGATCGAGACAATTGGTATACCGAAGTACTTGAGGCTGCTCATGTTTGTTCCGCCCTCATAGCTGATTCTTGTGCCCGCCATGTTTGAACCTGCCACTCTGCCCTCCAAAACCGCCAAAGGCCATAGCGGCAATAGCCGGTTCAGGTTTAGTATAAAGTCGAAGGTTTCCGCAACATCTCCGCTGGCGTAAACATCGGGTACATTGGTCTGCATGAAATTGTCAACTACTATGCCCCGGTTTATCTTCACAGCGGTTCCCGAGACTAGTTCGGTTCTTGGAATGACGCCGATGGCTACGATGACAAGATCGCAGGGCACTTGGTCGCCTTTAGTTAAGATTACTCCGCCAACAGCATCTTCGTTTTCTGGTTTACCAATGATTTTTTGAACGGATTGACCAGTCGCAAAGTTTACTCCTGCTTTTCTTATGATTGCTTCAACGATGTCTGAAGCTTTCGCGTCTAAGAGTAAACTTAGGATTTTCTCTTGCAGTTCAACGACGGTGACTTTTAATCCTCGTTTCATGAGGGCTTCTGTGACGCTTATGCCGATTAAACCTGCGCCGATAACGACTGCGCTTTTGGCATGTATGATGTCGATTTTTTCTGCTAAACACTGTGCATCGGAGAGGTTTGTGAAAGTGAATACACCATCCTTTTCCTGTCCTTCCATCTTTGGAACAAAAGGTTTGCCGCCTGTCGCAAGCAGAAGCTTATCGTAAACTATTTTTTCGCCGTCTTCTAAGGTGACGGTTTTCTCAGTTAAGTTTAAGCTTACGGCTTTTCTGCCTATGCGTGATTCAGCATTGTTTATTTTCCAAAAGTCGTCGGTTTTGCACTTCATTTTTTGGACATCTGCTTTGCCGCTGACTAAGTCGCTAATCATTGGGCGACTGTAGTGTGCACAGGCTTCTTCCGTGATTACTACAATTGCACCTGTTTGATCTACTTTTCTTATAGCTTCAACTGCAGCTATACCTGCTGCTGAAGCGCCAACAATCACGTACTTCGCCATTATTGTTTTACCTCCTTGAATACTAATGCTTGGTTGGGACAGTTGGCAACACAAGCTGGCTCTTTGAGGCCCTGGCAAAGGTCACATTTGGCGACAACTTTGCCTTCTTTATCCATGATTAATGCGCCGTATGGGCAAACCATGACGCAGGTCCAGCAGCCTATGCATTTTTCTTTGTTGTGGGTAACCTCACCTGTTTTTTGGTCTTTTTGCATAGCACCTGATAGGCAGGCGATTACGCATGGTGCATCTTCGCAGTGGCGGCATTGGATTGCGAATGAGACGGGTTTGTTTACTTCGCGTCGGATTCTACTGATTGGCTTAGGTTTTTCACTATTGTACGCTTTAACGATGTCTTTGGATTTTGAATGTGCCGTGGTGCAGTAGACTTCGCAGAGTCCACAGCCCATGCATGCTTCTTGGTTTGCGATTATTTTTTTCATACCTTGAATTTCTCCTTATTTTGGGGTAAGCGTGGACAAGGGAGCATGAGTACATGCAATTCCACGTCGTTTGTGCATAATGTGCCTCTACTTATCGTCGATTGGTTATCATTATTAATTATTATTTTGCATGTGTTCAGAGGCATTTTGTTCCTCTCTTTGCGGGAGTTAGCCCACCAAATAGCATGTATTCTATATAACTTTGTTGATAATCATTTATATGCAACTTAATGAAATATGTAATCCACATGAAACATTTACCAAAGGTGTAAGCTAAATGGTTGAAAAAGACCTCGGTTATAGGCGTGTCCAATGTACAGGCAGAGGATCATACATAATATCCCTGCCAAAAGAATGGGTAGAGGACATTGGTTTGAACAGAGGCAGCGAAATCGCCTTCAACATCCAACCCGATTCCACCCTAACATTAGTTCCAAGAAAAATCATGGAAAAAGAAGGCAGAGAAAACGGCTCCAAACCCAAAGAATACTGCATAAACATCGACCCCAAAGAACCCCCACAATCCACCATACGCATGATCCGCGCACTGTACGCCATAGGCGCCGACATCATAAGAGTCCACTTCAAAAACACCCAAGACGCCACCAAGAACAAAAACGACATAAAAAACCTCGCCCGCGACAACTTTTTAGGTTCAGAAATAATCGATGAAACAGCCGACGAAATCACTATGCAAATCCTAATCAAACACTCAGAGTTCCCTTTAGAAAAAGCGGTCCGCCGCATGGCAATCGTAGCGTTAGCCGCAAACCGAGACGCCATCGCAGCGTTAAAGGAACGAACTACTTCTCTTTTTGACAGCGTCATAAGCGCACACAATGATGTCAACCGCCTTGGACTATACATTGTTCGCCAGCTAAAACACGGAATAGAACGCAACCTCTATCGTGAACTCGGGTTTAGAACCCCAAAAGAATTCTTGCTCTACCGAATAGCAGTAAACGACATAGAAAACATCGCGCAAAACGCCATGAACATCATAAACAACCTTGGCGCTCTTCAAAAACTAATCGACAACGAAACCCTCTTCATAAAAGATCCCATAGATGAGGAAATTTACAATCAACTGATTTATTTCAGCTCACAAGCCCACCAACTCTACGACGAATCAATCAAAGCCCTCTTCAAACGGGACTACAAGGATGCAGAAAAACTGATTTCCAAACGAGAAGCCCTCATCCCTCTCGAAAACGAATTAATCATGCTTATGTCAAGCAAGAAACTCGACCCTAACATTGGCTCAGTGTTGAGGTTAATCTTTGATAGTTCAAGACGCATTATGGATTACAGTCGCAGCATGGCAGAACTAACCCTCAACCGCACAGTAGAAGAACTCTGTTCAACGCTAACCTACAAATAATTTTTTAATATCAAAATTAAGTGGTGCTCCGGCCGGGATTCGGACCCGGGTCCGCGACTCGAGAGGCCGCTATACATAGTCCCCTAATAAGATAACTTAGTAAGGTTTGACCGGACTATACTACCGGAGCTCGAAAGAAGTTTCTCTAATAGAAATAAATACGTTGTGTACCCTGCCAACTAAAAAGGTAATGTGTTAGCTTCTAAGGTCCTGGGTGTTTGTTTGGTAGTTTTTGGCTGGTTTAATTTGATTAGTTGACCAGATTTGTAGAAAGCGATACCAATTAATGTGAAAGTTACGCTTGCAAGTACGCTCATCGTTTTTAGGACGGCGGCATTCACTGCGGCGTTGTCTACGCTGTTCACAACTTCAAACACTACCAATCCAATTACTATGGCGATTGATTCTACAAGTGGCAAGGTTGAGTAACCAAATTTAAAACGTTGAGTATAAAACCGTTTTAGAAATGAACTCCTGTTTAGATAGTTGTAACTCAAACCCCACAAACCGTCGGTTTACCTCCAATTAACGATGCGGGTTTCTGCACAAATTGATAGGCATCTTTGGACCCTAATAGAGGTTCTATGCGAAACCCCTAATTGTGGTTCTATGGGCTAAAAATCAACCTATTAGCATGCTGAAAAAGAGTTCTTTCGTTAAATGTTACTAAAAATCAAAAAGAAAGTTAAAGGTGGGGAAGTTTATTCTTCGCCCATGCCGCCTGGCATTCCGCCGCCTGGGCCACCTGGACCGCCTTTTGGCGCCTTGGATGTGATGACGTCGTCGATGCGTAGAATCATGGCTGCTGATTCGGCTGCTGATTTGATGGCTTGTTCTTTGACTACGATTGGTTCTATTACGCCGTTTTCGATGCTGTTTTGGAGTTTACCTGTGAACACGTTGATCCCCATGTACTTGCCGGTTTCTTTGTCATGTACCTGTCGCAATTCAACGAGTATGTCAATTGGTTCTAAGCCTGCGTTTTCTGCAAGTGTGCGTGGAATAACTTCAACCGCGTCTGCGAATGCTTCAACAGCTAGTTGTTCTCGTCCGCCAACTTTGGTTGCGTACTTGCGTAGTTCTTTTGCGATTTCGATTTCGACTGCTCCGCCGCCTGCAACGATCATGTTGTTCTCAATGACGTCTGAAACGACTGAGAGTGAATCGGTCATGGCTCTTTCTGCTTCGTCAACCATGCGTTCGAGTCCTGCACGGATTAGGATCGCAACTGAGTGTGGATCTTTGCATTTTTCGACGAAAATCATTTTGTCATCGCCGATTTTACGTTCTTCAACGTGACCTGCCAATCCTAAGTCTGCTTTCTTAAGGTCATCTAAATCGCTGACTATTCTTCCGCCTGTGGCTCTTGCGAGCTTTTCCATGTCTGATTCTTTTACGCGTCTTGCTGCCATTATGCCTGCTTTGGATAGGAAATGCTGCACCATGTCGTCGATGCCTTTTTGGCAGAAGATTACGTCTGCGCCTGAAGCTTTTACTTTTGTAACCATATCTTGCATCATGTCATTTTCTTGGTCTAGGAACGCTTTCATCTGGGAGGGGTCTTTAATACGGATTTCAGCGGTAATTTCGGTTTTTTCGATTTCTAAGGCTGAATCTAAGAGTGCAATCTTTGCGTTTTCTTTGATTTTTGGCATGCCTGGGCTAACAACTTCTTTGTCTATGATTATGCCTTGGATTAGTTGTGTTTCGAGGAGGCTTTTTCCTGTTTTCTTTACGAGTTGGATGTTGTCTATGTCAGCGATTGTTTTGTCTCCGCGTTGCTCTGCAATTTGTTTGACTGCGTCAATAGATATTTCTGCAAGATGATCTCTTGCTGAACCAACTGCTTTGCTGCTCATAGAGGTTAATGCTACTTTGAGGAGTGTTTTACGGTCGTTAATGTCGAGTGGTACAGCCATTTTGCCTATGGCTTCGATCGCTTTCACTGAGGCTTTTCGGTAGCCACTTACCAGAATTGTTGGGTGTATGTTTTGGTCGAGGAGTTCTTCAGCTTTTTTTAGTAATTCGCTTGCAAGGACGACTGCTGATGTTGTTCCGTCGCCTACCATGTCATCTTGGGTTTTAGCTATTTCAACCATCATTTTTGCAGCTGGATGTTCAACGTCGATTTCTTTGAGGATGGCTGCGCCGTCGTTTGTGATTGTGATGTCGCCTAGGCTGTCTATGAGCATTTTGTCCATGCCTCGTGGGCCAAGGGTTGTTTTAAGTACCTCGCCGATTACACGTGCTGCCATTATATTATTTCTTTGGGCTTCTTTGCCTCTGCTTCTTGTTGTTCCTTCTTTAAGGATGAGGACTGGTTGTCCTGAACCTGTTGTTGTTAAATACGCCATATTATCATTCCCTACTTACTAGAACTTGTTTAATTCGGAAATATGCAAAAACCCAACGGAAATATAAACTTTTACCCTTAAACTGCACTGTCCCTATTTCTATTGAGTATAGAGAACTTATTGGGTGGAACTACAGAACCATTAACAAGTACGTAAGCAACGAAGATTTCCCAAGTCCATAATTTAGTTTGATTTCGAGGATAATGTGATGCTTGGGCAAAAACAAAAATAACCAATCTACATTCTTCCCTTTCTGCGTGAACTTAAATGATTAACGGCTTCAACCTTATAGCAACCACTTCCCGTGGAAACGAACGCCCGATGATTAACGAAATTCTATACCTACTCAAAGATGAAGTAGGCGACTCTGAAGCGCAAGCTGCAAAAACCAAAATTCGCGGTTTAATCGTTGCCAAAACTGCACTTGATCCACTTACGGTTATAGAGAAATTCCACGATATACTGAAAGAGCGCCCATACGAGTTCCGTTATGCCCTAAGAATCATGCCAATTGAGCGGGTTGTCTCTACTGATTTAGAGAAAATTAAAGAAGCCACTGCAGAATTAGCTACAAAAATCGGTGAAAACGAAACTTTCAGAGTAACCGTTGAAAAACGCTTCACTACCCTGCACACAAAAGACCTTATTGACGCAGCGGCAGGAGATATCAAAAACAGAGTGAACCTTGAAAACCCAGACAAAATTTTGCTTATTGAGGTTCTGGGTGCTTTAACGGGACTGTCGTTGTTGAAGCCCAGTGATATCTTGGGTATTATTAAAGAAAAATTGCTCTAACGTTAGAGTTGAGTTGCCAACAGAGCGACTTGCTCAATAACTATGTTTATTATTGCCTTCTTTTGGGTATTGTTTTCCACAGTTTTCAGTTCTTCATTGGAAATCTTGAAGACTTTTTTAATTTTTATTTCCTTAGTTTTAGTCATTTCAAGAACACTTAAGTCTGGTTCAGAGCCGACTCCTTTGGTTAAAGCGTCGACTGCAGTTTGTATTTGTTTTGGATCCTCGCCGATTATTGTTACTGCCATGTTCTTTGTTTGCGGGTTTATTCCGCATCGTTCAATCGCTTTTTGTATTTGCCTTTCACCTGAAGCGTAAAGTAATGTTTCCATGGCTGGACTCTTTGCAAGGTTAGTCTTATTGTTGAAGGCTTGAAGAGCGTTTAGAACTGCGAAGTATAAATGTTCTTGTGTGGCAATTAGTTCGGCGTCAAAGAATTGGATATCGATGTTTCGTTCGGTTTGCTTACGGCTGGTTTTCAAAAAAAATTCGGCTTTATCGAAAGAAATGTTTTTGTAACCAGTAATTTCTACATATTTTCCTTGCTCTTTTATGAATTGCAACATTAAAGTTCCTCAGTGCATATCTTTAAGGAGCCTTTCTGCTAAGTGTTTTGGAAAACCAGCTTTTACAAGTTTTGCGACCTCTCGGTTTAATGCACGTTTACCCTGGTTTTTCTGGATAGTTTTTCGAAGTGTTTCTTTAGTATCCCAGGGGAAAACTACCCAGTGACTGGTTTGTTTCTCATAAAAGTCAGGGATTAAAGTTGAAAAAGGTTTTTTGAACAGGGTTGCTGTTTTGATTTCTTTGGCACCCATCTCTTGGAGGTGCGTTTGGGCGAGTTTTAGGCTTTCTCCACTGTCTGCGATGTCGTCCACTATCAGAGTTTTTTTTCCAGCAAAATTGAGGGATAAGGGTTGCTTTAGGGTCGGTTTCAACTGGGTTTGATTGATCCCTGTGTAGAATCCAATCTGGAGAATTTCGAGTTGCGGAGTTTCCAATAAGTCGGTCAAAATACGAGCGGAAATTATGCCGCCTCTCGCGATCCCGACAACCACATCCGGGGTATAGGATTGGTTTTGGATTTTTTGGGCTTGGCAAAAAAGCATGTCGAAAATTTGGCTCCAAGTGGGAACTTCATAGTCGGTGTTGACTGGCAAATGTTTTCCTTCTACATGCGGAAACTACATTTTGGGTTCTGTTAAGCCTTTCTCTATAAAGCTAACGATGTAATTTACTTCCACTCTATTTTTGAGGTTTTCGCTAATTAACAGTGTTATTGTGAATGTGATTCTATTTTTATGTTAAATTTTGGTGTGCTTGATTTGTTTTTTGCTTGCTTGCAGATTTATTAAGGGGTTGCTATTAATTGTGTTATTCGGGAGATAGGCGTCTGGAGATATGTGTCGTGTTTCGTAATATAGTTTAAATGCTTAGACGTCTTTTCCAATAACTAACAATGAAAGGAGACATAAAAAAAAATGGTGAAGAATGTGGATGAAGAAAAGATTAAGCGCGTGCTCAAAGAGCCCAAGCTAGCCGCCATTAAGTCGATGCTTGAAAAAGATCATGCAATAGATTGTTTGCTGTTGCTTCACGTTGGCCGCGGTAAATGGAAGGATGCTAAGGACTTCATGAAAGATAATGGATTGACGCTTAGTGACGGAACATTTAGGGCCAGGATGATTGAAATTGAATCCTTGGGTTTAGCTAAAAGTGAACGTATAGACCCCCTCAAGAAGTATTATGTTAAGACTGAACTTGGGGAAAAAGTAGCACAGCTTCTTCTGGGTTTCTTCGACGAGTTCGGGGTTTAATTTTTAGTTTGTTGGCTTTTTGCCGTTTTCTTTCTTTTTATTAACTAATTTTTCCAAGTTTTGTAGCGTTGTTCTACAGGTATATAATAGTATATAGTAAGACGTAAGATTTAAAAGACTGAATTTTGTGAATAAGTATTAAAAACCTACAAGAAGGTTAAAAATAAATGAATGTATACAGAAAATTTAAGAAAAACTCGAAAGCCCTAAGCCCCGTAATCGCATCAATCATCTTGATCGCCGTCACAGTAGCAGTCAGCGTCGTCGTAGCAGCATGGATGGGTGGAATGACCATCGGATTCATGGGCAATGCAGAACAAGTATCAATCACAAACATAGCATTCGTAAGCGATACAACGGATACTTTAGAAATCTTGGTAACTAATTCAGGAAGCACACCAGCAACTGTCAGCAAAGCATTCATCAACGGAGTTGCCGTTGCAGCGACTGACATGACTGTGGATCCCGCTGGAGCAATCGCAAAAAGCTCTTCAGCAACAATAACTTTGGATGCAGGTGCAGCCTTTTTAGAAGAAGGTAGTTCATACCAAGTCAAACTGATCACTCAAAAGGGCACATCAGTCGTCAACACAGCAACATACAACCCATAAACATCCAACCATTAAAAAATCTAAAAATGGGGTTAAGGTGAACTAAACGTTCACCCAACTTTCCTCTTTCTCTTTTAAAAAAAAATGGAGTCATAAATCATGGTAACACAAATCAAAGAATATACATCTGCACAAGCAATTGCAGAAGGAATGGATAAGCAGCTTTCTGAAACCAAAAGCGTCCTGGGCGAGTACCTTCGAAAACTCGATGAAATCCGCACTTTAGCGGAAAAATCCAAAAAAGTCCGTGAAGTTGTCCTCAAATTGGCAGGCAAAAAAGCCCCAACTGAGAACACTAGCGAAATCACTGTCGGCACATTAAACATCGTTTTAGACGCTAACCCAACTCACGAATTAACCGCCATAGAATCCGTCGTACGAAGTCACCAGGAACGCCTGCTGGTTTTGCAGAAGGTCCGTGACGCCCTCAAATGGCTCGACCAACTCGGCGACACAGAAGGTCTCAGGTACATAGTGGTAGAAGACGAAGGCATCCCAGAGCGGATCCTATTCAAACTATCTTAACATTCAAATAAAGGAGAATAGATTGTGACTGAGGCTTATTCAAACCCGCTCCAAACAATCATAGAAGAAATCAAAAACATAAGCCCAGAAACAAGTAACGTATTAATTTTCAAGAACAACGGACAAACAATCGCCAATGCCCAAATTATAACTGAAAACCAAACTAAAGAAGTCATCACGAATTTTGCTAGCATCGCTTTGCAGGCAGAAATAATCGGTGGCATAGAAAACTTTACGATCCAAGCCTTCGACAGCCAACTGAACATCTTTGCAATGGGCAATTGTTTTTTGGCAACAGTTTCTTCTCGAACAGCAAACCAGGAAATCTTGAAGTCTTTAACTCAAGTTGTAGTTCCAACGGTTGTTAAGCTTGTTTATCAAGTTAGCGATCATACAGCAATTCAGTCGCTCGAAACTGAACAAGTAGAAATCAAACCTAACAAAGAAAACGTCTTGCTAACCGAGGAAAAGCTTGAACCAACTGTCGAACCCATTCCTGAACCGCAACCACCCTATGAACCATTTCTCCCCAAAACACCCACCAACCAATTCATGGTAGAAAAAATCGGCGGTTTACTTGTACCAGCTGACACAGTTCGAATCGACGGTGAAATCGTAGAAAAATGGAGTGACCTCTATGAGGGCAAACAATTCCAAATGGTTATCATTGAGGCTCTGGATGGAAAAAAGACCACTTGCAAATTTAAAACAATCAAAGAAGCGAAGAACAATGCAAAAGGGATAATTCAAATTCCAGAAAAAATACTCCAAACGTTGCAGACTGAAAAAGGCAAGCTAGTGATAGTTAAGCCAGTAATCGAGTAACCAGAGGTATGATTTTGAAGCAGAAAATAAATGCTGAAATTGAAACCAAACTTCCCGATGGTGCTGCGGTTATTTCTGTGGGAAACGATAATTCTTCATTCACTAATCTGTCAGCAAGTTTAGCTGAAATACGCAAACTAAACGGCGTTTTGGGTTATATTCTAAGAAGCAGCACCTCGGCCATAATAGACCTAACTGAACAAGACAAAGTAATTGAATATGCCATATTATCCTCTCAAATAGCAGAGTCAAGCACCGAAATAGCCAAACAATTCAACCTATCCGATGTCGAGAGTGTGTTGGTTGAGGGAAAAACCGTTAAAGTGCTTTGCATGAATCTATCCGATAATAGAATAAGCGTTTTTATGGAAAAAACTGCGACCCACGATGGGGTAATAAAAAGAATCTTACTCTAGCAATTTTCACAGTTTTTCAGCATATTAAGGGTCAGAAAACTTCAATGCAACTTACCTCTTAGAGCTTTTAAAACATGCCCTGTAAGTTTCAACAGAGTTTTGAATAAGAACCAATAGGTCGGTGTTTTTGCTTACAATTATCAACTGAAAATATAGATAAATAAAATAAATAACTTTAAAAATTCACTAAAAATAAAATAAAAAAAATTTTAGTAGAAGTTGCGGGCTTCTTTGCGTTTCTCTGCTTCTTCATAGAACCGCAAAACTTCGTCAATAATTTCCACGTTTGAGAGCAACATACGTCTGCAACAGTACCGCTTCAAGCCCAAGCTATCCAGCACATCACTAGCATTCTCGCCCGTCTTTATGCGTCTTGTGAATTCGTCCCATCGGTCTCCAACAAGTTTGCCGCAAGTGAAGCATCTTACGGGAATAATCATTTTCTTTTTCTCCTACCTGTAGCTTTTCTGTTCTTTAGATCGCGCGCCTGCTCCGCCGACTTTCTTTGTTTCTTTAGTTCGGGAGTCTCCGGCAATCATGGTACGGTCGTATTCATTGAAAACAGTGCGGAGGTGTGTGCTCTTTGTCCATTTTAGAAGTGCATTTGATATTGCCATACGTGCTGCTTCTGCCTGTCCCATGTAGCCGCCACCGCTGGTTTTAACGTCCATGTCGAGTTGCTGCCAGACGTCTGCGCCCGCCTGTAAGAGGGGTTCCATGATTTTTGCTTTAGCTATGTCAGGTTCGTAAATTTCAACTGGAGTCAGGTTTATTCGTACTCTGCCAACGCCCTGTTTGACTATGGCGCGTGCAACTGCGGTTTTTCGCTTTCCACTAACTACTAAGACTTTTTTTGCCGGCATAATTATTCCATCCTATTGAACCATCCGATTTCGGTTGCCAATTCACCAAGGGTAAAGTGTGGCCCTTTCAGATTTATTGAATTGGCTTCTTCGAATGTTATCATCTTTTGGTCTTTGAACTCAAGTGGGACGCCCATAAATACCTTCAGCCGCTTGTAGGCACTTTTACCTTTTGGCAG
>CAWIYM010000017.1:0-3996 GCA_963840325.1 Candidatus Bathyarchaeota archaeon
ACGCCAAACAGTGGAGGGGTAATTGAAAGTGACCTATCAAATTGTTGCTGTACAAGGGTAACCACAACTGCTTAAATCCCATCTAAAGCTTGTCCTAATAGAGGTAAAAATCATGGTAATTGGCGAAAAATTATGGGAAGGCAAAGGTAAGAGTGGCGCAAGTTTCATAAAATCAGTCGGAATGGAAGGCGTAACTTCCATTTATACTTGGACAGCTCAAATGAAAGGCATGGGAAAAGCTGCAGGCGTAGACTGTAACCTAAACGTAACAGGCATGAGCATGACTCCTCCAAAAGGCATAGCGGCATCAAAGGACCAAGGAATGCTAATGACTATGACTGGTGACATGGCTGTAATAAAAGGCATGGATTTAATGAAAATGGTGCCAGGTGCAAAACCAACAAGTGTTGGCTTATGGAGTTTCATGACAATGTCTGAGAAACTGAGGTTGGCTAAATGACACAATCGCAATCGTTACTTTTGAAGCAACTGACCCAATGTGGATGGAGCTTAACATATCAGTCTGGGAATGGAAGTAACTTCTCAGGCTTTTTTATGCAAGAGCTAACATGGCAACCTCCAAACTGGTGGTACCGCCAGAAAAGACCCGCCAGTGGCAACGCCTATTTTGAGAATATGAGCCGAGTTATTTTTCAAGCAGGCTTAAACTGGCAGGTAATCGACAAGAAATGGGAAACCACAAGAAAGGCATTCCATGATTTTGACATCAAAGAAGTAGCTTGCTTTACAGACTCAGACGTTGCAAGGCTACTAAACGACACAGGAATCATCAGAAACAAAGGGAAAATCAAAGCAATCATACAAAACGCCCAAAACTTTGTCGCTATCCAAAAAAGATATGGTTCATTCCAGAAATACCTCGACAGCCAAGACAAATCAAACAACTACGCCCTCGTCGTTAAGGATTTGATTAACAAATTCAAGTGGTTGGGTCCTTCTACTGCAAGCACTTTCCTCTATACCGTGGGCGAAAACATCAACGTGTGGGGACACGAATAAAAGAGGGTGCAACAAAAAACTGGTATGGCAAATTCCAGAGCACATGTGTATGTAAGCGGCAAAGTTCAAGGCGTCTTCTTTAGGCAGAACACTAAACGGCAAGCGCAAGAGCTATGGCGTTAAGGGGTGGGTAAAAAATCTGGAAGATGGCCGTGTGGAAGCTGTTTTTGAGGGTGAAGAAGAAGCGGTTAAGGCAGTGGTGGAATTTCTGCAAAAAAGGCCCAAAAGGCGCCTCAGTCACCGACATAACCGTGGATTGGGAGCACATCAAAGAAGAATTCCAAAACTTCACAATAGCGTACTAACGGTAAATTAAAATCTCAAACCACACAATAGACGCATTATGAAGATACTGGGTTTAGTGGGCAGCCCCCGAAAAGGCAGCAACACCGACTTGCTCGTCGGTGCTATTCTTGAAGGTGCAGCCAAAAACGAGCATGCAACCGAAAAAGTGTACCTTTACAGCGTTGATATTGCTCCATGTGTTGATTGTAGGGCATGCAAAAAAGGCAACCTCCAATGTGTCCTAAAAGATGGCATGCAGGCGACTTTACCCTAAACTGGAAGAAGCCGACGTCATAGTTTTCGGAACACCCCTTTACTGGTATGGACCCACAGCCAAAATGAAGTTGCTTCTCGACCGATTACGTCCATTTATCGAATCTAAAAAGTTAAGCGGCAAAAAAGCCGTCCTTGTTGTTCCATCTGAAGAAGGCGCAGATGCTTGCAACCACATCGTGGGCATGTTCAATTTATCATTCAAATATTTAGAAATGGACATAATCAGCGTACTGTTGCCAAAAGCTTCTGAGAAGGCGGAAGTTAAATCGCAGCCACACGTGCTAAGTGAAGCTTTGACGTTGGGCAAGCACATCAAATGAGCTTAGGCTTTCTTTTTGGGTATCCTGAAATGCGAGTCTTTGCCCAAACTGATGTATTCTCCGCCCATTCCACGTGATGCGGCAGCGATTTTGGCGAAGTTATCTGAGCCTAAGAACTGTTTGGGTTTGATTATGATGTAGTCGCCTTTTTCTTCGAAGCTGAGGCGTGCTTCGAGTTCTTCTGGGAACGACATGCGGATGTCGTCTAGTGACCTCAATTTTGAGCCCTCAGATGCTGGAGCGGAAACTGTAGATGGCGAGGGTGTATGGACGGGTGCTGAGGCAGGCTTCGGTGAAGCTGTAACATGAACGGTTGGCGGCTGAGTAATCTGCCCAACAGCAAGTGATTTAAGCGAAGCAGAAACCGAACGCAACTCCTCAGACATCTTATTCATTGTAGCATTGATTTCTTCGACTTTTGCTAGAAGTTGATTGAGTTTTTCTTTGTCACTGCTCACTTTGGCTCCCTCTTAAACTCCTAAGTAATCTCGGACGCTTAATAAATTATTTGCAGCTTTTAGCCACCATAAGCCTGCAACAATGTTTACTGGTTGGTTGTGTTAGGTGCTGTTGCTCTTGCGGACCTACCCCCTCCCTTATTTATAGGCTCCACGCCTGCACAGTATACGATGTTTAAGGTACGGCATTCATTGAGGGGTTGCCTGTTTCGAGTAGGCGTTTGTTGGCTGAGAATTGGTTTAATCCCGCATTTGCCGTCTCTAGTTAAGCGGAACAGTTGTGCTAAAACAATTTTTAGGCACCCCGTCTATAGAAAGGGTGTATGATTGAGATTGATGGGAGCCAAAAAAGCGGCAGCGGCACTATACTGCGCTTATCCATAGCCATCGCAGCCATCAAGGGGCAGCCGCTTCACATCACCAACATCCGCCAGAACCGTCCGCAGCCCGGCTTGAAGCATCAGCACCTCGAATCAGTGTTAACCGCCGCTAAACTCTGCAACGCAGAAGTCAAAGGGGCATCGCTGGGTTCAAGAGAACTCTGGGTTACACCCCATGAGATTAAAGGCGGCAACATAGAGGCTGTGATTGAAACCGCCGGAAGCATCCCAATGCTATTCCTATCCACATTGCCCATCTGCTTATTCGCCCAAACCCCTGTGAAGGTGCATGTGGCAAAGGGTGGAACAGACACAATCCATGCCCCAACAATCAATTACATGCGCAATGTACTCTTGCCAACACTCAAGAAGATGGGTGTTGAAGCCGAAATCACCGTTCAAAAATACGGTTACTATCCTAAAGGCATGGGCGAAGCAACCCTGACGGTGAAGCCAACCCCCAACCTGAAACCGTTTGTGCTGGAAAAGTTTGGCAGCCTCAAATCCATAAAAGGCGTCTCGGTTTGCACATTTTTGGCTGACCGCCAAGTGGCTGAACGCCAAGCCAAAGGCGCACAGAACATTCTTAGCCAAAATGGCTACAAAGCCGACATCCAAATCGTAAATGACCAATCAAACCCAATCCAGAAAGGCAGCTCCATCGTACTGTGGGCTGAAACCTACACAGGTGTAATCGTCGGTGCCGACTCTATCGGTGAACTACGGAAGATGGCTGAAGATGTCGGAAAAGAAGCCGCACAGAACACTCGTAACTGAACTATCTGCAAAGCCAACCGTGGACGAATACCTCGCAGATATGCTCATACCCTACATGGCACTAACAGAAGGCAAATCCTCCTTCCTCACCCGAGCCATCTCAGAACACATAGAATCCAACATTTGGCTCATGGAAAAAATGTTAAACGCCAAATTCACCATCGAAAAGGTAAACAACCTCTATCGAATAGAGAAAAGCTGAACACTCATGCCTAAACCGTCCGTTTGCATCAAGGTACCAAAAAGTCAAGGCGAAAAAACCATCACCTTAGCAACCAAATTGGAGCTCGCCGACAAATCATTGGTTATCCAACGAGAAGAAGAAAACCTCATCATTCCCCTGGTCAGGGAACCTATGGGCATAGAGTTAGCGACTCTAAAAAGCCAGATAACAAAATTCACCATCTACACCGCTGTGTTCAGCGAAAAACAGCTTCCCCCAGAAACCCTAACCCAAGCGCTCATAGATAAACTGCCCAC